>NZ_JALAMS010000016.1:0-49716 GCF_026790145.1 Priestia endophytica | reverse complement strand
AAGCGACTTCTTGTCGCACCACAAAACATGTTTACGGAAGTAAAAAGCACAAACCCGTTCAGTAACAACGAGTTTGCGCTTTTTATTTTATATATATTCTTACGCACAGATTTTAAAGTCTAACTGTATTCTTTTCCAACATACAGAGGTTTTCAATCACTACATCTTAAGAAATCAGTAAACTGACTTATATATGCTTATTTCCGTGACATTTTTTAAACTATCGAAATCCTAATATCTATTTAAAAGAAACTTAATAAATTACATAACAGTGTTATTAAGGATACAATTATATTGAGAATAGTGTTACAATATTGAAAAGTTTAAATTTATAGTCATCATAGTGAGACTTAGATGGAGGGATTTATTTTGGCAGAACTACGCAGTAATATGATTAAAAAAGGATTTGACCGAGCACCGCATAGAAGCTTGCTTCGCGCTGCTGGCGTAAAAGAAGAGGATTTTAACAAACCATTCATTGCTGTTGTCAATTCATATATTGATATTGTTCCTGGACATGTACATTTACAAGAGTTTGGGAAGATTGTAAAAGAAGCAATTCGTGAAGCTGGTGGTGTTCCGTTTGAAATGAACACAATTGGTGTAGATGATGGTATTGCGATGGGGCATATTGGGATGCGCTACTCATTACCAAGTCGTGAAATTATTGCTGATTCCGTGGAGACAGTTGTATCAGCACACTGGTTTGATGGAATGGTCTGTATTCCAAACTGTGATAAAATTACACCAGGCATGATGATGGCAGCTATGCGCTTAAATATTCCGACGATTTTTGTTAGTGGTGGTCCAATGGCAGCTGGACGTACAAGTGATGGCCGAAAAATCTCTCTTTCTTCTGTATTTGAAGGGGTGGGTGCTTATCAGTCAGGGAACCTTGATGAGAAAGGTCTTCTAGAGCTTGAGCAGTTTGGATGTCCAACATGTGGATCTTGTTCTGGAATGTTTACTGCTAACTCTATGAACTGCTTAGCAGAGGCACTTGGAATTGCTCTACCAGGAAACGGAACGATTTTAGCAGTGGCACCAGAGCGTAAAGAATTTGTTAAACGCTCAGCTACTCAGTTAATGAAGTTAATTGATTTAGATTTAAAGCCGCGTGATATTGTGACAGAGAAAGCAATTGATAACGCATTTGCCCTTGACATGGCACTTGGTGGATCAACAAATACAGTTTTACATACGCTTGCTCTTGCAAACGAAGCAGGTATAGACTATCCGCTTGAACGAATCAATGAAGTAGCAGCGCGTGTGCCGCATCTTTCAAAGCTTGCGCCAGCATCAGATGTACACATTGAAGATTTACATGAAGCAGGTGGAGTATCTGCTGCATTAAATGAATTATCCAAAAAAGAAGGTACACTTCACCTTGACGTCATGACGGTAACAGGAAAAACACTTGGGGAAAACATCGCTGGTTGTGATGTGAAAGATAATAATGTTATTCATTCAATTGATAATCCGTTCTCAGAAAAGGGTGGACTTGCGGTGTTATTTGGTAACCTTGCTCCAGATGGCGCAATTATCAAAACAGGTGGTGTCCAAGGCGGAATTACTTCTCATGAGGGACCAGCGATTGTCTTTGACTCACAGGATGAGGCTTTAGCAGGTATTGCCGGGGGACAAGTCAAAGAAGGACATGTTGTTGTCATTCGTTATGAGGGTCCAAAAGGTGGACCGGGTATGCCGGAAATGTTAGCACCAACTTCCCAAATTATGGGTATGGGCTTAGGCGCAAAAGTAGCGCTTGTAACAGACGGACGTTTTTCAGGTGCTTCCCGCGGTCTATCTATCGGCCATGCTTCACCAGAAGCAGCAGAAGGTGGACCACTTGCATTTGTTCAAAACGGTGATCATATTGTCATTGACATTGAAAAGCGCACAATGGACGTTCAAGTTTCTGAGGAAGAGTGGAAGCAACGAAAAGCAAACTGGAAAGGCTTTGAACCAAAAGTTAAAACAGGCTATTTAGCTCGTTACTCTAAGCTTGTTACATCTGCTAGCACTGGTGGTATTATGAAAATCTAAATTAATCGATTAAGAGACCCGTTAAAAACTCTAGTAAAACTAGAGACTTTTTAACGGGTCTTTTTTATTCAAGGCTTTGTTAATTGTTCACGTAGTGTTAGAGATGAACCAATGCCTTTCTTCTTTGAACAAGAAACATCTATCGGAATAAATTGCTTTTAGCAAGTTCCACCAGTTTATTGCCGTTTCCATTAAGAACGGCTTTAAGCATCCAGAGTGTGAATCCATTAGCTTGCTCAAATTTAATTTTAGGAGGAAGGGCCAACTCCTGACGGTTGACAAGAACATCTAATAAAACCGGTCCCTTATGTTGAAAAGCTTGTTTTATGGAATCTTCAAGATCAGCTGGATCCTCTACGCGGATTCCTTCAATCCCCATAGCTTGTGCTACAGACGCTAAATTAGGGTTTTCTAACCCCGTTCCAGTCTCCAAATAACCAGCAGCTTTCATTTCAAGTTCCACAAAACTCAAAGAGCTATTATTAAATACAATAATCTTGACCGGTAATTTGTGCTGACGCAGTGTTAACAAATCTCCCATTAACATGGAGAGGCCACCATCACCTGATAGGGCAATCACTTGTCTGCCTGGATTTGCACATTGTGCTCCGATAGCTTGCGGCATCGCATTTGCCATTGTTCCATGGTTGAATGAACCAAGTAGCCTTCTTTTCCCATTCATTTCAAGGTAACGGGCGGCCCATAAGGTTGGCGTTCCAACATCACATGTAAATACAGCATCCTCATCAGCAAGGTCACTTACAATTTTTGTGAGGTATTGAGGGTGGATCGGTGTGTGACCTGGTTTTCCAATTGCGAGTTTATCAAGATCTTTACGAACGTCCTGATAATCTGATACAAATTTATCTAGATGATGGGAATCATGCTGTTCGGTTAGATAAGGAAGTAATGATTCAACTGTATACTTAATATCACCACAAAGACCTAGGGTTAAAGCAGCTCGGCGTCCAAGATGCTCGGGACGAATATCTACTTGAAGAATGACAGCTTTCTTAGGGAAGAATTGTCTGTACGGAAAGTCAGTACCAAGCATTAACAATACATCGCAATCCATCATAGCATGCAACCCTGATGAATAGCCGATGAGACCCGTCAAGCCAACGGAGTAAGGGTTATCATATTCAAGGTGTTCTTTCCCTCTAAGGGCGATAACCATAGGAGACTGTAGTTTATCACACAACTGCATTAACGGTTCATGTGCCCCTTCACAACCAGCCCCACATAACAGTGTGATTTTCTTTCCGTTATTAAGGTATTCAGCAAGCTTCTTTAGTTCAGTATCAGATGGTCGAATGACTGGTTGGGTCACATGCATCACTTGTTCTGGGACAGATTCTTCATCAGATAATGCTGCGACGTCACCAGGGAGAACAAGAACTGAAACCCCTTGTTTAGAGATAGCATGCTGCAATGCAATTGTTACTAAACGAGGCATCTGTTCCGGTCTCGTTATAACCTCACTGAAATGACTACACTCCTTAAAAAGTTGCTCTGGATGTGTCTGTTGAAAATATTCACTTCCAATTTCGTTACTTGGGATATGGGCAGCAATAGCTAAAACAGGAATCCGACTACGATGACAATCGTATAATCCATTGATTAGGTGAAGGTTCCCAGGACCACTACTTCCTGCACAAACGGCAATGCTTTCACCGAGCAGAGAATCAGAACCAGCAGCAAAGGTTGCAACCTCCTCGTGACGAACGCCAATCCATTCAATTTTTTCGGAACGTCTTATAGAATCTAAAACAGCATTTAGTGAATCCCCTACGATTCCGTAAATTCGTTTAACTCCAGCTTGTAATAACGATTCAATCAATAAGTCTGCAATGGTTTGCTTCATTTTTTCCTCCTATGCTTTGCTAGAAATATTGTTTATAACCTATCCATCACTCTTTTTCTTTTAGTATGACCTAGGTCATTAGAAAAATTCTCTATCGCTTTTAGAGGTAAAATAAAAAATCGATTTCTTTGGGATAACAGCTAATGATTGCTGGAGTATTCCTTACACCTTCTACAAACGCCTTTGTCATACTTCTAGTTCTCTTTAGCATATAAACCAAGTGCTAGTACTCTATATAAATAGTCTCTTTTAGAAAATAGTCATACTCATAGCAAAGACCGCCCAATATCCATTAGTATATAAGGCGGTCTTAAGTATATTTATGACATATAACTATTCTTTTTTTCACGACAATATTCCAGTCTGTCATGTTAAATATCAAAAAAGTCATCCACTTTAGCATTACGATCTACTTTTCTAAGTGCTTTCATGAGTTTCTTTAGTGTAGGAGTTGTAGGAGTTCTTCTTCCTTTGCAGATATCACTAATTGTATTACGAGCTAGATTGGTCTCCTTCACTAACCATTCCTGTTTAATTCCTCTCTTATCAAGCCATTTCCCTAACTTCCCTCTCTGTTTGCCACTCATTTCGTTCACTCCATTTTATTCTTGGTTATCAAGCATTATGTACATTTTTTTCCACTCTTATACATGGAATTCGCAACTCTAGTGGAAGAAATTATAGGGACAAGATAAGTTGAACAAGCCATGCAACATACAATCGACTATACCAACTTATAAGGAGGTCTATATGATTACAGTCATGGGAACAAGCATGGTGTTATTTACAGTGATCTATGCGGAGAAAAAAGGATGGGTCGACAAATCAAAAGTAAGAATGATCATGCACGTTGGAATGAATATTGGTATCATGGGTAGCTTACTCTATTTTTTATATACGTTGTCCTCTTTCCTTCCTTTCTTATGACTAGGGTTCCAACCAGCCTAGAAGAGGAAAAGGAATAGGATCATTACGATAAGGAAGGGATTTAGAAGCTTCCTTTTTCGAGGAACTATCTATAGAAGATAAAAAGAAGGAGTGAGAACGATGTGGGAGCTCATAACGATTCCCCTTTTAACGGGGGCTGCTGCTTTGTGGTTTGGCAAAAATACATTCAGCGAGGAACATCGGATCGTCCAGCAGATTTTTGAGCAATATCATATTCACTTCAAAGATGGCAAAAACAACCGGTATCCTCAGCTTGTTCGAGAATGCAAAAGTACGAAACAAATGAAGCTGATTTACCGTACACCTTTAGCTTTAGAAGAAAAAACCTTACGAACGTTACAACAGATTTTATCCGTCACCTTAGATCAAGAAGTGAACATATCGTTCAAGAAATGGCTCATCATTGAGATTTCCAAACATAAAATGCCTTCGTATGTGTCTTATCAAGACGTTCCACATCGAAAAGGATGGATGGTTCCATTAGGGAAAAACCATCAGGGATGGCATTTTCATCATTTTGACCATACACCGCATACCACGATTTCCGGAACGACTCGCTTTGGAAAAACAGTGATGATGAAAGTGATGATGGCGTATCTTATTGAACATCATCCCTGGGATGCTCAATTCATTATTATCGACTTAAAGGGCGGATTAGAGTTTAACCGGTATAAGAATCTTCAACAAGTGAAATGGGTTGCTAATAATCCAAGGGAGGCCTTATATGTCTTAAAACAGATACAGAAGGATATGGAGGAACGAATGGAACGTTTTAAGCGCCAAGAATGGTCTAATATTGTAGACACTCCCCTCTCTCAACGTCTTTTTGTTTTGATTGATGAAGCAGCCCAACTCATGCCGGAAAAATTTATGGAGAAAGAAGAAAAGAAACATTTAGCACACTGTCAATCTATACTTAGTGAAATTGCACGCATAGGAGGCGCTTTAGGCGTTCGATTGGTCTATGGAACCCAATACCCTACCTCAAATGTGTTGAACGGTTCTATCAAGCAAAATGCGGATTTAAAGATTAGTTTTCGCTTAGGAAGTGATTATGCGTCTAAAGTGGCTATTGATTCCTATGGAGCTGAAGCCTTACCTTCGGATATTAAAGGGCGTGCACTGATTAAAACCCACGAGATTAAGGAAGTGCAAGTCCCATACCTTACTCATGATGAGATATGGAAACGGATTGGAGGGTATGAAGTTGCAAAACAAACAGCTGTGCCAAACGAGACAGGAGAAGATTATGTACGTCTTGGATAAGTTGGAATGTATGAGTCGGTCTCAACTACAATACCTCTTCCAATTGAAGAGTGTACGTAATGCAAACCGTGTTCTGTATAACATGATTCCCTTTTTAAACCACAAACGTCTTCATGAAAACATCTATTATTTATCAAAGAAAGGACGCCAACATATTGGATCAGAGAAAACCAAACCTTCTTTAATCCAGCTTGAACATAAAGTGAGACGGAATGATATTTACTTGTATTATGGTTGTCCAAAAGATTGGAAAGTAGAACGACCTAATGAATGGAGGATTCAAGGAGAAAGGTATAAGCTCATTTGTGATGCTCGCTTTTCCCTTCACGGTGTCATTTGTTTTGTGGAAGTGGATCTCAAACAGAAGATGCTCGAAAATAAGAAGAAAATTAAACTGTATCGTTCCCTCTTTCAAGCTCTAGGAGAACAGCAAGCCTTATTAATCTTTTATACGACTACTCAAGTGAGAAAAGACAAAATCTTAACTTGGTGCAAAGAGTATAAAGTTAATGCAGAGATTCTAACAATCGAAGATATTGAAAATTATTTTTTATAGAACTTACAAACGGTATAGATATTAATAGGGACAAATCTCAACTAAGCAGCCCTTATCACACTTTATTTTTCTTTAAGAACTATGTTCTAAAAGAAAATATTATACAAAAAAATAATATCTTTTTAAAGGGATTTGACCAAAATTAGGTCGAATTGACATTGTGTTCATTGCCATAGTTTGCTATAATAACAGCAATTAGACAGTTCGGAACAGAAAAAAGGTTCAAGGCAATCGCAGCGATGTTGGAAGCATCCTGCGACGGCTTACCGTGTCGCACCACGGTAAACACTTACCTCAAACCTTGTTCACATAATTAAAGTTTCTATCTGCATTTTACAGTAAAACTTTAATTATTGCAAGGGTTTATTGTACTCTCTTTATTAAAGGGTGTGTTTACCGGATTTTCAAACGGTAAACATGTCCTTTTTCTTTTTCCGCAAGAAAAGAGGAGAGAAAAAATATGTTAATCTTTAGTGATGATTTTGCCCGTATGCAAAACTATGAATCTTACATAAAAACAAAAGATCAACAGAAACAAATGAAATATAAATTATTAGAAATTGTAGAATCTGTCTTTGGAGATGCTTTTGCTCGTTTGAAATTAGAAACACGTGATGCTATTGATATGATTTGCTTTTTAGCAACGGATAAAGGCTTTGTGTATGCCAAAGACACCTATTTTGCTGAGAAACACAATATTTCTACTCGTACGATTCGTCGTGTTATGAAAGCCTTAGAAAAAGCTGGGAAGATTGTGAAGGCTCATCGTTCTTCTTCTAAACATAATGGTCGAGGTGCAGCCGTTTATTTCTTCGTAAATCACCCTTATTTTGAACACTGGCAACAGTATTTTGACTTTAATGTCCAAACAGATGTCCAAGCAGAAAATGCTGAAAACCCTTGTGAGAGTAAGAATGAAGAGGCCAAAAAAGTTTCTACCTATTATTTACCTAATAATTATATTAAAGATCATTTTATGTGCAAAACCATTCCTTTCATTAAAGGAGTCCCAAAATTAATTAATCAAACCTTTAAAGATGTGTTTAAAGATTCTTTAAGAGATCTTTATTTACGTATTCGTTTGGCTTCTAGAAAAGTAGGTCAATCTTTATCTATAACTCTTTCAAAGAAGAATATTCATTCCATAGCTTATGAATCTATTCAAATTCTTTTTACATACATAAAAACACGTTCTATGAGTTTTGAGGAGCAATGTAAATTAGTATATAGTATCGCTTTGAATAAGTTTAATGATTTAGTTCAAACAGAAAATCCAAATAATAACCTAGATTCTGTAACATCATCACGTAAGATTGTTCGTAAGGAAATGTTACCTGATTGGTTCCAAGAGCAACAAAAGAAAGAAGTTTTAGTAGAAAAAGAATCACAAGCGCAAGATATGTATGAAATGTCACCAGAAGATGAGATAGCAAAAATGAAAGCCATTTTAGCGTTATATACTTAACTAAAGCAATAGGTTATCCCCCCTACTACATACCTGCTTTATCTAAGGAAAATTCTTTGGGTACTAATTTGATAAATAGTAAGAGAAAAGGCTGTAAAAGAGATTGAAAGTATTTTTCTTTGGTTTCCTATTGTTTATTGGCTTTATAGGATATGGATAGATTGCCCACAGGAGATTATCTCTCAGAGAAAAAGTCTCCTGATGGAGTGTATACTTTAAAAGCATATGTAACAATTGGAGGTGCTACAACTTCATTTGCTGTACGTGGTGAATTAGTATTTAACAATAAAGGCAAAAAATATTTACTGGAATTATCGCGAGGACACTGCAGATATTAAATGGATAGATAACAATACAGTAACCATTAATGGACATATACTTAATGCTCCTGATGATAAATTTGATTTTTGAAATCAATAACTCACTTTGGATTGAAGATGAAAAAGTAAGTTATAAGGATGCTTATCTACCTATTCCCTTTTTTGTCTCGTACTAATAAAGCAGTTAAAAGACATAAAAAATCTTTTAAGATTTCTATGCCTTTTAAGCAGTCATATTATTTAAACACTGAGGAAAGACTAACCTGTTAAATGTAAATATGAAAACAGTCTCCTCATGCTTTATAAGTCTCCATCAGTAAATAGTAAATGCTTATTTAGACTTGAATAATTTTTTAAACCATCCAGTACTCTCTTCTTCTTTTCTCTTTTCTAAAGTCTTCTGGATAGATTCTAACAAAACTTGATCCCTTTTCTCTAAACTATTCTCAATATATGTCTGTTGTTGTTTCATCTGTTCTGACAAGTTAATTAACAATTCCTTCATCTCTGTATTTTCATTTTTTAGTTCAATAAAAGCTTCCATAGTTTGTTTATGACGTTCTATAGAACGCTCTAATTCCTCTTGAAGATTCATGACGGTATGCGTCATAGGCTCTCTTTCTGGCACCGAAATTCCTTTTGTAACAGTATTTACAGCATCTTCTAGCGTCACACCTTTTGTTTTGCTAAGAGCTTTGATGCGTTTCATAAGTAAAATATCTCTTTCGAAAAAACCACGTTGATCGTGCTCGTTTCTATGAAAATTATACCCGTTTTCCTCCATAAGACGAGCGTACTTACGCACTGTTCCCTCTTTTATATCTAATAATTCGGCTACTTCTCTTGTCCAGTAAGCCTTTTCTTGGTCAATTGTACTGTTTTCCATAGTATATTCCTCCATTCTTATAATGTAATTCAATTATCAAAAATAATTTATTTTTCTTAGTTTTTTCATGCTTAAAATGTGTTCAATTATTCTATTTATAACGCTGTATAAAACGTTATAAATAAGTTATGTAGTTTGTAACGGATAGCGTCACAAGAGGTTTTTGTATTGTTAGAAATCCTTTATTATCAATGTTTATAAGTCCTTATGGTGCTATAAGAAATATAACGCTGTTTAAAAATAATTAAAATATCTATTTCATAGATGCTTTTGAAAAATACGCGTTATGTAGTTTTGTATGAGACAACAATACTTTCTATTAGTTTTAATTTTAGACGATCTAAATAACACTTTTATCTAAGTTTGGAACTATACTTATAAAAATAATAGATCAGATATTATAATTATAAACGTTTTAACTAAATTTGAACATAAATACAATGTAGAGATAGATAAAAGGTAACCAAATTTAAATAAGTGAGGCTATACAGTGTTGACTTATTTATAACGCTGTATAAAACGCTATAAATAGGTTGTGAAGACTATAACGGGTAGCGTCACAAAAAGAAAATGTATTATATAAACCCTTTATTATCAATGTTTATAAGCTCTTATAGCGTTACGGTAAATATAACACTGATTAAAATATCTATTTCATAGATGCTTCTGAAAAAATACGCGTTATATAGTTTGGTATAACGTGTTTTATGATGTGACAATACTTTCTATTAGTTTTAATTCTGGACGATGTAAATAATACCTTTGTCTAAGTTTGGAACTATGCTCATTAAAAATAATAGATCAGAGCTTATTTTTATAAATGTTTTAATTAAATTTGAACATAAATACACTAGATAAATAGATAAAGACAACTAAATTTAAATAAGTTAGGATATCCTGTACTTGCTTATTTATAACGCTGTAGGAAACGCTATAAACAGGTGATAAAGGCTATAACGGATAGCGTCACAAAAGAAAATGTATTGTGAAAAACCCTTTATTATCAACGTTTATAAGCTCTTATGGCGTTACGAGAGATACGACGCCACTTAAAATCGATTAAAATATCTATTTCATAAATTCTTTTGAAAAAATACGCGTTATATAGTTTTTTATACCGTGTTTTACCTCATTATAGTTTCTGCTACAAAATTTAATTTTGGATCAACTAAATAATAAGGTGGTATGCAAATTTGTTATTTTAGTCTGATTTATATGATTTTTATATAAAAACAATTCATTAAGTCTTTGTTTTCTTATAAAAAGAAGTGTTCAGTGTATAGATATATTATTTTTAATTAAATTAATATAATAAAGATGTTTTAATTATATATTTTATATATAAAAAAATTCATTTTCTTCTCTCATTACTTCGAGTCTCTTTTTGGTTATCATTTTATATAATTATTATTATATTTTTATATAATTTATGATAAAATTGATATAAGATAACAAAAAAGGAGTGGATTTAATAATGAAATTAATCCTTGCGAACGATATTGGAAATGACAAAATGAAAATTCTTGAACCAGGAATGGAACAAGTAGTGAAAATTCCGAGTGCTTATAAGCGAATTAACCGAAAACCTTCCGTTCATGAGAATGACATAAAAAAGAACGTAACGAACCTCATTGATCAATTACTTGTACATATTTCGAGCTTATCTATTCGTCGTGATGGTTTATATATGATTGGAGAACGAGCAATTCAAACGACAGAAGGCGTAAGTAACATGGATATCGCCGTTCATGAAAAGCATAGTAGTGATTTACCTTTAATTAATACGTTAGGTTATGCTGCAGCAAGAGCTGTACAGAAACAATATGAAGAAGAAGGGGAACTTCCTCAATCATTAAAAGTGGAAGTCGGCATGAGTAGCGCCATTCCAGCGAGTCAACATAATGTGGAGACAGCGAAGCAATTAGAAGAACGTTTTATGGATACTTCTCATGTAGTGATTGTGTATGTCGGTCAAGAGCAAGTAACGGTAGAGCTAAACTTCTCACAAGTAAAGGTGACGAAGGAGGGAATTCCAGCGTTATACGCCATCTTTGAAGCGCCAAATGATATGTTTCAAGAGTTTTGTAAAGAATATGGAATGAAGGGTATTGATGGTTCTTACTTTATGAACTCGAAGATTATGCATATTGATATTGGAAGTGGCACAACGGAGTATATTTATTCCGTAGGAGTGAATCCACAACCAGAACAATGTACAGGAGAAAGACGAGGAGTGGGACATGCGGTAGAAGAAGCGATTCAATTAATGAAAGAAGAACGTAAAGGTCTTAATATTAATCGTCAGCAATTTGCGAAATACATTGAGCGACCAGATGAGTATCCAAAGGATCATGATTTAGCTGTTCATTACTTGCGTGAGGCTCGTATCAATCAAGTGGATTTCATCCTGGAAGATGTAGAACGTAAATATACGACAACACTCTCTAGTGAACCGGAATATCTAGCTTGCTATGGTGGAGGTTCTATTGAGTTTAAAGAAGATATATATAAGTATCTAAAAGAATTTGCAGATTCCGTAGATGCAAAAGTCCTTTGGATCCCCGCACAATATGCAGTTGATATGAACGTGAAAGGATTAGATATCTTAAATCGCAACATGCTATTTACAGAAGAATATGAAGAAACTGTGGTGATGTAAGCATATGACGAATGAAAAGAAGAGAAAAACACAGTACAATTGGAAGTTTAAAAGCAACGAGACCGATGAGTTTTATGAATGGTTTGAAAATCAGGATAATATTGCGCTTTCTTTACGTAAGATTGTGTACCATATGATTGAGTTGTATGGAACGGAGAGCGTTTTAAATCATCATGTCGATAAAGAAATGAGTCGAGATATGTTTATTTTAGAAGCGCTTAGAGGAAAAGAGGCCTTAACGGTAAAGGAGAGTATCCTTTCGGTAGGATCTCCAGGTGAAATTTCGTCTATGCCTGAGAAGCCGTCTTCCTCTGTACGAGATGAACGTCGTGTAAGTGAAGAAACGAATAAACCAGAAGCTAAAAGTAAAGTTAATTATCAAAAGGTTAACCCGAAATCAATTTTTTGATGAATTTTAAGGAATATAGTATAGCCCTCACATTATGTGAGGGCTATTTTTTATAAGGGGATAAGATGAAAAAGTTGAATGAATAAAGTGGAGAAGAATTTAATTTTAAGTCTAGAAAAAGTCCATTCAAGGGTAGACATACTGATTAAAGTCTTGTGTCATGTACGTGGTAAGGGCGAAATACTTAACTTTAAATTAGGAAGTCTTAGCCCTTGCTTTATATCAAAACTGATGGAAGCAGAAAGCGTGGATGTTGCGGGAAATGAAGTGAAAATAGAGGGAGAAGAGTCACAAGATAAACTCATTCAGACAATCTCTACCGGTCAAACAAAAACGCCTACGAGTCCGGAAAAGTCATCTCAAAATAGGCAAGCTTACAAGTTATTAGTGGATGACATTTAACAAAATGAAAATAAAATATTATAAAATTTCTATTGCAATTGAGGTGGAAAATCAGAGAGCTTTAGGAAAAGAAATCGGCGAATTTAAAGCCGATAGGGAGTATCAAATAGATATAAAAAAAGTTGAAACAGAAACTCAAAATTTGCTAAAGGAGGATAAGATTTGGATGAAAGAAGAGGGCATTAATTTCTATAAAGAAGAGAAGAAACTATTGAAGGAAAAGCTCAGAAAGTTAAACGAAAAAGAGAAAAATTTAGTCCCTACTCGTTAAAACCCAGGGGACGTTGAAGGGACGTAAGGGGGCCACTGAGGGGACCTCATCATAATTTGAGGGGACGCCGAGGGGACGTTAAGCGCTTTTCTTTGATATCACCGTTTTACTAGGCTTCGCCTAGTCTATCACCCTATGTGATAGCAAAAACCCCTTATGCTCTTCTATCTTTTCGAATGTAGAGCACTGAATGTTGAGAGAAGAGGAATGGAATGGAGATTAAAGTGAGAAATATAGGTCTAGTTGAGGTGAAAAAGATTGATGAAATGGCAAAAGAAAAAAGAATATCACAACAAGAATTTTTGGAATACAGATTGAAATCCTGGCTTTCTTTTCATAAACAAATGACTCGAAAATATAATCTGGAAAAGCTCATTAATAAGAATATTCAGTGGAAAAAGATTAGTGATTTGGAAATTTAATAAATACATAGAATAATAACTTTTTTCTGTTGTTTTTTGGATTTCGGCACTATTCAATTGTATATAAGGGTATATATACTAGACATATATATATAGAAGGAGGGAGAACGATGGCTCAAAAAATTAGTTTAACTGGCCGTCCGACTAGCTCAATTCAAGACTATGGTAAGTATCTAGCTTTTGATATGGAGGAAAAGGGAAGTCCAAATGCACCCAAAGGAATTCCTTTTCAAAGTAATGCGATTACATACACCGTTGTGTTGAGCCTAAAACAATTTAATAAATTAAATATAACCCAAGAGGAATTTTCTCAACGGCGTTTCGTTGTTCAAGGAGAACCTTGTTTTGATATTCCGTTTGAGCAATGCACAGGTGAGATCGGCGTTATCTGTATGCAGATACAAGAAATTGAGGACAAAGCAAAAGAGAAGAAACAAATACCGAAAAAGGGTTCAAGGGCTCAAAAATCGGTAGAAAGTAAACATCAAGAAGAGAGTACAAAAGTGAAAGTGAAAAAGCCTCTTCTTGTTCCAAAGGGGACCAAGGATTGGATGTCTTTAGATGATATTAAGGTCCCAGAATCCTTTCTTCAATTTACTCCAGGGATAGCGAAACAAAAGGCAGTAGAGGAAAGCATTGAGAAGAATGGAACGGTAGATAAACCGATTATTATTAATCCAGAAACACATGAGCTTCTGGATAGTTATAGCCGTTATTATGTCGCAAAAAAGAAGAATTTAGATCGTGTCCCTGTACATTATTAGAAGAAGTTTCTATATTTATTGAGTGCATAAAACATTTGGTTTTTATGCACTCTTTTTGTGTTGGAGAACGAAGAAGAGCTTGCTAACTCAACGATGTATAGAATCTTTTATAAGAAGAGAAAGGAAATATTATAAGTTTTTTTGAAGGCCAAGAAGTTAGAAAAGTCCCAACTTTCCTAACGAACAACATGTTAACTAAGTTTCTATAGGGGGTACAGTTAAAAATAGAAAAACTTTCCGTGAGGTAGAGAGTTTTCTGTTACATATGAAGATATTAAAGATGATAATTTATGTTACGTACCTTGAGTAGTTCGTTCAAAAGGCCACAGAGTATCCATTTATATAAATCAAGTTTTTATATTAAAAAGGTTTTTTGTTAGGTGAGTAGAAATAACTTTTAATAAACCAATTATATGAGATTTGAAGGGAGGTGAATATGATGGCAACTGGTGTATTGTGTGAGGTAGATACCTGTAAGAATTGGGAGAATGGAAACAAATGCAGTGCTGATTTCATTTACGTTGTAAATCTTGAGGGGAAACAAACATCTGAAGCCGAAGAAACAGGCTGTAAAACTTTTGAACCTTGTGATTCATAAAAAAACTATATAGAAGATTAGTATCAACAATCCACAATTTGTTAATCATAACAAAGTAGGAGGTGTAATATTATGGCTCAAGATGTTCTTTGTGAAGTAAACAACTGTAAGTACTGGGGACAAGGGAATAAATGTAAGGCTGACGCTATTTATGTAGTAAGTCATAAAGGCAAACAAGCATCCAACAGTGAAGAAACGGATTGCAAAACATTTGTACCAGAAGCTTAATAAATAAGGGTAACCATCTTCCATATGGTTGCCCTTATTAATGATTATTAATATTATTGATAATAATAATCATTTTCATACATAATTATTTCATTTTTAAATAATAAGTGATGTGCTTCTTCTACTTTTTCTTCTAAGTATTCAAGTTAATAATTAACTAATGGAGCTGCTAAGTTACCAAGTGTTCGTGAAAGGTTATCTAGGACTATTTTTGATGTAGGACAGTTTGTTTATTTGCAATAAATTGTGTGTTCAGAGTTATTTTTCATTTTATTTTATAATTCTTAATATAACGATAGGTACTATATCGAATAACAAGGGAGAGGAATTTTGCATGGATACTCAAATTCGATTTGAAAAGTTTCAGAAGTTTAAAGAGCTTCATCAGCAACCTTCTACTTTTGTATTACCCAATGCATGGGATGCTATGAGTGCGAGAGTTTATCAGGAGGAAGGTTTTCAAGCGATTGGTACTACGAGTGCAGGAATCTCAATCTCGTTAGGCTATCCTGATGGGGAAAATATCCCTTTTGAAATGATGTTAAGTGTCTTCAAGCTAATTGTTAACTCCGTAAATGTACCTGTAAGTGCAGATATAGAAGGAGGATATGGAATAAGTAGTGAAGAATTAACTGAGAAAATTAAACAGATCATTCTAACAGGGGTAGTAGCAATTAACATTGAGGATGGAACAGGGGACTCTCACAACCCTATAACAGATCTTTCTCTACAGCTAGAGAAAATAGGGATAATTAAGGAAATCTCTCAATCTATGAATATGCCCTTATTTATTAATGCACGAACAGATTTATATTGGTTAAATGTTGGTAATCCTAATGAACGATTAAAATCCACTATTAAGAGGACAAGAGCTTATCAAGAAGCAGGAGCTGATTGCGTATTTATCCCTGGATTGAGAGGTATAGATTCTATTAACACACTTAGACAGGAGATTTCGTGTCCTATTAATCTACTAGCTGAATCTGGTTCCCCATCATTAGAAGAGTTATCTAATATTGGTATTGAAAGAGTAAGCTGTGGTTCTGCCCCTTTTAGGGCAACAGTGACCCTGTTAAAAAAGATTAGTCGTCACATTATGAAGGACAGTAACCTTGAATACATGAATGAGGGTACAATTTCATATAAGGAATTAGCTAATAGAATGGAATTTAATCAAAATTAAATATAAGTTATCTAATAGTTATGATATAGGAAAATCTCTATAACTAAAGTTATAGAGATTTTCTTGGTCAATCCCAAATTTTAGGTCTAGGAACGTCCATTGTTCTAAGGTAATCTAAAAGTTGGCCAGTATGAACAGCTTCATGATAAGCAATACGCATTAACATATCGCCTAATGAACGTATGTATCCCTCATCAGAACGGTCAATCTTAATATTCTCTAAATCTCCACTAGAGAAAAATTGAAGACTATTTATAAATTCTCTGTGATAAGGTTCCGCAAAATCTAATTCATCTTTAATTGAAATAAAAGGACGTTTATCAAAGGGGGAATCAAAGTTTTCAATACTAGCCTTATTTTTAATAGCTAAACAATAATAATGCTCTGCTTCTAGCACATGACGTACCATTTCTATACACGTCATGGCCTCTTCATCAGGCTTCCAATTAAGTTTTTCCTCAGGAATTGCGTTCCACACAATTTCACTTCTTCTTCTTGTTTCTTTGAGATTAAACTCTAGAAAATCAATTGTATTCACTATACTTCTCCCTTTCCTAGATAATATGTTCATAATTAATATTACTAGAAATTTTAAATTAATTACAGGGATGGATTATCATAGGGTTATCTTTATATAAAAAATAAGTATTTATTTATAAATACTATAATAATAGGTGGATTGATTACAAATTTTAACACTTTAGTTTTATGTTTTTTAAAAAAGTTATTGTAATTTTCTTTTTATCATAATAAAATGAACTTAATTTCAAATATATGGAGGTGTTACATATGTCAGTTAAAGTTAAAAAAACTAGCAAAAAAGCTGCTGTCCTTTATAGCTTCCCAGGCTAATGTCATTTTTAGTCTGAATTTACAGAATAATTAGAATTTTAACCTTTGTGTATCTTCTTAATTTGGAGGTGTGCTATATGTCGGTTAAAGTTAAAAAAACTAGCAAAAAAGCTGCTGTTCTTTACAGCTTCCCAGGCTAATAATTACTTAATACTCAAACTTCAAGAATGGGGAACTATCATTAAGATAGTTCCTTATTTATTAAGTTTATAATAGAATGGAGGATACCAATAAGATGATTAAACCTAAATTTAAAGAAACAATTCCAGTCTTTTTTGTAAACAATGAAATACATATTGGTGAAGAAGACGGAGTAGCAGGTGTCATTGAGGATCCAAATGGCAGTATTCAATATCTTATCTCATTAATTGATGGAGAAAATACTATTGAAACTATTATTGAAAAAGTTATTTTAAAGTACCCTGATATCACGGCTGAGGAAGTGCAGGGGGCTATTCAATCATTAAATGAAGAAAAGTACTTAGAAGACAATGCTATTACTCCAACTCTAATGGGT
Source organism: Priestia endophytica (assembly GCF_026790145.1). Taxonomy (GTDB): domain Bacteria; phylum Bacillota; class Bacilli; order Bacillales; family Bacillaceae_H; genus Bacillus_I; species Bacillus_I endophytica_A. Next base: position 32,060 of record NZ_JALAMS010000016.1, on the reverse strand, counting down.
GAATATGAAAAAGAGCGATATAAAGCAAATCTTAATTTCTTCTCATTGTTTACATCTCTAGAAGACAGCAAATTTGATATTCAAGAAAAGGTTATGAATACTAAAATTGCTTTACTAGGTGTAGGTGGATTAGGAAGCCAAATTCTTTATCATCTAGCAGCATTAGGGTTCCATAATATAACGGCCCTAGATTTTGATACTTTAGAATTAAGTAATTTTAATCGTCAGTTATTATATTCTGAAGAAAACATCGACGAATTGAAAATTGAGATGGCAAAGAAAAGAATATCTAAATTTAATCCTAATGTGAAATTAGATATTGTAAACAAGCGTATAGAGTGTGCTGAGGATGTTATGAATCATATTCAAGATAGCGAATATGTTATTTGTGTAGCTGACAAACCTACTCTATATATTCAGGATTGGGTAAATGAGGCTGTAGTTAAGTTAGGTAAACCTTTAGTTTCTGGGGGAGTACTAAATACGAGAGGGAGATTTTATTCAATTATTCCAGGGAAAACAGGTTGTGTAGAATGTCATAAACACACAGTTATAGCTAGTGACGAGAAAGTTAATGATCAGCTTAATAATATGAATCAAGTAAACTTCCAAAGAAATAATGCAGCTATTAGTCCTAATGTAGCTATGTTAGCTGGTGCTATGGTCAATGAATTTTTAGGACTTGTCACAGGAATTAAACATCCTACTTCTCTAGGAAAGATGATGGAACTGAATTTCCTCACTTATCAAACCTATCCTATTTCTGAATGGGAAAAACAAGAAGAGTGTTCAGTTTGCAACTCAACATCAGTAACAGCTACTTCGTAATCTGATGTGAGAAGGGAGTACGTATGAAATCTTATCAAGTATTGAAGAATAGAAATTTCTTATGGTTATTTTTGAGTGCCACAACTAGTAAGTTGGGCACTTCCGTTTTTCAAGTGGCTTTGCCTTTATTAGTTTATGAATTAACTAAATCCCCTAGTTTAATGGCTTTAACATTTGTTCTCGAAATAACCCCTCAAGTTCTCTTTAGTTTGATGGGGGGAGCTTTTGCTGATCGAATAAGTAAGAGAAACATTTTACTTATAGGAGAGATTATATCCAGTGTTTTAATAGTAATCATACCACTTGCATCACTGGCAAATTCTTTAGAAGTATGGATAGTTTATGTTGTAGCTTTTTGTTTATCATCAGTTAGTGCCTTTTATCATCCAAGTTTTGAATCTGTAGTGCCAGAGATTTTAAAAGGGGAAAACTTAATTCAAGGTAATTCACTATTTAAACTATCCGAAACGATCACCACGTTTATAGGCCCTTCTATAGCTGGTGTATTAATAGCTGTAATTGGAATACATAATTTATTATATTTAAATTTTGTTACCTATCTTCTTTCCGCCATATTTATTGGCTTTATAAATGAGAAGTATAAAAGTAGTCCTTCAAGTTCTTCGATCATTTCTTCTATTAAAGAAGGAATTAACTATGTCCTTAAAACGAAGAAGATATTAATAGGTACCATTTTTATTTTTATGGTCAACCTTGGCTATGGTGCAATGGAGTCTTTATTCATGTTTTATTTAAAGGATTCTTTAAAATTATCATCGCAATATGTTGGGTTAATCTTCTCATTACAGACACTAGGCTCATTTTTAGCAATTTATCTAGCTAATAAATTAAATAAGATGCCTAGAGGCAATATTATTATTATAGCAGGGCTGATAATAGGAATAGGACAGGTAGCTTTAACTATGTCTCAAGGAATCGTAATTCTCCTTATTATGTGCCGAATAGTCATAATTGGTTCCGTAACCATTTTATCTATTAATTGGTTTACTTTGCGACAAGAGGTAGTCCCACCTTCTCTACTTGGGCGCGTTATTAGTTCTACTCGTATGTTGGCTTTCTTAGCCCTTCCTTTCGGAGGAATGGTATCAGGTATAATTGCTGAATACATGGATGTAGCTTTGATATTTACTTTCGCTGGGGTCCTTACCTTTATTTTATCGCTAATAGGACTTAAAACGGCATTATTTCAACGGCAACACCATGTCCCTCGAGAGGTAACTAGTAAAACAGATTGACTATAATATTTAATGCAGAATTTTCACTTATTGATACTTATTCCAACTTGTTATATTATTAATTAGTATCAATTCTTGAAGTTTGAATATTGAGTAAGCAAACAGCCAACCATGTCATCTATAACATGATTGGCTGTTTGTCTTTTTTTTATGAAGCAAAAAAGGGAAATATTTGGAGAGGTATTTCCATAGTCATATAGTTGTTGTTATGGAGCCAGAAATATTAAAGGATGCTTATAAGCAATTACATTGGTCTCAACTTTTTCCTACATAAATTCAAAATTTATATATCTTAAGTACTTATTTATGGAATAAACTATCTGCAAAAGTATACTTAAGAGGAAAAAGCAAAACTCATGTTATACTAAAAGAAAAGAAGAAATCACGGAGGATATAATGACAAAGCGATTAGATTTACGTGTCGATTTTGCCTTTAAATCTCTTTTTGGGACTCATGGAAATGAATCCATTTTAGCTGCTTTTTTAAATGCAGCTCTACGTTTACCAGAAGAAAAGAAAATTACGACCGTTCACTTATTAGATCCACATTTTAATAAAGAAAACCAGGAAGATAAACGATCCATTCTTGATGTTCATGCTCAACTAGAAGATGGAACCCGTATAAACATTGAAATTCAATTGAATAATAAACATGATATGGAAAAAAGAACGCTTTACTATTGGTCTAAGATGTATAGCAGTCAGATGAAGGAAGGGATGGATTATGGTGAGCTGTGCCAAACGATTACCATTAACATTGTAAACTTCCGTTATTTGTCTCATATCAATCATTATCATTCAATCTTTCAGTTATATGAGCGTGAAGAAAGATTGTTACTAACGGACATGTTAGAAATTCATTTTATGGAACTTCCTAAACTGCTTATTAAGTGGCGTAGAAAAGAAGTCGATCCACGAGAAGATCAATTAGTAAGATGGTTATTATTACTTGAAGCATCGGAAGATGAAGAAATCACTCAAGTACTGGAGGAGATTGCGATGCAAGAAGATCAAGTATTAAAGAAAGCAATAGATGAATGGGAACGTGTTAGTCAAGATCCAGAAGTCCTACTGGCTTATGAAGCGAGAAGAAAGGCCTTATTGGATGAAAAATCTGCATTGAAACGAGCTGAGAGCAGAGGAAAAGAAAAAGGTAGAGAAGAAGGAAGAAAGGAAACCATTAAAAATATGGCTCTCGGCATGATTCATAAAGGGATAGACAATGAAACGATAAGTGACCTTACAGGTCTTACCCAAGAAGAAATTAATGCTCTCCGTCATCAATAAGTTTAACTACAAAAAGGCAGCGTCTTCAAGGCGCTGCCTTTTTGTATAGAGTCACTTAATGGAGTAAGGCTTATTGAGCTAACAAAGCAGGTTAGTTGAACAAATCATAGAGCATTTCTTTTTAATAAGAAATACTTTTTATCTTTATATAAAATTAATAATATATAATCATTAGCAATAAAAAATAAATAATAAGCAATAATTATTTATTGTAATTCAATAAATTCTTTGTTAGAATCACACTAGAAATAAAATGAATGAGGTGCTTTTATGAAACAAAGTTCAACACTCTTTTTAAAGATAGCTGTTTTTATTATCGGAATTCCAGTTCTTGCTTTGTGTATATTTTGGTTGCCTTGGATAGCCACTAAAGATGCAGCAGCACATCCAGAGACTGCTTACTTGCAGTATCCCTTTTTAATAGGTTCATATATAACAGTAACATCGTTTTTCCTTGCCTTGTATCAGTCCTTAAAACTTTTAAGCTATATTGATCAGAATAAAGTTTTCTCGGAATTATCTGTTAGAGCTTTGAAGAAGTATATAAAATACTGTGCAATCACTATCAGCACCTTAATTGTAGTAGGAATAATATCTGGATTTATATTGATTGCGGGTGAAGGTGAAGACATAACAGGTTTTATAAGCTTGGGATTAATGCTCACTTTTGCTTCAATGGTAATTGCGGTCTTTGCTGCTGTTCTTCAAAAACTTTTACAAAAAGTTATCGATATAAAATCAGAGAATGATTTAATAGTCTGAAGTGGCTGACATGACAATTATAATCAATGTCGATGTGATGTTGGCGAAAAGGAAAATGAGCGTAAGAGAACTTTCGGAGAGGTGGCTAATCTTTCTATATTGAAAAATGGAAAGGCGAAAGCAATTCGATTAGCCACTTTAGAGGTGATTTGTAAGGTTTGAGAATGTCAGCTTGGTGATATTTTAAAAATATAAAAGTGATGAAGACACTCAGGAATAAAAATCGGTATGATTTAAATTTAAGAAACTACATGACTTTATTAAAATAAAAAGGAGAGTATTATCAAACTCTCCTGTACTTCTTATCCAAACTCTTTTACAATTTCATCTTGTTTTAATTTAATAGTCTTGATTTTCTTTATAAAATAGTAATGTTTGTAGAGGGCAAGTATCAGTAGAAGGATTTGAATCGGAAGTATGTTCACATAAAACACGGAAAATATAATAAAAGCATCAGCAATCAAGTTAATACGAATTTTCTCTTTACGTGTCATACCTGTTTTTTTATAAAATCTTATAACATATTTTTTATAGAATGAGGTTTTTTGAAACCAATTTTCAATTCGTTTGGAACTTTTAGCAAAGCAAAAAGAAGCGAATAAAAGGAATGGACCACCTGGTAAAACAGGTAGTATAATCCCGGCAATCCCGATTCCTAAGGCTATGAAGCCGAGAAGAAAAAATAGGATACTTTTTATATTTTTGATGATAATCACCTTACTTTGTATTAATCTGTAGATCTCCCCAATAAAAATATACCTAATTTTATATTAGTATCGACACAGGTTCTAATGCAAGTATTATAGTTTGGAAATAGGGAAGTCTGGTTTTATTTGAATAACTAATTTACGAAGCAGTTCCAAACAGTTATTAATACATAAGTATCGACTAAATTAATCAAAAAGCCGTGTTCAGAAAGTAGTGATTTTCAGAACACAGCCTTTTGATAAAGTATTTGGTTTTGGCTTAAAAACTTCAACATATCTATAAGTAATCTCAAAAGGACATGCATGACTAGTATGAAAAAAGAAAACTTACTCAAACGGAAACAATATCACCTTGATATTATGTTATTAACCGTTATCATAACTTGATGGCTGTGTGGCAGTACGCTTATTTAAACTTCATCTCATACTCAGCCTGAAATGTTTTTCCAACCTCAAGCCTATTCACTCCAAATTTCTCCTTCATGTTTCCTGATGTATCATGTGTGTCGGCAATGCCGTACCAAGGCTCAATGCAAACAAATGGCGCCATAGTACCATCTGTCTCGATATATTTTGACCATATCCCCACAAATGGGAAACCATTAAATGCTACTTCTACTTCATGACTTGATTTATTAGATGCCAGTATGATGTTATCAATATTACTGTAAATAACAGCATCATTTTTAAATAGAGAAGCAGTAAGAGAAATTGAGGCAATATCGTTAGCAGTTCCTTTCTCATGAATAAGAGCATCTTTTAACTCATATTGAAGTACAGTCTTATTTGGAGCAGGAGTGAACTCTAGTCTGTAGTCCTCAATCGCTTCATTATCTAAAAGTGGAATTTTAAACGCAGGATGTGCCCCAATAGAAAAGTACATCTCTTCCTTACTATCGTTTTCTATTTTCCAGCGTACAATAAGGGAATCCTCGTTAAGTATATAATAAATAGTGGCTTTGAATTCGTAAGGATAAATATGTAGAAAACGTCCAGCAGACTTAAACACAAAAGAAACCTGTTCTGTTGTATGATTATCTACATCGAATTCAACATCACGTAGGAAGCCATGCTGTGGCAAATTATAAGTTTGACCATCGATTTGATACTGATCTTCCTTTAAACGTCCTACAATTGGAAATAATACTGGAGAGACACGTCCCCAGTAGGCACTGTCCCCTGTCCACATATAGTCTAACTCATTTTTCTTATGTTCAACTTTACGTACTTCTGCACCTTTATTTTCTATACCTACCTTTAACCAATCATTTTCAATTAAAATCATCGTCTTATATCCCTCATCTCTCTGGTCTGGAATGTCTTATTCTCATTACACTGAAAGACTCTTTTACAATAGGTAAGAGTTCATAATTTATCTTAAATCGTATTAACCTTAAATGTCTACATATTAATAGATTTCACAGATGCTTATTCACAAACTATACAGGAAGTTATGGAACAAAGGCCTCTTTTACGAGTTTCTTCTTATTATATAAGTTTCTTGCTAAAAGTATCCTCATGTTCCTTTACTAATTTATAAAAGGTTGTCTTTTTAACATTTGCTTCTTTCACGGCTTGAACAGCTGTAATCTCCTCCTTTTCGCAGACGTTTCTGAATAAAATCCCGTTCCTCTTGGGCCATCCAAGAAAGGATTTGAAGAACTAAGTCTGCAATAAAGGTTCCCAAACTATTCTTATATTGAGTGGTATCTAACAACGACATATCTAAAACTATAATGTCGGCCTTTTCTCATGATATCTATGGGTTTGGGGTAGGAAAATATAGGTGAAAAAATTCCTGCTCAATCTTTATAAAAAGAAGATAAGTTTTTGCATTTACCCAATATTAAAGTGAAAATGGCTGCCAAAAAATAAATAAAGGTGATGAGAAAGCATCTTTTCTTTATAAAAAACACTTTATTGCTACAGAATATTATAGATAATTTGTATAAACTATGAAATATATGTAATTTTTTACTGTATTGTTATAAAATACAGTTAGAATTTATAGATTTTTATAAAAATAGATAAAAGGGGAACAGTTGCTATGAAGAAGATATTCATTAAAACCATGACAATTTTAGCTTTACTCGTATTTCTAGTAGGTGGAATGGCGACAGGAAAAACGGAGGCAGCAAGTAACACGGCAAATCAGGACCTCATTATTATTAACAAGTACTATAATAAACTAGCGTATTATCATAATGGATACCTTGAAATGGTGGTGCCTGTTGCAACAGGGAAGACGTGGGATAAAACACCGGTTGGATTTTTCAAAGTTGTTAATAAAATTAAGAATCGACCATATTACACAGGAAAGATTCCTGGGGGATATCCTCGAAATCCATTAGGAAAACGTTGGTTAGGAATCAACGCCAATGGAACCTATGGTGATACATACGGGATCCATGGAAATAACAATGAAAGCAGTATTGGAAAATATGTGAGTCAAGGATGCGTTCGAATGCATAATGCCGATGTAGAAAAGCTTTATGATAAAGTTCAAGTGGGAACGCCCGTTAATATCACATACTCTTACCGAAGTTTTGAGGAGTTAACAAAAGTCTATGGTTATAACTTCAAAGGATATAACACGAAGAATTAATAAATACTTGAATGATCCACTCTTCAAGAGTGGATCATTTTTTGTTGATAAAAAAGATAGAAGCAATGAAAAATACGTATTTGTCACGTTGAAATAAAATTTAATCTTAAACAATAGCACCAGTTAGTTTAATAAGTAGCTTTCATAAAGGTTATGTTCATTCATTGTTATTCATCGTTGTCCACGTCTCATATAGTTCATCCCTAGTCTCATTAGGAAGCTAAGTGTATGTGTATGTTTTATCAATTGTAATAAAAAGAAAGCTCTGCTGTTTAGGCAGAGCTTTCTTAATTAGAAGAAGTATTCAAGAAATAACTAAGGTTAAGTCATAAAAAGCTTTAGCCCTTATAGGACTTAGAGCTCAACATGGGTAGTTCCTTTAATTATTATAGAATTGTGTTTTTCATATTGGAGTACATCTCCCTTACTGACTCATCAATTTCATCACGGGACATCCTCATCGCTTTTTCAGCACGCGCGTATCCAATCTCGTTTTGTCCTGCCTTAAGACCTTTAAATACCGCATCTGCAAATTCATCTACAGGGGTACCAAATGTATGCAGTCCTACTCCGCCTAAATCGGTATTAACTGCGGGTGGCGCAACTTCAATCACCTCAATGGCTGTATCTTCAAGCTGATGCCGTAAGCTCATCGTAAATGAATGAACTGCTGCTTTCGTGGCTGAATAAATCGGCGCAATCGCCATTGGAGTAAAGGCTAAACCGGATGATAAATTAAGGATAGCTGCATAGTCTTTATTGGCAAAAAACGGTGCAAATAGCATACAAAAGTGGAATGGCGCCTCGGTGTTGGAGGTTATTTCTTGACTGTAATAGTTCCAATCATCCTTCGCGTTCGTTTTAAGAACATGGTAGCGCTGTTGAATGCCTGCGTTGTTTACCAATACGTTTAAATCAGGATGCTCGCTTGTTACCCAATCGAACAAAGCAATCCGGTCCGATACTTTGGTCACATCACAAACTCGTGTGATTAGTTCAGGATATTTTTCCTTTGCTTTCTGGAGCTTTGCTTCGCTTCTACCGCAGACAATGACTTTATTGCCTCCTTTTATAAATCTCTCGGTAAATGCAAACCCTATTCCTGCTGCCCCGCCCGTAATTAATACTGTATTCCCTGATAGTTTCATCATATCCCTCTTTCATTAAATGTAATTCCAAATAAATAGTTGAACCTTATTATATTTCCCTAACATATGTTTAAAATATTACCTTTGCCTCTTCTTACATCAAATCCCTAATACTCTTCTTTTAATAGTTGAAAATTCGAAGACATAAATTAACAATCCTTATTGAGCTAACCTGCTTCTATAGTTTAAAAAGAAAAGCCTAAATTTAGATCAGTTCATCTTTTTGGTAAACAGTTAAACTCCATTTCAAACCAACAGTATTAAAATAGACCTGAATTTTGCATTTAGGAATCCCCACGAAACAAAAGATAAATGCAAAATTCGGGCCTATCATCACATCTGTATATACTCATTTATACTTGGCATTCATCTTTTAGACGTAAACGTCGATTTCCCCTACCTCTTTAGAAAGAATCTCTATTCCTTCTCGACTCAGTACTACTTTTCCATTTGCTAATACCATATTGTCTTCGGATATTTTCCCTGTAATCATACATGCTTTATGGTACTGATATTTTCTTAAGATGATTTGATTCTCGTCTACGAAGATTTCTAAAGGATCATTCTTCTCAATAGCCAGATTTTCTCTTAGCGCCTTTGGTAAGACCACACGTCCTAATTGATCAACTTTCCTTACAATCCCTGTACTTTTCACTTTATCAACACCTCTTTCCCTTTGATTTCTTTATTGTAGCAAATATAGAAAAATATTAATAATATAGTAATTCCATAGAATTATGGGTAAATTATCTTTTTCTGTTGTTTTTTTTGAACCTCACCTCTGTTCAAGGGTATATAAGGATATATATACTAGACATATAGAGAGAGAAGGAGGAAGAACGATGGCTCATAAAATTAGTGTAACTGGCTGTCCGACGAGCTCAATTCAAGACTATGGGAAGTACTTGGCTTTTGATATGGAAGAAAAGGGAAGTCCTAATGCACCAAAAGGGATTCCGTTTAAAAGTAATCCGATTACCTATACCGTTGTACTGAGTCTAAAACAATTTAACAAATTAAATATAAGCCAGGAGGAATTTTCTCAACGATGCTTCCTTGTACAAGGAGAGCCTTGTTTGGATATTCCGTTTGAACAATGTACAGGTGAGATTGGCGTTATCTGTATGCAGATACAAGAAATCGAGGACAAAGGAAAAGAGACAAAACAACCGAAACAAACACCAAAAAAGGGTTCAAGAGCTAAAAAACAAGAGGGAAGTCAACCTCAAGAAGAAAGTAAACAAGAGAAAGAGAAAAGGCAGATTCTTGTTCCAAAGGGGACGAGGGAATGGATGTCCTTAGGGGAAATTAAGGTTCCGGAAGCCTTTCTTCAATTTACCCCAGGGGTGGCAAAACAAAAGGTAGTAGAAGAGAGTATTGAGAAGACTGGAACGGTAGATAAACCAATTGTTATTAATCCAGATACACACGAACTTGTAGATAGTTATAGTCGTTATTTTGTAGCCAAGAAAAAGAATTTAGAACGTGTCCCTGTGCATTATTAGAGATTTTATTTTCATTCTTTATAAGAAGAATTAAAATAAAATAGATCCAAATGAGTATGGAATACAGATTAACATATGCTAATTAAAGAAGGTGAGGCCTATGAGTAATTCATCCAAATTAACTTTTTTAGGATTTTTTATATTTTTTCCTATTACTTTTTTATTAGCAAACTTGATTTGGAGATTTTTTATAAAGAGTGAAAATTTTATAAATGTTGTAACTAGTAGTTTATCCATTCTAGGTATATATTATATTTTAGCAAGCATAGTTTTTGCAGTTATGAAAGTTAGAGACATTAACCTAAAAGATATTTGATAACATTTAATAAAAAGGAGGGCATAAAACCTAGGATTTGTATGCCCTCTTTTTGTATTGGAGAAGGGAAGAAAGCTTGCTAGCTCAACGATGTATAAAAACTTGCATAAAGGGGAAAAAAGAGAAGTTCTAGAATCCTTGGAGGAAAAGGGTTCTGGAACTTCTCCACTTCCCCTAAGGTGGATTATGTTAACTAAAGTTGTATAGAGTATTCATTTTTGTATACAGTTAAATGTAAAATAAATTTGACATTTATCATTTTTTACCATATAATCTAAATGTAAAACTTATTTTACATTATGGGGTTGAGTTGATATAGATGATTAATCGAATCAAAGAACTAAGAAAATTAAAAAAGCTCTCTCAAGAGGATTTAGCCAATGCTTGCGAAGTATCCAGGCAAACGATAAATGCTATTGAAAATAATAAGTACGATCCTAGCTTAGCTCTAGCTTTTTGCCTAGCAGAAATATTAGGAGTAAGTGTAGATGAATTATTTTCTTACCAAAACAGGAGGGATTTATAATGACAAGAAATCGAAAGAATAATATAGTTGGAGGCATAATCTTAGCTATGCTTTCCTTATTTTTACTTACAATGTATACGACAGATTTTATAACTGGAACCAAATTAAATGTAAATCATGTAATAGGAATGGTTTTAGTAGTCATAGCATGGTTTCAGTTCATTACTTGGGGTTCTGATAAAAAGGTACAGAAGGATGAAATGGGGAAAAAGATAGCTACAAATAGTGCTAAAGTGAGTTATTACATCCTAACTATAAGTCTTTTTTTACTTTGGATTTTAGATCGGATGATTTTTTTAAGAAAAAATGATTTTGGAAATATATCTTTGTTTGCAGCTTTATGTCTTTCTTTAGTTGTATTTCCAGTTGTCCAATTTTTTTCAGCTAGACGTTATAAATAATTTGAGAAAGCCTTGAATTTGAAGAATTCAAGGCTTTTTATTTCCGATAAAAAAGATTATGGTAACTAATTTTGCTGATAGTTAAGAGTAATAATTTTCAGAAAAGTTAAATTATTAAATTGACAAATATATCAAATTAGTGTTTAAATGGCATTATAAAGTGTATCAGGTCATATGATGACTAGATGTTCAGTGAATAAAAGGAAAGGTGGTTATTAAGTTATATATCCTTATTCTACCGTGTTATGAGAATTTTGAGTTATAGGTTAATAGTTTCGCCAAACTTCTAGAGTACATTTCCTTCATATCCAAATGTATGGTCATATAGGGGAGAAATAAGTGGAAATGAAATGATAACGGTTACAAAAAAGTGTGTTTTTTGTTGATATGGTAAAGCCCATAGCTATATAAGGGTGCATATAGCCATATATGATTGAGAGAGTTAGTATTGTCAGAACTAGTTTACTCACTTGTTCATTATATTGGAATGAATTAGTATCACGAAAATTATGGATTAGGGTTACACAGTCTTTATTAAACAGAACGAAATTAGGATATATTCATTCACAGTCGAGGGGAGAAGATTTATGGAGATTACTACTAAAAAGTACCAAATGTTCATAGATGGAGAATTTGTTAATTCTAGTTCACTAGAGACAATAAATGTTGTTAATCCAGCAACAGAGGAAATTATCTCAGAGATTCAAAGGGGAACCATAGGGGATGTACGATCGGCAATTGATTCTGCTAAGAAAGCACAGAAAAGATGGGGGAAACTCCCTGCCATTGAAAGGGGGAATTACTTACAGGAAATTTCCAAAGAGATACGTGAGAATGTAGATGTTTTAGCACATACGATATCAGAAGAAATGGGAAAAACGTTATCTCTAGCTAAAACGGAGGTGAACTTTACAGCAGATTACATTGATTACATGGCTGGGTGGGCAAGACGCTATGAAGGGGAAATTGTTCAAAGTGATCGTCCAAATGAACAGATTTTTGTTCATAAAGAACCTATTGGAGTTATCGCTGGTATTTTACCATGGAATTTTCCATTTTTCCTAATTGCTCGTAAAGCAGCTCCTGCTCTAGTCACAGGTAATACTATTGTCTTAAAGCCAAGTGATTTATCACCTAATAATGCATTAGAGTTTGCAAAAATTATTAAAAAGGTTGGTCTGCCTAAAGGTGTTATTAATATTGTGACCGGTAGTGGACGTACGGTTGGTCAAGAATTAGTGAAAAATGAAAAGATAGGTATGGTTAGTTTAACAGGAAGTTATAATGCTGGGGCTGCTGTTATGCGTGCTGCGGCAGAAAATATTACGAAAGTATCTTTGGAATTAGGAGGAAAGGCTCCTGCTATTGTTATGGATGATGCTGATCTTGATTTGGCGGTACGTTCAATTGTCGCTTCTCGTATTATTAACACAGGGCAAGTATGTAACTGCACAGAACGTGTTTATGTTCATGAAAACATCGCTGAAGAGTTTATCATAAGAGTAACAAAAGCAATGAAAGAAATAAGATATGGTGACCCTTTAGTTGATGAAAATATTGATATGGGACCTCTTTCTAGTAAAGATGCTCTTGAATCTGTAGAGAAAATGGTCCAAGAAGCAGTAGCTAATGGGGCCAAGTTACTGACAGGTGGTAAGCGTTCCACGAGAGAAAAAGGGTACTTCTATGAACCAACTGTACTTGTGAATGTAAATAATGATATGGATATTATGCAACAAGAAATCTTTGGTCCAGTTCTCCCTATTGCAACCTTTAAGGATTTAGACCATGCACTAAAGTTGGCAAATGATTGTGAATTTGGCTTAACGTCCTCTATCTTTACCCAAAACCTTGATGTAACTATGCGTGCAAGTAAGGAATTAGAATTTGGGGAGACATATGTCAATCGTGAAAATTTTGAAGCAATACAAGGTTTCCATGCCGGATGGAAAAAATCGGGTATTGGTGGTGCTGACGGAAAACATGGACTAGATGAGTACTTGCAAACTCATGTTATGTATCTTCAATATAACCAAGAGAAGAAGTAATGTTTTTATTGAGGTATTCAAAGAGTATTTAACTTAGAAAATCATAAAGGTCTTCTTCATCTTCGAAAAAATCACGGTCTCCCAAATCCTATTCCCTACTTGAGAAAGCAATTATATTAAAAACAATTCAAACGCCCACATATAGGAGGAGGTCTGAGGGACCAATTCAAACATAGCTTCATGAAGCAACTACAAGGAATTAACCATTCTCTTAAAAATTTATTAAATGGAGGTCATTGAAAATGGCTTATCGTTTTATCTTAAATGAAACTAGTTATCATGGTGCTGGAGCTATTAACGAAATTGTTGGTGAAGTTAAAAACCGTAGATTTCAAAAAGCATTGATTGTTACTGACGCTGATTTGGTTAAATTTGGTGTTGTTAAAAAGGTAACTGACCTATTAGATAATGATAACCTACTTTACGAAATCTTTGACCAAGTTAAAGCTAATCCGAGTGTTGCTATCGTTAAAGCTGGTGTTGAAGCCTTCAAGAGTGCTGGTGCTGACTATATTATCGCTATTGGTGGAGGTTCTCCTCAAGATACCGGTAAAGGTATTGGTATTATCATTAATAACCCAGAATTTGCTGATGTTCTTTCCTTAGAAGGTGTAGCCCCTACTAAGAACAAAGCAGTTCCTATGATTGCTGTTGCTACAACTGCTGGTACAGCTGCTGAAACTACAATTAACTACGTTATTACTGATGAAGAGAATCGTCGTAAGTTCGTTTGTGTTGACCCACACGATATTCCAGTCGTTGCTATTGTTGATCCTAACATGATGTCCTCCATGCCCCATGGATTGTCTGCTGCTACTGGTCTAGATGCGTTGACTCATGCTATCGAAGGATACACTACTCTTGGCGCTTGGGAGCTTACTGATACTTTAAACCTAAAGGCTATTGAATTGATTTCTCGTTCACTTCGAGATGCTGTTAACAATGACCCTAAGGGACGCGAAGATATGGCTCTTGGTCAATATGTTACAGGTATGGCTTTCTCTAACGTAGGTCTTGGTGTGGTTCACGGTATGGCTCATCCATTAAGCGCATTCTATAATACTCCTCATGGTATAGCTAATGCTGTATTGCTTCCATATGTAATGGAGTTCAACAAAGATTACACGGGTGAAAAGTTCAAGGAAATCGCTCGTGCCATGGGAGTTGAAGGGGTTGACAACATGACTCAAAACGAATATCGTAAGGCTGCTATTGAGGCTGTTCGTCAACTATCTATTGATCTTAACATTCCTCAAACGTTGAACGAAATTGGTGTAAAGGAGGAAGATCTTGATGCTTTAGCAGACGCTGCTATGGCTGATGTGTGTACAGGAGGTAATCCACGTCCATGTACGAAAGAGTTAATTCTTGAAGTTTATAAAACTGCCTTCTACATTCCTATACAAAAGAATTAGTTCCTAGAGTTTACAAGACTATAATCTTAAGAATACAAAAAAGGTTGAGGATTAATTCTCAGCCTTTTTTGTGTGAAAAGGCTAAGATGTTCGTAATTTTTATATTTAATAATCCATAACAAAGTCTATGTTCATTATCTACCTTTGTTTTTAGTTATTAACGCATTGTCTCAAAAAACATGGTTTTTGAGACGGTTCCATAATGGATTAGTTCCTACCTCAATAAACCCTTATTTCTGTTTCAAAACTTGTATCAAAATCTATGTATCATAAATGTATGTTTTTGATGTATTTTAAAAATGGGCATTAATTCAGAACTTCCATTATACACTCCACAAGAAGAAGGCAAAAAAGAGAAAGAGAAAAAGCCTCTTCTTGTTCCAAAGGGAACGAAGGATTGGATGTCCCTAGAGGAAATTAAGGTTCCAGAAACCTTTCTTCAATTTATACCGATAATAGCGAAACAAAAAGCTGTAGAAGAGAGCATTGAAAAGAATGGAATCGTAGATAAACCAATTATTATTAATCCAGATACACACAAACTCCTAGATAGTTATAGTCGTTATTATGTAGTGAAACAGAAAAAACTAGATTGTGTTCCTGTACATTATTAAAGGTTATTATAAAAATTAAAAGCACAAGAAGCTACCTTCTTGTGCTTTGTATAATCATTCAACCATAAGAGTACTGTTTGCCTATTATTTGTAAATTACAGAGCTTTTACTTAGAAGAGTGTGTCAACTAAATAATGACATATATAATTATAGCGATAATAGTTTGGATTAACGAAATGATACTTAGACGCCCGAAAGGGGCTTTTTGCTTGTTGAAAAATTTATCAACTACAAAATTAAGTATAAAAAAACAAACATATCCTATAATAGCTTCTATTGCAAACATCATTTAGTTTTCACACCTCTCTATAATCAATAAAAGTCTGTTTATCCAGATCTTTTTGACTAATAATCAAATTTTGATCTTAAGACTCGATAGTTCCCACTACCATATAATCCGATGTCAATATATCCATGATAAGTTGCTCCTACCTTTAGTGCAGTAAAAGTACCCTTACTAATTACTTTTACATAACTGGGATCTACTCTATTTGCCCTAACAGTATCAGAAGCACTATACGGCCATATAGTTTGTGCATCGCATTGATACGAGTAACCATTTACTACAGCCTGACCTTTTGAATTTTTTCCATGAGTGAATGAACCAAATGTTTTCATTCTAAATTGATAAGCAAAACCATTCATTGCAATACTATGCGAATAGTTTTTATTTTGATATGCTAGAGTATTATAACCATCACTCTGCAGTAAGAGGTTCTTTGGTGCTGGCTCAGGTTGAAGTATTTCTGTTTCAAAAGTTACAGTACCAAATAAATCTTCATCTCCTATTTCCTCTTCAACTTTTATATCTTCTTTTCCTTCTTCGAGCTGTTTATTTACTTCTATTCTTGCTTTATCTAAAGCCTCATTAGCAAGGTCGAAATAACGTTCTTCTGTTATCGGTTCTTTTCCTTCTTTTTTGAGCTCTTCATTCAGTTTATCAATAGGCTTTTGTTCTTCACTCAAAGTACTTGTTTCTCTTTCGATAGCGCTTACATTACCGCCATTAAAAGTCAATATCCCAAAACCTATTGATAATGCTGTTAAAATAGAAATAGTTTTTTTCATTTTTTCCTCCCTAATACTAATATATTTATTAGTTTAATTTTAGTTTTAGAATATAAAATAGAGATTCGTTTATATATCTTACATCGCTAATAAAAATCAAATTATTTGAAAAAGTTAAAACTTCGTGAAGATGATCCTCAATTCTGTAGGAGAAAGTGTTGGGATTTTTCCGATGTCTGATTCAAAAGTAAAAGAGGAAGTGTTGTACTATGATGCTTCTTACTGTTTTTCATAACTGAAGGTGATAGAATATTCCTAAAAATATGTTGGAGTAAACTCATACCGAGTAAAAAGGAACAGATTCAAAAATGTTTTTTGCTTAATCTTTTATTCCAATACAATACCCCCCAATTTATGTATTTTATTTCTTGTAAATATATTAAAATACAAATTTTTCCAAGTAAATAAAAAAGATAAAGATTCCATAGTAGAATAATGTGGATACAAATTCTGTTATTTCTATTTTTATACTTATTTTGAATTTATATCCCTATTATTCTATCAAAAATGTTCGTAAAAGTGTATGTTTTTATAAGGACGTTCGTAATTTAAATTTAAACTTAAATGAACATAAAAAAAGCTAGATTTCTAATCAAAAAGAAATGGCCGTAAAAGTACACTTTTACGGACGTGCACTTTGCGAACAATCTAATTGATTTTACTGTTTATGAATTAAAAAGGTAATTAAAGGATATTGACATTATACCTATTCATTATGGAAATAAATGTAAAAATGTTTTCACTAAACAATTTCGTATTTTTTTACCATCTGGGATATGTTTTAAGTTAACTAAAAGTGTATGGAGTATATATTAGGGTCCTTATTTAATTAAGGATATAGATAACGAGATTGTATGGTAAAATTAGGATGTTAAAAAGGGGGAACATAAGTGTATATTAGAAACTCAGCAAAAGCTATTATAATTAATGAAGATAAGATCTTATTAACAAAAAACCAGGACAATGAAGGGTACTTTTATCTTTACCCTGGTGGAGGACAAGAATATCGTGAAACTCTTCATGATGCATTAATAAGAGAGTGTATAGAAGAAGTTGGATAAAAGGTAGAAATTGGGGCACTTCTTCATATTCGCGAATATATAGGAAAAAACCATGAACATGCTTCATTCGACTTTAACATTCATCAAGTTGAGTCCTATTTTATTTGTCACCTAATGGAGGGAGTAAATAATCATAAAAAACCGACTAATCCTGATAGCCATCAAGTAGGTATAGAATGGATCTGTGTTAGAGATTTACTCCAATATAGAATATATCCTAAGGAATTAAGTAAATACATAATAAAGTATTTGCTTGATGAGAAGTCACCTATTTATTTAGGGGATATTAATTGAACATGATTTGAAATAGATGGAGTAGATGTTATGAGAGTAGATCATAAAATAATAACGATTGATAAAAAAGAAGTCTCTTATACTCATATCCAAAATGGGAGTACTACGGTTTGCTTTATGCTCTCTGGATCGGGTTATACGTATGAAAAACCTCTATTTTATTATTCAACCATGACCATGCTTCAAGGCAAACGCGATGTTGTTCATATACACTATTCTTATGAGAAAGATATACTTAATCTTTCAGTAGAAGAAATAACAAATATTATGGTTAAAGAGATCATTCCAGTTATTGAGGACGTGAGGAAAAATAATTATTATACAGAAACAATGTTCTTAGGTAAGTCGTTAGGTACAATTCCTCTTATTGATAAATTTATGAAAACAAGCATGTACAAAGACTCCCCATTAATTTTACTTACTCCATTATTAGATTTCGATTGTATTGTGGAATCCTTGCTTATGGGACATCACCAAACTTTAATCATTATAGGTGAAAAAGACGTTCACTACATCCCAAGGGCAATAGAGAAAATTAAAGATAAATCCAATATAGAGATTGAAGTTTTACCAAATGCTAATCATTCTTTAGATGCGGATCCTATGAGCACTTCAATGTCTATTAGAATTCTAAATCAGGTAACGGAAAAAGTAGAAAAATTCTTAGGTTGACAGAACTTATTAGCCGAGCCCAGTTTTTTATACCGATAATCAACATATGCTAACTACTCATTGGTGAATTTTCTGTAATAAAAAGAAACCCTTTGCTCAGCACCAGCAAAGGGTTTTTGCATATGGGGGAATACATTAGAAGTATGGACAGTTTTGTAGATTAATATACATGTATATTTGTATATTTTACTCTTTGTTAAGGTACGATAAGGGTGGTTGTGGTGGGTGTGGGGACATTTTCCATTTGAAAAGACAGTATAAAAACAGGATAGAAAGAAATCATTTTAGGTTAAAGAAAAGTAGATTATCGACAAGGGGATTTGTGGGAAATGTAGGGAATAATCCCACAGGCCCATAGTAGTTATTGCAATGAAAACACACAAATATAGGCTCAAATTTTACAATTATCTTCTGTTTTACAGAGCATACTCCATTAAATGCAAAATTTGAGTCCTATAACGCATTTTATGTAAATCAGAATTATATAACCCATGCATAACCTTTTTATATTAAAATGGATTAATATGGGAGGGTTTATTTTGAAAAAGAGGTTAATAAAGGTAGGGATTATATTCCTTATCCTCATGAGTAGTTTAACAGGCTGTATATATTATAAATTTTTTAGTCTACAGGGCGTCCCCAAAGGGGAATTAATCCGAAAAGTAGAATCCCCTAATGGCGAATATGTTGTAAAAACTTATTTTCATTATGGCGGTTCATTAAGTTTGGATGCGGCTAGGGGAGAATTAATTAATGCTCAAACAAACAGAAAAAGAAATATATATTGGAATTACCCTGATGCAGATCCGTATATAGTCTGGATAGATAATGATACCATTAAAATCGGAAATCAAACTTTAAATGTTAACAAGGGGGAAACTTACGATTGGCGCAATGATGATGAGTGGGAAAGAGAGTTACCAAGACAATTATCTGACCAATATCCGCCAAAAGTAATCGAGTAACTTCCCCTAATCAACATTATGTTAATTAAAAATGAATAGGATATACATTTTCAAAATATAACGTTAAATATTTTCTTTACTTTGTAATCTGTCCTTTTTACCAGTTTATAATTGGAGAACTAGTGGATGGAAAAGTGGTAAAGTTATACCTTTGATCCTATAATTATAACAATTCTGTTTGATGGAACATTTATAATATTATAGAAATAAATCTATATTAATGTTAAAATATTATAAAAATTCTAACTATACTATGGGTGTTGGGGGAATGCTTATGAATCATCTCGCAAAGGAATTAAATGACAATATAAAAAGGGAAAACATATATATAAATGAAATGCTGTCAAAATTGGGTGAATATTCATATTATCCAAAAGGAATTTTAAGTCAGTCAGCTGAGGCTAATAAAAAAGCCCATCGTTTTAATGCCACTATTGGCATCGCAACAGAAAATTCTACTCCTATGCATTTTGACCATATTCAAGAGCAATTTAGAAATTATGACCCTAATGATATATATCCTTATGCTCCACCTTCAGGAAAACAAACCTTAAGAGAGGTTTGGAGAAGTAAATTACTAAAAGATAACCCTTCATTACAGAACAAAACATTCTCTTTACCACTAATCACAAATGCGTTAACTCATGGCCTAAGTATTGTTGCTGACCTCTTTGTAAATGCAGATGACTCTATTATTCTTCCAGATAAATATTGGGGTAATTATAATTTTATATTTGAAACTAGAAGAGAGGCTAACATACTTACATATCCTCTGTTTGATGAGTTTGAAAAATTTAATGTACCTGCATTTAAAGAATGTCTTCTTAACCAAAAGGAGAAGGGAAAAGCAATAGTTTTATTAAATTTCCCTAATAATCCTACAGGATACACTCCTTATCAGAAGGAAGTTGAAGGAATTATATCTGCACTATATGAAGCTGCTCAAAATGGAATTAATACGGTTGTTATATTAGATGATGCTTATTTTGGTCTGTTCTATGAAAATTCATTAAGAGAATCATTATTTGGGCAATTAGCTAATTTACATGAAAGAATTTTACCAATCAAGATTGACGGAGCTACAAAAGAAAATTACGTCTGGGGATTGAGAGTAGGATTTATTACTTACGCATCTGAAAGCTTAACTATCTTAGACGCTCTTGAACAAAAAACAAAAGGGATTATACGAGGAACTATTTCAAGTGGTTCTCATTTGTCTCAAACTGTTATATTAAATTCTTTAAAATCTAATGAATATCTTAAGGAAAAACAACAAAAATATGAGGTTATGTATGCTAGGGCTACAAAGGTAAAAGAGGTACTAAACAAAGAAAAGTATCAAAAATATTGGAAATACTATCCGTTTAATTCTGGTTACTTTATGTGTCTCAAACTACATAATGTTAATGCAGAGACAGTAAGATTGCATCTCTTAGAAAAGTATGGGGTAGGTACGATAGCTATAAATGACACTGATTTAAGAATAGCATTTTCTTGTGTAGAGGAAGAAAACATAGAAGAATTGTTTGATCTCATTGGTGAAGGTATTAAGGATCTAATAAAAATAAGTGAAGTAAGTGCAGTTAATAAATAAAGAATAGGGGAAAAAAATGACTAATAATCGTTTTGAAGATGGACTAGAAATTAGACGTGAAGTATTAGGGACAGAATACGTAGATAAATCAATTAATAATGCAAATGATTTTAATATGGATCTACAAAAGCTTGTAACAGAATATTGTTGGGGAGATGTCTGGAAAAGACCTGGTCTTCCGAGAAAAACTAGAAGTATTATCAATTTAGCTATGCTTACTGCTTTAAACCGACCACATGAATTAAAAACTCACGTTCGAGGAGCTTTAAGGAATGGCGTTACAGAAGAAGAAATTAAAGAAGTTCTCTTACAAACAGCAATTTATTGTGGAGTTCCTGCTGCTTTAGATAGTTTTCGGATTGCACAAGAAGTTTTGAACGCCGAAAAACAACAAAAAATGGAATAGATGAATGGATTGTTAAATATTTATTAATGAAAATCTAAAAACAACTACTACTTTGTAAAGAAAAGGGGACGCTATCGTCCTCTTTTTTAGTTCTTAAAAAAATTATGAAACCCATAAGCATAGAAAGTAATCTACTTAATCTAATCTTCACCCATTTTTCTAATATAATTTATATCCTGTTTCCCTTTATATAATTAGTGTCTAGAAATGTTGCCATTCTAATAAAAAAACATAATAAGGAGAGCATTAAAAGAACAAGGTTTTGCACTTGCAAAGGTGAAGTTTTTTTCGGTTACTTTTTATTAGTAAATATACCAGTAGAAATAATAAAAATAAAATATATTGTGCTCATAAAAAATATTAATTCGTTTCAATAGTTTATAAGAATAAAAAATTTTTTATTCTTATAAATAGAGATAAAAGAGCGAAAAAAGAAAATATTTTTTATTTTCTGAAATCATTGACAATTGTACACGCTTACATTAGTATTTTGTTTAGCATCTCCTTGTATGGTACATGGTACATGGTACAGAAAGAAGCTTAGTCTAAAAGAAAAGAGGTGAGTTCAATGGAACTATCTGTTGCAACTGATAGTATTCATACACAAGTTACAAATGCTTTACGCACTGCGATTATTACAGGAGATTTAGAAATGGGCCAAAAGATTTCTGAAAAGACCCTTTCTCAAAAACTGAATGTGAGTAGGACTCCTGTGCGAGAGGCATTAAAGCAATTAGAAAGGGAAGGATTAGTTGAAATTATACCTAGAGTTGGTACATGTGTTAGAAAACCCACTGAAAAAGAAATTGCGGAGTTGTTTACACTAAAGGAGGCTCTTGAAGGTCTTGCTGCTAGCGAAATGGCAAAACGAGGTCCAATACCAGAACTTGAAGATTTAGTTCAAGCAATGGAAAAAATGGAGCACTCTGTGAGAGAGAACAATATAGACAATTATGTAGAAGCTAATACAACTTTCCATGCAGCAATTTTAGCAGGAGCTGGAAATAGTAAATTACTCTTTCATTATGACTTACTAATTAACCAGCTTTTTTACAGTAAATTTGTATATTTAACTCTTGAGCAACCAAATCGATTAGAGAAATCGGTACAAGAACACAAAAGAATTGTGGAAGCAATAAAGTCTCAAGATAGTAAGGTAGCTGAACAACTAATGAGAGATCATGTAGAAAAAAGTGGAGCTAAACTTAAAGAGATTATGAAAGAAAAGTTATTTAAAAATTAAAATCTTCAAAATTGATGAAAGGTAGGAGAGTAAAATGAAATTTGGTATTTTTGCAAACCTAGCTCGTCCATGGAAACATGAGGATTTTACAAAGGCACTTGAGGAGGCTAGAGAGCAGGCTGTATATTGTGACAAAGTGGGATTTGATTCAATTTGGTATACTGAACATCATTTTGGTCATGAAGGATATGAGTTAATCCCAAATCCAATTTTAATGGGAGCAGATATTGCAGCTAGAACCAAAAACATTCGAATTGGACAGGCTGCTAATATTATTACTTTCTGGCATCCACTCCGATTAGCAGAAGATATAGCATTATTAGATCAATTAAGTGGAGGGCGTGTAGACGTAGGGATTGGTCGCGGCCTCTATGGCAGGGAAGCAATGAACCTTAATCAATTAGCTAATCCCAAAGATCAAGAACAAAATCGAGCACTATTTGAAGAAACTTATGAAATTTTATTAAAAGCATGGTCTGAACGATTCTTTTCCCACAAAGGAACATTTTATAATTTCCCTACCCCTGGATTGCAATGGAAACATCCATTGAGTCCACCATCTGAAGACTTTATGGATATGGAAAAAGGTGAAATTACAAAAATGTCTATCATACCTACAACTCATCAACGACCTCACCCTCCTATATGGCAAGTAATCGATTCTCCTAGATCAATTAAGAGGGCTGCTGAAAATCAAGTAAACGGGATTTTTTGGATGCCTACAGTTAAAGAATTGAAGAAACGCTTTGAATTATATCGTGACACTCTTTCTGAAGCAAAGGGCGTACCTGTAGAGCTAGGGGAAGGTATTTCCCTTGTAAGAGATGTTTATGTAGCAGATACGATGGAAGAAGCAAGAAGAGATGCAGAGGAAGCTGTATTACACACTTATCGTTGGATTTGTCATTGGCGTGGTTTAGGCAACATGCTGGATCCTGGAGAAGAATTAAAGCCTGGTACTGAACTTAGTTATGAATTTTTACATTCTCGTAATCTATTATTTGGAACACCAGATTACGTAGCAGAAAAAATTCAAGAACTTAAAGAGGAACTTAATTTAAAACAATTATTACTTTGGACAAATCATGGTAGTTTATCACATGAAAAAATTATGCGTAGTACAAAACTATTTGCAGAAGAGGTTATGCCTAAATTTAAAAAAGATATTTCATTACATGTATAAGGGGGCTATTTATTATGGTGAATGTTCGAAAATTGTATACAGTAGTTGAGGAAACAAGAATGGAGGGTGGAAAGGAGGTAAAACCACCAATTTTAAACATTGCTGCTGTAGCAGTTCTTCAAAACCCATGGAATGATTGTGAGTATACGGAGGATTTAAAACCGAAGATTTTAGAATACGCTCCTCCATTAGGCGAGATGCTTGTTAACAAACTATTTGAAGTTATTGATTCCTCTGATCAGGTAGAAGCATTTGGTAAGGCAGCTGTAGTTGGTGTAAATGGCGAATTAGAACATGCTTCTGCCCTCATTCACACGTTTAGATTCGGTAACAAGTTTCGTGATGCAGTAGAGGGAACCAGTATTTTATCTTTTACAAATAAACGAGGTGGACCAGGTACTTATATTACCATCCCAATGGTACACAAAACTGATGAATCCAAACGTTCTCATTTTATTACTTTTGAAGTGAATATACCAGACGCACCACGTGCGGATGAAATTGTTGTAGCCATTGGTGCTTCCACAGGAGGGCGTCCACATCCACGAATTGGCGATCGTCATCAGGATATGGTAGAAATGGGATTGAAATCGTAATGAAACAATCTTTAAACTGTAATTGTTCCACTTATTATATGGAAGAAGGACAAGGAGTTCCGATTATACTTATTCATGGGGTTGGATTAGATCTAAACATGTGGCATAAGCAAGTGAAATCTTTATCCTCCCAATATCGGGTTATTTGTTATGACATGCTAGGCCACGGGAGATCTGACTGCCCCCCGGGGCCTTATGCGTTAGAACATTTTGTTAAACAATTAGATGATTTATTTTCTTTGTTGAATCTTTCGGAAGCTCATTTAGTAGGGTTTTCTATGGGGGGATTAGTTGCTCAAGCATACGCTATATCTCATCCAAATAAAGTATCTTCATTAAATATTATAAGTTCCGTCGCCAAACGCTCCAAGGAGCAGAGAAAAGGTGTCCTTACAAGGGTAGAGAAAGTTGAAAAAGAAGGACATAAATCTACTATTGAGGCGGCTATAAAACGTTGGTTTAATCAGACTTTTATAGAGGAAAATCTTGAGGTAGTAGGGCAAATTCAAAAATGTCTTGAAAATAATCAACCTGATGCTTATGCAGCAGCTTATCGCGTGTTTGCTACGGCTGATGAAGAAATATATGAGCAATTAACACAAATAGAGTGTCAAACTCTTATTGTTACAGGGGAATTGGATTATGGATCAACCCCAGAAATGGCTGAACTTATGGCTAAGGAAATTTCTCATTCAGAGGTCGTTATTTTCCAAGGCATTAGGCACATGTTACCTATTGAGGCGCCTGAGTCGCTAAATCAACTCCTACTTTCTCAACTAAGTAAATATTCTGAAAAGGAGATGACCAAATGACAGAACTAGCAAAATATAAAATGTATATCAACGGAGAATGGGTTGAATCAAGTGATGGTGGATATTTTACGAGCTACAATCCAGCAACGGGTGAACCTTGGTGCCAAGTAGCAAAAGGAACATCAGAGGATGTAGAGAGAGCCGTACAAGTTGCCCACCAGGCTTTTGAGAACTCTGAATGGACTTCCATGACATATTCACAACGTGGAAAACTACTACAACGTTTAGGCGATTTGATAGCAGAAGATTATGAGAAACTAGCTGATTACGAAACATTAGATAACGGAAAATTAATTCGTGAAATGCGAGGACAACTTCAATATATTCCTGAATTCTACTATTATTATGCAGGGCTCGCTAATAAAATTCATGGGGATACTCTTCCTATTGATAAGAAAGACATGTTTGTATTTACTTCCAGAGAACCTTTAGGGGTAGTAGCTGCTATTACACCTTGGAACTCCCCTTTGTACCTTACAACGTTAAAACTAGCGCCAGCATTGGCAGCTGGTAACACAATAGTAATTAAACCATCTGAAGTTACTTCTGCTTCCTTATTAGAATTAATGCCACTCATAGAAAAAGCAGGATTCCCACCAGGTGTTGTAAATGTAGTGACTGGGTTTGGCGATCCTGTTGGAAATGCTTTAACAAGCCACCCACTTGTTAGAAAAATTGCCTTTACGGGTGGAACAGAGTCAGCTCGTCATGTCGTTCATAATTCAGCTAAACACTTTTCCCAATTATCATTAGAATTGGGAGGGAAATCACCAAATATCGTCTTTGATGATGCAGATATTGAAAGCGCTTCAATGGGTATCATTGCAGGAATTTTTGGAGCATCGGGGCAGAGTTGTGTGGCTGGATCTAGGGCGTTTCTCCATAAAAGTATTTATAATGAGGTCGTTGATCGAATTGTTACGCGCACATCTAATATTGTTATTGGCGATCCTATGTCGCCAACAACAGAAATGGGACCATTAGCAACCGAATCACAATTAAAAAGAATGGAACATTATGTTGAACTAGGAAAGGGACAAGGAGCTAATCTTATTTACGGGGGAAAACGACCAGCACATTTAAAAAAAGGATGGTATTTTGAACCAACCATTTTTGAACATACTAATGCTGAAATTCGAATTGCTCAGGAAGAGATATTTGGCCCCGTTTTAACAATCATACCATTTGAAAATGAAGAAGAAGTCATTAGCTTAGCCAATAACACAAACTATGGATTGGCTGCGGGTATTTGGACAAACAATTTGGCAAGGGCACATCAAATATCTAAGGCAGTTCGAGCTGGTATTGTATGGGTTAATACTTATAGAAGTATCTCCCCCATTGCATCTATTGGAGGATCACACTGGAGTGGATATGGAAGAGAAGGCGGAGTGGAGTCCATTCATGAATATACTCAAAATAAAGTAGTTTGGATGAATACTTCAACTGAACCTATGGTCGACCCATTCATTATGAGGTAAAGGAGCGTTTTAAATATGAAATTACTGGGGATTTCAGGAACTATAACAGGATCAAAGACAGCTATAGTCATTCAGAACCTATTAGAAGAGGTAAAAAGAAACAACCCGGAAATTAAGGTGGAATTGCTGGATATGAAAAATTACGATGTCCAGTTCTGTGATGGACGGAACCCTTCTACCTATAACGAAGATACGAGAAAAGTCATTGATATCGTTTCTTCAGCTGATTTCTATATTATTGGCACTCCTATATTTCAGGGGTCTATTACCGGAGTTCTTAAAAATTTATTTGATTTAATTCCTCCAACATCTTTCCGTAACAAAGTAATGGGATTCGCTGCAACAGGGGGAACTTATCAGCATTATCTTGTGATTGAAAACCAATTAAAACCTATTGCGGGATACTTTAGATCCTTTGTTGCTCCTAGTTATGTATATGCTCATAATAGTCATTTCAATGATCAAAAAGAATTAGTTGATGAAGAGGTTATAACTAGAGTGAACAATCTGGCTAAAGAAGTCGTTTATATGCAAAAGTCTCTAAAGGGAGTAGAAGTTTGATAGGAAGGTAGGGAAAGTATATGATTCTTCGTACAGACAAATCAAAAGTTTTATGTACGTTTACCGGTCGTGTAATTATGGGAAATCAAATAGGCCGGGAAATAGGCTTTCCTACTGCAAATCTTTTTGTGGATTCACAAAAAATCTATTTATCACATGGGGTATATGCCGTAAGGGTTATATATAATAAAGAATCTTTTTTAGGAATTATGAATGTCGGAACAAGACCTACGATTAATGAAGAAAAATCGTGTATCCACTACGAAGTGCATATCTTTGATTTTAATAAAGTAATTTACAACGAACGTCTAGAAGTTGATGTTTGTTTCTTTATACGGAATGAAATTGCCTTTGAAAATTTGGATCAGTTAATTTTGCAAATTAAGAAGGATATTGAGTTTGCTAAAAGTCGTTTGTAAGCTAACAGATGGCTAAAAATGAATTACTTTTAATAGGAGGGATAAAATGAATAAAGTTTTAGAAAGGAATATTCATTTACCTGACTTGATGTTTGTTAACTTATGTGACTCTCAATATGGCATTAACAGAGGTGTATACAATACAATAGATGCTTGGCTTTATAAACACGGATTAACAGATATATTAGAAAGACGTCGAAATATCTTATCTTTTTTAGAATCAATAAAATTCAAATCTGAAACGGCAGAAAAAGGTCGATTGAAGTTTGGACCTGGAGGTTTATCTATAAAATTACAGAACTACTTTTCGAAGGATTATTTAGAAACAGGTACTTAATCGATAAATTAGGTGCTGAAAATTATAATTAATGGGTGAAAGGAAGAGAAATGATATATGAAAAAAAGATTATTCATAAATGGGGAATGGATAGAAACTGATGAGTATACCTCACTATCTTCTCCCTATTCTGGAGAAGTAATTGCTGAAATTCCTATAGCCACTGAAAGAGAAACAAATCAAGCCATAGAGGTTGCTTATCAGGCCCGTAATGAAATGGCGAAGATGCCAGCCCATCAAAGGGCAAGGATTTTAGAGTCTTTAAGTAGACTATTAGAACAAAAGGCAGACGAAGCTGCACGAATTCTCGCACTAGAGGCTGCAAAACCTATTACAACAGCTAAATCGGAAGTTGCTCGTACAATAGAAACTTATAAGTTTGCTGCAGAAGAAGCAAAGCGAATTTATGGTGAAACATTGCCACTTGATGCTGCTCAAGGGGGAGAAGGAAGAATTGCTTATACAAAAAGAGAACCTATAGGTGTCATAGGGGCTATTACACCTTTTAATTTTCCAATGAATTTAGTAGCCCATAAAATTGGTCCAGCAATCGCAGCTGGTAATACTATTGTCTTAAAACCAGCTTCACAGACACCCTTATCAGCCTTTTTTATAGCTGAACTACTACAAGAAGCTGGGCTTCCCAATGGAGCTCTCAATGTAGTAACAGGAAGTGGTCGAGTGATTGGAGATCAGATTGTCAATGATAAGAGAGTAAATATGATTACCTTTACTGGTAGCCCAAGTGTAGGAATGGGGATTCGAAATAAGGCTGGGTTAAAGCGAGTAACATTGGAGCTTGGATCTAATGCAGGAGTAATTATTGATAAAGGGATTGATATTGATAAGATTATTTCCCGTTGTGTAACCGGAGCTTTTTCTAATCAAGGTCAGGTTTGTATTTCATTACAACGTGTTTATGTTCATGAAGAAATCTATAATGAATTTGTTGAAAAATTTGTTGAAGCAACAAATAAATTAGTAGTAGGAAATCCTCTTGATGCTGAGACAGATTTATCGGCTTTAATTTCTTCAAATGATTTAGAAAGAAGTATGGAGTGGATAAGGGAGGCAGAGGAACGTGGGGCAGACATTGTTACAGGAGGAAAAGTGGAGAATAATATCCTTTATCCAACTGTTATTTTAAATGCTGAGCCTTCTTTAAAAGTATCTTGCCAAGAAGTATTTGCCCCAATTGTTTTAATTAATAAAGTTAGTTCTATTGAAGAAGCTTTTGAGTTGGTTAACGATTCACGCTATGGTCTACAAGCTGGAATCTATACAGAAAATGTACATACAGCTTTGAATGCAGCAGAAAAATTGCATGTAGGTGGCGTCATGATTAATGATATCCCTACTTTCCGTGTTGATCATATGCCTTATGGGGGAGTAAAAGAGAGTGGTTTTGGTAGAGAGGGGTTAAAATACGCAATTGAGGAAATGACCGAGATAAAACTCGTTGTTTGGAATAGAAACTAATCTTTAGTTTAAATAGGAGGCGTAATAGATGAGGTATTACGCGGCAATATTGCATATGCTCGATTTAGAAAAGAATAAAAAGATTCTCCCTTATCATATTGAATATCTTAATAAACTAGATCAACAAGGGAAAATTTGGGGAAGAGGGCCTTTTTCAGATAAATCAGGTGGAATGGTTATCTATATCGCTGAAACTCTAGAAGAAGCCAAATATATGGCGGAGAATGATCCCCATGTTCTGGAAGGGGTTCGTCGTTTAGAACTCAAGGAATGGGAAGTTTTAGAACTTCCTTAAGACAAGCAAGAAGTTTTTTGGTGGTGCAAATCTTATTTGCAAACAACAATTAATAGAAAATATTAAATTCCCTAATCTTTCTACTAAAAATAATTTTAGGAACCTTAATTAGCTTAAAATAGAATAATGGAATATCCGTAAATGCATTATGCTCTGTTTTTTTAGTGAGTATATGCTATGAAACATAGTATAAAATTTCTCTATTAAGATGCAGGTTATTATTGCTTTATAAGCAGATAACTATACAGGATAAACGTTCCTCTTGAATTAACGGTAGTAAGTATTATTCCTCTTGCATTAACAGATTCTACTATGTGACATTTACGGGACTAAAGGAGAAAAATATCAAAACTTTATTTTTCTGATTATTCAGATATTATCAACCCTTAATGGAGTGTAAGTATGTAAATGGATAAGAACCTTATAGTCTGAAATGTTTTGTAAGAAGAGAATGTATACAGGTTTATTCATATAGTCTAATTTAATTTCACTACATGCATTTATGTATACAAATACTTTCAACAGTTAATTTATGAGGAGGCGTGTCCCGTGAAAGTTGAAACACGTAGTATTGAATTTGTTCCAGTGGAGGAACGGCATGGTAAAGCTCGTGATTTATTCCCTATTTGGTTTGGCGCAAATATGCATGTTACAACTCTTGTAACAGGTGCATTACCCATTAGTTTAGGTCTTAATCTATTTTGGAGTTTTGCTGCTATCATTATTGGAACACTATTAGGTGCCATTTTCATGGCTTCTCATTCTGCTCAGGGCCCTAAACTTGGAATCCCTCAAATGGTTCAGAGTCGAGCACAGTTTGGAGTAATTGGAGCCATCTTTCCATTATTTCTTGTAATGTTCGTTTACTTAGGTTTTTTTGCGAGTAGTAGTGTGCTTGCAGCTCAAACTTTAAGTAGTTTAATTCCTATTAATCAGAGCTGGAGTATCATAATTTTAAGCATTATTTGTTTTGTAGTGACAATTTACGGTCACGATTTAATTCATAAAATGCAGAAATTATTATCATGGTCCTCCCTTGTAATTTACCTAGTAGCAACTATTATTATATTTCAGTTACCACTTCCGACAGGCAGCTTGTCGTTAGTTAGCTTAGATTGGCCTGTATTCTTGCTATCGATTAGTGTTGTAGCAACATGGCAATTAGCATACGCCCCATACGTAGCAGACTACTCTCGCTATCTGCCAGTGAATACATCAACTTCTCAAACATTTTGGTATAGCTATCTAGGTACATTTGTTGGAACGGTATGGATGATGGTTTTAGGAGCAACTTTGACTATTGCAATTCCCAATTTTCTTGATCACTCTGGGGGGAATTTAGCCTCTTTATTTGGAAAATTTTCTATCTTCATGTACCTAATTATTATTTTTGGCCAGCTTGCTATTAATGTTTTTAATTTATATGGCGCCTTCATGTCAACCATTACAACCATAGAACCTTTTTGGAAGATAAAAGTAACACAAAAAGTTCGTATAGGAATGATATTTTGTGTTACGTTAGCAGGTACTATTTTGTGTCTATTAGGACAAAGTAATTTTCTGTCCTTTTTCTTAAACTTTATCTTTTTTATTAGTTATTTCTTAATCCCTTGGACATCTATTAACCTTGTAGATTATTATTTATTACGTCATGGTAAATATAATGTGAAAGATATCTTTGACTTAAATGGTCAATACGGGAAGATAAACCAAGTTACATGTATAGCGTTTGGTATAGCCATTATTGCAGAAATTCCTTTTATTAATACTTCATTCTATATAGGTCCTATAGCAAAGGCTTTTGGAGGGGCGGACATTGCTTGGTTAGTGGGATTAATTGTCCCCGCAATTTTGTACTATTTTCCAATGAAACGGAAGTTAAATAAAAGTCAGCCCTCTTCAACACACGAAAAAACTGCTTTATAGAGAAAAAAGAATAACTTTATCATAAAGAGGAAGAGAACTTGCTTCCTCTTTATTTATGTTTTGCTTCCTCTTTATTTATGTTTTGGTTACCCTTAATTTAGCCAAAAATAGTCGACTTCCAACATTAAGAATACATAGTTTTCCTATAACATGTTTTATGGTGCGACAAGAAGTCGCTTCTATATAGTGTGGCTTACTCCACTAGTTTAGACGCAAAAACTGTCCCCGTCCAAAACTGCGGGACCGGTAA
>NZ_JALAMS010000015.1:0-286955 GCF_026790145.1 Priestia endophytica | reverse complement strand
TGGCGGTGTAGCTCAGCTGGCTAGAGCGTACGGTTCATACCCGTGAGGTCGGGGGTTCGATCCCCTCCGCCGCTATTGCTTTATTATATTATCCATAATGGACCCTTAGCTCAGCTGGTTAGAGCAGACGGCTCATAACCGTCCGGTCGCAGGTTCGAGTCCTGCAGGGTCCACCATAATTTCAGGTGGAGGAATACCCAAGTCCGGCTGAAGGGATCGGTCTTGAAAACCGACAGGGGTGTCAAAACCCGCGGGGGTTCGAATCCCCCTTCCTCCTCCATACATATAACATTAACAAGTTTTCTGCTAAGCAGAAAACTTTTTTTGTTTAGTCGTATAAAAACCGGGTAAAAGGTAAATATAAACTCGTTGTTTCAGCAAGAAGAAAATCATTTTAATTGAAACAATAGGGTATATTTGCTATTCTAAAGCTAACGGAGCAATTTTTGCTACCACAAATTTTACATAATCTAAAGGAGGAATTTTTCATGGCACATGAATTACCACAATTACCTTACGCGTATGACGCACTTGAACCACATATCGACAAGGAAACAATGAACATTCACCATACGAAACACCACAACACATATGTAACTAAGTTAAACGATGCAATCAAAGGTACTGATCTTGAAGCTAAAAGCATTGAAGAACTAGTATCAAACTTAGACGCTGTACCTGAAAACATTCGTACAGCTGTACGCAACAACGGTGGTGGACATGCTAACCATAGCCTTTTCTGGACAATCCTTTCACCAGAAGGTGGCGGTGAGCCAACTGGCGAATTAGCAGATGCAATCAACAAAAAATTTGGAAGCTACGAGAAATTCCAAGAAGAATTCGCAGCAGCTGCAGCAGGCCGCTTCGGTTCTGGTTGGGCTTGGCTTGTTGTAGACAACGGCGAAGTTGCGATCACAAGCACTCCAAACCAAGATTCACCGCTTATGGAAGGTAAAACACCTGTCCTAGGCTTAGATGTTTGGGAGCATGCTTACTACTTAAACTACCAAAACCGTCGTCCAGACTACATTTCAGCATTCTGGAATGTTGTAAACTGGGACGAAGTATCAAAACGCTACGAAGCAGCAAAATAAGAGAAACGCTTATAATAAAAAGGCTCGGAGACAACATGTCTCTGAGCCTTTTTATTATAGAAGTTATATTCCTTTGTTCAAAATTACATTATGTAGTATAACTCTTTTATCTTTTGCCAAACTAGGGGTAGAAGAGAAAAGGAGTTTTACGTATGGCAGTTTTGAAAAAAGTGTTTGGGGATGTTGAAGTTACGAAAGATCTTTTGCTTCTTTTAACGGTTGGAGCTCTTTATTCACTTGCAATATCATTATCCAATACGTTTGTAAACGTCTATTTATGGAAGCAATCAGGGCAGTTTTTGGATCTTGCTCTCTACAACTTAGCCATTGTGATTTTTCATCCTTTGACATTTGTTGTAGCAGGGAAGCTTGCTAAGAAAGTGGATCGAGTTATTGTCTTAAGGCTAGGAGTATCATTTTTAGCAGTCTTTTATATTACGGTCTTACTTGTTGGAAACAATGCTTCATCGCTCCTTTTACTCTTAGGAGCTTTACTTGGAATTGGCTATGGATTTTACTGGCTTGCTTTTGATGTATTAACATTTGAGATTACAGAACCTGAAACAAGAGATTTTTTTAACGGATTTATGGGCATATTGAATTCATTCGCAGGAATGATTGGTCCCATTGTAGCAGGATTGATTATCTCGTCTTTCATTAAAATGACGGGATATAAAATTATTTTTTTTACTTCTTTATTTTTATTTCTAAGCGCTGTTGTATTAAGTTTCTTTCTTAAAAGAAGAGAAGCAGAAGGAAAGTATCGTTTTAAAGAAGTACTTGCTGAACGAAAAAAGAATCGAAACTGGCGTCTTATTTTATATGCACACCTTTTCCAAGGAATCCGAGAAGGTACCTTTATTTTTATTATCTCTGTTCTTGTTTTTATTACGACAAACAGTGAGCTTGCGCTAGGAACATTTGGTCTTGTTAATTCCGCTGTCGCTTTTGTTGGCTATTATTTAGCATCACGATTTATAAAGAAGAAGCATCGATACAAGTCAATCTTAGCAGGTGGACTTTTGCTATATGCTTCTGTCTTTTTAATTATTTTTAAAGTAACGTATGTTAAATTGTTATGCTATGCTGTTTGCATTGCAATCGGATATCCGCTCTTACTTGTTCCTTATATGTCGATTACATTTGACGTAATTGGAAGGGCCGAAGGAATTAAAGAAAAGCGAATTGAATTTATCGTTGTACGGGATGTTTTTTTAAATATGGGACGAATTATCTCAATTCTTCTATTTATCGGGGCCATCACCTTTTTTGATGAAAAACAAAGCGTGCCAATTCTTTTAGCAATAATCGGAGTTGGACATGCAACTATTTATTTTTTTGTTCGTCATGTATCATTGAAGCCCTTAGAAAAAATAAAGGAAGAAGAACCCTCAATTTCCAAAAAAACTTTAAATGAAGGTGATGGAGAGTCACCTGCATGAGTAATTTGGCGGTAGAAATCTTTCTTTATTTGCATTAAAATAACACTAGACAGTTAATAGGGCACCTTCCATAGGTGTCTTATTTGTTTGTGGAATAGCGAGAGATTGAAGGTGAAGGGATGAAGAAAAAGAGAAGAAAAAAAACGCACATTTCGTTGCGACTTAACCTCCTGTTTTTTGTTGTTTTTCTTCTTTTTGCAATTTTAATTTTAAGGCTTGGTCTTGTTCAAATTGTCCAAGGTGAAGATTACAAACGAGAAGTAGAAGAAACACAGGATTCAACAGTGAGTAACCCAGCTCCCCGGGGCAAGATTTATGATCGATATCATCGTTCAATTGTTGATAACAAGCCGCTTAATGCGATTACGTATACGCGCTTTAAAAATGACCCTGAACAGTCTCTTAAAGTGGCGAAGAAGCTTGCAAAGCTTATCGATAAATCAACAGACAAAGTAACAGAACGAGATATGAAAGATTATTGGCTTATGGTTCACCCGAAAAAAGCTAAAAATCTAGTTCCACAGAGTGAAATTAAGAAAAAAGAGTTAGCTGATGATAAAGTCTATGATCTTCAGCTTGAACGTATTACAAAGAAAGATCTTGCTTCTATTTCGGATGCTGAGATGGAAGTTATCGCAATCAAGCGCGAAATGGACAGCGGGTACAAAATGACGCCTCAAAACATTAAAAATGAAGGTGTAACAGATGCAGAATATGCCCGTGTTAGTGAGAATTTAGCTGACCTTCCAGGTGTTAATACAACAACATACTGGAAACGAAACTATGTTTATGATGGACTGCTTCGCTCACTTTTAGGAAATATTACGAGCGATGAAGAAGGGCTTCCAAAAGACCGCTTAGATTACTACTTAACGCGCGACTACAGTCGTAACGATCAAGTTGGGAAAAGTTATCTTGAATCTCGCTACGAGGAACTGTTAAACGGTCAAAAAGAGCAAGTAGAATATATTAATAATGAAGCAGGCGACATATTAGATACTGAGTTAGTCAAGGAAGGGCAACGCGGTCGCGATCTTGTATTAACAATTGATATGGAACTGCAAAAAGCAGTCGAAGAGAGTTTAACAAAACGTCTTCAGGCTCATCATAGTGGAAATCCATATATGGACCGTGCATTTGTTATGATGATGGATCCACGTAATGGTGACATTCTAGCAATGGCTGGGAAGCGCTATGAGAAAAATGAGAAAACAGGTGTTCAAGAGATAACAGACTATGCGCTTGGAAATCTTGTTTCCTCTTATAATATGGGTTCGACTGTTAAAGGAGCAACAATTTTAGCAGGTCTTGATTCAGGAGCTATCCAACCAGGAACTACTTTTGTAGATGAACCAATCAAAA
The DNA here is from genome assembly GCF_026790145.1 of Priestia endophytica. Lineage (GTDB taxonomy): Bacteria > Bacillota > Bacilli > Bacillales > Bacillaceae_H > Bacillus_I > Bacillus_I endophytica_A. Next base: position 283,057 of record NZ_JALAMS010000015.1, on the reverse strand, counting down.
TTAAAGGAACTCCCCTTAAAAAATCATACAAAAATATGGGGCGAATTGGAATAGGAACAGCTCTAGAGATGTCATCAAACGTTTATATGTTTAAAACAGTAATGGCTATGGCTGATGCTAATTACGTTCCTGGACGTTCACTTAACATTCCAAAATCAACTTTTGATCAATTACGTAATTACTATTCACAATTTGGTCTTGGGACTGAAACAGGTCTTGATTTACAAAATGAATTTACAGGATATCAAGGTACAAAATATAATCCAGGTTTTGCACTTGACTTAGGGATTGGTCAGTATGACACATATACACCGCTACAGCTTGTTCAATATGTGTCAACAATTGCGAATGACGGTTATCGAGTGAAGCCGCAGCTTTTAAAAGAAGTGCGAGAAGCAACGGTTGATGAAGATAAAGAAGGGAAAATTCTTTATGAATCAGAACCAGAAATTCTAAACCGCATTTCTATGAAAGATGAGTATATTGATGTTGTACAAAATGGTTTCCGTCGTGTTATGACATCTGGTACAGCTGCAAAGACATTTAAAAATGCAGCGTACAATCCAGCAGGAAAAACAGGTACAGCTCAGTCATTCTATACAGAAGGAAATCGTCCTAAAGGTACAGAACCACCTGAAACAGAGAACCATACGCTTGTTGGTTATGCACCTTACGACAATCCTGAAGTAGCTTTCGCTGTTGTTGTGCCATATGGAACAACAAGCGATATTGGAACAATGAGTCAACAAGTTGCAAAAGATGCGCTAGATGCTTACTTTGAGAAAAAAGAAGAAGGCGAGAAAGATCAGCAAGAAAACTTGAATGCAGCAGGCGGCGTTCAAGCTGTAGACAGTGAAGACTCCGAAGCATCAAGCGGAGATGAGTAAAATAGAAAAACCCCTCTTTTTATAGAAAATTTACCAAAAGTGGATTATAATAGTCATATAACATAAAAGCACCTTTTTAAAAGGTGCTTTTATTTTGGTCTTATATAGTAAGGAGAGGGAAATATGAAAAGAAAAAAAGGCAGAAAAAGAACGCACATTACAACGCGCGTTAGTCTTCTGTTTTTTGTTGTTTTTCTCCTTTTTGCCATTTTGATTTTGAGACTTGGTCTCGTTCAAATTGTTCAAGGAGAAGAATATAAACGAGAAGCAGAAGCAGAGCAAGACTCGACAGTAAGCAATCCTGCTCCGCGTGGGAAAATTTATGATCGGTACCATCGTTCTATTGTCGACAACAAACCCGTTAATGCAATTACATATACGCGTGTTAAAAATGATCCAGAGCAGTCGCTAAAAGTAGCGAAGAAGCTAGCAAAACTGATTGACAAGCCAACAGACAAAGTAACGGATCGCGATATGAAAGATTATTGGATTTTAATTCATCCAAACAAAGCGAAAAAATTAGTGCCGCAAAGTGAAATTGAGAAAAAAGAGTTGTCAGATAAAAAGGTCTATAGCCTGCAGCTTGATCGTATTACGAAAAAAGAGTTAGGAACGATTTCGGTCGGGGAAAAAGAAGTTATTGCGATTAAACGCGAGATGGACAGTGGCTATAAAATGACGCCTCAATATATTAAAAATGAAGGAGTAACAGCTAAAGAATATGCTCGCGTTAGTGAGAATCTAGCTGATCTTCCAGGAGTAAACACTACAACATACTGGAATCGTAACTATGTTTATGACAGTTTACTACGCTCGTTAATAGGCAACATCACAAGGGATGACGAAGGGTTACCAAAAGAGCAACTAGATTATTATTTAACCCGTGACTATGGCCGTAATGATCAAGTCGGCAAAAGCTACCTTGAATCGCGCTACGAAGAACTTCTTCAGGGTCAAAAAGAGCAAGTGGAGTATATTAATAATAGTGCAGGTGATATATTAGATACAGAGTTAATTAAAGAAGGTCAGCGCGGTCGTGATCTTGTGTTAACAATTGATATGGAACTGCAGAAAGTTGTTGAAGAAAGTTTAACTAGTCATCTTAAAGCCCAGCATAATGGGGCAAATCCATATATGGACCGTGCTTTTGCTATTGCAATGGATCCGCGTACAGGTGATATTTTAGCAATGGGTGGGAAACGTTATCAGAAAAATGATGAAACAGGTAAAGAAGAGTTAACAGACTATGCACTTGGGAACCTCGTTTCCTCTTATAACATGGGATCTACTGTTAAAGGAGCAACAATTTTAGCAGGATTGGATTCAGGAGCTATTACACCAAATCAAATTTTCTATGATTCCCCTATTAAGATTAAAGGAACTAATCCGAAAAGTTCGTACGTTAATATGGATAATATCGGTATTGGGGAAGCTTTAGAACGCTCTTCCAACGTATTTATGTTTAAAACTGTAATAGAGATGGCACATGCGAACTACATTTATAATCATTCGTTAAACATTCCAAAATCAACTTTTAGTGAACTGCGTAATTATTATGCTCAGTTTGGTTTAGGATCTGAAACAGGTCTTGATTTGCAGAATGAATTTATAGGATACAAAGGCACATCATACCTTCCAGGATATGCGCTTGATTTAGGCATTGGACAATACGATACGTATACACCATTGCAGCTTGTTCAATATGTCTCAACCATTGCAAACGATGGGTATCGTGTGAGACCACAGCTTTTAAAAGAAGTACGCGAATCAACAGTTGATGAAGAACAAGAAGGAAAGGTTATATATGAATCAGAACCAGAAATTTTGAACCGTATTTCTATGAAGCAAGAGTATATTGATATTGTTCAAAACGGATTCCATCGCGTTATGATGGGAGCTAAAGGGACAGCAAGAACAACGTTTAGCAACGCACCATACAATCCAGCTGGTAAAACAGGAACAGCTCAATCATTTTATACAGAAACAAAACGCCCTAAAGGGACTGAACCACCTAAAACTGAAAATCATACATTAGTTGGTTATGCGCCATATGACAATCCTGAAATCGCCTTCGCTGTGGTTGTACCCTATGCCAACGGTAATAAAGTAGGCGCAATGAGCCAACAAATCGGTAAAGACGTTCTTGATTCTTATTTCGAAAAGAAAGAACAAGGAGAAAAAGACCAAGAAGAAAACTTAAATGCAGCAGGCGGCGTTCAAGCTCCAAACAGTGAAGATTAAACTAGAAAAATAGTTAAATTTGTAGAAATTTTACTAATAATGGATTAAACTATATGTGACAACAAGTAAAGGCACCTTGCAAAAAGGTGCCTTTATTTTTTGAGGAATTTTACAGGGGGAGAAGGAATGAAAAAGAAGAGAAGAAAATCTCAACTTTCAACGAGAATCAACTTATTGTTTTGTATTGTCTTTTTTCTTTTTGCTGTGCTTATTTTAAGGCTTGGACTTGTTCAAATTGTAAGAGGAGAAGAGTACAAACGCGAAGCGGAAGAAATGCAGGACGTGTCTGTTGAAAACCCGGTTCCTCGCGGAAAGATTTATGATAGCAGCTACAGGTCAATTGTTGATAACGTTCCACTTGAGGCTATTACGTATACTCGATTTGAGGACGATCCGGAAAAGACACTTTCAGTAGCTAGAAAACTAGCAAAAATGATTGATAAACCAGTCGAAGATGTTACGGAACGTGATAAAAAAGATTATTGGATTTTAACGAATGAAAAGAAAGCAGAAGCAAAAGTACCACAAGAAGAGATTGAAAAGAAAAAATTATCTGATAAAGAGGCTTATGAGCTACAGCTCAAACGTATTACAAAGAAAGATTTATCTTCACTTTCTAAGCAAGATGAGGAGATTATTGCCATAAAAATTGCGATGGATGGCGGTTATAAACAAACTCCTCAAGTTATTAAAGGGGAAGGTGTGACAAAAGAGGAATATGCCCGCGTTAGTGAGAACCTAGCAGATCTTCCAGGTGTTAATACAACAGTCCTTTGGGAAAGAAGTTATGTTTATGATGACCTTTTGCGTTCTCTTCTAGGAAACATCACCTCTGAAGGAGAAGGATTGCCAGAAGAGAAACTTCAGCACTTTCTTGTACGAGAATATAGCAGAAGTGATAGAGTTGGAAAAAGTTATCTTGAAGCTCGCTATGAAGAAACGCTAAATGGTGAAAAAGAACGTGTTGAATATATTAACAACGAAGAGGGTGACATTATTGGTACAGAGTCAATTCAAGAAGGTGAGCGAGGACGCGATCTTGTTTTAACAATTGACATGGAGCTTCAAAAAGCAGTCGAAGAATCGCTAACAAGAAATTTAAAAACGTATCAAGGTGAACCATATCTTGACCGAGCATTTGCGATTATGATGAACCCAAAAACAGGTGATATTCTAGCGATGGGTGGAAAGCGATTTGAAAAAAATGAAAACGGAAAAGAAGAAATTAAAGATTTTGCACTTGGGAACCTTGTTTCTTCATATGGTATGGGATCAACTGTAAAAGGAGCAACAATCCTAGCGGGTCTTGATTCAGGAGCAATTACTCCAAATACCATGTTTTTAGATGAACCACTTTACATTGCAAGCACGCCAAAGAAAGGGTCATATAGCAATAACCTAGGAACTCTTGGTATCAATGGCGCTCTTGCAAAATCATCAAACGTATATATGTTCAAAACAGTTATTGAAATGGCTGGAGCTAAGTATGTTCGAAACGGCTCACTGCAAATCGGTCCTAAAACATTTGAACAACTTCGTAACTATTATGGTCAGTTCGGTTTAGGAGTTGAAACAGGGTTGGATTTACAAAATGAATTTACAGGCTATAAAGGGTCAGAGTTCAACCCAGGTTTGGCGCTTGACTTATCGATTGGCCAGTATGATACGTATACTCCGTTACAACTTGTCCAGTACGTTTCAACGATTGCAAACGACGGCTACCGAGTTCGTCCACAGCTTGTTAAAGAAATTCGGGAGGCAACCATTGAAGAAGATAAACCAGGGAAAGTTTTACATGCTACAGAACCGGAGATTTTAAACCGCATTTCAATGAAAGATGAATACATTGATATTGTGCAACGCGGTTTTAGAAGCGTAATGACAACGGGAACAGCTAAACAGTTTGCAAGTAAATCATACAACCCTGCTGGTAAGACAGGAACAGCTCAGTCTCTTTACACAGAAGGAGAAGGCCCAAATGTAGAAACCTATAATGTTACACTTGTTGGCTATGCTCCATATGATAATCCTGAAGTAGCCTTTGCCGTTGTTGTGCCATATGCCATAAGTTCAGATAATCCAATGTCAAAAAATATTGGAATGGATATTCTGGATGCTTATTTTGAACAAAATGAAGATAAAGAAAATGCTCAATAATATTTTAAAATAAATTAGGTCTAAAAGAGGGAAGACGAAAGCGTCTAAGCGCGATTGTCTTCCCTTTTTGTCGATTTTACAGAGATAAATAGGAGAAAAGGTCTACAAAAAATATGCAACATTTACAAAACCTTTACATTCGGTTAAAACTGATTTAAAAATTGAGCGTTATTGTAGTACTCGTAGGACAAAACAACGAATATTCTTAGGGGGAATTACCAATGAAAAGCTTCAAGCGTCTCACATTTATGATGATGCTATCGTTAGTAGTAATCATCGCTGCAGCCTGTGGGAATAACAGTGCAAAAGAAGACGGTGAAGGAAATAGTGGTTCAGGAGAAGGTTCAGGAGAACTTTCTGGATCAATCACAGTTTCTGGTTCAAGTGCAATGCAACCTTTAGTAGCTGCTGCTGCTGAACAATTCATGAACGAAAACCCAGATGTTGACGTACAAGTACAAGCTGGTGGTTCTGGTACAGGACTTAGCCAAGTTTCTGAAGGCTCTGTAGACATTGGAAACTCTGATGTATTTGCAGAAGAAAAAGAAGGTATTCCAGCAGACGAGCTTGTTGACCATAAAGTAGCCGTTGTTGGTATGACAGCTGCTGTAAACCCTGAAGTAGGCATTAAAGATATTTCTAAAGAAGATCTTAAAAAAGTATTTACTGGTGAAATTAAAAACTGGAAAGAACTTGGTGGTAAAGACCAAAAGATCGTTCTTGTAAACCGTCCAGATTCTTCTGGTACTCGTGATACTTTCGTAAAATATGGTTTAGATGGTGAAACACCTGCAGAAGGCGTAACAGAAGATTCTTCAAACACAGTTAAAAAGATTATCTCTGAAACTGAAGGTGCTGTAGGATATCTAGCGTTCTCATATTTCACTGATGATACAGTAACACCACTTTCAGTTGATGGTGTTAAAGCAACAGATGAGAATGTTCAAAAAGGTGAATTCCCAATCTGGGCTTACCAACATTCTTATACTAAGGGCGAAGCTGATGGTGTAGCTAAAGAATTTTTAGACTACATGATGAGTGAGGAATTCCAAAAATCTGTTCTTAAAGACCAAGGTTACATTCCAGCGATCGATATGAAAGTTGAGCGTGACGCAGAAGGTAAACAGACAGATAAATAAAAACATTTCATGGCTCTTTAGGAAAACTATTTAAAGTAATAGGGTAAGTGCTAAAAGGAGGCATTTACCCTATTGCAATGTTATTAGGGGTGTTTTAAAAATGGAAAATAAAATGAGTTTAACAGCTAGGGAGCGTCTCATCACTTCAAAGAAAAATAAACATAAGGATGAAACGCGTGGGAAATGGTTGGTAAGAATTTGTGCATTAATCATGATTGCTGCAACAGTAGCAATTACAATATTCCTAACAGTAAAGGGATTACAATCCTTCATTAAAAATGGTGTAAGCCCAATTGAATTTTTAACCAGTACAGATTGGAATCCAAAAAATGGAGAATTTGGCGCGGTACCGTTTATTTTTGGCTCATTTGCCGTAACATTTTTATCGGCAATTATCGCAGCTCCACTTGGCATTGGAGGAGCTATTTTTATGACGGAGATTGCACCTTCATGGGGACGAAAAATTTTGCAGCCGGTTATTGAGCTACTGGTTGGTATTCCGTCCGTTGTTTATGGATTCATAGGTCTTACAATACTTGTTCCGTATATCCGCGGAAATTTTGGAGGCATTGGCTTCAGTTTACTAACAGGAACAATTGTTTTATCAATTATGATTCTTCCAACGGTTACAACTATTGCAACAGATGCAATGAGTTCATTACCGAAAAGTCTTCGTGACGGCTCTTATGCGCTTGGGGCTACTCGTTGGCAAACGATTCGAAAAGTATTAATTCCTGCAGCTCTTCCATCACTTTTAACAGCAATCGTTCTTGGGATGGCTCGTGCATTTGGAGAAGCATTAGCAGTTCAGATGGTAATCGGAAATACAAGAAATCTTCCAGAAACGCTTCTAGACCCGTCAGCAACATTAACAACGATTATTACACTTAACATGGGACATACAACATACGGAAGTATTGAAAATAATACGCTATGGTCAATGGGACTTATCCTTTTGGTTATGTCATTTGCTTTCATTCTTGTTATTCGCTATCTATCTGCTAGGAGGAAAATGTAATGAACAGTAAGAAGTGGGATAAAATTGCGACAGGAGTATTTATTGTCATCGCAGGGATTATCGTGTCGCTGCTTGTGGCATTATTTTCTTATATTATTGTTAACGGATTTAAACAGCTTTCATTTGATTTTATAACAAATCCATCAAGTGCAGTTATGGCAGGCGGTGGAATACGAGATCAGCTTTTTAACTCTCTATATATTCTCGTGATCACAATGGTTATCACAGTTCCTCTTGGAATTGGTGGCGGAATTTATATGGCTGAATACGCAAAACCAGGAAAAGTAACAGATTTTATTCGTACTTGTATTGAAGTTTTAGCTTCACTTCCATCTATTGTTATTGGGATGTTTGGTTTATTAATGTTTGTTAACTTAACAGGATGGGGCTACACGATTATTGGCGGAGCTCTAGCTCTTACTGTATTTAACTTACCTGTTATGGTGCGTGTGAGTGAAGATGCTATTCGCTCTGTACCAAGAGATCAAAAAGAAGCAAGTCTTGCATTAGGAATTACACATTGGCATACGATTAAAACGGTTCTACTGCCAACAGCATTCCCATCTATTTTAACGGGAGCTATCTTAGCATCTGGGCGTGTCTTTGGGGAAGCAGCAGCGCTTCTTTTCACTGCAGGGCTTTCAACACCGCGTCTTGATTATGCAAACCTTAATCCGTTTTCTGAAACATCACCATTAAATATCTTTCGTCCAGCTGAGACATTAGCTGTACACATTTGGTCTGTAAATACACAAGGACTTATTCCTGACGTGAGCGAGATTGCGAATGGTTCTTCAGCAGTACTTGTATTGGCAGTTCTTGTGTTCAACTTATTAGCACGTTTCATTGGAAGTATTATTCATAAAAAACTAACAGCTTCAAAATAATAGAGTGGGGGTTTCCAGCATGGCCAATATCGCCAGCTTAAAACAAAGAGATAAAAATGAAGGTATAGCTGAACGAATTGCAGAAAAAGATGTATCGTTATCTGTTGAAGATTTAAGCATTTATTATGGTCAGAACCAAGCGGTAAAAGGAATTTCTTTTGAAATCGAGAAAAATAAAGTAACAGCGCTCATTGGTCCTTCAGGATGTGGAAAATCCACATTTCTCCGCAGCGTTAACCGAATGAATGATCTAATTCCAATTGCTAGAAGCGAAGGGAAGATCATGTATGAAGACATTAACATTTTAGGGAAAGATATTAATGTTGTTTCTTTACGAAAAGAAATTGGGATGGTATTTCAAAAGCCAAATCCGTTTCCAAAATCTATTTATAACAATATTACACATGCTTTAAAGTACAGCGGTATAAAAGGAAAGAAAAACTTAGATAGCGTTGTAGAAGAAAGCTTATGTAAAGCAGCTCTATGGGATGAAGTAAAAGATCGTCTTCATGAGTCAGCTCTATCTCTTTCAGGAGGACAGCAACAGCGCTTATGTATTGCCCGTACGCTTGCTATGAAACCGAGAATTCTCTTGCTTGATGAACCATCTTCAGCTCTTGATCCTATTTCAAATGCTAAGATTGAAGAGCTTATCGTCAATTTGAAGAAAGAATATACGATTGTCATTGTTACTCATAACATGCAGCAAGCTTCTCGTATTTCTGATAAAACTGCCTTTTTCTTAAATGGAGATTTAGTAGAGTATGCAGAAACAGATAAAATCTTTACAAATCCATCTGTAAAGAAAACGGAAGAATATATTTCTGGACGTTTTGGATAAGGAGGAGCGAGAATATGTCTGCTGTCGCAACAACGAAAACAGTATTTAATATGAACGATTTAAATTTATGGTATGGAGAACACCATGCATTAAAAAACTTAAATTTCGCAATTTATGATCATGAAGTGACGGCTATTATCGGACCTTCAGGATGTGGAAAGTCAACGTTTATTAAGACACTTAATCTTATGAATAAAACAGTGCCAGGCGTAAAGATGTCTGGTGAAATTAATTACAATAACCAAAACATTTTAAACTCTAAAGTCGATTTAGTAGAGCTTCGTAAAAATGTAGGAATGGTATTTCAAAAAGGTAATCCATTTCCACAATCTATTTATGACAATGTTGCTTATGGACCAAGAGTTCATGGAACAAAGAAGAAGCAAGTATTAGATGAAATTGTAGAAAAAAGTTTAAAAGATGTAGCGCTTTGGGACGAAGTAAAAGATCGTTTGAAAGCTCCAGCACTAGGTTTATCAGGAGGACAGCAGCAACGTTTATGTATTGCAAGAGCGTTAGCTACAAAACCTGAAGTGGTATTGATGGATGAGCCTACATCTGCTCTTGATCCTATTTCTACATTAAAAATTGAAGAGCTTGTATTAGAACTTAAAAAGCAGTACACAATTGTAATGGTAACTCATAACATGCAGCAAGCAGCACGTGTTTCTGATAAGACTGCCTTCTTCCTAATGGGAGAGCTTGTAGAAATTAATGATACAGAACAAGTTTTTTCTAATCCTACAGATCAACGCACAGAGGACTACATCACAGGACGCTTCGGGTAAGTTATTATTTCGTATCATGGGAGGAGACATGAATCATGCGAAAGATGTTTGACGTAGAATTAGACAGTTTGAGAGAGAAACTGTTCTATATGGTTGAACAAGCGCAACACAGCCTTAAAATGGCTGTTTCCTCATTACAACAACAAGACGAAAACCTTGCTAGAAAAGTAATTGAAGAAGCTCCAAAAATTGATGAGTTAGAATATGAAATTAATAATGATGCAATCCAGCTTTTAGCAAAGCAATCTCCTGTTGCTTCTGATTTACGTCGTATTGTTATAGCTATTAAAGTTTCCTCAGACCTCGAGAGGATTGGAGATTTGTCTGAGAATATTGCTCGTATTAGTTTGAGGATAGGAGATAAGCAACTTGTGAAGCCAATTGAGGAAATTCCAAAGATGGCTGAAGTTGTACAAGAGATGCTTCTTTCTTCTTTCAAAGCTTTTGACGCAGAAGATGTAAGGCTTGCTAAAGAAGTAGCAGATAAGGATGATCTCGTTGATGCGTACTATGGCAATCTTGTTGATGAGCTTACAATACTTATGACGACCCATCAACAGGATATTCATCAGCTAACACAGCTTCAATTTGTTTGTCGTCATATTGAACGAATTGGAGATCATATTACAAATATTTGTGAAAATATTGTTTATCTTGTTACAGGAAAAATGTATGAGTTAAATTAACAAAGAGCGACGGCTAATAGCTGTCGCTTTTTTTGTTGTAAAGTTTTTGTGAAGAATGAGGGTAATTAGTCATGTGTATTTAGTAATGAGTTATGATGGTTATATAGGTAATCATCAAGACTTGAAAGGAATTTTTAAGCATGAACAGTAAAAAAGCATGGATTTTTAAATCCTTCTGGAGAAGTGTACCGATTAGCAAGAAGTTTTATAGTATTTTTTTAATGATGTTTTGCTTTATGATTGCTTCTATTTTTATAGCTATGTTTTTTCTGAATACAACACTGCAAACTTTTCAAAGTGCTAAAGAAAAAAACGAGCGGGCTGTTCATATTACAGAAATAGGATCTCTTATTCGTTCTAAAGATATTAACATTGCTGATTATATTACATTTTTAAAAGAAGAGGATCTGAAGCTTTATCGTTATCATCGAGAAGAACTTCATAAGTTAATGAATTTAATTCAGGAAGATGTAAATGTTTCGACTGAGATGAAACAACTTTTCTCTAAAGTCAAAGAGAATAATGAAAAAATTGATAGATTATTTATTTTTGAAATTTCTCCAGCTGTTGTTCGATTAGATAAAGAAATCTATACGTCGGCTCGAGACGAAATTTCAAGCTTGAGAGACGAGAATCTGCGGCTGCTAAAGGAGCTTAGAACATTTACCACAAAAGAAAGTATAGAAGCTTATAATGAAGCAGAAGGCAGCATTATTATTAGCATATTAGGTCTTCTCATCTCTACAGCTGCTACTTTTCTATGTGGAAGCATTGTTTTATTTTTCTTAGTGCGATTTATCAACTATCACTTGCAAAAGGTTGTTGGTTTGGCAAAGAAAATTGCAGAAGGAGATTTGTCAGTAGAAAAAATGTTCTATGATGGAAATGATGAAATTGGCGTTCTCATTCATTCTTCAAATCAAATGGCAGAAAATTTGAGGACCTTTGTAACCTCTATTCATGCTGTTTCTAAAAACATTCATTATGAAAGTGACCGTCTCTTAACATCTACACAAGAAGTAAGAAGCGGCAGTGAAGAAATATCTGCAACATTCCAAGATCTTTCAGATGGAGCCCATATACAAGCTTCCTCGGCAGCCCGAGTGATGAAAACGATGCAAGCTTTTAGTGAAGAGATGGATTCAGCTACCAAGGAAGTAGAACATCTTGTCCTTGCCTTTCGATACATAAGAGATATTACAAATAAAGGGAACAAATCAATGGGGGATTCTGTTCAAGAAATGACTTCTATCTATAATATTGTTCAACATTGTTACAAAGAAATCCAATCTCTAGATAAAAGCTCAGAGCAAATTACTCAACTTACTGATTTTATTAAAGAAATTGCAGAGCAAACAAACCTACTTGCCTTAAATGCGGCGATTGAAGCAGCTCGAGCAGGAGAGTATGGAAAAGGGTTTAGCGTCGTAGCTGAAGAGGTGAGAAAACTATCACAGCAAGTTGAAAGCGCATTAGGAGATATAACAGGAATTACAACTGAAATTCAAACTAAAGCAAAGGATGTTTTACAAGGGCTAGAAATTGGCTATGAAATGGTTGAAAAAGGAACAACCCATATCGAAGCAACAGGACAAGGATTTCAACATATTAACGAGAGAATGGAAAAAGTTATTACAACTATTGAAAAGATTTCGCGTTCTATCTATCACCTAAAAGAGCAAAATGTCCATGTTAAAAGTACTTTTGACCAAGTTGCACTAAGTTCGGATAAAATGACAAATCGAACGTTCCAGACGTTACAATCTGTCCAAGTTCAGGACAGTGAAATTGAAACTATATTAAAAAGGATTGAAAACTTATCAAATAATGCTGATGACTTAGCTTTTCTTGTCGAAAAGTTTAACCTAATGAAAGATAAAAAAGAAGAATAGTATGATTCTTTCTAAAATCGTCATACAGAAAAGCTCATGGCAATGGGAGATCAAAACATTTTAAAATAGATAAAAGTATAAAGAATATAGAATCGACAAATTCTGTTCATTGTAGTGGTAATCCAATGATGGTAAAATAAAGGTAAGAAAATTTTAACTATTGTTATGTTTTAGAGTCTCTTGAGCGTAAAAGAATGAGGAAGTAGAAATTATAATGTCTCTAGATAGACTGATCCTTTCAGTGCACACATGTGAAAGGAACATTGTTTTCTTATAGGTAATATAAGTTTACAATATTCTTTACAATTAACTGAATTTTTAGAAAAATAAAAGTGCTAATGCCTATAAACAATCTTCAACAGAAAGATTTAATAGAAAACGTTTAGATGACAGTAAATTTACAAAGCTTTTAATAAGTTCACATATCAATTGTGTTCGGTACAATAAAACAGATAGAGGGTGCGAAGATGGATACATTGTATACAAACGAGAAGTGTATGGATAATTTCAATGATTCAGCAACATTTTTTCAACTAAGAATTGGAATGTGGATTGATGGAGAATTTTCATGGATTGAAATGTCCGAAAAAGAATATCACATTCAAAATTGTGTCCAGTACAAATCCTTTGCTTTTCAAGACGAGCATAAGTCTTGCCTTATTGATGGACACAGAATTTCTTTAGAGAACTTAAATAATAGAAGTAAAGAAATTAAGCTATATGTGCAGTATGAGCAAACGAAGCCTTTAGCAAAGCTTGCTTACTACAGGCCGAAAGATCATCTTCTTTCTTATCATATTGAAGAAGGGCTTGTTTTTATTAATGGAAAAATTGATGAAAAAGGTATAAAGCAGTATACTGTAACTTCAGCAGATCAAATAAATGAAGAGCGTCATCTTTGGGGAAATATCCGTAAAGGGGCGTTAAAACATCAACCTCTTGCATCTCGAAATATTGTGAGTGCGTTTACTTTAGAGAGCTTTCTTCTTCCATATGAATATACTTCCGCTGATATATGGAATATTAAAGCAATAAATGAAGAAAACGGGGTTAGTGCTAATAGAAAGCTTATAAAAAACAGACTGGAATTTTCATTCGAAAGATGATATTATATTATAGTCTGATTAACGAAATCATGTTTGGAGGGATAACATCATGCGTGTACAAGTAACTTTAGCTTGCACTGAAACTGGTGACCGTAACTACATCACTACTAAAAATAAACGTAACAATCCAGATCGCCTTGAGCTTAAAAAATATAGCCCAAGACTTAAAAAAGTAACATTACATCGTGAGACTAAGTAAAACAGTAGGAATTTTATTCCTGCTGTTTTTTATTTAAAAAGAACTCTTTTAAAAGATAGATAAGAACATTACATAATAAGGGGATAAAATGATGGAGGAGAAAAAGGTTAAAAGAAATCTAATGAAGAAGAACTTAAAAGAGCTGTCTTTGTTAGAGCGGAAAGAGATGAATAAAGAGATTCTATCAAGAGTTGAAAATACAAGAGAATGGAAAGAAGCAAGAACAATTGGAATTACACTTTCACTTCCATTTGAGGTTGAAACAAGAGATATTATTGAGAAAGCATGGGAGGAAGGGAAAAGAGTTGCCGTCCCTAAGTGTTTTCCTCAAACGCACAAAATGGAGTTCTACCAACTTTCATCTTTCACTGAGCTTGAGACTGTTCAGTTTGGCATTGAAGAACCGCTTATTACAGCTGAAAAAATATCAAAAGAAGAACTTGATGTGATCTTTGTTCCAGGAGTAATTTTTGCGAAAAATGGTTATAGAGTAGGGTTTGGGGGAGGATATTATGACCGTTATTTGCAAAATTACCTAGGGAAGAAAATATCCATTGCCTTTCATATTCAAATTGCTGACTTTGTGCCAATTGAACCTCACGATATTCCCGTTGGTAAAATCATTACAAACCAAGAGGTGTTGATTTGTGAATGAGCATCTTCTTTTCTTCCTTCTTATTATTGTCGCATCATATGCAGGATATAAAGTAAAGGCTCTTACAAAATCAGGAGCGTTTGGAGCCTTTTTAATAGGAAGCAGTATCTATGCTGGAACAGGAGTGAAAGGTCTTGCTTTACTTGGTGTTTTCTTTATTACTTCTTCATGTGTGAGTTTTTTATTTCAAAAGCGAAAAGAACATGTTGAAGAAAAGTTAGAAAAATCAAGCAGTAGAGATATTATACAGGTGTTTGCAAATGGAGGAGTTCCAGCTTTATTTAGTCTTTTCTTGCTTTTCGATCCTACTCACAAAGAAATGCTCACTTTCTTATTTGCGGTAAGCATTGCAGCAGCAAATTCGGATACGTGGGCATCAGAAATTGGGACACTTAGTAAAAGAAAGCCACGTTATATTTTAACATTAAGAAAAGTAGAAGCAGGAACATCAGGAGCTATCTCATTGCTTGGAACCTTTGCCGCATTTAGCGGAGCTTTGTTAATTGGTCTTTTTTTCACTATCTTTTGGGAGGAAAAGTTGATAGCTCTTTTGTTTATTGCGATTTTCGGTTTTTTAGGAAATATAGCCGATACTGTTCTTGGAGCAACCATCCAAGTAGAATACAAATGTGCGAATTGTGGTATTCATACTGAGAAAACAGAGCATTGCTACATGAAAACAAAGAAAATTAAAGGTATTACCTTTTTTAATAATGATACAGTTAACGTAGCAGCTGTCTTCATTGGAGCATTTCTCGCTTTTCTTGCCTTCTCTTATATACAAGTTTAATTAAGAAAGGAAAGAATAATCAGCATTGTTCGTGGGAAAGTAAGAAGAGGAGGTTAGAATATATGAAACGTTTATTGAAGTTTTTCATTATGACTTTACTTATTTCACTTGTTTATCAGTCACGTTATCAGTTGTTAAACATGCTGTTAAGAAATAGAGTAGGTCGCAGCTTAGCTGTAAGAACGGCTTTTACTTTCCCTTATATCCGCGGTAAGATGATGTCGCAACTTTTTAAGTATTAAGAAGGAAGGAACACAGTTTCTTCCTTTTTTTATATGGATGGAATGTAAAAACTTGCTTTTTTTACTGGATTTTGCGATGTTAAAAAAAAGAGTTCAGGGTGGTGAAAAAGATAGCAGTCTTAAAGCGAGATTTTCTATACTTTCAAATCGCACACTTTCTTATAGAAGAACAGAACTACAAACTAATCTATGCTTCCGATTCTAAACAAAATTTATACTTTAAAAATATCGAACAGGATAGCTATATTAGGCTTGTTAGAAAAGATTTAATTTGGACGAGAGATCTTAAAGAAGATATAGAAAAAGAGGAAGAAACTTTACGAAATTCAACAGTTTATCGTTTGTCTAAAAAAGCAAAATGGACTTATTTATATATATCAGATGTTAATCCTTTTTTTGACTTTCACTATATTTTTAGCACAATTACAGAAGAAAACATAACTGGAAATCTTTTTTCTCCAGCTGATGTAATGGAAGAGGAAGAATTGGCTTTTGGGAAAAAGTTTTCACCGCTTGTAGATGAGGAAAGCGCTTTAAACTTTATAGAAGGTGTGAAACAAAAAATACAAAGTATTGAGCGAGAGCGGGAAAAGACCATTCAAAGAACGTTCTTTTACGGAAAGCCCATCTTTTCTTCCATTTTCTTATTTATACAGATTCTCTTCTTTTTTTGGCTTGAATTTAACGGAGGAAGTCAGAATGTAGAAACGCTCGTTAAATATGGAGCTAAGCATAATGAGCTTCTCTTAGAGGGAGAATGGTGGAGACTTATTACCCCTATTTTTCTCCACATTGGCTTTTAGCACCTTTTAATGAACAGTATTGCTCTGTATTATGTTGGCACAGTTGTTGAGCGAATATATGGAAGCAGTCGTTTTCTATTAATTTATCTTATAGCTGGAGTATCTGGAACAATAGGAAGCTTTTTATTTAGTCCAACCATTTCAGCCGGAGCCTCTGGTGCTATTTTTGGCTGTTTTGGTGCTCTCTTGTTTTTTGGGTATAAAAGCCCGAAAATCTTTTTTGATACGTTAGGAACGAACGTCATCATGCTCGTTCTATTTAATATTGTGTTTGGATTCGTTGTACCTGGTATTGATAATGCGGGTCATTTGGGCGGACTTATTGGAGGGTTTGTTGCAGCAGGTGCTGTTCAACTTCCTAAAAATCAGAGTAAACGAGCTTCTTTAGTGTATATTGTAATTTTAATAATTGGGATTGGCAGCAGTTTATTTTATGGATATAATTATAAGAGTTAGCAGTAAGATTTAATAGGTATATTGAAAGGATTATAGCTTTTAAAAAAGAAAGTATGTTCATACCTATTGAAAGAATTTACAGTAATTCACGAGGGAGAAACCTTGACGACTATAGTGATTCTCGTTACAGTAATATAGGAGAATTTATTAATTAATAGGTGAATAAATGAAAACGTTATACGATGTGCAGCAGCTTTTAAAAAGATTTGGAACTATCATTTATACAGGAAGCCAACAAGCTGACCTTGACCTTATGGAAGAAGAGCTAAGAGAGCTTGCAAGGTCTGGTTTGATTGAATATCGTCAGTTAACTGAAGCACTTCTTTTAATTCGCCATAGACGTGAACAAAGAACAGAAAAAGGATGAGATCTTATGGAAGAGAAATGGCTGATTGGGGTTGATTTAGGAGGAACGACAGTAAAGTTAGCCTTCGTTAATCAATATGGAGAAATCATTTACAAATGGGAAATTCCGACTGATAAAAGCAATCAAGGGCATAATATCCCAACAGATATTGCAAAATCAATTGATGAACAGCTTGAAAAGTGTGGGGAAATAAAAGCTAAAATTATGGGAATTGGCATCGGAGCACCAGGACCTGTAAAGGAAACAAATGGTTCTGTAGATGTTGCCGTTAATTTAGGGTGGAATAAATTCCCTTTGAAAGACTTACTTGAAGTTGAAACAGGTCTTCCTGTGTTTGTAGACAATGATGCAAATATTGCAGCAATTGGTGAGATGTGGAAAGGTGCTGGTGAAGGAGCAAAAGATCTTCTTTGCGTTACCCTTGGTACAGGTGTTGGCGGTGGCATTATTGCACATGGTGACATTGTACGTGGAGTAAATGGGGCTGCTGGTGAGATTGGACATATTACTTCTATACCTGAAGGTGGGGCTCCTTGTAACTGTGGAAAAACGGGATGTTTAGAAACAGTAGCTTCAGCAACAGGAATCGTTCGTCTTGCTAAAGAAAAGATTGCTGAAAACGGAAACACGACAATGCAACGTTTTTATGAAGACGGAACTTTAACAGCCAAAGAAGTATTTGACTGTGCTCGTGAAGGCGATGAAGTAGCAAAGGCAGTAATTGAAGAAGTAGCATTTCACCTTGGTTTAGCACTAGCGAATACTGCAAATGCATTAAATCCTGAAAAAATCGTGCTCGGTGGAGGCGTTTCTCGTGCCGGTGATATTTTACTTCAGTCTCTTAAAGACAGATTTAATCAATTTGCGTTTCCTCGCGTTGCAAAAGGAGCGGAAATTACAATTGCAACGTTAGGTAACGATGCAGGGGTAATTGGTGGGGCATGGCTTGTTAAAACACAGCTGCCACAGCAAGTGTAAAAGTTAGACTTGGACAAAAAGCTTAGAAAGTAAAAGAGTGTTGTTATACACCCTCTTACTTTCTAAGCTTTTTTAGTATGTTGAATATCTCTTAACAGTTCTTCAACATAAAGAAGCTTCTTCTATAATAAAATGAATGAGAAGAGGGGGGATAACGTGTGGAATACACCTTGTGATTCAAGACGCTTAGAGGAAGCTTTATATGCATTAAACAACTTATACTCTTTCGTTAACATAGAGGTTATTGGGCAGAGCGTGCTAGGACAAGATTTATATCATATAACAATAGGAGAAGGAACACGAAAAGTTCATATGAATGCCTCGATGCACGCGAACGAATGGATTACAACAAATAGCCTTATGCTCTTTTTGTTTCACTATTGTCAAAGGATTGATTGTGATGGAGAAATTGAAAACAAGAAAGCAAGAGAACTTTTTAAGGAGACAACACTTTCTGCCTTTCCGATGATTAATCCAGATGGAGTTAACCTCGTTTTACATGGAGTTAAAAGTGTCGATGTAGAAAGAGAGAAAGTGCTGTTTATAAATGAAGGAAGTATGGAGTTTCATCACTGGAAAGCTAATATTAGGGGAATAGACTTGAATAATCAATTTCCAGCCAATTGGGAAATTGAAAAAGAGCGCAAGGAAGCCAAACAAGCTGCACCACGTGACTATCCTGGTGATGTGCCGCTTACAGAACCTGAAGTAAGAGCACTGTATACTTTAACAAAGCAGGAAAACTTTGATTCCGTTCTTTCCCTACATACACAAGGAGAAGAATTTTATTGGGGCTATATGAACAAAGAACCACAAATCTCTAAAAAAATGGCGGATGAGTTTGCAAGAGTAAGTAATTACAAATCAGTTCAAATGATTGACAGCCATGCAGGGTTTAAAGATTGGTTTATTCATGAGTATAGAAGACCAGGTTTTACAATTGAACTTGGCAAGGGTATTAATCCACTTCCTATTTCCCATCTTCCTTCTATTTATGATAGATGTTCTAAAATCTTAGTAGCTCAGTTAGCTTTTAATACAAAAGGATAAAATAAAAAGGATCGCTTATATTTAAGCGATCCTTTTGCTTTTACAAGCTGCTTAGCTTGCTTTCTTCTTTGTTGCTTTCTCTTCTTCAAATTCCTCTCGCAATGCTTTGATAAGTGCCCAGCACATAAAGAGAAGAACAAAAATAAACGGAAAGGCTGAAACGAGAGAAGCCGTTTGGAGAACATTTAGAGCATTTTCCCCACCAGCTAAAAGTAGAACTGCTGCCGATGCAGCTTGCACAATTCCCCATGTTACTTTGATTTTAACAGATGGATTTAAGTTTCCTCGCTCACTTAACATCCCTAGTACGAAACTAGATGTATCTGCTACTGTAATATAATAAATTAATACAACAGCAAATCCAACAGCAGTTAAGATACCACTTGCAGGAAGATAGTCAAAGAACGTGAAAACAGATAGAGATACGTTAGATGCAATATTATTTGCTAATCCAGGATTGCTTGCATTTTGGACTAAATCAAGCGCAGCTCCTCCGAAAACAGCAAACCATGCGCACGTACCAAGTGTTGGTACAACAAGTACGCCGATAACGAATTCGCGAATTGTTCTTCCTTTTGAAATACGAGCGATGAACATTCCAACGAAAGGACACCAAGCAATCCACCAAGCCCAATAGAATAGGGTCCAGTCTCCAACCCACGTGTTATCCGTGAATGGAGTTAAACGTAAGCTCATTTCCACAAAGTCGTTTAAGTAACTACCAAGTGAAGTGAAGAACGTTTCAAAAATAATCGAGGTTGGTCCTAGAATTAATACCAGGAACATGATCAAGAAAGATAAAATAATTGCTCCATTAGATAAAAACTGGATACCTTTCTCTAGTCCTGTACTAATCGAGATGATAAATAATATCGTTCCAGCACCAATAACGGTCATTTGAATTGCTGTTGTGTCAGGCAGACCAAATATAGCATGAAGTCCAGCTGAAATTTGCATTGCACCAAGCCCAAGAGATGTTGCAATTCCAAATACGGTAGCGAACACGGAAATAATGTCAATCGTTTTTCCGATTGGTCCGTAAATTCTTTCTTTAAGAACAGGGTAGAAGATAGAACTAATTGCCGCAGGCAACCCTTTCTTAAATTGGAAATAAGCTAAAGCTAACCCAATGACAGTATAAATACCCCATGGTTGTAATCCCCAGTGAAAGAATGAGAACTTCATAGCAACGTTTGCTGCTGAATCTGTAAAACCTTCTCCATATGGAGGATTTGTATAATGCGTAACAGGTTCTGCAACTCCCCAGTAAACAATACCAACGCCCATACCTGCTCCAAATAACATAGCAAGCCAAGATCCTGTTCTAAACTCTGGTTTCTCGTTATCTTTTCCTAGTTTGATATGTCCATATTTAGAAAATAATAGATATACTGCGAAGATGACTAAGAAAAAAGCAGAGCCTAGATAAACCCAACCAAGGTTGTTAATCATGTAAGTGTAAATAGCATTTGTAACCGTAGTGAAGTTTGAGGTGAAGAGACCTCCCCAGACGATAAAAATAACCGTCAGTAAAATAGATATGATAAAAACACTATGTTTTCCAAAACCTTTGTTCATGATATCTATTGTTGCTCCTTTCTTTATTCAGTTTTTAGAAAATGGTATTAAAGGGGGGGGGGGGGCATGTGGTGATCGTCGGACTGTANNGGGGGGGGGGGGCGAACAAGTAACTAGTTTAACATACTCATATGCATTGTCTAGTCTAACGGTTCCTATTTTCAAACAGTTGGTGTCTTTATGCCTATTATGAAAGGGGTTTGAAGAGATGAACTTTTTTTAAAAAAATTTTATAAATTGTGTTATTAGATACAAAAAATTCACGTAACAGAATTTATGAAGAACCATTTAACGAATGAAAAAAGTATGAGTCAAAGGTACATTATTGGCTAAAATGAATGTGGTATTTGGACTCTAAAAAGGTGAAAAATGAATGTATTTTTATCGAAAAGGCTTTTTAAAAATGCACATAACACAAATATATGGTCGTTATTAACTGTAGTGGAAGAAATGTCCATTATCAAATATTAAAAGAGATAATTTAACGTTTTTGATTTTTAAAATATAGTTGAAATCACCCATTACACGTAGGATAATTCAAGTTAGAATAGAATAAGTTTGAGGAAAAGTGGGTGAGTTGATGAGGAAGAATATGTTTTTTTTATTATTGATTTTTGTAGTCCTAACAGGGTGTCAAGCTCATCAACCTAACTCGAAAATTAGAGAAGGAACCAAAGAGAATTATACATTTGATGATATTAAGTCTCTTCATACACAAGAGTCTACAGCAATTGGAGATTGGTATGATAAGCATCATGTTTTAGTTATAGATAAAAAAGACAAGGAATATGAAGTGAATCGGTACAATTTATATTCAGGAAAAAGCTCTTCTTTTTTTAAAACGAGCAATCAAGTGATGTCAATAAAGAGAAGTCCTGACAGTAAAATGTTTCTCCTGCAAACTTCTTTATCAGAAGAGAAAATCGAACTTTCTTTTTTGAATAGAAAAGGAGAGTTGCAAAAAAGGTTTTCGTTTCCAGCCTATGAAGTTGAATATAGTTGGAATCCTTTTAATGAAAATCGCATTGTTGTTACAACGTTTTCAAAAGATTGGAGCTTTGATGTTTACGCTCTTAATATTGAGACGGGGGAGAAGAAACACCTTTCTACAGATCAGCCATTTGTTCAATGGGTGAGTAAAACAAATATTGCTTATTTAGATAATAAGGATTTAATAAACAATGAAGCACCACTTGTGAAAGAAGACATTGAAACAAATAAAAAGGAGAATCTATCAAAAAAAGGCCTTATGTTTTCAAATGACCCAAAATATTTACTTGTCCTGCGTTACGATCGGGATCAAGAAGGATATGGAACTTATACTTTTTATGATATGAAAAATCAAAAGGTAGGAGAGTTTCAAGTTCCTCTTCTTTCAGATTACTCTGGATGGAGTGTACCATACTATGAATGGGCTTCTTCTCAACATATATTTTATACATATAAGCCAAAGTACAGTACAAATAAAGCTTCTTACAATGAGGAATTTACGCTTGTAGGCTTTTCCTTAGAAACGGGGCAAGAAAACAAAATTGCGTTGTTAAAGGAAGAGAAACCAATAAGGATTTCTCCAGACGGTAAATATGCTTTACTTGGTTTGAATGGAAAGAAAATAATAGATTTAAAGACAGGGGAAACTAAATCGTTGATAAAATAATAGCATGTAAAAACGGCTTTTGAGTAATATTACTCAAAAGCCGTTTTTGTGTATGTTAATGTCCGCCTGGATAACCATTTCCGATGATTGTCATAACTGTAAAAAATCCGAATACAGCAAAAGTCGCTAAAGCAAAACCAAATCCTAAAAAGTTTTTGTTTTTAAGCGCTGAAATCGTACCAAATATCGCTAAAAGTGCAACTAGACCAAAAATAATAACTGTACCCATTGATTTCCCCCTTTTCTCCAGTTACTTAATACTATTCACTTGCTACGTCAAAATATCCGATGTACCATAAATAATGTACACACTTAAGCTTATTTTATAGCTTTTCTAAATATTTGTCGAGGTAAAAAATCTGAAAATAAGAGGTGTTAAAGGAAATGTTGAAGCATTACAAAAGATCACTAGGTCCTGTTGGAACGAACTGCTATGTTGTAGCAAATGAAAAAAAAGAATGTCTAATTTTTGATCCAAGTGCAGAAGGTCACAAAATTATGGCACTTATTAAAGAAAAAGGTTTAAAGCCACAAGCTATTTTATTAACTCACGCTCATTTTGACCATATTGGAGCCCTTGATGAAGTAAGAGACCGCTTTGACGTACCTGTTTATGTCCACAAAAAAGAGAAAGATTGGCTTGGAGATCCATCAAAAAATGCTTCTGCTTCTTTCCCATTAGGTCCTGTTACAGCTAAAGAAGCAACAAACCTTTGGGATGTAGAGGGAGAGAAAACGATTGGCAACTTCTCATTTTCTGTGCTTGAGACACCAGGGCACACGCCAGGAAGTGTCTCTTATGTTTTCAAAGAAGATGATTTTGTTATCTCAGGTGACGTTCTATTTGCTGGCAGCATTGGAAGAACTGATTTGCCAGGTGGAAATCACGAAGAACTGCTAGAGAGCATTCATAAAAAAATGCTTACTCTAGGAGAAACAATGCTTGTTTTATCAGGTCATGGTGAAGAAACCACAATTGAAAGAGAAATGGACAGCAACCCATTTTTGAATGGCTTCATGTAAACAAAAAGCAGTGCTAACAATAGCACTGCTTTTTGTTTTTGATTTGGAAGCGCTATCTAATTATCCTCCAGGAGTCATCATAAATGTCGTCCAATATGTGAATCCAGCAAAGAAAACGGTTAGATACGCTCCAAAAACATAGATGTACATTCGCTCTGAAAGTTTTAAATAGCTTAATAGCACAAAAAAGCCTGTTTGACCTAGAAACAGCAGTGAAGTTGTTGGCATATGGCCGAGATAGAACATAACTGCGAAAAGTCCCGTCCAAAAGCCAAGAACTCGATACATACGATCCATACGTATCCCTCCCCTTTGGCTCACTATAAAACCTTTTCTTTTTTATTATAATGTGAAAATTAGGAAAAAGTAAATGAGGTTTAAGCTAATCACTAAAAAAGCTTTTCTACACTATATGTACAAATACCTGCTTCTAAACCAACTGTTTTGTTAGAGTCTGAAAAAGTAGCGTTTTTGAAAAAGTAATATATCATTCCTTGGACGAAAGAACGATGAATACAGCGCGTTAATTCTTCATTTTGAGGAACAATGGTTTGAAAGGGACAACGCAAAATATGCAGAGAGATGGAGCTATAATCAGGTGAGCCTTGAATAGACAAGCGCATACCAATCTTTTCGGCAGCTTCTTTTATAAGAAAAATTTTATCTTTTCCGTATTTTATAGGTTTAGAAGAAGCATTTTGATGGTAATAATCTTTAATATAGGCTATCCCCATTTTAATAGCGGTTTTGTAAAGAGCTTCTTTTCCTTCTTCTCCAAATGTAGATATCGTACAGAGAAGTAAATTAGAAAGAAGCTGATAAACATCATAGGAGAATGTAAGCTGGGTAAGATGATCAGAAAGCTTATACAGAAGACGGGGACGTCCCCCTTTTCCGGTTTTATGAGCTTCTGAGATTATGAGATTGCTATCTTCAAGTTTTGTGAGATGGCTTCTGGCTACATTGGGGTGAATATGAAATTTCTCGGAAACTTCTTGAGCGGTAATAGGCATCTCAGTTGTTTTTAAGTGATTATAGATATTAAAACGTGTTGGATCACCGAGAATGCTCGATAGTTTTAATACTTCCTCCATTATTGAAATCAACCTCCTAATTCAAAAGATAGCTACATTATAGTTCATTCGTCCTATTTTTGGAATATGCAATATAGTAAATTAAAACTCTTTTAAAACAGCCTTAAAAAAGGCTTAAAACAAGGTAACTATGTATTATGCCAATATTATACAAAGGGATAAGAGAATAAATATAATAAAGGGAGAGAATTACAATGGAAAACATTCGTTTCTACACATACCCAAGCTGTACATCTTGTCGTAAAACAAAAAAATGGCTAAAAGGGGAAGGAGTTCCTTTTAACGAGCGTCATCTCTTTCGTGAAACACCTACATATGAGGAGCTTATTAACCTTTTACGTTTAACAACAGACGGAATTGATGAAATTTTAGCGAAACGCAGTCAAGAATTTAAGAAGTTAAATATCAATATTGAAGAACTTTCACTATCAGAAGCTGTAGATTTGCTGATTGAACATCCAAGATTGCTAAGAAGACCAATTTTAACAGATGGCCAAAAGCTAGTAATTGGCTATAATGAATCAGCACTTAAAAATCTTGTGAAAAAGAAATCTAAAAAAATTCTTTCAGCATAGAAATCTTTTTGGCTAAGGTATGACTTAGCAGTTTTTTGTAGAAAAATTAAAAATAAAGAAGGAATTTTGAAAAACGTGGCGAAATTTCTGTTTGTACAAAATTCATAGAAAGGTGTGACAGAAATTTTGCTTTCTTCAATTGAAAAGCTTGCTGAAAGTTTAGTTGAAAAAGCTTGCTTGCACAGAGTATCAGATATTCACCTTATTCCTCGTGAACTTGATGCTCTCATCCAGCTCAGGCTAGATCAAGAGCTTTTTCAACATGCAATTTTGAAAAGAGAGGTATTTCAACGGTTACTTGCTCATTTTAAATTTTTAGGAGGTATGGATATTGGGGAAAAAAGAAAACCTCAAAGCGGCTCTCTTATGATGCAAGTAGAAAACCAACGTGTATATCTTCGACTTTCAACATTACCGACTATTTTTGATGAAAGTCTCGTTATTCGTGTACTTCCTCAAGATAACATGACATCTACTCATTTTCTTTCCCTTTTCCCACACTCTACAAGAAAACTTCTCGCTCTTTTACAACATTCCCATGGATTATTAATTTTCACTGGTCCTACAGGATCGGGCAAAACGACTACGTTATATACACTCCTCCGGCAAGCGAAAAGCCTCATTAATCGAAATATCATTACTCTTGAAGATCCCGTAGAGAAGCAGTACGATGGTGTTTTGCAAGTTCAAGTAAATGAAAGGGCAGGCATCACCTATGAAAAAGGGCTGCGTGCAATTTTAAGGCATGATCCTGATATTATTATGGTCGGAGAAATTCGAGATGGTGAAACAGCAAAAATTGCAGTGCGCGCTGCTTTGACAGGGCACCTAGTACTTACAACAATGCATACGAGAGATACAAAAGGAGCTATATACAGGTTGTTGGAATTTGGAGTTCCATATCAGGAAGTATATCAAACACTTATTGGAG
Source organism: Priestia endophytica (assembly GCF_026790145.1). Lineage (GTDB taxonomy): Bacteria > Bacillota > Bacilli > Bacillales > Bacillaceae_H > Bacillus_I > Bacillus_I endophytica_A. Next base: position 257,017 of record NZ_JALAMS010000015.1, on the reverse strand, counting down.
TAGTAGCACAGCGACTTGTTCAAATTCGCTGTCCGTATTGTGAGGAAAAGTGTGTGCCGCTCTGCAAAATAATGCGAGAGCAACGGCAGGCCGGCATCTACGAATTTCTATACGGAAAAGTACTAAAGGAAGTTCTTCAAGAGGCGAACGGCAAGCAAAAAGTCTCTTCATATCCAAAACTCAAAGATATGGTTTGGCGAGGCGTTGCTTTTGGATACCTTTATCCTTCAGTATTGGAAAGCTGGAAAGCATATGATTAAAAAAACAAAACAAAAGAAGCCGTTGCGTGAACAGGCTCAGCTGTTAACAAGGCTAGCTAGTTTATTAGAAAAAGGTTATACGATGTCTCAAGCACTAGAATTTCTTCGACTTCAAGGAGATAAAAAGCTTGGAACTGAGATTAGAAGTTGCTTAACAGCTTTGAAAAAAGGGCGTCCTCTTCATGAAGCATTCCAGTTCTACGAGCTTAATAAAGAAGCGCTTGTTTACCTTTATTTTGCAGAGCAGCATGGGGACATTAGTTTTGCTTTAAAAGAAAGTGGACGACTTACAAATGAAAAAGCGCAGCAGCTTATTAAAATTCGCAAAGTTATTCAATATCCCCTTTTATTATTTTTGTTCTTAATTGGCTTATTTATGACAATGTCATTTGTATTAATTCCTCAATTTTCTTCTCTTTACAGCTCCATGAATGAGAAACCTTCTTTTTTCCTTCTTACCTTCTTTTTTCTAGCAAATCATTTTCCACTCCTTTTCCTAACTTTTATCATCATAATGGTAGGTATCCTCTTTTACTGTAGAGCATATTTAAAAAGATTATCTCCAGCTCAGAGGGTAAGATTTTTAGCGCGCTTGCCAATCTTTGGACCTCTTTATAAAAGTTTTTGTTCTTACTCCTTATCAGCTCATTTAGGCAATCTTTTGAAAGGAGGGTTGTCTATTAACGAAAGTTTACAAGCCTTTTGTAGGCAAAAGCATTCACCATTTTTTCAAGGAGAAGGAAAACGATTGGAGCTTGCTCTAACAAGGGGGAGACGACTTCCAGAAATTATTGCAGAAGTTTCGTATTATGAATTAGAATTGTCGCAAATCGTTTCGCACGGCCAGTCAAATGGTAACTTAGCACAGGAGCTTTGTGACTATAGTGCACTTGTGATTGAGAAATTAGAAGGGAAAATAACAAAAATAATGAGCATTGTACAACCTCTTTTGTTTTCTCTAATCGGGTTAACTGTTCTTTGTTTATATTTGGCGATTATGATTCCTATGTTTCAAGCGATGTCCAGTTTATAAGGAGGTAAAAGTACATGATAAGAAATGAAAAAGGATTTACCTTAATTGAAATGCTTATTGTGATGCTAGTTATTACGGTTTTACTTCTTATTATGATTCCGAATATTGTTAGCCATAATAAAGCAATCCGAAATAAAGGGTGTGAGGCCTTTCTTAATACTGTTGAAGCGCAAGTCCAAGTGTATGAAATTGAAAAAGGAAAGAAACCAACGATGAATGAACTTATTGAAGGAGGATATTTGAAGGAAGCCAAATGTCCTAACGGAACAGAAATTATAATAAATGCTGACGGAAAAGCAAGTGAAGTTAGTGGAGGATAAGAACACAAAGATTGAAAGAGGATTCACGCTCCTTGAAACAGTTATTGTATTATTAATGCTTCACATTGTGATTGTCATTTTTGTTTTTTCGTTTCACCATCTTATCAAAACTTATAATGAGCAAGCTTTTTTTGACAGATTTCAAAAAGACGTTCTCTATGCACAACAGCTTGCTATTCATCGTCAAACCCCAACAGCCATTAAATTTTCCCCTGAAGATCACAAATATCAAATAACCGCTCAAGGCAAAGTTATTTCTCAAACTTTTTATCATGAAGACGTTAACATTTCTTTCAAAACACTGAGGCCACCAATTACATTTGCTACAACTGGAAATATTAGTAGACCTGGTACCCTGCATGTTACTTTTCAAAAGAAAGTATATGCAGTGGTATTTCTACTTGGGAGAGGCAGGATGTATATTAATGAAGTATGAAAAAGGTTTTGTTATGGTGGAAGCCGTTATCGCTTTTTCAATTTTTCTTCTTCTCACACTTTCTATTCTTCCGTTTTATATTCATTTAAAACAACAGCGTGCAAATTTAGACCGTGAATATATGGCAAGAACCGCATTATATAATGAGCTTCTATATCAAACATATAATTCTCATCATCACTCTTCATCTACAACAAACTTCATGTTTACTTTTCAAAATGTCCAAGGTGGTAAGAGAGGATGTGTTTCTTGGTACACATTTCATGGGAAAGAAAAAAAGGTTTGTGAGGTGCTGTTTCCGTGAAAAGAAATGGATTTACACTGCTTGAAACCATCTTTTGCTTTGCCATCTCACTTATTCTTTTAGCATCTTTTCCACTTCTCTTATCAGTTATTGAAACGGAAAGTTCTTATGATACTTTTACACAAGCAGAGTGGGATACATTTATTGCTCAAACGTCCATTGAACTTCGTGAAGCAGAAGATGTTTCCATCTATAAATCATTGTTACAGTTATCGCCTTCAGATCAAAATATTGTTGTGCAATATGAAAAGTATGGTCATCTCGTTAGACGAAGAGTAAATGGATTAGGTCATGAGATTGCGCTTCGCAATATCCAGTCCCTTTCTTTTTCAGTGCATTCTCCCAAAACCATTACAATTGCAGTTGAGTCATTAAAAGGAAAAGTTTACGAAGCTGTTATTCCCTTATATGGAGAACAGCTATGAGGAAAAATGAAAGGGGATTTGTGTTGCCAATCACTCTTCTTCTATCTTTTCTTGTCCTGTTTCTTCTTACTCATTATAGTGCGCTTTACATTGTAGAATCGCGAAGTTTTTATGAAACAAAAGGAAGGTATCAGCTTCAATATCTGATTAATCATGGTCTATTTGAAGCGAAAAAGTATGTTAATGATTCATTAAAAAAGGAAGAGACATCATGGATCGAAACCAAAAACGGAAGTGTCGAAATTACGATTATTCCTTTAAGTGCAACGGAAGCAAAAGTAGAGCTTGTGTGTAAAGGGGAAAATAGCGGAAATGCAACAGTATCGGTTGTTATGGATGTAGACTCTCATAAAATAATTCAATATCAAGAAGGGTCATCCCTTTCTTTTTAAAACTTGGCTATGGAAATCAAAAATGAAGTTAGTTTTATCGTTAATAAAACTTAAGAGATGATGAAGTACAAGAGATAAGCAATAGCGTAAAATTAGCGTTTCTTCGCTAAAACTAATCATATGTATTATAGTTTACACCATTTTCTATTCTCTATCCCTTTCTTCCATGATTAAAATCCGTTAAAAAAGGGCATGCTACGTACTGAAAGAAGGTGGACAACGTGTCAGTGAATGATTATGTTAAGTTTATGACACAAGAAATTGTTCAATACATGGATAAGCCAAAAGACGATCGGAAAAAACAGCGTCAGCAAAAAAAGCAAGAACGCCAACCATTTGCAGTTCGCTGGTTTGGTGTTTTACCGTATGCGCTAATTATGATGAAGCGTCGTCAAAAAAATAAATAGCCTAATAAGCATCCTGCACCCTTTGTAGGATGCTTTTATATACAATCCTTTTTAAGTGTGTTAAAGTAAAAACTACTTTAACGCATGATGAGTAAGAATATTCTATCAATTTATATATAGAGAGAGTCACACATGAACGGATGTATATGTAAGGGGGATTACGGCTTATGGCTGTACAAGATCAATTTAAACGACCGCTAAGAGATTTGCGCCTTTCTGTTATTGATCAATGTAATTTTCGCTGTCACTATTGTATGCCAGCCCATATTTTTAATGAGAATTATACGTTTTTACAGAACGAAGAACTTCTTACAGATGATGAGCTCGTACGCTTAAGCGTGTTGTTTTCCCGGTTAGGAGTGGAGAAAATACGCATTACAGGTGGAGAGCCATTACTTAGAAAAGGATTACCTTTTTTAATAGAAAGAATTGGGGAAAAAACAAGGATTGAAGATATTGCTGTAACAACAAACGGCGTGTTTCTTCCAAAGTTTGCTCAAGACTTGCGAGGAGCAGGTGTACAGCGTGTTAACATTAGTTTGGATGCCATTGAAGACGATGTATTTCGCTATATGAATGGAAGAGGTGTTGGAATTTCTCCTGTTTTAAAAGGAATTAATGCTGCTAGAGAAGCAGGTCTCTATGTGAAAATTAATATGGTTGTCCAAAAAGGTGTAAACGACAATCAAATCCTACCTATGGCTCGCTATTTTAAGAGATTAGGAGTAACGCTTCGATTCATTGAATATATGGATGTTGGCTCAACAAATGGATGGGATATGAGCGATGTAATGACGAAAAAGGATATTTTAACAGAACTTCAGAGCGATTTTTCGCTGACTCCTGTAAAAGAAGCCTATTTTGGAGAAGTTGCAAAGCGTTATAAGTACAGTGATAAAACAGGAGAAGTTGGTTTTATTAGCTCTGTTTCAGACACGTTTTGTGGTTCCTGTACAAGAGCAAGAGTATCTGCAAGCGGGCAGCTTTATACCTGTTTGTTTGCTTCAAAAGGAACGGATTTAAGAGAAAAATTAAGAAGTGGAAAGTCGGATGAAGAGCTTTTGGGATATATTTCTTCTGTATGGGAGAAGCGTAATGATCGGTATTCAGAAGATCGAGCAAACTTAAAAGATAAGCGAGAGCCAATTGAGATGTCTTATATTGGTGGATAAAATAGTGCATATTTAATGCACTATTTTTTTGAAATGAAAAAGTTTATAGAGAAGTATCTTTTAATTAGGAAAGATTAAAATTATAGCAAAGCTATTTTACTGTTTCGTAGAGATATGATAGTTGCCTTTTCGAGGAGCTTTTTTTATTTATTATCACCCATAAAGAATTAAAAAAAGAAACAAAAAGGAAAAATCTTGATTTTTTATCCAATGAAAGTATTCCAATGACGTTCTTTTTTCCCATATAACCAACTTGTTAACAATTTTGTCTCAATTATGTCATAGAATGTTCAATGTTTCACAAACAAATATATATATGAGGGAGTATACTAGAGACATGGATTAGATTGCTCAGTGTTTCACAAAGATAAATTTAGAGAGAAAGAGGGGGACTTTATGGATGTAGTAGAATTATCACGCATTCAGTTTGCTTCCACAACATTATTTCACTTTCTATTTGTACCACTATCAATTGGATTAGCTTTCATCATTGCAATTATGGAAACAATCTATGTAGTGAAGAAAGATGAAGCATATAAAAAGATGGCAAAGTTCTGGGGGCATCTGTTTTTAATTAACTTTGCTGTCGGTGTTGTAACAGGTATTTTGCAAGAATTTCAGTTTGGAATGAACTGGTCTGAATACTCTCGCTTTGTTGGAGATGTGTTCGGAGCACCGCTCGCAATTGAGGCATTGCTTGCCTTTTTTATGGAATCAACATTTTTAGGACTATGGATTTTTGGTTGGGATCGTTTGCCAAAATGGCTCCATGCTCTTTGTATTTGGCTCGTTTCATTAGGAACGATGTTCTCAGCATTTTTTATTTTGTCAGCAAACTCTTTCATGCAACATCCAGTTGGAGAAGTACTTCAACGGGGACGTCTTGAAATGCATGACTTTGCAGCAATTTTGACAAATGGACAGCTTTGGGTTGAGTTCCCTCATACGCTATTTGGATCATTTGCAACAGGGGCACTATTTATTACAGGTATTAGTGCAATCGCCTTTTTGAAAAAGAAGCACGTTGATTTTTATCAAAGATCTTTTAAAGTAGCAATTGCTGTTGGGGTAGCATCAGGAATTGGACTAGCGCTTTCAGGGCATGAACAAGCTCAATATTTAGTAGAAACACAGCCAATGAAGATGGCAGCAGCAGAAGGGCTTTGGGAAAACAGTGAAGACCCAGGAGCATGGACAGCTATTGCAAATATTGATACAGCAAACAAAGAAAATACGTCAGAGGTTGAAATTCCTTACCTATTAAGTTACTTATCTTATGGTAAGTTTTCAGGTTCTGTAACAGGTATGAATGAATTGCAAGAACGCTATACGAAAATGTACGGAGAAGGAAACTACATACCGCCGGTTAAAACCGTATTTTGGAGTTTCCGCGTTATGGCCATTTTAGGCGGAGCAATCGTTGGATTAGCTATTTTAGGAGTGTATCTCTACGCTCGTAAGAAGTTAGTTCAAAGCAAATGGTATCTTCGCTTGATGATTATAGCTATTTCATTTCCTTTTATAGGGAACTCAGCAGGTTGGATCATGACCGAAATTGGACGTCAACCATGGGTTGTTTTTGGATATATGCAAACAGAGGATGCTGTTTCGGCTAATGTAACAGCGGGTCAAGTATTGTTCTCACTTATTGCTTTCTCAACATTCTATGTTATTTTATTTGCAGTTATGGTCACTTTGTTTGTGCGGGAGATTAAGAAGGGACCACATCATGAGGAAGAGATGATAGAAGAAAATCATGATCCATTTATGAAGGAGGGTCAACATGCTATCTCTTAATGAATTTTGGTTTATTCTTGTGGCCTTTATGTTTGTTGGATTCTTCTTCTTAGAAGGATTTGACTTTGGAGTTGGAATGTCAACAAAATTTGTAGCGAAAACAGACGCAGAGCGTCGTGCTTTTATTAATTCAATTGGTCCTGTGTGGGATGCTAATGAAGTTTGGCTTATCACAGGGATTGGCGCGATGTTCGCGGCATTCCCAAACTGGTATGCTTCAATGTTAAGTGGTTTTTACCTAGTTTTCGTGATTATCTTACTTGCTTTAATTGGTCGGGGCGTTGCGTTTGAATTTAGAGGAAAAGCAGAAAGTCCTGTTTGGAGAACAACGTGGGATTGGATAATTCTTTTTGGAAGCATTATTCCTCCACTTGCTTTTGGCACAATGTTCACAGCTGTTATTCAAGGAGTACCAATTGATGGGGATATGCAGATGAGAGCATCTTTCTCAGACATTATCAACTGGTATACGCTACTTGGTGGGATAACATTAACAATGCTTTGTTTTATGCACGGCCTTACATTTGGAACAATCCGTCTTATGTATGATTTAAGAGATCGCTGTCGCCAAGTTGCTAAGAAACTACTTCCTATTAATGCTGTCTTATTAGTTGCAGTTGGGGTGGCTACTTTCTTTAAAACAGATTTGTTCACAGTGCATGGAAACTTATTGGAGTACTTATTTCTAGCAGGAATCGTTGTTTACTTATTTCTTGGCTACTTTCTAACAAGAGGGCGAGATGGATGGGCATTCTTTTCGTCAGGTCTTGTCATTATGTTAGTAACAGGATCGCTGTTTATTGGATTATTTCCACGGGTAATGATTAGTTCAATTAATGAAGCTTACAACTTAACAATTCATAATGCAGCATCTGGAGCTTATTCATTAAAAGTAATCACATATCTTGGCCTCACATTGTTACCGTTCGTTTTAGGATATCAAATTTGGAGTTACTACGTTTTCCGTAAACGTAGTAACCATAAGGAGCATATGGAATACTAATGGGAAGAAACTTAATGGCCTATAAAGGCATCAAAAGAGTATTAGCGCTCGTATCTCTCGGGGTGCTTCTTCAAACTATAGCCATTATTTTTCAAGCAAAATGGCTAGCAGAAGCCATTACCTCATTTTTTAATGGAAAAAGCTTAACATCACAAATAGAAACAATAGGCTACTTTATAGTAGCCTTTCTTGCTAGACATCTATGTTCATTGTTAATTAAAAAAATACTTTATAAGTTTGGGGAAGCGACTGTTACCGAATTACGCTCAGCGCTCCTTCAAAGTATTTTTAAGCTTGGACCACGCTATACAAAAAGAGAAGGTACGGGACATCTTGTAACATTTTTAATCGAAGGATTAGGAAAATTACGTGATTATCTTGAGCTTTTTATTCCGAAGCTTGTTGCTATCGGGATTACACCATGGCTTGTGCTTATTTATATTTGGTTTTATGACCATCTTTCTGCTCTGATTTTATTGATTACAATGCCTATTTTAATTATCTTTATGATTTTACTTGGACTTGCCGCACAAAAGAAAATTGACGCACAGTGGGCATCCTATCGTTTGCTTTCAAACCACTTTGTTGATTCGTTGCGCGGTCTTCGTACACTGAAATTTTTAGGTAGAAGTAAAGAGCATGGGGAAACAATTGAAAAAGTTAGTGATCAGTATCGAAAGTCAACAATGGGTACGCTTCGTATTGCCTTTTTATCAACGTTTGCCCTTGATTTATTTACACAGCTATCCATTGCTATTGTGGCGGTTATGTTAGGTTTGCGTCTTATCGACGGTACGCTTACATTAGAGCCGGCTCTTCTTGTGCTGCTACTTTCACCAGAATACTTTCTTCCTATCCGAGAAGTTGGGAATGACTATCATGCAACATTAGATGGAAAAGAAGCAGGAGAAGAAATACTAGCCGTGATTAAAAAAGGTGAGGAAGTAACCGTTTCAGGAACAGCACCTCGTTTTACAAAGGAAAGCACAATTACTTTTCAACATGTCAGTATTCATCATGAAGGAAAAGAAGAAAATACGCTGCATAACCTTTCTTTTCAGATAAAGGGAAATCAAAAGGTAGGAATTATGGGAATGAGCGGAGCTGGAAAGTCTACGCTAATTGACGCGTTAAGCGGTTTTCTACCTGTTAATGAAGGCGTTGTTCGCATTGATGAAGAGGACGTTCAGCTTACTTCAGAAGCATGGCAAGAACAAACTGTTTATATTCCTCAGCATCCCTTTATTTTTACAGGTTCTATTAAAGAAAACATTCGGTTTTATCAGCCTGATGCGAGTGATGAAAGAGTAAGGTTAGCTATCCGCCAAGCTGGATTAGGAAGTATGGTAGCACGTCTGCCACATCGTGAAGATGAAATCATCGGTGATGGAGGGCGTACGCTAAGCGGTGGTCAAGCACAGCGCATTGCATTAGCAAGGGCTTTCTTGAGTGAGCGCTCCGTCCTATTATTTGATGAACCAACAGCACAGCTTGATATTGAAACTGAGTATGATTTAAAAGAAGTATTACTACATCTTTCACAAGAGAAGCTCATGTTCTTTGCTTCACATCGTTTGCACTGGATGAAAGAAATGGATGTTATTTTAGTGATGGAAGACGGCAAAATTGTTGAAGTTGGCACACACGAAGAGCTTATAGAAAAAAATGGAGCTTACAAACGATTACTAAAGGCACAAATGGGGGATGCATTGTGAAGAAGAGCAGCTGGATTATGCCATATGTTCAAAAGTATAAATACCGAATGATTGCGATTATGCTGCTTAGCATGCTGTCAATTGGATCAGCAGCAGCCCTTATGTTCACATCTGGGTTTTTAATCAGTAAATCCTCACTTCGTCCTGAAAACATTTTGCTTGTTTATGTACCGATTGTACTTGTTCGTACGTTTGGGTTGGGGCGCGCCGTTTTTCGTTATTCGGAGCGTCTAGTAAGTCATGATTTTATTTTACGTGTACTTGCTAAGATGAGAACTCGTCTCTATCATCTTGTTGAGCCACGTATTGCAGGAAACAAACAGCTGAAAACAGGAGAAATACTAGGCGTGCTTGCTGAAGATATTGAGGGGCTTCAAGATCTTTATTTACGGACAGTCTTGCCTACAGCTTCAGCGCTCTTACTATATATCATTAGCATTATTGCTCTTGGCTATTTTAGTCTTCCTTTTGCTCTTTTAATGGCTTTGTATTTTTTTATGCTTATTATCGTGATGCCTATTTTCTCTCTTGTACATATGAGATCAGTGAATAGAACATATAAGCACGAAAAAGATCGTATGTATCAATATACGACAGACGGTTTGCTTGGTATTAGTGACTGGCTTATGAGCGGTCAGAAAGGCACTTTTTTAGAGCGAGTCCTACGCATTGGTTGTAAAGTGGATGAGGCTGATCGAAAAACAAAAAGATGGCAATACTACCGGGAGTTTATCGCTCAAGTTGTTGTAGCAGCTATGATTGTAACAATGATGATATTCTCATCAAACTTGTTCTCACATGGTGAACTTGCAAACGTCTATATTGCTGCTTTTGTGCTTGTTGTTATTCCGTTATCAGAAGCTATTATCCCTGTTTCAAATGCGGTTGAGAAATATCCACGCTATGAAGAATCGCTAACACGTATTACAAACTTGGAAAATAAGCAAGAGTCTTCAAGGGAAAATATCTTAGAGCAAGTTGTGTATAACCGTTCAAAAGAGAATATTACAATTGACTTGAAAAATCTATCCTTTCAATATGAAGAACAAGAAGGGGCTGTGTTAAAAGATATTAATTTGCACATTCCTCAAGGTAAGAAAATTGCTATTATCGGAAGAAGTGGAGTAGGTAAATCTACGCTTTTACAATCAATTCAAGGACTGCTTGTTCCAACAGGGGGAGCTGTTACGTTAAATGAATACAATGCTTCGTCTATTAAAGACGGAACATCTTCTCTTATTTCAGTTTTAAATCAAAATCCATATTTGTTTAACACAAATTTAGCGAATAATTTGCTACTTGCAAACGAGAACGCAACAGAAGAAGAAGTTAAAGAAGTAGTGAAAAAAGTTAGATTAGAAAATCTTGTTTCCTCTCTTCAGGACGGATATCAAACCTCAATGGAAGAGACAGGACAGCGCTTTTCAGGTGGTGAACGTCAGCGGATTGCTCTTGCTCGGGTTCTTCTTCAAAAAACGCCTATTGTCATGCTTGATGAACCAACAGTTGGTCTTGACCCTATTACAGAAAGAGCATTGTTAGATACCATTTTTGAAACGTTAGAAGGCAAAACACTTTTATGGGTAACACATCATCTCACAGGAATTGAGAAAATGGACGAAATTATCTTTTTAGAAGATGGACGTGTGAAAATGAGAGGTACGCATGATGAATTATTAAAAACATCTTCTTACTATCAGAAGTTATATGAATTGGATAAACCAATACAGTTTGTCTAAAGCCGATTCTTTTCTTATTGGCTAATTAAAAAGAGGAGCAAATTCGCTCCTCTTTTTTAATTTAAACTTTCTACAAACTGAATTTTCTTCATCGTGTTGTTTTTCGGATCAACTTTGATTGTAATGAACACAGTAAACTTTTTCTCTCCTTGCTGAAGCCAAAGTTTAAAGCGCTGTGTTTCAAGATTTTTTTCTTTTCCTCTGCCAAGATATGCATAATCTTTAATTTGAGCAACAGGATACCTCATTTGTGTCTGTTTAACAGCGAGGCGGCCCCATTTTGCGTGATCAGCTGATTGAGTTATATGTGAAGATGTTTCGGCATGACCGTACAAAAACGGCACGGTAATAAGGCTTAATGAAAAAAATGCAACAATTGTTTTAATAAAAAGTTTCATCAAAATCCTCCTTGTTGTTTTCAAGCCATTTTTCGTTGTAAAAGGGTACGAACTGTTCCTTCCTGTAAATAAAAGATTCCTCCGTTAACGACGTTGACAGAGATTCTTGGTTCATATTGGTCTTGAAGCGCCTTCTTTTCAATATCATACGTTGATGGCTTTTCCTCAATGTCTTCGTAGAAATGATTAAGAAGATCAAGATCCTGTTTCCATCTTTCTTTTGCTTCTTCCGCCCAGCTGTGGTCATCCTCATATATATGTTTTTCAATATATTGATGAAGGCGATTGAATCCGCTTTTTGGTTTAATAATAGGAGAAAGGGTAAACGTAAAGTCTGGAATTTTAGGCGTTAGTGCTTGCCCTTTTAAAAGTTCGTGAAAATCTTCAATAATATTTCCTGTAATTAAGTGGATTCCAAGAGATAAAAGATAATCTCTTTTATGATCACACTGATACGACACCATAACGTTCATATTAAGCCAAGGATGCAAAGCAGTATTATGAGTTGAACGTGCTACATTAGCTTCATAAAGCCTGATTGCTGAGCCAAACCTTCTTGTTGCTTGGAAAATTTGATGAAGGCGGGGAGAACCGAAATGAACTTTCTCTCCTTTAATGTCTTGTGGTGCACGCTGTTCATTTGTAATAAATGTTAAAGAGGCGGGATTTGGCTCCCCGCCAACTTTTTCTAAATAGTGCCAGTAAAAAGGGCGATTCATAAGCTCTTTGTCTTGATCAATTGTAAGTTGAACAGTTAGATAACCGTTTCCTTCTTCAAGAATTGAGCACTCTGTTGATTGAAAATATCCTTTCAAGAACTGGTGGATGTCATGTTGCTGCATTTGCTGCATTCTCCTCTCCATCGTTCATATCATCAATAATAGAAGACAAATGTTCCATTTTAAGTTTCATTTCTCCCTCAGAACGAGAATGAAGGAAAACATCGTTCACATATTCTTCAAAGTCTTTCATTTCAAGCTGTGTAAGAATATCGTCTAAATTGCCAATTACGCGTTCAAACAAGCGGATTTTTTCATATAAAAGCTTTAGGATATGCTCTTCAATTGTTCCAGACGTTGCAAAATTATAAATATGGACATCTTTTTCCTGCCCAAGGCGGTGAATCCTTCCGATTCGCTGTTCAAGGCGCATTGGATTCCACGGAAGATCATAGTTAATAATATGATGACAGAATTGCAAGTTGATTCCTTCTCCACCTGCTTCTGTAGCAATAAGAACTTGAACATTGTTTTGGAAAAGCTGTTTCATCCAATCTTTTTTTCCGCGTTTAAAGCCCCCGCGGAATGGAACCGAAGAAATACCATGCTGCTGCAAGAGCCACTGCAAATACATTTGTGTTGCCCTGTATTCAGTGAAAACAATAACTTTGTCATCAATTTTCTTAATGAGTTCTACCATTTTTTCTGCTTTTGAATTTCGCCCAGTTTTTCCGATGTTTCCAATCCTGTCCATGAGCGTCTCAATTAAAGTGTATGGAGGGGTATACTCTTCACTTTCTTTATCAAGCATTCCTTTAAGTGTCATATATACAGCTTCTTTGCTGCTGCATGCTTCGCGTTGTAGTGTTAAAAGAGCAAAAGCACTTGATGGGCTATCGTGTTCTTTAAACGATCCAATAGCGTCATATAGCGCACGCTCCTCCTTAGAAAACTGAATCGGAATGGTTTCGACTTTCCGACTTGTCCATTCGATTCCAGTATCTTGTCTTCTGTTGCGAATCATGACTTTATTAATAAGTTCGCGCAAATGTTCATCGTTTTCTAGCTTGCGGTTTTTCGCTGAAAACAACTCTTCAAAATATGCTTGATTTCCGAGATGACCAGGCTTTAAAAGAGAAACAAGATTAAAGATTTCTTCAATTTTATTTTGCACAGGTGTAGCTGTTAAAAGAAGACAAAACTTCTTTTTTAGCTCTTGTACAAATTGATAGTTTTTAGTTTTATGATTTTTTAATTTGTGAGCTTCATCAATAATAATAAAATCATAATTTTGTTCTAAAATAATGTCTCTGTGCGGCATGCGTTTTGCTGTATCAATAGAAGAAACAACAACATCGCATTGCTCCCACACATAAGATTTGCGCTGTGCAACTGCTGGAATATGGAACTTTTGATTAAGTTCTATCGTCCACTGAGATACAAGGGAAGCAGGGACGAGAATGAGTACTTTTTTTACAAGACCTCGAATCATATATTCTTTTAAAATAAGTCCTGCTTCAATTGTCTTACCAAGTCCAACTTCATCAGCTAATATAGCTTTCCCGTTCATCTCTGTTACTACTTTTTTAGCAACTTCAAGTTGATGTGGAAGAGGAGTTAAGTCGGCCAAATAGCTCGGAGCTTGAAGGTCGTGAAAAGAAGGAACCGCTGTTCTTTGGGCAACTTTATAGGCAAGCTGATAAATGTCGTAATTTGCCCAAGGGCCGTCTTCTTCGAATGATTTTAGAAACGAATCTTGCCATTCATGATCAAATGAAATCGGAACATTCATATTTTTGCACCTCTTCTGCAAATTTTTATTGAATTTTCATAAAGTTTAATGGTAGGATAAATTTGTATTCAAGAATTGTTTAATAAGTATTTTTCAGTGCATGAACATTTTGCAACGAGTTCATTTTTCTTTTTTTATGTAGTATGTCCGAAACTGTAACAAAATATAGATGCGAATGAAAACAAAGGGAGAGACTATTATGTTGTAGCGCCGAAGGAGCAAGCGAATGAGCGAATCTCTCAGGCAAAAAGACCTTTGTTTGACGCAACTCTGGAGAGAGCTTAAAACCAAGCCACCAACGAGGCAACCTTTTCGTGTGAGGAAAGGGAAACTTTCAGGTCAAAGGACAGAGTACTTCTTAAAAGGGAGTACTCTGTCCTTTTTTTAATACCGTTTTCTATTAACATAGAAGACAGAATTCTATTGAAAATAGAGATGTCAATTTTATAGGAGATGAGAATGATGAAGAAAACGCCGCTTTATGATATACACAGTAAGCTTGGTGCTAAAATGATTGATTTTGGCGGATGGAGTATGCCTGTTCAATTTTCATCCATAAAAGAAGAGCATATAGCTGTTCGTACTAAATGTGGGCTTTTTGATGTTTCACATATGGGAGAGTTTAAAGTAGAAGGAAAGGGAAGCCTTGATTATCTACAAAAATTAATGACAAACGATGTTTCTGCTCTTTCTCCAGGAAAAGCTCAGTATACGGCAATGTGCTATGAGGATGGAGGAACTGTTGATGATTTGCTTGTTTATCAGCTTTCTCTTAACTCTTATTTTGTTGTTGTGAATGCTTCAAATATTGAGAAGGATTTTGACTGGATGAAAGCCCATCTTACACCTGATGTTACGTTAACAAATGTATCAGAAGAAATAGCTCTCATCGCTCTACAAGGTCCTTCATCAGAAAAGGTATTAAGTAAACTAACTTCTCTTGATCTTTCTAAAATAAGTTTTTTTAATTTTCAAAATAGTGTCTCGGTAAATGGGGTTGAGGTGCTGATTTCAAGAACTGGTTATACAGGAGAAGATGGATTTGAAATTTATTGTCAAAAGGAACATGCGTCTTTCTTATGGGAAACAATTCTAAGAGCAGGAAGAGATGAAGGACTATTACCATGCGGATTAGGAGCGAGGGATACCCTTCGCTTTGAAGCAGCTCTTCCCCTTTATGGGCAAGAACTTTCACACGACATCACACCATATGAAGCAGGAATTGGTTTTGCCGTTAAGTTAAATAAATCTTCATTTATCGGAAAAGAAGACCTAGTAAAACAAAAAGAAACAGGAGTAAAACGAAAACTTGTTGGTCTTGAAATGATTGAACGCGGCATCCCTCGTCATGGCTACCGGGTTTTTGTAGATGGAAAAGAAGTTGGAAAGGTAACAACAGGAACGCAATCTCCAACTCTAAAAAAAAATATTGGGTTGGCTCTTATCAATGAAGAATATACCTCTCTTGCAAGTGAAGTGTTTGTTGAAATTCGTAATAAGTTTGTGAAAGCATCCATTATTAAAACACCGTTTTATAAGCGGAAAAAAGGAGCAAAAACGCTATGACCCATCATTACTTGCCAATGACAGAAGAAGATCGTAGAGAAATGTTAGCAGCAATTGGTGTTTCTACCGTTGATGAGCTTTTTGAAGATATTCCAGAAAGCGTTCGTTTTAAAAGAGAATACAAATTAAAAAAGAGAGCACCTGAAGCTTGCTTAACACGAGAGCTTTATGCTTTATCAGCGCAAAATGCTTCAACAAAGCAATATGCTTCTTTTTTAGGCGCAGGTGTTTATGATCACTACATTCCCTCTATTGTAGACCATATTATTTCACGCTCGGAGTTTTATACTGCATATACGCCATATCAGCCTGAGATTTCGCAAGGAGAACTTCAAGCTATTTTTGAATTTCAAACGATGATTTGTGAATTAACAGGGATGGATGTTGCCAACTCTTCAATGTATGACGGAGGTACAGCACTTGCGGAAGCGGCGATGGTAAGTGCTGGTCATACTAAAAAACGAAAAATACTTGTTTCGTCAGCTGTTCATCCAGAATCAAGAGAGGTATTAAAAACATATGCAAAAGGCCAAAACCTTACTGTTGTTGAAATTCCTCATAAGGATGGATTAACAAATTTACGAGTGTTAGAAGAAGAGATGGATGAAAATGTGGGAAGCGTTATTCTTCAATATCCAAACTTTTTCGGTCAAGTTGAACCTTTAAAAGAAATTGAAAAAATTGCTCATAAGCAAAATGCTCTTTTTGTTGTGTCGAGCAATCCACTCTCGCTTGGCGTACTTGCTCCCCCGGGAGAATTTGGAGCGGATATTGTTGTAGGAGACGCTCAACCTTTTGGAATTCCAATGCAGTTTGGAGGGCCTCACTGCGGTTATTTTGCGACATCTAAAAAATTAATGCGTAAAATTCCTGGAAGACTTGTTGGTCAAACAAAAGACAATGATGGAAAGCGAGGATTTGTGCTGACGCTTCAGGCAAGAGAACAGCATATACGTCGTGACAAAGCAACGTCAAATATTTGTTCGAATCAAGCATTAAACGCTCTAGCAGCTTCAGTAGCTATGACATCCCTCGGCAAAAGTGGTGTAAAAGAGATGGCAAAGCAAAATATGAGCAAAGCGCACTATGCGAAAAAAGCTTTTGAAGAAGCAGGGTTTGATGTTTGGTTTTCTAACGCTTTTTTCAATGAATTTGTTGTTTCTTTCGACTGTAGTATTCAGAAACTAAACGCTTCACTTTTGAAAAAAGGAATTATTGGTGGTTATGATTTAGGACGCGATGATAACAGCTTACAAGGGTGTATGCTTATTGCTGTAACGGAAATCCGTTCAAAAGACGAGATTGATAAATTTGTAGAAGAAGTGAGGGGATTTCATCATGAAAACTGATCAGCCGCTAATCTTTGAGTTGAGTAAGCACGGGAGAAAAGGTTATTCCTTGCCAGAACTTGATGTAGAAGAAGTAGACGTTTCTTCTATTTTAGGAGGAGACTATGAAAGAAAGGAAGAACCGTTATTACCAGAAGTATCAGAACTAGACATTGTAAGACATTATACAGCTCTTTCAAAAAGAAACCATGGAGTTGACTCAGGTTTTTATCCACTTGGTTCTTGTACAATGAAATACAATCCAAAAGTAAATGAAGATGTAGCACGTTATCCAGGATTTTCACATATTCATCCATTGCAAGACGAAGAAAGTGTTCAAGGAGCTCTCGCTCTTTTATTTGACCTTCAGGAGAGTTTGAAGGAAATTACCGGAATGGATGAGGTCACGTTGCAGCCTGCAGCAGGAGCTCACGGAGAATGGACAGGACTTATGCTTATTCGTGCCTTCCATGAAGAAAAAGGAGATTTTAACCGAACAAAAGTGATTGTTCCAGACTCTGCACATGGAACAAATCCTGCTTCAGCTACTGTAGCTGGTTTTGAAACCATTACTGTGAAATCAGATGAAAACGGTCTTGTAGATTTAAATCATCTCCGGCAGGTTGTTGGAGAGGATACAGCAGCTCTTATGCTTACAAACCCGAACACGCTTGGTTTGTTTGAAGAAAATATTATTGAAATGGCTCAAATTGTTCACGATGCAGGCGGGAAACTTTATTATGATGGAGCAAATTTGAATGCTGTATTAAGTAAAGCACGTCCAGGAGATATGGGATTTGATGTTGTTCATTTGAATCTGCATAAAACATTTACAGGTCCTCATGGTGGAGGTGGCCCTGGTTCTGGTCCTGTTGGAGTGAAAAAAGAGCTTATTCCTTTCTTACCAAAGCCAGTGTTAATCAAAAAAGAAAATGGTTATACGTTTGACTATAACATTCCAAAGTCCATTGGTCGTGTTAAGCCGTATTATGGGAATTTCTCGATCAATGTGCGAGCTTATACATATATTCGCACAATGGGTGGAGACGGACTCAAGGCTGTATCAGAGTATGCGGTTCTCAACGCAAATTACTTAATGCGTAAGCTTGCTCCTTATTTTGATTTACCATTTAATCGGCATTGCAAGCATGAATTTGTACTATCTGGAAGGCGACAGAAGCATTTAGGAGTAAGAACGCTTGATATGGCGAAACGACTTCTTGATTTCGGTTATCATCCTCCAACAATTTATTTCCCGTTAAATGTAGAAGAAGGTATGATGATTGAGCCAACGGAAACAGAATCAAAAGAAACATTGGATAATTTCATTGAAGCAATGATTACGATTGCAAAAGAAGTAGAAGATAACCCTGAAATTGTGCAAGAAGCCCCGCACACAACGGTTATTGGACGTCTTGATGAAACACTTGCAGCTCGTAAGCCTGTTTTACGTTATAAAAAAGAAGAAGTGAAAATTTAACAATCAAAAAGGATGGAGAGTATTCTCCATCCTTTTCTTATGTGTAATCCATTATTTTTTCTTTGTTTTTACTTTGCCTGTCCAAAGTTTAAAGCCGCCTTTTAACTGATAAATGTCTTTAATTCCACGATGACGACGAATCATTTGTGCTGCTTTTCCTGTACGAATGCCAGCTTGATCGTAAAGATAGACAGGCTGATCTGGACGAAGCTCTTTAATACGCATTTTTAGCTGTGAAAGCGGGATATTACGAGCTCCTAAAATGTGCCCACCTTCAAAGTCTTTTTGTTCGCGAATATCAATAAGCTGCGCTTTACGGTACCCAGCGCGAAATTCTGCTTCCGTTAACGATTTCATAATGCGGCGTTGCATGAGAAGCATAATGATCGAGTATACGATAAAAGCTCCTAATAAAATTAAAATGACGTAAATGCCTTCCATCAAACATAATCCTCTCTTTCATGTGACTACTAAAATACGAGATATCTCTATTATATAAGTTCTCTTTAAAAGAAGTAAAGCAACCACCTAAATTCTTTGCACGACAAATTGGTTTTGATAAACTGTATAAGAATGTTCAAAAAATAAGTGTCGAAAAAAGAAAAAAGTTAGGGATGAGAAAGATGACAGAAGTTTGGTGTTTTATTAATTGGAGTAAACATTCACCGTATTATAATATGGCTCTTGATGAAGCTTTACTTGATTGGCATAGTGAAGGCAAAATTCCACCAACTATTCGTTTTTATGGATGGGACCCAGCAACTTTATCAATCGGTTATTTTCAAAAAGCAGAAAAAGAAGTGAATTTTGAAGAAGTAAGAAAACGCGGACTTGGATTTGTAAGACGGCCAACAGGCGGTAGAGGCGTTCTACACGACGATGAGCTCACGTATAGCGTTATTGTATCTGAGCAACACAAAAGCATGCCACATACGGTTACAGAAGCATACAGAGTAATTTCAGAAGGTCTTTTAGAAGGATTTCGCGCGCTTGGTTTAGACGCTTACTTTGCAATTCCACGAACAGAAGAAGAAAAAGAAGGATTAAAAAATCCAAGATCTTCGGTTTGTTTTGATGCTCCTTCATGGTACGAACTTGTTGTTGAAGGACGTAAAGTAGCAGGAAGTGCACAAACTCGTCAAAAAGGGGTCATTCTTCAACATGGTTCTATCTTGCTTTCAATTGATGAGGAAGCGCTTTTTAGCATGTTCCATTATCCAAGTGAACGTGTGAAAGAGAGAATGAGAAAATCTTTTCGGAATAAAGCAGTTGCAGTAAATGATGTAGCTGGACGGATTGTTTCAATTGAAGAGGCAAATGAGGCTTTTAAAAGAGGTTTTGAAAAAGGATTGAACATCAAATTAGAAGAATACATCCTTTCAGAAGAAGAAGAAGCCTACGTTAAGAAATTAGCTTTGGATAAATATGCTAAAGATGAATGGAATTACCGTAGATAATCTCTCTCCCATTTTGCTTCAAAAAAGTGTACAATAAAAAAGTTGTGTTTTAAAAAAATAAGCAAATTCCGAAAAGGACTTGACAAAAAATCAATATATAGTATGTCGTTTATTGATGAATACTATATATTGATTAGTCGGTCCTTTTATGTTAGCTTTAATAATATAGTACAAGTAAGAGGGAGATGTGTGTATGACTGTTGTTCTAAACGAGGAACCAAAAGTGAACATTGAGAAATTAAATAAGGATATTGGTTTATTTCCTCAAGTGCATGAAATTACAGCAGATATGAATATGACTCATAAAGGCGTGTCAAGACTTGTAATGCTTGACAGATATTCGTTCAAAGATACGAAAAAGGTGACGTTAACAGAGGGAGACTTCGTTGTATTAACAGTCAAAGACGATCCTAAATTCCCTGCGCGCGGTCTAGGATTTATTCGTTCTATTAACTGGGAGAAAAAAACAGCAAAAGTATGGATTGAAGAAGAATTTCGCGGTTCTTTAACGGACGAGCTTGAAGTTCAAACTGGAATTGTTGAACGTTCACTAGACGTAATGGAAAAGCCGCTTGAAATTTTTTATGAGCAAATTGCTAAACGAAATGCAGTTGGTCTTTCTTCATCAGAGAAAACAGAAGAGAAGCGCCAAAAATGGTTTCAAGCTTTTTATGAAGAATTAAAAAGTACAAATTTTGTACCGGCAGGACGCGTATTGTATGGAGCAGGGGCTAACACAGATGTTACATACTTCAATTGCTATGTTATGCCATATGTAAAAGATTCACGCGAAGGAATTTCAGAACATCGCAAGCAAGTGATGGAAATTATGAGCAGAGGTGGAGGAGTTGGCACAAATGGCTCTACTCTTCGCCCACGCAACACACTTGCTAGAGGCGTCAACGGAAAATCAAGCGGATCTGTATCATGGTTAGATGATATTGCAAAGCTAACCCATCTTGTTGAACAAGGTGGATCTCGTCGTGGAGCGCAAATGATTATGCTTGCTGACTGGCACCCAGATATTGTGGAATTCATTATTTCTAAAATGCAAAATCCACGTATTTTACGCTTCTTAATTCAAACAACAAAAGATGAAGGAATTAAAAAAGCGGCGGGGGACAAGCTGAAGTTTACACCATTTACAGCAAATGAGCGTGACATGTATCAAGGCATCTTAAATTATGAAAACATTCCTGGACAAGGTGGATTTCCTGCAAAAGTGATTGAAGATGCAAAAGAGAAATTAGCTGCAGGTGGAACATACAGCGTTCATAATGCTGAGTTTCTAACAGGAGCAAACATTTCTGTTTGTTTAACAAAAGAATTCATGGAAGCTGTTGAAAACGATACAGAGTATGAACTTCGTTTCCCAGACGTTGAGGCTTATTCAGAAGAAGAAATGAATGCCTACAATGAAAACTGGCATGAAGTTGGAGACGTACGTAAATGGAAAGAACAAGGATACAGTGTACGCACATATCGTAAAATCAAAGCAAAAGAGCTTTGGAATTTGATTAACATTTGTGCAACATATTCAGCAGAACCTGGTGTTTTCTTCATTGATAATGCTAATGATATGACAAATGCAAGTGCATATGGTCAACAAGTTGTAGCTACAAACCCTTGCGGTGAGCAGCCTCTTGCACCATATAGTGTTTGTAACTTAGCTGCTGTGAACTTAGCACAAATGGCGGATAAAAAGAATAAAACAGTAGATTTTGAGAAGTTAAAAAGAACTGTAGAAGTAGGCGTGCGCATGCAAGATAATGTAATCGACGCTACTCCTTACTTCCTTGAGCCAAATCGTAAGCAAGCCCTTGGGGAACGACGTGTTGGTCTTGGCGTAATGGGACTTCATGATTTACTTATTTATTGTGAAACAGAGTACGGTTCAAAAGAAGGAAATGAGCTTGTTAATCGTGTTTTTGAAACAATTGCAACAACAGCTTACCGTGCTTCTGTAGAGCTTGCCAAAGAAAAAGGGAGCTTTCCATTCCTTGTTGGGGAAAATGAGGAAGAAACGCAAGAACTCAGAGAAAACTTTACAAGAACAGGTTATATGAGCAAGATGCCTGCTGATATTTTAGATAGCGTAAAAGAGCATGGAATCCGCAACTCGCATCTTCTAACTGTTGCTCCAACAGGAAGCACAGGAACAATGGTCGGTGTATCAACAGGTCTTGAGCCATATTTCTCTTTCTCTTACTTTAGAAGTGGACGCCTTGGTAAGTTTATTGAAGTAAAAGCAGATATCGTTCAGGAGTATCTTGATGCACATCCTGAAGCTGACGAAAATAAATTGCCACACTGGTTTGTATCTGCAATGAGTCTTTCACCTGAAGCACATGCTGACGTACAGTGTGTCATTCAGCGTTGGGTTGACAGTTCAATAAGTAAAACGGTTAATGCACCACGCGGTTATACAGTTGAACAAGTTCAAAAAGTATACGAGCGTTTATATAAAGGTGGAGCAAAGGGCGGTACAGTATATGTAGACGGAAGTCGCGACGCTCAAGTTCTTTCTTTAAAAGCAGAAGATAACTCGTTTGAAGAAGAAACTGAGACAAAAGTTTCTGTACAAAAAACAAAGGAAGCTGAGGAAGTAACGTATGGCTCTGAAGTTGGAGATACGTGCCCAGTTTGTCGTGAGGGAATCGTTGAGGAACTTGGCGGTTGTAATACATGCACAAATTGTAACGCTCAGTTAAAATGTGGCCTATAAAGAAAACAACGTAAATCAACCGGGGCTCTCTCCTCGGTTGATTTGCTATTGTCGTTGCTTGTTTTTAAGGTTATTGTATAGTAAAATTTAAATGCAGTTTTACATAAAACAAATGGAAATAATGGAGGAGAAGTTATGCCAACGCCAAGTATGGAAGATTATATTGAACAAATTTATATGCTAATTGAAGACAAAGGGTATGCCCGAGTATCGGATATTGCAGAAGCCTTGGCTGTTCATCCCTCCTCAGTAACAAAAATGGTTCAAAAGCTTGATAAAGACGAATATTTAATTTATGAGAAATATCGCGGCTTAATTTTAACAGCAAAAGGCCAAAAAATTGGGAAGCGTCTCGTATATCGCCATGAATTGCTTGAGCAATTACTTCGAATCATTGGTGTTGATGAAGAGAATATTTATGAGGATGTTGAAGGAATTGAGCATCATTTAAGCTGGAATTCAATTGATCGTATTGGTGATCTCGTTCAATATTTTGAAGAAAATGAAGCGCGTGTTGAAGCTCTTCGTGCAACACAGCGTAAAAGTGAACAATAAATATAGAAACGTTAAGCACCAAGTGCTTAACGTTTTTTTATTGTTTTTATAAAGACGTGCATAAAGAAAGAAAGGTGCGATTAAAAATGTAAAAAGGCGGATTTTGAAGGGGTGAAACCTTGTACATAGACGGCGTTTTTGCAGGAGGCGGTATTAAAGGGTTTGCACTTGTGGGAGCTCTTCAAGCAGTGGAAAACAAAGGACTTATTTATCGCAGGTTGGCAGGAACGAGCGCAGGAGCAATTATTTCTGCTTTTATTGTTGCAGGCTATACAAGTAGAGATATACAAAAAATGTTAGAAGAAATGGAGCTCAGTGATTTGTTAGACAGCAGAGCCTCTCTTTTGCCTGCAAAGTGGGGGAAATGGCTTCTTTTATATTGGCGCCTTGGTTTATATAAAGGAGATCGCCTTGAACTTTGGATAGAGGAAAAGTTAAAAGCAAGAGGAATATATTCATTTGGAGATGTGCCAAAACATGCTTTACGTATTATTGCTTCAGATATTACGGATGGAAAGATTGTCGTAATTCCAGATGACTTGCCAAGCTACGGAATTAACCCTGAGAAATTTTCTGTAGCTAAAGCTGTGAGAATGAGCTGTAGCTTACCTTACTTTTTTGAACCTGTAAAGCTAAAAGCAAACTCAGGAGTCAAAATAATTGTAGACGGTGGAGTGCTAAGTAATTTTCCAATGTGGCTGTTTCAAAAACGAGATCAACCAAAAGTACGTCCTGTTCTAGGAGTGAAGTTTAGCTCTCCTGAAGATAGTGTGCAGTCAGCTGAAATCCATAATGCAATTGACTTATTTGGTGCTCTTTTTGATACGATGAAAAATGCACATGATGCTAGACATATTTCTAAAAAGCATGAACGAGATATTATTTTTCTGCCGGTTGATTCCACGCTTACAACGGAATTTGGGTTAACAGAAGAAAAAAAAGAAGAATTGATTTCTTTAGGCAGAGAGCGTGCAAATGCCTTTTTGAAAACGTGGACATATTAAAAAACCAGGTGACAGCTGTCACCTGGTTTTTTTATTAGAAAAGAGCTCTGTTTTTCTTTTTACCTTTTTTACCTTCGATGACCGTTAAGTGACTTGAGCTACGTTTTCGTTCTTTCGTAAAAGACTGACCAAGATTTTTGGCTTTACCTTGAATAGGCGTGATTTTTGGATTTTTAATCATACGCTTTTTTGGCTTAACTTTAGCTTTTTCTCGCGCTCTCAAACGAGATTTTGACTGCTTTACGGCTTGAGCGTATTTTCGATCATACGGAGAACTGGAGGGCTGACGACGGCCTAAAACAAAGCGATATACGAGATAAAAAATAATCAAGAAGAAAAAGATTGTTCCGATAGAGCGTAAGAGACTCCCTGGTTCAAACAAAATTGTATACAGAAAACCAACTACCCCAAGTGTAATGACGGCGTACACAACATACGTAACAAAAGAACGTCTCATTATCTTCACCTCCACCAAAGATGTACACTATTTATTGTAAAAAAGTTTTACACAACTTTATTTTGGGTTGTTCCGGCTTTTTTTTCTTCAAGAGCAAGTAGGCGTGAGAAAGAAGCAATCGCAACTTCTACTTGATCGTCTTTTGGTTCTTTCGTTGTTAAGAGCTGAAGCCATAACCCTGGGTAACCTAAATATTTTAGAACAGGGAAAGAGCTTAGTTTGTTTGTTAATTGCAATACTTCAAAAGAAAGACCAAGAACAACGGGGATAAGAGCGAGGCGATTTACAATCCTTACCCAAAGTGGATCAGTTGGAACTAGTAAATAAACGAACATACCAACAATAACAGTAAATAGAATAAAACTACTTCCGCATCTGTAATGAAGACGGGACTGGGACTGTACACCTTCTATTGTTAACTCTATTCCCTTTTCGTACGCATTAATAACCTTATGTTCCGCCCCGTGATACTGAAATACTCGTTTTATAAGCGGCGTTTGCGAGATTAAGAAAATATAGCAGATAATCAATAAAAATTTGAAGAAAGATTCAACAACTATCTGTGCCACATCTGAAGAAAAAATGGGCCTTGTTAGTTCTGCTAAAAATACGGGAACAAGTGTCATTAACACTTTACCAATGATAAAAGAGAGAACGCCTATAACAGCCACGCCAAGAATCATAGTTAGCTTTGATTCTTTTTTCTCTTTCAGTTTTTCATCTTCACTAGGATCAAGATCAAAGCGATCTGATGAAAAATTGAGATGTTTAGAACCGTTCGCTGTAGCTTCAACAATAGCCGCAATACCGCGAAGAAAAGGAACCTTTTTAATTTTTTTCAGAAATGGTGATGATTTACGGGGAGCTTCAAAGAAATCGATGCTTTGATCTTTTCGGCGGATAGCCGTAACGCACGAGGTTTTACCACCAAACATAACACCTTCCACAACAGCCTGCCCACCGTAAACGGGTTTTGAATTTTGAGCCATGATGTACAAACACCAACCTAACTAATGAATTGTGTATTAACTAAATTATTTCAGTAAAGAACAGTTCATTCAAATTTCTTTTTTCTTTGTGTCATTTATATTCTACAAGAAAAGGCAAGAAACCTCTAGGTTGTTGTATATTCTCTAGTTTAGACAAATTTTATGATAATTAGACTAAAACTAACAAACAATATAAAGGCAAATAGAATCTAGGTAAAAAGATTATACTAAAATTAGTGAGGTGAGAAAAGATGGAAAAAAATCAAGAGAAAAAAGAAAAGCTTCCTTCTTTTATGAATAAAGCGATTGTGATTGGTATTTCGGCAGGAGTTTTGTTTGGTATTTTAAGCTACATTGCATATGTGTTAAATTTGAGTGAAATTCGAGCAAATCTTATTTTAGAGCCTTGGACATTTGGAGAATGGAAACATCACATCATTGGACATATTATTGGAATTATTCTCCTTGCCATTATTTCTATTCCTGTTGCACTTATTTACTATGCACTACTACGAAAATTTGAAAGCATGTGGGTTGGGGCGGCATATGGTATTATACTTTGGGGCTTTGTTTTCTTTCTGTTAAATCCGATTTTTCCAAATTTAAAAGAGATTACAGACCTTAGTAAAGATACCATCATTACATCTTTTTGTTTTTACTTGCTCTATGGAATTTTTATTGGGTATTCTATTTCGTATGAAGAATCTGAATTGCGACGAATTAGTGCTTCCTCATAAGCTATAGCGCCTTCTTTATGATAAGATAAAGAAAGAACGGAATTTTTTGAAGCAAAGGGAGAGTGCTATGAAACAATTCTTAGTTATAAATGGACCAAATTTAAACTATTTAGGGAAGCGCGAGCCTGAAATTTACGGAAGTACAACGCTTGTAGATTTAGAAAACAGCTTAAAAACAAAAGGGGAAGCTCTCGACCTTTCTCTGGATTTTCTTCAATCCAACCATGAAGGTGTAATTATTGATGCTATGTACAAAGCAAATGAAACATGTGATGGAGTACTCCTAAACCCGGGTGCTTTCACTCATTATAGCTATGCGATTCGCGATTGTATTGCAAGCCTTAACATTCCGGTTGTAGAAGTTCATATTTCAAATGTTCATGCAAGAGAAGAATTCCGCCATACCTCTGTTATTGCACCAGTAAGTGCAGGTCAGATCGTTGGGTTTGGATTGTTTGGATATGAAATGGGAATTAATGCTTTAAAGAATATCGCGGAAGGGAAGGAATAGCATGTCAGAAAAACTAGTAAAACTTCGTGGAAGCTTTGAACAAAGAGGAATTGACGGTCTTCTTATCACAAGTAAATACAATCGTCGTTACATGACAAACTTTACGGGAAGTGCTGGAGTTGTTGTCATTTCAAAAGAAAAAGCCGTCTTTATTACAGACTTTCGCTACATAGAACAAGCAACAAAGCAAACAGAAGGATTTGAAATTGTCAAACATACTGGACCAATTGCAAAAGAAATTGCTTCTGTCGTTGAACAGTTAGGAATCGAAGCGCTAGGATTTGAAGAACATGCAATTACGTACGCTGACTTCTCCACATACCAAAAGGAAATCTCGGCCCAACTTGTTCCTGTCTCAGGTCTTGTAGAAAACTTACGCTTGATTAAGACTAGTGAAGAGATTAAGATATTAAAGGAAGCTACCAAGTTAACAGACGAAGCTTTTAATCATATTTTATCGTACATCAAACCCGGTGTAACGGAGCTTGAGGTTTCAAATGAGCTTGAATTTTATATGAGAAAACATGGCGCAGCGTCTTCTTCATTTGATACAATAGTTGCTTCAGGGTATAGAAGCGCTTTACCACATGGAGCTGCTAGCGAAAAAGTGATTAAGGAAGGCGAGCTTGTAACGCTTGATTTTGGTGCGTACTATAAAGGGTATTGTTCAGATATTACAAGAACAGTTGCTGTTGGCGACGTTAGTGATGAATTGAAGAACATTTATGACATCGTTCTAAAGGCGCAGTTGCGTGGCGTTGACGGTATTAAAAAAGGTATTACAGGAGTTCAAGCCGATGCCTTATCGCGTGACTATATTATAGAACATGGATATGGGGAATACTTTGGGCACTCCACAGGCCATGGAATTGGTCTTGAAGTTCATGAAGGTCCCGCTCTTTCAACTCGTTCTGATACTGTACTAGAGCCTGGTATGGTTGTAACCGTTGAGCCTGGTATTTACATACCAAATGTAGGCGGCGTTCGAATTGAAGATGATTTGCTCATAACAGATGAAGGCAATGAAAATTTAACATATGCCCCAAAAGAACTTATTATTTTATAAAGGTAAACTAGGAGGACTATTAGATGGTTTCAGTAAATGATTTTCGTACAGGGTTAACAATCGAAGTAGACGGAGGAATTTGGCAAGTAATGGAGTTCCAGCACGTTAAGCCAGGAAAAGGAGCTGCATTTGTTCGCTCTAAACTTCGTAACCTTCGTACAGGAGCTGTCCAAGAGAAAACATTCCGTGCAGGTGAAAAAGTAAACAAAGCACGAATCGATAATCGCAAAATGCAGTATCTATATGCAAATGGTGATCAACACGTATTCATGGATACAAACACATATGATCAAATTGAACTTCCGGAAGTTCAAATTGAATATGAGCTTAAGTTCTTAAAAGAAAACATGGAAGTAAGCATTATGATGTATGAAAGCGAAACATTAGGTGTTGAGCTTCCAAATAGCGTTGAGCTAACAGTAACAGAAACAGAACCAGGTATTAAAGGAGATACGGCTTCAGGTGGAACAAAACCTGCAACAGTTGAAACAGGTTTAGTTGTTCAAGTTCCATTCTTCGTAAACCAAGGAGACGTTCTTGTTGTTAATACAAGCGATGGAAGTTACGTATCACGTGCTTAATTGAAATTAAAAAGCAAGGGCCTATTAGGCTCTTGCTTTTTTTTGTGCATAAAAGTCAAAAAAAAGCATAGGTTGTACTAATATTTTGCTCTTAGGCGAGGAGAAGTGAACAGATGAGGCCTTTTTGGAATATGTTTGATACAACAATTATTACGATGGCGTGTTTGCGCTTTATCTCAGGATTTATTGAGCTAACAGCAGCAGTACTTATTCTTTTTGGGAACGATGTCAAGAAAGCTCTTTTTATCAACAGCTTATTAGCTTTAATTGGGCCGCTCGTTATGTTGGCCTCTATTTCAATTGGTCTATTTTCCATCGCAGATCAGCTTTCATATGGAAAGTTTGTGTTTATTGGCCTTGGAGTAGCATTTATTTTTATTGGCATTTACAAATAGCGTTCTGGCATTAAAATAGCCAAGCTTGCATACATTGAAAATAACTAAGTAGGCGAGGGGATTAAGGATGGAATCAGTTTTAAGTGTACTTCCTCAACATGTCGTAGAGCTCCTCAGGCGCTATATAGATGAAGATGTGCAAGAAATTCGGCTAAGGATTAACCGTCCTATTGAATTAATCAAAAAAGACGAGCCTATTTTTTATTCCGTATTACCTGTAAAAGAGGATTTCGTATATATGCTTAGTCAACTTAGTCAATCATCGATGTACATGCTTGAAGAAGAGTTACAAAAGGGCTATATCACAATAAAAGGTGGACACCGTGTCGGACTAGCGGGGCGGGTCATTACTGAGAATGGCAAAGTAAAAGCAATTCGTGATATTACGTCATTAAACATTCGAATTGCACGTGAGAAAATTGGAATTGGAGAAAGTCTAATCGACAGTCTTTACGATCGTAAATGGTTAAACACAGTCATTATTGGAGCTCCTCAATCTGGGAAAACAACCATGCTAAGAGATCTTGCCCGCCTTGTTAGCACAGGAGTAGAAAGAAAAAGAATTCCTTCGCAAAAAGTGGGGATTGTAGATGAACGATCGGAAATTGCAGGCTGTCTTGACGGAGTGCCACAGCATACGTTTGGCCCTCGGGTTGATGTGCTTGATGCATGTCCAAAAGCAGAAGGAATGATGATGTTGATTCGTTCAATGAGTCCGAACGTTCTTATTGTAGATGAAGTTGGACGAGTAGAAGATACAGAAGCTATTTTGGAAGCTGTTCATGCAGGAGTTAGCTTAATTTTAACTGCTCATGGAAGCTCTGTTAAAGATATGGCAACAAGGCCTTCATTAAAAGCGCTAATAGACGCTTGCATTATCGACCGTTTTGTACTTCTTTCAAATCGAAATGGACCTGGCACTGTCGAAGGGATTTTTCAGCAGGAAGTAAAACGAAAGAAAGATGGAATAGAAGGTGTAAGAAAATGAAACTTTTTGGGGCTTTGTTTATTTTAGTTGCGACAACATGGTTTGGATTTGATCTCGCAAAACAGCTCAATGCAAGACCAAAACAGCTTCGCCAGCTTAAAAGTGCTCTAAGATCACTTGAGGCAGAAATTATGTATAGTCATCGTCCTCTACCACAGATTGCCCGTTTATTAACAGAACAAGTACCAAAACCAATCGCTTCCTTTTTTGACTCTTTTGCAACATATTTAGAAAAAGGTCAAAAAAGTGCTGGAGAGGCTTGGCTGCTTAGTATAGAAGAAAATTGGCGTCTAACTGCTTTAAAGCAAGGGGAGAAAGAAGCTTTAAAACAATTTGGACAGACGCTCGGACAGCATGATCGGTATTCACAGCAAAAGCATATTGTGTTAACACTTAACCATTTAGAGCGGGAGGAAGCAGACGCTGTTGACAGGCAAACGCGCTACGAGAAGATGGTGAAAAGCCTAGGGTTCCTAACAGGGTTATTGTTAGTCATTTTATTACTGTAGCTGTAGGAGGATGAAACAAAATGGGGGTAGACATCAATACCATTTTTCAAATTGCCGGAGTAGGCATTATCGTTGCTTTTTTAGTAACCGTTCTAGAACAAATGGGCAAAAAAGATTTTGCAAACTGGGTTACGCTCATTGGTTTTATTTATATTTTGTTTATGGTCGCGTCAATTGTACAAGACTTGTTTCAAAAAATTAAATCTGTATTCCTTTTTCAAGGCTAAAGGAGGTGATGGGAGATTGAAATGATCCAAATTGTTGGCCTTGGTTTAATTGCCACGTTTTTAACGATTATTTTAAAAGAACAAAAATCCTCCATCGCTTTTCTTCTTGTTGTATTTGTTGGCTGCGTTATTTTCTTGTTTCTCGTTGATAAAATCAGCGAAATTATTGGAATGGTTGAAGTCCTTTCGCGTCAAGCCGGGGTCAATGTTATATATGTAGAAACTATTTTAAAGATTATTGGGATTGCTTATATTGCTGAATTCGGCGCTCAAATTACGAAAGATGCTGGACAAGGTTCCATTGCTTCAAAAATCGAGTTAGGAGGGAAAATCCTCATTTTATCAATGGCAATACCAATCTTAACAGTTGTGATTGAAACCATTATTTCAATGTTGCCAACAACCTAATGAATGAGGATTGAGGTGCGCACATGAAAAAGAAAAAAAGCTTATTTTGTTTAGTATTGCTGCTTTTTCTTTTTTTTCTACCTGACAGTGTACAAGCTTTTCCAAATGCTGATGAAATGGTAGATAAACAAGTGGATCAGCTTGGCATTGATGAGATAAAAGGGTTTTGGAATAATATCATGACAGAGTATGGTGGTTTTTTGCCGGAAAGTCAGAAAGGAAGTCTTGTCGAGTTTTTGAAAGGAGACAAAGAACTTTCGCTAGAGGAGTGGTTGAAAGGGCTTATGAAGTTCTTTCTTCACGAAATTATTGCAAATGGAAAACTCCTCGGTACGCTCATTATGCTCACAATCTTTTGCGTATTCCTCCAGAATCTTCAGAATGCATTTGAGAAAACAACCGTTAGTAAAGTAGCTTATGCACTTGTTTATCTTGTGCTTATTGTTATTGCTTTAAATAGCTTCCACATTGCTATCTCATATGCAACGGAAGCCATACAGACGATGATTCATTTCATTATCGCGCTTATTCCTCTTCTTCTAGCTCTTATGGCTTCTTCGGGAGGCGTGATGTCAGCTGCTTTTTTTCATCCAGTTATTATTTTTCTTATGAACACAAGCGGATTGCTTATTCAGTATGTTGTAATGCCGCTTTTATTTCTTTCTGCCCTGTTAAGCATTGTAAGTACAATTTCAGAACAATACAAAGTGACACAGCTTGCTCAGCTTATGAGAAATGTGAGTATTGGAGTTCTTGGTGGGTTTCTCACTATTTTTTTAGGCGTTATTTCTGTTCAGGGGACAAGCTCGGCTGTAGCAGATGGGATCACTGTGAGAACCGCAAAATTTATTACAGGAAACTTTGTTCCTGTTGTAGGACGGATGTTTACAGATGCAACAGATACAGTATTAAGTGCCTCTCTTCTATTGAAAAATACGGTGGGCCTTGTTGGAGTAGCGATTTTACTTTTTATTACAGCTTTTCCTGCTCTTAAACTCCTTTCAATTGCGATTATTTACAAGCTTGCTGCAGCTCTGATCCAGCCTGTTGGAGGAGGACCAATCATCTCCTGTTTGAGTATCATTAGCAGAAGCGTTATTTATATTTTTGCTGCTCTTGCTGTTGTTTCTTTAATGTTTTTCTTATGTATTACGCTTGTTATTACTGCAAGTAATATTACGATGATGGTCAGATAAGGAGGGTGTTGATGGGAGCGTTAACAGAATGGGTTACAAATATTATTCTGTTTATCTTGCTTGCTACCATTATTGATCTGTTGTTACCAAGCTCATCTATGCAGAAGTACGCAAAGATGGTTATTGGTCTACTTCTTATGCTTATTATTTTGACACCTGTTTTCAGCATATTCAAAGTGAACGTTGATAAACTGTTTACCGCCATTAACTCTTCTTCTATCTCTCAAGAAAACTCTTCAAAAAATTTGCTAGATTTAAAGAAAAAAGAAATACAAGCGTCACAAGATGCATATATTTTAGAACAGATGGCTGTCCAACTAGAAGAGGGAGTAAAAGAGGAGTTGGTGAAGGAGTATGGAGTAGAAGTTTCAGGCGTAGAAGTTCATATGAAAGACGAGAAAGGTGAAAAAAGTTTTGAAAATATTAGTTCCATCTCTCTGTCTGTTCAGCCAAAGGAGAATAAGCATACAGCATCAGTCTCAGAAGTTGAAGTTGTTTCCATTAATACGTCGGAACCTATTAAAAAAGAGAAAACAGAAAACGACGAGAAGCTAAAGAAAGTACAAAGTTTTCTTTCTAAAAAATGGGATATGGATAAAAAACAAATTATAGTCACAATGGGAGGAGGAGAAGCAGATGAGCGATAAGGAGAGCAACAAGAAAAAGAACTTCTTAGCGAGACTATCTTCTTCAGATCCACCTAAGAAAAACCGCAAGCTTGCATATGTGATTTTACTTTTGGCCGCTGGGGTTTTTGTCATGCTCTATGGGAATTTTCAAAGCTCAACAACAAAACTAGACGCCGTTGAAACGAAAGGCTCAGGAGATAGCCAACAAGAAACAGAGGAAGTAGAAACGTTTGGAAGTGGAAAAGAAAAGCAGGCTAGAACAATTTCAGACTATGAAAAAAAATACGAAGCAGAACTTACAGATGTGCTAGAAAGTATGATTGGCGTTGATAATGTGCAAGTATTTGTAAATGTTGATGCTACAGAAGAGAAAGTTTATGAGCATAACACAGTAAACCAAAGTCAAACAACAGAAGAAAATGATCGTGAAGGCGGTACAAGGAATATTGAAGATAACTCAGTGGATCAACAGCTCGTTATTGTTCGTAACGGTGATAAGGAACAGCCCGTTGTTGTAAAAACACTAAAACCTGATATTAGGGGCGTTCTTGTCGTTGCGAAGGGAGCTGATAATATAAAAGTGAAAAAGTCGGTTGTGGACGCAGTTACGAGAGTACTTGATGTTCCAAGTCATCGCGTGGCAGTCACGCCTAAAAAGACGAAGGGGGATTAAATTTTATGTTGCTGAAAAAACAAACCGTTTGGTTATTAACAATGCTTAGCTTAGTTGTTGTTTTATCTGTTTATTATATTACGTCTCCAAGCCCACAGAGTGATAACGTCGCTTTTACAGATAAAGAAGAAAGTAAAGAAAAAGAGAGCGCAAAGCAAACGGATAAAGAAACAGAGCAAAAGGGAGCTTCAACAACAGAGAAAAACGGTGAAACAGTTGTTTCAACTGTGGAAAATGAAGACCAATTTTTGGCGATGCGCATGCAAATTACAGACGAGAGAAGTAAAGAAATTGAGAAACTTGAGGACGTTGTCGCATCAAATGAGGCTTCAGTAGAAGAGAAAAGTGAAGCAAAGGACAAAGTAGAAGAACTTTCAAAACTCAATGAAAAAGAGCAAACAATTGAAACATTAATCAAAGAAAAAGGGTATGAGGATGCCCTTGTACGCGCTGAAGATAATGGGGTACGTATCGTTGTAAAATCAAAAGAAGATAGCAAAAAACAAGCAAATGAAATTATGAATATCGTGACGCAAGAAATTGGAGCTAAGAAAGTAGCGGTAGAATTTGAGCCTGTTAAATAATGAAATAAAAAAAGGCGACTTCTGTCGCCTTTTTTTATTTGAACTTATTTTGCATCCGAAGCAAGACTGAAATATAATAGTTAATGATAACACTAGGTAATAACTAGTACATTGTCAAAGAAAAGAAGTTTACTTAAAATAGAAAAGGACGGTTGTCAAAAGCATACGGCTGTTGAAATTTTAAGGACAGTTAGCGTATGATGTTAAGTATTCACTAGTCGATGAAATGGAGTGTAACAGAGATGTTAAAAATTCAAGAGATTCGCGAAATTATTCGCCTTGTTGATCAGTCATCTATCGAAGAATTTATGTACGAGCATGAAGGATCAAAAATTAAGTTAAAAAAGAAGGGTGCTCTTGCAGCACAACAGAAAGTAGTTATTCAGGAACAGCCTGTTCAACAAACACCGGCTCAGCCATCAGTGCAGCCTGTTGTGCAACAAAATGAACCACAACAACCGGTACATACAGAAGAGAAAAAAGAAGAGAGCAACCTTCATAAAATTACATCACCAATGGTTGGAACTTTTTATAATTCTTCTTCACCAGAAGCAGGTCCATATGTTCAAACGGGAACCAAAGTTAAACAAGATAGCGTAGTTTGTATTGTGGAAGCGATGAAACTATTCAACGAAATTGAGGCTGAAGTAACAGGTGAAATCGTTGAAATACTTGTTGAAAATGGTCAGCTTGTAGAATATGGTCAACCACTTTTCTTAGTTAAACCAGAATAAAGGGAGATCAATTATGATAAAAAAATTGCTTATTGCGAACCGCGGAGAAATTGCCGTAAGAATTATCCGTGCATGTAAAGAATTAAATGTCGAGTCTGTTGCGATTTATTCAGAAGCAGATAAAGAGTCACTGCACGTTCGTCTTGCTGATGAAGCATATTGTGTAGGTCCTACCGCTTCAAAAGACAGTTACTTAAATTTCACAAATATCATGGGTGTTGCAATGCTTACAGGATGTGATGCGATTCACCCTGGTTACGGATTTTTATCTGAGAACGCTGACTTTGCTGAGCTTTGCCGTGAGTGTAACGTAACGTTTGTTGGACCAACATCAGAGTCCATTTCAAAAATGGGTACAAAAGATGTGGCAAGAGAAACAATGCGTGAAGCAGGTGTACCGATTGTACCTGGATCTCAAGGAATTATTGAAAGTGTGGAAGATGCAGTTACAATTGCAGAGGAAATTGGGTATCCTGTAATTATTAAAGCAACAGCAGGCGGAGGCGGAAAAGGAATCCGTGTTGCGCGTGACGAATCTTCTTTAAGAAAAGGTGTAGAGATTACACAGCAAGAAGCCGCAACAGCATTTGGAAACCCAGGGGTTTATTTAGAAAAGTATATCGAAGACTTCCGCCACGTTGAAATCCAAGTGTTGGCAGATGAATTTGGTAATACCATTCACCTTGGTGAACGTGATTGCAGTATTCAACGCCGTCTTCAAAAATTAGTTGAAGAAACGCCTTCTCCAGCCCTTGATGGAGAAATGCGTGCGAAAATGGGAGAAGCTGCTGTTAAAGCAGCACAAGCTGTTCAATATAGAGGGGCTGGAACAGTGGAATTTATCTATGACTACCGTGAAAGAAAGTTCTATTTCATGGAAATGAACACGCGTATCCAAGTTGAACATCCTGTGACAGAAATGGTAACAGGTATTGACTTAATTAAAGAGCAAATCAAAGTGGCAAACCATGAGAAGCTCTCGTATACGCAAGAAGACGTTACATTTTCTGGATGGGCAATTGAGTGCCGTATCAATGCTGAAAACCCAGCGAAAAACTTCATGCCATCTCCAGGGGAAATCAATATGTATCTTCCTCCAGGCGGTTTTGGCGTTCGTGTTGATTCTGCGGTATACTCAGGGTATAAAATTCCGCCTTTCTACGATTCAATGATTGCTAAATTAATTGTTCACGCTCCAACGCGCGAAGAAGCTGTTGCAAGAATGAGAAGAGCTCTAAGCGAGTTTGTTATTGAAGGCGTAGATACAACAATTCCGTTTCATTTAAATTTATTTCAACATGAGAAATTCATTGAAGGGGAATTTAATACGAAGTTTCTAGAAGAACATGAGGTAATGAAAAGTAAGTAATTCTCAAGGAGGAATAGCCTATGAACGAAAATCATGTGTTAGATATGGGAGAAAATGAAAATGCGTTAGGGAAAGTAGAAATCGCTCCTGAAGTGATTGAAGTTATCGCAGGTATTGCCGCATCTGAAGTAGCAGGCGTTGGCCAAATGCGCGGAAACTTTGCGTCTGGCGTTGTTGAGAAGCTTGGGAAAAAGAATCACGGCAAAGGCGTCAAAGTAGAGCTTAGTGAAGAAGGCATTAAAATTGATGTGTTCTGCTCTATGAACTATGGCGTTTCTATTCCAACGGTTGCAAGTCAAGTTCAAGATAATATTCGAGAAGCGTTGAAAAATATGACAGCACTCGAATTAGCAGAAGTTAACGTTCATATCGTGGGCGTAATCTTTGAATCTCCTCAAAAGGAAGAAGAGATTGATTCTATCTAATGAAGGAGCTGCTCTTACAATAAGAGCAGCTTTTTTGCGAGTTTCTTTCTTGTTGTTTCCAATTCTCATTTCTGTGAAGATTCGGAAAATAACAATACGTGGATACGTTATGTACTCGCGGTAGGAAACTATGCTATTATCAGGATATGATAATTGGATAAGTTAAAAAAGGAGTATACCTATTTATGAAAAGACGTACAGCAAGGGAAAAAGCGCTTCAAGCTCTTTTTCAATGTGAGATTGGCCAAAATAGCCCCGAAGAAGCTATTGACAATGTAGTAGAAGAGGAAGCGGTTGATGCGTTTTTACGTCAGCTTGTTCTTGGGGTGTCAGAAAACAAAGAAGAGATTGACAGCTTGATTAGCGCAAACCTTGAAAAATGGACGCTAGATCGTCTAGCGAACGTTGACCGTATTATTTTAAGACTTGCGGTTTATGAAATGAAATATGAAGAAGACATTCCCAAAAATGTAAGCATTAATGAAGCCATCGAACTTGCAAAGACGTTTGGCGATGATCAATCAGGTCGTTTTATCAATGGCGTATTATCTAAAATCTCAGCATCAAATAGTTAAAAATCTTTTATAAAAGATTTAAAATAAAGTTATAAAACAACATACAGAGATGACAGAGAAGGAGAGAATGATCAATGAGTGCACAATTAATTAATGGTAAAGAACTAGCAAGTGAGAAGCGAGAAAGTATGAAAAAAGAAGTTGAAATGCTAAAGGAGCAAGGAGTTAAACCAGGCTTAGCTGTTATATTAGTTGGACAAGACCCTGCTTCAGAAACATATGTACGCAGTAAACATCGCGCTTGTGAAAATACAGGTATTCATTCGGTTTCAATCAAACTTCCAGATACAGTATCAGAAGAAGAACTACTTGGTCATATTGACAAGTTAAATGAAGATGATGCAATTGATGGAATTTTAGTTCAGCTTCCACTTCCAAAACATATTAATGAAGATGCTGTCATCGAGCGCATTTCTCCTAAAAAGGACGTTGATGGTTTTCATCCAATCAGCGTTGGTAAAATGATGATTGGTCAAGAAACATTCTTGCCATGTACTCCACATGGCGTATTAGAAATGGTTAGAAAAACAGGTATTGAAGTATCTGGAAAACACGTTGTTGTGATTGGGCGCAGCAATATTGTTGGGAAACCTGTTGGACAATTATTCTTAAATGAAAATGCAACGGTAACATACTGTCACTCTAGAACACAAAACATGCAAAAGCACACAAGAGATGCAGATATCCTAATTGTTGCGGTTGGAATTCCAAACTTTGTTAAAGCTCAAGATGTAAAAGAAGGAGCGGTTGTGATTGATGTTGGAATTAACCGCGTAGATGGAAAGCTTTGTGGAGACGTAGATTTTGAAGAAGTAAAAGAAGTTGCTGGTGCTATTACACCTGTTCCAGGTGGAGTAGGTCCGATGACAATTACAATGCTTTTAGAAAATACAATCCAGTCAGCAAAAGCTCGCGTTCGTTCTTAATAACAAGGGGGAAGTGTCATGAGCGAATTAAAGCCTTTAACAATTACGGCTTTAACGAAATATATCAAACGAAAATTTGACGTTGATCCCCATTTGCAAGATGTGTGGCTGAAAGGGGAAATCTCAAATTTTAAACAGCATAGCAGAGGGCATATGTATTTTACCTTAAAAGACGAGCATGCCCGCATGTCTGCTGTGATGTTTTCGAATCAAAATAAAAATTTGCCTTTTACCCCTGAAAACGGTATGAAAGTTCTTACAAGGGGAGAAGTTTCAGTTTACGAAGGAAGCGGCAATTATCAGCTTTATATTCGCGACATGCAGCCTGACGGAGTAGGAAGTCTTCATCTTGCTTATGAGCAGCTGAAGAACAAATTAGAGGGAGAAGGGCTTTTTGATCCTAGGATTAAAAAGCCTCTCCCTCTTTATCCTAACCTCGTTGGAGTTGTGACCTCTCCAACAGGAGCAGCTGTAAGGGATATTATGACAACGATTAAACGGAGATATCCTGTTGCTCAAATTATTTTAATTCCAGCTCTTGTACAAGGTGATCGCGCTCCTGCTTCAATTGTAAGTGGAATTAAAAAAGCGAAGGATATAAACGCGGATGTGCTGATTATCGGACGTGGCGGTGGTTCTATTGAAGAACTTTGGGGATTTAACGATGAAAAAGTTGCCCGAGCTATATATGAGTCAACGCTTCCTATTATTTCAGCTGTAGGTCATGAAACAGATTTCACGATTGCTGATTTTGTAGCTGACATGCGTGCTCCAACTCCTACTGCAGCAGCTGAACTAGCTGTGCCTAATTTAACGGAGGTACTTGAACGAATTAGCCAGCGGAAAATTCGCTTAACAAGAGCAATTTCGTCTCATATTACCGCAAAAAAGACGCGCTTAGAACGTACAGAGAAGTCGTATGCTTTTCGATATCCAACAAAGCTGCTAGAACAAAAGGAGCAGCAATTGGATCTTTTGCTTGATCGTTTACATAAGGAAAGTAAGCGTATTGCTATGAGAAAGGAAGAAAAGTTCTCTTACATAAAGCGTCGTCTTCTTACACATCATCCATACGCAAGGTTAAAAGAAGCTGACAGAGAACGAGAACGTTTAACACGCTTATTACAAAAAGATATAACAACAGTGTTGAATGCTAAAAAGATGTTGTTGTCTTCTCAGATGGCAAAGCTAAATGCGCTCAGTCCGTTAAAGATTATGGAGCGAGGATATAGCCTTGTATACAATGAAGAAGAAAAGCTCGTGAAAAGCACAAAAGGTGTAGCAAAAGGTGAAACGGTAACGCTACGCTTGAAAGATGGGTCCATTGATTGTCTTGTAGAAGACATAAGGAGTGGTGAGAATGAGTGAAGAAAAAGAATATACATTTGAAGAAGCGATGGAAGAACTTGAAAAAATCGTTGATAAACTTGAAGAAGGTGACGTTCCTTTAGAAGAAGCTATTGACCGATTTCAAGAAGGAATGAAACTTTCAAAATTTTGTCATGATCGGCTTCAAAAAATTGAAACGCAAATGGAGCAAATCTTGCAAGAAGATGGAAATCTTGCTCCTTTCTCTGTTGGAGAGGAAGGTGACAAATGATCGCGCTTGAGAGCTATTTAAAAGAATATAAAAAGTTAGTCGAAGAGCTTCTCCCAACACAAATCGAAGCGCTGCAGATGCCAAGTTTGCTGAAAGAATCGATGTTATACTCTCTAACAGCAGGCGGAAAGCGCATTCGTCCGATTCTTCTTTTAGCAACGCTTGAAGCATTCGGGAAAGATAAATCCCTTGGTTACGAAGCAGCATGTGCTGTTGAAATGATTCACACATACTCATTAGTTCATGATGACTTGCCAAGCATGGATGATGATGATTTAAGAAGAGGAAAGCCAACAAACCATAAAGTGTTCGGAGAAGCAGCCGCTATTTTAGCTGGCGATGCTTTGCTAACCTATAGCTTTCAAATCGTAACAAAAGCTAACCTTTCTCCAGAAATTAAGTTGCTTGTGATTGAAGAGTTAGCACGTGCAGCAGGTGCTGAAGGAATGGTTGGGGGGCAGATGGCTGATATTGAAGGCGAAGAGAAAAAGCTTTCGTTAAAAGAGTTAGAATACATCCATGAACACAAGACAGGAAAACTCCTTTCTTTTGGGATTATTGCTGGAGCAATTATTGCTGGAGCATCGGAAGATCAGCTTAGTCATTTGAAAAATTTCAGCTATCATCTTGGTTTAGCTTTTCAAATTCAAGATGACATCTTAGATATTGAAGGAAATGAACAGCTTCTTGGTAAACCTGTTGGAAGTGATACAGGTAATGATAAAGCAACATATCCAGCTCTTTTAGGTATGGAAAATGCAAAAGAGAAATTAAAGTATCATATGGATCAAGCCATTATGGAGCTTGAAAAAGCTGAAATTCAAGATAGCATGTTAAAAGAGCTTTCTTATTACATTGCATGGCGTCAGCAATAAAAGAATATCAAAAGCTAAAGATTGAGCTTGAGATGTTTTTATGCTACAATAATGTCACAATTATGCTATGGAGTGTTTAGTTTTTTTTGAAAATTAGAAAGTGATTCTTTCTTGCCGTTATCACGTTTGTGTTAGCGGCTCTTTTTTCAAGGAAGGCTACTAAAGTAGTGTGGCTAACTAAGTACGAAAGTGAGTGATCCGATTTGGATCTTACGTCAATAAAAAATCCGGCATTTTTAAAGAAAATGTCTACTAGTGAATTAGAGTCACTTGGAGAAGATATTCGACGCTTTTTGATCGAGAATCTGTCCGTTACAGGGGGCCACATTGGTCCGAATCTTGGGGTTGTTGAATTAACAATTGCGCTTCATAAAATTTTTGATAGCCCAAAAGACAAGTTTTTATGGGATGTTGGACATCAATCATATGTCCATAAAATTTTAACTGGGCGTGCCTGTAAATTCGATACATTACGTAAATACAAAGGATTATGTGGATTTCCGAAACGAAATGAAAGTGAACATGATGTTTGGGAAACAGGTCACAGTTCAACGTCTTTATCAGCGGCAATGGGAATGGCTATTGCAAGAGATCTGAAGAAAACAGATGATTATATCATTCCGATTATTGGTGATGGAGCTTTAACAGGTGGAATGGCTTTGGAAGCTTTAAATCATATTGGACATGAGCAAAAAGACATGATTGTTATTTTAAATGATAATGAAATGTCTATTGCCCCAAACGTTGGCGCACTGCATAATGTGCTAGGTCGTTTGCGCACAGCTGGCAAATATCATTGGGTTAAAGATGAGCTTGAGTTTTTACTTAAAAAAGTTCCATCTGTTGGAGGGCGTTTAGCTTCAACAGCTGAACGTGTAAAAGATGGTCTAAAGTATATGTTTGTATCAGGCATGTTCTTTGAAGAACTTGGGTTCACATATCTTGGTCCTGTTGATGGGCACAACTATGAGGAACTGTTCGATAATCTTCGCTATGCTAAAAAAACAAAAGGGCCTATCCTTGTGCATGTTTTAACGAAAAAAGGAAAAGGATACTTGCCTGCTGAAAGCGATAAAATTGGAACATGGCATGGTACAGGCCCTTACAAGATTGAATCAGGTGACTTCATTAAACCAAAAGACACGCCTCCAGCGTGGAGTAAAGTTATCAGCGATACTGTTCAAAAAGTAGCACGTGAAGATGACAGAGTTGTTGCAATAACACCAGCTATGCCTGTAGGCTCAAAGCTTGAAGCTTTCCAAAAAGAATTTCCTGAGCGCATGTATGATGTAGGAATTGCTGAACAGCATGCCACAACTGTAGCAGCAGGACTTGCTACACAAGACATGAAACCGTTTTTAGCTATCTATTCAACATTTTTACAGCGTGCATATGACCAAGTTGTGCATGACGTATGTCGTCAAAACTTGAACGTTTTCTTTGGTATTGATCGAGCAGGTCTTGTGGGAGCTGATGGTGAAACACATCAAGGCGTATTTGACATTGCCTTTATGCGCCATATTCCAAACATGGTTATGATGATGCCGAAAGATGAAAATGAAGGCCAACATTTAGTATACACAGCTCTTCAATATAACGATGGTCCAATTGCAATACGTTATCCACGTGGAAATGGACTTGGTGTTCCAATGGATAAAGAACTAAAAACAATTCCAATTGGAACGTGGGAAGTGTTAAAAGAAGGGCATGATGCCACAATCTTAACATTTGGCCCTTCAATTGAAATGGCCATGGAAGCGCGTGAAAAGATGGCGAAGAACGGAATATCTGTTAAGATTGTAAACGCTCGTTTTATTAAGCCGCTTGATCATAATATGCTTCATGAGCTTTTTAAAGAAAATAAGCCGATCATGACTATTGAAGAAGCTGTTTTAGAAGGTGGCTTTGGAAGTGCTGTATTAGAGTTTGCTTCAGATCATGGGTATGATAGTTCACTTGTTGATCGCATGGGAATTCCAGACTACTTTGTAGAGCATGGAAGCGTTGATCGCCTTCTAGAAGAAATTGAGTTTACAACAGAACATGTTGTAACTCGTTTACAAAAGCGTGTGAACGTAAAAAAGACTAAAGGACTTGAAGCAAGGTGACGAAAAAAGAACGTGTAGATGTGTTATTGGTGGAGCGTGGCTTAGTGGAAACACGTGAAAAAGCTAAACGCACTGTCATGGCAGGTCTCGTATATACAAATGAACAAAGATTAGATAAACCTGGAGAAAAAATT
Source organism: Priestia endophytica (assembly GCF_026790145.1). Classification (GTDB taxonomy): domain Bacteria; phylum Bacillota; class Bacilli; order Bacillales; family Bacillaceae_H; genus Bacillus_I; species Bacillus_I endophytica_A. The sequence goes on along the minus strand of NZ_JALAMS010000015.1, from coordinate 214,294 downwards.
TCAGTTGATACACCTCTTACTGTAAAAGGAAAAGTAATGCCTTATGTAAGCAGAGGAGGATTTAAACTCGAAAAGGCGCTTAAGGAATTTGATCTTACTGTAAAAGATAAAATTATGTTAGATATCGGAGCATCGACAGGTGGCTTTACAGATTGCGCTCTTCAAAATGGAGCACAGCTTTCTTATGCGCTTGATGTGGGATATAATCAGCTTGCATGGAAAATGCGTCAAGATGAGCGTGTAGTTGTGATGGAAAGAACAAATTTCCGCTATGTAACACCAGATCAGCTACAGTTTGGAATGCCGCAATTTGCTTCTATTGACGTTTCTTTTATTTCTTTAAAATTAATTTTTCCGGTTCTTAAAACATTACTTGTCCCAAATAGTGATGTTGTTGCTCTTGTGAAACCACAGTTTGAAGCAGGACGCGAGCAAGTTGGGAAAAAAGGAATTGTCAGAGATCGAGCTGTACATGAAGATGTACTCCAAGAAATTTGTACATTTGTTCTTCATGAAGGATATGATATTGCTTCTTTGACGTATTCTCCAATTACAGGGGGAGATGGAAATATTGAATTTCTTCTTCATCTAAAGTGGAGTGGAGAAAAAGAAGTTGGCGAAACTTTTTCTGAAACAACAATAGAGCAAGCCGTAACACAAGCGCATGCGGCTTTAAAAAAAGGGTAATAAATTAAGCGGTGCTTTTTATAGCGCCGCTTAAAGTTTGTCATGGCTTGCTTTATAAGTTGTCTAAGCTGCGATAATTAGCTAACATAGTATTACATACATTGTTTTGTGAAAAAGGGAGAGCTTATAAAAAAACAAGAAAACTTTTTCTTATACATAGCTATAATTCAAATTCAAAGATTATGTGAGGTGTAAATGATGAATAAAGGACAGCGACATATTAAAATTAGAGAAGTTATTGCAAATAACGATATTGAAACACAGGATGATTTAGTCGATATTTTAAAAAGCTTAGGTTTTAATGTTACACAAGCAACAGTTTCCCGTGATATTAAAGAACTTCATCTTGTAAAAGTGCCAATGCTTGATGGGCGCTACAAATATAGCTTACCAGCTGACCAGCGTTTTAATCCTCTTCAAAAATTAAAGCGTGCTCTTACAGATGCATTTATAAAAATTGATGCGGCTGAGAATTTGCTTGTTATGAAAATGTTGCCAGGCAATGCGAACGTAGTTGGAGCTCTTATTGATCACTTAGATTGGGAAGAAATTTTAGGAACAATTTGTGGAGACGATACGTGTTTAATTATTTGTAGAACGTCTGAGGAAGCCAAAACGATTTCAAATCGCTTTTTAGAAATGCTGTAGGGATGTGAGTAGGAGTGTTAGCCGAACTATCGATTAAAAACTTTGCAATTATCGAAAGCCTATCTCTTTCATTTGAAAAAGGATTAACTGTTTTAACAGGGGAGACAGGGGCTGGAAAGTCTATTATTATTGATGCGATTCATTTACTTGTTGGAGGACGAGGCTCTGCTGAATTTGTTCGACACGGTACGGATCGAGCAGAAATAGAAGGGCTGTTTTTAATTGAAAAAAGCCATCCCTGCTTTGAAAAAACAGAATCGCTTGGAATTGAAGTGGAGGATGAGATGGTTGTGCTAAGGCGCTCGATTACAGCGAGCGGAAAAAGCATTTGTCGCATTAACGGAAAGCTTGTGACACTTGCAATTTTACGTGAAGTCGGTGGAACGCTTGTTGATATTCACGGGCAGCATGAACATCAAGACCTTATGAATGGTGATCGACACTTAACATTGCTTGATCAATATGGTGGTTCGACTATTGAAAAAGCGCTAGGGGTATACGGTTCGCTTTATGATGAATACATAAGTCTGAAAAAACAAATGGAAAAGCTAACGGAAAATGAGCAGCAAAGGGCCCATAGGCTAGATTTAATTCAGTTTCAGCTCAATGAAATCAAAACAGCTGAACTTGTACCAAAAGAAGATGAGAATCTTTTTGAAGAGAAAATTAAAATTTCGAACTATGAAAAGATTTATAGCTCGCTCAGAGATGCTTATTATGCTTTGCACGGGGAACAAAGAGGGCTTGATTTAGTATCTGTTGCAATGAACAACACAGGTGAGATTGCTGACCTAGAAGATGACTATAAAGAAATTTCAGAAACAGTGTCAAACTGTTTTTATCAACTTGAAGACGTCTCATACAGCATTCGCCAACAGCTTGATGCTTTAGAATTTGATCCAAATCGGCTTGATATTATTGAAGCTAGATTAAATGAGATCAATCACTTAAAGAGAAAGTACGGACAATCTGTAGAAGAGATTTTAGCATATGCTGATGCTATTGAAGAAGAAATTGATACGATTCAAAATAGAGATACGCATATTTCTAAAATTGAAAAACAGCTTGAGGCATTGATGAGTGAACTTTTTAAAGAAGCGAAAAATGTTTCTCATATTCGACAAAAGCTGGCTGAAGAGCTAACAGAAAAGATTCATCATGAGCTTCAAGCTCTTTATATGGCTAAAACCGTATTTAAAATTCAGTTTGCTAAATGTGGAGAAGAAGCGCCCCTTAGTGAAAAAGATGTAAAATTTACGAAAAGCGGAATTGATCATGTGGAGTTTTACATCTCAACAAACCCTGGTGAACCGTTGAAGCCTTTATCAAAAGTAGCGTCAGGAGGAGAGCTTTCTAGAATTATGCTCGCACTTAAAAGTATTTTCTCACATCATCAAGGTGTAACATCTATTATTTTTGATGAAGTAGACACAGGAGTAAGTGGGCGAGTTGCTCAAGCTATTGGAGAGAAGATTTACCAAATCTCAACAGGTTCACAAGTTTTCTGTATTTCTCATCTGCCACAGGTTGCAGCGATGGCTGATACGCACTTATTTATTGCTAAAAAGTCTGTGAATAATAGAACGCAAACAAGTGTTACACCGCTTAGTTCTAATGAAAAAATTATTGAAATTGGCCGTATGATCGCAGGAGTTGAAGTGACAGATTTAACAAAAGAACATGCAAAAGAGCTACTTGAGCTTGCACATCAGCTGAAAAAGTAGGGAGACAAATTCTCCCTACTTTTTCTCGTTTTTCGTAGTTATAATTGTGCGCAAAGAAGGTAACATTAAAGACATAAGCAAAAGCTTCATTTTACAATCTCAGGTGCTTATTTATTCAACGAAGAAGTGTGTGTGGCAGGAAGCGAGGAGAGTGAAATGTTCAATGGATAGATATAGAAAATGGATAGGAACAATTCTCCTTGTTTCGCTCATCGTAATAGGTTTTATACCAAGTGTGCAGCAATATGTAAAAATCCCAACAAACATCACCCTTTTTGAAAATCAAACGTTGCCCATTCAGTCCGCTCAGCAAGTGTCATCAAATCAGCCAAATGTTTCAGTAGAACCTGAAAAGGAAAGTTCAACATGGCAAGTTAGTGGTAATAATGCTGGAGAAAGCAAACTCGTTGTCCAAGCAGGCGCTTTTCCAGCAAAAGAAGTTGATGTAAAAGTTCTTCCTGATTTTAAAGTATATCCAGGAGGACAATCGATTGGAGTAAAACTTAACTCTAAAGGTGTTCTTGTTGTTGGATATCATCAAGTTGATACAAAAGACGGAAAAAAATCTCCAGGTGAAATTGCAGGAATCCAAGTTGGAGATATGATTACTGAAATTAATGGGAAAAACATCGAGAAAATGAGTGATGTAACTCCGTTTATCAAACAAGCCGGAAAAAATGGAGATCCACTTAACATCACAGTTACTCGTGATGACCAAAGTATTAAAACAAAACTTTATCCATTAAAGGATAAAGGAGATTATGCTTATCGAATTGGACTATATATTCGTGATTCAGCAGCTGGTATTGGTACGATGACTTTTTTTGAGCCGAATTCGAAAAAATATGGAGCTCTTGGTCATGTGATTTCGGATATGGATACGAAAAAGCCGATTGTTGTGAAAGATGGACAGATTATGAAGTCAACGGTCACGTCGATTGAAAAAGGAAGTGACGGAGCTCCTGGAGAGAAGATTGCTCGTTTTTCTTCGGAACGTTCTGTAATTGGTGACATTACGCGCAACAGTCCGTTTGGTATTTACGGGAAGTTAACGGAACAAGTAGAAAACAACATTGTGAACAAACCCCTTCCTATTGCGCTTTCACATCAAGTGAAAAAGGGGCCAGCCAAAATCTTAACCGTAATTGAAGAGAATAAAGTAGAAGAGTTTAGTGTCGAAATTGTAAGTACAGTTGATCAGAAGTTTCCAGCAACAAAAGGAATGGTAGTTAAAGTAACAGATCCAAAACTTCTCGAGAAAACGGGAGGAATTGTGCAGGGCATGAGTGGAAGCCCAATTATTCAAGATGGTCGCTTAGTTGGTGCTGTAACTCACGTTTTTGTTAACGATTCAACCTCAGGATACGGGGTCCATATTGAATGGATGCTAAACGAAGCAGGAATAGACATTTATGAACATCCACGACAAAAGGCGAGCTAATTATAGTTCGTCTTTTTTGTCATTTCTTCTTTTCTAAACATAAACCTTTTAACCTTTGTCATATTGTTTAAAGTGCTGACATTTCTTATCAATATAACGATATTTTTGTTAAAATGGTGGAAGGAATCACCTTTTATCCAAAAAATAAAAGGAAATGGTCTTGCATTGTCGAATTGTTCATTTAGAATAAGTTTAGAGACCTATCGACACAGTAGCTTATTATATGGGATCGAGGAGGAGTTATATTGAAAAAGATTAAGGTTTGCTTAGTTGATGATAACCGTGAACTCGTGAGCTTATTAGAAGATTACCTCTCAACACAAGAAGATATTGAAGTTGTAGGGGCTGCTTATAATGGCCAAGAGTGCCTTTCGTTAGTCAAAGAGCAAAAACCTGATGTGTTGCTATTAGATATTATTATGCCCCATTTAGACGGGATAGCGGTATTAACAAAGTTAAGAGAGATGGGGCTTGAAAAAACACCTAATGTCATCATGTTAACTGCGTTCGGACAAGAAGATGTAACAAAGAAAGCCGTTGACTTAGGTGCTGCATACTTCATCCTTAAACCGTTCGATATGGAGAACCTCGTCAACAATATCCGCCAAGTGAGCGGAAAAGCGCCAACTTTTACAACTCGCCCACAAAATTCAGCAATTAAAGTGCAACGAGAAAATAAGAGCAATAATTTAGATGCAAATATTACAAGCATTATCCATGAAATTGGCGTACCTGCTCATATTAAAGGATATATGTACTTACGAGAAGCTATTGCAATGGTATATAGAGATATTGAGCTACTTGGCTCTATTACCAAAGTTTTATATCCAGACATTGCTAAAAAGTATAATACAACAGCAAGTCGCGTTGAGCGTGCTATTCGTCATGCAATTGAAGTTGCATGGAGCAGAGGGAATATTGAATCGATTTCTTCGCTTTTCGGCTATACAGTAAGCATGAGTAAAGCAAAACCAACAAATAGCGAATTTATCGCAATGGTAGCAGATAAATTACGCCTTGAGCATAAAGCAAGTTGAAAGGGTTAGACCTACTGTAATTACAGGGTTTTATATCTTTTGTAATGTATAGTATGAGCCGATAAACTTTGACGAGGTATACTAAATATCAAATTTAAAACCAATAAACTTTTCACTTAATGACCAATGAATTTTGATGATTCTTTGGTCTTTTTATTTTGTCTTGAGAGGTGAAAAGTTTGAAGCTAACTGAGATGGAGTTTTATTTAGAAGACTTTTTAATTTACTGCTAATCGAAAAGTCTATCATCAAAAACGGTGTCTTCTTATGAACAAACTTTAAAGTTGTTTATATTGTATTTGAAAAATGAACAGGAAATTGAAGAGCCTAATAAAGTGAAGGCAGGACATATAAGACAGTATGTGAGATATGTTCAAGAAAGAGGAAAATACACGGTAGTAAGAAATGAAAAAAGCAGAAAAATAAATTGGCCTGAACATCGAACAGACTATCAAAAAAAGGTAAGTAATGTAACCATTAATAATTACCTAAGGAATATAAAAGTGTTCTTTAAGTGGCTTCACAATGAAGGAGAAATCCAAAAGAACCCTCTTGAAACAATTAAGCAAATAAAGACAGTGAGAAGACCAAAAGAAGCAATAACAGAAAAAGAATTTAAGAATCTCTTAGAGCAATTCGATTATACAAAATTCCATGGGTATCGCAATAAAATTATTGTTATGTTACTTCAAGATACAGGAATGAGAATTGGGGAATGTTTAGCTTTAAAAGTAGATGATATTGATTTTAAGCACAAAATGATTTTAGTAACTAAAACAAAAGGAAGAAAAGAAAGGTATGTTTATTTTAGTCGGAGAATGCTTCGAGAACTAAAACATTATATAAAATTCAGGGATAGATATACATCTACAAAAGTGCTTTTCCCTACAACAAGAAATACTGAGATGAGTGTTCACTCTTTTGAAAAACAATTGAAAAAAGCTGGCAGTCGAATTGGGTTGTCTATACATCCACATCAACTGAGGAACAACTTTGCTAGACAATTTTTAATGAACGGTGGAGATTTGTATACGTTAAGTAGAATTTTGGGGCACTCTTCAGTGACTATAACAGAATCAGCATATTTAGACTTAACTCACGAGGAAATTGCAAAAAAGTATCAAAATCATTCTCCATTATCTAACTGGAAAATTTAGTATGTACGAACTCTTGTTCGTTATTATAAAATATATAAAGAGATGGCATGGAGTTTGGCGGCTCTACCATCTCTACATAAAAAACAGAAGAATACACTTCATACAAATAATGATATCAAGGTATTTTCTTCTGTGCAACAGGGAGAGAGAATATGAAGTTAATGTCAGTGTTAAGTGGTCAAGGATTTGTGATGTACAATAAACATTTGGCTAAATCAGTATCAGTAAATGCAGCAATTATCTTTGGTCAACTATGTGCAAGTTATGAAAGTTTTGATGGAAAGGGGATGCTTACAGTAAAAGATAATAAGGAATATTTCTTTTTAACTAGTGACACATTACAAGAAGAGACTGCTTTGACTTATAAGCAACAGTTAAAAGCTGTTAAAGATTTAGAAGAGGCAGGTTACATAGAAACTAAATTAATGGGCGTTCCTTCTAAAAAATATTTTTCGATTACTGATAAAATTATTCAAGAGTTATTTAATGAAGTAAACTTCAGCTCTGACAAAAGGGAAGACCTAGAAGGTACATTAAACCAAGAAGCAGTAGTACAAAAGGTAACTCCTAGTTATGACGAAAGGGAAACCCTAGGATTGACAAAAAGAAACAGCAAGCCTGTACAAAATGGCTCAAGTATTAAAAAGAAAAATAAAAAAGAAAAATATAAAAATAAAAAAGATAAAATTGATAATTATCAAGGCCCTATTACCAATTTATATGATCCTCAGGTTTTTAAGTCTTTATTATTTGAAGCAACAAATAATTTTTATACTCAATTTGCAGTAGGAAGGTGGTCAAAGAAAGATTGGAATACGTTAATAGAAAAATTTGTGGATGAAACGATTGAAAGCGGTCGGTATAAAAATATTCCTGAAGAAAAGATTCAAAGCTATGCTTATGTGTCAATCAAAAATATGGCAGATCACTCTGATTATAAAAGATCTGATGAGTTTAAAGAGTATGTAGAAGTTATGAAAGAATTATCGAATAACAGTAGCTCAAAAAATCTAACATCGTATCTATACAGTAGGCTAGAAGGGGACAATGATGAGTTGCCCTATTAATTATTTATTAGAACAACAATCATTTGCTCCAGATTGAGCCAGATTGCACCTGAATTGGATTCTTGAGTAAATATACTTGTTTTATGAAGGGAATATCCTGTGGCTTAATTAGTACCTTAAAAGAATTATAGATTTTTCTTTAGGGAGTTAAGGGTTTGTGCTAAAAAAGTTATCGGTTCTAGTAGAGGGATGAAAATGTTATGAACACTTATTTAAAAGTAGGAGATGTTGCTAGTTTACTTGAAGTAACTTACTCTACCATCTCAAAGTATTATGCACTTTTTGAAAAGAATAATTACAGATTTAAGCGAAATAATCAAGGGAATCTCATATTTTCAGATAATGATGTTGAATTATTTCGCAAATTAATTCAATTGAAAAATACTCCTGATTTTACTGTTGAAAAAGCTGTAGTCCACCTTGTAGAAGAAAGCATGGTTGATACAATTGATTTAACTCGTCACATACAGAATATGACGATAAAGCACGCTGAATTGGAACAATTAATTCAATATCAGGCTCAGATTATTAAAATGCAGCAAAAACAGCAACATAGAATAGAAGAGTTATATAAAATACATGAAAAGTCAGTGAGAGAAATAGAAGAACTCATAAATCAGAAAAAACTATTCAATCAACCTTAAACTTCTATTAAGGAATATAAAAGTTCATAAATATTATGAAGAATCCTTTATTTTTAGCAAGAGATGTTGCTGAATGGATTGAACATAGCCATATTACAAAAATGTTAACTACTGTAGATGAAGAAGAAAAGCTGAGTGAACAATCAGTTTATGCAGGTCAAAGAAGAGAAATGTAGTTCTTAACTGAGGACGGATTGTATGAGGGATTATGGCAATCACTTAAGGTTATCGCAACACAATTAAAAAAACAGTTAGGAGGCCTAATGGAAATACTATCTTTATTAGGTTAAAAGGGGGTGGGATTTTTTGGGAGAATTAAAAGGGAAAATAAAAAAAGTTGAAAAAGAACTAAAGAATCAACTTTCTCAATTAGGTCAAGAAATGAATAAACAATTTAACTCAATAAATAAACAGTTAGATCGAATTGAAGAGATAACAAATAAATCCAAAAAAGATACTGAAAAATCTATAGAGGAAAGGGAGGCTCTTATTGAAAGGTTTAAAGAAGAGGTATTGACATCAGACGATGTATTATGCATTATTGATAATCTAGAAAACGGTGAAAGATTAGATTTATTAAACAAGCTATATGACCTATATTACAATTTTAATCCAGATATTCCTAAGGGCACAGAGATAGCATGGGACTAATCAAGAACTCCTTAATATATTTTTTAATAAATCGAGTATAGTTACTCGGTTTATTTTTATGCCCTTTTATTTGTTCACTAAGTTGTCACATTTTCTTATTGAAAAGTTTGAGAATCGATAAGTATAATACATAATACTAATTAACAGCCTCATAATTTACCTTCCGTGAATTAGACAAGTATCCCAAATACCCTAAAAAGCCTCTATCCAATGGATAAAGGTTTCTTTGTATGTAAAGATTTTGGAGGCTTAGTACTTTTGATACAGTTCTACTGGTTTATTTTCTACGCATTTTTACTTTTTTTCTTTTTTTCTATTTAAGAAGTTGTAAAATGTTAGTTGATGGTAAAGTTGGAAAGGGTGTTCTAGCTATGGGTAGAATTCAAGCAGACCTGAAGGATCTCGAGCAACTTGCCGAGAAAACAAAGTTGGCAAAGGCGAAATGCGAGGCTGTCCCAGCTCAGCTAAGTTGGAGTCTGTCTGGTGTTTTGTTAGAATTAAGTGGAGTATGGACGCCAGAATTAGAGGGGCTACAACAAAAACTAGAAAAAAGTATGCGAGACTATGCAGAAAAGTTAGGGGAAGCTCATCAGCTCGTTGTGAACACAAAAAATGAGTTGAAAGCAGCAGATGAAGCCCTTCTTCGAGAGTTGGGATTAGATGGGGAAATTGCTCCTCAAAAAACGTCTAAAGGAAAAGCAGAAGGAGCAAGTAAGAAGAAAAAAGAGAAAGAAGAAGGAAATGCTTTTACACAATCGTTAAAAGGAATAGGTGATGGAGCAGGAGATGCCCTTTCAGAAACATGGGATGGGATTGTTTCTTTTGCAAAACATCCTGTAGACAGTACTGTTAATACGGCTAAAGGAGTCTATGAGGCAGGAAAGCATCCAATTCGTACTTACAACACAGTAAAAGATGGGGTTGTTACTGCAGTAGATGAGAAACTTATCCATGGGGACGCTTATAGTCGCAGTCACTTTTTTTCTTATGCAGGAACAGAGATTGGACTTGCAGCTCTTGGAGACAAAGGAGCAGGTTTAGCTGTTAAAGGTGCAGGAACAGTATCCAAAACAGCGAAGGGGATGAAAGACGTTCATAAAGTAACTGTGAATCAAAGAATGCCTGCCTTGCAACCTGCTTTTGCAGGAGGAAAACCACCTGTTAATGCTCTAGATACGGGTTATCTGGGTCGTTATTTACAGAATGCCAAGGATATGTATTGGAATTTTGCTAAAGGAAAGGGCGGTTGGCGTAACGGAGAACTACCTAGTTTTGGTCCGAAATCTGTTCCTGGGCCTCCTTATCGTCAAGTATATGATGGATATCCTGCTAAAGTTAAACATGGTGCACAGGAGAAACATTTAATGGAAGCACCAAACTATAAAGAAGCAGATAAACAAGCCCAACTTAAAGGGAAACGTAGAAAAAGTGTGATGTATGGTCAGAATAATGCAGAAATGCAAAAGCTATTAGATCAATACGCAGGTACAGGTGAATCAGTTCCAAGAAGTCCAAATAAAGAAAGAGTACACTTTAATCAATACATTGGTGAATATTATGATGAAGAAAGTAAAACTTATATTCCTACAACAAATGCTATAATACACTATAGCAAAGATGGAGCTCACATTGTTCCGGCTCGTCCAGATAGTGAATAAAAAAGGAGAGAATATCATGGGGTATGATCCTTTAATTAAAGCTTTTTATTATAACGATAAAGAAACTTTAATATTAGAATGGGAAGGAGGGTTAAAGTTAGCTGGTAAACTAGATACCATATTTGAAGAGGACAATGGTTTAGATGATGATGATGAACAATTTGAAATATACGATATTGCCCTTTTTGATGTATCTAAGATTCTTACTTTTCCTGCTCCAGAATATAAAGTTGAGAACGAAATCGTAGAAGCTTTACAAAAGGTAGACCTTACAAAAGGGCAAGGCCTCTTAGAAATCTCACACTATTATGATAAACCTCATAAAATAAGTTTAGAAGATGAAACGGTGATCTGGGAGGACTCTGAACCAAGGTAAGAGACAAGAGAACTTATGGATAAATATATAAAAACCCTTACTCAATGAGTAGGGGCATTTTTTATTTTACAAAAGGAGAGCTATTGCAATTAAAATGGATGATAAGAGAAGGTATTCATAGTATGAGAAAAGAAAAAAGTTTTATTCAAATCATTTAGAAATAAAGAATAAAATCAATATTTTATCAATCAAAACAAAAAGGACCTAAGTGGTCCTTTTTTAGCTTATTCAATTAAAGTGCCTCTTTTCTTGAATAAGAAAATTGCTAAACTATTACCTGAATTCAAACATATCTTCTACTTCTTTGCTTGCTTTTGGTAAATCCATTCCTTCTTTCCAAATCAAAATGTTATCTTTTGGGGTTCCGTAGTACAAGGCTTTTATCTCAGCACCGTTATGATTTATCTCTTGAGCTTCAATATCAAAAAACTCATAACCCTTTACCATTGAATATGGTGGCTGTGCCTCTTTCTTAATTATCGGTCGTAAAGGAGTTAAGTAAAAGTTCCCGTTTTCATCCATATCGTATTTAACTCTATTCAAACTATAACCATCTGATAGTTCTATATGATAAACGATTTTACCATCTGTCAACTTACTTACATCCTTTATCTCTACAACATCAATTGGAACATTTGTGATATTCCAATGAAACAAACCAAAATACCCTAAAAAAATAAGTGATAACAATAATGCACTAATGATTAATCCTTTGATAAAGGATATAGCTTTTGAACGATTCCAGAAATCAGATATATTTTTCAACACATTACCATCACTTCTATTTTCTTCAATTTCTTTTTTCGGTAATATAATATCAGTTTGTATTCTATCTAATTCACTTTTACAACTATTACAATGGATAAGGTGTTCTTCCACCATTTTTTTGCTATCTTCACTGCAAACATCGTCATAGTACAAAGGAAGCAAATCTTTAACAATATCACATGATACTTTACTCATTTTTATTCCTCCCTTAATAGGTCTTGAATTTTATGTTTAGCTCGATGAAACGTGACTCTCGCCCAACTTTCTGTTTTCTCAAAAAGCTGGCTAATTTGTTTAAAAGACAGTTCTCCAAACACTCTTAATGTAAACACCTCTTTATAAGGCTCATCTAAGCCATGTAAGACCTTATGAATAAGGAAAGTTTTCTCCTTATTTAGTAACATTTCTTCAATACTACTTTCACATGCTTGTTCTGTTATATCATTTGTAACAAATCGCTTTTGTTTATCTAGATAAGTAAAGTATGTATTTTTTGCTATTTGACAAAGCCATACGTTAATTTTGCAATGGCCATTAAATTTATCGATACTTTTTAAAGCCTTGAAAAATGTTTCTTGAGTTATTTCTTCTGCAATCTTTTCATTACGGCTTAGTGATAATACAAACGAGTAAACATCTCGAAAATATTGACTATAAATACCCTCAAACTCTGTCACATTTCTACCTCCTTTCATATATAAGACTACGATATAGGATATTCGTTACAAAAATAAAAAAATTGGCAGACGTATAGGTCTGCCTTTAAAACATAATAAAATACCTTGTGTTATTCAATTATCTGGCCCGTTTATTGAACAAATTAAACAAATTCTTCAATTAACCTGTAACGTTAGTTCAATAAAATTCTCATTTTATTAATCAAAATAAAAAAGGACCACTTGGGTCCTTATATGAAAGCTTTGGTTTACCATCACCACTTTTGTTAATTAGATTTATAGTGTTTTTTTACAATATGTTGGTCAAGTTGCACGACAACCCTTCTGATAGTATCAATTGCTTTTGATAAGAATTTATTAGATACAACTATTTCATCATCAATTACTTCAATTTCACTTGGGATATGTAGATATTGATCTGGTCTTACAACTCCGGTATTATGGGCAACAATATTTCTTACTAGATATATTCCTTTTAACACTTCTAGATCATTTAAATCAATATTGTATTTTAGCATTTTATCTAAATATTTTGCCCAATCATTTAACTTAAAATGTCCCACTTTATTCATTTCTTTATTAATTAGGAGACTTAGAGGATCTTCTAGATTATCTAAAATTTCGTTAGTATTAAAATTATTTTTTTCGGTCTTAAGCATAGATGGATTTTTTCTAAATAACTCTGAAAATGCCTGATATAAATATGTTTCCAATGTTCCCCAAACAAATACAGTTAGTATAGAAAATATATATTTATCCAAGATAGAGTGCTCTTCGTGTGAGTAATCCATTGACGCTTTAATTAACATTAATTCTCTTTCATTAAGTTCAAGCTCTATTAATTCTTCTTCTGATTGAATATTGTCCTCTGATTTTTCTCCATTTAATACTTTTCCTATTTTTGTTAATATATCCTGATGCTCTTCTAATTCTGATTCTAATCCTTTTATGCTGACACTTAGTAGAGTTTCTGTACGCCAAATAGATATTAAAAACCTCTTAAGTGCATTTGTTTCATAAATTTTTTGTTTATCCTCATTTACTACTGTCTTTTCTATCTGTGATTCCATTAATTAATCTCCTTAAATACAATTTCCTACAATATTACCATAATTATAATGAGTTTATAGTGTTTTCTTAGCCATTAGATTAATAATATAAAATTTTCATTTTATATACAGGGTTCTAGCATAGAAGGTTAAAGCTTCAGTCGGCGAAAACCGCGCCGCCTTCATCTTCAACCTGTGTCCAAGAGTTCATCAGGCAGAAAGCGCGCCTGTTGAATCTTGTACACTTGATAGTTTTTAAAAAGAATAAATAAAAAAAGCTTTAGTCAGAACTAGTAGTCAATCTGAGTACAAATTTGTATATGAGTATATATACTCGTGTACAGTTTTGTGCTCATTCATTAGATGTTTTCCCCTTTTTTGTCTCTTTATAAAGGCACTGAAACCAAAAAAGTTATCTTTGTTATTTAAAATAGAACAATAACATATTTGGTTTCAATTTATAGAAAATAAAAATAAAAAAGTTCTCCAGTTTAATTTACGTTTTCAATACTCTAGATAGAATACTCATGTAATGAAAACTAATCTGGAGGAATGAACTATGGAAAATAAAATTTATGTAAGTGATGTAATTACTACTGATGTCATAAAAAAATTAGGGAAAGGGAGAAATTATATTATCAGTTCAGAAATGAATAGTGGAAAAAACTATTGGGTGAGATATATCCTTCTTCCCTTTGCTGATGAAAATAATAAACGAACTTTAATACTATCCCATAGAAGAAATACTTTAGATCAACAATTAGATTATCTTGAAGAGTATAAGTGGGAACGCTTACGTCAATTTAAAGGTGGTATGTTCGATATAAGATCATACCAGCAGTTTCAGAATATGATTAAAAGAAACGATCCAATGATTCATAGTTATGACTATATCATTTGCGATGAAGCTCATTACTTCGTGAGCGACAGCTCTTTCAATACGAGAACAGAACTATCTTTTGATTTTTTGAATGAAAATACTGAAGCTATAAAAATCTTTATGACGGGTACTTCAGATGGTCTTTACTACCTGCCTTGGGAAAATAAATTAGAAGTGCTACATGAAGCAAACTACTATAACAATCAAGTTAAGGATATGTATCGTTATGAACAAAATGAAACAGCTTCGGCAGTAGTTCAAAATGAAGTCGAAAAAGGAAATAAAGTCATTATTTATCATAATTCCAAAGATACAATGGATGACTTTGATATCGGGAACAGCAAAACTTTGCATTCTGGAAATCGTGAAAATTCATTGGAATTCAAACAGATTGCTGAAACTCGCCAATTTGAGTGCGATGTTCTTAATACAACCAAACTTATGACTGAAGCAACAGAAATCAAAGATGAATCAATTGAATCTGTTGTTATACATGGAATCAGTGATATTGATACATTCGTTCAAGCTACTGGACGAGTTAGAACTCAGAAAGTAAATGTTTATTATAAACGTATTTCTAAGAGATCTATTCAAGCAAAGCTTCGTTATCTTAGAAAACAACTTCATTATTTTGATGAATTTGTAGAACTTGGTGAAATTGAGTTCATTAAAGAATATGGCCTTGATGTAATTAACAAATCTATGAAGGCCTTCTATCTTGCTACTAGAATGCATCCAGTTAGCTATGAAGAGTGTCCTCAATTAAAAGTTCATAAAACAGGTCTAGCATATTTATGTTATCAAGAAGAAATGTACGAATTTATGGACAGATATGGATTTGAGGCGTTTTTTGAGAAGTATTTTCCTGATATTCAATATTACGATTTAGAACAACTTAAGAGAGAAGACCTCATTCAATTAGATATGGTCGATAATTACATTGATAAAAAAATCTTTAGAGAACAGCAGCAAGAATTAATAAATGTAATTTGTAATAAGTATGGATTACGAGGTAAAAATGGCTCAATAAAAGTGGGGATGAAAACTATTAATTCATTCTTTGAAGAGAATAATATTCCTTTTATAATCAAAAGTGAAAAAGATAATGTGAGAAGTTCAGAAACTTACGGAAAAAGATATTGGATACTTAAGAATAACTGATGGTATATTTTGATATTAAATAAAGGTTGGCTCTTTATAGTGTGAGCTAACCTTTTATGTACTTAATCTATGTAAGATTATTTATTATTATCTTTTAGAGAAATTTAAAAATCTCATTATTATAAGTGAAAATAATTAAATATAAAAAGAGTGCATAAGAGCACTCTTAAAAGTTAAGATTGATATAAAGTTTCTTTATCTAATTCTTTATATTCTCTAAGTTCTTTGGGCTCCCGAAATTTCTTGGGATTTCTAATATTCTTACGCTTTCTAAATTCTTTAAGTTCTGCCATAACCTGTGACTGTTCATGTTCTAATTTAGATTCATCAAAGTCAAGGCTTTTAAGATCTTCCATTACTTGTAAATGATCTTGCTCACTCATAGTATTGGAGCCTGGTTTCCAATTAGTTGAGGATGCTTTTTCATAAATATCTAAACTACGAAGAATACGATTTGGTTCACCAGAAAAATTCTCCGTTTGATTAGTTTTAAACGAATTGTTAATTGCATCATTTAGCATTTTTTTCATTAGTATCACTCCTTCTTTAAGTAAATCGGGTGTGATGAAATCGCCATAATAAGTATTAATATTTGGTAGTATAAACATATCATTATTATCTTTCATGTTCAACCAAATCCTGTAATCTTCAACAAGGGATTCTTTTAAGAGGTATACTTTGTCCCAAGAACTAGCACTTTGGAATTCAGGAGAACGTTTATTCATTAAATGGGCGTAACCATGCTGAAAAAACCAATTGT
The DNA here is from genome assembly GCF_026790145.1 of Priestia endophytica. Lineage (GTDB taxonomy): Bacteria > Bacillota > Bacilli > Bacillales > Bacillaceae_H > Bacillus_I > Bacillus_I endophytica_A. The sequence goes on along the minus strand of NZ_JALAMS010000015.1, from coordinate 197,909 downwards.
AAATATCTGCAGCATTTTTTAAACCTAAGGAATCAAAAAGCCTCCCATGTAGTATATGACCGTATTCATGTTGGAGTGATTGGGCACATCGCTCATTTACCGTTAAAAGTTTCAAATTATCTAGAAGTTTACTTTGTTCATCTGGGTTCATTGAACCTTGCTTTAAAACTAGATCTGTAGCAATATTTTTGTAAGTATTTGTCAATCTGGAGTTTTCTTGTTTTGTGTCCTGTGGAGAAAGAAGAATGACCTCTTCTTGTTTATTTCTATATACCATTGCAGATGTATTAAGATTACCAAGTCCATTACCATTAGAATATCGAAAGTATAGATTATAAATTTTTACTTTTGAAAAATCAGCTGCTAAAGAAGCTTGTCTACGTTTAGCGATCTTATAACCACCAAACACCTCAAATTTAGGTCTTGGAGGATAGCCATAAGAAATTTCAAAACCAGGTTTTAATAAGTTTGTTAGCATAGCAGTTTTTTCTCTTAGATTTTTAACGATTTTTTCTTTTTCAAATGAGTGAGAAGTTAATATCTCATTAAAGCCATTATCTAATTCTTTATTATCGTATAAATCTAGCCTAGTATATTCTAGGGAATCTTCCGAATTGTTTCTCATAACGTTTTCCTGAACCACTGCTACAATTAATTTACCCTCCATAAGTCCTCCTAAAAAGTCTTTTTACCTAATTTTAACACAAGAAAATTAAATCAAGACTAAAAAAGTTAGTGATAACTCGTTCAATAGGATACTTAAGTTGTTAATGTAAATATCTAATGGGTTTGAGAGGAACCTTTTAGTAAAATGAGAACATTATTGAATTAGTGGTTCATTTATGAAGAAAGTAATCTAGAGTATAAAGAAGTATAAGGAAGTAATAAACATATTATTCGTTTTTTGCTTGCACTTGTGTCTAAAAGTATTAACTTATGTACACCAGAGAATTTACCCTGAAAATATTCAGATAACCTTGTGTACGTTGTCTAAAAGTTAGTATATAATTAAAAGTATAAAACATTATAGACTTTTAGACAGGAGAATTGTTTTATGGCTTTAATTGGATATGCTAGAGTGTCTACTATAGGACAGTCACTTGAAAATCAAATCGACTTACTAAAGGATTATGGCTGCACTAGAATATTTCAGGAAAAACAGTCTGGATCAAAATCAAATAGAGAGGCACTCCAGCAAGCATTAGAATATATGCGAGAAGGGGATAAACTTATTGTAACTAAAATAGATCGACTTGCTCGTTCGGTTAAAGATTTACATAACATCGCTAGTCAATTAGAAAATAGAGGTATTGGACTCGTCTTTTTAAAGGAACAAATCGATTTTTCAACTCCATCAGGTAAATTAATGTTTACCATGCTAGGAGCGATTGGTGAATTTGAAAGAGATTTAATTAATGAAAGAACAGCAGAGGGAAGAGAAAGAGCTAAAAGACAGGGAAAACATATGGGAAGACCAGGCCAACCACCTAAGAATTTGCAACGTGCTTTAGAACTCTTTGCTAATCGAGAGGAAAGTGGGATTAGTGTTAATGATATAGTAAAGATGACTGGTGTCCCAAGAAGTACCATATACGCAAAAAAGAGATAAAACTGTTTTTAATTATTGAGATCTAATCTGAATAAAAGCACTTATCTCATAGGTATCCCTTTTATTTTTCCCCCGCGGGGCGTTTTGGGATGTTTGTAGTGAATGGACTCTCCCATGTTATCCCTCTTGCTAGTAGGTTTTTTTCTAAAAAGACAGGGCGATAGCCTAACGAGATATCATTATAATTAATTGAAGAAAAAACTGTGATTAATTCAGTAATTTAGTTGTTAAAAATTCAATTTCATAATGTACAAAAGATCCGGAACAATATATTCAAGCATTAGAAATATAATTCAAAAGTGATGAGATGATTGCGAGAATGTTTTGAAATATAAAAGTAAAAGGTCATCTCTGATAAAAAGGTTACAATTTTTTATTTTCTATATAATGTTTTTTGTTTATATATCCTCATCTCTTACATCTAATAAAGGAACACCAATAAAATGAACTTTGTTATAACTAAAAGGGCTTGTAGAAGTAATATTAAGAAGGTAAAAAGAGAAGCTTATTATCTCTTTTAAAAACTATTCAAACGTTAGAATTTTGTAAGGAAAACTGAATCTAATGTATACTTATTTATTCTGGGATTTTATAAGAATCAGAATGGTTAGAATTACTTAGAAAATTGATACCAATGATATATAATTAAACTAGAAATTCTGAGGAGGAAATTCAATGCCTGGTTTAGATAATATTAAACTTAATGGGTATAAATCCATTTTGGATTTAGATTTAAAGTTAAGACCGCTTAACGTATTAATTGGGGCAAATGGTTCTGGAAAGTCGAACTTTATATCATTCTTTAAGCTCTTGAATCATTTAGTTAATGAAAACTTGCAAAATGCTGTAGCAAAATCTGGAGGAGCAAATACATTATTTTATTTTGGTACGAAAAACACTGAAAAAATTCAATTTAATTTGCGATTTGGACGAAATTCATATCGTGTTAGTTGGGAGATATCAGACGATTCAAGGTTGTATTTTTCTTCTGAAACATTGGGATTTTTAGGGGAGCGTTATGATACACCTTTATTAGTACCTTTAGGAGCAGGTCATTTTGAAACAGAGATTAGAAAAGAATCAAAAAGACATTCAAACAGAGTTGTAATAGCAGATCATGTTATAAACAATCTAAATGGATGGAAAGTATATCACTTTCATGATACCAGTGATACTTCAAAGATGAAACAAGCATGTCCGGTTAATGATAATAAATATTTTAGAGAGGATGCCTCTAATCTTGCTGCTTTTTTATATAAAATGAAAAAGAATAATCCGGAAAACTACAACGCGGTGTTGCAAACTGTACAATTGGTAGCTCCGTTTATTAGAGATTTTGATTTATCGCCTATGGAATTAGATAAAGACAAAATTCGTTTAAAGTGGTTACATACAGAATCTGATGAGTATTTTGACAGCAGTCAGCTATCTGATGGAACATTAAGATTTATCTGTATAGCAGTGTTATTATTACAACCAGACTTACCATATACTGTTATTTTAGATGAGCCTGAACTTGGATTGCATCCTTTTGCTATTAATTTGTTAGCTTCTCTTCTAGAGAGTGTTTCTAAAAAAACACAAGTAATTATCTCAACACAATCGCTTTTACTTCTAGATAATTTTGAGCCTGAAGATATTGTTGTAGTTGATTATGTAGATAATACTTCAAAATTCCGACGCTTAAATAGTGAGGATTTAACAGATTGGCTTGATGAATATTCGATTGGTGAACTATGGGAGAAGAACTTGCTTGGAGGTAGGCCGAAATGATTAAACAAGTGATGATTTTAGTCGAAGGCCAAACTGAAGAAGCCTTTGTAAACCGGGTTCTACAACCATACCTTAATGAAAAGGGTATTTATTTAAGTACTACTATGGTTTGTACTAAAAAAGTAAAGGGGGTACGTAGACATAGAGGTGGCATAGGTGATTACAATCAAGTGAAAAGAGATCTTGCTGCACTTTTAAAATCCTCACATTTTAATTTAATAACTACATTTCTTGACTACTATGGTCTACCAAGCAATTTTCCAGGCCAAAGCACACTCCCTAATGGTGATTGCTATGCTAAAGTTGCCCATCTAGAAAAAGAACTAAAACAAGATATAGGTAGTACTAATTTCTATCCTTTTGTTATGTTGCATGAATTTGAAACAATGATATTCTGCGATATATATTCGTTAAGTGACTTTTTTAGCGATAAAATTAGGAGATTAGATAGGTTAAATAACATCTTTAATGAGTATAAAAATCCCGAATTGATAAATAATTCACGCGAAACAGCACCTTCAAAGAGAATATTAGCAGAGCTTGAAAACTATGAGAAGCCATTACATGGACCTATAGCAATAAAAAATATTGGAATTGATAAAATTAGAAAGTTATGTCCTCACTTTAATGAGTGGTTAAATTATATTGAGAGTTTCCAAGTTTCTTAGAGAAGGGAAAGATGTTTTTTTATTATCTTTCTATTAAACTCAAAGTTGTTACAAAAATTAAAATATGAAATTTTTTAGGTGAGTTGCTACCTCAAAATAAATAAGATTAAGTCCATTACATCTAATTTAACTAATTAATGTTTTGATTGAACAAGAAGTTGCCTACAGTAATTATTATTGTTTAGCTTGGAGAATTATCAATGCTTTTTGTGGCTAATATAAAATATTAATTCTATTATTGGGAGATGTAAAGAATATTAATTTCTATTTTTATATTAAAGGGAAAAGAAAAAAGACGACTCATTCAAGTTGTCTTTTTTCTTTTGAACAGGATTCAGTTATAGAAGTTTAAAACTAAAAACCACATAATTATCCTTTTGTTCATAGTCGGTAATATAAAGGATCTCTATGTTAGTTTTCCTTCCTGTATATTCTTTTTTTTCATTGTCCCATTCGTTTAAGATAACTTTATCTCCTACACGGAAATCTCGGTCATTCTTTCTTATTTCAAAAGTTTTAATTCGTTCTAGAACAGGAGTGAAAAATTCTTTATTAATTTTCAAATTATGAAGCATAACAATAGCCACCTCTAGTGAAAGCTCTTTAGTTAGTTATAAAATTCAATAACTCTGATAAAGGATGTTTTTCATCATATATGAATAGGTTAATTCCCTTTTCAGTTGAATATTTCATTGCTTGTTGCATTTCACAAAATTGAAGATTTTCTAATAGTTTAATGGGATAGTCAGTACCATCTCTTTTTAATAAGCGTTCCCTAATAATAGTAGGATTATTTTTCATAAATATAATTTTAGTCATATCAGTATTTTCAAAGGTAGTAAAAGGCAATGGAGTTATCTCCCTCTTGACATCTAACAAGCAAAAGTGACCATCTAATAACAACTTAGATATTCCTAGTTCTAAGTTATTTAATTCATTTTTCCATAATTCTTGGTTTTGTGAAATATTTTCAGTTTTCTTGTTAGAACTATCAAGTTTTTTCCCAGCCTGTCTAATTAAATCACTGACTGAGATAGATTTAATATCAATGAAGCTCTTAAGTTCCTTTGCCAAAGTTGATTTTCCTACTCCGTGTATACCAGATAAGAAAATATATTCCACTTTTAAAACCCTCCATTTGTATAACAAAATGATTGAGGAGCGACCTTTAGATTACTATCAAATTCATATAAGTCTAGAGGAGTTTGATATGGCTTAAAATCTTTAATTTGAATCGCAAACCCTTTTGGTTTATTTTGGAAATAGTCATTAAAGTAGCTTTTGGTTATTCCTGAATATTCTTTTGTTTTTTTCCATATATTCTCGGGGTTGTCCATTAATATATTTTCTATCTCAAATTCCCCAACAACCTTCCCATAGGGCTTAGTTGCATAAACTACAATAGAGGAAATATCTTTTCTTTTAAAGATGCTCTTTCTATATTCAAACTTTTTCTTTCCCAAGACTATTTCTTCTACAAATTCTGGCTTAATTGATAATAAAACTTTCATTTACTTCACCTAATTCTATAATCTTTTTAAACTGAGCGTCTGTTAGGGAGAGAAATCCAGCATAATCATCCTGACTCATTACTTTATTTTCTAATAGATCATTTCTAACAATGCGTTTAGGCAACGAAATATTATAAAGCATTTTAATGATATGAGGATACTTTTTCTGATTCCAAAAGTAACTTAATTCTCCTTGATTAAATATAGTGCCTTTTCCACAATATTTAATGAACTCTTCTAGTGTATCAAATTCTCTAATATTTCTTGTTTCTAATACTGTACAAACTGAAGTCGCAACAGAACTCCATTTAGCACTTCTATTATTTTCAGCTGTTCTATAGATAACAATTAAATCTCCAGGGCTAATAGATTCCATTCCAACCATTCCAGCTAAATAAACTTTTTGTATTGTGTTTGTAAAAGATAAATCTTCAACTTTATGATCTTTTTCAGTCTGTAATCTGGAGTATGGAAATAGTTTTGTATGATATTTTGGGTAGATGGATAAAAGAAACTTGGATTTACCTTTAGTTTGAATGCGGGGAAAATCTTTATATATATTATTACTTATTTCTAATGTTTTTACATAGATTAATTCCCCGTTTGTTTTACTACCCCAAAGATGAAATCCAAATCTTTCAAATAATTGAATAAGAGGCTGTTGCTTTTCAAATATAGTTACATAGCATTCATCATAACCATCTTCAATCATTTGCTTTAAGATTAAACCCATAAATCTCTGACCTAGTACTGTCCCATGAGCATCTATCTTAAAGGTACCAATTTTGAGACGCCTTTTCTTTTCAAATCTAGGGGTAATGGTATAATCAGCCTCATTTTCCTCTTTTAGATACAAAAAGCCCATTAAATGCTTTTCTTTTAGAATATAAGCCTTTTCACCTTGAAGAGATTTTTTCTCAAACCATTGATTGAAACCATCATAGTCGCTAGCTAAACTAGAGAAGAAAGAATCATTTACATCTATTCTGGAAAATTCAACATACTCAATTACATCATTACTCATTAATATATACCTCCTAATCTTACCTCACATATTATATGTAATCAAACAAATGTTCGTTAAGGGATTTAGAAATCTTTGCTAATTAAATTATAACAAAATGAATAGATATTAAGTATTAATAAAATTGAACTATATAAAATGTTTTAGCGCTTTACATATGGTTTTTACTAGATATAAGTATTAAGAGGTGATTTTTATGTACTATGTTTATATTCATAAACACAAATTAACAGGAGAAGTAGTATATTGCGGAAAGGGTTCCAATCAACGTTATAGAGACTACAATAGTAGGGGAGAAGAACATATAGAATTAATGAAAGAAGGACAACTGGATTACATTGTTGTTAAATACTTTCAGTATGAAAAAGAAGCGTATATATATGAAGAAGAACTTACAAAGAAATATAAAAAAGAGGGACAATGTCGATTCAACACTTATATAGGAAGAAAAGCTACTGAAAACACTAAACGTAAACTTTCTGAAGTTCTAAAAGGTAAAAAGAGAACGAAAGAAACAAAAGAGCGTATAAAACAAAATCATGCCAGACCCCTCGCGAAAAAAGTATCTATGTATAAGGATGAAGTATTAATTAGAATCTTTAGAAGTGCAAGAGAAGCAGGAGTTTATGCTGCTGAAAATGGAATTTGTTCTTATGGTTGGTGCGGAAGAAGTCTTAAAACTGGAGAAATTACTAAACCCACCAAAAATTTTCCTGTAGGGGGCTATCTCTTCCAGTATGAAGATGCTAAAATAGAATTAGAAAAAGCTCAATGAATTTTAGAGATGAACCAATAAATTATTGGTCATTTAAGTGAAAATACTAAATTTGATATTGATATATTAATGTTCAATAACCTTTGTGTGTAAGTAAAAACCAAAGTGTAGCGAATTTATCGCAATGGTAGCGGATAAATTACGCCTTGAGCATAAGGCCAGTTGAAAGGGTTAGACTTTTTTTTCTGCAAAAAAAGACCAATGATTATTCATTGGTCTTTTTTGTCATTTAGTTTTGCGCTTCTAACCAGTTCTGTGACCACTTCTCAATTTCATTCATGAGTGGTTCTAGTGCTGCTCCTTTTTCCGTTAAGGAATATTCAATTCTCACGGGTGTCTCAGGAAACACTTCGCGCTTTACAATTCCTTCATGTTCAAGATCTTTTAAGCGTTCAGACAGCACGCGACCACTAATTCCAATGGATGATTCAATATGACAAAAGCGCTGTGGACCTGTTAGAAGTTGATAAATAACTAATCCAGTCCATCTTTGACTTAATATGCTCATAGCTTTTTCGAAACGTGGGCAAATTAATGATCTATCCAAATGTATCACTCCCTACTTTCTATTATAATCATTAAAGTGAATAATTAAATGATTTTGACTCAGAAAGTTACTTGACATAAATTAATATCGAAAATATAATAGCTTACATAAAGTAAGCTACTAACAAACAGAGAAAAGGAGAAAGTATAATGACAGGATATAGAGTAGGTTCAGCACTTTTACGTGTGTTTTTAGGAATTACATTTTTTATTCATGGACTTCAAAAATTTCAGGGAGGAATTGAAAATACGGTCGCTTTCTTTGAAAGTGTCGGTTTTCCAGGATTCTCTGCTTACGTTGTAGCAACAATTGAACTAATTGGTGGAATCCTTATGGTTTTAGGTGTTGGAACCCGTATTATTGCAGCTTTGTTCTTCTTCGTTTTAGCAGGAGCTATTCTAAAAGTTAAGCTATCAGCAGGCTTTGTTGGTGGATATGAAGTTGACCTAGCGTTACTTGTTATGGCTGTTCATCTAGCAATTGTTAAAAACACAGCATATTCACTTGAAAATTTGTGGGCAAAGAAGGAAAAATAAAGATGAAATTTCAACGCTATCCAATTCAACATGTGGAACTTAAAGTTGAAAATTTAGAACGATCCCTTTCTTTCTATAAAAAAGTGATTGGCTTTTCTGTATTAGAAAAAACGGAGAAAGAAGCTTTTCTGACAGCAGATGGTGAAACAAGTTTGCTTTCTTTAAAAGAGCTTGAACACTATAGTCCAAAGCAAGGAAAAACAACAGGACTTTATCACTTTGCTATTTTATTACCAGAGCGGATGTACTTAGCTTCCATTCTGAAGCACTTTTTGAAGCAAGGCATTGAGCTTGGCGCATCTGATCACCTCGTAAGTGAAGCACTTTATTTATCAGATCCAGATGGAAACGGAATTGAAGTATATGCTGATCGTGATTCATCAACATGGAAGTGGCAAAATAATGAAGTTGTTATGGATACAAAACCACTTGATGGACACAATCTTTTAAATGAGCTTCCAAAGGATGAAGAGTGGAAAGGTCTCCCGCATAAAACTCTTATTGGACATATCCATCTTCATGTTCGTAGTCTTGAAGAAGCAGAGAAGTTTTATAAAGAAGGTTTAGGTCTTGATATTGTAACGAATTACGGAGGGCATGCGCTTTTTCTTTCTTTTCATCGTTATCATCATCATATTGGAGTTAACGTTTGGGCAGGTAAGGATGCTAAAAATCCAAAACCTGAACATGTAGGTTTAAAATCATTTGCTCTTTTTTACGATACGAAAGAGCAAAGAGACAAAGCGATTGAAAGATTAATTTCTCTTGGGTTCCATGTAAAAGAACAAGATGATGTATTTACAGTCGAAAACGAGAGTGGAAATAAAATAAAATTAGTTTTCTGATATAAGGAGGAGAAACGATGGGATTTTTACAAAAAGTGTTCGGAAGTGAACAAGAAGAAACAAAAGGAACTAACTTTTATGAGGCTGTAGAAAGTCGACGTTCAATTTATGGGATTAGCAATGAGCAAGTTATCTCAGATGAAAGATTGAAAGAAGTTATGGAACATGCTGTAAAACATACACCATCTTCTTTTAATTCGCAAAGTGCATCTGTTGTCGTATTAACAGGGGAAAGCCATAAAAAACTTTGGGATATTACAACAGAAACGCTTCGTAAAATTGTGCCAGAAGATGCTTTTAGCGAAACAGAAAATAAAATGAATGGCTTTAAAAGCGGTTATGGGACTGTGCTGTTTTTTGAAAATATGGATGTTGTCCAATCACTTCAGGAACAGTTCCCATCATATGCAGAAAACTTTCCACTCTGGTCTTTACAATCAAGTGGAATGTTGCAACACGTTATTTGGACAGCACTGGAAGTAGAGGGATACGGCGCATCTCTTCAACATTACAACCCATTGATTGATGAAGAAGTGAAGAATGAGTGGAATGTACAAGGAAATTGTAAATTGATTGCCCAAATGCCGTTTGGGAAGTCAACTAGCGCACCAGGTGAGAAAACGTTCAAACCATTAGCAGAACGAGTTTCTTTCTATAACTAATGAAAAAAGCTAACCACTTACTTGTGGTTAGCTTTTTTGTGTGAGCGAAAAAGGAAAGGAATGATTCTAGCAGTAGAACATTTACTGAAAATCATGTAAAGTAAAAGCGTACAGAATATGCAAAAACTTAAGGGAGTGAGAAGTATGGAAATTATCGGCCACCGTGGTGCAGCAGGAACATGTCCTGAGAATACAATGGTTTCATTTCAACGAGCAATTGAAGAAGGTGCAAGTGGAATTGAACTTGATGTTCATCTTTCAAAAGACGGAGAAATTATTGTTATTCATGATGAAACAGTAGACAGAACAACAGATGGCAAAGGATACATAGGAGAACTCACTTACAAAGATATTCGCAAGTTAAATGCAAAATATAAGTTTAAAGAGCATAATAAATGTATGGTTCCATCATTGCCTGAAGTGTTTGAATGGGCAAAGGAAGAAACGTTTTTTATAAATATTGAATTAAAAAATAATGTTATCGAATATCCGCTTTTGGAGTGGAAAGTGATTGATTTAGTTCATCAATATGGATTGAAAGATCGAATTGTTTTTTCTTCTTTTAATCATAATAGTTTGGCACGCGTACTTAGCTATGACTCTCGTTTTGAAACAGCTGTTTTGTATTCCCATAAACTTTTTGAACCGTGGCACTATGCAAAACATCTAGGAAGTGATGGTCTTCATCCAAATAGTAGGAACGTTACAGAGGTTGTTGTTAAAGCAGCTCATAAAGAAGGTCTTAAAGTCCGTCCTTACACAGTGAATAAAAAAGAGGAAATGCTAGAAATGAAAAAAGCTGGATGTGATGCAATTGTGACAGATTATCCTAAAAGGGCTATTGAGTTATTGAAATAACGACTAAAAGGCGGCTGTTTCCCGCCTTTTTTGTTCATCTACTTCCAAGGCCGTTGGAAGCGGCGCTGAACTTTTTTTCGTTTCCGATCGCGATAAAGAACAAACCCTGCTACAAAGCTTAGGCCGCTTGCAAATAGAATAAAGCCTATGAAAAATTGCAGTGGAAGGGAAGTAAAAGGTTCGACAGTTTGACCAAAAAGCATATCTCGCATCAATTTAATCCCAAATGCAGCAATAACCCCTGGGATAACCATAACAAGCAAAGCAATAATACGAATCATATAAAGTATGCTCCTTTCCTTAAAGGCGTCGATATAAATATATTCGAGTTTTTGATTTGCTTATCCTTTTTTAGAAAAAAGTAAAACGACTTTTATAAACGATAAGGTGATGTTAATGCAAAATGTATTAATTGTTGGAGGTGGAAAAGGAGGGACTTCTCTTCTTAAATTGCTTCTCCAGTCCGATTCATTTAAAGTAATCGGAATGATTGACTATAACGAATGGGCAGAGGGGGTGTTACTCGCACAAAAGGAACGAATCTCAACAGGAAGAGAATGGAGTTCTTTTTTAACAGAGGCTGTTGATATTGTTATTGATACAACAGGAGATGAGAACGTATTTCAAAAAATACGAGCAAAAAAACACAATCATACTGTTCTTATTCCAGGAACAGTTGCTTTCATTATTGCTTCTCTGCTTGAGGATAAGGAAGAACTTATTGAAACTCTGCAGCAAGAATCATATAAACAAGAGCTCATTTTTAATGCAACACATGACGGAATGATCGCGATTGATGAAAAAGGGATTGTAACTCTTTTAAATGAAAGTGCAGAGCATATGACCAATTTAAAAGCAAAGGACGTTGTTGGTAAGCATATTCATGAAACAATGCCATCAAGTGAGCTTATTGAAACTCTTCATACAAGGCGAGTTGATAAAGATCAAAAATTCACTCTTGATAACGGGAGAAATATCATCACATCACGCGTTCCTCTTGTGGATGAGAAAGGACATCTTTACGGAGCTTTTTCAATTTTTAAAGATGTGACAGATGTTGCTCATTTAGCAGAAGAGCTTACAAATGTAAAAGAGCTTCAAACAATGCTTCAAGCAATTATCCAATCTTCTGAAGAAGCAATCTCTGTTGTGGATGAGAAAGGACACGGTATTTTAATTAATAAAGCATATACAAAGATGACAGGATTAAAAGAAGAAGATGTAATCGGCCTTCCGGCAACGGCAGATATTTCAGAAGGGGAAAGCATGCATATGAAAGTGCTTAAAACACGTCGTCCTGTCCGCCGCGTTCGGATGAAAGTTGGTCCACATAAGCGTGATGTTTTCGTGAACGTGGCACCAGTTATTGTAGACGGAATTTTAAAAGGAAGCGTTGGTGTTATCCATGATGTATCTGAAATTACAGAGTTAACGAATGCTTTGAAAAGAGCACGCCAAATCATTCGTACGCTTGAAGCGAAATATGCATTTGAAGATATCATTGGTTCATCAGAAGCATTCATGCTCTCAATTCAGCAGGCAAAGTTAGCGGCAAAGACGCCTGCTACAGTGCTTCTAAGAGGAGAATCTGGAACGGGAAAAGAACTTTTTGCGCATGCTATTCATAATGAAAGTGACCGAAAATATAACAAATTTGTTAGAGTGAACTGTGCGGCTATCCCCGAATCTTTACTTGAAAGTGAACTTTTTGGTTATGAAGAAGGAGCATTTTCAGGTGCAAAGAGAGGGGGAAAGAGAGGGCTTTTTGAAGAAGCTCATAACGGAAGTATCTTTCTAGACGAAATTGGGGAACTTTCAGCAAATACGCAAGCAAAGCTTTTACGTGTTCTACAAGATAGTGAAATCATCCGTGTTGGCAGTACTGTGCCAAAACCAATTGACGTAAGGGTTATTGCAGCTACAAATGTCAATCTTGAACGAGGTATTACAGAAGGTAAAATACGCGAAGATTTATATTATCGTTTAAGCCAAATTCCGATTCAAATTCCTCCTTTACGCGATCGCAAAAAAGATATTAAAGAACTTTGTGATCACTTAATTCGAAAAATTAATGCTGATTATGGACGCAATGTAGAAGGAATTACAGATAGAACGCTAGCTTATTTGCAATCGTATGATTGGCCAGGTAATGTTCGTGAGCTTGAAAATGTGTTAGGAAGAGCAATTATTTACATGGAAATGAATGAACAATTGATAGATGTTGAACATATTCCGACTCTTGAAAGAAAGAAAAAGGTAGCTTCGAACGATGAAAAGAAAGTAGCAACAGATAAGTCGTTAGCCGTTCTTTTAGAAGAGCATGAAAAGAAAATTTTAGCCCAAGCCTTAGCAGAAAATAAAGGAAGCAGAACAAAAACAGCAAAGCAACTTGGCATCTCCATTCGCTCTTTTTACTATAAACTAGAAAAATATCAGCTCTAAATTCTACACAAAAATAAAATTCATGTTATAATTTGCATGCAGTAAATTGCTCAACCTGCAATTTATTGCATGTTTTTTCTTTTTCAACGAGTGATATTTCATACATATAGTGCTGGCACGCTTTTTGCATAAGTATAGAGAGTAGAGCAAATTTGCTCGTATCTCGTAAAAAACAAAGTAAGTTTGCAACTTTCTGGTTGAGAAATCTTCACTTTGTTAAAACTTTAAACGAAAGGTAAAGGTTATTTTATGAGTACTCTCACAAGGCTGATTGCCCAAGCAAAAGAAAATAGAGTAACAGTAGCAGTAGCTGCTGCGGAAGATATGGAAGTTATCAAAGCTGTACGCGAAGCAAACAAGAATGAAGTGGCTCATTTTCAACTCTATGGCGATGAAAAAAAACTTCTTTCTTTGATAGAGCGTGTAGATTCTGATCTTTTGAACAACAAAGCGATTAATATTATTTCAGCAACATCTCCTGAAGAAGCAGCTTATAAAGCTGTTAAAGCTGTTCACAACAAGACAGCAGATGTTTTAATGAAGGGAAATCTCCCTACTAAAACCATTTTGAAAGCAGCTTTAGATAAACAGTTTGGCTTGCGAACAAGTCGAGTATTGTCTCATGTTGCTTTGTTTGAAGTGCCGATATATGAACGACCAATCATTATTACAGATGCGGCAATGAATATTGCCCCAACTGTTTCGGAAAAAAGTCAAATCATTAAAAATGCAGTTTCTGTAGCTCATGCGATCGGTTTGGATTATCCAAAGGTAGCTGTTTTAGCAAGTGTTGAAGTTGTGAACCAAAACATGCCCGCAACCCTTCACGCAAAAGAGCTTGTAGAAATGTTTCAACAGGAAACAAATTGTTTTGTTGAAGGTCCCTTTGCACTTGACAATGCTATTTCGCCTTATGCTGCAGAGCATAAAGGGATTGGTGGAAAGGTGGCCGGTCGTGCCGATATTTTACTGGCTCCAAACATCGAGTCAGGGAATATTTTATACAAATCACTTATCTATTTCGCTAAAGCAAGAGTTGGCGCGATTATCGCTGGAGCAAAAGCTCCTATTGTTTTAACATCTAGAGCAGATTCAGCCGAGAGCAAACTTCATTCCCTAGCCTTAGCCATTTGTATTTCACAACATGAAAGCAGGGAGGAAACATGATGGGAATCTTCAGCTATATGGAGAAGTATGATTATGAACAGCTTGTTATCTGTCAAGATAAGCAGTCTGGCTTAAAAGCTGTTATTGCAATTCACGATACAACACTTGGTCCAGCATTAGGGGGGACAAGAATGTGGACGTACGCTTCTGAAGAAGATGCGATAGAAGATGCGCTCCGATTAGCGAGAGGAATGACATATAAAAATGCAGCAGCAGGCTTGAATCTAGGTGGAGGCAAGACTGTTATTATTGGAGATCCAAAAAAGGATAAAAATGAGGAAATGTTTCGAGCATTTGGTCGCTACATTCAAGGGCTTAATGGTCGCTATATTACAGCAGAAGATGTTGGCACAACAGTAGAAGATATGGATATTATCTATCAAGAAACAAACTATGTCACAGGCATTTCTCCCGCGTTCGGTTCCTCTGGTAACCCTTCTCCTGTTACGGCATACGGAGTTTATAAAGGAATGAAAGCGGCAGTGAAAGCAGCATATGGAAGCGATAGTTTGGCAGGAAAAACAGTTGCCGTTCAAGGTGTTGGCAATGTGGCTTATCATCTTTGTAAACATCTTCATCATGAAGGTGCAAAGCTTATCGTGACAGATTTAAATAAAGAGGCTGTAAAACGTGTTGTGGAAGAGTTTCAGGCAAAAGCTGTTGAAATAGACGACATTTATAGTGTAGAATGCGATATTTACGCTCCTTGTGCGTTAGGTGCAACGCTTAATGATCAAACAATTCCCAAATTAAAAGCAAAAGTTATTGCAGGCGCTGCTAACAATCAGCTCAAAGAGTCTCGACACGGAGATGTTCTTCATACAATGGGAATCATTTATGCTCCTGACTATGTTATTAATGCAGGAGGAGTTATCAATGTTGCAGATGAACTAGAAGGCTATAACAGAGAGCGTGCTTTAAAAAAAGTAGAAGGCGTCTATGACAACATTGAAAGAGTATTATTAATCGCAGAGCGAGATAACATCCCTTCATACAAAGCAGCAGATCGCTTAGCAGAGGAGCGAATTGCTCGAATGAGAAATTCACGAAGCCAATTTCTACAAAATGAACATCATATATTAACGCGTCGCTCCAGAATGTAGAAAATTAGGGGGGAGATGGTGACGGCCTTATCCCCTCTTTCTCATTGGGAGAGGAGAATATTACATAGCTTATTTGAGCGTCACTTTACAATAAGGGGGATCTGCTTTGTCACAATTTATGTATCGAATACTTGTTATCAATCCTGGTTCAACATCAACGAAAATCGGGGTGTTTCACGATGAAGTACCGCTTTTTGAAGAAACGATTCGACATAATCAAGAAGAATTAGCTCCTTTTGAGACAATCAATGATCAGTATGATTTCAGAAAACAAAAGATTGTTGAGCTTCTTCATAGAGAAGGAATTAACTTATCAAGAATTGATGCCGTTTGTGCACGTGGTGGCTTATTACGTCCTATTGAAGGCGGTACGTATACCGTTAATGAAGCAATGCTAGAAGATTTGAAAGTAGGGTATGCAGGACAGCATGCTTCAAATTTAGGAGGCATTATTGCTCACCACATTGCTCAGTCACTAAATATTAAGGCTTATATTGTAGATCCAGTTGTAGTTGATGAACTAAGTGATCTAGCACGTGTTTCAGGACTTCCTGGCATTGAACGAACAAGTATTTTTCACGCTTTGAACCAAAAAGCAGTAGCAAGAAGATATGCCAAAACGGTTCATAAAAAGTATGAAGATCTTAACTTAATTATTGCTCATATGGGTGGAGGAATTACCGTTGGAGCACACAACCACGGAAAAGTCGTTGACGTAAATAATGGTCTTCACGGAGATGGTCCATTTAGTCCAGAGCGCGCAGGAACGGTTCCTGCTGGAGATTTAGTTCGCATTTGTTTTTCAGGAGAGTACTACCGTGAAGAAGTGATGAAAATGCTTGTTGGTCAAGGTGGACTTTATGGCCATCTTGGAACAAATGATGCAGTAAAAGTGATAGAGATGATTCGACAAGGAAATGAGAAAGCTCGCTTAATTTTTGAAGCTATGAGCTATGGAGTTGCAAAAGAAATCGGGTCTGCAAGCACTGTACTTAAAGGGAAAGTGGATGCCATTTTATTAACAGGCGGACTCGCATATGGAAAAGAGCTTGTAGCTGATATTACAGAACGAATAAGCTGGATAGCAGACGTTAGTGTGTATCCTGGTGAAAACGAACTTCAAGCCTTAACAGAAGGCGCGCTTCGAGTGCTTCGAGGAGAAGAACGGGCAAAAAAATATCCAAAAGAAATAGAAGTGAATACAAATTTTTCAAAAAGAAGGTGAACTACGTTGTCAAAAGAGTACGATGTGGTCATTGTCGGAGGCGGAACAGGTGGGTATGTAGCAGCCATTCGCGCGTCACAGCTTGGCTTATCAACGGCAATTGTAGAAAAAAATAAACTTGGAGGAACATGCCTTCATGCAGGGTGTATTCCAAGCAAAGCGCTTTTAAAAAGTGCAGAAGTCTTTCAAACAGCTAAACATAGCGAAGATTATGGAATCCTTTCATCACAAGTGGAGCTTGACTTTTCAAAAGTTCAACAGCGAAAAGAACAAATTGTAGAAAAGCTTTATAGCGGTGTTCAATATTTGATGAAAAAAGGGAAAATCGACGTGTATGAAGGAACAGGTCGCATGCTTGGACCGTCCATCTTCTCGCCAATGGCAGGTTCTATTTCAGTAGAATTTACAAACGGAGATGAAAATGAAGTACTCATTCCTAAAAACGTAATCTTAGCAACAGGTTCAAGACCTAATACACTACCAAACCTTGAGGTGGACGGAGAAAAAGTGATTACGTCAGATGAGGCGCTGAAAATGGAGAACCTGCCAACATCCATCATTATTGTTGGAGGGGGCGTAATTGGAGTTGAATGGGCCTCAATGTTATGTGATTTCGGAGTTTCGGTCACAATTGTAGAATATAGCGAACGTATTCTCCCAACAGAAGATGAGGATGTATCAAAAGAGATGCACCGTGCTTTAGTAAGCAGAGGGGTTGAAATTGTAACAGGAGCAGAAGTGCTGCCAGAAACGCTTCAAAAAGAAGCTGAAGTTGTAATTGAAGCTCAAACAAGTAATGGGAAGCAAACGTTTAAAGGTGAAAAACTTCTTTTATCTGTTGGAAGAAAAGCAAATACAGAAGGAATAGGGATCGAAAATACAAGCATTGAGCTTGATCGCGGTTTTATTATGATAAATGAATACTATCAAACGAAAGAATCACATATTTACGCGATTGGTGATGTTATCGGTGGTCTTCAGCTTGCACATGTTGCATCACATGAAGGAATAAAAGCAGTTGAACATATTGCTGGACGAACACCTATACTGATGCGTTCGACAGATATCCCGAGATGTGTATACAGTTCACCACAGGCTGCAAGCGTTGGCTTAACAGAAGAAGAAGCCATTAAAAATGGATTTCAGGTTAAAGTTGGAAAGTTTCCATTTCAAGCAGTTGGTAAAGCGCTGATCTCAGGAGAAGAATCAGGGTTTGCAAAGATCATTGCTGACAAGGAAACAGATGACATATTAGGTGTTCATCTTATTGGTCCAAATGTGACAGAGCTTATTTCAGAAGCAGGTTTAGCTAAAGTTCTTGATGCAACACCATGGGAAATGGCTCATGCGGTGCACCCGCATCCAAGTTTATCAGAAGTACTTGGTGAAGCAGCGCTTAGCGTTGATGGTAAAGCAATACACTTTTAATTTAAAGGAGGCGGTTATATGGCAGAGAATCGTCATAAATCACTTGGTTTAACAGATGAAAATGTTTTAGAAATGTACAGAACAATGCTCTTATCAAGAAAAATCGATGAGCGCATGTGGCTATTAAATAGAGCGGGAAAAATTCCGTTTGTTATTTCATGTCAAGGACAGGAAGCAACGCAAATCGGAGCGGCGTATGCGCTCCATCGGGAAGAAGATTACATTTTGCCGTATTATCGTGATTTAGGTGTTGTGCTTGCATTTGGAATGACAACTCGTGATTTAATGCTTGCAAGCTTTGCAAAAGGTGAAGATCCAAACTCAGGGGGACGCCAGATGCCTGGTCACTTTGGCAGTAAAAAGCACCGTATTGTTACAGGCTCTTCTCCTGTAACAACTCAGGTTCCGCATGCAGTAGGAATTGCGCTTGGGGCGAAGATGCAGGGGAAAAACTTCGTATCGTTTGTAACATTTGGAGAAGGTTCTTCAAATCAAGGAGACTTTCATGAAGGAGCGAACTTTGCAGGCGTTCATAAGTTACCTGTTATTTTAATGTGCGAAAATAATAAATACGCGATTTCTGTTCCAACAGAAAAGCAATTAGGATGTGAAAAAGTATCTGATCGTGCGGCTGGGTACGGAATGCCTGGTTATACAGTAGACGGGACAGATGTTTTTGACGTTTATGAAGCAACGAAAAGAGCGGCTGATCGGGCACGAAGTGGGGAAGGACCAACACTAATTGAAGCTGTTTCACATCGTCTAACAGCTCACTCAAGTGATGATGATGATAAAAGCTATCGTGCAAAAGAAGAGCTTGAAGCAGCAAAACAAGATGATCCAGTTGTTAAATTCGCAGCATATTTACGCGAAGAAGGACTGCTAACAGACGAAAAAGAAGAAGAGCTGCTAAAGGAAATCATGGATATTATAAATGATGCAACAGACTATGCTGAAAAAGCAGCATATGCTGATGGAGAGCATGCTTTGAAATACGTATACGGTGAGTAGAGGAGGAAGAAAAATGCCGGTAATTTCTTATATTGAAGCTATTACAGCCGCAATGAGAGAAGAGATGGAAAGAGATGAAAAAGTATTTTTATTAGGAGAAGATGTAGGTGTAAAAGGAGGCGTATTTAAAGCTTCACAAGGTCTTTATGAAAAATTTGGAGAAGCTCGCGTACTGGATACGCCACTTGCCGAATCTGCTATTGCAGGGGTCGGAATAGGGGCGGCAATGTATGGAATGCGTCCGATTGCTGAAATGCAGTTTGCAGATTTTATTATGCCTGCTGTAAACCAAATTATTTCAGAAGCAGCGAAAATTCGCTATCGCTCTAACAATGATTGGAATTGTCCGATTACAATTCGTGCTCCTTATGGAGGCGGTGTTCACGGTGCCCTTTACCACTCCCAATCTGTTGAAGCAGTTTTCGCTAATCAGCCTGGTCTTAAGATTGTCATGCCTTCAACACCGTATGATGTGAAAGGGATGCTAAAAGCTGCTATTAGAGATGATGATCCTGTTCTGTTTTTAGAGCATAAGCGTGCATATCGCTTAATTAAAGGAGAAGTTCCAGAAGAAGAGTACGTTGTGCCACTTGATAAAGCAGACGTTAAGCGTGAAGGAGAAGATATTACGGTCATTACATATGGCCTTTGCGTTCATTTTGCACTTCAAGCAGCAGAAAAGCTGGCAGCAGACGGTATTTCTGTTCATGTTTTGGATTTAAGAACGGTTTACCCATTAGATAAAGAAGCAATTATTGAAGCAGCTTCTAAAACAGGAAAAGTGCTGCTTGTAACAGAGGATAATCTAGAAGGAAGCATTATTGGAGAAGTATCGGCTATCATTGCAGAAAATTGTTTGTTTGATCTTGATGCACCAATTAAACGTTTAGCAGGACCAGATGTTCCAGCAATGCCTTATGCTCCAACAATGGAAAAATTCTTTATGATGAATCCAGATAAAATTGAAAAAGCAATGCGTGAGCTTGCAGAGTTTTAAAAGGAGGGAAAAGAATGGCAATCGAAAAAATGACGATGCCACAGCTCGGTGAAAGCGTCACAGAAGGAACCATTTCATCGTGGCTTATTTCTGCCGGTGACACAGTTCAAAAATACGATCCTATTGCAGAAGTAACAACAGATAAAGTAACAGCAGAAGTTCCCTCAAGCTTTGAAGGGAAAATTACAGAAATTGTTGCAAAAGAAGGGGAAACAATTCCTGTTGGCGAAACTATTTGTTATATCGAAGTAGAAGGATCTTCAGCTGAGAATAAAGAAGAGACAGCTGAGAAACCAAGCGAAAAAGAAAGCGAAAAACCAAAAGACGAGAGTGCGAAAACGCGCTACTCACCAGCAGTTCTGCGTCTTTCACAAGAACATAATATTGATTTAACAAAGGTTGTAGGGACAGGTGCTGGTGGCCGTATTACACGTAAAGATATAACAAAAATCATTAATAGCGGCGGTGTCAAATCTGAGACTTCCGTACCTGATACAAAGCCAAAACAAGAATCAAACGTCGAGAAAACACCTGAACCACCTAAAATAACAGAAAGCACACCTGTTTCTGTTAGCAATGGAGACAAGGAAATTCCGCTTACTTCTGTTCGTAAAGCTATTGCTTCTAATATGGTTCGCAGCAAACATGAAGCACCTCATGCTTGGACAATGGTTGAAGTTGATGCAACAAACCTTGTTAATTATCGTGAGAGCGTAAAAGCTTCCTTCCGTGAAAAAGAAGGCATCAATTTAACGTTCTTTGCTTTCTTCGTAAAAGCTGTTGCGCAAGCTCTTAAAGAATTCCCAGAAGTGAATTCAATGTGGGCAGGAGATAAGATTGTCCAAAAAAGAGATGTTAACATTTCGATTGCTGTAGCAACAGATGATGCCTTATATGTTCCAGTCATTAAACATGCTGATGAAAAAACAATTAAAGGCATTGCACGGGAAATTAGTGAGTTAGCAGCTAAGACGCGTAGCGGAAAGCTCACTTCAGACGATATGACAGGTGGGACATTTACAGTGAACAATACAGGTTCATTTGGTTCTGTTCAGTCTATGGGAATTATTAATTACCCACAAGCAGCTATTTTACAAGTTGAAACAATTGTTAAGCGTCCTGTTGTAATCAATAATATGATTGCAATTCGCGATATGGTAAACATTTGCTTATCGTTAGATCATCGTGTTTTAGACGGTCTTGTTTGCGGAAGGTTTCTAGCGCGAATTAAAGAAATTATTGAAAACATTTCATCCGAGACAGCTCTTTACTAAAAGTTCTCAAAACAAGAAAGATAGCTTATATAAGCTATCTTTCTTTATCATAGAGAATAAAGAAGGAGGAAAATGTGATGAAGCAAAATGAAAGCGTTTTAGAGAGTGCTTGGCTTTCACTAGCTAAAAAAACATTGAAAGATAGGGAATGGGAGTCTATTTGTTCACAGACCCTTGATTCAATCAAAATTGAACCACTTTACTGGAAGGGAGCGGCTCCATCCCTTTTTACAAGAACACATCGTTCTAGTCCGTATAGTGAACAGCCATGGAGGATTGCACTCATACCAGAAGACTTTTCGTCTTATCAACGTGACGGAGAGGAAGCTCGTTTTCTTTACTTACATGAAAACATTAACGCATCGCCATATCTAGAAAATATAATAAAAAAAGATTCCTATTTTTTTATTAAGCAACCTTCTTTAAATTTAGCTTCTTTTCTTCAAAAATACGCTTCCCTACAAATGAAAGGCATCATTGGGAGCGACCCGCTTGGTGAATATTATGCTTCATCTTCTTTTTCATTAGAGAAAGCTTATGACGAGCTTTTGCCTCTTTTTTATATTGATAGAGAAGAAAGTAGGAAACTGCTTATTGTAGATGCCTCTACATATGAACAGGATGGAGCAACCGTTACTCAGCAACTTGCAAGTGCTATTGCTGTTGCATGTGATTATATAGATGCTTTTGCCAAACGCGGAATATCGCCTGAAAAAACCGCAAAAAAAATAGCATTCACTTTTTCTATAAGTAACGAATTTTTTCAAGAAATAGCAAAAATCAGGGCGTTTCGAGCGCTTTGGATTCATCTTCTAGAATGTTTTCACATTCCTAATCCAACTTCTATCTTTCCACATATTCATGCTAAAACATCTTCTCGTAATAAAACAGCCTATATGACTTATACAAACTTACTTCGTACAACAACAGAATCTCTTTCAGCTCTATTAGGAGGAGTTGATAGTTTATATATTGAGCCTTATGAGCGAAATTCACCCCTTGGGGTTCGGATGGCTCTTAACCTTCATCACATTATTTATTATGAAACCGGAATTTCCTATGTATTAGACGGAGGTGGGGGGTCTTATTATCTTGAAAGTTTAACAACAGAGTTTGCCGAAAAAGCTTGGATTCATTTCCAAACGATCGAAAAAGATGGAGGAATGGCTAATACGTTAAAAAAAGGAACATGGCAGCGAGAAATAGCAATTATACATGAAAAAGAACAAAGGGAAATTCAAAAGGGAAATATTAAGATTGTTGGGACAACAGATTATATAAATGGAACGGAAAATCCACCTCTCTTTATTTCAAACGAAAACAGAAGAGCATTTCCTTATGAAAAACTAAGAAGCAGCATATTAGCTACTTTACCACCTTCTAAACGAAACATTACATTATTACTTCTTCATAAAGAACAGGAAGAAATCACGTTTTTTTCTAGAATATTTACATCTGTTGGATTTACGGTGCAGGAAAGTGCAATGTTATCGACAGTAGAAGATTTAAAAAGCTTTTTAAAAGAAGATTTTTCACCTTTCTATATTTTATGCGGCAAAAATGAACTGTATCAACAGTTCGATCTTCCTTCTCTTTTCCAGTTTGATAAACGAATTGTTTTTGCGTTGGATGAAGTACCTCGAAAATCCAGCACCTTTCTATGTAAAGAAGAGGATATTTTATCAAAGCTTGCTTTGTTTATAGAAACGTTGAAAGGAGACGAAGCATGTACAAAAGACCTTCCTTCAAAAAACCGTTCTTAATACATGAAGAGAAGTTTTTACCCGTATCTCTTAAAACAAGAAAAACAGTAGAAAACATTGATATTTACAACATGTATATGGAAGAGAACTTTGAACATCTTCATACAGCGCCAGGAGTGTCTCCATATGTGAGAGGTCCATATCCTACAATGTATACAACAAAGCCTTGGACAATAAGACAGTATGCAGGTTATTCCACAGCTGAGGAAAGCAATGCCTTCTACAAGCGAAACCTTGCAGGGGGACAAAAGGGGCTTAGCATTGCTTTTGATCTTGCAACACATCGAGGATATGATTCTGATCATCCTCGTGTTGAAAGTGATGTTGGCAAAGCAGGGGTTGCGGTTGATTCCATTTTGGATATGAAAATCTTATTTGACGGCATTCCTCTTGATAAGATGTCTGTTTCGATGACAATGAACGGTGCGGTGCTTCCTGTTATGGCTTTTTATATTGTAGCTGCTGAGGAAGCGGGAGTTGAGCGTGCGAAGCTTTCTGGTACAATTCAAAACGATATTTTAAAAGAGTATATGGTTCGCAATACTTACATTTATCCTCCAACGATGTCAATGAAAATTATTGCGGATATTTTCTCCTACACATCTAAACATATGCCGAAGTTTAATAGCATTAGCATTTCAGGATATCATATGCAAGAAGCAGGAGCCCCAGCAGACGTTGAGCTCGCTTACACGCTAGCAAATGGTTTAGAGTACGTTAAAACAGGAATAGAAGCTGGTATTGATATTGACTCTTTTGCTCCAAGATTGTCTTTTTTCTGGGGAATTGGCATGAATTATTTTATGGAGATAGCTAAGATGAGAGCCGCACGTTTTCTATGGACGGAGCTGATTGAGCCGTTTTCGCCGAAAAATCCAAAATCACTTATGCTCCGGACACATTCACAAACATCAGGATGGAGTTTAACAGCACAAGACCCGTTTAACAATGTAGCAAGAACGTGTCTTGAAGCTCTTTCTGCGGTTTTGGGTGGCACACAATCTCTTCACACAAATGCGCTTGATGAAGCAATTGCGCTTCCAACTGATTTTTCAGCCGAGATTGCTCGAACAACTCAGCTTTATCTCCGAGAAGAGACAGGAACCACAAATGTGATTGATCCATGGGGCGGTTCTTACTATGTTGAAAAATTAACAAATGAGCTTATTATGCGCGCGAGAGAGCATCTAAAAGAAATGAATGAACTTGGCGGAATGTTAAAAGCTATTGAAGCAGGATGGCCTAAGCTGAAAATTGAAGAAGGAGCTGCAAGACGTCAAGCCCAAATTGATTCAGGTGAAGAAGTGATTGTTGGTGTTAATAAGTATAAAAATGAAAACGAAGAGCCGCTTGAAATTTTAAAAATTGACAACACGAAAGTAAGAGAAAAGCAGATGGCTAGGCTACAAACATTAAGAAGAGAACGGAATGAAGAACGGGTAAACGAAACGCTTTCTCTTTTAACAAATGCAGTCGAAACAGGAAAGGGAAATTTACTAGAGCATGCTGTTGAGGCTGCTAGAGCGCGAGCAACGCTCGGTGAAATTTCGTACGCTATTGAAAAAACGAGTGGCCGTTTTCAAGCTGTAACAAAATCAGTCAGCGGTGTTTATAGCCACTCATTTTCAGAGAGAGAGAAGATTGCAAATATTCGTAAGCAAACTTCTCTATTTTACGAAGAAGAAGGAAGAAGACCACGCATTTTAATCGCGAAAATGGGGCAAGACGGACATGACAGAGGAGCAAAAGTCATTGGCAGTGCTTTTGCAGATTTAGGATTTGATGTTGACATTGGTCCTCTATTCCAAACACCTGAAGAGACAGCTTGTCAAGCAATTGAAAATGACGTTCATGTTATCGGAATGAGCTCGCTTGCAGCAGGACATACAACATTACTTCCCAAATTAATGAGCGAGTTAAAAGCACAAGAACGGGAAGATATTGTTGTTATTGTAGGTGGAGTGATTCCGAAGGAAGATTACGCTTTTTTATATAAAGAAGGAGCAGCTGCTATTTTTGGGCCTGGAACCGTTATTCCAGAAGCTGCTGAGAACGTATTAAAAGAGATTATAAAAAGAATTGAGGGGGAGTAGGTGAGAAAGAAAACGGTTAGTGAATATATAGAAGGAATTAAAAATGGCGATCGTGCTCTCTTAGCTCAAACCATTACGCTTATAGAAAGTAATGCGGCAAAACATAGAAAAAAAGCCGAAGCTATTCTAAAAGCTATTCACCACCTTTCTGGAAACTCGATTAGAATCGGGGTAAGCGGCGTTCCTGGCGCAGGAAAAAGTACGTTTATTGAAACACTTGGAACATATCTTTGTAACAATGGATATCATGTTGCTGTATTGGCAGTTGACCCGAGCAGCACTGTTTCAGGAGGAAGTATTTTAGGAGATAAAACAAGAATGAGTGAATTAGCAAGAAACAAGAGAGCGTTTATTAGACCGTCTCCATCTGGTGGAAAGCTTGGTGGCGTTCACTATAAAACGAGAGAAAGCATCCTTTTATGTGAAGCAGCAGGATATGACGTTATTTTTATTGAAACAGTAGGAGTTGGGCAAGGCGAGACAGAAGTTCGAGAGCTTGTTGATTTTTTTATTCTGCTTGTTTTAACAGGAGGAGGAGACGAGCTTCAACAGATGAAACGAGGAATTTTAGAGCTTGCAGATCTTCTATGTGTTCATAAAGCGGATGGGAACAATAAACAACAAGCGCTTCTCACTCGAAAAGAGTATGAGCTTTCTCTTCATTTATTGCATAGCAATCAAGATGGATGGGAGCCTAAAGCTGTTTCGTGCTCTTCATTAGATAATGAAGGAATAGAAGAAATATGGGATATCATTTGTGAGTTTAAAACATACATGAAAGAAAGACATCTTTTTTACGAAAATAGAATGAAGCAGTCAAATGCTTGGTTAGAAAGTCTTGTGAGAGAGTATTTATGGAATTCTTTTTATGAAAATGAAGAAGTGAAAAAATATTTTTATGATATTAAAACAAGAACAGAGCATGGAAGCTTAACCGCACTAGAGGGGGCATATGAGCTTATTCACCTTTATGAAAAAAAGACCGCGAAAAATGAACGCTGTGACTAAACCATTCTCATTGTGTTCTTTTATAAAAGTTGCTAAGATAAAGAGAAAAGACTCGTTTGAAGCGTTAGAGAAAAACGGTCAATAAGGAGGAACAGCACACAATGGATTTGAATTTCAATTTATTTATGAATGACGTTGTCAGACAAGCACGTCAAGAGGCGGTAGCCGCAGGATATACTGAGCTTACAACGCCAGAAGACGTCGAAGATACATTTGCTCAATCAGGAACAACTCTTGTTCTTGTGAATTCTGTTTGTGGGTGTGCAGGCGGCATTGCTCGTCCAGCAGCAGCTCACTCTGTTCACTATGACAAACGTCCAACGCGTCTTGTTACGGTTTTTGCTGGTCAAGATAAGGAAGCAACAGCACGCGCTCGTGAGTATTTTACAGACTATCCGCCATCATCTCCATCATTTGCTCTTTTAAAAGATGGAAAACTTGTTTCAATGGTTGAAAGACACGAAATCGAAGGACATGAACCAATGCAAGTTGTAATGAAGCTGCAAGAAGCATTTGAAAAACACTGTGAGGAAGTATAAATAGTTTTGTAGAAGAACGATGATTATCGTTCTTCTTTTTTTGCATAAAATTACTACTTTTATAAGTGTGCGCCTTAAATATCTAATATAGAAAGGTGTTAATTGGTTGTTATATGAGGGAATCTATGAAAAAACAAATTTATATTTAAAAAATATATTGCATAATTATAAAGTTCCGTTATAATACAAAATATATAGTAGAATAATAAAAGTTATCAAATCATATGATTAATTATTTATATTTTAGGGGGATTTATCGTGATGAAGAAATGGTCTTTATTATTTGTATTCGTATTAATCGTTGGCCTTCTTTCAGCGTGTGGAAGCAAGGAAAATAGCGAAGATAAAAAAGTATTAGTTATGGGAACGTCAGCAGACTACCCTCCATTTGAATATGTAGATACAGGTAAAAGTGAAGAAGTTGTCGGTTTTGACATTGATCTTGCTAAAATGGTAGCAAAAGAGCTTGGATATAAAGTAGAAGTAAAAGATATGGAATTTAACGGACTTATTACAGCCTTAAAATCAGATCAAGTTGATTTTGTATTATCAGGTATGACACCAACTGAGAAGCGTAAAAAGAACGTTGATTTCTCAGAAATTTATTACACAAACAAAAACATGATTGTAACAACAGATAAAAGCATTAAATCAATTGAAGATCTAAAAGGGAAAACAGTTGGAGTTCAAACTTCTTCTATTCAAGAAGATGCAGCAAAAGAAGCGAAGAAAAGCGTTAATCTAACAATTGAATCACGCGATCGTATTCCACAGCTTGTATCAGAGATGAAAGCGGGACGTTTTGACGCAGCCATTATTGAAGATAATGTTGCAAAAGGGTATTTAGAAAAAGATAAAGAACTAAACGGTACTGTGATGGAAGGCGGAGACGATGCAGGAATGGCAATGGCTTTCCCGAAAGACAGTGAATTAACAAAAGAATTTAACCGCGTTCTAAAAGAAAAACAAGAGAACGGTGAAGTTGATAAACTAATTCAAAAGTGGTTCAACAACTAATGAAAGACGAAGAAAAGAGTAGAGGGGAAGGGATACAATGAATCTGGATTTCCAACAGCTCGGGCCTTCCATCTCTTACATTTTACAAGGGATACAGGTTACGCTACAGATTGTTGTTTTAGCCGCTTTAATCGGCTTTGTATTCGGAATTATCCTAGCACTATGTAAGATTAGTAGATTTAAAGTTCTTGCTTGGCTTGCAAATATTTATACATCTGTTTTTCGAGGAACGCCACTTGTATTACAGCTTATTATTATTTATACAGGTCTTCCTGAATTAACAGGAATCAAAATTGAAGCATACCCAGCAGCGGTGGCCGCTTTTGCTTTAAACTCTGCTGCCTATATTTCAGAAATTATCCGTGCAGGCATCCAAGCGGTTGACAAAGGTCAAACAGAAGCCGCAATGGCTTTAGGAGTTCCGCCTCAAAAAACATTACGACACATTATTTTGCCACAAGCACTGAAAAACATTTTACCAGCGCTTATGAACGAATTTATTTCATTAACAAAAGAATCGGCAATTGTAACCGTAATTGGTGTTACAGATGTTATGCGTAGAGCGTATATCGTTGGAGGAGATTTGTACTCTTACTTAGAGCCGCTTCTAGTAGCTGGTCTTATCTACTATGTGATGGTTATGATTTTAACGCTTCTCGGAAGAAAGCTCGAGGGGAGATTGAAGAAAAGTGATTAAGGTTGAAAATTTACACAAATCGTTCGGTAAAACACATGTATTAAAAGGAATTACAACAGAAATTAAAAACGGGGAAGTTTTGGCAATCATCGGACCTTCTGGTTCAGGGAAATCAACGTTCCTTCGCTGCCTTAACTTACTTGAAAAACCATCTGATGGGCTTGTGGAAATTAATGGGGAACAGATAACGGAGAAAAATGCGATGAAAATTCGTCAAAATATCGGTATGGTATTTCAGCATTTTCATCTTTTCCCACACAAAACAGTGTTAGAGAATGTAACATATGCACCTATTAATGTTAAAGGCGTTGGAAAAGAATCGGCAATCAAGTTAGGAAAAGAACTTCTTGAAAAAGTAGGTTTGGCAAATAAAGCAGACGCTTATCCAAACAGACTGTCAGGAGGACAAAAACAGCGTGTTGCGATTGCAAGAGCGCTTGCAATGGAACCTGATGCCATTCTTTTTGATGAACCAACATCAGCTCTTGATCCTGAGATGGTAAAAGAGGTGCTCGAAGTTATGAAATCTCTTGCCCAAACAGGCATGACGATGGCTATTGTTACACATGAAATGGGTTTTGCTCGTGAAGTAGCTGACAGAGTGTTCTTTTTAGATAATGGTCTTCTTGTCGAAGAAGGAGAACCTGAAGCGTTTTTTACAGCACCAAAAACAGAAAGAGCGCAGGAATTTTTAGAAAAAGTTTTATAAAAGTGGGGGAGTTACTTTACGAAGTAACTCCCTTTTTATTTTAGAATATGAAAGAGAACCTATTGCGCGTTTTTTGATTCCGTGATACAAATTGAAAGAAGTTATTTTAAACTTATAGGAGTATACAAAATATGAAATTTCGAATTGGCTATCGTACGCTGAAAACAGCAGTTGGAACAGGGCTTGCGATTTTCATCGCTCAGCTTTTGTCTCTTGATAATTTTGTTTCAGCAGGGATTTTGACGATCCTTTGTGTGAAAAGTTCAACAAGGCAATCTGTTCAAAGTGCATGGTCACGCCTTGTGGCATGTATGATTGCAATGGGTTTTTCTTTTATCTTCTTTGAGCTAATCGGGTATAACCCAGCCTCAATTGGTCTTCTTCTTCTTTTCTTTATTCCAACAACGGTTCTCTTAAAAGTTAGTGAAGGAATTGTAACAAGTTCTGTTATTATCTTGCATATTTACTCATTCGGTGAAGTGACATGGCGTATTATCTTAAACGAGACAGGAATTATTTTAACAGGAATTGGCGTAGCACTCATAGCTAACCTCTACATGCCAAGCTTAGATCGACAGCTCAAAACATATCAATGCCAAATCGAAGATAATTTCAAGAAAATATTAGGCGAGATGGCATCTTACTTACAAAAGAATGAAAGTCAGTGGATGGGACAGGAGATTACCGAAACAGCTAACATTTTAGCAAAAGCAAAAAGTTTGTCTTTTAGGGATGTTGAAAATCATTTTCGGCGCACCGAAAATTACTATTATCACTATTTCAAGACGCGTGAAAAACAGTTCGAAATTATTGAACGCATTCTACCTGTTGTTACATCAATTGAACCAATGGTCGAACAGCGTCATATGATTGGAGCATTTATGGAAGAACTTAGTCTTTCCATTCATCCAGGAAACACAGCAAAGCTGTTTTTACTGAAGCTTGAAAGTCTTGCAAAAGAATTTCGAAAGATGCCGCTTCCCCAAACGCGTGAAGAATTTGAAGCACGAGCACAGCTGTACAGGTTTATGAAAGAGATGGAGCAATATTTAATAGCAAAAGAATCATTAAAAGTAGACATATAAAAAGCAAGCCGAAAAGGCTTGCTTTTTTTGTATGAGAATAACGAGAAAAGTGAAGAATAACCGCAAAAAGGAGGGGGTTTTTTGAAACTTCTACGGTTTTTATGTTTAGCGCTTTGCTCTTTTGTACTCTTTCCGTCACATGCTTATCAGCAAGAACAAGAACCGCTTGTTATTGTAAATAAAGCTATCAATCAAGCTGCGTTTATTAAAGGAGATAATATTATAAAAGTTGTGGATGCTGCTTCTGGGAAAACAGAAGAGCTAACTCCAGAAGGGCTTTTTACCGTTATAGTGAAAGCTAAAAATCCATATTATCGGAAAAAGGATATTGAAGGGGGAAGTCCTGAAAATCCTCTTGGCACAAGATGGATTGGATTTGACGCTCGTGAAACAGACGGTAGAATTTACGGTATTCATGGAACAAATCAAAGTAGCTCAATTGGTCAATATGTAACAAACGGATGCATTAGACTCTCAAATGAAAATGTAGAATGGTTATACGAAAACGTCCCTAAAGGAACGAGCGTTTATATTGTAAAAAAAGACGTGCCTTTTCAAGTTTTAATAGAGGAAGTCAAAACATTAAGGTATAAAAATTAATTTGTAAAAATTACAAAAAAAGTTGCTTCTTCTCTCTTGTAGGATATAAACTATAAGCACAAAATCTAAATAGGGAAAGGGCTATCGTATGGAGAAGAAGCCGGTTCAGCGTAGTATGAGAAGAGACAGGGGGATTTTTGGGCGTTTATTTTTACTGTTTTTTCTCTTTTTTATTTTAGCTATTGTTCTTATTGTTGCTTTTAATTTTCAAAAGGAAGAGCCTACTGACACCAAAACAAGTGAGCAGAAAGAGGAGAAAAAACGTGAACCTGCTTTTCCTGCTCTTTCAGAAACAATTGATCAAAAAGTTCAAGGAGTATCAGTTATTTCGAATCCTAATTCTTTGTTGCTTGTTGTTAATAAAAAACGAAGTCTCCCAGAAGGATTTGTCCCACAGAATCTTGTTGTTCCTAACGTTGAATTTTCCTTTAGCGGCGAGGCGGAGAAAAAGTATTTACGACAAGAAGCTGCAGAAGCACTTGAGAAGTTATTTGCTGAAGGAGAAAAAGAAGGGATTAAACTTTATGCTGTTTCAGGTTATCGTTCATATGACCGTCAAATTACTGTATTTAATCAGCATGTACAGGAGTATGGAGAAGCGGAAACAAAAAAAGTCAGCGCAGTTCCTGGAACAAGTGAACATCAAACAGGCTTAGCAATGGATGTTTCTTCTCAGTCGGCAAACTTTCTTTTAACAGAGCAATTTGGGGAAACAGAAGAAGGAAAATGGCTTAAAGAGAATGCTTACAAGCAAGGCTATATTATTCGTTATCCAAAAGGAAAAGAAGAGGACACAGGGTATTCCTATGAACCATGGCATATTCGATATGTAGGAAAGGAACATGCTACTTATCTATATAAACAAGGATTAACATTAGAAGAAGCTAGTAGATAAAAAGAGATGGCGGAGGGGAATTATGTACATTGTAGAAGCCTGTGTAACAGATTATAAAAAGGTAGCCGTTCTTTTTAACGAATACCGTGTTTTTTATAAACAGAAAAGTGATATAAAAGCTGCTGAACGCTTTATTTATGAACGTTTACACAACAAGGAATCTGTCATCTTTTTAGCTTTAGAGGAAGGTGAAGCTGTAGGTTTTGCTCAGCTGTATCCTTCTTTTACTTCAATTGGAATAAAGAGAATCATTATTTTAAATGATTTGTATGTTACAGAAAAAACGAGAGGAAGCGGAGTAGGTGCCGCTCTTTTACAAGAAGTAAAGGAGTACGGCAAAAAAGAAGAGAGAGATTCAATTGTTTTGCAAACAGCAAAAGATAACGTTCGTGCTCAGCATCTATATGAAAAGTTGGGCTATCAAAAAGACGATCACTATTTCTATTACTCCTTATCTCTATAGAAAATGGACCTTTTAGTAAGGTCCATTTTTTATACCCATGTGCTAATACCAATCATAATGGTAGAAAGAATCATAATACCAAGCATAATCATTACAATCGTTTTTTGGATTTTCTTATTAGACACTTTCGGCCAACTCCCTGTCTTTTGTTTGTCTACATTGTAGCTTGTCCTGAAGCATTCGACAAGCGTTGTGATATAAAAGGAAAAAAGAGAAACATATAGAATAGATATAGAAAGAATACGATAATGATAAGGAGGATGCAATGATTGAAAAAGTAGATCATATAGGAATTGCTGTCCATTCGATTGAAAGCGCTTTATATATGTATGAGAAACTACTTGGTCTTACTCTAATTGGAGAGGAAATTGTGGAAAGTCAAGGTGTAAAAGTAGCTTTTTTAGAGACGCCATCAGCTAAAATTGAACTTCTTGAACCATTGGAACAAAAGGGAGCTATTTTTTCGTTTTTAAATAAAAGAGGAGAAGGTATTCATCATATTGCTTTTCGTGTTCAAAATATAAGAGCAAAAATACAAGAGCTTGAAAAAAAAGGTCTCACAATGATTGATAAAGAACCGAGGATAGGAGCGGGAGGCGCTCTTATTGCTTTTTTACATCCATCTTCAACACATAAAGTACTTATTGAGCTTTGTGAAAAAGGAGGAGATCAGCGTGTATGAAAAACTTTATAGTCTTCACGACAAGAAGGAAGCAGTTGAACTTGGAGGTGGTAAGGAGGCTATTGAGAAACAGCATAAAAAGAACAAGTTAACGGCAAGAGAGCGGATTGATTTGCTTCTTGATGAAGACTCTTTTGTAGAACTTAATCCTTTTATAAAACATCGTTGTCATGATTTTGGTCTTCATGAAAAAGAAGCTCCTGGTGAAGGTGTTGTGACGGGATATGGGAAAATAATGGGGAGGCCTATTTATTTATTTTCGCAAGATTTCACCGTTTTTGGAGGTGCGCTTGGGGAAATGCATGCAAAAAAGATTACGCATGTAATGGACTTAGCGGCTAAAACAGGAGTTCCCTTTATCGGACTGAATGATTCAGGAGGAGCTCGCATTCAAGAAGGAGTAGCATCTCTTGACGGATATGGTCAAGTTTTTTATCGAAATGCTATTTACTCAGGCGTTATTCCTCAAATATCAGTTATTATGGGCCCTTGCGCTGGAGGTGCTGTTTATTCTCCTGCGATTACCGATTTTGTTTTTATGGTCGAAGAGAGAAGTCAAATGTTTATAACAGGCCCGAAAGTAATCGAGACTGTGACAGGAGAAAAAATAGCCGCAGAAGATTTAGGAGGTGCACATGTTCATAACGCCATAAGCGGAAACGCTCATTTTTCAGCTCAAAGTGAAGAAGAAACATTAGCAAATGTCAGGAAATTGCTGTCTTACTTACCTCAAAATAATCGTGAACAACCACCATATGTTGCTGTTCAATCTTCCAATGATGATCGCCCAAATTTACTTCATATCGTACCAGATAACCCTACACGCCCTTATGATATCCGCCTTGTAATTCAAGAAATTGTAGATCATAACACTTTTTTTGAAATTCACCGAGATTTTGCGAAAAATATTGTTGTTGGCCTTGCTAGAATAGAAGGACAAACAGTTGGATTAGTATGCAATCAGCCACGCATTATGGCGGGAGGACTTGATATTAATTCTTCAGATAAAGCCGCTCGCTTCATTCGTTTTTGTGACTGTTTTAATATTCCGCTCATTACGCTTGAAGATGTGACAGGGTTCTTTCCTGGTGTAAAACAAGAGCATGGTGGTATCATAAGACATGGAGCAAAAATTTTATATGCTTACTCAGAAGCAACAGTGCCAAAATTAACCGTTATTTTACGTAAAGCGTACGGTGGAGCGTATGTTGCTCTAAACAGCAAAGCAATAGGTGCAGATCTCGTGTATGCGTGGCCTCATGCTGAAGTTGCCGTTATGGGGCCTGAAGGAGCTGCCAACATTATCTTCGCTCAAGAGATTGCTAATAGCAGTAATCCTGAAGAGACAAGAAAAAGCAAAATTGAAGAATACCGAGAAAAATTTGCAAATCCTTTTGTTGCTGCAAGCCTTGGGATGATTGATGACGTTATTGACCCAAGAGAAACACGAATCAAATTGAAGAAGGCACTTGAAATGCTTCGTCACAAAAAAGAAGAGCGTCCAGCGAAAAAACATGGAAATATTCCACTGTAACACTTACAAACTAAGGAGGAGTACATAATGAAACTTAATGAACAACGTTTAGTAGACACATTTTTACAACTTGTCAAAGTAGATTCTGAAACAAAATACGAAAGTGAAATTTCAGAAGTACTAAAAGAAAAATTCCAATCACTTGGCGTGGAAGTAAAAGAAGACAATGCCAAAGAAGTAACAGGACATGGAGCAAACAACTTAATTTGTACTTTAAAAGGTACAAAAGAAGGCGTTGATACAATTTATTTCACGTCCCATATGGATACAGTTGTTCCTGGTAAAGGAATTAAGCCACAAATTGAAAATGGCTATATTAAAAGTGATGGAACAACGATTTTAGGAGCGGATGATAAAGCAGGCCTTGCTGCAATGTTTGAAGCTTTGGAAGTTATTAAAGAAGAAGGAATTGAGCATGGAACAGTAGAGTTTATTATTACGGTTGGAGAAGAGTCAGGACTTGTGGGAGCGAAAGCATTAGATCCAAGCATGATTACAGCGAAGTTTGGATATGCATTAGACAGTGACGGAAAAGTAGGCGATATTATTGTTGGTGCTCCAACTCAAGCAAAGGTTCAGGCAACAATTTATGGAAAAACAGCTCATGCTGGCGTAGCTCCTGAAAAGGGCGTTTCAGCTATTACAATTGCTGCTAAAGCTATTTCAAAAATGCCGCTTGGCCGCATTGATGAAGAAACAACAGCAAACATCGGTCGCTTTGAAGGTGGAACACAAACAAATATTGTTTGTGACCAAGTCCATATTCTAGCAGAAGCTCGTTCACTTGTAAGCGAAAAGATGGAAGCCCAAGTCGAAAAAATGAAAAAAGCATTTGAAGAAGCAGCAGAAGAAATGGGTGGAAGAGCAGAAGTAGAAGTGACGGTCATGTACCCAAACTTCAAATTTAAAGATGGAGATCATGTTGTTGAAGTAGCAAAAAAAGCAGTTGATCGCATTGGAAGAACATCCCGTCTTCTTCATAGCGGCGGTGGAAGTGACGCAAACGTGATTGCTGGTCACGGTATTCCAACAGTTAACTTAGCTGTTGGATATGAAGATATTCACACAACAAACGAGAAGATGCCAATTGAAGAACTTGTTAAAACAAGTGAACTTGTACTTGCTCTTATTCAAGAAGTAAGTTGTTAAAAAAAGAGCACTACACATTGTACATAATGTGTAGTGCTCTCTTTTTTTATTTTACATGGTGTATAGTGTACAAGCAAAAGGATTCTAGTAGAATAAGTATTAATTTCAGAAAATTTAGACATTTGGACAAAAAAAGGGGGAAGCGAGATGGACAAAATAAAAATCGGACTTATTCAGGCATCACACAATGTGGAAGGAAATGAGCCTATTGAAGTTCACAAAGCAGCGGCTATTGAGAAACATATAAAGCTTGTGAGAGAAGCAAAAGAAAAAGGGGCCAACATTATCTGTATGCAGGAAATCTTTTATGGGCCCTATTTTTGTTCTGAGCAAAATCCAAAATGGTATAGTGCGGCTGAACAAATTCCAGAAGGATCTACAACAAAAAAATTTATGGAACTTGCCAAAGAATTACATGTTGTAATTGTTTTACCGATTTATGAGCGTGTAGGAGTTGCTACGTACTATAACACAGCAGCTGTTATTGATGCTGATGGAACATATTTAGGGAAATACCGAAAGCAGCACATCCCCCACGTTGGAGCTGGAGAAGAAGGATATGGATTTTGGGAAAAGTTTTACTTCAAGCCTGGAAATTTAGGGTATCCGGTTTTTAAGACAGCATATGGAACAATCGGCGTTTATATATGCTATGATCGTCATTTTCCAGAAGGAGCTCGAGTGCTTGGTCTTAAAGGAGCAGAAATTGTGTTCAATCCATCAGCAACTGTTGCTGGTACATCCGAATATTTGTGGAAGCTAGAGCAGCCTGCACATGCTGTTGCGAACGGTTATTACGTTGGAGCAATTAACAGAGTCGGATTTGAAGCCCCTTGGAATATGGGGGAATTTTACGGTCAGTCTTATTTAGTAGATCCGCGCGGTCGTTTTGTTGCAACAGGAAGCAGAGATCGTGATGAAGTCATCATTGGCGAGGTAGACCGCAAGCTTATCCAAGAGGTAAGAGATGCTTGGCAATTCTACCGAGATCGCCGTCCTGAAACATATGAAGAAATGACATCACTTCTTCCGTAACAAACGATTTTTATTCTAAAAAAAGAAGGTGTGTAAATGGAGAAAAATCTCATTGAGCAGCTGAAGGGGAATTTTGAAGAGGTTGATAAAGGGTTAGGAACAAAGGCACTTAATGAAGCACACCGATGTTTATACTGCTATGACGCCCCTTGTATTAAAGCATGTCCCACAAGTATTAACATCCCCAGTTTTATTAAGAAAATTGCTTCTGGAAATATAAAAGGCTCAGCTCGCGTCATTATGGAAACAAATCCTGTTGGAGCAAGCTGTGCGAGAGTTTGTCCAACAGAAGAACTTTGTGAAGGAGCTTGTGTATTAAACAGCGATAGCGCCCCAATTCCAATCGGAAGCTTGCAGCGCTATGCAACAGATTGGGCAATTCACAATGATGCTCTTCTTTTTCAAAAAGGAGAAAGCAATGGTTTAAAAGTAGCCATAATTGGAAGCGGTCCTGCTGGTCTCTCAGCAGCACGTGAACTCGCACGCTTTGGATATAGCATCACAATGTTCGAAAAAAGTGAGAGAGCTGGAGGATTAAATACTTATGGGATTGTGTCCTTTCGCTTGCCACAAAAAATTTCATTTTGGGAAGTTTCTCAAGTAGAAAGACTCGGTGTAGAAATAAGAACAGAGACAACAGTTGGAGAAGATATAAGCGCTGAAGATATTCTATCAAGCTATGAGTTTGTTATTTTAGCAGCTGGTATGGGGTCTGTTCCTCATTTACATGTAGAAGGAGAGCAGCTTGAGGGTGTTTATGATGCAATCGAGTTTGTAAAAGATACGAAAACAAAAGAACTAACAGAAACATTTCAAGGTAAGAAGGTAGCTGTTATTGGAGCAGGAAATACGGCAATTGATGCTGCAACGTGCTCAGTTCGACTCTGTGCGGAAAACGTGAAAATTGTGTATAGAAGAACAGTAAAAGAAATGACGGCCTATGATTTTGAGTACGAGTTTGCTAAACAAGATGGAGTCGAATTTCGATTTTTAACGGCTCCAAAGGAGATTATTGGAGATGAGCAAGGACGTGTAAAAGCATTAAGATGTGTCAAAATGAAGCTTACAGAGCGTGAAAAAGATGGACGAAGCAAGCCTGTTGAAATAGAAGGAAGTACATTTGATATGCCTGTTGATGTTGTAATTAAAGCAATTGGACAAACGCGACATACCTCATTAATTGAGCAGTTCGGCCTTGAACATGAAGGCGGTGTTGTAAAAGTAGATGGAAGTACAATGAGAACATCAAAAGAGGGCATATATGCGTGTGGTGATATCGTATTTGGAAAAGGTTATGGAGATGCGATGGTTGTCACAGCTGCAGAGCAAGGAAAAAACGTAGCTTATGAGATTCATAAGAGTGCTATAGAGAGAAAGAAAAATTTAGCATAGGGAAGGGAGAGAAAAGAATGGCAGACTTACGTGCAAATCTTGCTGGAATACAGTCTCCAAATCCTTTTTGGCTCGCATCAGCACCTCCAACAAACTCTGGCTACCAAGTGCAGCGTGCATTTGAAGCAGGGTGGGGAGGAGCTGTCTGGAAAACGCTCGGAGAACCTATTTTAAATGTTTCTTCTCGGTTTGCTGCAGTTAGCTTCAACGGTCAGCGTGTCGCAGGTTTCAATAACATTGAACTTATTACAGATCGACCGCTTGAGGTGAATTTAAAAGAAATTGAGGACACAAAAAAGAAGTTCCCAAACAATGCTATTATCGCTTCTCTTATGGTGGAACCAAAAAGAGAAAAATGGCACGAGATTGTAAAAAAAGTCGAAGCTGTTGGTGTAGATGGACTTGAACTCAATTTTGGCTGTCCACACGGTATGGCTGAACGAGGAATGGGGGCTGCATCAGGGCAAGTACCAGAGCTTGTTGAGAAACAAACATATTGGGTAAAAGAAGTTGCAACAACGCCTTTAATTGTAAAGCTAACTCCAAACATTACGGACATTACAGTAACAGCCAAATCCGCTGTTGAAGGTGGTGCTGATGCCGTTAGTATGATTAATACAATCAATAGTCTTGCAGGAGTGGATATTCATAGTTGGAATACGATTCCACATGTGAATGGGAAAGGAGCACATGGAGGATACTGTGGGCCAGCTGTAAAACCAATTGCTTTAAATATGGTCGCTGAATGTGCAAGAAATCCTCATATAAATGTACCGATTTCAGGAATGGGTGGAATATCTAGCTGGCAAGATGCTGTTGAATTTATGCTTATGGGAGCGTCAGCTGTTCAAGTATGTACAGCTGCTATGCACCACGGATTCAGCATTGTAGAAGATATGATAGATGGGCTTAACAATTACCTTGATGAACGAGGTCTGAACGCTATAAGCGATTTAGTAGGCGGAGCTGTTAGCAAATATAGGGATTGGGGAGATCTTGATTTAAATCATAAAGTTGTAGCGCGAATTAACAATGAAACATGTATTAACTGCAACAAATGCCATATTTCCTGCGAAGATACGTCACATCAATGTATTGATATCTTAAAGGGTGAAAACGGAAAAGAATATTTACAAGTGCGAGAAGAAGACTGTGTTGGCTGTAATTTATGTTCTATCGTATGTCCTGTTGATGGAGCCATTTCTATGATTGAAATTCCAAGTGACAAACCAATGACGTGGAATGAGAGGCAGGCGGTGCTTTCAGGAACGTCGGTTTCTATGATGAAAGCAGCGGAATAAAGGAGGGCAAAACATGAAGAAAATTATTAAAAACGGTTGTATTGTAACGGCTTCAGATACGTTTGAAGGAGATATTTGTATTGAAGGAGAGCGTATTGTAGGGATTGGTAACGGGTTTGATGAAGATCATGCAGAAATTATTGATGCAAAAGGGCTTTATGTATTTCCAGGTGGGATTGATCCTCATACACATCTTGAAATGCCTTTTGGGGGAACGGTTAGTAAAGACGATTTTGAAACAGGAACAATTGCTGCAGCTTTTGGAGGCACTACAACTGTTATTGACTTTTGCCTTACTAAAAAAGGAGAGCCGCTCCAAAAAGCCATTAACGAATGGCATGATAAATCAAGTGGGAAAGCGTTTATAGATTATGGGTTTCACTTAATGATCGGTGAGATAAATAGCACTGTGTTAAATGAGCTTCCATCAGTAATCAGTGAGGAAGGGATTTCGTCTTTCAAAGTATTCATGGCTTATAAAAATGTTTTTCAAGCGGACGATGCAACACTTTTTCAAACAGTAAAAGAAGCGGAAAAACTAGGCGCACTTGTAATGGTGCATGCTGAGAATGGAGATGTTATTGAATATTTAACAGAAAAAGCGCTTAAAGAAGGGAAAACAGATCCTATTTATCATGCGCTTACAAGGCCGCCTGAGCTAGAAGGAGAAGCAACAGGGAGGGCAGCTGTTTTAACAGAGATGGCAAACTCTCAGCTCTATGTTGTTCATGTTACTTGTCAAGAGGCAGTCACTAAGATTGCAGAGGCGCGTCGCCGAGGAGTCGATATATGGGGAGAAACGTGTCCTCAGTATTTAGTTCTTGATCAATCTTATTTAGAAAAGGAGAACTTTGAAG
This sequence comes from Priestia endophytica, assembly GCF_026790145.1. GTDB lineage: Bacteria > Bacillota > Bacilli > Bacillales > Bacillaceae_H > Bacillus_I > Bacillus_I endophytica_A. Next base: position 157,635 of record NZ_JALAMS010000015.1, on the reverse strand, counting down.
GAGCAAAATACGTTTGGTCTCCGCCTTTACGCGAAAAGAAAAATTTAGACTATTTATGGAAAGCTCTTCAAAATGGTGAGCTGCAAACGATTGGCTCTGATCAATGTTCGTTTGATTTTAAAGGTCAAAAAGACTTAGGTCTCGGTAATTTTACGAAGATTCCAAACGGAGGGCCAATCATTGAAGACCGTTTTAGTATTTTATACTCAGAAGGAGTAGCAAAAGGGAGAATATCACTTGGGCAATTTGTTGATCTTGTATCAACAAGAGCAGCTAAGCTTTTTGGATTATATCCTAAAAAGGGAAGCATTGTTGTTGGAGGAGATGCTGATTTAGTTTTGTTTGATCCAAAAATAAAGCGAACGATTTCTGCGTCAACTCACCATATGAACGTAGATTATAATCCATTTGAGGGAATGGAAGTTACAGGAGAGCCTGTTTCTGTATTAAGCAAAGGAGAATTTGTTATCAGAGACAAAAAGTTAGTTGGTAAGAAAGGTCATGGTACTTATATAAAGAGAGCAAAATATAAAGAAAGTCTTCTTACTGCGACAGCTTCACTTCATCTATAAAAACGGTTTCGCCCCTTATTGTACGAATAGGAATAATAGAGTGAAAAGGAAGAAGGGGTGCTTAAAATGAAAAGAAAAGAAAATTATTTGAAATCAAAGGACTTACTGCCTGTTGCGCATAGCACGCGGAAGATTGGTACGCTAAGCTTCGTATTTATGTGGATCAGCATGGCTGTTGTACTTGCTGCTTTTGCCATTGGCGGCTCAGGAGTGCAGAGTTTACCACTTGGTCTTGTTGTGCTTGCGACTGTGATTGGCTCTCTTTTGATTGGCTTGTTTATTACGATTATTGGAGATATCGGTATTGAACATGGTCTGTCTTTTCCGGTCTATATGAGAGCTCCTTTTGGTACAATAGGAACTCATATTCCTTCTGTTATAAGGGGTGTTGCTGCTTCGTGCTGGTTCGGCATCAACACTTACTTTGGGGCAACAGCTATGAACAGTATCTTAAATGTACTAATAGAGTTTGATAACTGGTTTCTTTGTTTTCTTCTTTTTGCACTTCTTCAACTCCTTAATACAGCACTTGGTATTAAAGCTGTAGAGCGATTTACCGATCTTGCAGCACCTGTTATTATTCTTATCTCTGCATGGATGTATACAACATTATCAGAAAGCGCTGCTGAAGGAGGGAGAGACGTTTGGACATGGATTGAAAATCCTACAACAGGAATTGCAGCCTTCACTGCTTTTATGATTGTAATCATGGGAAATATGGGATTTTGGGCTACGCTTGCGACAGATATTCCTTCTATTTCTCGTTATATTAAAGCACCAAAGTACGAACGGAGCTGGCTCAAACGCAATAAGTCTTCTTTAATTGGAAGTATGGTTGCCCTCCCATTAACACAGACGTTCATGGTCATCATTGGAGCTGTTTCTTATATTGCTGTCCAAAACTATGATCCTGTTGTTGCCTTACAACAATCAGCTAGCGGTTTTGTATTAGGTGTGCTTCTTTTGATGATTGTATTTGCGCAATGGTCAACAAATATTGCGGCAAATTTAGTTCCAGCTGCAACTATATTCTCTAATGTTGGCGGTCCTAAAATGCCGTTTTGGATGGGCGTTTTTTTAGCAGGTATTATCGGGTGTTTTTCACAACCTTGGAGCTTGTTTGAAATGTTGAATACTGTTCTTCTTATTGTAGGGGGTATTCTTTCAGCAATTGTAGGGATTTTATTTTCAGATTACTACTTACTTCGCAAACGACGTGTAAATGTAAAAGAACTGTATGAACTGCAAGGACAATATAAATATTATTATGGATTTAATGGAGCTGGCTTTATCTCTTGGGCAATTGGAGGAGGAGTAGCAACTTTCTTTTCTACGTATTCTTTTCTTGTCGGTTTTTTTGTTGGTGCCCTTTTGTATTATGTGTTAGGGAAGTTTTGGTGGTTTGTGAAATATCCTCAAAAAGAAATTGAAGATCCTAGTGATGAAAAATATTTAGGAATGACAGTAGGAAGAGATTGGGATATTCCTTTAGAGGAAGAGGAGGGAATATCGATACCGCTTTCAACTTCCAAGGTAGAGACGTAATCAAAAGGAGGGATGAAATGTCAGAGTATGCGCTCTATAAAAAAGAACGCAAAGATATTGATCGTTTAATCCAAGATGGCTACAAAATTACTCATGTTTTAGAAAATTTAAGCGGTGCTTTTTTAACATTTAAACATAGTGAGAAAGCGGAAGAAAATCTTCATATCTTAACAGCAGATGCTAGGAAGTATTTTATGAGATATATTATGAAGTAGGAAAAGAGAGGGATTTTCCTCTCTTTTTTTTGTTATTTTAACGAGAGGTAACTTTTAAGTTACATTTTATTAACAAGTTCCTTTAACTAGCATAAAAGCGATACGATAAGGGTAGTGAAAAAAGATTTATTAAAAGGAGGACAAACGATGTCAAACGAGAATAATTGGTTAACAGGTGAAGAAAAGAAAGTTATTGAAAAACTTAAACTAGAAGTTGTAAACGCACACAGTTTGGCGCACGTCCGTTTTTATAAAAGAGAGATAGAGCAAATTGTAAAACATGCAAAACGACGTAAAGAAGTGTTACAAAGTATATCTCACTATTCAGGATAGTGTGGTAAGATAAGGAAAAACATAAGGCGGTGATTTCTTGCAAGCAACATTGACCGTTAGCGAGCTTTTAAAGCGTAAAAACTTTGAGCATTGTGAAGTCGTTGCAGGAAAGGAAGGATTAGAACGTCGAATAAAATGGATTCATATTGTAGAGGTGCTTAAAGTTGAGCATCTTCTAAAAGGAGAGGAGCTCATTTTATCGACGGGAGTAGGCTGGAAGGAAAATGAAGAAGCTTTTTCTTCTCTATTGCAACAGTTAATCACCCGCAATGTTGCCGGTTTATGTATCGAAATTGGATCCTATACAAAAAGTATTCCCTCTTCTATTATTAATCTAGCAAACAAACACAAATTTCCTCTTATTTTATTTCATCAAGAAGTTCCATTCGTTGAAATCACGCAAGATGTTCATACGTTTATGATTAACGCCCACTATGAAATTCTTGCTCGTTTAGAAACATATTCGAGAGAGCTTCAAGAACTTCTTTTAGCAACACATGATCTTTCAGACTTATTGTCTCATTTTCATCAATACCTTCAAGAAACGGTTGTTCTTCGCCTTAAGGAGAGCACAACTCACATTTTCCCACCTTTTCAACAAAACAACTCAAAGCAGTGGAGCATCATACATAAAAGTATAATCGATGACACTTATACAGAAAGCAGAAAAATAAGCAAAAAGATTCAAGTATTAGGAAGAGAATATGGCGAGCTGTATGTTGTGGTTAAAAATAGAAGGTTTACAGAAGAAGATATGCTTGCCCTTGACAGAACAGCACTTGCGATTTCCCAGCATTTCTTGCGTAATCTTTATATAGAAGAGAAAAAGAAACGGTGTGAAAACGAATGGCTGCGAGAATGGATTAGAGGGGAAGTGTCCCTTCCAAATATCTTTCACAAGCTCGGAAAAATAGACGGTCTTCATAACTATGAAGGCGGAGGTGTTTTTCTTTGCCGTAAGCAAGAAGGAGTAGAGTGGGAAGGAGCGAGTTTTTCGTACGCAAAATTGCTTCTTACAACTCTATTTGAACAACGTGGTTTTCTACTTTGTATAACAGAATATCACCAGAACATCTTATTTGTGTTTGTTAACAAGCGCCAAAAACAAACGTGGAGAGATCGATTCACACAATCATTGGAGCGTTTTAAAAAAAGCGAAGCATACGAAAAACATGCCAAGCTTTTTTCTTTTATTAGTGTAGGTTCTTTCGTTGACCGATTAGATGAGATGGAGAAAAGTTATAAAACAGCCCAGATTACGGCTGATATTTGCAGTGAGCAAGTTTCTTCAGCTGAAAATCTTTTTTTTCACGATGATTTGCATATCTATCGCATTCTTTCTCTGATTTCCGATCAAAGAGCTCTTCATGAAGTGATTTTTGAATATTTGAATCCTGTTTTACAGTACGACAAGAACTATAATGGCAAGCTTTTCGAGACCCTAAAAACGTACTTAGCGTGCAGTGGTTCAAAAAAAGAAACTGCCGAACAGCTCTTTGTAGTGAGACAAACGCTCTATCATCGGTTAGCCAAACTTGAACAGCTTCTTGGCGAAGATTTTATGGAACCAAGAAAGCGAATGGCTCTTGAATTTATGATTTTAGCATATGAGCAAATCTTTATAAAAAAGAAAGAAGAAAAATATTCTCAATGTTCAGAAATTGAAGGGTAACAAGGGTCTTTTGTCTAATGTAAAAGAGGAGATAGTATACAACAAATTGAGGTTCTTTCAAGAAGGATGTGGATGATAATGGAGAAAACAGAAAGTATCTTAGGAAAAGATGAAAAGCATCTTTGGCACGGAATGAAGCCTTATAATCCTGAAAATACAATTGTTGCAAAAGAAGCAAAAGGAGTTTGGGTCACAGATGAAAATGACCGTCGTATGCTTGATGCAATGGCAGGTCTTTGGTGTGTGAACGTTGGATATGGACGAGAAGAACTTGCAGAAGCAGCATATGAACAGCTTAAAAAGCTTGCCTATTTTCCACTTACACAAAGTCATGAACCAAGTGTAAAGCTCGCTGAAAAAATTAGCGACATGCTTGGTGGCGAATATGTTGTCTTTTTCTCAAACAGCGGTTCTGAAGCAAATGAAACGGCTTTTAAAATTGCTAGACAGTATCACCAACAAAAAGGAGAGGGAAATCGATATAAATTTGTATCAAGATATCGAGCATATCATGGCAATACAGGAGCTGCTTTAGCTGCAACAGGTCAAGCGCAGCGCAAATTTAAATATGAACCTCTTTCTGGAGGATTCATCCATGTACCGCCTCCAGACCTTTATCGTGGTGAAGATAAAGAAGATACAAAAGCGAACGAATTGCAAAGTGTAAAGGCTATTGATAATACGATGACATGGGAGCTAAGTGAAACAATTGCAGGCGTAATTATGGAACCCATTATTACAGGTGGAGGAATTTTGATGCCTCCAAAAGAGTACTTACAAGGAGTTAAAAATATATGTGAGCGTCACGGTGCTCTTCTTATCGTAGATGAAGTAATTTGTGGATTTGGCAGAACAGGTGAACCATTTGGTTTTATGAACTATGGAGTGAAGCCTGATATTATTACAATGGCAAAAGGAATTACAAGTGGCTACCTTCCTTTATCTGCAACAGCTGTTCGTCGCGATATTTATGAAGCGTTTGCGGGAAGCGAGGAGTACGATTACTTTAGGCATGTCAATACGTTTGGAGGAAGTCCTGCAGCTTGTGCTCTTGCATTGAAAAACATCGAAATCATAGAAAATGAACATTTATTTTCTCGTTCAAAAATAAAAGGAAAAGAGCTTTTACACCTTTTACAGAATAAAGTCAAGGATCATCGCTATGTTGGAGATGTGCGAGGAAAAGGGCTTTTAATCGGAATCGAGCTTGTAGAAGATAAAGGAACTAAAAAACCGCTAGATGTTGAAAAAGTGAATAAAGTGATCTCTTTCTGTAAAGATAAAGGAGTTATCATTGGAAAGAATGGAGCAACAGTAGCTGGATTTAATAATGTATTAACACTATCTCCTCCACTTTGTATTTCAGACGATGAAATAGTCATTCTTGCTGAAACCGTTACAGAAGCAATTCATTCTCTTTAAAGAACTTTCAAATATAGGAACGAAGCCTGTATAATAGAATACAGGCTTTTTGTTCGTAAGAAAGGAGAAAAGATTGTGGATTTATTATTTCTTGGCACAGGAGCAGGAGTTCCTGCTAAACATCGCAATGTGACGTCGCTTGCATTAAATTTATTAGGTGAGCGAGGCGTAACATGGCTGTTTGACTGTGGAGAAGCAACGCAGCATCAAGTGCTACATACCTCAATTCGACCGAGAAGAATTGAGAAGATTTTTATTACGCATCTTCATGGAGATCATATATTTGGTTTGCCAGGCTTTTTAGGAAGTCGTTCGTTTCAGGGAGGAGAAACACCTCTTACAATATACGGACCAAAAGGCATTAAAGAATTTGTAGATATCTCGATGCGAGTTAGTGAAACACATTTACGCTATCCCATTCATTTTGTTGAAGTAGAAGATGGCATTGTTTTTGAAGATGAGCAATTTGTCGTTGAAGCACGCTTGTTAGAGCACGGTGTTTCTTCTTATGGATATCGTATAATAGAAAAAGATACAAAAGGAACACTTCTAGTTGAAAAGCTAAGAGAGATAGGAATGAAGCCAGGTCCTGTTTATCGCGACATTAAAGAGAAGGAAGAAGTTGTGCTTGAAGATGGGCGTGTCTTAAAAAGCGCAGATTATATTGGTCCTTCAAAAAAAGGACGAATTGTCACAATTTTAGGGGATACACGTCCGTGTACAAATGCTCTTGAACTTGCTAAAGGTGCTGATGTACTTGTTCATGAAGCAACGTTTTCAGAGGAAGATGATAGAATTGCTCACGAGTACTATCATTCAACATCGTTTGGAGCAGCAGAGACAGCGAAAAAAGCGGGAGTGAAAAAGCTAATTTTAACTCATATAAGTTCTAGATATCACAAGGAAGAAGCCCTCGTTTTATTAGAAGAAGCGAAGAAAACTTTTGAGAATACAGAAATGGCATTTGATTTCTCGCAGTTTATGATAGACAATGAAGGACGTTAAAAAAGGAAAAGAGAATATCTCTTTTCCTTTTTTAATGCCTAGAAGAAATGGAAGCTGCAAGGCGTTCTTCAATGTCTTTTCCCATTTCTTCTGAACGATTTTTAGCTGTTTTAATACAAGAAGAGATGCTTTCCTTAAACTGCTCTTGTTGGAGCATTTTAATGCCTGCTTCTGTTGTTCCATTTGGACTTGTAATGTCTTTTCGTAGCTGATGAGGAGTTTTATTTGAAGCTTTCACCATGCCAGCAGCACCAACAAAGGTTTGGAAAATAAGTTCTCTTGCTGTTTCTTCTGTCATTCCTTCTTGAACGGCAGCATCCTGCATAGCTTCAATCATATAATAAAAATAAGCAGGACCGCTTCCAGAGAGGCCAGTAACAAGATGCATGGCTTCTTCATCTACTGTAACAACTTTTCCGATAGCTTCAAAAAGAGCACGTGCTAATCTTTCATGCTTATCATTTGTCCAATTTCCACTTGTAATAGCTGTAGCTGATTGTCCAATAGAAGCAGAGGTGTTCGGCATTGCTCTTATAACAGGTCCTTCAAATCCAAGTAAATTTGTAATCGAATCTGTGCTAACACCTGCAATGACGGAAATAACAAGATGGTCAGAAGAAAGATCTTCTTTTAATAGTGAAAGACTTTTCACAACATCTTTTGGTTTAAAAGCTAAAACAACAACGCTTGCCTTTTTTAATATTTTCGTATAATCACGACTTGTTGTAACCCCGTAAAGTCGAGAAAGTTCTTGAAGTCGTTCATCATTTGAGCGATTTGTCACAATGATCTCTTTTCCACTATACATCTTTTTTTCAATCAACCCTGAGAGCATTGCTTCTGCCATAGAGCCAGCTCCAATAAAAATAATTTTGCTCATAGGTAAGCCTCCTTTTTTCATAAAAAAGGCCTTTCTATCACAAAAGGACAGAAAGACCTCTTAGGTATCCTTATTCATTTACCTATACCGTTTTGAAAGTCTTTTTTGACATTATCTACTGAAGCAATTGATATTGTCAATAAGGCTTGAAAAGAAAAAGGAGCAAAAAGTGACCTCAAGTCTGCAAATGTGTACAATAGATGTAATGAAAAATAAGGAGAGTAAGATACGATGGAAAATATTTATCAAATTACAGTTCCTACTCCATACCAAATTGGTGATGTTCATTTATATGTGATTGTGAACGACAGTATAACTCTTATTGATGCGGGAGTGAAGACGGAAAAAGCGTGGGCTGCTTTCAAAGACCAGCTTGCATCGCTTCATTTGACAGTTGAAGATATTGACCAAGTCATTTTAACTCATCATCATCCAGATCATGTTGGCTTGCTTCACTATCTCCCTTCAGTTCCTGTTTATGGTCATCCTCATATTGAGCCATGGCTTACATATAAGAAAAGTACTGCAAAAACGTACAATTCTTACTTTGAAAAACTCTTTTTACAGCTTTCTGTTCCACATTCTTATAAGTCTCAAATCCCTCGGTTTGAAGGGCAGTTTAAATATGGAGCAGAAGCGACACTAGCTGGTACATTATCAGAAGGAGCCTCTCCTCCTTTATTGAAAAGATGGAAAGTTCTCCATATGCCAGGGCATGCAGGAAATCATATTGCTCTATATCATGAAGAAAAAGAAGAGCTTATTGCAGGTGATGTTTTACTCGACAAAATCGTTTCAAACCCACTCATTGAACCTCCATTTTTTGAAGGGGAACATGAGAAACCTCAGCTTGAGTACAATCATTCTTTACAAAGATTATTGTCTTTAAAGGTACAAAAACTTTATCCAGGACACGGAAAAGTGATTGGAAATGTGAGCGAACTCACAAGAGAAAGAATAATAAAGCAAAGAAAAAAAGCAGAATCTCTGCTTCCGTTTCTTGAAGAAGGAAAAACAGGGTTTGAAATTTGTCAGCATCTATTTCCACATGCATATGAGAAACAGCTTGCTCTTACGTTATCAATGACGCTTGCACAGCTTCATTATTTAGAAGAGGTAGGGTATATCCAAAAGGTAGAAAAGCAAGAGAAATGGTTTTTTAAGAAAAGTGAGGTAAAGGTATGAAAGACGCGTTAAAAAGTAGCTCTGTTATTATTACAGGAGCCTCTGGTGGTATCGGAGAGCAAATGGCATACGAGGTAGCAAAAAGAGGAGGAACACCAATCCTTCTTGCACGCAGTAAAGAGAGTCTAGCAAGGATAAGTGAAAAAATAGACAATGATTTTGGAATTAAAGCACCTTATCTTGTACTTGATGTTAGTGATCGTTCGGCAATTAAAGAAACGTTTGCTAGCATTATCGAACATCATGGACCAATTGATGTCCTTATTAATAATGCGGGATACGGGAAGTTTGAATATGCTGTTGAAGGAAGTATAGAAAACTTTGAAGGCATGTTTGAAGTGAACGTGCTCGGCCTTATTGCTTGCACAAAAGCAGTTCTTCCTCATATGATTGAACGTCAGCATGGTCATATTGTTAATATTGCTTCGCAAGCTGCTAAAATTGCAACGCCAAAATCGAGCGGATATGCCGCAACAAAACATGCTGTCCTTGGTTTTACAAACAGCTTAAGGATGGAAGTAGAAGATGAAGGAATCTTTGTAACGACTGTCAATCCTGGTCCAATCAAAACAAATTTCTTTGATGTTGCAGATGAATCAGGTCAATATCAGAAAAACGTAGAACGGTTTATGCTTGATCCGAAAGAAGTAGCAAGTAAAACTGTTTCAGCTCTTTTTACAAAAAAGCGGGAAATTAATTTGCCCCGGTGGATGAATGTTGGAAGCACATTTTATCAAGTTTTCCCACTCATTGTCGAGAAACTTGGCGGAAATGCTTTTAAACAAAAATAGCTCTACCAAGGTTCACCATCTTCTGTTAAATAGTTATATACAGCATCATGAACAACTTCATATAAAGGCTGTGTTAAGTCTTTTAAATGCTCTCTTTCACACTTATCAATTAGCGTATCAAGATCTTCAGGAGAGATATTGCGCTCCGTTCCCATGTCATCATATTGAGCAAGTGTTGAGTGAATGAGTTTTATTATAAAGTTTCTATTCATAGAGAAATCTTACCTTCCTGATAGGAGTCTTAAAATTAGGGTAAAGTGTACTATATAGTATACTATGTTTAAAAGAGAGGGGAAATGGAAATGAACATTACATTTTCAGAACGTGCAGCACAGGAAATCGAAAAGCTTTATCCAAACGCTGGAGAGAAAAATCTAAAATTAAAATATGATACAGAAGATACAGGATGCGTAATGTGCGGTGTTACGGTGCTTTGGTTTGTTAAAGAGCTGTCTGAATCAGATGAAAAAATTGAAACAAACGCATGGCCAGTATATGTTGAACCATCTAAAAACGTTTTTTTAGATGATGAATTAAAAATCGATTATGTCGAATCTGCTCATTGTTTTTCATTGAAGAGTCCTGGTCAAATTTTAAATGCACGTATGAGCTTAATTGATAAAACAATAAACTAAAAAAACACCTTTTGAAGGTGTTTTTTTACTGAAGCTGAAACTTAGTTAAGAAAGAGCGTACTGTTTCCTCATAGTGTTCATAGTTATCTACAAGGGAACGAGCATGAGTTCCGTGTGGAGCAATAAATAGCATCTTTTCCCCTTGTTTTTTTCGATAAAGTTCCTTCGTCATTTGAGGCAGAATGTAGGTATCTTCTGCGCTATGAATAAACAGAACAGGTTCCTTTATTTTTTCAATCTCGTTAAGCGGTGAAATATCTGTTAAGCGATAGCCATCTCTCCATCTTAGAACAATGTTGGCAAGTGGAATAATTGGAAATGGAGGAAGCTTAAAATCTTCTTTTAGGCGATGCGCAAGCTGCTGTTTAAAGTCTGAGAACGGACAGTCAGCAATATAGAAATCAGCTCTACTTTCTTTCATAGACGCATATAAAAGTGTTGTAACGGCTCCCATTGATTCCCCATGTACACCAAGTCTAATATGTTCTCCAAATTTAGCTTTTACCATCTCAACTACGGTTTTTAAATCTTGTTTTTCATAGAAACCATAGCTTGTTGTTTTTCCTCCTGATTTTCCATGTCTTCGATGATCATAAGAAACAACGTTCCAACCTTCATTTAGAAAAAGCTTCATATATTTGAACGAAGTTAATGAATTCACCGTTACGCCATGACAAAAAATCATAAACTTATTTTCAGGATGTGGGGCAATAATGGTTCCGTATATGTCATATCCGAATGAAGAAGGAACTGAAAAATGTTCTTTCTCTGCCTCTTCATATTCTTCGTGAGAAAAATGAGTTGAGCGTTGTTCACTTTCGAGAATCTGTTCTTCCGTTTTCTTTTTTATGTACATCACTTTATTCGTGAAAAATGCGCCAGCGCCTGCCGCGGAAGCAAGTGCGAGAGCTGCGCCAATCCATCTTTTTTTCATAAGAGAAGCTCCTTTAACTAGAATATAATCCATTTTAACATAAAGTAAAAAGAGTCGTTTTCCGCTTTTTATCAGCAGTAAATTAGTAAAAAAAACAAAGAATAACAAAAAAGTTAAAAAAATTTAAAAATTTTGAAGGGTTTAGGAGAAGTATGTAGAATATTTTGTTTGTGCAGCATTATACAGATTACATAAGGAGTTGTTGAGTAATGGTCCAACAAGAAGTGGTTATCGTAAGCGCAGTAAGAACAGCAATTGGTACTTTCGGGGGGAGCTTACAAAATGTATCCGCTCCAACTTTGGGAAGCATTGTGATTAAAGAAGCGTTACAAAAAGCAGGGGTCAAAGCAGAAGATGTAGACGAAGTTATCATGGGAAACGTACTACAAGCTGGCTTAGGGCAAAACCCAGCACGTCAAGCTGCGCTAAAGGCAGGACTTCCACAAGAAGTGGCAGCACTTACCATTAACAAAGTTTGTGGCTCTGGTTTGAAAGCGGTTCATTTAGCAACACAGGCTATTTTTGCAGGAGATGCAGAAATCGTTGTTGCAGGTGGAATGGAAAACATGAGTCAAGCTCCATATTTATTAAAAAATGCACGTAATGGATTCAAAATGGGAGATCAAAAAGTTGTTGATAGCATGATTGCAGACGGTTTATGGTGCGCTTTCAACGATTATCATATGGGCGTTACAGCTGAGAATTTGTGCGAAAAGTATGAAATCTCTAGGCAAGAGCAAGATGAATTTGCAGCAAGCAGCCAGCAAAAAGCTGAAAAAGCTATTACTTCAGGTCGTTTCAAAGACGAAATTGTGCCTGTTGAAATTCCACAGCGCAAAGGAGATCCTATCGTATTTGCAGAAGATGAGTTTCCTCGTAAAGGAACAACTGCAGAAGGTCTTGGCAAATTAAGACCAGCTTTCAAAAAAGATGGGTCAGTTACAGCGGGTAATGCGTCAGGAATTAATGATGGAGCTGCAGCTCTTGTTGTAATGAGTCGCGAGAAAGCAGATGAGCTTGGTCTTCAGCCACTTGTTCGCATTAAAGCGAATGCAAGTGCAGGCGTAGATCCAAGTATTATGGGAATTGGCCCTGTTGCATCTGTGCAAAAGGTTCTAAAGAAAGCAGAACTTGAACTTGATCAATTTGATTTAATTGAAGCAAATGAAGCATTTGCGGCACAGTCAATTGCTGTTGATCGCGAGCTTTCTTTCAATAAAGAAAAGCTAAACGTAAATGGAGGAGCTATTTCACTTGGTCATCCAATTGGAGCAAGTGGTGCACGTATTCTAGTGTCCCTTATTCATGAAATGACAAAGCGTGAAGCAAACCTAGGTTTAGCAACGTTATGTATTGGCGGAGGTCAAGGCGTAGCAACGGTTGTTGAACGCGTATAAAGGTAGTGTGCTGTAGTTGCAAGAGAACTTTCTTCGTTTTATAATTTTTAAAACAGGAGGAGGGACCATCTTGAAAAAACAGCGAGAAAATGATATTCATCTTAAAGATGGATTAGGAAGCGACGTGCTCAAAAAACTGCAGGAGAAAAAGAAATCACTTCAAAAAGCTGAAGAAAAAAGGCAGGAAGAAGAGCGTAAACGTCGCCTTGAAGAAAAGCGTCAACGCGAGAAAAATAAATCCTTTGATGAGCTTTTAAATGAAAGTGACTTAAAGTGGAAAGATTTTAAATAAAAAGGAAGCTCTACAGAGCTTCCTTTTTTATATTAGCGATGACTTTCATATTGATTTGCTTTTGTTAGACGTTTGATGTCTGCAACTTCTGAGTCTTTCAATGGAAGTGAACCTGCAGCTGTTGTATTTGAAAGCACTTGTTCAACAGAGCTTGCTCCTGCAATAACAGAAGCAACCGCTTTGTTGTGCAAGCAATATTGAAGGGCAGTTTGTTCAAGAGAGTGAGTTGGACGGACGTTTGCTATGTGTAGAATAGTTCTCTCAAGATCTTCGTATTTATAGTCCAAATAGTCTTTATTATAAAACTTGCGCTGCAGCTGGTCTGTACCTCGGCTTGTAAGAAGACCTTTAGCAAGAGGGCCTCTTGCAACAATACTAATGTTATGCTCTGCAAGTAGATCTTCTATGCTTTCTTCAGGACGACGATCTAGTATGCTGTATTGCATCATTACACTTACGATAGACGACTTTTCTACGTATTCACGAATCACATTTGGACGAATAGAGGAAATGCCGTATTCTCGAATAAGGCCCTCTTTTTTTAGTTCTTCAAAAGTTTCAATTGTTTCATCAATAGGATCTTCAATTGTCCCTCCATGAAGTTGATAAAGATCAATATAATCTGTTTGGAGACGCTGTAAGCTTTTCTTTACACTTTCTTTAATATGTGCTTTAGAAGGGTCCCATGTCCAGCCTTCTTTTCCTTTTTCAAACTTATTGCCAACTTTTGTAGCAAGAATAAGGTCTTTTCGTCTTCCTTTAATTGCTTCACCAACAAGCTCTTCATTAGTCCCGAAGTCATATAAATCAGCTGTATCAAGGTAGTTAACACCTTGTTCTAACGCTTCATCAATAATAGATTTTGCTTTTTCTTTATCTTGACCAAGTGACATGCATCCAAGTCCCATTACACTAACAAGCAAATCCGAACGTCCCAGCCTTCTTTTTTCCATTTTAATCCATCCCTTTCTATCTCTTTAATATATATGTATCCGTTCACTTGATGATAAAAACACTTTCTTCCTTATTGTATCGCTATCCTTTCCATATCTGCAAGAAAGGTGAATAAAAAGGCTCGTCAACGTATGTTAACGAGCGAAAAAGAAATCTATAGCTTTGATGAGGGAATACTGTTTACCCAATCTTTAACAAGCTTAAATTCGCGTTCATATTGCTTCAGTTTCTCTCTAATTTCCCATGCCTTTCCGACAAGAACGATTCCGCGATCAAGTCGATACACTTTCACCTGATTTTCCCACCTCTTTCTAATATGATAAAATTTATGAGCAAGCATCAAAAACTAGAACGAGGTGAAGCATTTTGAAACATTTACAAGAAGAAACGCTACAGTCTAAAACTATTTTTGAAGGAAGAGTCATTAGTCTTTTAGAAGAGGAAGTAAAGCTCCCTAATGGAAAGAAAAGCACACGTGAGATTGTAAAACATCCGGGAGCAGTTGCGCTTATTGCATTTACAGATGAAAATAAACTGCTTATGGTTCGTCAATATAGAAAAGCGATGGATAAAATTCTTGTGGAGATTCCAGCTGGAAAGCTTGAAAAAGGAGAAGAGCCGCATGTAACGGCAAAACGTGAACTCGAAGAAGAAACAGGATATACAACAGACAACCTTACACATCTAATCTCTTTTTATACATCACCAGGGTTCGCGGATGAGCTTGTACATCTTTACGTTGCTGAGGATTTAAAAAAGGTAACAGAACAAGCAAGTCTTGATGAGGATGAATTCTTAGACGTGTTAGAGCTAACGCTTGAAGAAGCAATCGCCCTTATTGGAACAGGAGAAATATATGATGCTAAAACAGCATATGCTGTTCAATATCTACAGCTGAAAAGCGTACTTGGAGAATAAAATGAAAAACTACTATGCTGATTTACATATTCATCTTGGACGAACAAGAGAAGGGCATCCTGTTAAGATTACAGCTTCACCTACGTTAACGCTGCAAAATGTCTTACATCATGCGGAAAGCGAAAAAGGACTGAATTTGATCGGCATCATTGATTGTCATGTTCCCGAAGTTCTTGCAGAATTAGAAGAGATGCTAGAAAGAGATGAGATATTAGAACATGAAGAAGGCGGAGTCTATGGTAGTGGTTTGACTATTTTACTTGGCTCAGAGCTTGAAATTTATGATGAATACTGTCATGGACCAATTCACGTTCTTGCTTTTATGCCAACGATTCAAAAGATGCGCGAATTCTCAGCATGGCTTTCTGAAAGAACGAAGAATATTACGTTAAGCACTCAGCGACTTTATGAAAAAGGGAAAGTAGTGCAAGAGAAAGTTAAGACTCTTGGAGGATTATTTATTCCAGCTCATATTTTCACTCCGTTTAAAAGCTTGTTTGGCAAAGGAGTTCAGCGCTCGTTAACGGAAGTATTCGATCCAACTTTAATTGATGCAGTAGAACTTGGTTTGAGTTCTGATACCGGTATGGCAGATATGGTAAAAGAACTGCATCAATATCCATTTCTAACAAACTCCGATGCCCATTCTCTCGGAAAAATTGCGAGGGAGTACAATGAGTTGTTCCTTAAAGATCGAACTTTTATGGAATTTGAAAAAGCATTGAAGAAAATAGAAGGTCGAAAAATTGCCCATAACTATGGATTAAATCCTGCCTTAGGAAAATATCATCATACAGTTTGTGAAAAATGTTTGCATCTCTGGGAAGAAGATAGACAGGGATATTGTGTATTTTGTGGCCATCATTCATTTATTAAGGGAGTATATGAAAGGTTGCAAGAGCTAGCTGACAGCCTGGAAAGTCCTCTGAGACCCCCTTATACACACCAAGTACCGCTACAGTTTCTACCAGGTATTGGACCGAAAACGCTTGAAAAACTAGTAGCAGCGTTTGGAAGTGAGATGGGGATTTTACATCATGCTAGTGAAAAAGAACTTTCACAAGTTGTGAAGCCAGCCCTTGCTGACCTTATTTTAAAAGCCCGAAGTGGCGAGCTTGATCTTGTATCTGGTGGAGGAGGAAAATATGGAAGTGTGAAGAAGTAGAAAAGATTCATGAAACTCTTTCTTCTATCATATAGTCTAGTAAAGACTGTTTGAGATGATAGGAGGACACGGTAATGAATAAGCAACGTGTACAGGAGTTGTTATTTTACCATATTCAAAAACATAGCTCTGTCTATTTATTTGTGACGGTTTTGTTCTTTATCGGAGTGGTGTTTGGTGCTGTTGTTGTAAATAGTTTAAATTTGGGGCAAAAAGAGGACTTGTTTTACTATTTAGATCGATTCTTTGGACAAGTTACAAAAGGAGAAGTAGCAAATTCTGCTGATATTTTAAAGCAAAGCTTTTGGCATAACATAAAATACTTAGGGTTTATTTGGATTCTCGGTATTTCAGTTATCGGTTTGCCTGTTGTTCTTGTGTTACTTTTTCTAAAAGGAATTGTAATTGGATTTACGGTTGGATTCTTAGTAAATCAAATGGGCTTTCATGGCTTTCTTCTTTCTTTTGTTTCTGTGCTCCCGCAAAATTTATTTCTCATCCCTCTTTTTCTTGTTGTTTCAACCCTTTCGCTTTCTTTTTCATTAAAATTAATGAAACAATTTGTAAGAAGCGGCAGTGAAACAATGATAGCGGCTTTTATGCGTTACAGTACAGTTATTCTACTCATCTTAGCCGTTGTAACAATTTCTTCAACACTTGAAGCATATGCATCGCCATTTTTGATGAAAACAACTCTTTCTTTTTTAGAATGATTATTATATAATAATGTGTGTGTTTCCTAATTGATAATCATTTTATTTTCCTTACTGAGAAAAATCTGTTATAATGTACAGATGAATGGCGAGGGAGGGACTAGCAAATGGAAAGTAGAATTGATCGGATAAAGCAGCAGTTGCATTCGTCAAGTTACAAACTGACCCCACAGCGTGAGGCGACTGTACGAGTTTTGCTTGAGAATGAAAAAGATCATTTAAGTGCAGAAGACGTATATCTCCTCGTCAAGGAAAAGGCTCCAGAAATTGGCCTTGCAACGGTTTATCGGACACTAGAACTTTTAACAGAATTAAAGATTGTAGACAAAATTAACTTTGGTGATGGGGTATCAAGGTATGACCTTCGTAAAGAAGGGGCAGATCATTTCCATCATCACCTTGTATGTATTGAGTGTGGAGCAGTAGATGAGATTCAAGACGATCTTCTTGGAGACGTAGAAAAAATCGTTGAACGCGATTGGAACTTTAAAATTAAAGACCATCGTTTGACATTTCATGGTATTTGTCATCGTTGCCATAATGAGAATCACGAAAAAGAATCGAATTGAACGATATAAAAACCTTTTCCGACGTGGGAGAGGTTTTTTTTATTAGGATAAAACAACAAGCACCCTTCTTCAAAAAGGTATAAAATCTGCTCCTGTTGGCATATGTTTTAGTAGAAATCTTTTTTGGAGGATGCCAATGAAAACGTGGTGGGATGTAACAGTACAGGCTTGTAAAGTGTTTGTGCTTTTTGTTAGTTTTACGGTATTATTTTACTGTGCACTTTTATGGGTATATGAAGAATATCAAAACTATCATCGCTACGATGTTCCAGAAGGATCTGCTGTCAAAGTAGCCAACATGGTACACGAAGAAGAAAAATCATGGATAGAAAGATTAGTGATGTTTTATCATAACGGGGAGTAGAGAGTATTGAACCTTACAATTGAAGATTTTATTCACTATTTAGTTGTAGAACGAGGGTTAGCTCCAAATACGATTGAATCTTATAAGCGCGATTTAGTGAAATATGCTGAGTACTTAAAAAAAGTGGAGACTGTTTCTTCTTTTGAAGAAGTCACAAGAGAGCATATTATTGCGTTTATGAGATATATGATGGAGAATGGAAAATCCTCGAAAACTATTGCAAGACATGTTGCATCTATTCGATCTTTTCATCAGTTTCTGTTGCGTGAGCATATTGTGGACAAGGATCCATCTGTCCATATTGAAACCCCACAAGTGGAGAGGACTCTTCCAAAAGTGCTGTCACCAGACGAAGTAGAAGCTCTTTTGACTGCTCCTGACGAATCTACACCGTTTGGAAAACGCGAAAAAGCAATGTTAGAGCTTTTGTACGCAACAGGAATTCGGGTTACAGAGCTTATGAATTTGAATGTAGAAGATGTTCATATGACAATGGGATTTGTCCGATGTATTGGAAAAGGAGACAAGGAACGAATTGTTCCGATGGGCAAAATGGCAAGTGAGGCGTTACAGAAATATATTGAAGAAAGTCGTCCAAAGCTTTTAAAAAGAAACCAAAAAGAAGAAGCTCTTTTTCTTAATCATCATGGTCGCAGGTTAACACGTCAAGGGTTTTGGAAAATTTTGAAAAAGTTAGCCCTATCTGCTCAAATTGAAAAAGAACTTACCCCACATACATTACGACATTCGTTTGCAACGCATCTCCTTGAAAATGGGGCCGATTTACGAGCGGTGCAAGAAATGCTTGGACATGCTGATATCTCCACAACGCAGATCTATACACATGTGACGAAAAAGCGATTAAAAGATGTATACAATGAATTTCATCCACGAGCATAGAAACTAAAAAGGTAGAATAATCATTATTCTACCTTTTTTAGTTTCTTAAATGTAACCACTTCCAATTTGAATAGAGAAACGTTATACTGAAGAAGTCAGACCTCTTGTCTCCTTACATAAATTTCGCTTAAAACGATAGTAAAGAGGGAATGTTATAAACAAACCAGATATTTTGGAGGAGATTGTTATGTCTTATACATATAAACGTATATTTTTAGTTGTGATGGACTCTGTTGGGATTGGTGAAGCTCCAGATGCTGAGCAGTATGATGATAAAGGCGCAGACACGCTTGGCCATATTGCTGAACATCGTGGAGGACTTAACATGCCAAACATGGGTAAGCTAGGCTTAAGCAATATTCGTGAGATTAAAGGAATCCAAAAAGTGGATACACCACTTGCTTACTATACAAAAATGCAGGAAGCTTCAACAGGAAAAGATACAATGACAGGTCATTGGGAGATCATGGGTCTTCACATTGATCAGCCGTTCCGCGTTTTTCCAGATGGATTCCCTGAAGAGCTAATTGCTGAACTTGAAGAAAAGACAGGTCGTAAAATTATCGCTAATAAACCTGCTTCAGGCACCGCTATTTTAGACGAGCTTGGTGAAGAACATATGAAGACAGGAGCGCTTATTGTTTATACTTCAGCAGATTCAGTATTGCAGATCGCTGCACATGAAGATATTGTTCCGCTTGATGAGCTTTATAAGATTTGTGAAATTGCTCGTGAACTCACACTTGATGAAAAATATATGGTTGGTCGTGTGATTGCTCGTCCGTTCATTGGTAGTCCTGGGAAATTTGAGCGTACTTCAAATCGCCATGACTATGCTTTAAAACCATTTGGCCGTACTGTTATGAATGAGCTTAAAGATGAAAATTTTGACGTGATTGCAATTGGTAAAATTTCTGATATTTATGATGGAGAAGGTGTAACAAAATCCCTTCGAACAACGTCTAATATGGACGGAATGGACAAATTGGTAGAGACTCTTCATATGGATTTTGAAGGGCTAAGCTTTGTAAACTTAGTAGACTTTGATGCGAAGTTTGGACATCGCCGTGATCCACAAGGCTATGGAGATGCACTTGAAGAATATGATGTCCGCCTTGCTGAAGTATTGGAAGGATTAAAAGATGATGATTTACTCATCATTACAGCAGACCATGGAAACGATCCTATTCATCATGGTACAGATCACACGAGAGAATATGTACCGCTCCTTGTATATAGCAAAGGAATGAAAAAGGGCGAGAAGCTTGATGTTCGTCAAACATTTGCAGATATTGGCGCGACAGTAGCAGATAATTTTAATATTAAGTTACCGGAACATGGAAAAAGTTTTTTAAATGAACTAACTCAAAAATAAGATAAGAGGGAGAGAGAATATATGAATAAAAATGCTATTCAAACAGCTGCTTCATTTATTGAAGAAAAGTTACAAGTTAAGCCGGAAATCGGACTTATTTTAGGATCAGGATTAGGAGTCCTTGGCGATGAAATTGAGAATGCGGTAAAAATCCCATACGAAGATATTCCTGAATTCCCTGTTTCAACTGTTGAAGGACATGCAGGGCAGCTTGTTATTGGAACGTTGAACGGAGCGAAAGTAATCGCAATGCAAGGGAGATTTCATTATTATGAAGGTTACAGCTTTGACAAAGTAACGTTCCCTGTTCGCGTAATGAAAGAGCTTGGAGTTGAGAAACTTATTGTTACAAATGCAGCCGGAGGTATTAACGAATCGTTCAATCCTGGTGATTTGATGCTTATTAGTGATCATATCAATAACTTTGGTAGCAATCCGCTTATTGGAGCTAATGATAGCAACCTTGGTCCTCGTTTCCCAGACATGTCAGAAGGATATTCTAAAGAGTTGCGAGTTCTTGCAAAAGAAGCAGCAGCGAGCTTAGATTTATCGATTCAAGAAGGCGTATATGTTGGTAATACAGGTCCATCTTATGAAACACCTGCTGAAGTTCGTATGCTTCGTATTCTTGGAGGGGACGCAGTTGGTATGTCAACAGTTCCAGAAGTTATTGTTGCTCGTCATGCGGGGATGAAAGTCCTTGGAATCTCTTGTATTTCAAATATGGCTGCAGGCATATTAGATCAGCCTCTTAATCATGAAGAAGTAATTGAAACAACAGAAAAAGTAAAGAAAAACTTCCTTGCATTTGTAAAAGAAATCGTACGAAAAATGAGCAACTAAATTAGGGGGGATGAGCCAACATGAGAATGGTTGATTTAATTGCAAAAAAGCGTGACGGTAAAGAATTAACAAAAGAAGAAATTTCGTTTATCGTTGAAGGCTACACATCAGGAGACATTCCAGATTACCAAATGAGTGCTTTTACAATGGCTGTTTTCTTCCAAGGCATGACAGCTAATGAACAAGCAGAGCTAACAATGTCAATGGTTCAATCAGGAGACACGATTGACCTTTCAGCAATTGAGGGTGTGAAAGTTGATAAACATTCAACAGGCGGTGTAGGTGACACTACAACACTTATTCTTGCCCCTCTTGTAGCAGCAGTAGGAGTACCAGTTGCTAAAATGTCTGGCAGAGGGTTAGGTCATACAGGTGGAACCATTGATAAGCTTGAAGCTGTTAAAGGATTTCACGTTGAAATTGATAAAAAAGAATTTATTGAGCTTGTGAATAAAAATAAAGTAGCGGTTGTGGGACAGTCTGGAAACTTAACACCAGCAGATAAAAAAATCTACGCGCTTCGTGATGTAACGGCAACAGTTAATAGCCTACCTCTTATTGCAGCATCTATTATGAGTAAAAAGATTGCGGCTGGAGCAGATGCAATTGTTTTAGACGTAAAAACAGGTGCTGGTGCTTTTATGAAAAACTTAGAAGATGCCAAAGCTCTAGCACAATCAATGGTGAATATCGGAAATAACGTTGGCCGTCAAACAATGGCTGTTATTTCTGATATGAGTCAACCGCTTGGTTTTGCGATTGGAAATGCTCTTGAAGTCGAAGAAGCCATTGATACGTTAAAAGGTAAAGGTCCAAAAGATTTAGAAGAGCTATGCTTAGTGCTTGGTAGCTATATGGTCTACTTAGCAAACAAAGCTTCGTCTCTTGAAGAAGCACGTCGTATGCTTCAGGAAGTTATTGAAAATGGAAAAGCACTTGAAAGTTTTAAAACATTTTTAGCTGCTCAAGGTGGAGATCCTTCTGTTGTTGATGATGTGGCAAAACTTCCACAAGCAGCACATAAGATTGAAGTGAAGGCAGAGAAAGATGGTTATGTATCAGAAATTGTGGCAGATGAAATGGGTACAGCGGCAATGTGGCTTGGTGCAGGACGTGCTACAAAGGATTCTGAGATTGATCTTGCTGTTGGTCTTATGCTTCGTAAGAAAGTCGGCGATGAAGTGAAAAAAGGCGAGTCGCTTGTGACAATTTACAGCAACAAAGAAGATGTTCAAGAAGTAAAAGAACATATTCTAAAGAACATTAGCATTTCTTCTGAAAAAGTTGATGCTCCTTCTCTTATTTATGATACAGTTCAAAAATCAAACTAGTATCCATAAAAAACGCGGTGAAGAATATTCTTCACCGCGTTTTTTTATGGATATAAAAAATTTTTCCTCCATTATTTTCAACGAAATTCAGTATAATATGTGCTTTTTTGGAAAAAATAGTGGTATTACGAATGGAGGTTAACATGCAATGAAACAACTCTTTTCTTTTATACTAGTTCTCTTATTAGGCGTCTCCACTTTATCACCAACAGCATTTGGAGCTGAGAAAAAAGCACCAAATTTAGCTGAGAAAGCAAAGTCGGCTATTTTAATTGAACGAGACACAGGAGAGATTTTATACGAAAAAAACGGCAATGAAAAACTTCCTCCTGCAAGTATGACTAAAGTTATGACAATGATTCTTATTATGGACGCTCTTGATAAGGGGAAAATCAAGATGAGCGACAAAGTTCGGACAAGTGAACATGCAGCATCAATGGGTGGCTCACAAATTTTCCTTGAGCCTGGCGAAGAAATGACGGTAGAACAAATGTTAAAAGGAATTGCAATTGCTTCAGGAAACGATGCCTCAGTTGCAATGGCTGAGCACCTCGCAGGTTCTGAAGAAGAGTTTGTAAGCATGATGAATCAAAAGGCAAAAGATTTAGGACTTAAAAATACAAAGTTTCAAAATCCAACAGGTTTATCTGTTGAAGATCATTATAGTACAGCTCATGATATGTCTATTATGGCAAAAGAGCTATTGAAATATGAAGAAATTACAAAATTTACAGGCACATATGAGGACTATCTTAGGGAAGATACAGATAAAAAATTCTGGCTTGTGAATACAAATCGTCTGCTGAAGTTTTATGATGGCGTTGATGGATTAAAAACAGGGTACACAAAAGAAGCAAAATATTGTTTAACAGCAACAGCTAAAAAAGGCAATATGCGCGTTGTAGCTGTTGTATTTGGAGCAGACACACCTAAAGATCGCAACAGCCAAATTACAAAGATGCTTGATTACGCGTTCAGCAAATACGAAACATCTCCACTTTACAAGCGAGATCAAGTTGTTGGAGAAGTGAAAGTTGCAAAAGGAAAAGATAAAACAGTAAAAGTTGTAACTTCAGAGCCTATTTCAATCTTAAATGAAAAAGGACAAGGAAAAGCAAATATGAAAAAAGAAGTGAAGCTGAATAAGGATTTAAAAGCGCCTTTGAAAAAAGGAGATGAAGTGGGAACGCTTATTATAAAAAAAGATGGAAAAGTTGTCACAACATCACCGCTTCTTGCAAAGGACAGTATGGAAGAAGCTTCTTGGTGGAATTTCTTTAAACGAACGTTTACAACATTTACAAAGACGAGCTAAATTTGACGAATCTAAACTAGTTTTGTCATGAAGAAGGAAACCTCCTCCTTTCTAGCGAAAGAAGCATTATATGAAAGCAAGGAGGGTTTAATGTGAGTCTTGTGATTGAATGTGAGGTAAAAGATTCTGTTTTACTTGTTCGTTTGAAGGGCGAGCTTGATCACCACACAGCAGAAGAATTGAGAACGCGAATTACCGGCTTGTTGCAAAAAGACGTTAATCATATTGTATTAAATTTGGCTGATCTATCTTTTATGGATAGCTCAGGACTTGGTGTCATTTTAGGACGCTATAAGCAAATTAAGAGCGCTGGAGGGGAAATGGTCGTTTGTGCTATATCTCCAGCTGTTCACCGTCTTTTTGAAATGTCAGGGATGTTCAAAATTATTCGATTAGAGCAAAGTGAACAAAAAGCTCTAACAACGCTGGGGGTGGCCTAAATGAAAAATGAAATGCACCTTCAATTTTCGGCACTGAGTCAAAATGAAGCATTTGCGCGTGTTACTGTTGCTGCTTTTGTGACACAGCTCAATCCCACAATGGATGAAATTACAGAAATTAAAACGGTTGTTTCAGAAGCTGTCACAAACGCTATTATTCATGGATATGACAGCAATCCAGAAGGCACAGTATATATTTCTGTTACATTAAGTGATGATGGTGTTGTTGAGTTAAATATAAGAGACGAGGGACATGGAATTGACAACGTAGAAGAAGCAAAACAACCTCTTTTTACAACAAAACCTGAACTTGAACGGTCTGGTATGGGATTTACGATTATGGAAAACTTTATGGATGAATGCAAAATCGAATCATCCACAAATCATGGCACAGCTCTTTACTTAAAAAAGCATTTAGCAAAGCAAAAAGCGTTGTGCAACTAAGGAGACTTGCCTATGGATGTGGAGGTCAAGCGTGAGAAGAATCAGCCATATTTAAAGGACCATGAAGTCAAAGAATTAATCAAACGAAGTCAAGATGGTGACCAAGAAGCCCGGGATACGATTGTGAATCGTAATATGAGGCTCGTTTGGTCTGTTGTACAGCGGTTTCTAAACAGAGGATATGAACCAGATGACTTGTTTCAAATTGGAAGCATTGGGTTACTGAAATCTGTGGATAAATTTGATCTTTCGTATGACGTAAAGTTCTCAACATATGCAGTTCCAATGATTATTGGAGAAATTCAGCGCTTTATAAGAGATGATGGCACGGTGAAAGTTAGTCGGTCTTTAAAAGAAACGAGCAATAAAATACGTAAAGCAAAAGACGAACTTTCAAAAGTATATGGACGTACACCAACGATCAATGAAGTTGCAGAGCACCTTGATATTACGCCAGAGGAGGTTGTGCTTGCTCAAGAAGCGAATCGAGCACCTTCTTCTATTCACGAAACGGTCTATGAAAACGACGGCGACCCTATTACATTACTTGATCAAATCGCAGATCAGAGTGAAGATAAATGGTTTGATCAAATTGCTTTGAAAGAAGCTGTTGAACATCTTGATGAACGTGAAAGGTTAATTGTTTACTTGCGCTACTATAAAGACCAAACGCAATCAGAAGTTGCAACAAGACTAGGCATATCACAAGTTCAAGTTTCAAGGCTTGAAAAGAAGATCTTAAAACAAATTAAAGAACAAATGGGTGAATAAAGCTATCCTTTTAAAAAGGATAGCTTTATTTTTTTCTATTTTTTGGCTCTTTAAACTGTGTATGAGAAAAGATTTGGAAACTCATACTACATGTACAGAGAAAACGAGCTATAAGGTGTGTGGTATATGTGGGTCGTTCAGTATACATCAAAATGAGACATCGAGTACAAGTGAGGCCAAAAGAAAAGATCACAGTAGGAGATGTTGCTGTCGTTTTTACCTCGAAGGAAGAGAAAGAGAAGATTGAAAGCTTAGTGATTTATAAGGTGAATGAAAAAGACCAAAACATTATTATCATTGATGTTATGAGGATCATCCAAGCTATTTCTAGAGAAATGGAAAATATGGAAATACAGCAAGTTGGCCCAACTCAAACGATTGTAGAAGTGGTATTTGAGAGAAAACGTGCTTCTCTTCCTTTTTTTATTGTTGTTTGGCTTCTTCTTTTCATTGGAGCCGCCTTAGCTATTATGAACTTCCATGAGGATGTGAGCATGAGGGCAGTGCATCAACGTCTCTTCTTTATCTTAACAGGAGAACAAGATGAAACACCTCTTCTTCTTCAAGTTCCTTATTCTATCGGTCTTGGTCTTGGAATGATTTTATTTTTTAACCATGTGTTTAAAAAGCGAATCAACGAAGAACCAAGCCCATTAGAAGTAGAGATGTTCAACTATCAGCAGGACCTAGACCGATACGTAATCATCAATGAAAATGATGAGAGCGTGACTCACATTGACGAGCGTTAATGTTTTATTAACTATCGTTATCGGACTTGGCGGAGGGCTTATGGTTGGCTGTGGATTTGTTGCATTTCTGACAGTGCTTGGTATTTTACCACGATTAATGCAGTTAACGAAAACGATGAAGTATATTCAAGGCTATGAATGGGCTATTATCTCTGGAACAATTGTTGGAGTTTGGTTTAGCTTAAATCTTGTCTATTTTCCAGTATTCCCAACATTGATTGCGCTTATTGGACTTGCTCATGGCATATTTGTTGGCATGCTTGCAGCAGCATTGACAGAGGTTCTGAATGTTTTCCCCATTCTAGCTAAACGAATTGGAATTGATGATCGGCTTGCTATTCTATTGATGGCTATTGTACTTGGAAAAATTGTAGGATCTTTATTTCATTGGATGTATTTTACAAGTTAAGGGAGGAAGGTACAATGAGTGATAAAAATTTGAAAGACAATTATTCGAAGAAAGTACAGCAATATCAGCCAAAACCTAATTATTTTCTTAACTGTTTGAAAGCATTTGTTGTTGGAGGACTAATTTGTACTTTTGGACAGCTTGTTCAAAATTTCTATATTAGATATTTTGACTTCACGAAGGAAGATGCTGGAAACCCTACTGTATCAACTCTTGTTCTTATTGCTATTTTGCTAACCGCATTTGGAGTATACGACAGAATTGGACAGTTTGCAGGAGCTGGGTCAGCTGTTCCTGTAACAGGATTTGCAAACTCGATGGCAAGTGCTGCTATTGAACATAGAAGTGAAGGAATTGTGCTAGGTATTGCAACAAATATGTTTAAACTAGCCGGAAACGTTATTGTTTTTGGAGTTACAGCAGCTTATATCGTTGGACTTATTCGCTATATCTTTCAACATTATCTTATGCAATAGCTATAGAAAGGGTGGAACAAATGATTCTAACTGGGAAACAATCGTGGGTTTTTCAAAATGATCTTTATATTAACGCAACTGGAACAGCGGTTGGCCCGAAAGAAAAGGATGGACCTTTAAAAGAAACGTTTGATGTTACGTATGATGATTTGCACTGTGGAGAAAAAAATTGGGAACTTGCCGAGCGGAAATTAATGAATACGGCTATTGATACTTGTATACAAAAGCTCAACTACACGTACGATGATGTGGATTTCTTTTTAGCAGGTGACCTTCTTAATCAAAATGTAACAGCAAACTTTGTAGCAAGACAAAATCAAATTCCGTTTTTATGCATGTTTGGTGCATGTTCAACTTCAATGGAGACGCTCGCACTTGGTTCGGCTCTTGTTGATGGGGGATTTGCAAATCGCATTATTGCGGCAACAAGCAGTCATAATGCTACAGCTGAACGACAGTTTCGCTATCCAACAGAATATGGAGGCCAAAAACCAGACACAGCAACCGCAACTGTAACAGGAAGCGGAGCAGCTCTCATATCAAAAGAAAAAGGAAAAGTAAAAATTACGTCAGCTACAATTGGAAGAGTAGCAGACTACGGAATTAAAGATCCATTTGATATGGGTTCAGCAATGGCACCTGCTGCAGCACAAACGATTTCTCAGCATTTCAAAGATTTAGGAAGAGAGCCAAGCGACTATGATTTAATTGTGACAGGAGACTTATCAGGAGTTGGAAGTCCTATTTTGAAAGATTTATTAAAAGAGGAAGGATACAACGTGTTTTCAACACATAACGATTGTGGCCTTATGATTTATCGACCAGATCAAAATGTGTTTGCAGGTGGAAGCGGCTGTGCATGTTCAGCTGTTGTTACGTATGGACACCTTGTAGAGCAGATTGCAAAGGGAGAACTCAAGCGCGTATTTGTTGTAGCAACAGGAGCACTTTTAAGCCCAACAATGACGCAGCAAAAAGAGACCATTCCAACGATTGCACACGGAGTTGTCCTTGAATCTGTGGAGGTGGAAAGCTGATGGAATATTTAATTGCCTTCGTTTGTGGCGGATTAATTTGTGTAGTTGGTCAGCTTTTACTCGATTTTATTAAAGTCACGCCTGCTCACGTTATGACTCTTTTTGTTGTGACAGGAGCTGTCTTAGATGGATTTGGTTTATATGATAAATTTATTGAATTTGCAGGAGCAGGAGCAACGATTCCAATTACAAGCTTTGGTCATTCTCTTTTACATGGAGCAATGAAAGGAGCAGAAGAACACGGATTAATTGGGATTGGTATGGGGATGTTTGAATTAACATCTTCAGGGATTTCAGCAGCTATTCTTTTCTCTTTTCTTGCTGCATTGATCTTTAAACCGAAAGGATAAAAGACATGAAAACACGCCAAGTAATTGTTGTGACAGATGGAGATGAATTTGCGAAAAGAACGATTGAATTTGTAGCTGAAAAAGTGGGAGGACGCTGTATTTCTCAGTCGTTTGGAAATCCGTCTATTCTCTCAGGTGAAGACCTTGTTTCACTTATTATGCAAACTCCTCACAGCCCTGTATTTGTAATGTTCGATGATTGTGGCTACTTAGGGGAAGGAGCAGGAGAGACGGCGTTAAAATATGTTGCAACACATCCAAACATCGATGTTCTTGGCGCAATTGCTGTAGCTTCGAAAACGCATCAAAATGAATGGACAAAAGTAGACGTAAGCATTGATGGAAATGGAGAACTTACCGAGTATGGAGTAGATAAATATGGTGTTGCAGAAATGGATGTTGGGAAACAAAACGGCGATACAGTGTACTGTTTAGATGAACTTTCCCTTCCGATTGTTGTGGGTATTGGTGATATTGGAAAAATGGGGATGAGAGATCACATTAAACATGGTTCTCCTATTACCTTAAAAGCCGTTGAGTTAATTCTTGAAAGGAGTAAAGGTTATGTCAAATAAAAATTTACAAAAGACGCCCATTTCCAAAAATATTTACGATAATGACGAGTTTTTTAAAGATGAAGCAAACATGGGTGCGAGCTTTGATTTAGGCGTCCGAAAAATTTTAGTTTTAGATCATGCCGTCCATTTTTACTATGTAACAGGCCTTTGTGATTCTCAATACATCATTAAAATTGCTGAATCGCTTGTAACAATCAATGATCATGAAAAAGAGCCAAGAAAAGTAAAACAGATTGTTGAAAATAGATTGATTCATCAGCAAGTGAAGAAATTAGACAATCTTGAAGATTGCATGGTTTCGGTTTTATCTGGATTGATTGTGGTGATGATCAATGGAGAAGATGTTGGATTTGAAGTTGACGTTCGTACATATCCAGGTCGTTCACCAGAAGAGCCTGATACAGAAAAAGTCGTTCGAGGCGCGCGCGATGGTTACACAGAAAATATCATTATTAATACAGCTCTTACAAGAAGAAGAATTCGCGATGGACGCTTGCGCTATGAGATTATGAAGATTGGAAAACGTTCAAAACTTGATGTGTGTCTAGCTTATATTGATGATGTAGCAGATCCTGATTTAGTAAAAAAAGTTCGGAAAGAATTACAGTCAATTGACATTGATGGACTTCCAATGGCAGATAAAACAATTGAAGAGTTTCTTATTAAGCAAAATTTCAATCCTTTTCCACTTGTGAGATATACGGAGCGTCCAGATGTTGCTGCAGCACACATGTTTGAAGGTCACGTGATTATTATTTCCGATACGTCCCCAAGCGTTATCATTACACCTACAACTTATTTTCATCATGTGCAACACATTGAAGAGTATAGACAGTCTGCTGGAGTTGGAACATTTACAAGGTGGGTTCGCTTCATTGCTATCTTTGCTTCTATCTTTTTATTGCCATTATGGCTTATGTTTGCATTAGATCCTAGCTTATTAAATGATAACTTGAAATTTATTGGTCCAAACAGCAGCTCACGTATTCCAATGATTTTACAAATCTTCTTAGCAGATATAGGAATTGATTTCTTGCGGCTTGCCTCCATTCACACTCCAACATCACTCTCCACAGCGATGGGACTTATTGCTGCTGCTCTAATTGGACAAATTGCTATTGATGTTGGATTATTTGTTCCAGAGGTTATTTTATATGTTTCAATTGCCGCAATTGGATCGTTTGCAACACCAAGTTATGAACTTGGTGTCGCCAATAAAATCGCACGTCTTACGCTCCTTATTGCTGTGGCACTTTTCAAAGCCCCAGGTTTTGTTATTGGAACAACGCTTTATATTCTATACCTTGTTCATATTAAATCTTTAAACACACCATACTTGTGGCCATTGCTTCCATTTAATCCAAAAGCTTTCTTGCAAGTTATTATTAGAACGCCTGTCCCTGGAGCAACGGTTCGTCCAAGTATTGTAAACCCACGCAATCGTATCAGACAAAAGCTAAAAGAATAAAGATATAAAAAGTGAATCCTACTAGAAATAAAGTAGGGTTCATTTTCTTGTCTAGGTCTAATGCCCCTAAGTACATGTTGAAAGACCTTTATGTATATGGTAAAGTAACTTTAATTCAAAAAATGATTGATATTTCAAAAAAAGGAACGAGGTAAGGCAACAATGTTTTTTCATGGCACAAGCAAAGTGAACAATCAAAATCATTTAGAAATAGGCGGAGTAGATACAATTGAGCTTGCGAAAAAGTACGGAACGCCTCTATATGTATATGATGTCGCCCTCATTAGACAGCGAGCAAGACAGTTTAAAGAGACATTTGCAGAGGAAGGAGTAGAAGCGCAAGTAGCGTATGCAAGTAAAGCTTTTTCTTCTCTAGCAATGTTTCAACTTGTTAATGAAGAAGGTCTCTCACTCGATGTTGTATCAGCAGGGGAACTTTATACAGCCCTTCTTGCTGGATTTCCAAAAGAGCGAATCCATTTTCATGGTAACAACAAAAGTTATGAAGAATTAGAATATGCAATTAAAGAAAAGATTGGATGCATTGTTGTAGATAATTTTCATGAAATGGCGTTGCTTGAAGAGTTAAGTAAGAAACATTCATGGGAAGTACCTGTTCTTTTACGTGTCACTCCAGGAATTGAAGCACATACACATGACTATATTTTAACGGGTCAAGAAGACTCTAAGTTTGGTTTTGATCTTAAAAATGGGCAAGGAGATAAAGCTGTTGCTCATGCTTTTCACTCTCCATATTTAGATTTACTTGGGATTCATTGCCATATAGGATCGCAAATTTTCGAAGTAACAGGT
This sequence comes from Priestia endophytica, assembly GCF_026790145.1. Classification (GTDB taxonomy): domain Bacteria; phylum Bacillota; class Bacilli; order Bacillales; family Bacillaceae_H; genus Bacillus_I; species Bacillus_I endophytica_A. The sequence continues at coordinate 126,775 of NZ_JALAMS010000015.1, read as the reverse complement.
TTTGTGATGGCAACGAGAAAGCTTTTTGAAAAAATTGCTTCTTGGAAAGACGAATTAAGCTTCGTTCCTCGTGTATTAAATCTTGGTGGCGGATTTGGGATTCGCTATACAAGCGAAGATACGCCACTGCCTCCATCTCAGTATGTAAGTGAGATGGTCAAAGAAATCAAAAGTCAAGCAGAAAAGTTAACGATTGACATTCCTGAAATATGGATTGAGCCTGGGCGTTCTCTTGTGGGAGATGCAGGAACAACGCTTTATACAGCAGGTTCTAGGAAACATATTCCAAATGTGCGTGATTATGTAGCAGTTGATGGAGGAATGAGTGACAATATTCGTCCTGCTCTTTATGAAGCAAAATATGAAGCTGCCCTTGCAAATCGAATGAATGCTCCTCATGAAGAGAAAGTTTCTATTGCTGGAAAGTGTTGTGAATCAGGTGACATGCTCCTATGGGATATTGAGCTTCCGAAAGTGGAAAGCTCGGACATTTTAGCTGTATTTTGTACAGGTGCTTATGGTTACGCTATGGCGAGCAACTATAACCGCATGCTAAAACCAGCTGTTGTTTTTGTTGAAAATGGGGAAGCACAGCTTGTTATCAAACGAGAGACGTTTGAAGATCTTGTTCGTAATGAAGTTGGATTAAAGTCAAAAGTTTAATACGCAATATGGAAAATAGAGCTCTTTTTTTGAAAGAGCTCTATTTTTTTTGAATCATTATCCCTAAAATAATATAAACGGGATTAGGGGGGAAGAGAAATGAATGATAGAAAAAGACGGATTTTACGCTATATGCTTGCAAGCTCTTCTTTTATTACAAGTGATGAATTAGCCAAAAAAGTTGGGGTTACTTCTCGGACAATTCGCAATGATATTAAATTATTGAACGAAGATCTTCATCACTATGAGATTGACATTCAATCGATTCGTGGAAAAGGATATGCTCTTAGTGTTAAAAACCAGGAAAAGTTTCAAGAATTAATGAGAAAAGTCTCAGCTGAAGATATGATTGTAACAACGGAAAGACCTGAATCAAAAGAAGAAAGAGTTGTGTATATTATAAAACGCTTGCTTCTTACTCATCAGTACATAAAATTAGAAGATTTAGCTCACGAACTTTATGTTAGTCGTTCGACTGTGCAAGGGGATTTAAAGGAAGTAAAGAAGCGTCTTGAGTTTTATAACCTTGTCTTTCTTCAAAAACCCAATTACGGATTAAAAGTAGAAGGAGAGGAAGTGAAAATTAGGTTTTGCATGTCTGAATATATTTTTAACCGACGCTCTCTATCAAAAGAGGTAAACGAGCATCTTGGAGCAATCTTTGCAGAACAGGAAATTTCAGTTGTGCGATGCATTATGATTGAGGAAATAAATAAACAGCAAATTATTCTGTCCGATTTGTCACTAAATAATCTTGTTGTTCACTTGTTAATCTCTTACAAACGAATTCAGGCTGGAAACTATGCTTCTTTCTATATTGAGGAGTTTTCTTCAATTAAGGAAAGCAAGGAATATGAAGTTGCAACATGCATTGTCAAAGAGCTTGAAAAACACTTTGGGCTTCCTTTTCCACAGCATGAAATTCTGTATGTTGCTCTTCACCTTTTAGGAACAAAGTTGATTTCTCATTCTAAAAAACAAGGAGTTAGTGTAAAAGAGTTAGTAAATCAAGAAATGTATCAGCTTGCTCGGGAATTATTACAAGCGATAGATGAAGAATTGAAACTTGATCTGCAGCATGATGAAGAACTACTTCTTGGCCTATGTCTTCACTTAAAACCGTTTTTAAATCGGCACAAATATGGAATGAATTTAAGAAATCCTCTTCTTGCAGAAATTAAAGCAAATTATCCACTTGCATTTGAAGGAGGAGTTGTAGCCGGTTCAGTGTTGAAATCAAAATATAAGATTGATAGTACGGAAGAAGAAATAGGCTATTTAGCTCTTCATATTGGGGGAGCGTTGGAAAGAAAAAGTATGAAAGTTAGGCGGAAAAGGTGTGTGATTGTATGTGCATCTGGCTTGGGAAGTGCTAAATTGCTAGAATATAAGCTTCGTAAAGAATTTGGTCATGAATTAGAGATTGTGGGAACAACAGAATATTATCGGCTTTCTGAAATGTCACTGCATTCTTTAGATTTTGTAATTAGTACAATTCCGATTGAAACGGCTTCTATTCCGGTTGTGCAAGTGAAATCTATTTTAGGTGTAGAAGATTTAAACAAAATTGAAAAGACGATAAGGAAAAACAAACATCAAATCGCTCAATTTATAAAGGAAGACCTTATCTTTTTTAATCGGACGTTTGAGAATAGGAAGGATGTTATCCATTTTTTAGCTTGTGAATTAGAAAAGAAAGCATTTGTTCCTTCTTCTTTTGTTAACTCGGTAATGGAGCGCGAAGAAATTTCCGCCACAAGTTTTGGAAATCTTGTTGCAATTCCTCATCCAATCCAGCCGTATACAGATTCCACCTTTTGGACGATTGTTTTACTAGACAAGCCAATTAAATGGGGAGAGGAATTTGCACAGTTTATTTGCCTTTTGAACGTTGAAAAAGAGAGCAATCAAGATTTAAAGGAAATGTATGAGTTTCTCATTGAGATTGTAAACAATCCACATCTTGTACAAAAACTTTTGAAGTGTAAAACATATAAAGAGTTTATGAACGTTCTCTTTTTGTGTTCTTCACACTCATAAAATTTCCGTTAGCTACGGAAATTTTATGAGTGGATATGAAAGCGTTTTCATATTAATCTTAAGATAAGAAAATTAAAAGAATCCAAGGGGGAAACAAAAATGAATATTTTATTATGTTGTGCAGCAGGAATGTCTACAAGTCTACTTGTTACAAAAATGGAGAACCACGCAAAAAATGAAGGAAAAAAATATAAAATCTGGGCTGTAAGTGCTGACTCAGTTAAAAACCATATTGATGAAGCAGATGTTCTTCTACTAGGTCCACAAGTTCGCTATCTTTTGCCACAAATGAAGAAGCTTGGAGAAGAAAAAAGTATCCCAGTGGCAGCTATCAATCCTGTTCACTATGGTACTTGCAATGGAGCAGAGGTATTGAAAACAGCTGCAAGTTTAGTTAATAGCTAATCTTAGAAGGGGTGAAAGAGATGAGTAAGTTCAATCGGTTCTTAGAAGATAAGGTAATGGTTGTTGCAGGTAAAGTAGCTGGACAAAGGCATTTGCAAGCATTGCGTGACGGTTTAATTTTAACAATGCCACTTCTAATTATTGGATCACTGTTTCTTATTTTAGCGAACTTCCCTGTTGAAGGGTATTTAAACTTTATGGAGAAGACATTTGGAGAAAGCTGGGCAACAAAGCTTGGCTATCCTGTAAGTGCTACTTTTGATATTATGGCGCTTATTGCCTCTTTTGGAATTGCTTACAGACTTGCAGAAAAATATGGCGTTGATGCGTTGAGTGCAGGCGCCATTTCTGTATCTGCTTTTCTGCTTGCAACACCATATAGTTTCTTATATACACCACCTGGAAGCGAGGCTGGGATTGAAGTTACAGGCGGTATTCCAGTAGCTCTTTTAGGAAGTAAAGGTCTCTTCGTAGCCATGATCTTAGCTCTTGTCTCTACAGAAATATATCGCTTCATTATTCAGCGAAACATTGTGATTAAAATGCCTGACGGAGTTCCGCCAGCGGTAAGTAAATCATTTGTCGCTCTTATACCCGGTTTTATTATCATTACCCTTGTTTGGATTGTTCGACTTGTCATTGAGAATACATCTTTTGAAAGCGTTCATAATATTGTAAATCAACTTTTGCAAGAACCCCTTGGCGCCCTTGGTGGTGGACTTGTTGGAACAGTGATTGCAGTACTGCTTCAACAGCTTTTATGGGTTTGTGGCCTTCACGGTGCAACAATTGTTGGAGGGGTAATGGATCCTATTTGGTATTCATTTATGGATGAAAACCGCCTTGCTTTTCAAAACGGAACAGAGATTCCAAATATCGTAACAAAACAGTTTATGGACGTATGGATTAATATGGGTGGTTCTGGAGCAACATTTACCCTTGTTGTGGCGATGATTTTATTTGCAAGAAGTCAGCAAATGAAGCAGCTTGGGAGACTTTCAACAGGACCAGGAATTTTCAACATTAATGAGCCAGTTATCTTTGGAATGCCAGTTGTTCTAAATCCATTAATGATAGTGCCATTTATTCTGACACCGGTTGTTCTTGTCGTCATCACTTACGTATCTATGCAAACAGGTCTTGTTGCAAAACCTGCAGGAATTGCTGTGCCATGGACAACACCGCCTATTTTAAGCGGTTATCTCGCAACTGGTGGGAAAGTCTCGGGTGCTGTTATTCAAGTAGTGAACATGGTTGTAGCTTTCTTAATCTATTTCCCATTTCTTAAAATGTGGGATGTTCAGAAGTATAAAGAAGAGCGCCAGTTAGAGGATTTAACAAGCACAGATTCCAATGTAAATGTAAACTAAATAGGCTAGAAAATGCCTAGAAAGGACTAAAGAGATGACAAAAGAAGAGCTATACGATATCTCATTTCATCTTATTATGCATAGTGGAAATGCCAAAAGCTTAGCAATGCAGGCAATCGGAGATGCAAAAGTTGGAAACTTTGTAGAAGCAGATCAGAAATTAAAAGATGCTGAAGAAGAGTTTAGGAAAGCGCATCACTTCCAAACAAGCTTAATCTCAAATGAAGCAGGAGGAGAAAACTATGACATTCCTATTCTCCTTATTCATGCTCAAGATCATTTAATGACGTCATTAACTGTAAAAGATCTAGCAAAGGAAATGATTGAGCTATACGAACGTACTTCAACTAAAGGAGTGGAGAGATAATGGAAGGAAAAAAAGGTCTTAAAATTGTAACAATAGGTGGAGGATCAAGCTATACACCGGAACTTATTGAAGGCTTTATTAAAAGATATGATGAACTTCCAATTCGTGAATTATGGCTCGTTGATATTGATCAAGGAAAAGAAAAATTAGAGATTGTGGGAAATCTTGCTAAGCGAATGGTGAAAAAAGCAGGAGTACCAATTGATATCCATCTCACATTAAATAGGAGAGAAGCTTTAAAAGATGCGGATTTTGTTACAACTCAATTTCGCGTTGGTCTCCTTGATGCTCGTAAAAAAGATGAAGAAATACCGTTAAAATATAATGTGATTGGTCAAGAAACAAATGGACCTGGGGGGCTTTTAAAAGGTCTTCGCACAATTCCGGTTATTTTAGAGATTTGTCGTGACATTGAAGAGCTTTGCCCAAATGCATGGCTTATCAATTTCACAAATCCTGCTGGGATGGTAACAGAAGCAATTTTAAGGCATAGCTCAATTACAAAAGTTGTGGGTCTTTGTAATGTTCCAATTGGGATGAAAATGAAAATTGCTGAAATGCTTGGAGTAGAACAAAGTCGAGTGCATGTTCAGTTTGCAGGTCTAAATCACATGGTATTTGGCTTAGATGTATTTCTAGACGGAGTTAGCATTAAAGAGAAAGTATTGAAAGAAATGGGGAATCCAGAGAATGCGATGACAATGAAAAACATTGCTGGTGTTGCATGGGATTCAGACTTCCTTCAAGCATTGAATGCTATACCATGCGGTTATCATCGTTATTATTATAAAACAGATGAGATGCTTGCAGAAGAAATACGAGCTTCTCAAGAGGAAGGAACTCGAGCAGAAGTTGTTAAGGAGCTCGAAAAAGACTTATTTGAACTTTATAAAGATGAAAATTTAAGTATTAAGCCACCACAGCTTGAAAAAAGAGGAGGCGCTTATTACAGCGATGCAGCATGTAGCCTTATTCACTCCATTTACACGGATAAAGGAGATATTCAGCCTGTTAATACAAGGAACAATGGAGCGATCGCAAGCATACCATATGATTCAGCTGTTGAAGTAAACTGTGTTATTACAAAAGACGGGCCGAAGCCAATCGCAGTTGGCGACTTACCTGTTCATGTCCGCGGTCTTGTAAGCTCGATCAAATCTTTTGAAATTACAGCAGCAGAGGCAGCTGTTAGTGGAGATTACCAAAAAGCTCTTTTAGCAATGACAATCAATCCGCTTGTTCCATCAGATACAATTGCTAAAAAGATTTTAGATGAAATGTTGGAAGCTCACAGAGAGAATTTACCTCAGTTTTTTAATTCGGTAGAAGCATGAAAAAAAGCGTAAGAGGCTTAGCCTCTTACGCTTTTATAAATTAAAACAAACTTGCAAAGAATGAACGAATAGCGTTAATAATACTCATAAAAAACTCTTTTAGTTTCTGTAAGAAGGATTGACCTTCTTCAGAATTTAAAAAGTCGCTTACTTTTTCTTTTGTAACATTGAACTGATTTTCAATTTGGTTCCAGTTAATATCAATGTTTGTTAGTTTGTTGAAGAAGTTAACAAGAGAGTTAATCTCCCCTGTTGTTAAGTTGATATTCAGTTCATTTGCATTATTTTCAATGATTTGCTTAATCTCTTCTTTATTTTCCGGGGTGTTCTTTGCAATTTCTTCTTTTACATTCGCCATTAGAGCAGCTGCTTTTTCTTTTCCAACAGAGTCGCCAAGCTGGCTTGTTTCCACCATTTCTTCGTTAGCAATCTTTTTAACATCCTCTGGAATTTCTTCACCAGATTGAACTTCATATGCTTTTAAGATGCCTGTTAGAGCAGCCGTTCCTGAAACTTCAAATGGAGCAGTAATGTAGATCTTAGCATCTTTAACTCCTGCAGTAATTAAAGCATTTGTATACATTTCATCGGTTACCCAATTGATATTGTTTGTTGTAATGTTAAGACCAGAATCTTTCTCCCCAAGGGTAATACTTGCGGAAGAAATAGCTTTCGTACCAATTTGTGATTTTGGAATAAAATCCCCTAAATATTCATGTTCTTCAGCATTTGACACAGTTACTTCCTGTGCATCTTGAGGTACTTCCATTTCATTTAAGAGCTTTGTTTTTTGTTCTTGCGTTAGATTTTCTCCAAGGGTTACGATCACGTCCCCAACTGCAGCATCAGCGGAAGCAAGAGACGGTAGTATTGTCAAAGAGATCAATACTGCTAATAATAGTTTGAAACACTTTTTCAAGGTTCAAAACCTCCTTCGTAGACGAAAAGCCATGTTCATTATAGTATGTTTTCTTTCGCTCTGGCAATAGCAAAAAGAAGGGCTAAGATCTTACTAGATTATTAGACGATTGAAAAAGGAAAGAGTTTCAAAAAAGTTATGTTCTTAAAAAATAAAAGAAGGGAAGGAAAAATTCGTGTCTCTCACATTTATGTGGTAAGATAGGATGGAAATTGTTTAATAAAGGAGCGATTACTATGGTGAAAAAAGGCTATATTTTAATGCAAAACGGTGAAAAAATTGAATTTGATCTTTATCCAAATGAAGCACCGATTACAGTTGAAAACTTTGAAAAACTAGCAAACGAAGGCTTTTATAATGGCTTAACATTCCATCGTGTTATTCCTGGTTTTGTTTCTCAAGGTGGATGTCCAATTGGAAATGGGACAGGTTCTGCTGATAAAACAATTCCTTGTGAAACAGACAACAACCCGCACAAGCATGTTGTAGGTTCACTTTCTATGGCACATGCTGGCCGTGATACTGGTTCTTGTCAGTTCTTCATCGTACATGCTCCACAACCTCACTTAGATGGCGTACATACGGTGTTTGGACAAGTAACAAGCGGCATTGAGACAGCATTAAATATGTCTAATGGCGACATTATGGAAAAAGTAGAAGTTTTTGATGTGTAAAAAGTGGAGGAACAGTTTTGTTCCTCTTTCTTTTCTATAAAAAATAAGGTTCTTTGAGAAAGGGCTTACATAAAAGGGCGTTATTCGTAAAAATGTTCCGAATAAATGCGTAGGAAGTCATATAATACAGCGGGGCTTCAAAAAACGAAGATATTACTGAAATAACAAACATTGATATTTTAATCGTTATTTTGTATTATAAGGTGGATACACCGAAGTGAAGGTCGATTCAAAAAACTTGATTAAGGGTTTATAGCCATACTTTTCTTTTCTGAACCTTTATATTAAAGAGGAGAATTTTATGTTAAATCGATACAAGAAAGCAAATGAAAAAATTGCGATGGGTCTGCTTTCCTTTATGCCCAATGAAAAAGACTTAAAAAAGCTGCAACAAACAATTAAAGAGTATGAACAAAATGCAGATTGGCAGCTGTATCTTTGGAAAGAAGAAGATGACTTTGTTGGCATAATTGGCATTATTAAGCACTCGGACACTGTTGCTGAAGTTCAGCATATTAGCGTCAATCCATCTTACCGTAAACAGGGAATTGGGAAAAAGATGATGAAAAAAGTGCAGGAAATCTACAAAAATGCAGAAGTTCGTCCTAATGAACATATAGCCTCATTTTTTGAAAAGTGTGAGGCACATAATAAAACAGACAATGAAACGATTTCTTAACATTGCCTGTTTTTTCTTTTCTTATACAAATTCATCTCTCTCTGTAAAATAATTTCGGTACGATCACGCAATTTGTGTCGGTCGATAATAAATTTATTTGATAAATTTGATGGCTGCCACCATAGAAGCTGTTTATTAGCAGCTTCTTTTTTGCATGCTTGCTGGAGTTCATTGTTTGCAATAGGGAAATAAAAGCTTTCGTATGCTTTTTCTGCTCTAATGCGTTCTTCTAGAGATTTTAAAGAAGCTAGAAGCTTTTCAGCATGAAGGCCAAGTTCCTCAAGTGTTGTTCGTCGACCTTTCATAATACGACGCGCGTTTTTAACCATGCGGTAAGCACCTTTAAAGTTGGTTCTTCGTTGATGGTAGAGGCCAACGGCGATTTGGATAAACGCAACCCAAATTTCATCTCTATGTTGAGCTTCTTTTTCTTTCCAAAAATCTTCTAAAATTTCGTGACATTCAAAATAATCACGATCACTGTGGAAATGAACTAAATAGTCTATGTATGCTTGTGGAAATTTCATGTTTTTAACCTCCTATAAAAAGTGTAGCATATGTTTTTCTTTCTTCAAAATAAAGAGGAGTTAGCAATTGCTAACTCCTTTTTTACCTATTAGCACCAAGCTGCACCTACGATAATAAGCAAAATAAATAAAACAACGATAAGCGCAAATCCGCTTCCGCAATTAAACCCTTTTTCACCCATGATGTTTTCCTCCTTTAATCTTTCTTACATAAGCATAGTATGTTCTTTCTTTCGTTTTGGTTGGGCAATATACCCAATTCCAAAAATTATTATTGGACAGAAGACTATAATCCTCTATACTAGTTACAGAATGCCCTTAAAGATGAAAGAAAAAGTGTTGGTGAAGTGTAGTGGAATATAGTGTAAAAATAGATGCTTTTGAAGGACCGCTTGATTTGCTGCTGCACCTTATTAATCGTTACGAAATCGACATATATGATATTCCTGTAGCTAAAATCACAGAGCAGTATATGTCTTACGTTCATACGATGCAAGAGCTTCAGCTTGATGTAGCAAGTGAATATTTAGTAATGGCTGCAACTCTTTTAGCAATTAAAAGCAAGATGCTGCTTCCGAAAGAAGAAGAGCTTGAAGAACTAGAAGAGGACTTTGATGAAGAAGATCCTAGGGATGAGCTTATGCAACGTCTTCTTCAATATCGTCGCTTCAAAGAAGTTGCAAAAGATTTTGAAGAACGAGATATAGAGCGTGGATATGTTTTTACACGTCCTCCTCAAGACTTACAAAGCATGGAGATCGAAGCGCAAGAAAGCAGAGAGCTTTCCGTTTCAATGTACGATATATTAAGCGCAGTTCAGAAACTATTAAAACGAAAAAAAATTCAAAAGCCGTTAAAAACCCGGATTGCAAGACAAGAAATTCAAATTGAAGATCGGATGACTGATATTTTAAAAGATCTTCGAACAACGCGGAAGAAAACAAGCTTTTTTGAGCTTTTTCCTGTTCCTGAACGAGAACACATTGTTGTGACGTTTTTAGCGGTGTTAGAGCTTTTAAAACAAAACCAAATTATTGTAGAACAAAAAGGGAATTTTGATGAACTTTTCGTGTCTGCAAGCCAAGGAGGAGAAGCTGGTGAAGAATGAGAAATGGTTTCCGATTATTGAAGCTCTCCTTTTTACAGTAGGTGATGAAAAGGCAACGCTCGAACAAATTTCAGCTGCACTTGAGCTTTCCTTACAAGAAACAAAGGAATGTATGGAGGAGTTTCAAACCTTCTATGCTCAAAGTGAAAGAGGAATGAGCGTTTTAGAAATTGCGGGCGGCTATCAGCTTGCAACGAGAAAAGAATACTCGGAGTATATAAAACGTCTTATTTCTGTACCAACACATCAATCTCTTTCGCAAGCTGCTCTTGAAACACTTGCGATTATTGCTTATCGTCAGCCCATTACACGGCTTGAAGTTGAGGATATAAGAGGAGTAAAAACAGATAGAGCACTTCAAACGCTTGTTGCCAAAGCCCTTGTAAAAGAAGTAGGAAGAGCAGAAGGGGCAGGACGAGCTATTTTGTATGGAACAACAGACGATTTTTTAGCTCATTTTGGCTTTAAAACGCTTGAGGAACTACCTCCATTGCCAGAGGAGTTTTATGAAGAAGAAGTAGAAAAAGAAGCAGATTTATTTTTCGAAAAAATGAATGAGTAAATAGCCAAAAAAAAGACGTTTTTTGTATAAAAAGACGAATTTTTTCATATAATGGACAATCGCAGTGCCGCTTATAGAAAACGTGTATAAAATATGACAAGAGCAACAAAGCTTGGCCACCATATGAAATTCGTAGAGTAAAGATATTCGGAGGCGAAAAAATGCAAGAACATACCGTGCAAAAACAGGTTGAATTTGCACAAACAAAGCTTTCCGTCATTGAACAGAAGCTTCAGCATTATTTAAATTACACAAACATTATGGTTCTTGAGAGAGAAGGAAAGGAAAAAGAGGAATATCCACTCCTTTTATCAGACTTGCGTCGGCTTTCTGTACACTGCTTAGAAGCAAAAGAAGCTTGTACAATGTTTTTAACAACCAAAGCCGTACCTTCCGCTCAAGCCCAGCAGCTATTAAAACGAATTTACCAGCGCTGTGTACTTGAGTTTTTCAATCCTAAAAATGACTTGTGGTATGAGAACAGTAGGGCATCATACACAGGAAGTGATGCAATTCACTTTCGGTTTGAGGCACCAAACTCCGTTCACGTCCTGTTTCGGAATATTGAAGAGCCTTTCCTCTCTTTACAGGAAGAACTTCAAATGTATGAAAAAAAACTATTTTACTAATTAAATAAAGAAGAAAAACGTCAGCACACGTGCTGGCGTTTTTTCTTCTTTATTTTTAATCATATCAGCAAACGGACAGGCATAAACTTGTACAAACAAATGATGTGCTAAAGGGACGTGGAGACGATGAAGGGTTATAAAAAAATTCTTTGCTATATGATAGTCACTATATTTCTTGCTGGTACCTTTCCATTAAAGAGTCAAGCTCAAGGAGAGGTTAGTGCACGGAGCGCTATATTAATAGATCAGCGCTCAGGAAGAATTCTGTATGAAAAAGACATTCATGAAAAGCGTCGTATTGCGAGCATCACTAAAATTATGACGGCCATTCTGGCGGTGGAATCTGGAGAAATGAACAAAAAAGTAAAAGTAAGCCGAGAAGCCATTCAAACAGAAGGCTCTGCTATTTATCTAGAGGAAAACGAAAAAATCTTACTTGAAGATTTAGTCTATGGTCTTATGCTTAGGTCTGGTAACGACGCGGCAGAAGCTATTGCAGAGCATGTGGGAGGAAGTAAAGAAGGCTTTGTTTACTTAATGAACCAAAAAGCAGCTGAAATTGGCATGGAAAATACAGAGTTTGCAAATCCACACGGTCTTGATGATCATGAAAATCACTATTCAACAGCGTATGATATGGCCATTTTAATGAAGTATGCGATGAACAGCAAAAAATTCCGAGAAATCTCTGGAACAAAAACATATCGAACTAAAAGCGGAGCACATGTACGCGTATTTAAAAACAAAAATAAGCTTCTTACAAGCCTTTATCCACATACAACAGGCGGAAAGACAGGATATACAAAAAGAGCGAAAAGAACGCTTGTCTCATCAGCACAGAAAGATGGTTTAGACCTCATTGCTGTAACGATTAATGCACCGAGTGACTGGGATGATCACATTTACATGTATAACATGGGGTTCGACAACTATAAAGCAACAAAAGTTGTACAAGAAGGCGAGATTGAAGGTGTGAAAAATAAGTTTTATGAAGACAAACTTTATGTAAAAAGAGATTTTATTTATCCTCTTACAGAAAAAGAGCAGGAAAAAGTAAAAACGAAGCTTACCCTTTTAAAACCAAGAAAAAAGGAATGGAAAGATGAAAGAAATGTCCCACAGATTGTTGGGAAGATTTCTATTTCTCTAGATGGCAAAGCTCTTGGTGAGATGCCCATTTATTATGATCATGGAGGAAAAGAAACAGGATCGTTTTTTGAGAAAGCAAAAGAACTGTTCTTTATAGGCCAAGGAGTACGGTAGCATGGTTAATATTATTTGGGTTTTGCTCACGGTTATTGGCTTAGTATTTGCGGTTGTGAATGGAAAAGTAGAAGAAGTAAATAAGGCTATTTTTCAGGGAGCACAAGAGGCTGTAACAATTAGTTTAGGTCTTATTAGTGTTCTTGTGTTTTGGCTTGGGTTAATGAAAATTGCTGAGGGAGCAGGTTTGCTTGTAAAACTTGCTCGCTTAGCTCGTCCTTTCATTTCAAGGCTTTTTCCAGAGCTTCCGAAAGATCATCCAGCAATTGGCTATATTTTGTCAAATATGATGGCTAATATGTTTGGACTTGGTAATGCTGCAACACCCCTTGGAATTAAAGCAATGGAAGAGATGAAGCGAGCGAACAATGGAAAAAATGAAGCAAGCAGTTCAATGATCACGTTTCTAGCTCTTAATACATCGAGTATAACGCTTGTACCGACAACAGTCATTGCTCTTCGCATTACGTATGAATCAGAAAGTCCTGCTGAAATTATCGGAGCAACGCTTCTAGCAACTTGTGTTTCCATGCTTGGTGCTATTTTACTTGATCGTTTCTTTTATCTTCGTCGCTTGAAAAAAGGTGGGAAAAAGTAATGGAAATCGTAAATTTTATTTCGATTTTGCTCATTCCGCTTATTATTGGTTTTATTCTGATCTATGCTACTTTTAAAAAAATACCAACGTATGAGCTGTTTGTTGAAGGCGGAAAAGAAGGAATCAGCTTAGCCTTCTCTATTATTCCTTATTTAGTTGGGATGCTTGTAGCTATTTCTATTTTTAGAGCTTCAGGAGCGATGGAATGGCTTCTTTCTTTTTTAAAACCAATGCTTCTTGCGATTGGTGTTCCTCCTGAAATTGTGCCGCTTGCACTTATTCGTCCGATCTCAGGAAATGCTGCTCTTGGAATGACGTCTGACTTACTTGCAACGTATGGACCAGATTCCTTTATTGGGCGTCTTGCTTCCGTTATGCAAGGAAGTACAGATACGACATTTTATGTATTAACTGTTTATTTTGGTGCGGTGGGAATTAAAAAAATGGGGGACGCTGTCAAAGTTGGCCTGCTTGCAGATTTAGTCGGAATTATTGCTGCAATTGTTATTGTAACGCTTATATTTGGGGCATGATGAAAAAGCTTCTTTGTAAAAGAAGCTTTTTTACCGTATATAGATGATAAGAATGAGCTTTTAAAGGAAAACTACTTGTACAACATATATGAAACAAGTAAGATGTACAAGAGGTGAATAACGATGGAACGATTACAAAAAGTGATTGCACACGCAGGAATTGCGTCAAGAAGAAAAGCAGAACAGCTTATTTTAGAAGGAAAAGTGAGAGTCAATGGCAAAGTAATTAAAGAGCTTGGAACAAAAGTAAAGCCACAGGACCGTGTTGAAGTTGAGGGAGTACAAATTGAACAGGAGAAACCTGTTTATTTCTTATTATATAAACCAACAGGGGTTATTTCGAGTGTAACAGATGATAAAGATCGTAAAACTGTACGAGATTATTTTCCGTATGTAGAAGAACGCATTTATCCAATTGGGCGTCTTGATTACGATACGTCAGGTCTTTTACTTATGACAAACGACGGAGCTTTTGCTAATCATCTTATGCATCCAAAATATGAAATTGAAAAAACATATATTGCAAAAGTGAAAGGCATTCCCCAAAAGCATGAAGTTCGCTTGCTAGAAAAAGGAGTCCGTCTTGAAGATGGTGTAACAGCACCAGCAAAAGTACGTGTTCTTTCCGTTGATAAGCGTAAACAAACATCGATTGTAGAGCTTGTTATTCATGAAGGAAGAAATCGTCAAGTTCGTCGCATGCTTGAAACAGTTGGATATCCGGTCGTAAAGTTAAAGCGTGAACGCTATGCGTTTTTAGATTTAGTTGGTTTAAATGCAGGAGAGGCAAGAGAACTTACTCCACATGAAGTGAAAAAATTAAATTCGCTTGCGGATACAGGAAAAGAGCGAGTGTGAAGCAACTGCTTCATGCTCCTTTCACCATACTTTAGCATGGTGAAAGAAGTATATGTAAGCGGATAACTTATCGATGTAAAGGGGGATTTTATGAAAAAGAAAAAAAGACGTCTCCTCGTTCGAACGATTATTTTGTCCATCTTGTTTAGCGCTGTTGGCTATACAATGTACGCTCAGTTTTTTGCTGAAAAAGAGAAAGTTGTGGTTGGGGAAAAAGCGCCTGACTTTGTCCTAGAAGATTTAAGCGGAGAAAAGCATAAGCTTTCAGATTATGAAGGAAAAGGCGTTTTCTTAAATTTTTGGGGAACGTGGTGTAAGCCTTGTGCAAAAGAAATGCCCGTGATGCAAAATCAGTATGAACAGTTTAAAGACAAAGGAGTCGAAATTCTAGCTGTAAATGCAGATGAGACTAAGCTTGCTGTTAATCGATTTTCGAAAAGTTATGGGCTTACATTCCCTGTGATGATTGATGATGGTGGAGAAGTACAGACCGCATACGATATAGGCCCTTTGCCAACAACTATTTTAATAGATTCCAAAGGGGAGATTGTTGATATTTTTGAAGGTGGACTTGATGAACAAAAAATCAAGGAATATATGGATAACATAAAGCCATAGGAGGTTTGAAACATGAAAGAAGTGAAATGTGAATGTGGCCATGTGAATCCACACGGAACAATTTTATGTGAAGCATGTGGAAAACCAACAAATGGTGAGAATTCTAAAAAGCTGTTAGATATGAGGTATGAAGGAAGTGCGAGAAGATCGCAGACGTATAACAAAACAGTAATTGATCATATTTGGAACTTCTTCTCGTCTGTAAAAGTAGGAATATGGCTTATTGTTTTAACCCTTATTGCCTCAGCTTTTGGAACGATTTATCCTCAGGAAGCGTACATTCCGATTAATGCAGATCCCTCGACTTACTACGAAGAACAATACGGAACACTTGGTGCTCTTTACTATCAACTTGGTTTTCACAATTTATACAGCTCATGGTGGTATCTACTTCTTATTGCTTCAATTGGGATTTCCCTTGTTATTTGTAGTCTAGACCGAGTTATTCCCCTTCATCGAGCATTGAAAAAGCAGCGTGTCACCCGACATGAATCTTTTTTACAACGACAGCGTTTTTTTAGCGTAACCGAAAACCCGATAGAATCCGATATTAATAAGGTAGAAGAACAGTTGAAAAAGAGAGGATACAGGGTTAAAAAAGAAGAAGGCAACTTGTTAGGTGAGAAAGGGCGTTTTTCAAGGTGGGGTCCTTATGTTAATCATATTGGACTTATTATCTTTCTTATCGGAGCAATGCTTAGGGTTGTTCCAGGGATGTATATTGATAAAACAATGTGGCTTCGTGAAGGAGAAACAAAGGCCATTCCCGGTACAAATGGGGAATATTTTTTGGAAAATAATCAATTTATCTATGAGGAGTATGGAAAAGATTCTGATGAAGTATTTCAAAAAACAATTGATCGTGTAGGAGCGGTAGCTAAAAATTATCAAACAGACGTAACCCTTTATAAAGGACAAGAAGGGAAGATTGCGGGAGAAGATCAGAAACTTGTAAAACAAAAAGACTTTCCTATCAAAGTGAATGAGCCTTTAAAATTTGATGGATATGCTGTTTATCAAGTTGATTACCGGTTAAATGAGCTAAGTGAAATGAAGCTATCGTTAGACGACAAACAAAGTGGAGAAAGCTTTGGAACAATCTCTATTGATTTACATAATCCAAAAGATACGTATAAGCTAAAAGACGGCTATCGAGTGGAGATTTTAAGCTATTTTCCTGATTTTTATTTTAATGAAGAAGGAAATCCTGATACAAAAACGAAAACTCCTTCAAATCCGGCTTTTGTGTTTAAAATGTTCACCCCAGATCGGCAGGAGGGAGAAACAAGTTTTGTAGCCATTAGACAAAATGTCGAACCTCTAGGCGAGAATAAGTATAAGATGACGTTTGCGGGAATTGATACGAAAAATGTGACAGGGCTTACTGTTCATAAAGACTCTACCCTCTGGATACTAGGACTAGGTGGATTAATCTTTATGATTGGGGTTATTCAAGGTATGTATTGGAATCATCGTCGTATTTGGATCCAACATACAGCTCAAGGGTTATTTATGGCAAGTCATACAAACAAAAACTGGTTTGGACTAAAACGAGAGCTTGAAAAAATAATAGAAGGAACAGCAATTGTGATGCCAGAGGATCAGCAAGAAAAGAAAAAGGGAGGGGATAAGGCATGAACTTAGTTAGTTTAAGTGGAAACTTACTTTATACAGCTTTTATCGTCTACTTAATTGCAACGCTTTTTTTCGGGGGAGCTATCAGATCAAAAAAAGTAGAGCGCAACAATAAAAAAAATAAATTTGCAACATTTGGTATTTTGTTAGCAATTGTAGGATTTGTCGCACAGGCAGGTTATTTTGTTACCCGATGGATTGCAGCAGGACACGTTCCTGTGAGTAATTTATTCGAATTTATGACGTTTTTCTCACTTATGCTTGTTGGGGCATTTATTTTGTTATACTTTATGTATAGATTAAGTTCACTTGGGGTTTTTACCCTTCCTATCGCCCTTTTACTAATTGCTTATGCAAGCATGTTCCCGCGGGATATTTCACCTCTTATTCCCGCGTTGCAAAGTCACTGGCTTTATATTCATGTCACAACAACAGCGCTTGGCCAAGCCATCTTAGCCGTTAGCTTTGCAGCAGGCCTTATCTATTTAATTAAGGAAGTTGATCAAACTAAAAGAGGGAAGAGGACATTTTGGCTTGAAGTTGTGTTGTATAGCCTTGTTACAACACTTGCATTCGTCATTATTACCTCATCTTTTCGAATTGCAGATTATGAAGCAACGTTTTCATGGGTTGATAAGCATGATGAGAAAGCAGAAGCAGTGTATCATCTTCCAGCACTTGTTGGACCAAACGAACACGAGCTTATAACAGAAGGAAAACTGAGCCCATTTATAGAGGTGCCTGCACTTATTAACGCAGCTAAACTTAATACATGCATTTGGTCCATCATTGGCGGTTTGATTCTCTATGTAGTATTACGATTGGTTTTACGCAGAAGGCTTGGAGAAGCTTTAAAACCGCTTGTACGAAATGCAAACTCAGAGTTAGTAGATGAAATTAGCTACCGTTCTGTAGCGATTGGGTTTCCGATATTCACTCTTGGTGCTCTTATTTTTGCAATGATATGGGCTCAAATAGCGTGGACAAGATTTTGGGGATGGGACCCAAAAGAAGTTTGGGCTCTTATCACATGGCTCTTTTATGCAGCGTTTTTACATCTCCGTCTTTCAAAAGGATGGCATGGTGAAAAATCAGCATGGCTTGCTGTGATAGGATTTGCCATTATTATGTTTAACCTTATTGCTGTTAACTTAATTTTAGCAGGGCTTCATTCATATGCTTAAGCCTTCACAACTGTGAAGGTTTTTCAATTGCAGAGAAAGGGCATAAAAACGTATGATAGGGATGAATCTAGGAGTACAATAAACGATAATAAGTCGTACATAAGAGAAACTAGGAGGTAAGAAAATGGACGTAGCTGCACGAATTTTAATCGTAGATGATGAAGAAAGAATTAGAAGACTATTGAAAATGTATCTAGAGCGTGAAGGGTATGCTATTGATGAAGCTTCAAATGGGGATGATGCAGTAGCAAAAGCGCTTGAGACAGACTATGACATGATTTTGCTTGATATCATGATGCCTGGAAAAGATGGACTTGAAGTATGCAAAATTATAAGAGAGAAAAAATCCACACCAATTGCAATGCTAACAGCTAAAGGGGAAGAAGCAAACCGTGTCCAAGGATTTGAAATTGGAGCAGATGACTATATTGTAAAACCATTCAGTCCACGTGAAGTTGTGCTTCGCGTAAAAGCTCTTCTGCGCCGCTCTTCTCAAACATCATATTTAACAACGGAAACAAAAGCAAAAGACTTGCTTGTTTTCCCGCACCTTACAATTGATAATGATGCCCATCGGGTTACAGCTGAAGGAAAAGAAGTAAGCTTAACACCAAAAGAATACGAGCTTCTTTGTTTCCTCGCTAAATCTCCAGATAAAGTATACGATCGGGAGCATCTTCTTCGTGAAGTATGGCATTATGACTTTTTTGGAGATTTGAGAACGGTTGATACACATGTAAAGAGACTCCGTGAAAAATTGAACCGAAAATCAGAAAAGGCAGCAAGTATGATTGTGACGGTATGGGGAGTTGGCTACAAGTTTGAGGTTGGCAATGAATGAGACTTTGGCGAAGTGTTGTAGGGAAGCTTTGGATTACAATCATTCTGCTTCTTTCTGTCGTTTTATTCATTCTAACCATTTTACTTCTTGAGTTTTTCGAAAACTATATTGTTGATCAAGCCGAAGAGGATTTGAACAGTACGAGCAAGCAAGTTGCTCATTTTGTAGAAGAAATGGAAGATGGAGATTTAGCTTTAAAGGCAACATGGAATCTCATTGATGATGCAAATATTATCGTACAAAAAGGAAATGAATATAGCTTTTCACCGAATATTCGAGAAGATAAAAAGCAGATTGAGAAATTCTTAAAAGAAGACAGCTATTTCAAAAACAGTGCAAATGGAACAGAGATGAGGAAGAAAGAAACAACCTTAAACCTTTCAAAAGAAGGGCAATCAGATCAAATCTACATCGTTTCAATGCCGTTTACAATGTCTTCTGGAGAGAAAGGAGCCGTATATTTATATCAGCCTCTTTCTTATTTACAAGAGCCTTCTCGTCAAACAACAAAATTTATTCTTTTAGCAGCTGGGATTGCTATTATTTTAACGACAATTTTTGCCTTCTTCCTTTCTACAAGAATTACAGCTCCTCTTCGTAAAATGAAACAAGCTGCATTTGAAGTAACGAAAGGAAACTTTGATACAAAAGTTCCTATTTTAACGTATGACGAAATTGGAGAGCTCGCTATTGCTTTCAATCAAATGGGGCGTCAACTTAAATATAATTTAAATGCACTGAATCAAGAAAAAGAACAGCTTTCAAGTATTTTAAGCAGTATGGCAGATGGAGTTATTACCTTTAGCCGAAATGGGACTATTCTTATTACAAATCCACCTGCCGAACAGTTTTTGCAAGCTTCTCTCTATGAACAAAAAATTGATATTACAAATGCATCAGGTCTTTCATCAAAAGTGCAGCGTTTGTTAGAAGAAGTTGTTCAAACAGAGCAGGAGCAAGTAACTGAGATGACAGTACAAGGAAGAACATGGGTTATCCTAATGTCTCCGCTGTATAATCAAACGAAAATACGTGGAGCTGTTGCTGTTATCAGGGATATGACAGAAGAGCGCAGGCTTGATAAGCTTCGTCAAGATTTTGTTGCTAATGTTTCGCATGAATTAAGAACGCCGATATCAATGCTGCAAGGCTACAGTGAAGCAATTATTGATGATATTGCTTCAACAGAAGAAGAAATGAAAGAAATTGCAAAAGTTATCCATGATGAATCATTAAGAATGGGTCGTCTTGTAAATGAACTGTTAGATTTAGCAAGAATGGAAGCAGGTCATATTAGACTTTCAATTGATGAAGTAGACATTGAATCGTTTACAGAACGAGTGCTTCGGAAGTTTCAGGGTGTCGCAAAAGAAGAGGATATTGGGCTTCATTTATTGTTAGAATCACTTCAAAGACAAGAAGTGAAAATTGATGCGGACAAGCTAGAGCAAGTCTTAACAAACCTTATTGATAATGCTATTCGTCATACACAGGGAGAAGGAGCTGTAACATTAGAAGTCGAAAGTTTATCTAGTGCTCTTTCTCTTAAAGTACAGGATACAGGAGCAGGTATTGCTGAAGAAGATTTGCCGTTTGTTTTTGAACGTTTTTATAAAGGAGACAAAGCAAGAACAAGAGGAAAAGCAGGAACTGGTCTTGGTCTTGCAATTGCTAAAAATATTGTTGAAGCTCATGAGGGAACAATCCGTGTTCATAGTATATTAGGGAAAGGCACAACATTTTCAATTCGATTGCCACAATAGAGAGAAAAAAGCTAGAAAAGGGTCATCTTTTTCTAGCTTTTTTCTTTTCATTTAGGTAAAGTTGAATTACCATTTATTAGTATTTAGATCCTTTTATAAAGGTTAGGAGAGGGGGAGAGATGATGAACACTGTACTTGAGCGGCTATATATAACATATCATCAAGATTTGCTTCGGTTTTTAGTATATACAGTGAAAAATCGAGAGAAAGCAGAAGACTTAGCACAGGAAGTGTATATACGTGTTTTGAAATCTTGCAGTAAATTTGAAGGAAACTGTAGTGAAAAGACGTGGCTTTTTACAATTGCTAAAAATATTGCAATAGACTATTTTAGAAAAGAAAAAGGTTTAAAAGAGTGTTGTCTTTTATCAAGTTGGCGGAAGCACATTTGTTGTGAAGAATCTCCTTCTCCAGAAGAACATACCCTCATTAAAGAAGAGATACAGCAGCTGTATGAAAGGCTCAGCACATGCAAAAATGATTTTCAGCTTGTTTTACTTTGTCGTTTTATTCGTGGATTATCTGTTGGACAGACTGCCCATTTTTTAGAATGGTCAGAGAGTAAAGTGAAAACAACGCAACATCGAGCCCTTAAAGCATTAAGGACAGAAATGAGTGGAGGAAGAAAGCGTAAATATAAACGTGAAATATAGTCAAGAAAAGGATAATGTACAACATTAACTTTTTAACATTTTTCTGGATAAAACTCTTAAAAAACGTAAAGTATATGGGAGATGTCTTAAAATGGTAGGTACAGTTTAAGGCAGGGACTAAACATGTTTTTTAGGAGGAACTACAGCGATGAAAGCACGCATATTTGGAATTATAACAATAGTCGCTTTTATAGTTGGAAGCGGGTCTGTCCAGGGAAATGCTGAAGAAGCCGAACAGTGGATTTGGCCAACTGAGGGAATATTAACAGACTTATTTGGCACACGTCATGCTAAGCATTATGGTATTGATATTGCAGCTCCTATTGGAACAAATGTTGAAACAGTTGCAGATGGTAAAGTGACAAAATCCTATCCTTCTTCAACATATGGAAACGTTGTTTTTATTAAACAAAACAATGGATATGAAGCAGTATACGCTCATTTACACAAACGTCTTGTAAAGCAAGGTGACACAGTTAGAAAAGGACAAATAATTGGTGAAGTTGGAAGTACAGGCCGGTCTTCGGGAAGTCACCTGCATTTTGAAGTACATAAAGGAAATTGGAATGAACATAAAACAAACGCCGTTGATCCTCTTCCTCTTCTTGATGAAGAAAAGCTTTATGCTTATTTAAGAGGGGGAGTTACAAGGGAAGTTTTTCAGTCTGTTTATGGAGAGACAACAAATGATGGGAAAGTGAAAACAACTGTTCAAAAAGGGGACACGTTATCAAATATTGCCGAGAAATACGGTGTATCAGTTTCAACTTTACAAGCGTGGAATAACTTAGATAAAACAACGATTTATGCTGGAGAAAAGCTTATCGTTCAGCAATGAAAGGTCTCCTAAAAGGAGATCTTTTATTGTTAAGGAAAGGAAAAAGGTTTTTATAATTTACTTTTAATTCGAGAAAAGTTATAATGAACATAAAATCACATATGGTTCATCTTCGGGGCAGGGTGAAATTCCCGACCGGCGGTTACAGCCCGCGAGCTTTCATTGAAAGCAGGATTTGGTGAAATTCCAAAGCCGACAGTACAGTCTGGAAGGGAGAAGGTGGAGGTTCAAACGTTTAATTTTTTAATTGTTAAACGTTTATTAAACGAGCTCTGCTAACTCCTTCAGCTATTTATGAAGGAGTTTATTTGCGTTTAATACAAGAACCTTTCTTCTTTGAGATGGATCGCAAAGAAGGAGAGAGGATTATGAACAAAAATAAAAAGACTCAAAAATTCGTTGCGATAGGAATGCTGAGCAGTATTGCTTATGTACTGATGATGCTTAATTTTCCTATCCCTATTTTCCCAAGCTTTTTGCTTATTGACTTCAGTGAGCTTCCTGCTCTTATTGCAGCAATTGTTTTTGGACCGCTAGCGGGAATTGCAGTTGAAGCAATTAAAAACTTCTTGTATTATGCTGTTCAAGGAAGTATGACAGGTGTTCCAGTTGGATCACTTGCTAATTTTATCGCTGGAGTTTTATATATAGTGCCCGTTGCGCTTATGTTTCGCAAGTTTCGCAACCGTAAAAGCATTACGCTTGGTCTTGCAGTAGGAACTATTTTGACCTCAACTGTTATGAGCATTCTTAATTATTATGTTATTTTACCGGCTTACACATGGTTTTTACAAGCACCAGCGATGTCAGATAAAATGCTTTATGCAACAGTTACAACAGCTATCTTCCCATTCAACATTGTTAAAGGTGCTATTGTCGGAGTTTTGTTTGGTCTTATGTATGCTAAGATGCACACTTGGATTGCCAAACGCTCTATTCATCCTTCAACATCTGTTTCAAAATAAAAAAGCTCGTTAGGAATGATCCTAACGAGCTTTTTTCTATTCGTATTTAAGAGCGTCGCCTTCAAAAGGATCGTCCGCTACTTTGATAGACTCAGTTGGGCATCCTTCAAATGCATCCATCATGTCATCTTCAAGTGCCTCCGGTACTTCTACAACGCCTTCATTGTTGTCTAATGTTACAAATGCAATACCTTCGTCGTCGTAGTCGTAGATATCAGGTGCTGCAGCTCCACATGCACCACAAGCAATGCATGTGTCCTTGTCAACAATCGTATACTTTGCCATTATAAAGACCTCCTAAAATTCTATCCATCATATAAATTTTATGATTATTGTAGTTATCACGAAACAATACGTTTCATACTCACTAAACATTGTACGGCTGTTTGGATAAGTTTTCAATAGAAAAATCATTCTGTCATCCTAATGCTTATCTTAATAACAAGCTACAAGGAATATCTTGTTGAACCAATTCATTCTGTTCACTATAGTATTACCCGAAAAGGCGTAAGGAAAAACGAAGAGAAAATGTCCTTATTTTTCAATTGATCTTTATAGGCTATGCAAAGGGAAAAAAGTGTGTGAACAACAAATGCATGTTAAAATAAAGAAAAAAGAAATGTTATAAGGAGAAGCGTATCTATTATGAATTCTCTTCATATTGTAATGTTATTTTGTCTTCAACGCTTGAAAGAAGAGCGTACAATATATGGGGTTTATCATTTATTAAAAGGAAAGAAATCAGCCCAAACAATCCAAGATGGGCAAATCTACGGTCTGTCTTTTTTGTTCCAATCTTTTCCTTATTTAAAGAAACCATCCTTTGATAGTATGATCACAACCTTAGTTCAAAAAGAGGCTATTATCTCCAAAGGGGAACATGTTTATCAAGTTACAGAAAAAGGTCAAGAATATGTACAAAAGTGGTTAACGACTAATGAACTACCATCTTCACTGAACGGCTGGCAGTATGCCAATGTAACATACCCTTTTTGGAAACGTCTTCTTGTTCTGTTCCAAACTGTCTCAAATTTAGTTTACGAAGAGAAGAAATTTGTTCCTGTGACAAGAGATGAGGAAACGTTAAGATGGTTAAAAAACTTTCTTGTGCGAAATAGGCAGAATCGGACTGAATTAGCTCATCAACTTTTTCAAGAGCTAAAAAACATTTTGAAGGAAACCCCACAGCTTAATGTGGAGATATTTGTACGGCAGTTTTCAGGGTATCAGTATGCAGGAGAAACAAACGTTCAAATTGCGAAAGAGTATAATATTGATGAGCATTATGTGCATCTTTGCCAACTAGCAACGGTGCATTTTATCATTCATATGTTGAAAAAGCAGAAGGATTTGTACAAGCTACTACAAGGGTTACTAACCGATTTTAATGTTGTTCTTCCCTTAACATCATCAGCTAAGGCAACATATGAACTTATGAAGAGAAACAAGTCATTTGAAGACATTATGAGAATTCGTCGTTTGAAAAAAAGTACGATTGAAGATCATTTAGCTGAAATTGCCCTTTTTGTAGATGATTTTAGCCTCTCAGACTATGTAACAAATGCTGAACAAGAAGAAATTAAACGCGTCTATTTAAAGCTCAATACGAATAAATTAAAACCTATCAAAGATGAAGTGTCATCTTCTATTACTTATTTTCAGATTAGGCTTGTGCTTGCTCATTTGACTAAAGAAAGGAGAGTCACATGGAGTTAGAAGATATTCTTTTTAAAAAGTTTGGCTACCAAACATTTAAGCCTGGACAAAAAGAAGTGATAAGTTCTCTTCTAGAGGGAAAGCATACGATAGCGGTTTTGCCAACAGGAACAGGGAAATCGCTATGCTATCAGCTCACAGGTTATATTATAAACAAACCGATTCTCATTGTGTCTCCGCTTCTTTCTCTGATGGAAGACCAAGTTCAGCAGCTTAAAATGACTGGAGAAAAGCGCGTGATTGCTTTAAATAGCTTTTTGCAAGAAAAAGAGTGGAAAAAAGCAGTGAACGAGCTTTCAAAATATAAGTTCATTTACGCTTCTCCAGAAGCACTACAAAATCCACGAACGCTGGATGCTTTGAAACGCATTGGCATCGCTCTTTTTGTTGTTGATGAAGCACACTGTATTTCACAGTGGGGGCACGATTTTAGGCTAGAATATTCAATGCTTGGATCAGTGTGGGAAAAACTTGAACGTCCAACTTGTTTAGCGCTAACAGCAACTGCAACAGAAGCGGTTACCGAGGATATTGTGGCACATTTACATTTAGAAGATGTAACAAAGCTTATTTATTCTGTGAATCGTCCTAATATTGGAATGAAAGTTAAACGAGTTGAAAGTATAGAAGAAAAAAAAGAGCATGTACTGTGCTATGTGCAAAAAATGAAAAAACCTTGCCTTATTTATTGCTCAAGCCGAAATTGGACCGAAAACTTAACAGAATATTTGCTTGAGAATGGAGTAAGGAATGTTGCTTTTTATCATGGGGGGATGCCATATAATGAGCGCATTTTAATTCAACAGCAGTTTCTTCATGATCAGCTTGATGTGATTTGCTGCACAAGTGCATTTGGTATGGGAGTAAACAAGAAAAATGTTCGGTTTGTGCTCCATTTCCACCCCCCAACACAGCTTGAAAGCTACGTTCAAGAAATGGGAAGAGCAGGGAGAGACGGAAAAGAAAGTTTTTCTGTTGTTCTTTACGATGAGCGCGATGACGAGCTCGCTTTTCATCTTATGAGTAGCGAACTTCCTGACCGTTCGTTATGCTATGCTGTTTTATCTATATTAGAAAAGTACCAAGATGGAACGAATGTTTCGCTACTTGATCGAGATATGATCGAGATATATGGCATCAATGAAGTTCACTGGCGCTTTATTCGTTTTCACTTGCAGCAAAATGGTATGATTAAAAACGACAAACTAGCGAAAATGAACCATAAAGAAGAAATGGTTAACAATATCCAGAAAGCTGTTGAAAGCAGGCTTCATGATAAAGAAGCTCGTTTTAAAGAGATGAAAAAGTTTCTACTTTCAAAATCATGTCGCCGTTCCATTATCCTTGATTATTTTCAGAACGATAGCGAGCCTACTCCACCATTATGTTGCGACATTTGCGGGATTGATGAAGAAGCATATGAAGAACGTGAATATGTGAATGAGGATAAAAAACCGTATAGTTGGATAAATCATTTATCACATCTGTTAGGACAGAAAGAGGAAAAGTATGAACACTTCTAAGTATAGTGATAGAGAACTGATTTGGAGTTTATATGGCACACAGGGGCTACTTTTTCTTCTCACAGTTGGACTCTTATTCTTTTTGCATGATCAACCAGCAGAATTAGGGGAGTATTTTCAACTTGACTTTCGGGAGCTTTTTTTATTTGGCATGCTTCCAGCCCTTGTTGTTGTGGCAGTTGATCTTTTACTGACAATAAAGCTGCCAAGTCATCTTTATGATGATGGAGGAATCAACCGCCAAATTTTTCGCTCTCGTTCCTTTTGGCATATTGTCTTTCTTTGTCTTCTTATTTCTTTTGTAGAGGAACTGCTTTTTCGAGGAGTTGTACAAGCACATATTGGTCTTGTTGGAGCAAGTATTATTTTTGCGCTTATTCATGTTCGTTATTTAACAAAACCAGTACTGTTTAGCTCGGTTGTTTTAATGAGTTTTATGATCGGCTTGCTTTTTTGGTGGACGGATAACTTACTTGTAACAATGACGGCACATTTTGTAATTGATTTTGTACTTGCTTTATATATTCGCTATATTGAAAAAGAAGAACATGCCTAAAAAAACATAATAATGACTAGGACAACCACATACCTATATTAACAAAGCGGAATGTAGGAGGAGTGGGCATGGAGAAAGAAATTCAAGCGCTTGATCATCGTACAGATGAAGCGACAAAGTTTGTATTACAAAGTGTCGTAAAGCGGAAAAGAAAGTTTGATACGTTAACAAAAAAAGAAAAAAAGCTACAGGGGTTATTGCTTCTTTTGGCAGTCGGAATAATGGGATATACGTGGTTTTCACTTCAAACTTTAGAACAGTTAACGTTTCAATCCGTTCTTACTCATATGCTTGAACGGTCCATTTATTTTATGTTTATTCTTGTGATGGGAAGCCTTTTTTTCTATTTAAAATATGTTCATGAAAAATGTGAGAAGGCAGAAAAAGAATTTCACGAGCTTCGGTGTGAAATTATTCAGAAAGCAGGGGAATACTGGCCTCAGCCAACTAGATGGGAAGCGAGACAAGCCGTTTTCGCAATGATGATGAAAAAGTTTGATGTAAATTTATATCACGAGCATAAGTAGCAATAGGACAGACCCATATTCCGTTTTTTTTCATAGTATGAGTTTTGAATACTTTTTATCAAAAAATAAATTTTTAAAAATTCTTCTCTAACATTTGTGACCGTTAAGGGAGAGCAGATGTTGTATCACCAAGAAAAAGCAGGAGAAGTAGAGGAGGAGATATCGTGAAGTTTATATTTTCCATGGCGTTGTTTCCAGTTGTTTTATTAGGATACATGTGGAAAAATGCCTTTGAAAACCGAATTGTATATCATAGGTTCCGTTTCCCGCAGTTTCCCGCTCGTGAAAAACTGCGTCTTTTTTTTATTTCCGATGTTCATAAAAGGACGATAGATGACAAACTCATTGAGAAAATGAAGGATGAGGTTGACGCGGTCATTATAGGGGGAGACTTAACGGAAGAGGAAGTACCTTTTCTTCAAGTAGCAGAAAATGTGCAAAAACTAAAAAGCTTAGCACCTGTTTATTTTGTATGGGGAAATAATGACTATGAAGCAGGAGAAGATGAGCTTTCAGAGTTGCTTGAAGAAAACGGTGTAACTGTTCTTCGTAATGAAGCAAAGTCCTATCTGTTGAAAGAGCATTCGATTGATTTCATTGGCGTTGAGGATGTTTCAAAACGGAAGGCAGATTTAGAAAAAGCTGTTCAAGGTGCAAAAAATTCTTTTCGTTTACTTTTGAGCCATAATCCTTTCATTATGAGAAGGATAAAGGAGGAGATGAATATTTCCCTCGTTTTAAGCGGTCATACACACGGAGGACAAATTCGCTTTTTTGGATGGGGACCTTATGAGCATGGGGGAGTTTATACAAGAAATGGAACGACTATTTTAATAAGTAATGGATATGGTACAACGAAGGTACCTCTAAGGCTTGGTGCAAAGCCTCAGACACACCATATTACAATTACAAGCTAATGATACAAAACGTATACAACGTTTACACAAAAATACTGGTAACGTATAATTCAACTAGATAAAGAAACGATGTTTACTTGGAGGTTCGCAATGGCTTCAAGAGAAGGAAAATATAATATAAAAGCAATTTCACAGCTTGTAGGTGTTCAGCCTGGAACATTGCGTGCATGGGAGAGACGATACAATATAGTAGATCCTGTCCGTAATGATTCAGGTCATCGGTTGTATACGGATCGAGACCTAAAAACGATAAAATGGCTAACAGACAAAGTAAATAGTGGTTTTACAATTAGTCAAGCCGTTTCATTACTTGAAAAAGAGGCTGTTTTTTCAATAGAGGAAGAAGATACAGCAACAACAACCTCAAAAATCAAAGAAGATCTTTTGAGAGCTCTCTTATCTTTTCAAGAAACAAGAGCTCAGCAACTTATGGATCAAGCTTTTAGTCTTTATTCAATTGAGAAGGTAGTTATTGATATTTTAGGGTCGCTATTAATATCCATTGGAGATTTGTGGGAGAAAGGGAAAATTACAAGTGCCCATGAGCACTATGCATCACAGCTTATTAAAACAAGAATTGGGATTATTCTTTATTCATTTCCATCACCACCAATTATGCCGAGAGCAATTGCTGTATGTGGACCAAACGAGCGACATGAAGTTGGATTACTCATTTTTACGCTCTTTTTAAAAATGAAAGGTTTTGAAGTTATTTATTTAGGGAGCAGCGTCGATAATCAAGATGTAAAAATAGTTGTTGGAGAAGTTCAGCCTTCCTTATTGTTTATGTCATGTACAATGAAAGAAAACCAGGAAGAAACAATAGCTCTTGTAAAAGAAGTGAAACGGGAATTTTCTTCACTTTCAATCGGCCTTGGGGGAGCTGCTTTTTCAAATGTGGAAGATGAAAGCATCCTTTCTTTTATTGTCGGTGATTCAAAACAAGAATGGGAACGTTGGATTAACATAAAATTAACAGAGATTCAAATGCAATAAGGTTGTCTTCTTTCTTATAAACATGTAAACTCTATTGTAACAGCACGAATGAACTCTTTTTCAACAAGTGCATATATTAAACTGTTAATGTCGTTGTTTCGGCGAATGGGGAGGGTGTATGATGAGATTAGAGCGCCTGAATTATAACAAGATAAAAATTTTCTTGACGTTTGATGATTTAACAGAACGCGGATTATCAAAAGAGGATATGTGGAACAACTCGTTAAAAGTCCAGCAGCTTTTTAGAGATATGGTTGACCAGGCGAGTGAAGAGTTAGGTTTTCAACCAACACAGTCGCTTGCTGTTGAAGTATTTGCTCTTCAAGCGCAGGGCATGGTCGTTATTTTAACAACAAGTTCTGAAGACCTCTCAGACCAAGAAGATGATGACTTCATGGATGACTATATTCAAATGCAGGTAACGCTAGATGAAAATCAGGACATTTTCTTTGAATTTTCATCTTTTGAAGATGTTATCCAGCTTGCAAATCGACTCTCCCCTTTAGATGTGAAAAGTGGTACGCTTTATTCTTATGGCAAACACTTTTATCTATTAGTGGACACAGAGAATGAAGAGGATTTGGATACAGAAACTCTTGTAGCGCTTTTGGCTGAGTATGGATATCCGTCAACGCTGACAAAATATCGCGTTCATGAATATGGGAAAATGCTCCTTGAAAAGAATGCGCTATCGTTTATAGCTGAGAAATTTTCATCATGAAAAGAAGAGCGATTTTATATGACGAACGTTCGTCATATAGTCGCTCTTTTTTTAAATTTCTAGAGAAGAATTAATCGCTTTCAAGAAAGTCGATTTTTAAATGTGAAATTTTGCGTTTTTCTCTTTGCATCAGCATATGAAAGGTGTATACTATGTCATGAAAGAAGCACCATTTACTATATTTGACTGTGGGAGGTTCTCTAAATGGTTGCCGATAAAATGCAAACCAATGAACATGATGATAGAGACAAAAACGATGTATTAAAGTCAACTCAAACTGTTATACATAGTGCTTTAGAAAAGTTAGGGTATCCAGAAGAAGTATTTGAGCTTTTGAAAGAGCCTTTACGATTAATGACAGTGAAGATTCCTGTACGTATGGATGATGGCTCTGTGAAAGTTTTTACAGGTTACCGTGCACAGCATAATGATGCTGTTGGGCCAACAAAGGGAGGAATTCGTTTTCACCCGGGTGTAACAGAAAAAGAAGTTAAAGCGCTTTCTATTTGGATGAGTTTAAAATGTGGTATCGTTGATCTTCCTTATGGTGGTGGAAAAGGCGGTATTGTATGTGACCCACGTAATATGTCATTTGGTGAGCTTGAGCGCTTAAGTCGCGGCTATGTAAGATCCATTAGCCAAATTGTTGGACCGACGAAAGATATTCCAGCTCCAGATGTTTTTACAAACTCGCAAATTATGGCATGGATGATGGATGAGTACAGCCGAATTGATGAATTTAATTCTCCTGGTTTTATTACAGGAAAACCGCTTGTGCTTGGTGGCTCACATGGTCGTGAAACAGCAACAGCTAAAGGGGTAACAATTTGCATTCGTGAAGCAGCGAAAGCAAAAGGAATTGAACTAGAAGGAGCACGCGTTGTTGTTCAAGGATTTGGAAACGCAGGTAGCTTTTTATCCAAATTTATGCATGATGCTGGAGCTAAAATAGTTGGCATCTCTGATGCATACGGAGCTCTTCATGATCCAAACGGTCTTGATATCGATTATTTACTAGATCGACGAGATAGTTTTGGTACTGTAACAAAGCTTTTTGATAGTACAATTACAAACAAAGAGCTTTTAGAACTTGAGTGTGATATTCTTGTCCCAGCAGCTATCGAAAATCAAATTACAGAAGAAAATGCAAATGATATACGAGCAAGCATTGTAGTTGAAGCAGCAAACGGGCCTACAACGCTTGAAGCAACTAAAATTTTATCTGAAAGAGGCATTCTCCTTGTGCCAGATGTGCTAGCGAGCGCTGGTGGAGTCACTGTTTCTTATTTCGAATGGGTTCAAAATAACCAAGGTTATTATTGGACAGAAGAAGAAGTAGAGAAAAAGCTGGAAACAGTAATGGTCAAATCATTTCATAACATTTATAATATATCGAAAACGAGAAAAGTTGATATGCGCTTAGCTGCATATATGGTTGGTGTTAGAAAAATGGCCGAAGCCTCTCGTTTTAGAGGGTGGATTTAAAGCCCTATATTTGCATCCATCCAAAAAATCTCCTAATATAGATTAGGAGATTTTTTTAATTTATAAGAAAAAAGCTTTAATTTTACTTGCTCTTATACAGTTTAATAAATAGTGAAGTTTTTTTACGACTAAGGAGGAGCGGCAATGAAAAAGGAAAGAGTTATAATTGTTGGAGGAGGCCCTTGTGGACTATCTGCCTCGCTTGCTCTGCAAGCGGAAGGGATAGATGCCCTTGTTATTGAAAAAGGGAACATTGTGAACGCAATCTACCATTATCCAACACATCAAACATTTTTTAGTTCAAGTGCAAAATTGGAAATAGGTGATGTTCCTTTTATCACAGAAAATCGGAAGCCAAAGCGCAATCAGGCGCTTGCATACTATCGTGAAGTTGTTGAACGTAAACAAATTCGCGTGAATGCGTTCGAAAAGGTCGTTAAAGTGGAAAAGCAATCAGATGGAATGTTTCATATTTTTACAGATAAGGAAACGTATGAAGCAGAGAAGGTAATCATTGCAACTGGTTACTATGACCATCCAAACTACATGAACGTAAAGGGCGAAGATCTTCCAAAAGTTTTTCACTATTTCAAAGAAGCACATCCTTATTACAACTGTGATGTTGTGGTAATCGGAGGGAAAAATTCAAGTATTGATGCATCGCTTGAACTTGTAAAAGCAGGAGCGCGAGTGACAGTGTTATACCGTGGTGCTGAATATTCACCAAGCATCAAGCCTTGGGTGCTGCCAGAGTTTGAAGCCCTTGTTCGCAACGAAACCATTCAAATGGAGTTTGGAGCGAATGTGAAAGAAATCACGGAATCGCATCTCACATATGTAAAAGGAACAGAAGTTCATAAGATTAAAAATGACTTTGTCTTCGCTATGACAGGATACCATCCAGATCATGCCTTCTTGAATAAGATGGGAGTTGAGCGTGATGAAGAAACTGGTCGCCCGCATTTTAACAGCGAAACAATGGAAACGAATGTTGAAGGAATTTATATTGCAGGTGTCATTGCAGCAGGAAATAATGCAAATGAAATCTTTATTGAAAATGGACGCTTTCATGGAGATCTTATTGCCAAACATATTATTTCATAAAAAAGGCGAGCATTGTCGCCTTTTTTCATTGAGTGAAATATTGAGAAAGAACTTTGTGATTTGAAGTTGTTTCTAATGCAAGGGCGAGTTTGATACGAGCTTTCTGACCGTTCAACCCATTTGAAAAAATAATTCCAAGTTCTTTTAGCATTCTTCCACCGCCTTCATATCCGTACACATCTTGTGCAATACCATTAAAACAGCGGGAAACAAGAACAATTGGAATGCCTTTTTCAATATACTTTTGAAGCTGCGGTACAGTCTGAGGAGGCATGTTTCCTTGACCAAGTGCTTCAATAACGAGCCCATCTATTTTAAGAGAAGAGAGAGCTTGGAAAATCTGTTCATCCATCCCTGCATAAGCTTTTAAGAGAATAACATTTTTCTTTGTTTCTGTAATTGGAAAATGGTCGTGAGATGTTGGAGCATGATGGAAATTTACTCCACGCTTTGTTACAATTCCAATCGGTCCGTACTGAGGACTTTGAAATGTAGCCACATTACTTGTATGTGTTTTAGTAACGTTAGCTGCCGTATGAATCTCGTCA
This sequence comes from Priestia endophytica, assembly GCF_026790145.1. Taxonomy (GTDB): domain Bacteria; phylum Bacillota; class Bacilli; order Bacillales; family Bacillaceae_H; genus Bacillus_I; species Bacillus_I endophytica_A. Next base: position 93,656 of record NZ_JALAMS010000015.1, on the reverse strand, counting down.
TTCATGACGACGAGAACACCTTTATCTCCAGCTTCTTTACAAAGCGCAACTTCGACAGCTGAAAAAAGGTTGTGCGGTCCATCTGCTCCAAGCTCATTGTTTGAACGCATTGCACCAGTTAGTACAATAGGGACGTTTTGTTGTAGAACAAGATCAAGGAAATATGCCGTTTCTTCAAGTGTATCAGTTCCATGTGTAACAACAACACCTTCGGCACCATTTTGGATTGCTTCTTCAATCCCTTGTGCAAGCTGGCGCATATGTGCAAGTGTTACGTGCGGGGACGGAAGACGAAAAATTTCTGAAATTTGAACATCAATTTCAATATCAAATAAACCTGAAAGATCGCTAAGCGGATGTTTATCCCCTGGCTTAACAGCTCCCCTTTGGTCTTCTTCCATAGAAATAGTTCCGCCAGTATGGATGATGTGAATCTTTCGCATGTTTATCCCTCCTTATGAATTATGAACTAGGAATAGTAAATTCTTTTAACTGAAACCATTCTCAATCACTAATGAACATGGTACGATTAAAAAAAAGAGAAAAGAGGCGCTTGAATGCTCGCAATCATCTCAGCAGGCATTGCCCCTGGACTGGCGCTTTTGAGCTACTTTTATTTAAAAGATGAGTACGAAACAGAGCCAATCTCAGTTGTCTTAAAAACATTTATCTTTGGGGCAGTCCTTGTGTTGCCTATTATGTTTATACAGTATGTCATGCAAGAAGAGCAAGTGTTGCAAGGGGCATTTTTAAATTCCTTTCTTACAACTTCATTTTTAGAAGAGTATTTTAAATGGTTTGTACTCTACTTTACAATTTTTCAGCATGTGGAATTTGATGAACACTACGACGGCATTGTATATGGAGCCGCTGTTTCATTAGGCTTTGCTACTGCCGAAAACATCCTTTACCTTGTTGCGAACGGTGTGCAAGACGCTTTTGCTCGTGCAGTTTTACCTGTCTCGAGTCATGCCCTTTTCGGCGTTGTTATGGGATACTATCTTGGGAAAGGAAAGTTTTTTGGGAAAAGCAGCCGTAGAAAATGGCTCACATATTCTTTATTTATTCCCATTTTACTTCATGGAATGTACGACTATATCTTAAGAACGATTGATAATTGGATGGTATTAATGATTCCATTCATGGTTTTTCTATGGGGGTTAGGGCTATGGAAAGTTAAAAAAGCCAAAAAAACAAAACCACCTGTGAGCGATTTTTTTACTCCTTCTTAATGTGAAAGATAAGGTTTAGAAGTTTATGGAAAAAAGATAAATTAAATGGTTTCAACGCGTAAACCCCTTAAAAGCCCCTGCTTTTAAGGGGTTTTTCTTATGAAGGGAAGGAAAGGTGAGATCTGAATAAAATAGCGGACTTTACAAAAAATACTCTTATCATCAATCAGGTATGATTTAGGAGGGTATAGGATGATTCGGTTTCGTAAAGTAAGGAATATTTTATTTGTACTATTCATATGTCAATGGGTCTTTATTCCAACTTTTTCTGACAAAAATGTAGCCAAAGCCTTTTCAAATCAAGTAATTCAGCATGGAGCTGTTGGTAATGATGTAATAGAGCTACAGTCAAGGTTGCAGTATGTAGGCTTTTATACTGGACCAATTGATGGAGTATTTGGATGGAGAACGTACTGGGCATCAAGAAACTTTCAGTATGAATTTGGAATGAAAGTAGACGGATTAGTAGGGCCTGAAATGAAGAGAAAACTTGTTGCTGCAACAAAATATCATGAAGGATATGTAAAAGAGCAAATCCGAAAAGGACGAAATTTTTCGCACTATGGAAATATACCGCTTGATCAACAAGTCAAAAAAGGAAGCAGTGGATCAAAAGGAGGCGGACAGGCTGGCGGAGGTTCTAACAAAGGTGGAACATCTAAAGGCAGCACAAATAACGCTGGGCAAAAAGGAACTAGTGGAGCTAAAGGAAATCAAGCATCCCCTGGTGGAAACCAAGGGACACAGCAATCTGCTACAAAAACAGGAAGCTCTAATAAACCACAAGCAGCAAATGTTCCTGATGGGTATTCACAAAATGACATTAATTTGATGGCCAATGCTGTCTACGGAGAAGCTCGAGGTGAACCATATATTGGTCAAGTTGCTGTTGCAGCTGTTATTATCAACCGTACGGAAAGCCCGTCGTTCCCTGATACACCAGCAGGCGTCATTTTTGAACCTGGGGCCTTTACAGCGGTTGCTGATGGTCAAATTTGGCTTACTCCAAACCAAACGGCTAAGAATGCGGTTCTAGATGCTTTAAACGGCATGGACCCAACAGGAAACGCAGAATATTATTTTAATCCAGATACTGCTACAAGTGCATGGATATGGTCAAGACCGCAAATTAAGAAAATAGGGAAACATATATTCTGTAGATAAAGAGGTGAGCAATATGTTACGAACAATATTGATTTGTATCCTTTCTATTGGGATTATAGGTGTTGGGTATTGGGGGTACCAAGAACATAAAGAAAAAACAGCAGTTCTTTTGCAAGCGGAAAATAACTACCAAAGAGCTTTCCATGATTTAACATATGATATGAGCTTATTGAATGACAAAATGGGTTCAACGCTTGCTATGAGCTCAAGAGATCAGCTTTCCCCGGCATTAACGGAAGTTTGGCGTGTAACATCTGAAGCACATAGTAACGTTGGACAGCTTCCTTTAACACTTGTTCCTTTCAATAAAACAGAAGAGTTTCTTTCAAATGTTAGCGATTTTTCGTACCGAGTTGGCGTACGTGATTTAGATAAAAACCCGTTAACAGATGAGGAGTACGGAAGACTAGAAGAGCTTTATAAACAGTCTACAGATATTCAGCAAGATTTACGGAAAGTACAAAATTTAGTATTAGAAGATAATCTTCGCTGGATGGACGTCGAAATGGCGCTTGCCACAAACGATGCTCAAGCTGACAACACAATTATTGATGGTTTGAAGACAGTTGAAAAGAGAGCTGGAGAATATTCAGAGACTGATTTTGGTCCAACAAATGCAAGCAGTGAAGAGGGAAATAAAAACTTCTCAAAACTAAAAGGAAAAGAAATTGATGAGAATGAAGCAAAGAAAGTTGCACGTTCGTTCCTCGAATTAGACAAAAATGCAAAGATTGATGTAACGAAAAATGGAAATGGAGCAAACTATAAATTTTACAGCCTACGTATCCAAGAGCCTGGAAAAGAACAAGAAACAAATATGGATATTACGAAAAAAGGTGGTTATCCAATTTGGGCTATTCGCCATGTTGATGTAGATAAGCAAAATATCAGCTTGAATACAGCAATGAATAAAGCGATGAAATTTTTAAAAGATCAAAGATTTGAAAGTCTTGTGGCATCTGATAGTGCTCAATATGATAATGTAGGAGTTTTTACATTTGTAGAAGAGAGACAAGGAGTTCGTATTTATCCAGATGCTGTGAAAATTAAAGTTTCACTTGGAGATGGAAGTATTGTCGGGTTTTCAGCAGCAGATTTCTTAGCTGCACACTATGACCGTGAAATTCCAAAGCCTGCTCTTAACGCTGATGAAGCTAAAAAGAAAATTAATGAAAATGTACTCATCCAAGAAGAAAGACTTGCGATTATTCAAAATGATCTTGGTGAAGAAGTACTGTGCTATGAGTTTTTAGGAACCATTAATAAAGACACATACCGTATTTTTATTAATGCTGAAAGTGGAAATGAAGAAGATGTGAAGAAAATGGATAACACAGAACCAATTTATAATGGTGTTTAGAAGAGAAAGGGATTCCCTTTCTCTTTTTTTTTGTTCATGTTTTAATAATAATTAGTAAAATATAGTGAGTTATCCTGTCATATGAAAAAGGAACGGTAACAAGTAGAGAGGAAGAGAGTGTTTATGGAGCTGAAGGTTGGAACATCGTTGAGGTTAGAAGAAGTAAACGGAGAAGGAAAGTACTATTGCAAAGTTGTTGAGGAAGGAGAAGGATATATTTATATTGATTATCCTATTCATCAAGCAACTAAAAAGAGTGCCTTTCTTCTTATGCATACAAGGTTAAAAGCTTATTTTGTAGAGGAGAATGGAGTGACATACCATTTTTCAACGGAAGTTGTTGGGCGTATAAAAAAGGAAATTCCTATGATACAGCTTCATTATAAAGGAGAAGAAAGCTTAGTTAAATACCAACGACGTGAGTATGTCCGCGTTGATGCAACACTTCCTGCAGCTCTTCACTCTCTAGATGGGACATTTGAGCCTTTTACAACAATCACGAAAAACATCAGCGCAAGCGGAGCTCTTTTAGCTGTTAAAGAAAAAGGAGTTTTTTTTCAAAAGGGAGATACAATAAACGTTTGGCTCGTTTTTGAGCTATCTGATCAATATTATCATATACAAACTGAAGCGGAGATTATTAATATTTTGCCCTCTCATATAGAAAAGCAACATAATGTCGGGGTGAAGTTTTTAACGCTTGGAGTTAAAGAGCAAGAGGCACTTATTCGATACACGCTGGAAGTACAGAGAGAACTAAAGAGAAAAGGTCTTCTTTAGAATAAAACAAAAATGATTGCCCCATAATGGATAAAGAAATAACTTTTATAGCTTAATGGAGTGATCATAGTTGAAAAAAGTAGAACGGGTTCTTTTTAAGCTTCTTATTATCCAGCTCTTTTGTTTACTGTTTTCTCAGGCTCTTCTGCGGGTCGAAGCTATCAGCCCATATATTTCAAAAATTCCTCAATACGAAGGCGTAACAAAAGAGAATATCACAAAAATTGTGGAAACGTTCGACCAGTAAGGGAACGTATGATAAGATAAAGAGAGAGTAAACAAGATACTCAAGGAAAGCATGCAGGAGTGGAAATCCCTGCTTTTTTTTCGTTCACATATGCACGAATTGAAATTTTAAAATAACTAGAGGAGGACGCATGGAAAAGCACATTTCAATTGCGATTGATGGACCAGCGGCTGCAGGAAAAAGCACTGTTGCTAAAATCGTCGCTACTAACTTATCTTATATTTATGTTGATACGGGGGCAATGTATCGAGCCCTAACTTATGAGGCGCAAAGAACAAAAGTAAATCTTCAAAACGAACAAGCCCTAATAGATCTTTTATACACGTTAGATATTACATTAAAGCCTTCTCCGCAAGGTCAACTTATCTTCATTAATGAAGAAGATGTAACAGAACAAATTCGTACAAATGAAGTAACAAAAGAAGTATCCATCGTTGCAAAACATGGAGAAGTTCGTAAAGAAATGGTTGACCGCCAACGCAAGTTAGCAAAAGGCGGTGGAGTTGTAATGGACGGACGCGATATTGGGACACATGTTCTTCCACACGCAGAAGTAAAAGTTTTCTTACTTGCTTCAGTAGAAAAAAGAGCGTATAGACGCTATGAAGAAAATAAACTAAAGGGATTTGATTCAGATTTAGAACAGCTTAAGCTTGATATTGCCAAGCGTGACAAGCTTGATTCTGAACGAGAAGTTTCTCCACTTCGAAAAGCAGAAGATGCAGTAGAAATTGATACAACTTCATTAACAATCGAAGAAGTGGTAGCTAAGATTCTAGATCTTGCTGACGAAAGGATTAATGTCTCATGAGCATTTACGGTTTTGCACGTGGGGTAGTAAAGTCCGTTTTGACCCCGCTATTTCGAGTGGAAATAATCGGTAAAGAAAATATTCCAAAAGATGCAGGCGTAATTGTTTGTTCAAACCATATTTCAAATTTTGATCCTCCTGTTGTAGGCATGACGTTTCCTCGTCCTGTCTACTTCATGGCTAAAGCAGAGCTTTTTAAAGTTCCTGTTTTGAAAACGTTACTGCCAAAAATCTACGCTTTTCCTGTTAAAAGAGGGCTTAGCGATCGAGACGCGCTCCGCAAAGGAATTTCTATTTTAAAAGAAGGGGGAGCGCTTGGTCTGTTTCCAGAGGGATCACGTAGTAAAGATGGAAAGCTCGGGAAAGGGATGGCAGGTGTCGGCTTTTTTGCTCTTCGTTCAAATGCGGTTATTGTTCCATGTGCTGTTATTGGTCCTTATAAACCGTTTAAGAAACTACAGGTTGTATATGGTAAACCAATCGATGTGACCGAGATGAAAAAAGAGCGAGCCTCTTCTGAAGAAGTAACGGAAGTTGTAATGAAAGAAATCGGTCTTCTGCTCGATAAATATCAATAACATTTAAGGCTTAACACTTGACAAAAAGGGTATATTTATTAGAAGTTAGAAAAAAGAGGATTTCTCGTAGACTAGCGAGAAGACAGTATAAATTCAAACTTTTAAATAAGTAAGTTGTTGGTCAACTAAGGAGGTTAAGGCAATGGTAGAAGATATGAATAGTGTAGAAATTAACAACCTAGAAGTGGGTGCAACAGTTACTGGAACCGTTTCAAAAGTAGAAGAAAAGCAAGTTTTTGTAGAAGTTGAAAACAGCAAAGTAGATGGCATCATTCCAATTAGTGAGCTGTCAAGCTTACATATTGAAAAAGCGGAAGATGTGATCGAAGTTGGCGCGAAAATTGAGGCAAAGATTCTTAAAGTAGAAGATGAAGCTTTAATTTTATCAAAACGTGCTGTTGATGCAGATAAAGCATGGAACGATTTAGAAGAAAAATTAGAATCAAAAGAAGTGTTTGACGTTGAAGTAAAAGACATTGTTAAAGGTGGCCTTGTTGTTGATATCGGCGTGCGAGGCTTTATTCCAGCTTCTTTAGTAGAAACCTATTTTGTAGAAGACTTTGAAGATTATAAAGGAAAAACGATGAGCGTAAAAGTGATGGAGCTTGATCGCGAGAAAAACCGCGTTATTCTCTCACATCGTGCTGTTGTAGAAGAGCAGGAAGTAGCGAAAAAGCAAGAGCTTCTTCATTCTCTTGAAGAAGGGCAAGTTCTTGAGGGGACAGTACAACGCTTAACAGATTTTGGCGCGTTTGTAGATATCGGTGGTGTTGACGGCCTTGTACACATTTCACAGCTTTCACATACTCATGTTGAAAAACCATCTGATGTTGTTACAGAAGGTGATAAAGTAAACGTTAAAGTATTGTCTGTTGATAAAGAAAATTCTCGTATTTCACTTTCTATTAAGGATACGCTTGAAGGGCCTTGGTCAAACATTAGTAACCGTATCAAACAAGGAGATGTCTTAGAAGGAAAAGTGAATCGCCTTGTTTCCTTTGGAGCATTTGTAGAAGTTGAGCCTGGTGTAGAAGGCCTTGTTCATATTTCTCATATTTCAAACCAGCATATCGGTACGCCACATGAAGTTTTATCAGAAGGCGAAGCTGTTAAGGTGAAAGTTTTAGATGTGAATGAGAATGAAAGACGTTTGTCACTAAGCATCCGTGAACTTGAAGAAGGAAAAGGTGCACAAAAAGAAGACTATAGTCAGTATGAGAAAAAAGAAGAATCTACAGGTTTCCAACTTGGAGAAATGATTGGAGATCAGCTAAAAAAACTGAGATAAATGGTGATGATTGTGAGCAGAGCACAACGAAAGATTGATCATATTAACCATGCTCTTTCAACAGGGCAAGAACGAAAACATGGGTTTGGAGATATAAGATTTGTTCACAATAGTTTACCGAATACATCTGTTGATGAAATTGATATTTCTACAAAAATTGGCGAGCTTTTCTTAAGTTCGCCAATTTTTATCAATGCGATGACAGGTGGCGGCGGACGTGAAACAGAACAAATAAATGGAAGTTTAGCAAAAGCAGCTGCCCAAACGGGAGTTGCCATGGCTGTTGGTTCCCAAATGGCGGCAATTAAAAATAGCAAGGAAGCGGCAACATACGAAGTGGTAAGACGCTGTAATCCGGATGGTATTATTCTTGCTAACCTTGGAAGTGAAGCTACAGTAGAACAAGCAAAAAGAGCTGTTGAGATGATTGATGCCGATGCTTTTCAGATTCATCTTAACGTTATTCAAGAGCTTGTCATGCCAGAAGGAGATCGGGATTTTAAGCAAGCACTTGAACGAATCGAACGAATCGTGGAAGAAGTTGGCGTACCCGTTGTCGTAAAAGAAGTAGGATTTGGAATGAGCCATGAAACAGTTGAAAAACTTTTAAATGTTGGTGTTTCCATTGTAGATGTAAGTGGATACGGGGGAACAAACTTTTCCAAAATTGAAAATGAACGACGCGACCGTCACTACGAATTTTTTAATAGTTGGGGAATTACAACAGCAGCATCTTTAATAGAAGTAAACAATAAACATCCATACATATCCACAATTGGTTCAGGTGGAATTCAATCTGCTGTAGATGCCGTGAAAGCGCTAAGTATTGGTGCGAATGCGGTAGGAATGGCAGGGACGCTCCTTCGAGTTCTAAGAGATAAAGGAATGGAAGGTATTTTAGAAGAACTTTGGACAATTCAAGACGAAATGATAATTATTATGGCTGCTCTTGGTTGCCGAACTGTGGAGGAACTAAAAAAGGTTCCGCTCGTTATTAGCGGTGATACACATCATTGGCTATCTTCACGTGGAATTGATTTAAACAAATACGGAACTCGAACGAAGATGTAAGCAACAACAAAGGAGGCTTGAGTATGATGATACTCAAGCCTTTTTTTAGCGTTTATTAATTTGTCTTGCTTCTTCAGGGCTTTGCATATGGGTTGCTCCCTTGTAATGAAGACCCTGATCACGGTCAGACTCCACACGTTTAGACTCTCGTAGCTTTTTTTCTTGACGGTCTTTTCCCATTGTTACCCCTCCTTTAGTAAGTTAGGATTCCCGCTCAGTTTTCTTCCTATACGATTATTTTGAATGGTTTTTACACATAATGGAGATGTTGGGAGGTTAGTGGATGGATGTCCTTTATTTTTATTGGTTCTCATGGATATGGTGGGTTTTACTGACTTTTTTTATGGAAAAAACAAAGGAAAGAACCTATTTAAGTGCTCTTATTTTACTGTTGCTTATTTTTTCTACAACGTTTATTTCTTTTGAGATTTGGGAGGTTAATGTAGCGTATCTTGTTTTGTTCACAAGTTCTTTCATTCCTTACAAAAATCAAACAAACTATATGATAAGCTGGATATACACACTCATAATTGCTCTATTTTATGGCGGTTTTTATTTGTTTGCTCTTTATGACCCAGTTTGGATCGTTGGAGATTACTTATGGCTTCTGAGCGCTTGTATGTTCCTCATTACATGCGTTGTCGTTGCTCCACATCGAGCGAGGCAGTGGCACTTTATTAATGGAGCTTGTGTAGGAGAAGCACTTCTCTCCATTGTGCTAGGAAAGATAGGGATAAAACCTGAAGTCGGGAATGAAGCGTTTTTAAGCTTAATAGCTGCTGTGACACTTGCCCTTTTTTTATGGGAGAGCATGAAAAAAACATTTTATTATATTAGTTTTGTTCGTTTAAAGGAAAGACCATCTTCCTTTTTCAAAAAAGGGTAGTTGTTCATAATGATGGTTTTTGATAAAATAACAAGGTTAAAAACCCTTATTAAATAAAAGGGTCCTTTATTTTTTAAAACGGAACATTTGAAAAATGAAATGAGACAAATTTGAAATAAAAAATCATAGCGATGGTTAAAAGAAAAAGTATCGCGTTTAGATGATGAACAAATGAAGGAGACAAAGTTATGGCAAAACCAGTTATTGCAATTGTAGGTCGTCCAAACGTCGGAAAATCGACTATTTTTAATCGTATTGTCGGTGAGCGTGTGTCGATTGTAGAAGACGTTCCAGGAGTAACAAGAGACCGTATTTATAGTTCTGCTGAATGGCTGAACAAAGACTTTAATATTATTGATACAGGCGGAATTGAACTTAGCGATGAGCCATTTATGACGCAAATTCGTCAGCAAGCTGAACTTGCAATGGATGAAGCGGACGTTATTATTTTCCTAACAAACGGTCGTGAAGGCATTACAGCAGCTGATGAAGAAGTAGCTAAAATTTTATATCGTACGAAAACTCCAGTTGTACTTGGCGTTAACAAAATTGATAATCCACAGATGAAAGAGCTTATTTATGATTTTTATTCTCTTGGGTTTGGAGAACCATTCCCAATTTCAGGTTCACATGGATTAGGACTTGGAGATTTGCTTGATGAGGCTGCTCGTCATTTTCCGAAAGATGAAGACGAAGAATACGGCGATGAAGTTATTAAGTTTTCATTAATTGGTCGTCCAAATGTAGGGAAATCTTCACTTGTGAATGCCATTTTAGGAGAAGAGCGTGTTATTGTAAGTAATATCGCAGGTACAACACGTGATGCAATTGACAGCAAACTTACAAAAGATGATCAAGAATACGTAATTATTGATACAGCTGGAATGCGAAAGAAAGGAAAAGTATATGAAAGTACCGAAAAATATAGTGTACTTCGTGCTTTAAGAGCAATTGAACGCTCTGACGTTGTTCTTGTTGTGTTAGACGGAGAAGAAGGCATTATTGAACAAGATAAACGTGTCGCAGGCTATGCACATGAAGCAGGTAAAGCTATTATTATTGTTGTGAACAAATGGGATGCAGTTGAGAAAGATGAAAAAACAATGAAGGAATTTGAAGAGAAAGTGCGTGATCACTTCCAATTCTTAAGCTATGCACCAATTGTATTTTTATCAGCGAAAACGAAAAAGCGCGTTCATACTCTTTTACCTGTTGTTCAAACAGCAAGTGAAAATCACGCAATGCGCGTTCAAACAAACGTATTGAACGACATTATTATGGATGCTGTGGCGATGAACCCAACGCCAACGCATAACGGAAAACGATTAAAGATTTTTTATGCAACACAAGTTGCGGTTAAGCCACCGTCATTTGTTGTATTTGTAAATGAACCAGAGCTAATGCATTTCTCATATCAGCGTTTCTTAGAAAATAAAATTCGCGAAGCATTTGGCTTTGAAGGAACGCCAATTCGTATTTTTGCACGACAACGAAACTAGAGAGTGGAGGCGTGGGAAAATTGTCAAGTATTGCAGTTTTAGGAGCAGGAAGCTGGGGAACAGCTCTTGCTATCGTTTTAGCAGATAATGGACATCATGTTCGTTTATGGGGGCATCGTGAGGCAACAGTAAAGGAAATTAACGAATGTCATACAAACGAAAAGTATTTGCCTGGAGTTATGCTTCCTGAAAATATCTATGGAGAAGCTTCATTGGGGAAAGCTATTGAAGGGTTAGATACAATTATTTTAGCCGTTCCAACAAAAGCAATTCGAGAAGTATGTCAAAGTATTAAATTAACAAACGGTATGTATACGATTGTTCACGTCAGCAAAGGTATTGAACCTGACACACATATGCGTATTTCTGAAATGATTGAAGAAGAGTTTGGGAATCATTCGGCACTTAAAGATGTTGTTGTATTATCAGGTCCAAGTCATGCTGAAGAAGTGAGCCAGAAACAGCCAACAACTGTAACCGTTTCTTCTACAAATATGGAAGAAGCAGAAAGAATTCAAGATTTATTCATTAATGACCAATATTTTCGCGTTTACACAAATTCGGATGTTGTAGGAGTAGAAATTGGCGGAGCGCTGAAAAATATTATCGCCCTTGGTGCTGGAATTAGCGATGGCCTTGGCTATGGAGATAACGCAAAAGCTGCTCTTATTACAAGAGGACTAGCCGAAATTTCTCGCTTAGGTTGCGCGATGGGAGCTAACCCGCTGACGTTTTCTGGATTAACTGGAATCGGAGATTTAATTGTTACGTGTACAAGCGTACATTCTAGAAACTGGCGTGCTGGCAATTTGCTTGGCAAAGGGCAAAGCTTGCAATCTGTATTGGATAATATGGGAATGGTTGTGGAAGGCGTACGTACTGCCAAAGCAGCTTACCAGCTCTCCTCAAAGCTTGACGTACAAATGCCGATAACAGAGGCTATTTATAACATTTTGTTCAATGACGTTGATGCGAAGAGTGCTGTTGACGGCCTTATGGGGAGAACAAAAACGCATGAAATGGAAGATTTAACAAATATTTTAGATGATAGAGGTATCTAATAGAAGATAGAAAGAAATCTCTATTATTCACTTTTGTTTTCGAGACAAAAAGCCTTGGACAACAATATGTTGTCCAAGGCTTTTTTACTTTTTGTAATAGAAACTAAAAAATTAAAGGTGTATGAAAAAAAAAAAAGAACTATATAGTTAAAGTATTAAGAAGGAAAAGGAGCTGAAAAGAATGTCAGAAGGATTGATGAAAATGTGGATTGCCTTTGGAGCAATTGCTTTTATGTTCTTTTCCGTATTCTTTATTTACGTGAGTAGATTTAAGCTTAAAAGAAAATTTTCGAAAGGGCTTACTGCTACTTTTGCATATCTTTTCATGGTTATAGCAGGTCTTATTATTATGATTGTTGTATTCAGCGGACCTGTCCAAAAGTAATGTATTTGCTTACATAATAGGTGATAAGGTAGGTTTTTTCATGAAAAAGGCTAGCTCTCTTTTATGTATTCTCTTTCTATTAACAGGTTGTTTATATCCTGAAGAAAGATTAAAAGAAAACAGATTTCCATATGAGGCCCAGCTTAATGCTGTTCAGACGGCTGTTGATCAATTTCGAGAAGATAAGGGAGGCATTGTTCCTATTAAGACAAGAGATATGAAAACGCCTTTATATCAGAAGTATCCTATAGACTTTAACAAGCTTATCCCTGCTTATCTTGAAGACGTGCCAGGAAACTCTTATGAAGCAGGAGGAGTATATTCTTATGTGCTTGTTTCTCCTGAAGAAAATCCAACAGTAAAACTAATTGATGTTTCTGTGTCCCAAAAAATCCATGATATTCACATTCGATTAGATGCTTATAGACAGAAGTATGGCTCTCCTCCATATGCACAAGAAGCAGGAGGTGGATTTTATATGCTTGATTACAAAAAACTCGGATATGAGCATAAAATCACCGTGCAAAGTCCCTACAGTGGCCAAACACTGCCTGTATTAGTCAACGGAAAAGCTGAGCTTTTTGTAGATTACTCGGAAGATTTGTATCGAGCATTGCAGAAGACAGAAAAAAGCTATAAAAAAGGAGATGATATAAGAGAGGTTCTTGTTGAAAACTCTCCTTTTGTACCTATTTTTTCCCCCTCTTATACTGTGAACAATAAGGGAGAACCTCTAATTCTCCAAAATTAAGTCATGAACCTCTTCTCTTCGAATACATATTGAAGGGAAGGGGTTTTTAACCTTTTTCATATAAAAGGATAGACAAATCTTTTTCTTTTAAGCTAGTCATATTTTAATAGGACAACATCATAAGTATATAGTGTTCTAGGCATTATATAGGTTATGAACTCATAGATCGGAGGGGGATCTTTTGGAAAAGGTTGATGTTTTCAAAGATATCGCGGAACGTACAGGTGGAGATATTTATCTCGGAGTCGTTGGGGCTGTAAGAACAGGGAAATCAACATTTATTAAAAAATTTATGGAACTTGTTGTACTTCCAAACATGGCGGATGAAGGTGAGAGAGCTCGTGCGCAAGATGAACTGCCGCAAAGTGCAGCAGGGAAGACAATCATGACAACTGAGCCCAAATTTGTTCCGAATCAAGCTGTAAATGTGGAAGTTGACGAAGGGCTGGATGTAAATATTCGCCTTGTTGACTGTGTAGGATATACGGTGCCAGGAGCAAAGGGATATGAAGATGAAAATGGGCCGAGAATGATTAATACACCATGGTATGAAGAGCCAATTCCATTCCACGAAGCTGCGGAAATTGGAACGAGAAAAGTCATTCAAGAACACTCTACCATCGGCGTTGTTATTGCAACAGATGGAACGATTGGGGAGATACCTCGAGCTGACTATATTGAAGCAGAAGAGCGCGTTATTGCGGAGCTGAAAGAAGTTGGGAAACCATTTATTATGGTCATTAACTCTGTGCAGCCATTTCATCCTGATACAGAAAAGCTTCGTCAAAATCTAATTGAAAAATATGATATTCCAGTGCTTGCTATGAGCGTTGAAAGCATGAGAGATCAAGACGTACACAATGTGCTACGTGAAGCACTTTTCGAGTTCCCAGTGCTCGAAGTAAACGTGAATCTACCAAGCTGGGTTATGGTATTAAAAGATGAACATTGGCTCCGTGAAAACTATCAAGAAGCTGTTCAAGAAACGGTCAAAGATATTAAGAGACTTCGTGATGTTGATCGAGTTGTTGACTTGTTTTCAGAGTATGAGTTCATTGATGAAGCAAGATTAGCAGGGATTGATATGGGGCAAGGGATTGCTGAAATTGACCTCTTTGCGCCAGATGACTTGTATGACCAAATCTTAAAAGAAGTTGTTGGCGTAGAAATCAGAGGGCGTGATCATCTTCTTGAGCTTATGCAGGAATTTGCTCATGCTAAAGTCGAGTACGACCAAGTTTCAGATGCCCTTCGAATGGTGAAGCAAACAGGCTATGGAATTGCGGCACCTTCACTTGCGGATATGAGTCTTGATGAACCTGAAATTACAAGACATGGCTCTCGCTTTGGTGTACGTTTGAAAGCAGTAGCTCCATCTATTCATATGATTAAAGTAGATGTAGAGTCTGAATTTTCTCCTATTATTGGAACTGAAAAGCAAAGTGAAGAGCTTGTTCGCTACCTTATGCAAGACTTTGAGGATGATCCGCTCTCAATTTGGAACTCAGACATTTTCGGCCGCTCTTTAAGCTCCATTGTGAGAGAGGGGATTCAAGCAAAGCTTTCTCTAATGCCAGAAAATGCGCGTTACAAGCTTAAGGAGACGCTTGAACGGATTATTAACGAAGGTTCTGGTGGCTTGATTGCGATTATTTTATAAACTAACAAAAAAGAGAGGATATCCTCTCTTTTTTGCGTTGATTTAATAAGAATCTCTTAAAATGAGCTAAGTCTTTTGGATTATTCATAGAGAAAACCTAGCATTATTCATAACTTTTCGCTTGATTACCAATATGTGATATGTTAATCTTTTAAAAGACATAGCGAGCAAGATATGCCTAAGCCAATGGAACATGTTGTGAAACCATTGCATTTTATTAACGAATCCTTTATGATGTAGGCATATTAGCGAAACAAGAGGATTCTAACGTATAAAGTTTGAGTAATATGTAAAGAAATGAAATAAGGACTAGGAATGTTACGATATCTCTTGCAAGGGATCGATGGATTCATTATCCTTTTTGGGAGGAGGTGAATAGCGTGAATAAGACAGATTTAATCAATGCAGTTGCAGAAGCTAGCGAGCTTTCAAAGAAGGATGCTACAAAAGCAGTTGATGCTGTTTTTGATACAATTCTAGATGCGTTAAAAGAAGGTGACAAAGTTCAACTGATTGGCTTTGGTAACTTTGAAGTACGTGAGCGCGCTGCTCGTAAAGGTCGTAATCCACAAACTGGGGATGAGATTGAAATTCCAGCGAGCAAAGTACCAGCGTTCAAACCAGGTAAAGCTCTTAAAGATGCTGTTAAATAAACATTACATATTAACAAGAGCTTAGAAAGGTCGCTTAATAGGCGACCTTTCTTTTTTGCCTTTGGGTGTTCCGTATGCTAGAATTTTGTTTGGAATTATCTCTTTATCCTCTTAAAACCAACTTTGCTTCTATAAAGCAAAGCTTATGATAAATATGAATGACGACTGAACGTCATTGACCGAATATAATGGAGGCTAGTTTTATGTCAGAACAGAATGTTAACAAAGAACAAATTGAGCATGCGGTTCGGCTCATTTTAGAAGCAATTGGAGAAGATCCAAACAGAGAAGGACTACTTGATACACCAAAGCGTGTTGCGAAAATGTATGAAGAAGTTTTTTCTGGACTAAAAGAAGATCCAAAAGAACATTTCAAAACAATTTTTGGTGAAGATCACGAAGAGCTTGTACTTGTCAAAGATATTCCGTTTTACTCTATGTGTGAACATCATCTTGTTCCTTTCTATGGAAAAGCCCATATCGCTTATATCCCGCGTGGAGGAAGAGTGACAGGTCTTAGCAAGCTTGCTCGCGCTGTTGAAGCGGTTGCGAAACGTCCTCAGCTTCAAGAGCGCATCACCTCAACAATTGCAAACTCAATTGTTGAATCATTAGATCCACACGGTGTTATGGTCGTTGTCGAAGCAGAACATATGTGTATGACGATGCGCGGTGTGAAGAAGCCAGGCTCAAAAACGGTTACTTCAGCTGTAAGAGGTATACTTGAATCAGATGCAGCTGCTCGTGCTGAAGTGCTATCATTAATTAAATCGTAAAGAGTGAGAGGAGCTAAGAGTATGTCAAAACCAGCGGAATATATCGTCATTAAAGCAGAGGAAGATGGAGTAAACGTAATCGGACTAACAAGAGGATCTGATACAAGATTTCATCATTCTGAAAAACTGGATAAAGGTGAAGTTATGATTGCTCAGTTTACAGAGCATACGTCAGCTATTAAAGTTCGTGGAAAAGCGATTATCCAGTCTCAACATGGAGAAGTGGAATCAGAGACGAAAAGGTAAGCTTATATGATGTCTCAAGCAAGCGTAAGTCTGTTTAAAAAAGTAGAATATTTCCTAGACTAGAATTAGGAATAAACGCAAAGATGAGCAGGAAGTTTCCTGCTTTTCTTTATATATACTATCTATTTTCTGAAAACGAGAACGTTTGAAAAGCATTGTGAAATTAACCGTTTTTTTACGAAAAACTTGTGTTATAATTGACGTTGTCTATTTTGAACGATTATCGAAAAGAATAATGAATAATGAAAGGGAGACAAAGGGTGATTGATGTGTCCAACATCTTGGAATTTATAGAGGACGTAAAAGAGCAGCTTACAAATAAGTTACAACATAAATACATGAAGAACATAATTTCAACTCCGAGCATTGATGAAGATAAGCTGTTGCTTTTATGTTCTTTTCTAGAGCCGTTTTCAACAGCGGAAAAGCCATTGCATGCACATGCTGTGTCCGTTATGCTTGTGCAAATTGCATTGGACACCCATGACTTAGTCTCCACTCAAAAAATCCCTAGCGAAACTGCGCCTGAAAAAGAACGACAGCTAACAGTAATCGCTGGAGATTATTATAGCGGTTTGTACTATTTTCTGCTTTCTCAAGCAGGTGACATTACGTTTATTCAGCGTCTTGCTACAGCAATTAAAAAAACCAATATATCAAAGATGTTTTTATATAGAAATGAAGTCAAAACGCTAGAAGAGATGATTGATCACTTCACATTAATTGAAACTGCTGTGTTTACAGCTCTAACGGAATATTTTGAGCAGCCGAAATGGACAAAGCTCTTTTTAAATGTCTTATTAACAAAGCGCTTTTCATATGAGAAGCAATGCTTGCTGAATGATGAAAAAACGCTTTTTACAGAAACGTTTAAAAAATATATGAGAAGAAATTCGATTAATAAGCGTGAAGGAATAGCAATGCTCGATTCCTATATAGAAACGAATCGAAACGCTCTTATTGATGGAGACGAGCTTACAAAAAGTGAGGAAATGAAAAAATATATAAAATCACTTTTAATTCATGAAACGAGTATGGGAAGAAGGGTAAACGATGCGAGAATCTAAAGAAGAACGCGTTCATAAAGTATTCGAAAACATCTCAGAACACTATGATCAAATGAACTCGGTCATTAGTTTTCGTCAGCATAAGCTATGGCGAAAAGATACGATGAAACGCATGAATGTAAAAAAAGGATCTCGTTCTTTAGATGTTTGCTGTGGCACAGCGGATTGGACGCTTGCTATGGCTGAAGCTGTCGGAGAACAAGGGGAAGCAATAGGTCTTGATTTTAGTCAAAATATGCTTTCAATTGGTGAGAAGAAAGTAAAAGCTTCTCCGTATACTAACGTTTCTCTTATTCATGGTAACGCAATGGAGCTACCTTTTGAGGATAATAGCTTTGACTATGTCACAATTGGCTTTGGTCTCAGAAACGTTCCTGACTATTTACAAGTATTGAAAGAAATGCACCGTGTATTGAAGCCAGGGGGCAAAGCAGTTTGTTTAGAAACATCTCAGCCAACGTTAATTGGGTATCGCCAGCTTTATTATTTTTATTTTAAGCGAATTATGCCGCTCTTTGGAAAGCTGTTCGCTAAAAGCTACGAAGAATATTCATGGCTTCAAGAATCAGCAAAAGATTTTCCAGATCGTCGCGCCCTCAAGCGTTTATTTGAAGAAGCGGGTTTTGGGAAAATCAATGTCAAAGCGTATGCAGGCGGAGCTGCTGCAATGCATATGGGGATTAAATAACATCATCAACGCTATTTCGATGAAATTTGTTTAAAAGGTGAAAAGAATGAAATTACAAATGATATATGCCTTTTTACATGGAGATATTTCTCGAATTGAAAAAGAGCTAGAAGAAGCCATTGAAAAAGAAAACACGTCCATTATTTCAGAGGCTTCTCTTCAGCTTTTACAAGCAGGAGGAAAACGAATTCGTCCTGTTTTTGTATTGCTAGGAGCAAAGTTTGGCGACTATGATATCGAAAATATCAAGAATGTAGCTATGGCACTTGAACTTATTCATATGGCATCTCTTGTTCACGATGACGTTGTTGATGATTCAGACGTACGTCGCGGGCAGCCTACAATTAAAGCCAAATGGGATAATCGAATTGCAATGTATACAGGGGACTATATTCTTGGGCGCTCTTTGGAATTAATGACGAAGATCCCGGATGTTGAAGCTCATAAAGTGCTCTCACATGCTATTGTAGAAGTATGTTTAGGCGAGATTGAGCAAATTAAAGATAAGTATGATTTAGAGCAAAATGTTCGAACTTATTTTCGCCGCATTAAGCGAAAAACAGCTCTACTTATCGCTGTTAGCTGTCAGTTAGGAGCTATTGCAGCAGGAGCTGACAAAAATATTCATGAACGCTTGTACTGGTTTGGTTATTATGTTGGCATGTCTTTTCAAATTACGGACGATATTTTAGACTTTACTTCCTCCGAAAAACAGCTTGGAAAGCCGGCAGGAAGCGATTTACTCCAAGGAAACATTACGCTCCCTATGTTTTATGCTTTAGAAATGCCTGGAATGAAAGAACAGGTTGAAAAGCTTTTTGCAGGGGAACATGACCGCATTACAGCTATAATTGAGGATGTGAAAAGGTCAGGATCCATTGAGAAAGCAACAAAAGTTAGCGACCTGTATCTTGATAAAGCATTAGCCGTTCTTGATGAACTTCCGCCAAGTAAAGCGAAAAACACATACAACCGAATTGCAAAGTTTATCGGAAAAAGAAAATTCTAATAACTTCTCCACCCTACTGTTGTAAAAATTCTGAATTAGTGATATTATTCACTTGTGATGTTTGCGTTTTCATAAAGTGCATAAAGGGTGGAGATTATGGAAAAGACATTTATTATGGTAAAACCTGATGGAGTACAGCGTAATATTGTTGGCGATGTTGTCACACGTTTTGAAAAAAAGGGTTTCCAATTAGTTGGAGCAAAACTTATGAATGTGTCAGAAGACTTAGCTAAAGAACATTATAAAGAACATAAAGAGAAGCCGTTTTTTGGAGAACTTGTTGACTTTATTACATCTTCCCCTGTTTTTGCGATGGTTTGGGAAGGCGAAAATGCTGTAACAGTTGCTAGAAAGATGCTAGGAAAAACAAATCCTGCTGAAGCAGAGGTTGGCACAATTCGAGGAGATTACGGCTTGCAGGTTGCTAAAAATGTTGTTCATGGTTCAGATTCAAATGAAAGCGCTACACGAGAAATCTCGCTGTTTTTTGAAGAAAGCGAGCTTGTTAATTATACGAAACTAATAAATGATTGGGTGTATGAAGGCTAGCATTATGCTAGCTTTTTTTATATTCTAAGAGATATGAAGCTAATTTGGTAAAGAAGTAAGGATGAATAATGTGAATGACTACGAGCAGTTTATATCAAACATCAAAAAGAAAACAGGGATTGATTTATCACTATATAAAGAAGCCCAAATGAAAAGACGGCTAACATCCCTTTATCAGAAACGTCACGCTTCTTCTTTTATGGATTTTTATAGAGCATTATGTGAGAAAGACGACCTTTTACAAGAGTTTCTCGATCGTTTTACAATCAATGTTTCTGAATTTTATCGAAATAGAAGCAAATGGATTGAACTGGAGGAGCAAATTTTAGTACCTATGCTTAAGAAAAAGCACTCCTTAAAAATTTGGAGTGCAGCATGTTCGACAGGTGAAGAGCCATATACAATTGCAATGATCTTAGCTTAGTTTTTACCATTAAAAAGTATTCGTATTTTAGCAACAGACATTGATGAAACAGTGTTAAAGAAAGCGAGAAAAGGTGTTTATGGAGAGAGAGAACTACAAGAACTCCCCCTACATATGAAAACAAAGTATTTTACATATAGAGAAGGACTTTATTATATTAGCGAAGACATTAAAAATACGGTTGTATTTAAAAAATATGATCTTCTTCAAGACCCTTTTCAGAACAACTATGATCTTATTGTTTGTCGAAATGTTTTTATTTATTTTACAGATGTAGCAAAGCATGCTCTGTATGAGAAGATGAGTCAATCTTTAAAAAAAGGAGGAGTTTTGTTTGTCGGAAGTACTGAACAAATCTTTAATACGAGCTCTTATGGGTTAACGTGTTCCCTACCCTTTTTTTATCGAAAAGAATAAAGAAAAAAGATAGACTACAGCTTGAAAATCATTAATAATTTTAAATTGAAAACACTTTAGAGCTTAAAAGCGTTAAAGTTTACGTTCCACAATCCAAATTTTTGTGTTATAGTCATACACAACAGAAAATTTTTTATTAAACAAACATAATAGACGGAGGAGTAAGATGAGATACTTAACTGCTGGAGAGTCGCATGGACCCCAACTAACTACAATTCTAGAAGGAGTGCCTTCAAATCTTCCATTGAAGGCTGAAGATATCAATGAAGACTTAGCACGTCGTCAAAAAGGCTATGGCCGCGGACGAAGAATGCAGATTGAAACAGATGAAGTAGAGATTTTAAGTGGTGTTCGTCACGCTTCAACGCTAGGCTCTCCGATTACGCTTGTTGTTGAAAACAACGACTGGAAGCATTGGACTAAAATTATGGGCATTGAAGAAATTTCAGAAGAAGAGAAGGAAGAAGTAAAACGAAAAATTACGCGTCCACGTCCAGGACATGCTGACCTTATTGGTGGAATGAAATATGGTCACCGTGATTTACGTAATGTTCTTGAACGTTCTTCTGCTCGTGAAACAACAGTACGTGTTGCAGCTGGAGCTGTAGCGAAAAAGATTTTAAGTGAATTAGGTATTAATGTTGCATCACACGTTCTAGAAATCGGCGGAGTTCGAGCAACTCCTCCTCAATATAAAAATTTAAATGAACTGAAAGATCGTACAAATGAATCTCCTGTGCGCTGCTTTGATCAAAGTGTAGAGCAGGAAATGATGAGTGCTATTGATAGTGCAAAAGAAAACGGAGACTCTATTGGTGGAATCGTTGAAGTAATTATTGAAGGTCTTCCACCAGGTGTTGGAAGCTACGTTCAATACGATCGCAAACTGGATTCTAAAATCGCTGCAGCGATTGTTAGCATTAACGCATTTAAAGGCGTTGAGTTTGGAATTGGTTTCGAAGCAGCTCGTTTGCCTGGAAGCAAAGTTCACGATGAAATTCTTTGGAATGAAGAAGAAGGATATACAAGAGGAAGCAACAATTTAGGTGGTCTAGAAGGCGGAATGACGACTGGAATGCCTCTTGTTGTACGCGGCGTAATGAAGCCAATCCCGACGCTTTATAAGCCATTGCAAAGCGTTGACATTGATACGAAAGAGCCTTTTTCAGCAAGCATTGAACGTTCAGATAGCTGCGCAGTTCCAGCAGCAAGTGTTGTAGCAGAAGCTGTTGTAGCATGGGAAGTAGCAAATGCAATTGTAGAGCAATTTGGTCATGACCGTATGGATCTTATTAAAGAAAATATTGAGCGCTTAAAAAGCTATGCAGGAGAATTTTAATGGAATCCCTGCAGATAAAAACAGCGTCTAAAAAGTATCCCGTTTATTTTGGTGAACGTATATTAGAAAACTTACACAGCGTCATTGAAGATGTATGCCCGTCAGTTTCTAACATCCTTGTTATCTCAGATGAAACGGTTTATAAACATCATGGCAAGGCGCTGATGAAAGAGCTTCCTAATCAAGCTCTTTCGTATATTTTGCCAAGTGGAGAAGGAGCAAAATCGTTTGAGCATTTTTATAATGTTCAAACATTTGCTCTTGAACACGGTCTTGATCGTCAATCACTCATTATCGCATTTGGCGGCGGAGTTGTCGGTGACTTAGCTGGATTTGTTGCCGCAACATATATGCGCGGCATTCCATTTATTCAAGTTCCAACAACACTGCTTGCACACGATAGCGCAGTTGGTGGAAAAGTAGCGATTAACCATGAGCTTGGCAAAAATATGATTGGTGCTTTTCATCAGCCAGAAGCTGTTTTTTATGATATTTCATTTTTAGAAACGCTAAGTGAAAAAGAATGGCGTTCAGGATTTGCAGAAGTGATCAAACATGCGCTTATTTATTCTACGACTTTCTATGATTGGTTGAAATCTAGTGTGTCTACTTTTGAAGATTTAAAAAGAGAAACGCTTATTCAGTCTATTAAAGAAGGGATAAAGGTAAAAGCTGAAATTGTAGCTAATGATGAGAAAGAAACGGGTATTCGTGCCTTTTTGAATTTTGGTCATACGCTAGGGCATGCAATTGAAGCAGAGCTTGGATATGGGGAGATTACTCATGGAGAAGCTGTTGTGATTGGGATGTGCTTTGCCTTCGAAATTGGAAAAGAGCTTATTGATACAACATTTCCTCTTGAAGAATTTAAAGAGTGGCTACATAAGCTTGGATATCGTACAGATATTCCACAAGGGTTGGATAAGAATAATCTTGTAGCTAAGATGAAAGCTGATAAAAAGGCACAGCATGGCCAAATTAACATGGTTCTTTTAAAGGAAATTGGAGAACCTTTATTAATGAAAGTCGATGAGAAGACCATTTTATCTCTATTGTCTGAGACTTCAAAATAGAGTTTTAATGGTTGACAGCAAATATTCTAGGTATTAGAATGTTCTGTAAGTTAGAGTTTTAGAGAGTATAAGGAAACATTGTAGAGCTGAGTATAAGTGAATATAAACTAGGTAGATGAGACGAGTGTAGAGAGAGCAGAGCAGAGGTTAGAAGAGTAGTAGTATATTAAATTGTCTATTTGCCTAAAGTCTTATTTGACTTTGGGTTTTTTTATTATCCCTCTTATCATCACCCACCTCACTGTTCTCATTCTTCACTTACGATATGGAGGAATGAGCATATGAATACTAATTTTACTTCTTTTTTGCAAGCATCATTAAATTATCGAACAATCCCAATTACAAAAACATTTTTAATGGATAACGTTATGCCAGTTGATCTTTTTCAATGTCTCGGAGAAGAAGCAATTTATTTGCTTGAGAGCAGCGATGAGAGCTCACCATGGGCGAACTATTCATTTATTGGTCTTAATCCTTTTTTATATTTAAAAGAACAAAACGGCACTTTCTTTTTAGAACAATCAGATGGTACAAAAGTAAACAGTTCTACTTGTTTAAATGAAGCATTTGAATTAGCAAAAGAATATGTGAAAGCGAAGATTCCAGATATGCCGCTTCCATTTAAAGGAGGAGCCGTCGGATTTTTAAGCTATGACTCTCTATCTCTTTTTGAAAAGGTTCCTGTTCATAAAGAAAATGATTTAGGAATGCCTGCTGTTCATTTTTCTTTTTGTGAAACAATTGCTGCTTATGATCACAAAAATAAGAAGATGACGCTTATTCACTATCTTCAAACACATGAAGAGCAAGATGAAGAAAAGTTAAAAGAGCTCTACGAGAACGGGGAAGCAAAAATTCGTTTCTATGTTGAAAAGCTTAAAAAGGACTGTCGCGCAGCGGAGCCAATCATTTTTTCAGCTGAGCGTAAAGAAGTTGATTTTAGCTCTGTCGAGTCTTCCTATACGAAAGAGAAGTTTGTAGAAGATGTTGAAAAATTAAAAGAATATATTCGAAGCGGCGATATTTTTCAAGGTGTTTTATCACAGCGCTTTAAATTGAAGACGGCTCTATCAGGATTGGAAATCTATCGCATTCTGCGTCTTGTTAATCCTTCACCATACTTGTTTTATATTAGGCTAGAAGATGCTGAAATTATCGGGAGTTCTCCAGAACGACTTATTCAAGTTGTGAACGGACACTTAGAAATTCACCCAATAGCAGGTACAAGGAGAAGAGGACGAACAGAAGAAGAAGAAGAAAAGTTGAAAAACGAAATGCTTCAAGATGAGAAAGAGCGTGCAGAACACTATATGCTCGTTGACTTAGCCCGAAACGACATTGGGCGCGTTGCTCGCTACGGAAGCGTTCAAACGCCAGTATTAATGGAAGTTGTTACATTCTCTCACGTTATGCACATGATTTCAAAAGTTACAGGAGAGCTTGATCGTAAATATTCCCCAATTCAAGCACTTCTTGCTGCCTTTCCAGCTGGAACAGTATCAGGAGCTCCAAAGGTTAGAGCTATGCAAATCCTCAATGAAATGGAGCCTGTTGCACGAAATGTGTACGCAGGAACGGTCGCTTACATTGATTTTGATGGAAATATTGATTCATGTATTGCGATTCGCACGATTGTACTAAAAGATGAAAATGCATATGTTCAAGCAGGAGCTGGCGTTGTGTATGACTCAGTGCCTGAGCTTGAATATAAAGAAACTAAAAACAAAGCAAGCGCACTTATTCATACGATTAACGTAGCTGAAGAAATCTACGGAAAAGAAGGAGCGAAGTTGCATGTTTAAAGAATACCTAAAGAAATGTCTAAACGGTGGGTTTTTAACAGAAAGCGAAGCACAGCTTGTGATGGATGGCATTATGAAAGGAAATGTATCACAAAGTCAAGTTGCTAGCTTTTTAACAATCTTAACGTATCGAGGCGAAACGGTTGAAGAAATAACAGGTTTTGTTCGTGCACTTCGTGAGAACATGCGTCCTTTTTCAACTTCTTTTCACGATGCTGTTGATACGTGCGGAACAGGAGGAGATGGAGCTTCTACCTTTAATATTTCAACAGCAAGCGCCATTGCAGCTTCCTCTCTGGGGGTGAAAGTAGCAAAGCATGGCAATAGAGCTGTTTCCTCTAAAAGCGGGAGTGCTGATGTGCTTGAGTATCTCGGTATTGATATTGGGTTAACAGAAGAAGAAGCAAAAGAAAAATTAGAACACTATAACATGGCTTTTTTGTTCGCTCCTTTTTATCATCCGGCAATGAAAAATGTTGCTTCAACTCGTAAAGAGCTTGGGTTTCGGACTGTATTTAATGCTTTAGGACCAATGGCAAACCCTGCTAATTGTTTAAAGCAAGTCATAGGGGTGTATTCTTTTGAACTTTCCCAAAAACTTGCTAAAGCGCTTCAAAAGCTTAATCCCCATCATGTTCTATTTGTAACAGGAAGGGATGGCCTTGATGAAATAAGCGCATGTGCGAAAACGGACATTGTCGAGCTGAAAGAAGGTCAAATTTCAACTTATACAATTGCACCTGAAGATTTTGGCTTACAACGTGGAACTCAGGAGGAAATTGTTGTAGAAACAGCGGAAGAGAGCGCTCGATTAATTCAAGATATTTTTGCCAACAAAGCGCCGACAACGGCCGTAAATGCTGTTGTTTTAAATACAGCAGCAGCTCTCTATGTAAGTGGCAAAGCATTGTCTATCGAAGAGGGAGTACGTATTACAGAGGAAGCGATTAAAAGTAAAACCGTTCAACAACATTTTAGACATATGACAAAAGAGGTGAATCTTCATGCTTGAGAAAATTTTACAAACAAAACGAGAAGAACTAAAAGAAATACAGTTAGGACAGCAAGAGGATGTTCAAAAGATTTCATTTTATCAAGCATTACAAAATAAAGCACGTCCTGTCTCATTGATCGCTGAAGTGAAAAAAGCTTCTCCTTCAAAAGGATTGATTAAAGAAAATTTCAATCCTGTCCAGATCGCAAAGCAATATGTGAAAGGAGGAGCAAATGCCTTATCTGTCTTAACAGATGAAACGTATTTTAAAGGTCATCATACGTATCTTACAAACATTAAGAAGGAAGTCTCCATTCCTGTTCTTCGAAAAGACTTTATTATTGATTCTCTTCAAGTAGAGCAAAGTGCTCGTATTGGAGCAGACGCTATTTTACTCATTGGTGAGGCGATGAGGCCAGAAAAACTGCATGAATTGTACTTACAGGCAAAAGAACTTTATTTAGATTGCTTAGTCGAAGTACATAGCAGAGAAGTACTTCAAGGCATTTTAACTATTTTTACACCAGAAATTATAGGAATTAACAACCGTAATTTGCACACCTTTCAAACAACGCTTCAGCAAACAGAGGAAATCAGTCAATTTGTTCCTAAAGAAAGCCTCATGGTAAGTGAAAGTGGAATTTTTACTTATGAAGATGTGCAAACCGTAAAAAAAGCGGGTGCAAATGCCATTCTTGTAGGTGAATCATTAATGCGTCAGGAAGATCAAACTACAGCTATTTATGATTTATTTGGTGAAGAAGTCTATGAAAGTTAAGTATTGTGGAGTTAAGAATGATAGAGAATGGAAACTTGTAACAGAAAGCATGTGTGATTACGTTGGGTTTATTTTTACTTCTAAGAGTAAACGTTATGTCTCACCAGAAGATGTTGGAAAATGGGCTGTTTCTTCTAAAAAAAGAGTAGGTGTTTTCGTAAATGAACAGTTAAGCATAATCGAAAAAGTAGTGAAAAAAGCAAAACTTGATGTTGTGCAATGTCATGGAGAAGAAACGAAGGAAGACCTTTTTCGCATAAAAGAGGCAACAGGGAAAGAAGTATGGAAAGCTTTACCTCATGATAGAGACACCGAAGAGAACATGATATTGTATAGCGAGGCTGTAGACGGATTTGTAATTGATACAAAAGTAAAAGGTTCGTTTGGCGGAACGGGAACGACATTTGACTGGAGCGTTGTTCCGAAATATACAAATAAAGCAGAGGGTTTGCAAAAACTGTGCTTTATCGCGGGAGGAATCCGCCCGGGAAATATTGAAGATCTTTTAACATATAGCCCACAAGCTGTTGATATTTCAAGTGGGATTGAAGAGAACGGAAAAAAAATGAAAACATTGATCAGTGAATTAGAAAGGAAGATGCACAATGAAATATAGCTATCCAGACAGTTTTGGCCGATTTGGAGAATATGGAGGGAAATATGTACCTGAAACATTAATGTACCCTCTTGAACAACTTGAAGAAGCATTAGATAAAGCAATGGAAGATGAAAATTTCAAAGAAGAATATGCGAATTTGTTAAAAGAATATTCAGGTCGCCCAACGGCTCTTACGTATGCAGATCAAGTGACTAAAAAGCTTGGTGGAGCTAAAATCTATTTAAAGCGTGAGGATTTGAATCATACAGGAGCACATAAAATCAATAATGCGCTTGGTCAAGCACTGCTTGCAAAGTATATGGGGAAAACAAAGCTTATTGCAGAGACAGGTGCAGGACAGCATGGCGTTGCTACAGCAACAGTTGCAGCTAAGTTTGGCATGGAATGTAAAGTGTTCATGGGTGAGGAAGACATTGAACGTCAAAAGCTGAACGTATTCAGAATGAAGCTTCTTGGCGCAGAAGTTATTCCCGTTTCTTCAGGAACAAAGACGCTGAAAGATGCGACAAGTGAAGCCATCCGTTTCTGGGTTTCACATTGTGAAGACCACTTTTATTTACTTGGCTCTGCAACAGGACCACATCCTTATCCAAAAATGGTTCGTGACTTTCAGAAGATTATCGGTATTGAAGCGAAAAAGCAATTTATGGAAAAAGAAGGGCGTTTGCCTCATACTGTGATTGCGTGTGTTGGAGGCGGAAGCAATGCAATTGGAATGTTCTACGACTTTATCGGTGATGAAGACGTTAAATTAATTGGAGTTGAAGCAGGTGGAAAAGGGCTTGATTCAGGCCTTCACTCAGCTAAGATGGCTCGTGGAAGCAAAGGAGTTTTACACGGTACACTCACAAACTTACTGCAGGACGAGCACGGTCAGATTACAGAACCATATTCCATTTCAGCTGGGCTCGACTATCCTGGTGTTGGACCAGAACACGCACTGCTTTCAAGCATCAACAGAGTCGAATATAAAAGTGCAACAGATCGTGAAGCACTTGATGCATTTACACTTTTAACTAAAACAGAAGGCATTATGCCTGCTATTGAATCATCACATGCGCTTGCTGAAGCTTTCAGGCTTGCTCCTTTAAAATCAAAGGATGAAACAATTCTTGTATGTTTATCAGGCCGTGGTGACAAAGATGTAAATTCACTAATTCGTTTATTAGAGGAGGAAATGGACAATGATCACGTTCAAAGAGAGACTACCAAAGCATAAAAAATTATTTATTCCCTTTATTACAGCAGGAGATCCTACAGAAGAAGCGACAGTTGAGTTAGCATACAGTCTTCAAAAAGTAGGAGCTTCAGTACTCGAACTTGGCGTTCCATACTCAGATCCTCTTGCAGATGGACCTGTGATTCAGGCCGCTTCAAGCAGAGCGTTAAAATCAGGAATGACTATTACAAAAGCAATCAAACTTGTATCAAAAATGAGAGAAAGAGGCGTTGAAATTCCGATTATCCTCTTTACCTATTTTAATCCTGTGTTACAATTGGGGTACAAAAACTTTTTCGCTTTAATGCGACAAAATCAAGTTGATGGTTTTCTTCTCCCAGATCTTCCATATGAAGAAAGTGAAGAGCTTCGTTCCCTATCAAAAGAGAATGAGGTAGCTCTTATTTCTATGGTTGCTCCAACATCCAAAGATCGCATTCAAAAAATCGCTGCATCTGCTGATGGATTTTTGTACTGCGTATCTTCTCTTGGTGTAACAGGTGTGCGAGATAAGCTTCCTGAAAATGTGCATGAATTCTTAGATGAAGTGAAACGATACGCAAAGGTCCCTGTAGCAGTTGGGTTTGGCATTTCTAAAGCAGACCAAGTGCAATTGCTTATTGATCATAGCGATGGAATTGTTATTGGAAGTGCACTTGTTCACAAAGTAGGAGAACTAGAAGATGCTTTAAAAGGGAGCAAAGAGGAGAAGAGAGAAGCCTTAACAACTATTGAGAATTATATTGAAGAGATTATTTCTCCTATATCACTTTGTGAGGTGTAAAAAGCGTGGAAGTCAAAAAACAGCTTCTTTCACTAACTCCTTATAAGCCGGGAAAACCGATTGAGGAAGTGAAAAAAGAATTTGGATTAGAGAAAGTTATTAAACTAGCATCAAATGAGAACCCGTATGGTTCTTCACCGAAAGCTGTTGAAGCTATTAAACAGGAAGCTTCAAAGTTAACGCTTTATCCAGATGGCTATGCGAGCGAGCTTCGTACAGCAGTAGCAAACTTCTTGAATGTTAAAGAAACAGAGCTTTTGTTTGGAAATGGGTCAGATGAAGTAATTCAAATTCTTTGTCGTTCACTTTTAACAAAAGATACAAATACAGTGATGGCGACGCCTACCTTTTCTCAATACAAGCATAATGCCGTAATTGAGGGAGCCGAAATTCGAGAAGTCCCCCTTATTGACGGTCAGCACGATTTAGATAAAATGCTTGAATCTATTGATGATAAAACACGAATTGTGTGGATTTGCAGTCCAAATAATCCGACTGGAACGTATGTTAATAAAGATCGTCTGCACGCTTTTTTACAGCGCATCCCAGAGACAACGCTTGTAGCCATTGATGAAGCATATTATGAATATGCAACAGCATTGGACTATCCGGAAACTATTCCACTTTTAAGTCAGTATAAAAATTTAATTATCCTTCGTACGTTTTCAAAAGCTTATGGACTTGCGGCCCTTCGCGTCGGGTACGGAGTAGCGAATACGGAGCTTTTACAAAAGATCGAGCCTGCGCGCGAGCCTTTTAACACAAGTCGTTTAGCACAAGCGGCTGCTTGCGCTTCAATTGAAGATCAAGCATTTATCGAAGAATGCCGAGAGAAAAATACAAAAGGTCTTCAGCAATATTATGATTTCTGTGAAGAGCACAAGCTTTCTTATTATCCTTCAGAAACCAACTTTATTTTGATTGATTTTAAACAGTATGAAGGAGATGCTATTTTTAACTATCTTCTTCAAAAAGGTATTATCATTCGATCAGGAAATGCGCTTGGTTTCCCAACTTCTATTCGTATCACAGTTGGATCAGAAGAGGAGAATAAGGAAATCTTGGAACATCTTCATACTTTCTTACAAGAATATGCAGTGCAGAGCTAACGTATAGAGATGAAAATGAAAGGCCAAGATGAGGCACACATAGACGTGGGCTTCATCTTGGCTTAAAATATAGGGACAAAGTTTTAGTATTAATGAGGTGGAAAACGTGACAAGAAATATTGCTGTCATTGGACTAGGGTTGATAGGTGGTTCACTTTCTTTAAACATAAGGGAAACGCAAGAAAACGTACATATGATTGGATATGATATAAACAAAGATCAGCTTCACCTTGCCAAATCACTAGGTGTTATTGATGAGGAAGCTTCTTCTATCGAGTGTGCATGTGAAAAAGCAGACATTATTATTATTGCGGTTCCTGTTACACATGCTGTTGCCTTATGTGAGAAACTTGCTTCTTTAAAACTGAAAAAAGGCGTTATTATTACAGATGTTGGAAGCACAAAAACAAAAATCGTTGAGAAAGCGAACATTTTTGCACATCAAGACGTTCACTTTATTGGAGGGCATCCAATGGCTGGATCTCACAAAAGTGGCGTAGCTGCTGCAAAGGTTCATTTGTTTGAAAATGCTTATTATATTTTAACTCCTTCTGAAAATACGCCAGAGGAGAAGGTTAGCGAACTTAAACATCTTCTTCAAGGAACAAAGGCACAGCTTATCGAAATGACGCCTTCTGAGCATGATAGAGTAGCAGGAGTTATTAGTCATTTCCCTCATATTATTGCGGCAAGTCTTGTTCATCAAGCTAAAAAATATAAAAAGCAAAATGAGTTAACCTCAAAGCTTGCGGCAGGAGGCTTCCGAGATATTACGCGTATCGCTTCAAGCAGTCCTGTTATGTGGCGAGATATTTTAATTCATAATCAACAATCAATGCTTGAACTTTTTGATGAGTGGGCATTAGAGATGGAAGAAATTAAAGAAATGGTACGTTCGCTTGATGCAGAAGGGATTTTTAATTATTTCGAAGAAGCTAAAAATTTCCGAGATGGCCTTCCTGTAAAAGAAAAAGGAGCAATTCCTTCCTTTTATGATTTGTATGTGGACGTGCCGGACTATCCAGGGATTATTTCAGAAGTAACAGGCTACTTAGCGGAAGAAAGAATCAGTATTACAAATCTACGCATTTTAGAAACACGTGAAGATATTTATGGAGTTCTTCGCCTTAGTCTTCAAAAAGAAGAAGATCGTGAAAAGGCTAGAATATGTTTAGAGAGTCATGGATATGGAACATTTATTCCATCTTAAAATAGAAAAAAGGAGCAGGTGAATAAAAAATGACGAAAGTGTTGGAAAGTCAGAAAGTAAGTTTAAAAGGGGAAATTGCCATTCCTGGCGATAAATCAATCTCGCACAGAGCCGTAATGTTCGGCTCTATTGCAGAAGGAAAAACAACCGTTCATAACTTTTTAGAAGGAGAAGATTGCCTAAGCACAATTGAATGTTTTCGAGCGATGGGCGTTGAAATTACTCGTACAGAAGATGTTGTTGAAATCAACGGACGCGGTTTTAACGGTTTAAAAGAACCAAGTCAGCTTCTTGATGTTGGAAACTCTGGTACAACAACAAGACTTATTCTTGGTCTTCTAGCTGGAACAGACTTTCACAGCTGCCTTATTGGAGACGACTCGATTGCTAAACGTCCAATGGCTCGTGTAACTGTTCCGCTTCGCTTAATGGGAGCAAAAATTGATGGACGTGAAAATGGTCAATATACGCCGCTTGCTGTGCGTGGACATGCATTAAAGGGGATTACATATGAATCGCCTGTTGCAAGTGCTCAAATTAAATCCTCTATTCTTTTAGCAGGCATTAATGCAGAAGGAAAAACAACGGTAAAAGAACCTCATAAATCACGTGATCATACAGAAAGAATGCTTGGCGCTTTTGGAGTAGAAGTAGAAAGCGATGAAACGAGTGCTTCTGTTGAAGGTGGACAAACGTTAAAAGGAACAACAGTAAACGTTCCTGGTGACATTTCTTCTGCTGCATTTTTCCTTGTTGCAGGAGCAATTGTACCAAACAGTCGTATTCGCCTTCAAAACGTTGGATTGAATCCAACCCGTACAGGTATTGTTGATGTATTAGATATGATGAATGTTAAATACAAAATTGAAGCAGAGCGTGTTGAAAACGGAGAACCTGTTGGTGATTTCGTTGTAGAAACGTCTGATATTAAAGGAACAGAAATTAGTGGAGACTTAATTCCACGCCTTATTGATGAAATTCCGATTATTGTTCTTCTTGCAACACAAGCAGAAGGAGAGACAATCATTAAAGATGCAGCAGAGCTGCGTGTAAAAGAAACAGACCGTATTTCTACTGTTGCAACTGAACTAAATAAACTTGGAGCAGATATTACACCAACAGAAGACGGAATGATTATTAAAGGAGGCACTCCATTGCATGGAGGAAATGTTGATAGTCATGGTGACCATCGCATTGGTATGATGCTTGCTGTTGCATCTCTTATTACTTCTGCGAAAGTAGAGCTGGAGCGTCCAGAAGCAATTAGCGTTTCATACCCAACGTTCTTTGAACATTTAGCAAAACTGTCACGCTAACAGGAGAGAACCATTTCTGGTTCTCTCTTTCTGTTGTCTAAAACCGAGTAGATTATTTGAAACATTTTTCATTGTCCTTTATCATGGAGTATACTAGATAAAAGTAAGAAGGATGTAAAAGGAGATTATATATGACAGAGCTTGAACAAGCTATAAAATATATTGAAAGCAATGAAGTTGAAAAAGGTTTAAAACTTATCAACGAAATAAAAGATGTTGTTGCAGATGACGAGAAGCTCCTCATTCTCGAATATTTTCAACAGTGGGGTCTTATTGATGAAGCGCTTGCAATGGCAGACAAGCTATTGGAGCTTTATCCAAACGAAGCAGAGCTTCTTGTTATTAAAGCAGAACTTTATATTGATGTAGAACAGGAAGAGAAAGCACTTGAAACATTAGAGAAGATTTCACACAGCCACCCGGTTTATGCCCAAGCCTTGCTTTTAATGGCTGATTTATATGAGATGCAAGGTCTTCCTGAAGTAGCAGAAGCTAAATTGCTTAATGCAAAAGAGCTTTTGCCTGATGAACCTGTCATCGACTTTGCTCTTGGCGAATTCTTTCTTAGTCAAGGAGAATTTAAAAATGCACAAAAGTACTATAAAAAACTGTTGAAGACAGAAGAGGACTTCAATGGAACAAACTTACATCATCGTTTAGCTGAATCACTTAGCGGTCTTGGTCAGTTTGAAGAAGCACTTCCACATTATGAGAAAGCACTTGAGGATAAGCTTGAAATTAATATTTTGTTTGAGTATGGAGTAACAGCTTATCAAGCAGGTCAGCATACAACAGCAATTGCAAGGCTAACAGAATTAAAAGAACTTGATCCACAGTATCATTCTGTATATCTTCCACTTGCTAAAGCATATGAGCAAGAAGAAATGTTAGCAGAAGCACTTCAAACAGCAAAAGAAGGAATAAAAGATGATGAATTCAATAAAGAGCTTTGGTTTTATAGTGGAAAGATTGCTCTTAAACTTCAAAATGAGGAATGGGCAGAGAAAGCTTTCCGTGAAGCTTTAGCTCTTGATCCTGGCTATTTAGAAGCCCTCTTAACTCTTGCCAAACTCCTTCTACATCAAGAACGATTTGAAGATGTTATTGAGCACTATGAACATGCAAAAGAGTTTGGAGAGGACGATCCTCATTTTGAATGGGACCTTGCTAAAGCATACGAAGGTGCAGAAGAATACAAAAAAGCATTAAATGCTTACGAAGGTGCATATAGTTTCTTTAAAGAAGATATTTTATTCTTAGAAGACTACGGTATGTTTCTCATGGAGGAGGGAAAAAGAAGAGAAGCGCGCACTATGTTTGAAAAAATACTCTCAATTAACCCATCTGCAACAGACATACAAGAAATCTTATGGCAATTAGAAGATTTGTGAAGGGAAAAATCCTTGTAGTGTTGAAGTAATAGACAAAGCATTATACTACAATCACCCCGTTTTCTATCCTGTAGGAATGGGAATATAGAACACAAAGGAGAAAATCTCTATTGGTAAAAAAGAGGAGGGAAGTGAAAGTAGATGGCGATCCCAGTATCTATAGATGAAAAGAAAGAATTTATTCGCTGGTTTTTAACAAATTATCAACTAAAAAGACGTGAGTGCGTTTGGATTTTAAATTATTTAATGAGCCATGATCAACTAATGAAGAAAGTTCATTTTGTAGAGAAAGCTCAGTTTTGTCCTCGAGGATTAATTATGTCAACACATTGTGTTGACGATCCGTCATTTCGATTCTACAAAGAGAACGTGATGACAACAGATGCGGAAAAATCATTTCATGATATTCGTTTGAACAGGGATGAAGATATTTACATTCAGCTAAACTTTCGCTCATCGTATCTCTCACCACAGTATGTTGCTGTTTTAGAAGATAATCCTTACATTCCTAAAAACTTAGAAGTAAACGAAAAAGATCGGTTGCTTGCTGAAAAAATGTTAGACGATTCTATTAAGTCTTTCCATAAAGCAAAAATTATGGAACTCATCGATAAAGCTCTTGATGAAGGAGACAAAGAGGAATTTTATCGTCTAACAGACTACTTAAAAAAATATGAAGAAAGTCAATAAGAAATACGGAGAAAACCTTGTCAAGTGACGAGGTTTTTTCTATGCTTAATATAGTCGAAAATTAGAGAAGGAATTGGAGGGGGCAATGTTGAAATGGAATAGTAGTGATGTCGGAATTTATCTTGCTCAAAAGGAATACATTGATACAATTATCGTTCCGCTTCACGCCGTCAATTTTGTGGACGAAGTCAAGAAGAATGGTTTTTTATGGGAAAGCATGATAGCGATTACAAATGAAATTGAGCACAGATTTAAAGGGAGAGTAATGTTATGTCCTCCTTTCACGTATCATAGTAAAGAGCCCTCAGTAACCGCGCGTCTAGAGCAATGGATTGAAGACTTCTATGATGGAGAAGCAAAGCATATTCTCTTTCTAACTAGTGATAAAGCGTGGCAACAAGAACAAGTGAAAGGATCGGTTGTTTTTGTCCCTTTTGAAATGCAAGAAACAGAGAAAGGAAAGAAAGAAGCAATCATGATTCAAGTTGAAAAGGTAACAAAAAGTCTTTTAGGGATGTGGAAGTAAAAAATGGCCTTTGATTAAGATTTCTATATCTAAATTAGTTAGAAAATTTAAAATATTTTGATGTAAATTGTCGAAACGAGGCCTTTTTAGTAGAAAATGTTCCTTTAGAGGATTAGGGAGGGAAAGCGATGGAGGAAAGAGAGCATCGTGTGTCACGTCGTCAGTTTTTGACTTATACATTGACAGGTGTAGGAGGGTTCATGGCGGCTGGAATGCTAATGCCAATGGTTCGTTTTGCAGTTGATCCAGTTCTGAAAAAAGGGGCTGGTGAAGAAATGGTTGCTGTTGCACAAGTGAAGGAAATTACAACAACACCACAGCGGTTTGAGTTCACTATTGATCAAGTTGATGCATGGCATGAATCAGAAGAGCCAAGAACAGCGTGGGTATATAAGGACAGCAAAGGAGAGATTGTGGCTCTTTCCCCAATCTGTAAGCATCTCGGCTGTACAGTAAACTGGAATGGAGATAAGAAAAATCACCCAAACCGGTTTTTTTGTCCATGTCATAACGGACTTTATGAAAAAAGTGGAAAGAATGTGCCTGGTACTCCACCAATGGCACCGCTCGATCTTTTCCACATGGAAGTAAAAAAGGGAACTTTATATTTAGGGAATGTCAAACCACGGGGGGAAGTGTAGCGTATGTTGAATAAAATATATGACTGGGTAGATGAACGGTTGGATATTACGCCAATGTGGCGCGACATTGCTGACCATGAAGTTCCAGAGCACGTCAACCCAGCCCATCACTTTTCTGCTTTTGTATACTGCTTTGGTGGCCTTACTTTTTTTATTACTGTTATTCAAATTTTGTCTGGTATGTTTTTGACGATGTACTATGTGCCAGATATAAAAAATGCATGGGAGTCTGTTTATTATCTTCAAAATGAAGTTGCGTTTGGCCAAATTGTTCGTGGCATGCATCATTGGGGCGCAAGTTTAGTCATCGTGATGATGTTTTTACATACTCTGCGCGTCTTTTTCCAAGGTGCATACAAGAAACCTCGAGAATTGAACTGGATTGTAGGGGTGCTTATTTTCTTCGTTATGCTTGGTTTAGGATTTACAGGTTATTTATTGCCATGGGATATGAAAGCGCTATTCGCTACAAAGGTAGGGCTTCAAATCGCTGAGTCGACCCCACTTATTGGAGGGCAAATTAAAACGCTGCTTGCAGGGCACCCAACGATTGTGGGAGCCCAAACTTTAACAAGATTCTTTGCTATTCATGTCTTCTTCCTGCCTGGCGCTTTGCTAGGATTAATGGGTGCACACTTTATCATGATTAGAAAACAAGGAATATCAGGTCCGCTTTAAAAGTTGAAAAGAGGAGGGAGATAAGATGCATCGCGGAAAGGGAATGAAGTTTGTTGGAGATTCACGCGTACCAGATAAAGAAAGACGCAATATTCCAAAAGATTATTCGGAATATCCAGGGAAAACAGAAGCATTCTGGCCTAACTTTTTACTCAAAGAATGGCTTGTTGGCGCTGTCTTCTTAATTGGATATCTATGTTTAACAGTTGCCCATCCTTCACCACTTGAACGAATGGCGGACCCAAATGATGCAGGATATACGCCATTACCAGACTGGTACTTTCTATTTCTCTACCAGCTCCTAAAATACACGTATGCTTCAGGGCCATATAACGCAATTGGCGCTTTTATTATTCCAGGAATTGCGTTTGGAGCACTTTTACTTGCACCATTTCTTGACAGGGGGCCTGAAAGAAGACCAACAAAACGCCCGTTTGCAACAGGGTTTATGCTTTTAGCTGTAGCAGGAACGTTCTACTTAACATGGGAATCTGTAAAAGCAGTTAATTGGGAAGAGCGTGAAGCACAAGGTGAAATTAAAAACGTCGCAGAAGTTGACCAAGAAGCAGAAGGGTATAAAATTGCGAATGAGCAAACCTGTTTGCAATGTCATGGGGAAAACCTTGAAGGAGGAGCAGGAGGGCCTGCATTAGCAGAAACCAAGCTCTCGGCGGATGAAATTGCAAAGATTGCAAAAGAAGGAAGAGGAAATATGCCTTCTGGAGTTTTTAAAGGAACAGACGAAGAGTTAAAAACGCTCTCTGAATATATTGAGAGCGGTGGAAAACCTAAAGAATAAAAAATAAGGAAGCCGGTTCCTAGTAGCCTGCTTCCTTATTTTATTTGGACACCTTATAATGAGGGAAAGGAGGTTAGGATATGGAGTATCTTTCTATTGTTTTAAAAGATCGACGTTTTTTATTTTTATTGCTTATTATTAATATTTTAGGAACGGTTTACGGTTACTATTGGTATGGAAATCAGCTTGCACATACGCCAGCTATCTTTTTACCCTTTGTACCAGATAGTCCAACAGCAAGCTTATTTTTTGTTTTTGTGTTAGTTGGGTTCTTATTAAATCGAAACTTTAAACTATTTGAAGCGCTTGCTCTCATTACTCTTTTCAAGTATGGGGTTTGGGCTGTTGTTATGAATTTATTAACATATGGTGTCACTGGATTTTTTAATGGAGCGATGCTTATGCTCGTACTTTCACATTCAGGGATGGCACTTCAAGGTCTACTTTACGTTAAAGAATATCGTTTTAAGATGATTCATCTTGTTATTGCAGGGATTTGGACTTTACATAATGAAATCATTGATTACGTTTTTGGCATGATGCCAACATATAGCATGCTAAATAATTATATGAAGGAAATTGGTTATTTTACGTTTTGGCTTAGTATCATTAGTATTTTACTTGCTTATTTTCTTGTTTTACATAAAGATGCTTCTCATACAAAGAAAATATAAAAATGGGCGAACGAGACGACACCTCCATACTTACAATAGCTAGTAGGCTATATATACGAGGTGAAAGAACGTGGCGCAAACGAAAAAGAAACTTCATCCAAAGGTCCAGGAGTTTAAAGCTTTTGTGAAGAAAAATCCCAAACTAATTGAGGAAGTTCGCGCGAATCGCAAAACATGGAAAGAGTTTTATGAAGATTGGTATTTGCTTGGTGAAGAAGACGAAGTTTGGAATGCTTATAAAACAGATGATGAAGAAACAAAAACTGAATCTTCACAGCGTGATTTTATTAGCGGGCTTTGGAGTCAGCTTAAAAAAATGGATATGAACCAAGTTCAGCATTATATGTCAAACGCAAACGCGGCTATTTCTAGCTTGCAAGGATTAATGCAGGAATTTAGTTCAAATACCTCAAAAAGCAATGCCCAGAAACAACAAGGGGGAGGGGACGCGTCTCCATTTTGGTTCAAAAAAGACTAAAATAGTTGAGGTGGCAGCATGCGCCAAGAAGTGTATGAATATATACAAGCAAAAGATAAACTACGTGATTTTATTAGGCAGCAGCCTATGTGGTATCGTAAATTAACGCGTAATCCACATGCCCTGAACGATTTTGAACTAGCGTCTTTAAACTACTACAAACAGACAATTCCTCATAAAGTTGAGAAGTTTTATAATTCCGTTGAGATGGCAAATATGATGCTAGCAATGTTTCAAGCAACAAGAAGCGGAGATTAAAAAGAGTAAAGAATAAAAAAACGCAAACACTATTCCTAAAAAAGGAGGAATTGAGTTTGCGTATTTTATTACTTGTTTTCGCTCTTTTGGGTCCGACGGCTGCACATGCTGCTGAAAAGCCAACGCTAGATGTGAGTTATAGTGTGAAAGAAGGAGCCGTATATATTGATTGTCGTCTTCACAACTTTTCATTTGTGCGAGATGATGAAAATAAAGGTGTGCTCAAAATAACGATTGATGATAAAAAGACGATCTTTATTGAGCAGGCTGCATTTGTGATAAGAGGATTAAAAGGTGGAGAGCATAAGGTTCAGATTGAAGTGATGAAAAATGAGGAAAATAGCTATGGCGTAGAAAAAGAGATTTCTTTTCAAGTAAAAGAGGAAAAAGAACAAGAGCCTATAACTGAATAGGAAAGAAAGTATAAAATCACATTTTCTCATCTTCGCGCTTTTTATTACAAGACCATTCATGGTAGAATGGAAAAGGGTAATAAAAAGCGTTATTTTTATGTTTTCTTTTGAAAATGCCCCATATAACGTAATCTGAAAAAGAAAAGCGGAGGTATAGATGAATGTTTGCAACGATGGAAACCATTCATTTGTTAGAACAGGCTGACGAGCTATCCGCCATGATTATCCATTCAGAAATCGGCGACGGTTATCGAACAAAGTTAAAAGAATTAGAGGAAGATAAGGAAGCGCAAGCTCTAATTAGCGAGTTTGTAAAGATGAAAGAACGCTATGAGGAAGTTCAACGTTTCGGAAAATATCATCCAGATTTTAAACTTGTTACAAAAGAGATTCGTCGTTTGAAGCGAGAGGTTGACTTACACGGTACAATTTGGGCGTTCAAGCAAGCTGAGAAAGAATTGCAAAATGTGCTTGATGAAATAAGTGTAGAGATTGGTAGCGCTGTTTCAGCTCAAATTAAAGTACCAACAGGTAATCCGTTTTTTGATACGATGTCAAGCTGTGGCGGTGGCTGCGGCGCTGGTGGAAGCTGTGGATGTAGCTGACCTAATATAGATTTTAAGGCGTGTTACAGTTTAGTAACACGCCTTAGCATTATACATAGTACAAGCAATAAAGGGGGAAGCAATGGTGATCATGACAGAGCGACAAGGCCTTGTCGTTTATTTAAACTCTGTAAAGCAAGCAAAAGCTTTAAGAAAATATGGAAACGTTCACTACGTTTCAAAATCGCTTAAATATGCGGTTTTATACTGTGATAAAGAAAAATCAGAAGGCGTAATGACTAAATTAAAGAGCCTTCCATATGTGAAGAAAGTTCTTCTATCTTATAAAGGATCTCTGAAAACAGAGTTTGAAAATTCAAGACCTGATAAAGCAAAAGAATATGATTATAAAATTGGATTATAGAATTTAGCTTAAAGGCGGAATATAGCGATTCATTCGCAAAATGCCGATTAAATGCTGGAAGTAAAGTTCCTTTTCACCAAAAAAAGTGGAGGGTTTTACATCAAGCGTTATAATGGTTTTTCCTAAATCTTCAGCAAGCGCTTCGAACAGTAGAAGTCGCTTGCTTTTTTGATCTGTAACAGCAATACCTTCGCGACAAATATAAAGAGGCTGAAAAGAACCAACAGAAGTAGGCTCAAGGATGACAAGAAAGGAAGAGAGCTTTCTTCCCTCTTTTTCTGTATTTAAAATCATAAGATGGCGTACACGGTGTGATTGATTTCTCGCTATTTCTAATAGTTCATAAAGATCTGAATAACCTTCCCCAAGTTCAATGAAACGTTGAATCATCTTCTTTTCTCCTTTAATGTTTTATAATAAGAGCTAAGCTTACTCTACCAAAAAGGACAACATAAAAAAACCCTGCAATCACTTGATTGCAGGGTCCTTCTATAGCAAGATTAACATTCCCGTATGTTTGTTAATCAAGATAAGAAGGCAAAGGGAGAGGAGAAACCGGAGGAAGAACTTATGGGGAACGTAAGTCTTCTCCGCGGTTGGCAACAACATCTCATCAAGATGTTGCTACTTGTCAGTTTATCCAAATCTAAAAAAGTTATACAAAAGGCCACAAAAAACTTTAAAAGAAAGTGAGCTTATTTTACGTTTGTATAAGAATTTGATAAGATAAGTGAAATGAAGTATACATATCTTGACAAGCCGAGGTTGAAAAATAATGAGAGTAGTATCAGGTGATAAAAAAGGACTAAGTTTAAAAGCTGTTCCAGGCACAACAACTCGCCCGACAACAGATAAAGTAAAAGAAGCGATTTTCAATATGATTGGACCCTATTTTGATGGTGGGATAGGGCTTGATTTGTTTGGAGGTAGCGGTGGTCTTGGAATTGAGGCGCTAAGTAGAGGGCTCCAAAGCATGATTTTTGTAGACCGAGATGGGAAAGCCATTCGGACCATCAAAGAAAATCTAAATTCCTGTAAGCTTACAGATCGTGCTGAAGTGTATCGCAATGATGCAGAACGAGCGCTGAAAGCTATAGAGAAACGAGAGCTACAGTTTGATTTAATTATGCTTGATCCGCCATATAAAGCGCAAAAACTCCTGCATCTTATGGAGGGAATTCAAAAACGTCATTTATTAAAAGAAGAAGGAATTATAATGGGGGAGCATGAGAATAATGTTGAACTTCCAGAAGTTATTGGTAAGCTGCACCGCGTTAAAAAAGAAGTATATGGATTAACAGTGATTTCGATTTATAAACATGGATAAAACAAGTTTTAGGAAGAGAAGGGAGCAAAATTATGGGGAGCATTGCAATTTGTCCAGGCAGCTTTGATCCTGTAACAAATGGCCACTTAGATATTATTACAAGAGGTGCAAAAGTGTTTGATACGGTTTATGTATGTATCTTGCACAACTCTGCCAAAAAACCGCTTTTTTCAGCTGATGAACGAGCAGAATTATTAAAAACCGTTACAAGTCATCTGCCAAACGTTAAAATCGAGATTCATACAGGTCTTTTAATGGAGTATGCGAAACAAAAAGATGCAAGCGCTATTTTAAGAGGTTTGCGAGCGGTCTCTGATTTTGAATATGAAATGCAAATTACTTCTGTAAACAGAGTACTTGATGACAATATTGAAACATTATTTATGATGACAAACAATCAATATTCTTTTTTAAGTTCAAGCATTGTAAAAGAAGTAGCCAAATACGGAGGGAACATTTCAGAACTTGTGCCAGCCCCTGTTGCAGAAGCGCTTAGTCAAAAATTTAAAGAGTAAAAAAAGCGATAGCGTTATCGCTTTTTTTTATAACTTATACTTTATTTTTCGACTATAAAGATAAGTATATATAGTAAGCATAGCAATAGTGAAGAGCGGACCATATGTAATGCATATTTGCCACCATTCTGTGAAAAAGAGCGATAAAACACTTTGAGAAGGTTCACCGCTTCCACTTAGTGTTGTAACATGTTCACGAAGCGGATTCCATAAAAGGAAAATAAGGAAAACGGAAAACACAGCATGAAGGATACGGGCCATGAAAAAGGGCGAAAAGCGAATATCAGTATCTGCTAAAAGACTTGCTACTTGGGCTTGAACAGACAATCCGCTAAATGCAAGAACAAATGACGCGAGCATAACTTGTTGAAATAGTGGTGAATGAGTTTCACTAATAAGCTGATT
Source organism: Priestia endophytica (assembly GCF_026790145.1). Lineage (GTDB taxonomy): Bacteria > Bacillota > Bacilli > Bacillales > Bacillaceae_H > Bacillus_I > Bacillus_I endophytica_A. The sequence goes on along the minus strand of NZ_JALAMS010000015.1, from coordinate 51,047 downwards.
GCCGAGTGTAATTTCAAAAATTCCTGAAATAAACGGCAAGCTTAAAGACGTTGACAATTCAAGGGCTGAAAAGATAATGCCAAGTCCTTCTCCAATGAGAGATGTAATGTTGGTTACATAAAGAAGCCTGTTTAACACAGAAAAAATGATCATAAATCCGCCGATCATAAAGAGCGTTTGCACAGAGGACATAATTGCATCACCAAGCAGTTTGCCAATCATTCGTCCATCTTCTATTCTAGCTTTATGCATTTCTTTAAAAGCAATGAGGGGTGAAAAAGAGCTCTTTGGTTCTTTAGTACGGTAATCTCTCTCTTCCTTTCGTCCGTAGAATCTCATTGCAATGCCAACGAGCAAATTTCCCCCATAGTGAGCGCAAGCAAGTAACACTCCTAAATGAGGATTATGAAAAAAACCGACAGAAACGGCTCCGAAAATAAATACAGGATTTGAAGAATTCGTAAAGGAAGCAAGACGTTCTGCCTCAATTCGGGTTAGCTGCCCTTTTTTACGCATGTTTGCGGATAGCTTGGCTCCTGCTGGAAATCCTGAAGCCATTCCCATTGCAAGTACAAATCCACCGATACCTGGAACGCGAAAAACGGGGCGCATCAAAGGTTCAAGTAAAATACCAATAAAGCGAACAACTCCAAAACCAATCAGCATCTCAGAAATAATAAAGAAAGGAAGAAGAGAAGGGAAAACAACTTCCCACCATATGTTGAGACCCCGTAAAGAGGCATCAAAAGCTTGTTTTGGATACATAATAAGAGTACTTGCTAGCATAAGAGATAATAAAGAGAGAAGACCAGTTTTTATAAACGATGTTTTCACACTTTTCCTCCTTTAGCTATCATAGATTACATTTGGGTTAAACATGCAACAAATAGGGAGACGTGATAAACTATTTTTAACGATTTCGTCTCCAAAGTGAAGGTTGTACATATTCTAATATACGAGCATTGGGGGATTATTTAGACCAAAGAATTCATAAAGGATAATGGGGTGAAGGAGATGAATCGCCCGAAAATTGGTATTGCTCTAGGCTCTGGAGGTGCGAGAGGATTTGCGCATCTTGGAGTTTTAAAAGTCTTAAAAGAAGAAAATATAGAAGTTGACTATTTAGCAGGAAGTAGCATGGGAGCGCTTGTTGGTGCCTTTTACGGAACTGGGCTTGAAATGGAGCAGCTTTATCGCATTGCGTTTGCGTTCAAGCGTAAATATTACACAGATCTTACGCTACCTAAAATGGGCTTTATTGCAGGAGAACGTGTGAAAGAACTTGTGCGTATGTTTACGAAAAACAAGAACATTGAAGACTTAAATATCCCTTTATCAATTGTAACAACAGATATTAAAACAGGAGAAAAAGTAGTATTTGATAAAGGACCAATTGCTCCAGCTGTAAGAGCAAGTATTTCGATACCAGGCATTTTTGTACCTGAAAAAATTAATGGCCGTTTTCTTGTCGATGGAGGAGTTGTTGATCGCATCCCAGTCTCCGTCGTAAAAGAAATGGGAGCTGATATTGTTATTGGTGTGAACGTTTCACGTGTTAAAATGGATGCTGAGATTGGTTCGATTTTTGACGTTATTTTGCAAAGTTTTGATATTTTGCAGATGGAACTTGTTAAAAACCGGGAAACAAATTGTGACATTATGATTCGTCCACGCGTTGAAAAGTTTAGCTCAAGAGCTTTTACAAACATTAAAGAAATTATTGAACAAGGGGAAGCAGAAGCAATAAAACAGCTTCCCGCTATTAAGGAAAAGATAGAGACGTGGAAGGAGTCATTTCATGAAAAGTAGTAGCAAAAGAGTTATATGGTTTATCATTGGAGTTCTTATTATCTTCTCCATTACGTTCATTCCATTGTCATACTATATTACGAAGCCAGGACTTGCAGAAGAGTTAGAACCGATTGTGAAAGTAGAAGGCGGCTATAAAGAAGAAGGGGCCCTTATGTTAACAACGGTTCGTATTGGAAAAGCAACGCCACTTTCTTATGCACTTGCTCATTTTCAAGACTTTAGTCACCTTTATAAAGAAGAGGAAATATTGGGTGAAAATGAAAGCAATGAAGAGTATAACACTCGTCAGCTTCATATGATGGAAATGTCTCAAGAATCTGCGATTGCCATTGCGTACGAGAAAGCGGGCAAAGATATAGAGTATAAATATGATGGTGTTTATGTAATGGCAGTTGCTCCAGATATGCCAGCAGACGGCGTATTAAAAACAGGTGATATTGTAACAAAAGTAGATAACAAACTTGTAAAACACAGTGAAGATCTTATCTCATATGTAGAAGGAAAAAAAGCAGGAGATAAAGTAAGCGTTACATTTAAGAGAAATGAAAAAGTCAAAACAGAGACCATTACACTAGAGCAGTTAAAAGTGTTGAATAACCGAGTTGGAATGGGAATTTCACTTGTAACAGATTTTGATATCTCTGTTGATCCAAAAGTTAAAATTAACTCAGAAGAAATTGGGGGCCCATCAGCAGGACTCATGTTTTCACTTGAAATTTATAATCAGTTAACAAAAGATGATTTGACAAAGGGCCGTCAAATTGCTGGAACAGGCACAATCAATGAAAAAGGAGAGGTAGGAGAAATTGGTGGAATTGAGCAAAAGATTGTGGCAGCTGATAAAGCAGGAGCGGAGATTTTCTTTGCGCCAAACAATCATGGAGCAAAAAACTCTAACTATCAAGATGCCCTAAAGGCAGCTAAACAAATTGATACAGATATGAAAGTTGTACCTGTTGATACGTTTGACGATGCTGTTTCCTACTTAAATAAGATGCCTGAAAAAGAATAGAAAAGAGCTGTTTTCCGTATGATACGGGAAACAGCTCTTTTTTCATAGTTGAATAGGTGGTGTTGTATATTCTTGCTTGAAAAAGCGCTGACGCACCTTTATATCTAAAGGTAGGCTATATACTCTAGTTGCTTTTATATCCATATTTAAAAGGGGATGGTCCATTTTAGATACGGCTGAAACAAGGGGAACTTCAAAAGTTTTTTTCATTGTATTTAAGTAGTTTTTTCCTTGCTTTGTCATTCCTAGAAGTCTTGCATATGGAGGAGGACTGCCTAGAAGCGTTTTAGCTTCTTCTTTATTGGTATTCATTAAAATATGTAGGCACATGCGCTGAAGTCTTGTCCATGTGTAACGTTTGTTTTTAATAAGGGTCATCAATGTTTGGAAGGAGTCAGCTTCTTTCAACATTTTTAAGAAGCGGTATTCCATTCCTTCTTCCATTTCATAATGACTTTTAAGCTCAGAAGCCGAAAGAATGAAAAGTTGATGCTGTAAATAGGAGAAATAGGCTTCCCAATTATGCAAAAGTTTATATGTTTTCTTATACTTTTGCAGCTCATCAACTGTAGAAAGTGGTGTGAAAGAAGAAAGACTTTCAATAGTTGTTTGGTTTGAGAATAGGCTTTTTCGGATGCTTGTAGCACTTGCAATAGGGCCACTTGGAAGACTTTCATCATGATAGTCTGCACTTTTTCGCTGAATTGTAAAAGGAGCTAACTTAGCACCAAGTTTCTGAATTTCTTTTACATAAGAAAAACCAAGGATATTGTTTGGTTGTGATAGATCTAAATCAGTTTTAAAATGAGTTAAAGCATTTGTTACTGCATTTGGGTAGCTGCTCCCTTTTTTCATTTCAGCTTTAATGTTTTCTTCGATAAGAGGTTTGTTTGCACGTACAATTTCAGCTGCTTTTAGGAAGGCAGAGATATCTCCATGTTCACTCCCAAAGCAAAGAGAAGAAACAGACAGGGATTCTAGAATGTTTATAGCACCATATGCAAACGTATCAGCGTGTCCTACGGCAAATAAAAATGGAAGCTCAATCACAACATCTGCTCCTGCTTTTAAAGCCATTGCAGTGCGAGCCCATTTTGAAACAAGAGCAGGTTCCCCGCGCTGGAGAAAATTCCCGCTCATAATAACGACTGCACAATCTGTATCACTTTGCTTCTTTGCTTCATTTATATGGTAGAGGTGCCCATTATGAAACGGATTATATTCGGCGATAATACCTACTGTTTTCAAGCTTTTTGCCTCCTTTTTAAACTTTTCTTTTGCAATTTATAAAAAAAATGATAAAGTGGATATACGATAACGATTACCAACATTATAGTGTAAAGAAAAAATATTGACAAATAGCTTTGTGAAGGCTATAATTACTTTTGTTGCTTTGAGGTGATAACGTTGAAATGGTCAGTGCACCAACTGCGTAAATTACAAAGTAAAGGTTTAAATATAGATGAGAAAGTAGATTTGTCTGACATCGTAAAACGAGATGGAGAGATTCGTGATATTTCTCCTGTTCATATTACGGGAAGAGGAGACATTTTCTCAACACATGTTACCTTTCATTTAAGAATACAAGGGGAACTTATCTTGCCTTGTGCGAGAACACTTGTTGATGTTCCTTATGAATTTGACATTGAAACGGATGAAACCTTTATTTTAACGTCAACAGATGAAGAAACAGGAGAAGATGTTCATTACATTGAACAAGATATCGTTGATTTACAGCCGGTAGTGGAAGAACTTATCGTCCTTCAAGTGCCTATCCAAGTTTTTAGTGACGAACAGAATCCAGAAGGGGCTGCCCCTCAGTCTGGTCACGATTGGCAGGTTATTACAGAGGAAGATCAAGAACAAAAAGTAGATCCACGTCTCTCTGTTCTTCAGGATTATTTTAAAGACAAGAAAGACTAACAACCTTTAAGAAGATCCGGCTTAACCGGCCTTCATATGATGTAAATCCTTTTAAGGAGGTGGGAAGAATGGCTGTACCTTTTAGAAGAACTTCTAAAATGAAGAAAAGAACTCGTCGTACGCATTTCAAACTACAAGTTCCTGGTATGGTAGAATGCCCAAATTGTGGCGACATGAAGCTTGCACACCGCGTATGTAAAGCTTGTGGAACATACAAAGGAAAAGAAGTAGCAAAATAATAAAAAAACAGTGCATTTTTGCACTGTTTTTTTATTTGTCTTGAAAAAGAAGAGTTTAAAAAAACAATCATGTATTTCTTCTAGTCTATCTTCCCTATTAGCTGCATACGTATATAGTAAACAGAATAGGGGGGATTAAAGATGACATCAACAAGGCAGGATGCATGGACTAGTGATGAAGATTTATTGTTGGCGGAAGTAGTCCTTCGCCATATTAGAGAAGGTGGGACACAGCTAGCCGCTTTTGAAGAAGTAGGAAGAAAGCTATCAAGAACATCAGCTGCTTGCGGATTTCGTTGGAATTCCTATGTTCGCAAGCAATATAAAACAGGAATTGAAAGTGCTAAAAAACAGCGAAAAGAATTTAAGTCTTCAGCTGTTCCAGCACCGATTTTTGTACAAAATGCTTCTGAGGAAGGAACAGGGGTTAAAACGTTAACGCTTGATGAGATTATTAGCTATCTGCAGAATCTTAAAAATGGAAATGGTGGTTCTTTGGAAACTGCAGAAGAAAATAAAAAGCTTAGTTTGAAAATAAAAGAGTTAGAAAAGAAAGTAAACAGGTTGGAGCAGGAAAAACAAATGCTACAAACAAATTTAATTGTTGTAAGAGATGACTATAAAGCGCTTATTGAAATTATGGAAAGAGCAAAAAGAGTTGTTTTAAGTGACTCAACTGTAAAGGAAAAAGTGGAAGAAGTGAAGTAAAAGACAAGAAGGGAAATCCCTTCTTGTCTTTTTTATTTATAAGGTTGTTAAGCTTTTTGAGAAACACCAGCAGGATGCCACACAAGTGGATTCTCGCCTAAGTCTCGATCCATATCGTATTTTACAGGAGTGAATCCCATCTTGTTCCAGAATTCACTTGACTTAACACGTGGACTTGTTTTAATAGGTAAGTTAAACGATTTGGCAAATTCGATAAGAGCTCTTCCATATCCTTGTTGTTGATAGTCTTTCAGCGTCTCAAGTTTCCATATTTCAAGATATTCTTGAGAAGGTTCAAAGTATTGATCATATTTCTTTCCTCGCTTGTATAAACTCATACGTGCGACTAAACTATCTCCTAAATAAATTCCAAAGAAAGGTGACTCTATTTCATTTTCTGAGATGTTTGCTTGTAAATCTTCTAACATGGAGAGCTCTTGTATGCCGTATTCTTTAAATTTCTTAAATTCTTCGAGCGTCTTGTAGTTGATTTTTAGCCTCTTTACATCTTTGTTATACATAAAAAATCCCCCTTGTAGAAGTAATAAAGAACCCCTTGTTTTTATTATATACTAAATTATTAGAAAATTGCTCGTACAATGCTTAGGAAATGTTCTTAAGGAGGGTGAAGAGAGCACATGATAATATTAGGAGAAGAATAAAAATGAGATTTTTGCCCCTCTTCAGCTCTTTTTTTTCTTTCCTTCTGTTGGTACAATACAAGAGAGAAAAGACTTTTAAAGGAAAAATGATAGAAGGAGAGCAAAATGGAGAAACTAGACGTAATTGGTGGGGGAAGCCTTGGATTATTATATGCAGGGTATTTATCAGAACAATGGGATGTTACTTTATACACTAAAACAGAAGAACAAGCAAATGCTATTAAGCAAAAGGGGATTTTAGTTTATAAAGAAGCTTCTCTTCGCTTTTTTCCAAAAGTAAAACCAATCTCTTCTTATGTGGATGAAGGTCATCTCGCTATAGTAACGTTAAAGGAATATCAGCTCTCTTCAATTATGCCCATTTTAAAGGCTACATGCCGTCCTCTGCTCTTTATTCAAAATGGTATGAATCACTTAAAAATGCTTGATAAATTAACAGCTGAAAATGTTTTTCTAGGAGTTGTTGAGCATGGAGCATTGCGGCTTAATGAAAATACCGTTCATCACAAAGGAGAGGGAAAAACAAAAGTAAGTGTATGGAGAGGGGAGAAAACATTCCTTTCTTCGCTTTTGAGATATGACAAACGATTTCCATTTGTTTATGAACATGATTGGAAGGAAATGCTTCTTGGGAAACTTGTTATAAATATACTCGTTAACCCCTTAACAGCTCTTTATAAAGTAAAAAATGGAGTTCTCTTAGAAAATCTCTACTTTCTTCAAAATATGAGAGCTTTACTTAATGAAGTACATAATGTGTTAGAGTTAAAAGATGTGGAAAGTACTTTTGAAAATGTATTAACAATCTGCAAAAACACCAAAGATAACCGTTCTTCCATGCTTCAAGACTTGCAAAATAGAGGTATAACAGAGATTGATGCAATCGTTGGTTACGTGTTGGAAGAAGCGGAGAGAAAGAAAATCGAGACGCCTCTCTTATCATTTTTATACGCTTCTATAAAAGGATTAGCAAAGGGGGAGAGTTAAGGATGGGAAGCATCTTTTCAGCGATTTTAGCAACGCTTATAACGCTTCCTTTAGTGGCGTTTATTCTGTTTTATGCTGTGCTTCGCAAAGTTTTGGGAAGCAATCGAAGAGCTTTTCATCTATCAATTGATATTACAACCGTTATCCTTATTTTCTCTGTATACTGCCTATCTGCCGTTATTTGGGAAGGCTCATATTTATGGCTTATTTTACTCATCCTTTTAACTATTGCAGCTCTCACAACATTGCTACAGTGGAAGAAGACGAAAGACGTCCAATTTAAAAGAATTTTAAAAGGATTTTGGAGAGTGAGCTTTCTTCTTTTTTTTATTGCACATTTAGCTCTTTTTATATATGGGATTTTTAGTCGTCTTCAAAATATTTAGCTGAGGCTATTTACTAGACGAATGAACGCATAGCATTGATAATGAGAAGTGTGAATTCGAGTACAGAAAGGAAGTTCATCAATGGAACTTATAGATTATGCGGGAAAACCTCTTAATCCACTTATGAACGATTATGTGAATGGAGATTCTTTTATTGGAGAATATTTTCATTATGATGTTTTATCTCCAAACGTTTATAAAGAGCGAAAAGAGGACTTAATGCTTCGCTCGTTACCAAGAGAGGCATTAGTAAATCATTTGCTTTCATATAACGAACATTTAGGTGCCTGTAAAGAAACACTAGCAAGCATTGAGACTTTAAAAAACGCGGAAACAACGGTTGTTGTCGGCGGACAGCAAGCAGGTCTCTTAACAGGTCCGCTTTATACGATAAATAAAATTGTTTCTATTCTTAAATTAGCAAAAGAGCAGGAGGAAAAGCTAGGTTCGCGCGTTCTCCCTGTCTTTTGGATTGCAGGAGAAGATCATGATATTGCTGAGATTAACCATATTTTTGTAGAAGAAAATGGGATGAAAAAACACGTCTACAAAGATGGAGAACAGAAAATGGCTTCTGAGGCAGTACTTCATAAAGAAACCCTCCAAAAGTGGGTGAAGGAAGCTTTTCAAGCATTCGGCGAAAAAGAGTATTCTAAAAAAGCACTATCGTTTGTTGAAACCTGTTTGCAAAGTGCGACAACGTACGTTGACTTCTTTGCTCTCCTCATCACAAAGTTATTCAGCAAACATGGCCTCATTTTAATTGACTCAGGTTCATCATCTTTAAGAAAAATTGAAGCTGATTTCTTCACACAACTTATTAAAAAGAATGCTGAAATTAGTGAAGCCCTTGAAGAAACGCAGGTGAAACTTCGCCATCGCTATAAAAATGCCATTGAAACAGACATAGCTAATGCCCATATTTTTTATTCAGAAGATGGACGTCGCGTATTGCTCCAAAGAAATGGAGCAAAATTTTACGGGAAAAATGGAAGCATTAAACTTTCAGAAGATGAGCTTTTAACGATTGCTGAAGTGAAACCCGAACTTTTAAGCAATAATGTAGTAACTCGTCCTCTTATGCAAGAATATTTGTTCCCAACGCTTGCTTTTATCGCGGGACCAGGGGAAGTAGCTTATTGGGCTGAACTTGGGGATGTTTTTGGTACTTTTGATATGAAGATGCCTCCTGTTGTTCCAAGACTCTCCTACGCATTTATTGAACGTGGCATTGCGAGAGATATGGAAAAATTAGATTTATCGTTAGAAGACGTTTTCTCTGGCAACGTTTCTGTACGTAGAGATGAATGGCTAAAAGAGAGTGGGCAAGGAGCATATCTTTCTCATATTGAATATTTAGAAGAAGAAGTAGAAAAAGTCCATTCATTATTTCGTGATAAAGTATTGCAAGAAAATAAAAATTATGTAGATCTACTTCATAAAAATCGACAGCTTATTATGAGACAAATATCCTCTATTAGCCAAATTATGGAGAAAGATCACTTGAAAAGACATAGTGCGACTTGGAATAAATATCTTTCGATTGAAAATGCTCTAGTCCCACAAAATGCGCCACAGGAAAGAATTTGGAACGTTTTTTACTACATAAATAAATATGGTTTTACATTTGTAGACGAACTTGTAAGCTGTTCTGTCGAGTTTGATCATAAATTGAAAATTATTTATTTATAAGAAAATCCTGCCACTAGCAGGATTTTTTTTTGACCAAATAGAATTAAAATTATAAAGAAAAACATTTTATAAAAAAAACATTTTTTTGTTTGTAAGAAAGAAATCAAGTCGGAGATACTAATAAAGAAGAACAATTTCAAAAGAAAAACACATCAGGACTTTTCAAGCGTAAAATGTGAACATTATAATGCAACAGAAAGCGTTTTTTTAGCCTTCAAACTGTGGGAGTAATTGGATGTTTTTTTTCATGTTTTACAATGACATAATAAATTGACAAAATTCGTCGATAGTTTGTAGAAAAAGCTAAAAAAAACAAGTAATTTAATATATAATAAAAAAAGCATCCTAAATTAGAGGGTGTAATAGTTTAGGGAACAAAAAGTAGGTGCTAGCATGTTCAAACATAAGACAGTTTTATTAGAAGAAGCAGCAGAGGGATTACATATTAAACCCGACGGCATTTATGTGGACTGTACCCTTGGTGGAGCAGGACACAGTGAATATATTTTACAACAGCTATCATCAGAAGGTCATCTTATTGCCTTTGACCAAGACGATGTAGCATTAGAAAATGCAAAAGAAAAGCTAGCTCCTTATGAAGGAAAAGTAACGTTTGTGAAAAGTAACTTTCGCTTTTTAAAAGAAAAGCTTGCAGAACTTGGCGTTACAAAAGTTGATGGAGTTTTATTTGATTTAGGCGTTTCGTCCCCACAGCTTGATACCCCTGAAAGAGGATTCAGCTATCATCATGACGCTCCGCTAGATATGCGAATGGATCAACAATCAAAGCTAAGTGCATTTGACGTTGTAAATGAATGGCCGTATGAAAGGCTTGTGAAAATTTTCTTCCAATATGGAGAAGAAAAGTTTTCTAAGCAAATTGCACGAAAAATTGAAAGTTATCGAGAAACGAAAAAAATTGAAACAACAAGTGAGCTTGTAGAACTAATTAAAGAAGGAATCCCAGCTCCAGCTCGTAGAAAAGGCGGACATCCAGCAAAACGGGTGTTTCAAGCTATTCGAATTGCTGTCAACGATGAGCTAGGTGTTTTTGAAATGGCGCTTGAACAAGCAATTGATGTTGTGAGAAAAGGCGGACGTATTAGTGTTATCACGTTCCACTCATTAGAAGACCGCATTTGTAAAGCAATGTTCAAAGAAAAAAGTTCTTTACCAGACTTGCCTCATGGATTGCCTATCATTCCGAAAGAATATGAGCCAGCATTAAAGCTGATTACAAGAAAACCAATTCTTCCGAGTGAAGAAGAGCTTAATGAAAACAATCGTGCACGCTCTGCTAAGCTACGTATAGCTGAGAAAGCAAAAGAATAAGAAGGTGCGATAAAAAAGGGAGGGGTTGCATTGAATAACTTAGCGTATAAATTAAAAGAAAAAGAAAAAAAAGTTGTCCAGCACGAAATTAAACATGTAACAAAAAAGAAAAAAGTACGTCTTCCTTTAGGTGAAAAGCTTATTTATGTAACGTTTTGTGGGTTTATGCTGTTCGGCTCGATTCAGTTTATTTCGAATCAAGCTGCTCTATATGAAGCAAATGCGAATGTGCAAAAAGTAGAAGAAAAAGTAAAAGCTCAAAAAACAGTAAATATGGATTTAAATGATCAAGTAAAAGAGCTTAGTCAATATGATCGCATTTTAGAAAAAGCTAAAAAACTCGGCTTAGAAATGAATGCAGACAATGTGAAAGTTGTGAGTGAGAAGTAATGTCGAAACAAAACAATCGATCAATACGAAAAGGAGCAGCGATATTAATTTTAATATTTGGTTCGCTCTTTTTTGTGTTAGCTGGTCGCTTTTTTTATATCGAAGTCACAGGAAAAGCAAACGGTCAGCTTTTAGCTTCACGAGCTGAGAAAGCTCATACGCATAAAAGTACAATTGAAGCTCATCGCGGCACAATTTACGATCGAAATGGTACTGCTGTTGCCGAAGATACAACAGCGTATACCGTGATTGCTATTTTGGAAAAAGATTATGAAGACCATGTCAAAGATCCAGAAAAAACAGCAGAAAAGCTTGCCCCTCTTCTTGATATGAAAGAAGACAAGCTGCTTTCGCTCTTAACGAGAAAAGGAGCGTTTCAAGTTGAACTTGGCCCAGGCGGACGTAACATTAATCATGAGCTTCGAGCAAAGATTGAAAAGTTAAATCTACCTGGAATTGGATTTAAAGAGAGTTCTAAACGCTTCTATCCAAATGGGGAGTTTGCTTCTCATATCATTGGATATGCTCAAAAAAATGATAAAGGTGAAACTGTTGGAATGATGGGGATTGAAAAGCAGTTTAACGACGCTTTAACAGAAAAGGATGGCTATATGACGTATGAAAGTGATTCTACGGGCTTAAAGCTTCCTAATCCAAAAGAATCCATTGTTGCACCTAAGCAAGGAAAAGATGTGTATTTAACAATTGACCAAAAAATTCAAGTCTTTTTGGAAGAGTCAATGAGCGAAGTGCAAAAAGAGTATGAACCATCAAGTATTATTGGGATTGTAGCAAATCCTAAAACAGGCGAGATTTTGGCTATGTCAAATAGACCTGGATTTAATCCAAATCAGCGGAACATCCAGAACTTTGGAAACAGTGCTATAAGCTCTCGGTTTGAGCCTGGCTCAACAATGAAGATTTTCACCCTCTCAGCAGCTGTTGATGCAGGCGTATACAACGGAGATGAGCTGTATGAATCGGGAAGTTATAAAGTAGGTGGCAGTAAAATTGGCGACCATAACAATGGTGTTGGCTGGGGGCCTATCACATATAACGAAGGAGTGCAGCGTTCTTCAAATGTCGCTTTCGCAAAGCTTGCAATAGAGAAAATCGGTCCTGATCGACTCATGGAATACTTTAAGAAATTTGGTCTTGATAAAAAGACAGGAATTAATATCCCTGGCGAAGTGGGAAGTAAATTTGTGTACAATAAACCGCTTGAACAAGTTACAACAGCATTTGGACAAGGCTCAGCTATTACAGCTATTCAACAAATCCAAGCTGTAACGGCAGTTGCCAATGACGGAAAAATGATGAAGCCGTACGTTGTGAAAAAAGTGGTTGATTCTCAAAAAGATAAAGTGATTTCAGAAACACAACCGGAAGTAGTAAGTAAACCAATCTCTGCTGAGTCTGCAAAAGAAGTACGTAAACTGCTTCGTACAGTTGTTACAGGCGAGCATGGAACAGGTGCTGCTTATGACATTGATGGATATGAAGTAGCAGGGAAGACAGGAACAGCACAAATTGCAGGAGAGGACGGTAAGTATCTGACAGGCCGTGAAAACTATACGTTTTCATTTATGGGAATGGCTCCAGCAGATGATCCTGAATTAGTGATGTACGTTGCTGTTAAGCAGCCTCATTTGAAAGCATATGAAACAGGTGGAAAGCCAGTTGCTGAAGTGTTCAATCCGACAATGCAAAAAAGTTTGCAGTATTTACAGGTGAAACCTAGTGAAGAAGAAAAAGAGAAAACAAAATCTAGTGAAACAAAGTATGGAAACACGCTAGATTCATATGTTGGTTCTTCTGTTGAGGAAGCAAAGAAAGAATTAACAGGAAAAGGGCTATCTCCAGTTATTATTGGGAACGGGGAAACAATTGCAGAGCAGCAGCCTGCTCCGGGTTCAAGAATCATTTATGGAAACAAGGTTTTCCTACAAACAGATGGTTCACCAACAATGCCTGATTTAACCGGATTTTCTTACCGTGATGTGCTCGAAATTAGCGAGCTGCTTAATTTAAAAACAGCTGTTAGCGGTCACGGATATGTAGCAAAAGGCAGTCAAAGTATTGAAAAAGGTGCCTCATTGGAAAATAAAAGTCTTTTAAGCGTGGAACTTCACTCAGCAAAGAAAGCAGCTGAAGAGAAGCGAGAAGATAGTAATGAAGAACAAGAAGAATCAAGTGACAGCAACGCACCGCTTGATTAATAGATTAAAAGATTACGGTTTTCAGTAAATCTAATGTTCTCACAAGTAAGAGCGTTTAATTCTTATTTGTGGGAACTTTTGCTTGTGAATAGGCCTCCTCTGTTCGTTCTATATGAGAAAGTACAAGCATATAGTAGAGAACGAGCTTAAACGTAGGGGAGGAAACGTAATATGCGCGTGTCTGGAGTTACCGTTCGAAAGCGACTGTTAATCGTCCTTTTTGTCGGGATTCTTATCTTTTCGATTATTAACGTTCGCTTAGGATACGTTCAGTTTGTATTAGGAGACACATTAACAGAGCAAGCCAAAAGTTTGTGGAGCCGAAACATTCCGTTTGAGCCAAAACGTGGCGAAATTCAAGACCGAAATGGAGTAGAGCTTGCAACAAATAAAAGTGCCCCTTCTGTTTTAATTGTTCCGAGACAAATTGAAGATCCTGTAGAAACTGCAGAAAAGCTTGCTGCTGTACTTAATATGTCAAAAGAAAAAGCATACAAGCATGTTACAAAGAAAGCAGCAAGTGAACGAATTAATCCAGAAGGGCGTAAAATCTCTCATGAAAAAGCAAAAGAAATACGCGCGCTTGGATTAAAAGGAGTTTATATTGCGGAAGATTCTATTCGTTATTATCCATTTGGAAGCTATTTATCTCACGTATTAGGGTTTGCAGGAATTGATAACCAAGGGCTAACAGGTCTTGAAGCATATTATGACAAGCAGCTTAGCGGGGAAAAAGGAGCAGTTGAATTTTACTCTGATGCAAAAGGTAAAAGAATGCCTAATATTGCAGATGACTATACGGCCCCTGTAGATGGACTGAATTTAAAGCTGACAATTGATACAAAAGTACAAACTATTTTAGAAAGAGAACTTGACCTTGCTGATTCTAAATACAATCCTGATGGGATGATTGCGATTGCAATGAATCCCAAAAATGGAGAGATTCTAGGCATGTCAAGCAGACCGGATTTTGATCCAACAAATTTTAAAAATGTACCTGCTGATGTGTACAATCGAAATTTACCGGTTTGGAGCGCTTATGAGCCAGGATCCACATTTAAAATTATTACGCTAGCTGCTGCTCTTGAGGAGAAAAAAGTAGATCTTGCTAAAGATACGTTTGTTGATGATGGATCAATTGAAGTAGGAGGCTCAACTCTTCACTGTTGGAAGAGAGGCGGACATGGTGAACAAACATTTTTAGAAGTTGTACAAAATTCCTGTAACCCAGGTTTTGTAGAGCTTGGAGAACGTCTCGGCAAAGAGAAGCTTTTTGATTATATTAAAGACTTTGGCTTTGGACAAAAAACAGGAATTGATCTACAGGGAGAGAGTAAAGGGATTTTATTTAATCTTGACCGCGTTGGTCCTGTTGAACAAGCAACAACAGCATTTGGTCAAGGTGTATCTGTAACACCTATTCAACAAGTTGCAGCTGTTTCTGCTGCAGTGAATGGTGGTACTCTTTATACGCCACATATTGCCAAAGAATGGACAGATCCTGTTACAGGAAAAGTCGTGAAAAAGCAGGCACCTGAAGCGAAGCGTAAAGTTATTTCAGAGAAAACGTCTGAGCAAATACGCTATGCACTTGAAAGCGTCGTTGCAAAAGGGTCCGGTAAAGGTGCATATGTAGAAGGGTATCGAGTTGGAGGAAAAACAGGAACAGCGCAAAAAGTAAAAGATGGAAAATATCTAGAAAACAATCATATTGTTTCTTTTATCGGCGTAGCTCCTGCGGATGACCCGGAGCTTGTTGTATATGTAGCTGTTGATAATCCAAAAGGAACCGTACAGTTTGGAGGAGTAGTAGCAGCTCCGATTGTCGGAAACATTATGGAAGATAGCTTGCGAGCAATGGGAGTTAAACCGCGTAAAGATCAAATTGAAAAAGAACTAACATGGCTTGAAACACCAATGATTGAAACACCAGATTTAGTAGGCCTAGATAAAAAAGACTTACGAGAGCAGCTTGTTGATTTAAAAATAGATGCAAGTGGAAATGGAGATGTTGTTGTGAAACAGTCTCCAAAAGCTGGAACAAAACTTAAAGCAGGGTCTACGGTTAGAATTTATTTAGGAGAAAAATAAACTCTACGGGCAATTTTATAAAGGTTAGCGTATGCTTAGCGGATTTGGAAATGAAATTATTTCAAGAAATAAGCCTTGGGGAATTCCCCCGTGGCTTATTTTTCTGTAAAATGGGAAGAGGAATGATGCAACTAACCCTTATATTGAGTTTGTGGACATAAAATGGTACAACAATGGTTTAGGTAAAGGAAGGTTTGAATACAATGAAACTAACAGAATTAATTAACGTTTTGCCAAAGTGGCAGTTCAACGTTACAAGTAACGAAAATCCAGAGATTACTTCTCTTAAGATGGATAGCCGAGAAGTTGAAGAAGGCTCCTTGTTCTTCTGTGTGAAAGGGTATACGGTTGACGGACATGACTATGCCAAAACAGCAGTTGAAAAAGGTGCAGTAGCTCTTGTAGCAGAACATGAGCTAGATGTTGATATTCCAGTTGTGATTGTTAAAGACACAAGACGAGTTATGGCTTTGCTTGCCAACTTTTTTTACGGACAACCAACTGAAAAGTTAAAGCTTATTGGCGTAACAGGAACAAATGGAAAAACAACCGTAACGCATTTATTAGAAGCTATTTTTCAAGAGAAAAAACAAAAAACAGGTGTTATTGGCACAATTGAAACAAGAATTGGTTCCGAAGTTTATCCTGTTCAAAACACAACTCCTGAATCGCTTGCCCTACAAGGTATTTTCAGCAAGATGGTTGATGAAAATGTCGAAGTTGCAGCAATGGAAGTTTCATCACATGCGCTTGATTTAGGACGTGTTCACGGTTGTGATTACGATGTAGCTGTATTTACGAATTTAACGCAAGATCACCTTGATTATCATCATACAATGGAAGAGTATCGCTATGCGAAAGGTCTTCTTTTCTCTCAGCTTGGAAACCGATTTGAGGAAACGTCTCCTAAATATGCTGTCCTAAATGCTGATGATGCTTCATCAAAACTATATGCAAAAATGACAACTGCTTTTCTACTAACGTATGGTATTCACGCAGAAAGCGACATTATGGCTCGCAATATTGAAATGACAAGTAGCGGAACAACATTTGAGCTTGTGACGCCTCTTGGAAATAAGACAATGCACGTTAATTTAATTGGTGAGTTTAGCATTTATAATATTTTAGCTGCAGCATCGGCTGCATTTGCGCTTAATGTAGATTTAGAAACAATTGTAGCAGCTCTTTCTAAAGTAAAAGGCGTTGACGGTCGTTTTGAAGTTGTCAATGGAGGACAAGACTATACAGTTATTGTCGATTATGCTCATACACCAGATAGTTTAGAAAATGTGTTAAAAACGGTCAAACAATTTGCCGAGCAAAATATATATGTTATTGTTGGGTGTGGTGGAGACCGAGATAAAACCAAACGTCCAATCATGGCCAATGTGGCTGTGTCATATAGTACAGAAGCAATCTTTACTTCTGACAATCCGAGAAGTGAAGATCCAAAAGAGATTCTAAACGATATGACAGCAGAGCTCACAGAAGAAAACTTTACAACAATTGAAGACCGTCGTGAAGCAATTCAGTACGCGATCAACAAAGCGCAGGCTAAAGATGTTATCGTAATTGCTGGTAAAGGTCATGAAACGTATCAAATTATCGGTGGAACTGTTAATGACTTTGATGATCGCAAAGTTGCACTAGAATCTATTGAAAGCAAAACGAAGCAGGCATAAACCCTAGATCTGTTTTTTGATGTTAAGAGGAGGAAATCACGTGTTTGAGCAATTGATATTAGTAACAATTTTGGTGGGGTTTTTAGTAACGGCGGTTTGTTCCCCTTTCTTCATTCCGTTTTTAAGGCGTTTGAAGTTTGGCCAAAGCATTCGTGATGAGGGACCAAAATCACACCAGAAAAAAGCTGGAACGCCAACGATGGGCGGAATTATGATTTTACTTTCCATCGTGATCACAACACTTGTGATGACAAATATTTATCTAGAACCAACAGTTGAAACATTCTTACTTCTATTTGTAACAATTGGATTTGGTTTATTAGGTTTTTTAGATGACTTTATTAAAGTGGTCCTAAAGCGTAACTTAGGATTAACGTCAAAGCAGAAACTGCTTGGACAAATTGTTATTTCCGTTATTTTTTACATTGTAGCGCGTTCAGCTAATCTATCAACAGCGGTTAATATTCCGGGTACAGATGTAGAAATCGAGCTTGGTATTTTCTATGTTATCTTTCTAATTATTTGGCTTGTTGGGTTTTCAAATGCCGTAAACTTAACAGACGGGCTTGACGGTCTTGTATCTGGAACAGGAGCGATTGCATTTGGAGCTTTTGCTGTGCTTTCTTGGTATGCAGGGCAGTTTAACGTAGCTATTTTCTCTGTAGCTGTTGTTGGAGCTTTACTTGGCTTCTTAGTTTTTAACGCTTATCCAGCAAAAGTGTTTATGGGAGATACAGGTTCACTAGCGCTTGGAGGAGCTATTGCTACAATTGCTATTTTAATTAACGCTGAAATTCTGCTCATTATTATCGGAGGCGTATTTGTTATTGAGACGCTATCTGTTATTATTCAAGTTATTTCATTTAAAACAACAGGACGACGCATCTTTAAAATGAGTCCGCTTCATCACCACTATGAGCTTAGCGGGTGGAGCGAATGGCGCGTTGTTATGACGTTCTGGACAGTTGGTTTACTATTTGCGATTTTAGGCATTTATATTGAGGTGTGGATTTAAGTGAAAACAATCAAAACATATGAAAATCAAAATGTGGTTATTTTAGGATTAGCCAAAAGTGGGCTAGCCGCTTCTAAACTTCTACATAGACTTGGAGCTAATGTAACGGTAACAGACCGTACAGAACCAGAAGAAGAAGTAAAAAGAGAACTAGAAAAAGAGGGGATCTCTTCTGTATTTGGAGAGCACCCTCTATCCCTTTTAGATAATGCTTATATGGTTGTGAAAAATCCTGGAATTCCATATCGCATTCCTTTTCTCCAAGAAGCTTTAAAAAGAGAGATTCCTGTTATTACAGAAGTTGAGTTAAGCTATGAGTTGTCGGAAGCTCCAATTATCGGAATTACGGGAAGCAATGGAAAAACAACGACAACAACTCTCATCTATGAGATTTTAGCAGCAGCCCAAAAAGAACCCCTTATTGCAGGCAACATTGGAACGGTTTCTTGTGAAGTTGGAGCTAAAGCAGAAAAAGACCAAGTTATTGTTACAGAGCTGTCATCTTTTCAGCTTATGGGAATACGAGAATACAAACCTAAGATAGCTGTATTATTAAACATTTTTGATGCTCATTTAGACTATCATTCTTCAAAAGAGGAATATGTTGAAGCGAAGTTTAATTTATTTAGCCATCAAGATGAAGAAGATTATGCAGTTATCAATGCTGATGACCCTGTCATTTTTGCTAATCTCGGGAGTATCAAATCAAAAGTTGTACCTTTTTCACGTCATAAAGAGCTGAAAGAGGGAGCTTATTTATCAGGAAATAAACTGATGTTCCAAAAAGAGGAAATTATTAGCTGGGATGATGTTTTATTAAAAGGAGAGCACAATATTGAAAATGTTTTAGCGGCGATTGCTACATGCAAGCTTTACGGAGCAAGCACAGAAGCGATTGTTAGTGTTTTGAAAACATTTACAGGTGTTAAACATCGAATGCAGTACGTTACAAATATTGATGGCCGAGCGTTTTATAATGATTCAAAAGCAACGAATATTTTAGCAACAAAGGCAGCACTTTCTGGTTTTAAAGAGAACGTCATTTTATTAGCTGGCGGTCTTGATCGTGGAAATGGATTTGAAGATTTAGAAGAGGCGCTCTCATGTGTAAAAACGCTTGTCACATTTGGAGAAACAGCACCAAAGCTTGAAGAGACTGCAAAAAATGTGGGAATACAAACAATCAAACGTGTCGATAATGTAGAGAAGGCTGTTGCAGCAGCATATAAACTGTCAGAAGAAGGAGACGTTATTCTTTTATCACCTGCATGCGCAAGTTGGGATCAGTTTAAAACTTTTGAAGAGCGCGGTGACATGTTTATTAATTGCGTGCATAAGCTAAAATAGGAGCTTGTCTCAAAAACTGTTCACACCTTAGGAAGAAGCTCTGAATTCTTGTAGTCAGAGGTGTGCTACATTGTCAACTAAAAAAACAACGCCAGATTTCATTTTAATTGTATTAACTCTTTCATTGCTTACAATTGGACTCATTATGGTGTACAGTGCAAGTGCTGTATGGGCTTCGTACAAGTTTGATGATTCGTTCTTTTTTGCTAAGAGACAGCTATTGTTTGCAGGGCTTGGGGTATGTGCCATGTTTGTTATTATGAACATTGATTACTGGACATGGCGGAAATGGTCAAAATCCCTTATTATCATTTGCTTTGTGCTTCTTGTACTTGTTCTCGTTCCTGGAGTAGGGATGACGCGAAACGGCTCTACAAGCTGGATTGGCGTTGGAGCTTTTTCCATTCAGCCTTCAGAGTTCATGAAGCTTGCGATGATTGCGTTTCTTTCCAAATATCTAGCAGATAATCAAAAGAAGATCACTTCTTTTAAGAAAGGACTAATGCCTTCACTCGGGCTCGTCTTTCTAGCATTTGGTATCATTATGCTTCAGCCTGACTTAGGAACTGGAACAGTAATGGTTGGAACATGTATTGTGATGATTTTTGTAGCGGGAGCCCGAATTAGTCATTTTGCGTATTTAGGACTTGTTGGGGTAGCAGGCTTTGTTGCTCTTGTCGCCTCTGCACCTTATCGTATCAAGCGAATTACGTCTTTCCTTGATCCTTGGGAAGATCCGCTAGGAAGTGGATTTCAGGTTATTCAATCACTCTATGCCATCGGGCCAGGAGGCTTGCTTGGAATGGGACTTGGACAAAGTCGACAAAAGTTCTTTTACTTGCCAGAACCTCAAACAGATTTCATTTTTGCTATCTTAGCAGAAGAGCTTGGTTTCATTGGAGGCTCGATTGTGCTCATCCTGTTTGCTCTCCTTCTATGGAGAGGAGTAAGGATAGCGCTTGGAGCTCCTGACTTGTACGGTAGTTTTCTAGCTATTGGGGTTATTTCAATGGTTGCTATACAAGTAATGATTAATATTGGAGTTGTAACAAATTTAATCCCTGTCACAGGGATTACGCTACCGTTTTTAAGCTATGGAGGATCTTCCTTAACACTTATGCTAGCAGCTGTTGGAGTGCTGCTAAACGTTAGTCGACATTCTCGTTACTAAAAAAGAACTGCTACAATTGTAGCAGTTCTTTTTTTCTATTTCTTATTATTTTTGGTAAAATAGTTAGGAATGTCTCTGTAATAGAAATTTCATGCAATAATAGAAGAGAAAATGTTTAAAAAACGTAAATTTCATATCATCTATGTAATATAATTTTATGGTATGATTTAAAAAGTTGTGCAGATGAGGTGAAAGATATGAAAGTAATCGTAAGTGGAGGCGGAACGGGTGGTCATATTTACCCGGCTTTAGCCCTTATTAGAGAAATTCAAAAACAAGAAACTAATACAGAAGTCTTATATATAGGCTCAGAAAAAGGACTTGAAAGCGATATTGTGAAAAGAGCAGGTATTCCTTTTCGAGCAATTGAAATTTCAGGGTTTAAGAGAAAGCTATCTTTTGATAACGTAAAAACAGTAGCCCGCTTTTTAAAGGGTGTATCTAAAAGTAAAAAGTATATTAAAGAATTTAAACCAGATGTTGTAATTGGAACAGGAGGATACGTGTGTGGCCCTGTTGTTTACGCTGCTTCAAAGCTTGGGGTTCCAACCGTTATTCATGAACAAAACAGCGTTCCAGGTTTAACAAATAAGTTTTTAAGCAAATATGTAGATAAAGTAGCTGTATGCTTTGAACAGGCAGAAGCTTTTTTCCCTAGTGAAAAAGTGGTTATGACAGGAAATCCCCGTGCTTCTGAAGTACTTAATCAGGACGGAGTAAAAGGAAAAAAAGATGTTGGTCTTAGCTTAACTAAGAAAAGTGTACTTATTGTGGGAGGAAGCCGAGGGGCTCGCCCAATTAATGATGCGCTGTTAAGCGTTATAAAGGAAGCGGGTCAAAAACCGTACGAATTTTTATATGTGACAGGTGATGTGCACTATGAGCGAGTTGTGAAGCAGCTTGAAGAAGCGGGAGCGCAAGGAAATGTTATTGTTAAGCCTTTCTTACATAACATGCCAGAAGTCCTTTCTGGTGTTGATTTGATCGTAGCGAGAGCAGGAGCAACAACTCTTTCAGAAATTACCGCGTTAGGGCTTCCGAGCATTTTAGTCCCAAGTCCGTATGTAACAAATAACCATCAGGAAAAAAATGCACGTGCACTAAGCGACAATGATGCAGCAACGCTTTGCTTAGAAGCTGATTTAACAGGTGAACGCTTGCTTGAGTCCATTGATAAAATTTTACTTAATGAGCAAAAGCTGAAAGATATGAGAGCTGCATCGAAAAAGTTAGGTATGCCAAATGCAGCAACTGTTCTTTATGAGCTTTTGAAGAACTTGACAAAATAACTTTTGTCACCTTTAATAAAATGGTCAAAATCACTATTAGGTCAATACCCACATATAATAAAGTGGACGTATATAGCTAGATAAACGTAGGAGGATTCTATGGAACGGTTAGTGCAAGAACTAAAAGAAAATAATGTAGGAAAAGTGCTTCAGCATGAGCCTCTCGCACATCATACAACGCTTAAAATTGGCGGCCCTGCGGAGCTCTTTATTGAGCCAAATAGCGTTCAAGGTCTTGAGAAAGCAATGACTCTTATTAAGAAACATAACATTCCATGGCGAGCAATTGGTCGCGGCTCTAACTTGCTTGTGTCTGATGAAGGAATTAAAGGAGCAGTTATTAAGCTTGGTCGAGATATTAGCGATCTTACAGTTGAGGGAACAAAGGTAAAAGTTGGAGGAGGATACTCCATTGTTGCACTTGCAACACAGCTAAGTCGTAAAGGGCTTACAGGGCTCGAGTTTGCTGCGGGAATTCCAGGCTCTGTGGGCGGAGCTGTCTACATGAATGCAGGAGCCCACGGTTCTGATATGTCCAAGATACTGGAAAAAGCGCTTGTTTTATTTGAAGATGGAACAATTGAATGGTTAACAAACGATGAACTTCAGTTTTCATATCGCCACTCTATTCTTCAAAATGAACGTCCTGGTATTTGTATCGAGGCTGTATTATCTCTTGAAGAAGGAAATCGCGAGGCAATTGTTGAAAAAATTCAAAAGAACAAAGACTATCGTAAAGAAACGCAGCCATGGAATTTTCCCTGTGCAGGAAGTATTTTCAGAAATCCGCTTCCAAACTATGCAGGAGAGCTCATTGAAAAGAATGGCTTAAAAGGATATGAGATTGGTGGAGCAAAAGTAAGTGACCTTCATGCGAACTTTATTGTGAATACAGGAAGTGCAACAGCACAGGATGTTGTTGATCTTATCAAGTATATTCAAAAGACAATAAAAGAAAAAGAAGGCATTGAAATGCACACAGAAGTTGAAATTGTGAGCTAAATCATTTACCGTAACAAAAGGAACAAGGACATAAGAAAAGCTGTTTGAAAGTGTGAAAGAAAGGGAAAGTGAGTAATTGGCTTTCCCTTATATCGCAAATTAGAGGGATGCAACTTTTTAATTCTTTTGATCACTTGAAGAAAGTGGTCTTTTTCCTTGCTCTAATAAAGGAGCAAAACACAATCCTTTTCTTACACGTACGAAGAATCGATTGCGAGAATATCGTTTTTAGGCGTGCTGTATGTGCTATAATGTTAGTAATATGTACAGGCTCTTGCTTGTATGACTAAGCTATATAGGGTGAATGAACATGGATAAACGCAAAGTAGTAAATTTGGAAGATCGTTTACCTAAGCTAAAGGAACAAAGAAAATCAAGAGCTAATCGGAGACTTATTATATATATGTCCGTTTTTTTTATCCTGATCTTGTTTATTCTTTACACACAGTCATCACTTAGTAACGTGGCTAAGATTAACGTCGAAGGAAACGAGTACACATCCAAAAAAGAAATTATTAAAGCGAGCGATTTATCAACACATACGAGCTTTTTTAGCGTTGATTCAGATGATGTTAGCAAAAAAATTAAAGAAAATACGCAAATTAAGAGTGCTTCTATTGAGAAGGCTTTTCCTAACAAAATCAATATTCATGTGAAAGAGTATGATCGTGTTGCTTACGTAGCTGATGACGGGAAATTCATTCCTATCTTAGAAAACGGAGAGATCTTAAAATCTAATCAAGGGGAAGATACCCATGGGGATGCACCGCTCTTAGTAGGTTGGAATAATGGCGAACGTTTGGAAGAAATGATCAAAGAACTGATTAAGATTCCAGACAGCATTGCGCATTCAATTTCAGAAATTGAGTATACTCCAACAGATGTAAACAAAATGTTTATCACGCTTTATATGAATGACGGTTTTGAAGTAACGGCAAATATTGAAGATTTATCAAAGAAAATTTTAGCTTATCCACAAATCGTTAGTGAGTTAGGACCAGAAGCGGCAGGAGTCATTGATTTTGAAGTATATGACGGACTTTACGACCCATACTTTAAAGACGATAAAAAAGAAGATGAAGCAGAAGAAGCAGAAGAAGCTCAGTAGGAAAAGTGAAACCTTTTAAAGGGAGTATCGTTCTATAATTAGCTCGTTATAACTACTGTTTCTAAGGGAACAAAATAAGTGAAGAGAGCTGGGAAAATGCGGTAGATTTATTTTTCGGTGTTTTTTACTCTTTCTTTGTTTTATAATACCCAATTGGGCGTAAGTTACACTTTTCTAGCCGTTCATATTAGTGTAGACTAATATTTAATAGGTTTACGAATCTTTTACATTCACTTAATAGTAAATTCTTGTTATGATCTAACTCTATTAAAAATAACGGTTATTTAAACAAAAAAGATAAAAAAATTCAATTCACAAAAGGGAAAAAGAGCTATATGTTGAATAGTTTCATATGATAAATATAATTGTTGTTCTCCTAAAAAAGTAGGATTGAAGTGTTAAGGGAGGTGCCAGAGAATGAACAGCAATGAGATTTTCGTAAGTCTTGACATCGGTACATCCAGTGTGAAAGTAATCATCGGTGAAATGAGTGATGATTCACTAAATATCATTGGTGTTGGAAACGTGGAATCTAGTGGACTTAAAAAAGGGTCGATTGTTGATATAGATGAAACCGTTCATTCGATAAAGAAGGCTGTCCAACAAGCAGAGCGTATGGTAGGTATGGAGATTCATCGCGTTGTTGTTGGCGTTAGCGGAAACCATGTAAGATTACAAGATTGTCACGGAGTTGTAGCTGTTTCAAGCGAGAATCGGGAAATTATGAATAGCGATATTGCACGTGTTATTGACGCAGCGCAAGTTATGTCTATTCCTCCTGATCGTGAAATTATCGATGTTATTCCAAGACAGTTCATTGTAGACGGACTAGAAGGGATTACAGATCCTAGAGGAATGCTAGGTGTCCGTCTTGAGATGGAAGGCACGATTATTACGGGATCGAAGACCGTGTTACATAACTTTTTACGCTGTGTAGAGAGAGCAGGGCTTGAGATTACGGATATTTGCTTGCAACCCCTAGCAGCAGGTTCAATTGCTCTTTCTCGGGATGAAAAAAATCTTGGTGTCGCAATGATTGATATGGGAGGCGGTTCAACAACCGTTTCTGTTTTCAGCAAAGGACACTTACAAGCTACAGGAATTATTCCAATCGGTGGGGAACATATCACAAAAGACCTTTCAATTGGTCTTAGAACTTCAACAGAAGATGCAGAAAAAATTAAGCTTGCTCACGGCCATGGATTTTATGATCATGCATCAGAAGAAGAAGTATTTAGTGTACCAATCATTGGAAGCGATCAACATCAGCAGTTCAACCAACTAGAAATCGCTGACATTATCGAAGCGAGACTAGAGGAAATCTTTGATATGGTTGTCCAAGAAGTAAACAATTTAGGATTCAAAGATGTTCCAGGAGGATATGTACTAACAGGTGGTGTCGCTTCTATGCCAGGAGTTCTTGAACTGGCAGAAGTGGTACTTGAAAACAATGTAAGACTTGCAATGCCTGATTACATTGGAGTAAGAGAACCACATTTTACAACAGGTGTTGGCCTAATAAAGTTCGCCTATAAAAATGCAAAAATTCAAGGACGGGATATTAGTACACCTATTCAAGAAGAGATGGTTGAGGAAGAAATAATGGCTCCTCAACAGCCAAAACCAAAACCAAACGCAAAAATAAACTCAAACTCAAACGCAAATTCAAAGCAGAAGCCGAAAAATGAAAAGAACTTATCAAATCGGATGAAACGATTTTTCGGATATTTCTTTGATTAAAAGCAACGTAATTTCTAGAATTAGGAGGAACTTAAGATGTTGGAATTTGATACTAATGTGGATCAATTAGCAACAATAAAGGTTATCGGTGTAGGTGGCGGCGGTAACAACGCTGTAAACCGCATGATTGAACACGGTGTACAAGGTGTAGAATTTATTGCTGTTAACACAGATTCTCAAGCCTTAAATCTATCAAAAGCAGAAGTGAAAATGCAAATCGGTGCAAAGTTAACGAGGGGATTAGGAGCTGGAGCTAATCCTGAAGTTGGTAAAAAAGCAGCGGAAGAAAGTAAAGAGCAAATTCAAGAAGCGTTAAGAGGCGCTGACATGGTATTTGTTACAGCTGGTATGGGCGGTGGAACAGGAACAGGTGCTGCTCCTGTTATCGCTCAAATCGCAAAAGAAGAAGGTGCTTTAACAGTTGGTGTTGTAACACGTCCATTTACGTTTGAAGGAAAAAAACGTGCAACACAAGCTGCAGGCGGTATTCAATCGATGAAAGAAGCGGTAGATACGCTAATTGTTATTCCAAATGACCGTCTTCTTGAAATCGTTGATAAAAACACACCAATGCTTGAAGCATTCCGTGAAGCAGATAACGTACTTCGTCAAGGTGTACAAGGTATCTCGGATTTAATTGCTGTTCCTGGTCTTATCAACTTAGACTTTGCAGACGTAAAAACAATTATGTCTAACAGAGGATCTGCTTTAATGGGTATCGGAATTGCAACAGGAGAAAATCGTGCAGCGGAAGCAGCGAAAAAAGCGATTTCAAGTCCGCTTCTTGAAACATCTATTGATGGAGCGCAAGGGGTTCTTATGAACATTACAGGTGGAACAAACTTAAGCCTTTATGAAGTTCAAGAATCTGCTGATATTGTTGCTTCTGCATCAGATCAAGAAGTAAACATGATCTTCGGATCGGTTATCAATGAAAATTTAAAAGATGAGATTGTTGTTACAGTTATTGCAACAGGATTTGATGATTCAAATCTTACAAAAGCAGCACAGCAATCACGTCCACCACTATCTCAAAAATATGAACGTGAACAGCCAAAGCGTGAGCCTTTAAAACGCGAGCCTGCGCCAAAGCGTGAAGAACAGCCAACTTCTCAACAGGAGTACAGCCGTCCTTCTTCACAGCCATCTCAATCTGATGATGCGCTAGATATTCCGACATTCTTACGAAACCGTAATCGTCGTCGTTAAGCATAAAATAAAAAAAAATGAGCAAAAAAACGTCAAAATTACTTCTTTCTCTCATCATGAACTGACAGACTTTGGTGGGACAGTGTTTTATACTAATTCATAACAAAAGAAGAATAAGAGGGAGGAGTGGAACAGAGTTGGCCATTTATCTTGATTTAATATGGCTACTAAACTTTCTATTTGATGCGCTACTTCTGCTGCTTTGTGCGGTTCTTTTAAAGAGGTCTTTTAAATGGTGGAGACTGCTTCTTGGAGCTTTTATTGGATCATTGATTGTCATTCTTTTATTTACAGATGCAGCTCCTTTTGTAGAACACTATGGAGGAAAACTCACTTTTTCGGTTGTAATGGTCCTTGTTGCTTTTGGTTTTGTTCGCCTCCGCTACTTGATTGAGAGTTTATTAACATTCTATTTTGCTACTTTTACGGTTGGAGGAGGATTGATGGGTCTTCACTTTATGTTCTCAGACACGCTTATTTTCCAAGCTGCTGCAGCTCCTCATTCAGCAAGCTTTGGAGATCCTGTAAGTTGGGTTTTTATTGTTCTCACATTTCCTGTTCTTTTTTATTTTTCTAAAAAGAGAGTGGAAGGATTGCAAACGAGAAAAGTGCTTTATGATGAATTGATTCCAGTGACAATTCATATTAATGGACAAAGAGTAGAGGCAAAAGGGCTGATTGACAGCGGAAACCAGCTTACAGAGCCGTTGACAAAAACGCCTGTTATGATTGCTGTAAAAGAGCTAATGAGTGAAATCGTACCTTCAAAGCTTCTTGAGTTAACATCAAGTCTTGATGAAGATCATCTTTATGATGAACTACCTGTAGAATGGACAAACCGTATTCGCTTTGTTCCATACAGAAGTGTTGGTAGTTCGAGTCAGCTATTGTTAGCTTTAAAGCCTGACTTCGTAACCTTTCAATATCAAGATGAAGAAATGAAAGTAAAACGAGTTCTCGTTGGCATAAGTCCTGTCGAACTTTCACCTGAAAAATCGTACGAATGTATTGTTCATCCAAAAATGATTGTTGTATCAAACGTTTCTTAATTTGAGAGAAGAAAGGGGCAGAAAAATGGCTACATATAAAATTCGCTTGCGATTATGGTGGTACAAACTCTTAATTAAGCTTGGTTTAAAAACGGATGAAGTATACTATATTGGGGGAAGCGAAGCACTACCGCCTCCACTTTCTAAGGAAGAAGAAGCTGTTTTGCTTACAAAGCTTCCGAATGGAGATGAAGCAGCCCGTTCGATTCTTATTGAACGTAACTTGCGACTTGTTGTGTATATCGCTCGTAAATTTGAAAACACGGGGATAAATATTGAAGACTTAATAAGCATTGGGACAATTGGCCTTATTAAAGCAGTTAACACATTTAATCCAGAAAAGAAAATTAAGCTTGCCACATATGCTTCACGCTGTATTGAAAATGAGATCCTTATGTATTTGCGACGCAATAATAAGCTTCGTTCAGAAGTATCGTTTGACGAACCATTAAATATTGATTGGGACGGTAATGAGCTTCTTCTCTCTGATATTTTAGGAACAGAAGACGATATTATTACAAAGGATTTGGAAGCAACCGTTGATCGGAAACTGCTTTTAAAAGCTCTTCATCAATTAACAGATCGAGAGAAACAAATTATGGAACTTCGCTTTGGTTTAAGAGGAGATGAAGAGAAAACCCAAAAAGATGTTGCTGATATGCTGGGAATTTCACAGTCTTATATTTCAAGACTTGAGAAGCGAATAATTAAAAGATTGCAAAAAGAATTTAATAAAATGGTGTAGCGAGAAGGAATTAAGCCTTCTCGCTTTTCTTTTAATATTTCGAAATTTAGAAATAAAAACAGTGAAATGTATATATAATGCCCTTTTGCTCTTTGTTCTCATTTTTCGTACCATCCCTACGTGCATATTTTTTCCTTTCAAGGAGATACTGAATTTTGAACATCATCTCCTGATAGGAGGGTCACCATTGGCAAGAAACAAAGTAGAAATATGCGGCGTTGATACTGCAAAACTACCTGTACTAAAAAATGAAGAAATGCGCAAGCTTTTTAAAAGCATGCAAAGCGGTGATACTAGCGCTAGAGAAACGCTCGTAAACGGAAATTTGCGCCTTGTGCTAAGCGTCATTCAACGGTTTAATAATCGTGGTGAATATGTCGACGATTTGTTTCAAGTTGGCTGCATCGGTCTCATGAAATCTATTGATAATTTTGATCTTAGCCAAAACGTTAAGTTTTCCACATATGCCGTACCGATGATTATCGGGGAGATTCGTCGCTATTTGCGCGATAACAATCCGATACGGGTTTCAAGATCACTGCGTGATATTGCGTATAAAGCGTTGCAAGTGAGAGAGAAAATCATTGGTGAAACTTCTAAAGAACCAACAGCAGAAGAAATTGCAAAAGTGCTCGATGTTTCACACGAAGAAATTGTTTTTGCCCTTGACGCGATTCAAGATCCTGTCTCGCTATTTGAGCCAATTTATAATGATGGGGGCGACCCAATCTATGTAATGGATCAACTTAGTGATGACCGTAACAAAGATACAAGCTGGATTGAAGAAATTGCCCTTAAAGAAGGAATGAGAAGATTAAACGAGCGTGAAAAATTGATTTTGCGCAAGCGTTTTTTTCAAGGGAAAACTCAAATGGAAGTTGCTGAGGAAATTGGGATCTCACAAGCTCAAGTTTCAAGGCTCGAAAAAGCAGCTATTAAACAAATGAACAAAAATATTCAGAACTAAGTGCAAAAAAGCGGTTAAGACTAGTCTTAACCGCTTTTTTTATCGGATTAACTTCTGTTTTTACAACGCGTCCCATATATATAGTAAAAAGTGTATAAAGGGGAGAAAGAGATGATCCGAATCTCAGAATTTCAGGCAAAAGACGTTGTGAACGTATCAGATGGAAAGCGATTAGGGAACATTGGGGATGTGGATATTGACGTTTCAACAGGAAAAATCTATTCGATTATTATTCAAGGTTCAAATCGGATGTTAAGTATGTTTACAAAAGAAGAGGAAATTGTTATTCCATGGCGAAGTATAGTAAAAATTGGCTCAGATGTTATTTTAGTTCGCTATAAAAAAGCCTCTGAATTTCCTAGTGAATAGAGCGCACTTTTTAGTCAACAGATGATAACAAACTGTGTTACAATGAGAAAAAGCTATGCTTATAATAAGGGGAAGTGTGGATTGATAATAAATGGAACCGTTTGTAAAAAGCAAGAAAGAAACCCTTTTATCGTTAGAGCTGTGGGAAAGTGAGTATGCCAACTTAACGGCTGGATTTACAACAAAAAAGGGTGGAGTAAGTTCTCCCCCTTATGAGAGCTTAAATCTTGGTCTACATGTGAATGATAGTGCAAAAGACGTTGTTAAAAATCGTCATATTGTAGCAGAACAATTGTCATTTCCGCTCGAAAGCTGGGTATGTGCAGAACAAGTTCACGGCACAAATATTCAGAAAGTAACGATGAATGATAAAGGTAAAGGAACACAAAGCTACAGTGACGGCATCGCAAAGTGTGATGGTATTTATACAAAAGATCCATCAGTTTTACTTTCGCTTTGTTTCGCAGACTGTGTGCCGTTATATTTTATAGCTCCGAATTATCACTGTATTGGTCTTGCTCATGCAGGATGGCGTGGCACAGTTGGAAACATTGCAGGAGAGATGATTTCCGCTTTTAAAAGTGAAGGAATACGAGAGAGTGAGATTTTTGTTACTATCGGACCATCAATTGGCGAATGTTGCTATATTGTAAATGATGAAGTTATTGATTTAGTAAAAACGGTGCTAGATGATAGGTCAGGAAGTGCGTATAATGAAGTTGAAAAAGGTCAGTATACGCTGAACTTGCAAAAAGTGAACAAGCATCTGCTTTTACAAGCAGGAATTGCAGAAGAAAATATTCTTCTTTCCTCACGCTGTACAAGCTGTGAAAGTGAAACATTTTTTTCACATCGCCGTGATGAAGGAAAAACAGGAAGAATGTTTAGTTTTATTGGATATAAGGAGAGTGTCAACCTGTGAACGTTGCACAAAATGCCGCACATATACATAGCAAAATAAAGGCAGCGTGTGAGCGCGCTAACCGTAACATTGACGAAGTAAAACTCGTTGCTGTGACAAAGTATGTTTCAAAAGAAACAGCTCAAAAAGCGTTAGACTCTGGTGTGGTTCATTTAGGAGAAAACCGTAATGAAGGATTTCTAGACAAATATGAGACGCTTGGTGAAGAAGCTGTTTGGCACTTTATTGGTTCTCTGCAGACGCGTAAAGTGAGAGATGTTATTAATAAAATCGATTATCTTCACTCTTTGGATCGTTTGTCTCTTGCAAAAGAAATAGAAAAACGAGCGGAACACCCTGTAAAATGCTTTATTCAAGTCAATGTATCAAATGAGGAAACAAAGCACGGTTTAAAAAAAGAAGAGGTTATTCCATTCGTGCAAAAGCTGTCAGACTTTCAGAAAATTGAAGTGATAGGCCTCATGACAATGGCTCCGCACATTGAAGATCAAGAGAAGCTAAGACACTACTTTTATGAACTTCGACTGTTAAAAGAAAAAATTACAGCTCTAAATCTTCCATCCGCACCTTGCACAGAGTTATCAATGGGCATGAGCAATGACTATGAGATAGCTGTTGAAGAAGGCGCAACTTTTGTTCGTATCGGAACCTCGCTTGTTGGAAAAGAATTTTAAGAAGGAGAGGTAGAACAATGGGAATGAAAAGTAAGTTCAAAAACTTTTTTGCTCTTGAAGAAGATGAATATGTAGAGGAAGAATATGAGCAAAGAAGATATGAAGAAGAACCAAGGGAGCAAGAGCCAAGAGAGATGAAACAGCAAACGCAAACTCAAAACCAAAATCAAAATGTTATCAGTCTTCAAAGCGTACAAAAATCTTCAAAAGTGGTGCTTTTTGAGCCAAGAATGTATGCGGAAGCACAGGATATTACAGATCATTTAAAAAATCGAAAAGCAGTTGTGGTAAACTTGCAGCGCATTTCCCGCGATCAAGGCGTGCGCATTGTAGACTTTTTAAGTGGAACAGTTTATGCATTAGGCGGAGATATTCAAAAAGTAGGAACGAATATTTTCCTATGTACACCAGACAACGTTGACGTTACAGGAGCAATTAGTGACGTAGGTGAAGAACAAGTAACCAATAATAAGAGGTGGTAGCTCTGTTAATATTAAATATTTTAGATAATGTGATTCAAATCTACACATGGGCTTTAATCATTTATGTATTAATGTCATGGGTTCCTAATTTGAGAGAAAATGCCGTTGGTCAGTTTTTAGGGCGCATTTGTGAGCCATATTTGGAAGTGTTTAGACGCATCATTCCACCGCTTGGAATGATCGATATTTCACCAATTGTAGCGTTTTTCGTTCTAAATTTAGCTCGCATAGGATTGCACCAAGTATTTATGATGTTTTTATAAATTTTAAAGCAAGCAGAGTGGTATAATGACAGAACTTTATCAGCATTTCAGAAAAGAAGAGCACGAGTTCGTTGACGCTGTGTTAGAGTGGCAAGGGCAAGTATTAAATCAATATAGCCCAAAGCTCACAGACTTTTTAGATCCCCGTGAACAGGATATTGTGCATACAATTATCGGAAGTGAAGGGGATGTAAAAGTTTCTTTTTTTGGTGGCTATGAAGGGGCAGAAAGAAAGCGTGCTCTTTTATTTCCAAGCTATTATGAGCCAAGTGAAGAAGACTATGAGCTTGAACTTTTTGAAGTCAAGTACGCGTCAAAGTTTGTTACACTAGAACATCGGCACGTACTTGGCACTCTAATGTCTGTTGGACTTAGACGTTCAAAGTATGGAGATATTATCGCTGGAGAAGAGCGGATTCAGTTTATTGTAGCTCGGGAGATGTCCTCCTTTGTGAAAATGAACATTTCAAAAATGGGAAAAACGTCTGTATCGTTACAAACCAAACCGCTAAACAGCGTAATGGACAATAAAGAAGAATTAGAACTGAAAGAAACGACGGTTTCATCACTTCGCCTTGATGCTGTTCTTTCGTCCATCCACAACATATCTCGACAAAAAGTTCAAACTCTTATTAATGGTGGACATGCTAAAGTGAACTGGAAAACACTTGAACAACCTTCTTTTGAATGTAATGAAGGAGATACTCTTTCTTTAAAAGGGCATGGACGAGCTCGTGTTGTTAGCATTAACGGAAAGACAAAGAAAGAAAAATGGCGAATAACGGTTGGTAAACTAAAATAATTGTTAAATAAGGCAGGAATGTGATGTAAAATGTTGAATATGACAATGTGTAGTTTAGATAGCCTTATTTGGTAACAGCGAAAACGCTGTAGTGAAATATACAAATTTAACTAGGAACTTAATTGATGGAGGTGGCTCTTGTGCCTTTAACACCTTTAGATATTCACAATAAAGAATTCAACAGAGGATTTCGTGGATATGATGAAGATGAAGTAAACGAATTTTTAGATCAAATTATTAAAGACTATGAGCAAGTTATTCGAGAGAAGAAAGAAATTGAAGAACGAGTTCACGAACTAACAGAAAAGCTTGGTCATTTTACAAACATTGAAGAAACGCTAAACAAATCAATTTTAATTGCGCAGGAAACAGCAGAAGACGTTAAACGCAATGCTCAAAAAGAAGGAAAGCTTATCATTAAAGAAGCAGAGAAAAATGCGGATCGTATTATTAATGAGTCTCTTGCTAAATCTCGCAAAATTATGCTTGATATTGAAGAGCTGAAAAAGCAATCAAAAGTATATCGTACAAGATTCCGTATGCTTATTGAAGCGCAGCTTGAGATGCTGGATAATGATGACTGGGATCATATGATGGATTACCAAATGGTTGCAGCTGGTGAGGATGTTGACGGAGAGAAAGACGAATAACGCCCTTTCTTATGAAGAAATCTTGACATCTCAAGGAGAATTATCATATAATACTCAATAAAATGCTCGATTACCCTACAGACGAAGAAAGGGACAGTAATTTCTTTTCAATTATGATCAAGCGAGTCAGGGATGGTGCAAGCCTGATATCAAAAAAGAAATGAACATCACCCTGGAGTTCCATGTTGAACTTATAGTAAACAATGGCGTTTCATTCGCGTTAAGAATGTGAAAGAGGATGAGCTGACTTTTTTCTATCGTCAACGAATCAATTAGGGTGGTACCGCGGGAAACCTTCTCGCCCCTTCATGGGGATGAGTTGGTTTCTTTTTTTATGCCGTAACGAGCGTTTATAGGAAATGACTAGAAGGTGGAGGTAAGGAAATGGAATATAAACAAACGCTTTTAATGCCGAAAACAGAGTTTCCAATGCGTGGTAATCTTCCAAAGCGCGAGCCGGAAATGCAGAAGAAATGGGAAGGAATGAGTATTTACGAAAAAGTACAGGAACGCACAAAAGGTCGCCCGTTCTTCGTTTTACATGATGGACCTCCATATGCAAACGGAGATATTCATATGGGGCATGCGTTAAATAAAGT
The DNA here is from genome assembly GCF_026790145.1 of Priestia endophytica. Taxonomy (GTDB): domain Bacteria; phylum Bacillota; class Bacilli; order Bacillales; family Bacillaceae_H; genus Bacillus_I; species Bacillus_I endophytica_A. The sequence continues at coordinate 16,509 of NZ_JALAMS010000015.1, read as the reverse complement.
ATTAAAAGACTTTATTGTACGCTATAAATCAATGGCTGGTTTCCACGCTCCATACGTACCTGGTTGGGATACGCACGGTTTACCAATTGAGACAGCTCTAACGAAAAAAGGTGTAAATCGTAAAGAGATGAGCATTGCTGAGTTCCGCAAGCTTTGTGAAGAATACGCTTGGCAGCAAATTGATGGACAGCGTGAACAATTTAAAGCACTTGGAGTTCGCGGTGATTGGGAAAATCCATATGTAACGCTTGAGCCGCAGTATGAAGCACAGCAAATTCGTGTTTTCGGTGAAATGGCGAAAAAAGGCTATATTTATAAAGGTCTTAAGCCTGTATACTGGTCTCCTTCAAGTGAATCAGCACTAGCGGAAGCAGAAATCGAATATCAAGACAAACGTTCACCATCTATCTATGTCGCTTTTGATGTAAAAGACGGAAAAGGCGTTCTAACAGATGAGAAGTTTGTCATCTGGACAACAACTCCTTGGACAATGCCAGCTAACCTTGGAATTTCGGTTCACCCAGCGCTTGAGTACAGCATTGTTGAAGCAAATGGTAGCAAATATGTTATTGCTTCAGACCTTGTTGAATCGTTTACAAAAGAAGTAGAATGGGATGAGTACAAAGTTGTGCGCACTCTAAAAGGAACAGAGCTTGAAAACATCACTGCTTCACATCCACTATACGGTCGTGATTCCCTAATCATGCTAGGTGAGCACGTTACAACTGATGCTGGTACTGGATGCGTTCATACAGCACCAGGACACGGGGAAGATGACTTTATCGTAAGTCAAAAATACGGACTTGAAGTACTATGCCCTGTTGATGCAAAAGGGGTTATGACAGAAGAAGCAGGCGAGTTTGCTGGATTATTCTATGATAAAGCGAACAAACCAATCGTTGATAAACTTGAAGAAGTTGGAGCACTCGTAAAATTATCGTTCATTACCCACTCATATCCGCATGACTGGCGTACGAAGAAACCAACAATCTTTAGAGCAACGGCACAATGGTTTGCATCAATTAAAGACTTCCGCAGCGAATTACTAGATGCAATTAAAGAAACAGAATGGACGCCAAAATGGGGAGAAACTCGTCTTCATAACATGGTGCGTGACCGTGGTGACTGGTGTATTTCTCGTCAGCGTGCATGGGGTGTTCCAATTCCTGTGTTCTACGCAGAAAACGGCGACTCTATTATTACAGATGAAACAATTGAACACGTATCAAACTTATTTAGAGAACATGGTTCAAATGTATGGTTTGAACGTACAGCAAAAGAACTTCTGCCAGAAGGATTTACACACCCAGGAAGCCCGAACGGTGAATTTACAAAAGAACAAGATATCATGGACGTTTGGTTTGACTCAGGTTCATCACATCAAGCTGTTCTTGAAGAAAGAGAAGACCTTGTGCGCCCAGCAGACCTTTACTTAGAAGGTTCTGACCAGTATCGCGGTTGGTTCAACTCATCTCTTTCAACAGCTGTTGCTGTAACAGGAAAAGCTCCATATAAAGGCGTATTAAGCCACGGATTTGCTCTAGATGGTCAAGGACGTAAAATGAGTAAATCAATCGGAAACGTTGTTGTTCCTGCAAAAGTCATGAAGCAGCTTGGAGCAGATATTCTCCGCCTATGGGTTGCATCTGTTGACTATCAAGCAGACGTACGCGTTTCAGATGAGATTTTAAAACAAGTTGCTGAAGTATATCGTAAAATCCGCAATACGTTCCGCTTCCTTTTAGGAAACTTAGCAGACTTTAATCCAAGTGAACATCGCGTTGAGATGGAAAACTTGTGTGAAGTTGATCGCTACATGATGGCGAAATTAAATGAGCTCATCAAAAACGTAAAAGCAGGCTACGATAACTATGAATTTGCTTCTGTTTACCAAGCTGTTCATAACTTCTGCACAATTGATATGAGCTCATTCTACCTAGATTTTGCAAAAGATATTCTTTATATTGAAGAAGAAAGCAGCCATGATCGTCGTGCAATTCAAACCGTTCTGTATGATTCTCTTGTTGCCCTAACAAAACTTGTATCTCCAATTTTAGCTCATACAGCTGACGAAGTGTGGGCACATATCCCAGCTGTGGAAGAAGAAAGTGTACAGCTAACAGATATGCCACAAGAGTTTGTTGTACAAGGTGCAGAGGAGCTTTTAACAAAATGGAGCAGTTTCTTAACGCTTCGTGATGATGTGTTAAAAGCACTTGAAGTAGCTCGTAATGAAAAAGTGATTGGTAAATCATTAACAGCTAAAGTAACACTATATCCAAGCGAAACAACAAAAGAGCTTCTTTCTTCTATTAAAGAAGACTTGAAACAAATTTTCATCGTTTCAGATCTTGAGATTGCTGGAAATAAAGACGAAGCTCCTGAAAATGCAGCTCGTTTTGATGAAGTAGCGATTACAGTAGAAAAAGCCGAAGGTGAAACATGCGAACGCTGCTGGACAGTGACAAAAGAAGTTGGAGAAAACAAAAATCATCCAACACTTTGCACACGCTGCGCAAGCATTGTAGACAATATGGAAATTAAAGAAGCATAATGATAAAAAACCTCCGTTTCTATGCGGAGGTTTTTTTATGGATAAAAGGCTTTTTTTACTGTCTTTAAGGAAAAAGTTGTGTTGCACATTTTACGTCCCAACCGGTCACACTATAACTACTCTTAACAACAACTTTAACAGCAGGGATGGGGGATAGCATGTATGAGAGCATTAGACATGAATTACTTGTAATGCGTGATGAGCTTAGGCAGAGTTTATACCGAAATACCGCTAGTACGAACCCACAAGTTAGACAGTATATCCAAGATGATTTAGATGATGTTGAACGAGCGCTTTTAAAGTTGGAAATTGGTGTTTTTGGTGTTGATGAGAGCACAGGGGCACAAATTCCTTATCATAAGCTTTCAGCTCTGCCAACGGCCCGCACGGAGGAAGAAATTATATATCATTAAAATGGCGATAAAAGAGTTAGAAGTAGCACTTAAGCTTCTAACTTTTTTTTATGGGTTAAAAAAGGTCACTTTTAAATTTGAATTTCAAATAGAGGCCAACTTGTGCTAAAATTCATAATGGTAATAAATTCGTCAAAATACTGGCAGAGAAAAGCCTTTTCCTTTTTCCCTATCGTTTGAAGTAGGGTTCTTCTTATTTTTAGGAAGGGTGAAAAGGTAACTAGAGAAGGAGGAGCGGCTGTGTGGTATTATTTGATTGCTCTATTTGTTATTGCGCTTGATCAATTAACAAAATGGATTGTCGTTCAAAAAATGGAGTATGGAGAAAGCATTACGGTAATTGAAAATTTCTTTTACATTACATCCCATCGCAATAGAGGAGCAGCATGGGGAATACTAGAAGGGAAGATGTGGTTTTTTTACCTCATCACGATTATCGTGATTGGAGCAATCATTGTTTATATACAAAAACTAGGCAAAAAAGAAGCGCGTCTTAAAGTAGCACTTGCTTTTATGCTTGGAGGAGCTATTGGAAACTTTATCGACCGTCTCGTACGTAAAGAAGTTGTCGATTTTATTGATACATACATTTTTTCTTACAACTATCCAATCTTCAACATTGCAGATTCTGCACTTGTGATAGGGGTTATTCTTGTATGTGTGTTTACTTTATTTGATGGAAAAAAGGAGTCAAAATAAATGGAAGTTATTACGTTAAGTATGGAAGAAAGTCAAGCAGGACAAAGGCTTGATAAAGTACTTTCTTCTTCGATTGAAGGATCAAGAACGCAAATTCAGCAGTGGATTAAAGATGGAAACGTCAAAGTAAATGAAAGCAAAGCTAAAGGAAACTACAAAGTAAAAGTAAATGATACGATTGTTATTGAAATTCCAGAGCCAGAGCCGCTTGATGTTGTTCCAGAAGAAATGGATTTAGATATTTATTATGAAGATGAAGACGTGCTTGTTGTAAATAAACCGCGTGGCATGGTTGTACATCCTGCGCCTGGTCATGTATCAGGAACGCTTGTAAATGGGCTTATGGCTCATTGTAAGGACCTTTCAGGTATTAATGGCGTTATGCGCCCAGGTATCGTTCATCGCATTGATAAAGATACGTCAGGCCTTTTAATGGTTGCTAAAAATGATTTAGCACACGAGTCATTAGTAAGTCAGCTTGTTGCTAAAACGGTAACAAGACGATATAAAGCAATTGTTCATGGAGAAATTGCTCATGAAAACGGCACAATTGACGCACCAATTGGTCGTGATAAGAAAGATCGTCAAAGCATGACAGTTACAAATGAAAACAGCCGTGATGCTGTTACACATTTTAAAGTGCTCGAAAGATTTAAAGATTTCACTTTTGTAGAATGTCAGCTTGAAACAGGTCGTACACATCAAATTCGTGTTCATATGAAATATATTGGCTTCCCACTTGCTGGAGATCCAAAATACGGACCAAAAAAGACTCTTGATATTGATGGACAAGCGTTACATGCGGGCATTTTAGGATTTGATCATCCACGTACAGGAGAATACAAAGAGTTTGAAGCACCGCTTCCTAAAGAGTTCAGCGACTTACTTGATTTATTAGCAAAAAGAAGTTGACAAACTCTTATAATGGTGACATAATCTTAAGTAGTTAAATAAGACCCTTTAACATCAGTCCTGTGAGGCTGAGAAGGAAACGGACCGCAGATGCAGCAGGCGTCTGCAAGCTTACTATACCCGGCATCCTCTCAGTCACGGACAAAGAGGATGCTTTTTTTATGGAATGAAGAAGTGAGGTGAACGCAGGTGGGAATTAAAGCAAATGTACTAGATGAGCAAGCAATCAGAAGAGCGTTGACACGTATTGCTCATGAAATTATTGAAAGAAACAAAGGCATTCAAGAATGCGTTCTTGTTGGCATTAAAACACGAGGCATTTACCTTGCAAATAGGCTTGCTGAACGAATTGAACAAATCGAAGGAAAGCCGATTCCAGTAGGAGAGCTTGATATTACTCTTTACCGTGATGATTTATCAAAAGCAACAGAAACAAATGAACCGCTTGTAAAAGGTTCTGACATTCCTGTAGAAGTGTCAAACAAGACTGTTGTTGTTGTAGACGATGTCCTTTATACAGGTCGAACAGTGCGAGCTGCAATGGATGCACTTGTGGATATTGGTCGACCATCTCAAATTCAACTTGCTGTGCTCGCTGATCGAGGCCATAGAGAGCTTCCGATCCGCGCTGACTATGTTGGGAAGAACATTCCAACATCTAAGAGTGAAAAAGTAACGGTCAAGCTGAAAGAAGTAGACGAACTTGATGAAGTAACAATTATGGAAAAATAATAAACGTAAAAAACCTCCTTTTAAACGGAGTCCTGTGAGGCTCATAAAGGTGGTGTGATAGGATACGTCTATCATCGCCTCTTTATGCCCTCCGGTGTAAAGAGGTTTTTTATTTAAGGAGAGAAACAGATGAAAAAACAAACGATTGGTGTACAGGAAAAACCACCTTTAAGCAAATGGTTGCCCCTTAGCTTACAGCATTTGTTCGCGATGTTTGGAGCAACGGTACTTGTACCATTCCTTGTTGGGCTAAGCCCTTCAATAGCGCTGATCTCAAGCGGAATTGGAACACTGACATTTTTGCTTATCACAAAAGGGCAAATTCCCGCATATCTTGGTTCATCGTTTGCCTTTATCGCGCCTCTCATTGCGGCTCAAGCAAGCGACGGGATTCAAGGAGCGATGTTTGGGACATTTTTAGCTGGTGTAATTTATGCTATTGTTGCTCTTCTTATTAAAAAAACAGGCGTAAATTGGATTATGAAGCTTTTACCACCTGTTGTTGTAGGCCCAGTAATTATGGTAATCGGCCTTAGCTTGGCTGGCTCAGCGGTGAATATGGCAATGAATGATAGCGATGGAAACTACAACGGCAAGTTTTTACTTGTAGCACTTGTCACATTGGGAGTGACAGTCATTGCTTCAACATACTTTAAAGGCTTTCTTGGCTTAATCCCGGTTCTTATCGGTCTTGCTGTTGGCTATATCTTCGCTTTAACACAAGGTTTGGTTGATTTCAAACAAGTACAAGAAGCCAGTTGGATTGCGATGCCAGACTTTTCTATCCCGTTTCTAGCTTATACACCTTCATTTTCTTGGAATGTGGCTCTTATCATGATTCCGATTGCGATTGTGACGCTGTCAGAACATATTGGTCACTTGTTTGTACTGAACAAAGTAGTTGAAAAAGACTTTATCAAAAAGCCTGGTCTTCATCGCTCAATCTTAGGAGATGGAGTGGCAACAATGATTGCTGGGTTAATTGGTGGACCTCCAAGCACAACATATGGAGAAAACATCGGCGTGCTGGCGATTACAAGAGTGTTTAGCGTGTTCGTTATCGGAGGAGCAGCTGTGATTGCAATCTTGTTCGGATTCGTTGGAAAGGTTTCAGCTCTTATCTCAAGCATTCCATCACCAGTAATGGGAGGCGTATCAATTTTACTCTTTGGAATTATCACTTCATCTGGATTGCAAATGATGATTGATAAGAAAGTCGATTTAAGTGATAAGCGTAACCTTGTGATTTCATCTATTATCCTTGTAATCGGGGTTGGAGGCACAACGCTTAAAATTACACATCAGCTTGAGCTTGATGGGATGACGCTTGCAGCGATCAGCGGAGTTGTTTTAAACCTTGTATTACCAAAAGAGAAAAAAAAGCAAGAGGCAAAACAAGCAGAAGTTATTGAAATTGAAAAAAATATTGTATAAAGTTACACCTTTTAAACTAAAGTCCTGTGAGACTTAAAAGGGTGTGTAGGTTTGCTATAGCCTAAAAACACCCTTTCCTTACACAACCTTGTGAATGGAGAGGGTGTTTTGTTAGCAAACCTCCTCACCTCCAAAAGAATAGGAGGAGAAACATGAAGAATTTAGTATCAATGGCTGACTTATCAGTTGAGGAAATTTTAGATCTTCTTGAAAATGCAGAGAAAATGAAACACGGTAAGTATGTAACACAGCTTCCAAAGCAAACATTCGTTGCGAATTTATTTTTTGAACCAAGCACGCGCACAAAATCAAGCTTTGAAGTAGCGGAAAGAAGACTAGGACTCGACGTTATTCCATTTGATGTAACAACGTCAAGCGTTCAAAAAGGCGAAACTCTCTATGACACTGTGCAAACTTTATCATCTATTGGAGTAGAAGCAGTTGTCATTCGTCATACAGAAGATGAGTATTACAAAGATCTCATCGGAAAGATTTCAATTCCGGTCATAAATGCAGGAGACGGATGTGGTCAGCATCCAACCCAATGTTTGCTTGATCTTATGACAATTAAAGAGGAGTTTGGCGTTTTTGAAGGACTGAACGTAGCCATCATAGGTGACTTACGCCATAGCCGGGTTGCAAGAAGTAATGTCGAAATATTAGGAAAACTAGGAGCGAACATTCTTCTAGCAGGGCCTGAAGAGTGGAAAGATTCTTCACTAGAAGGCACATATGTAACAGTTGATGAAGCAGTTGAAAAAGCGGATGTTGTTATGCTTCTGCGCATTCAGCTTGAAAGACATGAAAAGGACGAAGACCTACGTGCTTACCATGAACAATACGGGCTAACAATCGAGCGAGAAAAGCACATGAAAAAAGGAAGCATTATTATGCATCCAGCTCCAGTAAATAGAGGAGTTGAAATCGCCGATGAGCTTGTGGAATGTTCGCGCTCACGTATTTTTAAACAAATGGAAAACGGCGTCTATATTCGAATGAGCGTGCTTGCGCGTTCTTTACAAATGACTGAAAGGGGAATGAAATATGCAATTGCTCATTAAAAACGTAAAGGTACTAACAAATAACGGTCAACTAGAGGAAAAAGAAGTTCTCATTGAAGAAAACAAAATTGTTAAGGTGAGCAAAAATATTTCAAGCGAAGCTGCTGAAATTATTGATGGAAAAGGTCAGCTTCTTTTACCAGGATTCATTGATGCTCATATCCACCTTCGTGAGCCAGGCGGCGAGCATAAAGAAACGATTGAGACAGGAACGCTTGCAGCAGCAAGAGGGGGCTTCACAACTGTTGCAGCAATGCCAAATACAAGACCTGTTCCAGATACAAAAGAAGGAATGACATGGCTTGTTAATCGTATTGAAGAAAAAGGACATGTCCGTGTTTTACCGTACGGATCCATTACAATTCGCCAAGCTGGAAAAGAACTAACAGATTTTGAAGGACTAAAAGAAGCAGGTGCATTTGCACTAACAGATGACGGAGTTGGTGTTCAATCTGCAGGCATGATGTATGAAGCAATGAAAAAAGCAGCAGCACTCAACATTCCAATTGTTGCGCACTGTGAAGATAATACATTAATTTATAAAGGCTCTGTTCATGACGGGAAATACTCTCGTGAGCAAGGATTAAACGGAATTCCATCCGTTTGTGAAGCCGTACATATTGCAAGAGACGTTCTTCTTGCAGAAGCGGCGGGTTGTCATTATCATGTTTGTCATGTGAGTACAAAAGAATCTGTTCGCGTTATCCGCGATGCAAAAAAAGCAGGAATTAACGTAACAGCAGAAGTTACGCCACATCATCTTCTTCTAAGTGAAGACGATATTAAAGGACAAGATACATCATTTAAAATGAACCCACCACTACGAGCAAAAGAAGATCAACAAGCTCTTATTGAAGGACTTTTAGATGGAACAATTGATTTCATCGCAACAGATCATGCACCACATACAGAAGAAGAAAAGAGCGTTGGAATGGAGCGTGCACCGTTTGGTATTGTAGGACTTGAAACAGCATTCCCGCTTCTTTATACAAACCTTGTTGAAAAAAATGTTCTAACATTAGCACAGCTTGTTGAGTTTTTGACGGAAAAAGTTGCTTCAGTCTTTAACTTACCGTATGGAACATTAGAAGAAGGAGCAATAGCAGATCTTACGCTTGTGAACTTAACAGAAGAAGAAAAAATTGATCCAAATGAGTTTTTATCAAAAGGTCGCAACACACCATTCAAAGACTGGACATGTAAAGGATGGCCTGTTATGACAATTGCAAAAGGAAAACGCGTATGGGAAAAAGGGAGTGTAACAGTATGAAACGTCAGTTAATTTTAGAAGATGGAACAGTATTTATTGGAGAAGGATTTGGTAGCACTAAAGAAATGATGGGGGAAGTTGTATTTAACACAGGAATGACAGGCTATCAAGAAGTTCTTTCAGATCCTTCTTACTGTGATCAAATCGTTACAATGACATATCCGTTGATAGGAAACTATGGAATTAACCGAGATGATTTTGAGTCAATTACACCAGCTGTGAAAGGATTTATCGTTAAAGAAACATGCGATTTTCCATCAAACTTCCGCAGTGAATACTCACTTCATACGTTCCTAGAAGAGAAAGGAATTCCAGGACTTTCTGGTATTGATACAAGAAAGCTTACACGTAAGATTCGTACGGTTGGAGCAATGAAAGGGAAAATTTGTGGAATGGATGAAAATCCAGAAGAAGTAGCAGCAGCGCTTCGCGGAACAGATTTTGCAACGGATCAAGTGAGTCGGGTTTCTACAATGAAACCATATCCAAGCCCTGGTCGCGGTTTTAAAGTAGTTGTTGTCGATTTTGGAATGAAGCACGGTATTTTAAGAGAGCTAACAGAGCGTCACTGTGATGTTATCGTTGTACCGTACAACACAACAGCAGAAGAAATTTTACGCTTAAATCCCGACGGCATTATGCTAACAAATGGACCTGGAGATCCAAAAGATGTACCAGAAGCACAGGAAATGATTAATGGAGTACTTGGGAAAATTCCTTTGTTTGGAATCTGCCTTGGACATCAGCTTTTTGCTTTAACATGTGGAGCAGATACCGAAAAAATGAAATTCGGTCACCGTGGTGCGAACCACCCAGTGCAAAATGTTGAAACAAAGCAAGTGATGATCACTTCTCAAAACCACGGCTATGCAGTTCGAGAAGAAAGTGTAGAGAATACAGATCTTGAAATTACGCACATTGCACTAAACGATGATAGTGTAGAAGGATTAAAACATACGAAATATCGTGCTTTTACAGTTCAGTTCCACCCAGAAGCGTCTCCAGGACCTGAAGATGCAAACAGCTTATTTGAACAATTTATCACAATGATGGAAGAAGAAAAGAAAGCGGGGAATCTTACATGCCAAAACGCGTAGACATTCAAACAATCTTAGTAATTGGATCAGGACCAATCATCATCGGGCAAGCAGCAGAATTTGACTATGCGGGAGCACAGGCGTGTTTAGCTCTAAAAGAAGAAGGCTATAACGTTATTCTTGTGAACTCGAATCCAGCAACAATTATGACAGATACAGAAATGGCTGACAAAGTATACTTAGAGCCGCTTACATTTGACTTTCTAGCATCCATTTTACGTAAAGAACGCCCAGATGCTATTCTCCCAACGCTTGGGGGGCAAACAGGTTTAAACCTTGCAATGGAATTATCAAAAGCAGGAATTCTAGAAGAGCTTGATGTTGAAGTGCTTGGAACGAATTTACAGGCAATTGAACAAGCAGAAGATCGTGAGCAATTCCGTTCTCTTATGAACGAGCTTGGTGAACCTGTACCAGATAGTGAGATTATTCACACACTGGAAGAAGCGCGTACGTTTGTTGAAAGCGTAGGTTTCCCTGTTATTGTGCGTCCAGCATACACGCTTGGTGGAACAGGCGGAGGGATTTGTCATAATGACGAAGAACTAAACGAAATTGTCACAAGCGGATTGAAGTTAAGTCCTGTTACGCAGTGTCTTCTTGAGAAAAGTATTGCAGGCTTTAAAGAGGTAGAGTATGAAGTAATGCGTGACAGCAACGATAATGCAATTGTTGTTTGTAACATGGAAAACATCGATCCTGTTGGAATTCATACAGGAGACTCTATTGTAGTAGCACCAAGTCAAACGTTAAGCGATAGAGAATACCAGCTTCTAAGAAATGCTTCTCTAAAAATTATTCGTGCTTTAAAAATTGAAGGAGGCTGTAACGTTCAGCTTGCGCTTGATCCATATAGCTTTAACTATTACATCATTGAAGTAAACCCACGTGTAAGCCGTTCATCTGCGCTAGCGTCTAAAGCAACAGGTTATCCAATTGCGAAACTTGCAGCGAAAATTGCTGTAGGCTTAACACTTGCTGAAATGAAAAACCCTGTAACAGGAAGAACATATGCATGCTTTGAACCAGCACTAGACTATATTGTAACGAAAATTCCTCGCTTTCCATTTGATAAGTTCGAATCAGCAAACCGTAAGCTTGGAACGCAAATGAAAGCAACTGGTGAAGTAATGTCAATTGGTCGCACATTTGAAGAATCATTGCTAAAAGCTGTGCGTTCACTTGAATCAAATGTTTATCATCTTACATTAAATGAAGCAGAAAACATTGATAATGAACTGTTAGAAAAACGTATTTGTACGGCAGGTGATGAGCGCTTGTTCTACGTTGGAGAAGCACTTCGCCGCGGCTACACAATCGATCAAATTCATGAGTTTAGCATGATAGATCTTTTCTTCTTAAAGAAAATGGAGAACATTATCAAGTTCGAAAAAGAAGTACAAGAAAACCAAAAAGACTATACAGTATTGAAAAAAGCAAAAGAAATGGGCTTTAGTGATAAAGAAATTGCGAAGCTTTGGGACATGAGTGAGCGTGACGTCTACGAGTTCCGCAAAGAAAACAAACTTTTCCCAGTCTATAAAACAGTAGATACATGTGCAGCAGAGTTTGAATCACAAACACCATACTTCTACGGTACGTACGAAGAAGAAAACGAGTCAGAAATAACGGAAAAAGAAAGTATTGTTGTGCTTGGATCAGGACCAATTCGTATCGGACAAGGAATCGAATTTGACTATGCAACAGTGCACTCTGTATGGGCTATCCAAGAAGCAGGATATGAAGCGATTATTGTCAATAACAACCCAGAAACGGTCTCAACAGACTTTAGTACATCTGACAAACTGTATTTTGAACCACTAACAGTTGAGGATGTTATGCACGTTATTGAACATGAAAAACCAAAAGGTGTTGTTGTTCAGTTTGGTGGACAAACAGCGATTAACCTTGCAGAAGAGCTTGAAGCACGCGGTGTTAAGATTCTAGGAACATCACTTGAAAGCTTAGACACAGCGGAAGACCGCGATAAGTTCGAAAAAGCATTAGCACGTCTTGGTGTACCACAGCCACTTGGCAAAACGGCAACATCAACAGAGCAAGCTGTAAATATTGCTCGTGAAATCGGCTATCCAGTGCTTGTTCGTCCTTCATACGTTCTTGGCGGAAGAGCAATGGAGATTGTATATAAAGAAGAAGAACTTTTATACTACATGGAAAATGCGGTGAAAGCACATCCAGATCATCCAGTGTTAATTGATCGCTATTTAACAGGTCAAGAAATCGAAGTTGACGCAATTTCTGATGGAGAAACAGTAGTCATCCCAGGAATTATGGAACACGTAGAGCGTGCAGGCGTTCACTCAGGAGACTCAATTGCTGTATACCCACCGCAAACATTACCACAGGACATCCAAGATAAAATTGTAGATTATACGATTCGCCTTGCAAAAGGATTAAACATTGTCGGTCTATTAAACATTCAGTTTGTCTACTCAAAAGGTGATGTGTATGTGTTAGAAGTCAATCCACGCTCAAGCCGTACAGTTCCATTCTTAAGCAAAATTACGAATGTTTCAATGGCAAACATTGCAACAAAAGTTGTTGTTGGAGCTTCATTAAAAGAGCTTGGCTATGAAACAGGATTATGCCCTGTAAAACAAGGAGTTTACGTGAAAGTTCCTGTCTTCTCCTTCGCTAAACTGCGTCGCGTTGACATTACGCTTGGACCTGAGATGAAATCAACAGGAGAAGTAATGGGGAAAGACTTAACGTTTGAAAAGGCTCTTTATAAAGGATTTATTGCAGCGGGAATGAATATCCAACAGCATGGATCTGTGCTTATGACAGTATCTGACGGTGATAAAGAAGAAGCACTAGAGCTTGCTCGTCGCTTCCATGCGCTTGGCTATAAAATTTATGCAACAGAAGGAACAGCAGAAAACATTAAAAATGCAAACATTCCAGTTGAAGCTGTGAAGAAAATTAGCCAATCACATGAAGAAAACCTGCTTGGACTTATTCGTAGCGGTGAAGCGAAAATTGTTGTTAATACTCTTACAAAAGGTAAACAGCCAGCACGTGATGGCTTCCGCATTCGCCGTGAAGCAGTTGAAAATGGCATTCCATGTTTAACATCACTTGATACAGCGAACGCTATTTTAAGAGTACTAGAATCAATGGGATTCCAAACAGCACCAATGAACAAAAATGAAAAAGCACAGGAGGCTGTTCTTTCATGAATAAAAAAGGTGATATGACGATTGTTTCACAGCGTAATATAGCTAAAAACATCTTTGAACTAACGCTAAAAGGAGATCTTGTCCGTAACATGAACGAACCTGGACAGTTCGTTCATGTTCGGGTAAACAATTCCTACCTTCCTTTATTACGCCGTCCAATCAGCATTTCATCTATCAATAAAGAAAAAAACGAATGTACGCTAATTTATCGGGCAGAAGGAATGGGAACAGAGCTTCTTTCTAAAAAAATGGTTGGTGAAACGCTTGATGTATTAGGGCCTCTTGGTAATGGTTTTAAAATTAAAGAAATGGCTTTGAAGAAAACAGCCTTGCTTGTTGGCGGTGGCATTGGTGTTCCACCACTTTATCAGCTTTCAAAAGAATTAAAAGCAAAAGGAATAAATGTTATCCATGTGCTTGGTTTCCAAGATAGAGAAACGGTGTTTTATGAAAGCGAATTTGCAGAGCTTGGAACAACGTATATTGCAACAGCTGATGGATCCTACGGTGAAAAGGGATTTGTTACAGACGTTATTAGAAAGTACAATTTAGATTTTGATCATCTCTTCTCGTGCGGGCCAACAATGATGTTAAAAGCCTTGCAAGAGGAGCATGGTCACAAAGATGTGTATCTTTCACTTGAGGAAAGAATGGGCTGTGGCATTGGGGCTTGTTTTGCATGTGTTTGTCGAGTAAGTGAAAACTCTACAGATTATAAAAAAGTGTGCAGTGATGGTCCGGTCTTTAAAGGGGGAGAGATTTTACTATGAACATGCTTTCAACAAAATTGCCAGGTTTAGATTTAAAAAACCCTATTATGCCTGCTTCAGGTTGCTTTGGATTTGGAGAAGAGTATGCAGGACTATATGATTTAAGTCAGCTTGGTGCGATTATGATTAAAGCAACAACACCTCAAGCGAGATTTGGAAATCCGACCCCGCGTGTTGCTGAAACACCTGCTGGGATGTTAAACGCCATCGGTTTGCAAAATCCAGGGCTCGAGCAAGTGATCGAAAAGAAAGTAAAATGGCTTGAACAGTACGATGTACCTCTTATTGCAAACGTAGCAGGAGCAACAGAAGAAGATTATGTGATTGTTGCAAGAGAAATTTCTAAAGCCCAAAATGTTCGTGCGTTAGAGCTTAATATTTCTTGCCCAAATGTGAAAGCAGGAGGCATTACATTCGGTGTTGATCCAACGCTTGCAGCTGAATTAACAAGAAAAGTAAAAGAAGTGTCAGAAGTTCCTGTTTACGTTAAGCTTTCTCCAAACGTGACGAACATCGTTGAGATGGCATTAGCTGTTGAAAAAGCAGGAGCAGATGGATTAACAATGATCAACACGCTGCTTGGCATGCGACTTGATTTAAAAACAGGACAACCGATTTTAGCGAACAAAACAGGTGGACTTTCTGGTCCTTCCATTAAGCCTGTAGCGATTCGCATGGTGTATGAAGTAAGTCAGAGAGTTGCAATTCCAATTATCGGTATGGGCGGTGTGACAAACGCAAGCGATGTTTTAGAATTTTTATATGCTGGAGCAAGTGCAGTAGCGGTTGGAACAGCCAACTTTGTTGATCCATACGTTTGTCCACAAATTATTGAAGAATTGCCTGAAGTACTTTCAGAGTATGGATTTTCACATATTGAAGAATGCATCGGAAGGAGTTGGAAGAAACGTGAAGGATTCGCTCATCTTAGCTCTTGATTTTCCAAACAAAGAAGAAGTTCATACGTTTTTAACTCCTTTTGGGGATGAAAAACTGTATGTAAAAGTTGGAATGGAGCTTTTTTATAAAGAAGGACCAAGAATGATCGAAGAAATTAAAAGTATGGGACACCATATTTTTCTAGATTTAAAACTTCATGATATCCCAGTAACCGTCAAAAGAGCAATGAGTTCTCTTGCTTCTCTTGAGGTTGATCTAGTCAATGTTCATGCTCTAGGTGGAAAAGCAATGATGGAAGGGGCGCTTGAAGGGCTTGAAGCTGGAACAAGAAGTGGTAAAGCTCGTCCAAAATGTATTGCTGTAACACAGCTTACAAGCTCAACAGATGAGATGGTAAGAGCTGAACAGCTTGGTTCTGTTTCACTGCAGCAAAGTGTTGAACATTTAGCAGGCCTAACGAATGAAGCAGGACTTGATGGAGTTGTTTGCTCTGTTCACGAAGTAGAGAGAATTCATGAGCTTGTTCGCCCTGATTTTCTTACTGTAACGCCTGGTATTCGCCTTTTAGGAGATAATGCTCATGATCAACATCGCGTTGCAACACCAGCTATTGCACGTGAAAAAGGCTCAAACTTTATCGTTGTAGGACGCTCAATTACAAGAGCAGAAAATCCAGTTAAAGCATATGGAAAAGTTCAAAAAGAGTGGAGAGGGATAACATCATGAAAAAGAAAATTGCACAACACTTATTAACAATTGAAGCTGTATGTTTACAACCTAACGACCCATTTACATGGGCTTCAGGGATTAAATCACCGATTTACTGTGACAATCGCCTCACTCTTTCATATCCTGAAGTGCGTCAGGATATCGCACAAGGGCTTGCGAGTCTCATTCGAGAAAATTTCAAAGAAGTGGACGTTATTGCAGGTACGGCAACAGCAGGCATTCCACATGCAGCATTTGTTAGCGATGTTCTTAGCCTACCAATGTGCTATGTTCGTAGCAAAGTAAAAGAACACGGCCGTGGAAATCAGATTGAAGGACGAGTGACAAAAGGAGATAAAGTTGTTGTTGTAGAAGACTTAATTTCAACAGGCGGAAGCGTCCTGAAAGTTGTGAAAGCACTAGAAGAACAAGGCTGTGAAGTACTTGGAGTTGTTTCGATCTTCACTTACGAGCTTTCAAAAGCAGAAGAAGCTTTCAAAGAAGCGAACGTTACGTTAAAATCACTTTCTAACTATTCTACTCTAATCGAGGTAGCGCGTGAAAAAGGTAGCATCACAGAAAAGGATTTAGAAAAACTGAAAGAGTGGAAGAAAGATCCTTCTTCAACAGAATGGCTTTCACTTGTATAAAGATGATAAAAAGAGTCAATTAGGAATCTAGTTGGCTTTTTTTATTTTGAAAAAAGGAACATTACAATAAAAAGACCGTTCGTCAATATGGAGTTACCCCTGTCAAGTA
>NZ_JALAMS010000014.1:100783-205162 GCF_026790145.1 Priestia endophytica | reverse complement strand
TTTTTCGGAGGTCTCCCTTGCGGTGTTCCCTTACTAGGGATTCCTTCGCCTTTTATTTCAGATTTAAGAATTTTAGATAATACACACAGAAGGGATTTATCTCGAACTCCCAAGGTCCATAATTGTTTTAACAGTTTGCCATGATTAACGTTATCAAAGAAACTTTTGATATCAATATCCACACAATAATGCTGTCGACCAACATTCATTAAGCTAACCATACGACTAAGCGCATGATGGGCGTTTCTATTTGGTCTAAACCCATAACTGTGATTATGAAATTTTGCTTCACATATAGGTTCCAAAACTTGCAGAATGCATTGCTGAACAAGTCTATCCCAGATGGTGGGGATACCTAATGGACGCATACTGTCACTACCTTCTTTGGGTATATACACTCTTTTGACAGCCTGTGGTTGATAATTATTTAATCTCTTACGGACTTCTTTAATAATTTTTGAATCATTAAGAAACCAAACATCCTTGATTGTTAATCCATCGACACCTGCGGTCTTGCTACCCTTATTGGTTTTTATATTTCGATATGCTAATCTAATATTTTCTTCTAAACCGATGAAATTCATTAACTTATAAAAATTGTTACCGTTAAGACTCGAGGAATATAACTCGTCATACTTATCTTGCATGTTGTAATATTCACTATGTCTTATCTTGGTTTTCTTCAACATGGGCTGTAGCCTCCTTTTGCTGAGGAGCATTACTACATCTCTTAGTCTTACTCGAATCCATGTTAACCGTAGGTAACTTAATTAGCCTTTAATTGACTAGTGGCTATCCCTCCACGTTCATTAGACGCTTCTCAGGTACTGTTCCACCACCTTCACTACTATAAATCTAGGTTATACAACTAACTAATATCATTAGTGCTTTCCCTAGAAACGCTTCGTCAGAAGCAAGTCTTCAGCGTTAGTAGCTTACCACGTTCCATTATTCCTATCTGTACATATACACTGTTAGGTTTCTCCTATGAGCCTGCTACCTTGATATTGCCTAAAACACTATATGGACGTTCATAAAGGAGAGTTTTACTAGCCCACAGTAGCGACACTATTTGTGTCAACATACCTTTCGATATGCTTCCGATATAGACCCGTACCATCGGAGATTCGTCTGCATTTTCAGAACTCGCAACTGCCTTATCATGCATTCTAACCATAAGTGTTTTATAGACTCCCGGCCTATAAGCTATACCATCCACCTCTGGACAGATTTCGTGTTATCAAACTTACGATAGCCCTCAGCCGACTTCACCGAGCTTCATACCGTTAGATTCTTGCTAATCCAACCGCATGTCGGAGGATCAGAGGAAGCCCTTCAGGGCGTTACCCCATCATTTGACTTCTCGGAATAACAGTTCATTATTGAACGAATCAGTTCAACAATGCCTAAGCTTTTCACTTAGGAACGTGTCGCACCTCCTTGTGGATGTCCATATAACAATAAATGATCTTGTTCATGTGCAAGACTCTTCAAAGTTAACTGACGCCATAATTTAAATGGAAAATGAGTTAAATCTATATCACCATATTTGAAATCATATTTAATCTTTATTGATTTACCTTCATGAGCATTCAACTCGTTGTTTGTAGTTTCTCTGACACCAGGACTATAAGGTTCCGTTAACAACATTTCATTTTTGATCTCTTCAACAAATAATCCTTTTCTCTCCTCATTTCTAACATATCCTTCCGTAACAAGCTGTTGGTACGCAGTATTAATCGTATTACGACTTAAACTTAGATGGTTTGCCAAATTTCTTTGAGAAGGCAACTTACTATGAGGAGGAATATTTCCTTTTTGTATTTCCTTTCTCAGATACTCATAAAGTTGAAGATATAAGGGCTCTTTTTTAGTACTATCTAAATTTGGCATTATCTCTAACATCATTTATCTCCTTACCAAACTGGTACCTAAAAATTCTTATATTCTGGTTCTTTTTATAGTTCCAGTTTCTTTATTATAATGAGTTTATATTTTAGTCATTACAAAGTCAAAGGAGTGTCTCTATGTATATCCCACCCCATTTTAAAATTGAAGATGATGAATTGATTTATGACATCATTCAAGATTATGGATTTGCTACTGTTTTCTCGAAACATGAGGGAGAGCCTTTTGCTACTCATATTCCCTTGATGATAGATCAAAGCAGGGAATATCTATATGGACATTTTGCACGCCCAAATCCTCAATGGAAGGATATTCGTGACCAAAGTGTTCTGGCTATCTTTCACGGACCTCATTGTTATATTTCATCTTCTTGGTATGAATCAAATCGATCTGTACCAACTTGGAACTACTTAGCGGTTCATGTATATGGAAAATTTGAATTTATAGAGAGCAAGGAACTAAAGAAATCCTTAAATGATTTAGTGGAAAAATACGAAGTACCTAACAGTACTTATCAGTTAGATGAGGTTGATGAGAAGTTTTTAGAAGGTATGACAAAAGGAATCGTAGGTTTTAAAATTAAAATTGAAAAAATTGAAGGAAAAGCAAAATTGAGTCAAAATCATTCAGTGGAACGGAAGAATTTAGTCATTCAGGAGCTAGAAAAATTCAAAAGGGAGGATGAACAAAAGATAGCATCTTATATGAAAGATTATTTGTAAAAGGAATTACTTCTAAGGAAGTGAATTTTTCTGTTCAACATGTGAGATATCTACCATGCCAATGAAGAGCGGTGAAAGATCCTAAGGTGATCCTAAGTTATTTAAATAACGAAGATATATGTAGATGAATCTGAAGAACATTTAGATAGTGACGTTAAAAGATAAAAGGAAAGAGGATGTCGTTATGTTACAAGAAACATTTCATGTTGCTGTACCAACAGGGTTCTTTAAAGATGAATCCCTAAATATTCAAGGAACAATAGAACATATCAGATATTTGTATAATCAAGGAGTAAAGTCTGTTTTGGTCTGTGGCTCTACTGGAGAGCAACATAGTTTAACACTTAAAGAGAAAATTGAGATACTAAATCATTTAGTTTGGGAAGAAGAACTTATTAATCATATGGAAATTATATTTGGTGTATCATCCATTAGACAGCTAGAAGCAGAAGAATTAGCAAAGAGGATTTGTAATACAAAAGTAGCAGGCATTCTGCTTGGATATCCACCTTATATTTTACCTACACAAGAAGAAGCAATCATTTATACAAAGAGAATTATCAATCTTAGCCAGAAGCCTACTATTTTATATAATAATCCTAAACGAACTGGATTTGACTTATCATTAGAAAGTATTATTGTCCAGTTAAGTAAGACAAATTATGTGGTAGGAATAAAAGAAGCTGGAAATAAAGAAAGAGTTGCTTCTTTAAAAAAACATATCAAAAGAAATGATTTTTACTTTTATGCTGGGGGAGAATTAGAATTAAAAGAAAAAGTATTAGAAGGGTTTAATCGACTTTCTTCAATTACAGGGAACATCTTTCCTATAGAATGCAAGAAATGGTTTAGTAAAATACTTACTAATCAAGAGATAACTGAGCAAGAGCAAAAGAAGGTGAAAACTATTATTGAACAAGTATATCAAGGAAGTCCTTTAGTAAATATAAAAGAAACGATAAATCAAAAGGGGATTTTATTAGGGATTTGTAGAAGTCCACTTGGAAATGTGGAATTAAAGAAGCCTACTTCATAGAACAGTAGGCTTCTATTCTACTGTTGTTCGGTTTTTAGTGAACATAACACACATTCCAGCTAGTTTTTAATTTCTCTTTTCTTCACAAGTTATAGATGACTTCTCTTCTTGGAATAGCTCTATGAATTTAAGAAGAGGTGTAGAGAAGGTATTATCAGCACGATGAATAAAAAATGTATCAACTAAAGTGAATTCTTCAGGGAGAGAATAATGGGTAATCTCTTCTAGATGACTATATTTTTGGACAATAGACAGAGGAAGTAAACTAACCCCTAGACCAGCTGCTACGCAACCCATAAGTGCATCTAAGGAGCCGAACTCCATAACTTTGGAGGGTCTAATTCCTTCTTTATGTAACCAATTCTCAAGTTTTTGGCGGTAAGAACAACCTTTATGTAACACTAACAATGTTAAGTTACCAATGTTTTCTAACTTTAAAGGATAAGAAGGTAACAAACTACTAACTAATACTAATTCTTCTCTGAAAATTTTTTTGGCAACGAGATCAGGATGCTGTACAGGGCCAGAAACGAATGCACCATCTAATTTATAATTTAATACTCCTTCAATATGCTGAGCAGTAGGACCAGTCTTTAAAGTTAGATCAACTTTTGGGTAGGTAGAATGATATCTTAAGATAAACATAGGCAAATGAACAGCAGCTGTTGTTTCCATTGACCCAATATATAACGGACCTTGAGGCTCTTCTTCATCCCTCATGACTTGTCTAGTTTCTTCAAAAAGACGAAAAATTTTATCAGTGTAGGTTAATAACAAGTCTCCCTTTGTTGTTAATGTAATTCCCTTATTATGCCGATAAAATAAGACTGTCTGTAAGCTACTTTCTAATTGCTGCATTCGAGTTGTTATATTGGACTGTGCATAGTTTAACTCTTTTGCAGCCTTCGTTATACTTCCATGCTCAGCAACTACCTTAAAAATACGCAATGATTGAATATCCATGCTTCTTAACACCTTACTTCCACTTGCCATCTGTTTGAGCGATGGCAAATATCTTTTTTTTGAATTATACCATATGGGTAAAATTATATATGATAAATATGCAGCATCTTTTGTAAGGAGTGAAGAAATGGATAAAAAACAGCTCTCCTTTTTGACAGGGGGGTTACTTGCAATGGCGATAGCATTAGGCATCGGAAGATTTTCTTATACGCCTATTTTGCCCCTTATGCAGCAGAAATTTGAGTTTTCCGAAACAATTGCTGGTTATCTGGCTTCAGCTAATTATGCAGGTTATCTAATTGGAGCAATTTTAACTGGCCTATTTTCCATGAGAGCAAGAACGGTTCCTGTTTTAAGACTAAGCCTAATTATTGGGGTAGTGACAACGCTCCTTATGAGTTTGACTACCTCTTATATAGGTTGGGCAATCCTTAGGTTTCTATCTGGAATATGTAGTGCCATTGTTTTTGTCTTAGCTTCAAGCCTGGTTTTGGGGAAACTAAGAGGGATAGATAAGACAAATTGGTCTGGTTTTTTTTATATGGGACCTGGCTATGGAATTTTCCTAACAGGTATTTCTATTCCGCTGTTCTATAATAGTTGGGGCTGGAAAGGAGCATGGATTGGTTTATCTGGATTAAGTTTATTTTTATTAATTGTTGTCTTTCTAACCTTTAAAGAAACTCCTCGTTTCTTACATAACAAAAAAGGCAAGGCATTTCAAAAAAACTTAGTTCCACCAAGAAAATGGCTACCTCTCTTGATATTGGCTAATGGTTGTGAAGGCCTAGGATATATTGTAACGGGTACATTTATTGTCTCAATTGCTCAGAATACACCCTCTTTCCATTTTGACTCTTCCATAATTTGGACGGTCGTTGGTGTAACGGCTATTCCATCTTGCCTAATATGGTCATCACTTGCTAAAAGATGGGGATTTATAAAATCATTAGTTCTAGCTATGTTATTACAAGCAGTAGGAGTTAGTATTCCTGTGTTTTTTTCCTCGTCGTTTAGTTTGTTTACAAGTGCAGCGATCTTTGGAGCCACTTTTATGGGGATTACGTCCCTTGGAGCTACGTTACTAGGAAAAATGGTACCAACAAATAATAGCCGAATAATGGGGGTCTTTACAGCTGCTTATGCAATTGGACAAATGATTGGTCCAACTCTTGCAGGAGCTCTTTCAGAAGCTACAAGTAATTATCATGCTTCTTTATTGGGAGCAGCAGGAATTATCCTTATAGGGGCGATCTCACTTATTTCGGGATTAAAATATGAAAGGAAAAAAGAATCAAAAAGCAAGTCACGGCATTTATTTAAATTTTAATGCAAACGTTGTAACTTACTTCATAATCTGGAGGGGAAAAGATGAATTTAGATAATCGTGTTTGTGAAGTTTTAGATATTGAAGTACCCATCATACAAGCTGGTATGGCCGGGGATAGGATTACAACTGTAGAGCTCATTGTGAATGTATGTGAAGCTGGAGGCCTTGGGACATTGGGAGCTGCTTATATGCAGCCAGAGGATATTCGGCAGACAGTGCAAGAAATTAGAAAACATACAGATAAGACATTTGCAGTGAACTTGTTTGCTACTGATATGATAGATAATACAGTTGGTATGGAAGAAGTTCAATATATGTTAGATACTATGCGAGATGTTTTGCATATTAAGCGTAGTGGCCAAGAAATCAAAACTCAAAATTTATTTAAAGATCAATTTAAAGTATTAGTGGAAGAACAAGTACCCGTCGTGAGTACAGCTTTTGGCATTCTTCCCTCTTATGCTATGAAAATAGCAAAAGAGCAAGGCATGAAGGTTATTACAATGGTTACAACGGTTAGAGAAGCTTTAGAAGCTCAAGAACAAGGTACAGACATTATTGTAGCACAAGGAAGTGAAGCTGGTGGTCATCGAGGAACATTTGATATGAATGAACATCCTAATGGAGCTAATATTGGGCTCTTCTCTCTCGTTCCTCAAGTAGTAGATAGAGTTAATATTCCCGTCGTGGCATCTGGTGGAATTATGGATGGAAGGGGATTAGTAGCAGCTCTAACTTTAGGTGCAAGTGGTATTCAGATGGGAACTGTATTTCTAGCTACAAAAGAGTCTGGAGCACATCCGTGCTATAAACAAGCTCTATATGAAAGTGATGAAGAAAGTACTGTTATTACAAAGAACTTTTCAGGTCGCCCAGCAAGAGGAATAAAAAATGCTTTTATTAAGGAATTTGATCATTCTAAGATTCAACCTTTAGCTTTTCCTACACAAAATGCTGTGACAGGAGATATTCGAAAGGCTGCAGCTAAGCAAAGTAATAAAGAATATATGTCTTTATGGTGTGGTCAAGGAACACGATTACTGGAAAAAGATAAAACAGCAACAGAGATAATTAATACTACTATG
Source organism: Priestia endophytica (assembly GCF_026790145.1). Classification (GTDB taxonomy): domain Bacteria; phylum Bacillota; class Bacilli; order Bacillales; family Bacillaceae_H; genus Bacillus_I; species Bacillus_I endophytica_A. Next base: position 198,118 of record NZ_JALAMS010000014.1, on the reverse strand, counting down.
CAACAAGCAAAAAGCATTTTAACAACATTTAATTATAGCTAAAACCACCAAACAAGCCTCTGGAAAAGAGGCTTGTTTGATGAATCAATATATTTATATATAAATGTATTGGTTCAGAAATTGGATCCCAGTTAACATAATAGATCTTATCCGAAGTAAAAAAGGCGTAAAACCATTGAGTGACAGAGGTTTTACGCCTTTTTTCTTTTCCTCAAATATACTTTTATGGACATTTACATTGAGCTTTAAAGTAAACTTTAGAAAAATCTATAATATTAGAGGAAAAATAAAAATTCTAAAAGTCTAAAAAATCCCTTGCCTTAGAGACGGCTCTAACAATTAAACTGTTCTTATGAATTTTGAATATTTTAAAAATAGTTGACTGATGTGATACTACTTATTTATTAGGAAAGGAGGAAATCTTTTACGTATAACATTGATTACTAATTAAAGAAATAATTGATAAAGAACTTTTACATTTAAAGATGAAGAGTTTTCTCAAACTTCTTTTAATACACCCTATTAATCTAGAGTTAATATGGAGTTGTACTATGGAATACGGACATATTTTAACTTGTTTAGAGAGGCAGCAGACTAAAGGATATATTTCGTACAACTTTTAATTTGAACAGAATAGTCATCACATCAGCCACAGCATGGGAGGGATTTAAAATGAAAAAAAATCTATTATCACGTGTGTACTTACAGTGATAGCAATGGCATTGCTTTTATCTGTGACTATCGCTACGTCTATGACTGGCGTTGAAGCTACATCCACGACCGACGTTGCATACAAGCCGGACATGTCCAATGGAGCAGACAACTTTTACAAGAGCAACAAGGTAAACAAGAAGAAGGTTTCGTTTGAAAATCAATACAACATGAAAGTTGCAGGGAATCTTTATATTCCCAAAGGTTTGAATCGGAACACCAAAAAGTCCGCGATCATTGTCGGGCATCCTATGGGCGCAGTAAAAGAACAAAGTGCGAATCTGTATGCACAAAAAATGGCTGAAAAGGGATTCGTTACTTTGTCCTTGGATTTGTCTTTCTGGGGAGAGAGTGAGGGGCAGCCTCGCAACGCTGTTTCGCCGGATATCTATGCTGAGGATTTCAGTGCTGCGGTGGATTTCCTAGGAACCAGGCCGTTTGTTGACAGGGATCGGATTGGTGTTCTCGGGATTTGTGGCAGCGGAAGCTTTGCCATCAGCGCGGCCAAAATCGATCCGCGTTTGAAAGCCATTGCGACAGTCAGTATGTACGACATGGGTGCTGCCAACCGTAACGGGCTTAAACACTCGCAGACTCTCGAGCAGAGAAAAAAGATTCTCGAAGATGCAGCAGAGCAACGCTATGTGGAGTTCACAGGCGGTAAAACCAAATATACCAGTGGGGCCGTACATGAACTAAATGAAAACTCTACTGCCATTGAGCGCGAGTTTTATGACTTTTACCGAACTTCAAGAGGGGAATACACGCCTAAAGGTTCATCACCAGAACTTACAACACACCCGACGCTGACCAGCAACGTCAAATTCATGAATTTTTACCCATTCGAAGACATAGAGACGATTTCTCCTCGTCCAATGCTTTTCATCACGGGTGAAAACGCTCATTCCAGAGAGTTCAGCGAAGACGCCTACAAGCTGGCGTCCGAACCGAAGGAACTCTACATTGTTCCAAATGCAGGACACGTTGATTTGTACGACAAGACGGATTTGATTCCATTTGACAAGTTGGAAGCATTCTTTACTGATAATTTGAAGTAACCATCGCTTCAAAGTAGGAAACTGTAAATTTCTCATATAATTAATAAAACAAGCAGCCATTTCTAGCTGCTTGTTTTATTTTTATTTCACTTTTCATTTACATTATATTATCGGCAATATAATCAATCTTCAAGAAGCGGGGATAATGCTTCTGTTTTTTATGAAACCATGCTATTATCGTTAAGGTTTGTTGAGAAAGGAAGGTTTTTGTCCTTAAGGGCATTTTTTTGGTATAGTGTAAAAAAAGTAAGGAGTTGATAGGTTGTTTTTCTCTGGACTGTTCCAGCAGTTTCCTGTAAAGGTTTTAATTGTGGCGCTGCTGATTATACTTATAGTTTATTTTATCCGCAAATCCATCAAGCTTTTCTTTGACAAAACGAGCTTCTTGGATGAAAAACGAGAAGAGACGTTGATGCATTTTTCCAACCAGGTGACAAAAGTATTAGGACTGGCTTTGTTCTTTATTTATTTGCTTAGCCCTTTCTTCGAGATGACAAAGCTTATCACGGGTTCGGTCGTGTTTGCAAGTGCCTTGGCATTGATCTTCCAACATATCATCCGCGATTACATAATGGGGCTGACCTACTTGTTTGAACGCCAGCTCCATCACGGGGATTATGTCATCCTCAATGGAAATCGTCAGGGGAAAATAGAGGAAATTAGCATGCGCTACCTAAAGATTCGCCAGTATGACGGATACCTCTATACAGTCTCCTATAGCAACATCACGGAACTTCAGAACGGGAACCGAGGAAGGCGCCGAGTAAACGAAAGCCTTGTCCTCAACTATAAGCAAAATCCGGATGATGCCTTCAAGGTGATGGAGGAAGTGGCACGAATATGCAACGAGAAATACGGTCAATATCTGTTAAAAGATGAGAACGGAGTTCCCGAGGAGAGTTTTCAATTCAACCAAATCACTGAACTGAACGTGGATTTCAGAGGTCACCAATATTCATTATCAGCTCTTGTAAAGGAAAATGATTTTGTGGAAGCAAGTAAAAAGGTGAGATATGAACTGGCAATGGCTGCCTACAAGAACGACTTAATGATGGCTGAGAGTCCCAACACAAGCAATTAAAAAATAAACGAAGACTACAAAACGGATATAGAAAAGGTAAAACGGATGGAGATTTTTTGAGCGAAAGCGTTCCGTATGGCAAAAAATACAACACGTACCTTGTCTATATCCAAGTTTTTATAGTTAACATATGTTGATTATCGATATTATAAAAAGCCTTATTTAAAATAAGACCTTTTCTTTTTACATAGGTATACTTTTATGGACATTAACTAAATTAATTTTAATCCTTATCTTCATTTATATACTTCATTTTTGTAGATTGTCCACATATTGCTAAAAAAATAAAGTCTTAATTTTATTTTTTCTATCATGTAAAATGCCATATATATCAATAAACTTAGTGAATATCTTTATGAAGTAGTTAATTTATATCTAGATTGGTCTATTTAATTTTGACTTGTCTATGTTACTTCCATATTGAATTCTTATAAGTATCATGTAAGGAAAGGTAAGTGTTAATATGCAAGAAAAACTGAGAAATGCTGTTGTGGTAGGGGCAGGTATTGGAGGGTTATCGGCTGCTATTGCTTTAAGAAAAACGGGTCTAAATGTAACTGTATATGAAAGAAATGAAAAAGATGCTCCGTCAGGTTCTGGCATTACCCAACCTCAAAATACATTTAAAGTACTTAAAGATTTAGGTATATATGAAGATTGTTTAAAATCTGGAGTACAACTAGATTATCTAGAAATTATGGACAAGGAAGGAAATTTGCTTCTTGAAGTGAACCAGAAATTTATGAATGCGGATGGACCAGGAAGAAATTCAATTTGGAGATCAAGTTTAAAAGATGTTCTTCTTTCTAAAGCATTATCGCTTGGAGTAATAGTAGAATGGAAGAAAAATTTTACTACCTACCAGGAGAATCAAACAGAGGTTATCCTATCTTTTGAAGATGGAACTCAAGTCTCAGCTGATCTTTTAGTGAGTTTCGATGGGATACGATCTCAAGTAAGAGATATCATGTTAGGGAGAAAGGTTACTCCTCAATATTTAGGAATGGGGGCATGGAGAGTTCCTATAACGTTCGAAAAAAATGCAATCTCGAAAAGAAGCTACATGTTGCTGAACGGGAACACAAAAGTCGGAATCTTTCCTTTAACAGATAAAGAGGGATATCTATTTATTCTAAAGCCCGTTCCTTCAGACTATTGGGATGATGAAAAAAAACGTTACCATACTGTTAATGAAATTTTAAAACATTTTCATGGCAAAGCTGATTTCATCAAAACTTGTTTTAACAAAGATACACCCATCATTTTCAATCTTATTGAAGAAGTCGTATTAGAAGAAAAATGGTATCGTAACCGTGTAGTAATTGGTGGAGATGCAGCTCATGCTAGTGCCCCTAATTTAGCCCAAGGAGCTGCTATGGCTATGGAAGATGCTAGTGTTTTAGGAGAAGCACTCTCTAATAAGTCCTCTTTAGAAGAAGCACTTCATTCTTATTACGTAAGAAGATTTCCAAGAGCTCGTGTTATTCAATCGTTATCTGCTGAACTTCTTAAAAATGAGTTAGAAGGTAATTTTGCTCAAGAAGAGATTATAGCTAAAAGCGATTGCATTCTACAAGAAGCTTACTAATCTCCCGTAGAGGGTTTTTTGTTATGAAAAGTTATTTAGAATAAAGAAGTTAACATAAAACATGTTCGATGAAGTGAAAAGAGCACAAACTCGTTAATTAATAACGGATTTGTGCTTTTTTATTTGCGATATTTCCCAATTTACGTAAAATAAACAAATTTTTTCACTGTTAACACTTGTCTTAGAGTCCACTCTAATATTTAAAATATCGATATACGTCTTAAAGAAATCTTTAGCACAACGCTAGTTTCATGACCAACCATACAGATTAGGGGGAAAAAATAAGCGGAAGGGAATAAGGTGAGAAAATATGTTAATGAAAAATCTTATAGTTCAACTACCACGAGGACTCCAAGCGAGACATACAGCTTTATTTGTACGAAAAGTTTCCTCATTTAAAAGTGAAGTCATTCTTTCTAAAAGCGGAAAGGTTGCCAATGGAAAAGATATTATGAAGATTATGGATTTAGTAATTAAAGAAGGAGATGAAATCACTCTAGTGGTGTATGGATTTGATGAACAAGTGGCAATGAAAACCTTAAAAAAATATCTTTCAAACCTTACATAAATATAATGAATAAAATCTTAGAAACCATACGGAGAGTCGAAGAATTTCAGATTTGATAAACAAGTTTTCAATTTTATATTATTGTTCTTTATAAATAATATTTGAGTAGTTTTCTTGCTTTTTGTTAGGTCTTATTATTTAAATTTGCTACTATCATCGATACTCTAATAGTGACAATATTATCTACATGTAGCAGATTACTTTGTAAGTTATAGAAAGAATATTAAGACCCGTATCTTATAGGTCTCAGTTTTTTATGAAAGGATTCATATAGGATAGGAGGTTTCTTAGATTGAAAAAGTATAAGTGGGGAATGATGTTACTAGTATTAGCATTCTTTATAGAATGGTCTTACAATTTTCTGAATTATGAAAGAGAGATTGCTAGGAACTTCGCAGACAAACTCTTCTCTTATCCACTTCCTCCTAAAACAGAGATTACAGATAAAGGTTTTGACTACGAAGTTTTATATGGAAAAGCTCTTTGGGGGAGTAAAGATAAACCCACACCCACGGTCGTTGCTTACATAAGATTATCATCTAAACTCAGTGAAAAAGAATTAATGGACTACTATAAGTAAAACAATGATGTAGAGTCTGGCATTAGTTCTTTAAAAGGTTTTGAGATTTATTTTGAAGGGGAGATAGAAAACTAAGCAACACTCATGAGTGAGAAAGATTGGTATGAAAAATTAAATTTGAATAAAAGAAATAACGAAGAAAACCCTCTAGAGCTTATTGTTCAGGTGAAAAATATATCTAATTCTAATTCGATAGAAATTACTTGTTCCTAGGACTAGGTAGAAAAGGTGTCTCAATTATTGTTTGATTTTTGGAGCTCTAAGCATAGTATTCATTAGTAAACTAAATTTTTTATTATAGGCAATTAGGAAATTACTGTAGATTCCTCAACAAAATTATAGAAAAGCCAATCATCCTAATTAGGATGATTGGCTTTTTTTCTTTAATAATTGTTTTTTAAACTATAACAATTGCAAAAGACAGTTTTATAAAATCACACTGGAACACCAAATCATTTACTCTTGCTATATTTCTACCAATCGATGTGTTTTCCATCTCTAAAAAATTCCCCGTTAGGTCCTTCAGGTCCAATCGTCGCTAACCAAAGAATAGATTCGGCTGCTTGTTTAGGAGTTTTTGGAGCAGATGGTCCCCCCATATCTGAACTTACCCACCCTGGATCGACCGCATTTATTTTAATATCACCATTAATTTCTGCAGCTATCAATTGTGTCAATCCATTTAAGACAAGCTTAGACAACTTATACGCTCCTACTCCTTGATAAGACATTTCGCTTAACGCCCCATATTCTGAAGAAACATTAATTATTCTTCCATAGCCTTGTTTTTCCATAATGGGAATGAAGGAACGGATGACATGGTAAGCGCCGAAGAAATTCGTTCCCATCGTTTTCTCTAGAACAGAAGGGTCCATAGCCACTAATTTTTTATTTTCATCCAAATACACGCCAGCATTGTTAATCAATACGTCTAATCTTTCATACTGCTCATCTATTGTAACCATAGCTTGGCGAATGCTTTCTTGATTATCTACATCCATCACTACAAACGACACATCAAGATTTGACTCCTTAAGTTTTTGCACAGCTTCATGACCCATTTTTGGATTCCGACTTGCTAAAATGACTTTAAAACCATTCAACGCCAATTGTTTGACCAGTTCATATCCAATACCTCGATTCCCGCCGGTGACAAGTGCAACTTTAATATCCTTTGACATTTTAAATCCTCCATTCTTAAACTATTAATCTTATAATCTTTTGCTAGAGTAGATCTACGCACCCTAGAAATTTAATAAAAGAAAGTAGGACAGGGAACATAAATTAATCATGCACAGGGAGCTCTTAAAGAATGTTGAATGTATTCCTTATTTAGAAAGTTGTTTTGTAGGATTATACATGTAGTTTCTCAACAGAATAAATGGCAAACTTAATAGCAATGATAATACACCCACTACTAAGATGTATTGTGTACCTAATCCTGATATAAATAATCCACCTACAGCTGTACCCATTGTTGTTCCTAAGTTAGCAGACGTTACAAACAATCCATTAGCGAAATCAGGAGCTTCTGGGGCTGCAGACGTAATCCAATATTGATTTATATTATTTCCTATACCAGCTAATATTCCCCAAACTAAAGTCATGATAGCCATAGGTAAAGTAAATTGTCCGATTAAGAATAATATGATGTAAACGACTCCTAATACGAATGGGAAAGAAACAATAGATTTGATGGCATCTTTAGTGAGTAACTTTCCTGCCACAATGTTTCCAATAATGTTTGCCCCACCGAATAGAACTAACATGACACTAATGGATTTTCCAGAGATATTTGTAATCGTTCTAAGATACTCAGCAAGATAACTATATACTCCAAATATGGCTGAATTGATTAAAAGGACAGTAACAATGGAAAGCCAAGTAGGTGTTTTTTTTAATACGCTTACCTGTGCTCCGTAAGAAAGCCTTTCTTTAACTGGCATAGAAGGGAAAAATACTAAGGTAGCAATGAATACTATAGCATTCACAATAGCGAAGAATAACATCGCTATTTGAAGCGAAACGGTACTAGCAAGAAGACTTGCGATGGGTACACCAAGCACCATACCTGCAGATACACCCATAAGTACCTTAGCAACAGCTTTTGGAGCTTCTTCCTTGTGAACTAAATTAGCAGCCACTGTAAAAGCAGCTGAAAAATAAATGGGATGAAAAATGGCTGGAATTACACGAGCAAGGACTGCAATCGTGAAATTTGTTGCAAATAGAGAGACAATGTTACTTAAAATGAAGATACCCAATACAAGTAGCATGGCCTTCTTGCGATTCACCCCCGAAAATAATAACGGCATAATTAAACTACATATTGAAACCGTAAGTGCAAACACACTCACAAGTAATCCTGCTTTTGATACACTGACATCAAAGTGATTCGCAATGGAAGGTAATATCCCTATAATCCCCATTTCAGTATTTATAATGCCGAAAGTTCCTATGGTTAGTATAACTATTAATAAATTATTTCGTTTAGCCAAAAAAACAACTCCTATACTAGATATCTTATTTAGTTGGACGAATCATCATTTCGTTTACTACGACCGTTTAATTACAGGACCCAGTTATAAAACAAATTTTATTACCAAACAGGTTTTTCACCTCCCGTAATTATCATTAGCATCATTTACACGAGTAAAGTATAAAAGTTACAGTCAACTCTAACGCAAGAGAAAGTTTTAGAAAAAACAAAAACCACCTGGATTTCATTTGTATAGTTTGAAATCCAGGTGGTTTTCTATTAATTAGAACTCCGCTATTTTATCGTTTTTATGAATATCTTCCGTTCCAGCATCTAATGCCGTCTTGTAATACCAGCATTTATGCTCGATAACTTCCATTGTTTTTTTTAGTTCTTCCATCTGGGCCTCTACATTAGCCTTTCTTTCCATAAACATGTCATATCTTTGTTGCAACGTAGAATCCCCATCAGAACACCAATCAATAAAATTTTTAATTTCTTTAATAGGCATCCCAGTGGCTTTTAGGCATTCAATTACTTTTAAAGCGTTGATATCGGATTCTTTAAACAATCTTGTTCCATTGGGTCTCCGTTCTACAAAAGGCATAAGTCCCTCCTTATCGTAGTAACGCAAGGTATATGGTGTAAGATTCAATTCGTTTGCCACTTCACTAATAGAATAGGTCTTCATCATTTATCTCCTCTTTTTAGATATTTTTAGTTAGAGTTAACTCTAATTTTTGTGAATAATCCTATCACGCTATTTGTTAAATGTCAAATTCGGAATATAGGGAAAATAGAAATTGCCTCTGTTTAACAAAAATATACTTACTTTAAAAAACGAATGTAGATAGTTGTAGGCCATATGGATAGAGGATATGAAAGTTGTATCGGCACGAACCTTTTAAAAAAATATAAAATAATCACTTGACTTAGAGTTAACTATAATGTTTAACATGGTTTTGCAAGAGAAGAAGTCAGGATAAAAATGAACGAAAGGAAATTGTAATCTTAGTTATTCATTTATATCCGATACAAGCACATTCTCTTAAAAACTATGCATGATAGGAGGTTTTTTAGGATAACGGCTTAAAGCATGAGCTGTCGATTTGGACGTGGAGTATGGGTTCGTGATTGATATCAGTACAATGTGAGTTGTGTCATTAATAAATTCTCCATCAATCTTAATTTTTATTTAACATGAAAGGATGTTATTCAATATGTCAAACTATATTTTTAAGTTAAGCGATAAGGTAAAAAGGAAATCAGTTTTATACAACAACAGATTTGGAATCAAAATTGCGGCAGACCTCTACTTGCCAAAAGACTTTGATGAGTCACAGAAACACGCAGCCGTTATTATAGGAGCACCCTATGGTGGCGTGAAAGAGCAGGGTTCAGGTATTTATGCTCAAAACATGGCAGAGCGTGGTTTCGTGGCTCTTGCATTTGACCCATCGCACAACGGATACAGTGGGGGAGAGCCACGACACCTTTCTTCAGCTGATCTATTCGTAGAAGATTTCAGTGCAGCCGTTGATTATGTAGGTACGCGTCCATTTGTAGATAGAAACCAAATTGGTGCCATTGGTATGTGTGGTAGTGGTGGTTTTGCGATCAGTGCAGCGCAGGTTGATAGACGCATCAAGGCTATAGCTACGGTCAGCATGTACGATATATCCCGTGCGCAATCCAACGGCTTTAAGGACTCATTCACCGAAGAAGATCGCAACGCGATACTCGATGCTATTGCCGAGCAACGCTACGCGGAGTTTGAGGGAAACCCTCCAGCGCTGACCGATCGAGGAGCGCCTATTGGATTTGATGATAATACAGACCCTATCGGTCGAGAGTTTGGCGAGTTCTATTCTACACCTCGTGGGTACCACCCAAACTCCATTACTCAATTTACGGTGACAAGCAGCATGTCATTTATGAACTTCCCTCTGCTTACGCACATTAAATCAATTTCACCGAGACCGATTTTGTTCATCATGGGGGAGCATGCTCACTCACGATACTTTAGTAAAGATGCTTACGAATTAGCAGCAGAACCAAAAGAACTATACATCGTTCCAAATGCAGGGCACGTTGATTTATACGACAAGACGGATGTGATACCATTTGACAAGTTAGAAGCTTTCTTTACCGAGAATTTGAAGTAACCATAGCTTAATAGGATCTCCTTATCTCATTCAGTCGGGCAGGAGTCTGCGAAGATTGCGACATTAGATACGAAAGAGAGCTTATTCTTTTCACATAGAGATCCTGAAATGGTAAAATCGCTCAGTACCCGTAAACTTGATATTTAATATTCTTATTTAACATAACGAATGAAGTAAGAAGGGGAGCACAAACATTCCCGATTTCTTGGAAGGATTAAAATTTAATAAAAATATTGTAAAAGAAAAGAGAACATTAGGAGTAACCATAATGTTCTCTTTTCTTTTTTGAATTTAGCCAAATACTTAAACTCATTTACAAAAAGAATATTTAATACCTTTGCTACTAATGAGTAAAGGATTCTTTTCTATAAAGAGGATTCGAGAAGAATAACATATTATAACGATGAAGTATCCTATCTAGATAACATTGAAATAGTTGCCCCTCAAAGGGACTTCCTATCTTAAACTTGATGAAATATAGTTAAGTGATTATAATGCCAATAAGTTTCTGAGCGGATTGGATTATGGAAAAGGGTGTATACGCATAAAAAAAATCAGTTGATTTGCATGATAGTGGACTTGAAGATTTTGTGAAAAAAACTATATTTACTTGGAGAGCGGGCGATGATACTTCTTGTTAGAACTACTTTGAATTTCAAAGAGTGTTAGTAGTATTTTTTATCACAAATTCGTATTTATGGATAGCGTTTTTCAAGAAGATATCAAATAAAAGAAAGGCTAGCGCTCTTACTACAATCCCGTTTCATATAATCAAGATTTACATCCTGTACTTTAATGATTAATATTTGGGGCGTAGAAAATAAGATATTAACTATTTCCATTAAACGTGCACTGCATAATCAGAAAAACTAACAGTCAGAAAAAATCCTGTTCTTCAAAGAACAGGATTTTTTCTGACTAAGTTTTTAGTTAACATAAGCTAAATTATAAGGGGTTCCCTTATTTAAAAATGATCGCTTGTGTCAGAATATAAATTCATTATGCTTGTTGGCATCCCTATATCACATGTTAGAAAGATTTTTATATTGATTTTCTCTCTTCATCTTTTAATATTTGAACAATTTCTTTCGCTTTTGCTAGATGAATCCCTTCGATCAGACTATGGTTTTTTCGCACAGCCGTACCAAAATGATAATACCCCGTTTTTACTGTTGAATGAACAGAAAGAATATTGCTTGTATTTAACCCACCTCCAACCAAAATTGAAATATGCTTACACACTGGTTTCATTTTCTGAACGGTTTGCAAGCGACTGGAAAATTCATCATTTCCACCAGAAGTTAAAATAGTTGTTATTTCTTTGTATTGGGCTAATGTTTTAGCAGCTTGAACGGGATTGATTGTATAATCAATTGCCCGATGAAATGTAACTTCTATACCATTGCATTCCATCAATAACTCTTCAAGCATGTGTTGGTTGACTTCATGTTTCTCATCCAACACTCCTAGTACAACACCATTTGCACCTAATGAACGGATTATTTTTATATCATTTTTCATGATCGAAAAGTCGTCATGAGAGTAACGAAATGATTGGCTATGTGGCCTTACCATCACATTGACTGGAATGTTTACACGGTTAACTACGGATTCGATTAAAGAGTGACTTGGTGTTAAGCCTCCTTCTGTTAAAGCGGATACTAACTCAATCCGATCTGCCCCCGATTGTTCAATTAATAGAGCATCTTCTAACGTTGTCGCAATAAATTCTATGAACATAGTATCAACCTTCCTTTTATGCTGATTCCTTCTCTTCTTTATCTTTTTGACGGTAAAAGACTTTAATAAAAGGATACCATATCAACTTTCCTTCGATTAAGAAAACAACCTTTAAATTTTTAAAGGATATTCTCTTATATATCCTTAAAAATATAACGAATGATTTTCTGCTTTAAATGAGTTGGTAGAATGCAAAATATTACATAATGTAATGATGCCTTCACGTTTTTATTATTTACAACCTATTTTTTATTGCAAATGCAATAAATTTAAGTTAAATTTATTATATGATATTTTATTGCATTTGCAATAAATTATATACTAAGGAGTGAATTATGAAGGAGATTCTTCGTGAAATTGGAATGATAGCAAGGGCCTTAGATTCTATAAGTAATATAGAATTTAAAGAATATGACCTTACAAAAGGGCAGTATTTGTACCTTGTGCGAATATGTGAAAACCCAGAAATCATTCAAGAAAAGTTAGTTGAGATGATAAAAGTAGATCGAACCACAGCCTCTCGTGCTATAAAAAAACTTGAAATGAATGGCTTTATTGAAAAGAAAGAAGATAAACATAACAAAAAAATTAAAAAACTCTTTCCAACAGAGAAAGGGAAAAAGGTATATCCATTTATAAAAAGAGAAAATGATTATTCCAATATCGTTGCCTTAGAGGGATTGTCCGAAAGAGAAGTAGAAACCATTTTCCATCTTCTTCAAAGAGTAAGAAAAAATATAGAAAAAGACTGGGAGCTTGTAAAAAAAGGCAACAAGAGAAATTATTGATAACATAAAGGAGCGACTGATTATAATGATGATAAATATAAAAAAATGTACCCTTGAAGATTTACGAAAACTTCAAGAAATTAGTTATGAAACATTTAATGAAACTTTTAAGCATCAGAATTCACCTGAAAATATGGAAGCCTATTTGGAAAAGGCTTTTAACTTAGAACAAGTAGAGAAAGAATTATCTAATACGTCTTCACATTTCTTTTTTGTTTATGTTGATAACGAAATTGCAGGCTATTTAAAGGTCAATACCGATGATGCTCAGTCTGAAGAGATGGGGGATGAATCCCTTGAAATTGAAAGGATTTATATAAAGAACAACTTTCAAAAACATGGGCTTGGTAAATATCTATTCAATAAAGCAATAGATATGGCAATGGAACATAATAAAAAGAAAATCTGGCTAGGCGTATGGGAGAAAAACGAAAATGCCCTCATCTTTTATAGGAAAATGGGATTTATTCAAACTGGAGCCCACTCTTTTTATATGGGGGATGAAGAGCAAGTAGACTTTATAATGGTCAAAACACTCGTATAACTTCTTTTGAGAGGAGAGGTGGCTGATCATGTATATTCCAAAATATTTTAGGGTCACAAATGTTGATGAAATATGGGAATTTGTTCAAGAAAACTCCTTTGGCACGTTGGTCACAACAAAACAGGGGAAACCCATTGCCACTCATTTGCCCTTGCAGTTAGTGAAAGAAGGAGATACTTACTATATAACAGGGCATGTCGCTTATGGGAACCCTCAATGGAGAACATTTGAAACCTGTGAAAATGTATTGGTGATGTTCCAAGGACCACACGCTTATATCTCTTCTTCTTGGTACAAGCAGGAAAATGTGCCAACATGGAACTATCAAGCTGTACATGTATATGGTACAGCTTGCATTTTGAACGAAGAAGAGTTAAAACAGGACCTGACAAAGTTGTTGCAAAAATACGAAAAACATCGTAAGAATCCTGTTTTATGGGATAAGCTTTCTCTTGAAGTTTTAGAAAAAGAATTAAAAGGGATTGTTGGATTTAAGATTAAAGTACAAGAAATTCAAGCTGCCAATAAAATAAGTCAAAATCGTAGTGAAGGGGACTATCAGAACATCGTTAATAGACTCTATGAAGAAAAGGCTTTAAATTCTCAACAAATGGCACAATTGATGGAGAGGAAGTTAAAAAAGGACAAATAAGTATGATGAAAAGTCTGATCGTCTTAAAAAAACTGATTAATTTTCTAAAGTAAAATCATTTGTACTTCTGAATAAATAGGAATAAAGCGAGAAACCTTTCCTCTTCAGTAGCAAGAATTATATTACTAAAAAGGAAAGGTTTTGTGGCGTATATTCATTTTTAGAAATGTAATTTAAAACCGTAAATAATTGAAACAAGCAGTGCAGTTACTACGATTCCAGGAAGAAGATTAGCCACTTTGATGTTGGTAATTCCTACTAAATTTGAACCAATGGCAATAATCATAATTCCACCGGTAGCGGTCATTTCTGTAATAAAACTATTCATTAAAGCATGAGGAATAAAATGCTCAATTTGAGTTGCAAAAATAGCAATTGAACCTTCATATAAAATGACTGGAATTGCAGAAAATAAGACCCCAATCCCTAGAGTTGTAGTCAATATTAATGCTACAAATGTATCTATAATCGTTTTTGTATATAACACATCATGATTACCTCTAATTCCACTATCTAAAGCACCAATGATACCCATTGCTCCAACGACGAATACTAAAGTACCTGTTATAAATCCTTGAGATATACTTCCTTCTTTGCTTGAGCCGATTTTTTTCTCTAACCAACCTCCTATGTTAGTTAGTTTATCTTCTAAGGCAAATAACTCACCAATTACTGCCCCTATAGCAAGACTTAAAATCACGATAAGAAAATTCTCACTTTTAAATCCCATTTGTACTCCCATGACGATAATGGCTAAACCCATTACATTCATGACAGTGTGTTTCATGCTATCTGGTATACGACGAAGTAGATTCCCTAATAACGTACCGATACTTACACCTATTCCATTTACTAAAGCCCCTATTAAAATCATTTTCTTTCACCTGTCCGTTTCTATACAATTGTATTTTCTCAAATTATAGAAGTAAACTACATATAAATAAAATCAAAGTTTTCAATATTTAACATGAATAAAATTTATGGATAGGAATGATAAAAATGAGTCTTGCCAAATATGAAGTTTTTGACACTGTTGTTGAGCTGGGTAATCTAACCAAAGCTGCGGAAGCTTTAAATTTAACTCAGTCCGCTGTTAGTTATTCTATCGCAAACCTTGAAGCTGAACTTGGCTTTCCTTTACTTATTAGAAGTCGGTCTGGTATCACTTTAACAAGCAATGGGCAGAGAATCTTAAAATATATACGAACGATTCTACATTGGGATGAAAAAATGAAGCAAGAAGCCGCCTGTATCAATGGACTTGAAGTTGGTTCAGTTCGGATAGGGGCATTTACAAGTGTTTGTATTCAATGGCTTCCTAGATGGATAAAGCATTTTAAACAAGAGCATCCCTTTATAGAAATTAAGATTTTACAGGGAGGCTATCAAGATATTGAACAATGGATTGCTAATGGAGTTGTAGATTTTGGTTTTGTTAGCTTACCTACGTTAGAAGGTTTTGAAACGATACCTCTAAAAAAAGACAGACTAGTTTGTATCCTTCCATACAATCATACTCTAAGTAATCAAGAGAAAATCCGTATTGAACAATTAGAGAATGAATCCTTTATCACACAAAAGTCTGGTTATGACCACGATATAAAACGCATATTTAAAGAGACCGGTGTTACTCTTAAAAATGCATTCGAAATGGCTGATGACCAAGCTATTATAGCGATGGTGGAAAATGAACTAGGTGTGAGCGTCATTCCTGAATTAGTTCTGCAAGGTCTGCCGCATAACGTTACCATTCTTAGTATAGAGCCAGAACAACATCGATTTATCAGCATTGCTGCACCATCCCTAAAAGAAATCTCTCCTGCTGCCAAAAAGTTTATTGAATATATAAAACTGTTGTTAAAGTCAAACTAAATATATCTAATTATGTATACGGTATTTTTATGAAGTTAACATAACAGCTCTTATCGGTAATCATTTTAGGAATTAATTAGATAACTAAAAGTGTAAGTGGAGTATGTTTTTTAAAAGCCCTCCTTATACAGAGCTAGTTTACATAAAATAGGTTAGGGGAGGTAAACAGTGCCTTCTGTTTTTCCTTCTCTATGGATTATTAATTTTCACCTTATAATTCAGGAAAACACTTGAGAGAATGGTAATAGATGAACTTTCAAAATAAATTCTTAATGATTAACATTAGGTTTTAATACTCTTACAGCATATAAAAATGTTAAAATATATATGTTAACCCGGTTAGTGTAATAGATTTGCACTTGCTAATAAAAGCATCATGCTTAAACTTACGGAGGGAATTAATAAAATGAAAAAAGTGTTAGCAGCTTTACTTATGGCAGTACTTGTATTTTTACCCGTTGGAAACTTTGTTTTCCAAGATCATTCAACAACAGTGGAAGCAAAATCTTACAGGTCAGGGAAGAAAAGTTTTAACAACGATAACAACAGTACGAATAACAATTTAAATTTCCAAAAGAAAAAAGAAGACTCTACTACAACAAATAAATCGACAAATGCTAAAAATAACAAAGGCGGTTTTATGTCGGGTGGTCTAATGAAAGGCCTCATGATAGGTGGACTTGCTGGATTATTATTTGGTAGCCTATTCGCAAAGATGGGTATATTAGGATCTATCTTAGGTTTACTAATTAATGTTCTAGCAATTGTTGTTTTAATTGCTGTTATTCGCAAAGTTTTTGTGTTTTTCAGAGATAAAAAGAAAAAGAAGGATACTAATCCATGGGGAGCTTAAGCATTTCTGAGCAAGATATTATTAATGCTCTTTGTGTTTATATCTCTCAAAAAAAGCAAATAAAGCCTCAAGAAGTCGAAGTAGAGCTCATGTATGATGATAGTTACGGATTTTCTGCGGAAGCTTTCGTAGACGGTCGAAAGCAAGTTTTAATTACTGCAAACTTGATTGAAGCTATTCGATTATGGCTTGACGAATATTTGAACAGAGATCCTTACGCTGACATCAAGCTAGTGCTAGATGATGAAGAAGGTATTATTGCACTAATCAATTGATAAATGGAAGATGATTAGAACAAAAGGTTTTGCTGTAGTAAGAGGCAAGGGAGTTAGGGGAACAATTTATATTTTTATCTAAATTCAGGAAAGTAAAACGAGCACAAACTTGTTCAGTGACAACAAGTTTGTGCTTTTTCTTTTCTGTTAATGCAAGTTACTATAAACGAGCTAATAATAGGGCTTGTTATTAACAATAAGATTTTACAATACAACTGGTCAAAAAATTGAAATGAGCTCTTTTGTATATGAATGACGTTCCTCATTAAATAATTGTTCATTGTCGAATTGATCAACAAGTTTGCCATCTTTCATGACCATAATCCGTTGACTCATTTCTTTGACAGCAGCAAGATCATGCGAAATAAACAAGTATGAAAGATTTAACGCTTTACGAAGGTCTGTTAATAAAGTAAGTATTGCTCCTTGAGAGATAACGTCAAGACTTGCCGTGGGCTCATCTAAAACAATGAATTCAGGTTCAATACTAATAGCACGGGCAATTGTTACACGTTGTCGCTGACCTCCACTTAGCTCGTGAGGATATCGATCTGCCAAGCTAGATGGTAACTCAACGACTTCAAGAAGCTGCTTTATAAAAGCATCCTTTGAAGTATAGGAAAAATGTATAAGATTAAGGTCATTCTTAAATTGAGCATAAGGATCAATAAGTGAATCTTTTATTTTAAGTTTTGGATTTAAAGAGGCTGAAGGGTTTTGCAGCACAATTTGAATCTTTCTTCGATAAGGATATAACTGTCGATCATTCAATTGCTCAATTGCCTTATCCTTAAAATAAATTAATCCGCTATCAATCGGTTCAATTCGGAGCAGGCAGCGAGCTAATGTGCTCTTACCACAACCACTTTCACCAACAAGACCTAGACATTCCCCCTTGTTCAGTTCAAACGAGATGTTATCAAGAATGGTTTTCTTAGCCTGATATGATTTTTTTAATTCGTGTACAGTAAGTAAATTCATTTGTTTTCAACCTCCGGTAAACCTGAAGGGAGCCCACGTCCAAGGGTAGGAGCTGCTTGAATTAATTGCTTGGTATATTCATGCTTTGGATGATCAAGTATACGATGTTTATTACCTGATTCAACAATTTTCCCTTCCTTCATCACTGCTAAGCGAGTTGCATATCTTTTAACATGTCGCCAATCATGAGTAATAAATAATATGGTACATCCTTTTTCTTTTTGCCGTTTGGCAAGTGATTCTAAAATTCTGTGTCCAGAAACACTATCAAGTGCAGTTGTTATTTCATCTGCAATTAATAAGTCTGGAGATAGTAAAAGTGCCAATGCAATTGAGACACGTTGAAGTTGTCCACCACTTAATTGAAAGGGATATCGATTATATAGTGTTTCGTCTAGCCCAACAGCTTCAAGTTCTTCCTTTGCATTTAACTCACGGGTTTTTGAATCATGAATCCCATGAGTTTTCTGGTATTCTTCAAAATGTTGAGAAATGGTACGAAATGGGGTAAAAGAACCTTGATAATCTTGAAAAATATAAGAAATTTTTTGACCACGTACTGTTTGAATTTGCTTTGGTGAGAATTCAAGTAAGTTCTCTCCTTTAAATAAAATCTTTCCTTCTATCTGTAAATTAGAATGAAGAAGTTGTCCAATTGACTGGGATAATAAACTTTTTCCACTTCCACTTTGCCCAACAAGAGCATACCATTCTCCTTTGCGAATCGAAAGGGACACGTTATTAACAATTTTCTTTTCCCTACTGCTAATGGATACTCTTTCAATCGATAAAATCATTTTCGTATCTCCTTTTTCACATCAAAATGATCACGTAAATAGTCTCCTAGCATGTTAGTCAGTAATACTACGACTACAATGGCTAAACCAGGGTATATCATTAATTCAGGTTTTGACTCAAAATAGGGGCGTGAGTCATTTAGCATTGCTCCCCATTCAGGAGTTGGTGGTTGTGCTCCTAGCCCTATATATGATAGAGAGGAAATAAGAAGAATAATTTTACCTAAATCAAGACTTGCCAAAACAAGAACGTTTCCTACAATATGGGGAAATAAATGCTTCTGCATAATTTTAATTGAAGATAGTCCGTTGATTTTTGCAACCAACACATAATCTTTTTGGGATTCTGATAAAACTGTGCTACGGACTAGACGGGCATAACTTACCCATTTAACCAACACAATAGCAAGGACAAGGTTACCTATCCCAGGTCCGAGCAAACCACTTAAAACAATAGCAACAATTGTATCAGGGAAGGCTAAAAATCCATCGGCAATTCTCATAAATATCCGATCAACTAGCCCACGTTTATATCCTGAAATAAGACCAAAGGGGATTCCAATAAGGAGAGCAACAATGAGTGCTAGAGAACTATACCCAATTGTCTGAATCCCACCTAACAATAGCCTAGTCAAAACATCTCTACCAAGATGATCTGTACCAAGTGGGTGCTGGAAGCTCACTTCTTGGAGACGTTCATCAAGATTTGTTAATGTAGGATCATGCTTTAAAAAGTAAAAAGTATAAATAGAGACTAAAATTACAAAGACAATGGATAGCAACCCAATTATCCCTTGCCAGACAGGCTTTTTTTCATTAAACAAATGCATAGAAAGACCCTTCATCTATTTACTCTCCGTTTCTTTTAATTTCATTTCTGGGTTCAAATATCGATAAGACAAATCAACGCATGTATTTACAATAAAAACTACAGCAGACATGATTAAAATATATCCTTGTATGAGTGGATAATCTCGTTGGCGTATTGCATCAACTACAAGTTTTCCTATACCCGGATATGCAAATAGAACTTCAATCACCACTACACCACCAATTAAGCTTCCCAAACTTACCCCAAATACAGTAATAACCGGAGGGAGGCTATGTCGAAATGCATGGACTAAAAAGATTCGTTTATCTGACAGACCACGAGCTCTTGCTGAACGAATAAATTCTTGACCAAGAGAATCAAGTAAGCTTGAACGAAGCAAGCGGACATATACACTAGAAATAGCTAAACCAAGTGTCAGCGATGGTAAGATTAATGAGGATAGTCCATCTCTCCCCATTGTTGGAAGCCAACTAAAACGTACACTAATTAAATCGATAAAAATAAGACCTAACCAAAAACTAGGGATAGCTGCTCCAATAATCGATAGTATTCTACTAATCTGATCAATCCAGCTATCCCGATACAGGGCTGATAAGGAACCTAATGGAATCGATACTGCCAACATAACGATCATTGACCCAATTGTTAATTCAACTGTAGCGGGAAGACCAGTTAAAATCATTTCTATTACAGGTTGACCAGTAACATACGACTGACCGAAATCAAGTTGAACAAAATTAAGAAGCCAATACCCATATTGAACGAGTAAAGGCTTGTTGAATCCCATTTCTTCTCTCAACATTTCCACCTGTTCTTGACTAACAGATAGTTCATCAACATTCAGAATAGTCAACACAGGATCCCCAGGTGCAAGCCTAATAAATAAAAAGCTTACAAAGGTAATAAACAACATAAAAATAAAAACTTCAAGAAACTTCCGAACAATAATTTGAACCATCTATCTACTTCACATCCAGTTTATTTGTAATCATGTAATATTCACTACGGGTAGTTACCCAATTCTTAACTTTATCTTCATTGTAGGCAACGATTGTTGAAGGATGTAAAACAAACGAATTAATTACATGCTCATTTATATAATTAGCTGCCTGCTCTGAAAGTGTAGCTCGTTCTTCTTGATTGACTGTTTGATTGAGTTTACCAATGATAGCTGTCAATTTCGAATCACTTGCACCACTAAAGTTTAGAGCACCAGTGGGGTGGTAAGTAGCATTCAAATAATAACCTGCATCTCCACGAGGAGCTGTCAAATTACTATAAGTAGCCAAGTCCCAATCGCGGTTTGACGCCATATATTCTTCTGGAATGTCAATTTGTCTTATCTCAACATCAATCCCAATTTTTTTAGCATCTGATTGAAAAACTTGAGCAATTAAGGGTAAATCGGCTCTTGCTGAATAAGTTAGTAAGGTAAATTTAAGTGGTTCTCCATTTTTTTGCATTTTTTCGTCTTTAAGCTTATAACCGGCTTTCTTTAAGTGTTTTATAGCTATGTCTGCACCTTTCTCCCTTTGACTATTTTCATACTTTGGAGCAAAGGGAAGGGAAGGAAGGAACGGACCTTGAGCAACTTCAGCATGCCCAAGCAGAATAGTATCCACAATTTTTTGACGGTCAATTAACGCATCTACAGCTCGTCGTACATTGACATCCTGTAAACTTTTCCGTTGCATATTCATTGTCATTTGATGTACGCGAAAAGTTGCTGTGGACTCAACTTTAATACCATCCATTGCTTTTAGGGTTTCAAGAGTCTCTACTTCGGGACGATAAACAATATCTACCTGCCCAGACTTTAAGGCAAGCGAACGAGCATTTGCATCTTCATTAAATGAGAAGGTTACAGAGTCGAGCTTTGAAGCTCCATCCCAATAATCGTTATAACGTTTTAGTTCCAGTTTGCTTCCAGGAGTGAAACTCTCTAATGCAAAAGGCCCTGTACCTATAGGTTTATTAACAATATCTCCTTCTGTTACATCAATAATTGAAACATTAGGGTTTACAAGTTCTGAGACAAACTCTGGAAATGGTTCAGTAGTTGTAATATGTAAGGAGTATCCATCTGCTTGAATATTATTAATTTTCAGTGCATTTTCCACAGCAACACTTTCTTTAAGTGCACGTTCGAGAGAAGCTTTAACTGCTTTAGCATCCATTTTCTTACCATTTTGAAATTTAACATCTTCACGGAGTTTAATTGTCCAGTGTTGACCATCTTCACCTTCCCAGCTTTCAGCTAGCCATGGTTTAATGGTTAAATTTTTTTCATCTAATCGAACTAGTGTTTCTGTTATTCCTGCTCTTAACGGAACATAACTTGAATCTACATGTGGATCAAGAGAATTAGTAGAGAAATTATAAAGAAAATGAACGTGTTTACCTTCTTCCTTATTTTTAGTTTCTGTTGCTGAGTTCTCACACGCACTCAATAAACCCGCAAAAATTACTAAAAATCCTATTTTTAAAAAATTATTTCTAATGTACCTATTAAAAATATTATAAATCTTATAACAGTCTCTATTTCTAACCATTTTAAATATACTCCCCCTAATGCGTAATAATTACGATTTATATTCTATCGTAATCATTCCTATTTGGCAATATTAATAATTTTATAGGTTATATTTCTAACTTGTTATTTTGTTTAGGATTGAACATTTGCTCCTCGATAATTGAAATTAAATAGGGACGAGGGGGAGGGGAGGAGAATTTTGAATGTGGAAGATTATAAAATTAACCTCAGGGATAATGGCTACAAGTTTACTCCTAAACGATTAGAAATTTTATCATTTTCCGTACATTAGCGATATCGGTTTATATCAGTCAAGTTAGTTATACAATCCCTTCAAAAAGCATCAGGAAATGTTAGCTTGGATACTGTATATCGTAATATCTTCCTTTTTAGAGACATTAGTTTAATAGAAAAAATTTTTTTGTTTGAAGAGTAAACTTACTACTCATTCTCACTTCTTTATTTGCACAAAACGTCTAAGTATAACAGAATTAGATATTTGCCCCATGAACATTGACTCTAATTATCAGATTAGTCACCACAAATTTGAAGTTTATAGTGTATGCCTTATCTGTAAAAATTGATTTTCCTCTAGGGAGGGGATCCCACAAACACCCTACAGTTATATTCAGTGTTTAACATAAAATAGAAAAATAGGTATTGACGATGGTAAATAACATAGTATAAGCTATCCTTAAATGTAAATCGTAATTATTACTATTTACATGATTTTTAGTTCATACATTAGTAAAGGAGAGGTGCGATTGGAACAGGAGATCCATTTTGTGAAACTAAATCCGACTCAGAATATGACAATTCTAGTTGAAACTGCTCATCCAGCCAAAGCTCACAAAGATATCGCAACAAAAATTATGTCATATAACAGTGTATATGCTGAACAAGTAGGTTTTATAGAAGAACCTATAAGTTATAAAGCTGATGCACACTTACAAATGGCGGGTGGAGAATTTTGCGGTAATGCCTGTATGGCACTAGCAGCTTTTATCATGTCTAAACAAGAGCTAAAACACAATGGGGTA
The DNA here is from genome assembly GCF_026790145.1 of Priestia endophytica. GTDB lineage: Bacteria > Bacillota > Bacilli > Bacillales > Bacillaceae_H > Bacillus_I > Bacillus_I endophytica_A. Next base: position 174,981 of record NZ_JALAMS010000014.1, on the reverse strand, counting down.
AAAAAAATATTGTTAGAAGTGTCCGGAACAGATTCCCTCGTAGAATGTGAAGTGAAGAGGGTAGCAGATGAGTACTATTGTCAGGTTACGATGCCTATTCCAAAAGAAATCAAACAAAGAACTATCAATCATGAAGGGAATAAACTGGATATTGTCTTAATAGATTACGGAGAGTTTGTACATATTGTAAGGAACGTAAAGGATTTTAATGAAAGAGTGAAAGAAGAGGCCCAATCATTGGCAAAATCACTAGCCTTAACTTTAAATGTAAGTTTGATCGGGATTCTTTTGTATAATCAAGATTCTCATGAATTGGAACCTCTTATTTATATCCCACACTTAGATAGTATGGTTTGGGAAAGGGGGTGTGGCTCAGGTACAGCCTCTTTAGGATCTTACTTAGCTTGGAAAAATAAACGAGAGACTACCATCCATGTAAAACAACCTGGTGGAACTATTACCGCAATTGCTAATTATCAGGAGAGAAAATTAATAAGTCTTAAGATTGAAGGATCTGTAGGTATAGTAGCACAAGGGAAAGCTTTTATAACTGTTTAACTATTACACTATATAGGAGCGAGAATAAATGAATGAGCTAGAGAATTTTCTAAAAGATTTAAATGAATACCTAGAAAGATTTAATGAGTTAACAGTAAGCTATAATCATACAGTTAACAATTGTTCAGAGTTAGAAGCGCTAATAAATAAATATTCTCATTTCATAACAAATGTAGAGAACCAAGGAATATGGAACCAATTAGAGAACCAAGAAAATGGTGATTTAGATCAAGTTGTAAATCATCTGAGAAGGAAATCGGCTCTGTGTGTAGCTATTATGGAAAAATATCGAGCAATGAAACTTCTAAATGGAGAGACTGAAATAACGGATTATTTTAAAAATGTAGAGTCATGCATTGAAAAAGAGTTTGGTAGCTTCCAGATTACTCCTGATTCAAAAGTGTTATTAGTAGGTTCAGGGGCCTTTCCGATGACTCCTATATTAATTGCGAAACGAACAGGAGCTGAGGTTGTAGGGATAGATATTGATGATGAAGCCATAGAACTTGGATTAAAAGTGATCGAAATATTAGGAACAGAATTAAATATTAGGTTAGAAAAAACACCTGTAGAATATCTTGATTTCACAAAAGATGCTACCCATATTATTTTTAGTTCAACTGTTAAAGATAAATATAGAATTCTAGATCAACTTCATGAATTAACAAACGAAGATGTAGTTGTGGCTATGAGGTATGGGGACCAGTTAAAATCCTTATTTAATTATCCTTCAAGGAAAGTAGATAAACAAAAATGGAATAAAGCAGAAGATATATTACGTCCACATGATGTGTTTGATATTGAATTGTATAAAAAGGCGCCTAAATTCATCACTTACATATAAGAAGGGAAGAGTTCTATGAGTGATTTTAAGAGAATTCTAATATTAGGAACTGGTCCAACATCAATTCAGCTTGCTGTCAGTTTAAAGAAACAATCAAATTGCTATGTCGGGATTGCCGGAAGAGAGTCTGTTCGTTCGAAAAGTTTCTTTTGGGCTTTAAAGCAGAGTAATAAATTAATTAGGGTAAGTGTTCAAAGTGAAAAGCATCGTAATGTAGAAGGCAAATGTTTCGTTGATCAAATTTTTAAGGGTTATGAAACTGTTAGAGGTAAATGGGATACGGTTATTTTGACTGTAACAACTGATGCATATATTGAAGTAATAAAGCAGCTTAATAAGGAAGTATTACAGTACGTTAGATGTATAGTTTTAATTTCCCCAACTTTTGGTTCAAACAATTTAATAAGTAGTTATATAAACAATATAAATTCAAATGTAGAAATTATTAGTTTTTCTACATACTACGGTGATACCCGATGGATACATGATAATCCATCTAATCATGCATTAACAACAGCAATTAAGAAAACAGTCTATATAGGATCTACACATTATCCATCTGAAAATATAGTTGTGCTTTGTGATATATATAAACAGTTAGGCATTAATCTAGAAGTTATGCGATCTCCAATTGAGGCAGAAACAAGAAATATTTCTTTATATGTTCATCCTCCATTATTTATGAATTCCTTTTCATTAAATGCAATATTTGAAGATAGAGATACAAAAAAATTTGTGTATAAAATCTATCCTGAGGGCCCTATTACCCAATATTTAATCCGTGATATGCTATCTCAATGGAAAGAAGTTATGAATATTTTAAGGCATATGAAAGTAGAAGAACTTAATTTGCTGAAGTTTATGATAGATGATAATTATCCAATAAGACTAGAAAGTTTATCTCGTCAAGATATTGAGGATTTCCCACATTTAGAGACTATTCATCAAGAATATTTATTGTATGTACGTTATACATCCTTATTAATTGATCCTTATTCAGAACCAGATAAGAACGGAAGATATTTTGATTTTTCTGCTGTTCCTCTTAGAAAAGTATTTGTTAATAGGGAAGGATACTTAGACATTCCAAGGATGCCTAAAGAGGACTACTATCGCATAAAAATTATACAAGGAATTGCAAGGTATCTAAATTTGGATTGTCCAACTATAGATAAATTTATTAACACGTATGAGAGCAAGATAGAAAGATTTGCTAAGTCTCAAAAAGAAAGACTTCTATCCAAGGCCTTTAACATTCAAAGTTTTACCGATGATTTAAATATGATATGCAATAAAATAGGTAGGAATAAGAGCTATTAGAGTAATGGAATAAAATGATTTTTAAATCGTAATAATTACGAAATAGGGTGCGTATCCTATTTATTATGACGTTCATATTCGCACAATAAATCTATATTGGATACAGACTAAGTGCATTTAAAGGGAGAGAAAGAATATTGCTAGTCAAGAGATTTAAGTTAGGGGCTTTAGTTTTTTTTATATTATGTATTGTAGTTGTTTGCCTTGTAGTATTAAATACTTCTGAACGTAAGAAAACAGCAGGAACTGACTCGCAAAGTAACGAGAAAGGTATAGTTTATGCGGCACCTAAAGATATCAATGATATGAATCCTCATTTATATACAGGGTCAATGCCAGCGCAGGCCCTAGTATATGAATCGTTAGTCGAAAACACAGAAGATGGGATTAAACCTTTACTTGCTGAGTCATGGAATATCTCTAAAGACGGGAAAACGTATACTTTTCATTTAAGAAAAGATGTTAAATTTCATGATGGAGAACCATTTAATGCAGAAGCAGTGAAGAAGAATATTGATGCTGTACAAGCTAATGTAGAAAAGCATTCTTGGATTAAACTCTCAACAAAAATAGTAGATTGTAAGGTTATAGATGAATATACCGTTGAATTAGTATTATCAGAAGCATATTATCCTACCTTAGTTGAGTTATCGATGACAAGACCTTATGTATTTATCTCACCTAAAGACTTTATTAATGGAGAAACAAAAGGGGGAGTCAGAGGTTACCATGGTACAGGTCCATATGTGCTTACCGAACATAAAGTTGATGAATATGCAACCTTTAAAGCAAATGAAAACTACTGGAATGGAGTGCCTAAGGTTAAAAAAATTACTTCTAAAGTTCTTCCAGCAGGAGAAACAACGTTTCTAGCCTTACAAAAAGGAGAAGTCAACTTTGCTTTTACAGATGACAGGGGGACAGATAGTCTGGATGTTGAGGCTATGAACCAATTAGTTGATTCGGGTGATTATCAATTAATTAGAAGTGCACCAATGAATACTAAAATGATCGTAGCTAATAGTAGTCAATCTGGTAATCCAGTACATGAAAAACCTGTACGTGAAGCTATTTGGTACGCTATTGATTGGAAAACAATTAGTAAAGAGATTTTAAGTGGAACAGAAACTGTAGCCAATACTCTATTTTCACATAATGTTAATTATGCAGATGTTAATTTGAAAAAGAGGGGTTACGATTTAAATAAAGCAAAGGGAATTTTACAAAAAGCAGGATGGGCAATAGAAGATAGTAACGGAATTAGAATAAGAGATGGTGAAAAATTGGCAGTGAAGCTTTATTATGACAGCAGTTCTTCTTCCCAAAAGACCCAGGCTGAATTTATCCAAAGTTCATTAAAAGAGATAGGTGTTCAGCTCCAGATTATTGGTGAGGAGTCAACTTCAATTGCAAATAGAAGATCAACTGGTGACTATGATTTATTATTCAATCAGACATGGGGATTAGCATATGATCCGCAAAGTACTATTTCTGCTTTTACTTCCCCATCTTCTTATTTACACACTACTAAAGGAATTGAAAAAGCAGATGAACTCTATAACAAAATTGACGATGTTATGGTATCTATGAATGAAGAAACACGTAAATCATTGTACGCTGATATTCTAAAAATTGTTCATGATGAAGCCGTCTTTATTCCAATATCCAATGGCAGTGTAACTGTAATTGCCCCAAAGAATTTAAAAGGAATTTCGTTTAAACAAACACAATTCGAATTACCGTTTGAGAAAATGCACTTTGAATAGAAATTACAAATAAAAAGGGAGATAATCTCCCTTTTTATTTGTAATGAACACTATCTACATAATTAATCTAGCTATTAATCCTATTTTTAAAAAGGAGATTATCTATGGGAAGTTACATTATTAAAAAGTTATTAATATCTATACCATTACTTTTAGTCATCTCATTCTTAACTTTTATTTTAATTAATCTTTCTCCTCAAGATCCGGCTGAAGTGGTATTACAAGCTCAAGGTGTTCCAAAGATAACAGATGAACTAATTATTGAAACAAAAAAAGAATTAGGACTAAATCAGCCATTTATCATGCAATATTTACACTGGGTAATAGCTTGTTTTCAGTTAGATTTTGGGAATTCATACGTTACAGGACAATCGGTTTGGTCATTAATAGGACCTGCATTTTTAAATACATTAAAGTTAACATTAGTATCATCTGTTTTTGTTATCGTTCTGTCAATATTCCTAGGAGTGCTATGTGCCATGAGAGAGGGAAGGCTATTTGATAAATCAGTAAGAGGGGTCTCTTTCTTTCTAACATCAGCACCAGCCTACTGGCTAGCATCCATGATAATTTGGTACTTCTCTATTAAATTAGATTTGTTACCTACAAGCGGGATGAGTTCATACAAGAGTTATATCCTCCCTGTTATCGTAATTACAATAAGTTATGCCGGTATCTATTTCAGAATTGTAAGAAGCTCTATGCTAAATAACTTAAATGAAGACTACGTATTATATGGAAGAGCATGTGGATTAAATGAGCAGACAATTATCCTACAGATTTTAAGAAATTCATTACAAGTTTCCATTTCAGTATTTTGTATGGCGATACCTATTATATTAGGAAGCACAGTAGTCATCGAAAATGTTTTTGCATGGCCAGGGTTAGGAAGTCTAAGCGTTAAGTCTATCCTGAGTAGAGACTTTCCGGTTATTCAAGCTTATGTTCTTTTATTAGCAGTCTCTTTCGTAATATTTAACACTATTTCTGACATTATAAATGCCGCTATAAACCCTAAATTAAGGAATGATTTATAAATGAGAATATTAAAAAACTTGAGTAAGGACAAATTAGCTACTGTGTCATTGATAATTATCATTCTAACAATGGTTATTGGGATATTCTCACCTATATTTGCCCCACATAACCCTAAAGAAGTAAATATTGGGCTTCGATATGCAGCACCATCTTGGGAGTATTTATTAGGTAATGACCACTTAGGAAGATGTATTCTTTCTCGATTGATTTACGGAATTCGTCCTAGCGTGCTATGGGTTTCAGTTGCCTTATTCCTATCCGTTATAATTGGATCTGTCCTGGGATTTTTAGCTGGTTATTTTCGAGGGAAAGTAGATGGAGTTATTATGAGAATTTGCGATATTATGCTGTCTTTTCCCGGCTATGTTATGACTTTAGCTATTGTTGGTATTTTAGGGGTAGGGCTTGTAAATATACTAATTGCCTTTGTTTTTCTTAAATGGGCATGGTTCACTCGAGTCATTAGAACTTCTGTTATGCAATATTCAGAACTGGAATATGTAAAGTTTGCTAAGGCTTGTGGCATTAGTAATATGAGGATTATTTATAAACACATCGTTCCTGTTACCTTATCAGATGTGATAGTCCTCTCAAGTAGCTCTGTTGGTTCCATGGTTTTACAAATATCAGGTCTCTCATTCTTAGGATTAGGGATACAAGCCCCAAATGCTGAATGGGGGATGATGTTAAGTGAGGCTAAGGAAGTAATGTTTACACGTCCAGAGTTAATGTTAGCTCCTGGTCTAGCCATTATTATTGTAGTATCATCCTTTAACTTTTTATCTGATGCCCTTCAAGTAGCGTTAGATCCTAATTTAATGAGTTCTAAAAATAGAATTAAAGGAAGGTTAGTATCTCCTAGACATAAGACCCAGAAGAAAGAGGTGGCAAAATAAATATATGAATATATTAGAAGTTGAAAATCTTAGAATACAAGATATTAAGAACGGCAAGGTAATCATTCATAATAGTTCTTTCAGTGTTAGACAGGGGAGTTGTTTAGCAATCGTTGGAGAAAGTGGAAGCGGAAAATCTATAACTTGTAGATCAATAATGAGGTTAAATAAACCTTCACTTTCTCAATCTGGGACTATTCTGTTCAAAGGTGAGAACTTAAACGCTCTTACAGAAAGAGAAATGAGAAAGAAAAGAGGGAAAAATCTTTGCATGATTCTCCAAAACGGTATGAGTGCATTTGACCCTTCTTGTGTCGTTGGAATGCATTTGAAAGAAACTCTCTTTGAGCATTTTGAATGGAGCAATAAGGAAATAGAAAGAAAAATGAAGAGCACTATGGAAAGTGTAATGTTGAAAAATCCTATAGAGATTATGAATAAGTATCCCCATCAGTTATCAGGAGGAATGTTACAACGTCTTATGATTGCGCTAGCAATAGCTTTAGAGCCTGATATTATCATAGCAGATGAACCTACGACAGCATTAGATACAATCTCACAATTTGAAGTTGTAGAGCAATTTATAAAGCTAAGAGAAAAAATAGGGTGTTCAATGATTTTTATTTCGCATGATTTAGGTGTTGTAAAAAAAGTTGGAGATGACATCTTAATTATGAAAGATGGAAGGATTGTTGAAAGAGGCAATATTCAGACCATCTTCTCACAGGCACAGCATGAGTACACAAATTATTTATTATCCACTAAACAGGTACTGAGTAATCATTTTAAGAAGGTAATGGGGATGAATAATAAATGTTAATTGTAGAAGGTGTAGAGAAGGTCTATAAGACAGGTAGGTTATTCTCTAAGGAAAAACAGAAAATATTAAAAAACATTAGTTTTGAATGTAAGAGTGGAGAATGTATAGGAATTATTGGAGAAAGTGGAAGTGGAAAATCAACATTAGGGCGTCTATTAATAGGTATTGAACAACCTGATGCCGGAAGAATTTTGTTTGAAGGGAGAAGTGTGAATAATAGATTAACTAGATTGGGCAGTATTAGTGCCGTATTCCAAGACTATAAATCTTCTATTAATCCATTTTTCACTGTAGAACAAGCTATTATAGAACCCATAAGAGTTAAGAAAAGTAACAAAATAGAAATTGAAAGTAGGGTTGATTACCTCTTGAATCAAGTGGGATTGGACTCCTCGTATAAAGAAAAATATCCTCATGAGTTATCAGGAGGACAAGTACAGAGGGTATGTATTGCTAGGGCTATCGCAACAGAACCGAAATGTATTTTGCTAGATGAAGCAATTAGCTCTTTAGATGTATCTGTCCAAGTTCAAATACTTAAATTATTAAAAGAATTAAAGGAAATCTATCGCATAGGCTATATCTTTATTACTCACGATATTCAGGCTGCAGCTTATATCTGTGACAGAATCATCATTTTTAAAAATGGAAAAATTGAAGAAACAGTGGAAACTTCAAATTTGAAAAATGTTCAATCAGAATACGCAAGAGAATTATTACAGAAATTAATAACTTTTTGATATGGTTCATATCATTCTTGTTTCAGCTCAAACTGTGGAATTTTAGGAAGATATTAAAATGAATTAGGAGGAGAAAAAGTTGTGAATGGAGCTATGTCTTGGCCTTTTCTACGTTTATATGGATTAACCCTTCTTTACTTTAGTGCAAACTCTATACTAAATGTTATTATTCCTTTACAAGGAGAAACATTAGGAGCTAGCAATACAACCATTGGTATTATTATGGGAGCTTATTTGTTTACCACTATGTTTTTTCGACCATGGGCAGGACATATTATACAAAAAAAAGGGCCTATAAAAGTATTACGTATAATCCTTATCATTAATGGATTTGCCTTAATACTCTACACAATCACTGGATTAGGTGGATTTTTAATCGCACGTATTTTACAAGGGGTATCAACAGCTTTTTTCTCAATGGCGTTACAAATTGGTATTATTGATGCCCTTCCAGAGGAGGATCGTTCTCAAGGTATCTCGCTTTATTCCTTATTCTCACATATACCGGGTGTTATCGGACCTATATTAGCATTAGGAATTTGGCAAGCAAACAATACAGCTTACTTTACAATAGTAATGATATCTATTGCTATTTTTACAGGTTTTTTTGGTTATAGTGCTAAAGTGGACAAGCAAGGGGATTTAACTACAATAAATGATACGCCTCAAAGAGTAAATATGTTCAAATCATTTGGTGAGTTAATAAAAAATCCATTTTTGTTCAAATGTAGCGTGTTAATGTTAGTAGCCTCTATTGTATTTGGAGCTATTACTACTTTCTTGCCTCTCTACGCTATGGAATTAAAAAATGGGAGCGCTGGAGTTTATCTCATGATTCAAGCAGGAACTGTTGTGTTTGCCCGTTTTACTTTAAGAAAAAAAATTCCTTCAGATGGTAAATGGCATTCTCTTTTTGTAATGGGTACAATGCTCCTCCTAACATTAGCAGCGCAATGTGTAAGCTTTTCTATAACTGGTGGAGTAATGTTTTTCTATGCGGGAGCAGTCTTGATGGGAATAGCTCAAGCGCTCATATATCCTACCTTAACTACATATTTGACTTTTGTTTTACCAAAAGTAAATCGTAATATATTAATTGGCCTATTTATTGCTATGGCAGATTTAGGGGTATCACTAGGAGGGGTTATTATGGGCCCCATAGCTGACATTTCCTCATACTCATTTATGTATGGGATTTGTGCTATTTTAGGTGGAACAATGATTATTTTTGCCTATGATAAACGCAAGGTATTTGTTGAGGGAAAATAAAATCCCTATTTCATTATCTAATTAATTAATATTTTTTGCATTATATGAAGTAGGTTAGAAACACACAATAATATGAATTTTAGTATAAAAATCTTGTCTCTATAGAGGCGAGCTTTCCTGGATTTTAGTGAGATTAGTAATAAATTACCCGCGTTTACATCTTTATATGATAGAAAACTTAAACAGAAATTTGAATAGAATCTTGTTTGAAATGTTGGTTAGGTAGAGCCGGGTTTTGAAAGACAAATTACACTTGAATTATATAATTCAAATCGCCTCCCCCTTAAACTAGTTAAAGGATGGAGAATTTGTCAGCTTGTGTTTGCAGAGGTGGACCAATTTCTTAATCATCCTTACATAGAAAAATATTAGGAGGAGATAAACACACCAGGTAGTCGTAGTTTTCTAGATAAAGACGATGAAGGGTTAAGAAAGGAGAAGATCAGATGAAAGAATTTTTTACGATTGGAGAGATATCAAAACTATTTCATGTAAAAATCTCCACTCTCAGATATTATGACGAAATTGGTCTTTTAAAACCTGAGTTTACAGATGATAAGACCCATTACCGTTATTATTCAACCCAGCAATTCGAAAGACTAGATTCAATTAAATACCTAAGGGCACTAGGTGTACCAATAAGCAAGCTTTTAGAGTTTTTTAACTACCGGGACATTGATAACCTGGTTGTGATGTTAAAAAATCAACAAGCTGAAATAGCTCAAAAAAAAATGGAGTTAGAAACAATTGAAAGGAAAATTTCTCAGCGTCTACTGCAGATTAACCATGCTATCAATACACCACTTGATACCATTGCTGAGGTGAAACTACCTGGGCGGCATGTAGCTTATCTTCAGCATGACTATAGTCCAAGTGAAGATATTGAATTTCCTATTTCAGAGTTACGTACTAATTTCAATCTTAAAACAGATATTTTTCTAGGGAAAATAGGTCTTTCCATTTCAGTATCTGACTTGTGCTCGGGTACTTTTAATAAGTATTCAAGTGTTTTTATGACAGTAGAAGAGGACGATGAAGTTGCATCTCCTACCACTGTTTTTCCTCCTAGAGAATATCTTCAAATTTGCTTTAAAGGCACCCATATGGATGCGCCTCCTTATTATAAGAAGTTGATGGAATATATGAAAAATCATCAATACAAACTGATTGATGATTCGATGGAGATAACCTTGATTGATTATGGAGTTACGAATGACTTAAATAAATATGTCACCGAAATATTAGTGCCCTATAGTTGTTTGTGACATTCTGTGTTCTAAAAGTTAAAATCTCACTTGACCCTCCAGCTACTGGAGGGTTTAATATTTTATTACGTTCTAAGTTATTTTATAAACAGAAAGGAGAACATCCAATGTTTGGAACAATTTTCAATACACTCACAATCATAGTAGGGAGTGTTATAGGTAGTATCTTTAAAAAGGGAATAAAACATGAATATCATAATATTTTAATGCAAGCTATGGGATTGGTAGCTACTGTGTTGGGAATTGATGCTGTCGTACATCATTTACCTTCGAGTAAGTATCCTGTACTTTTCATTGTAAGTTTAGCGATAGGAGGGTTAATTGGTCAAAAACTGAATTTAGAAGTAAGATTTAACAACTTGGTTAATAAATTTTCTAAAAGTAACCTAGCTGAAGGTTTGTCAACGGCCATTTTATTATTCTGTATAGGATCTTTGTCTATTTTAGGACCGATAGAAGCCGCTTTAAAAGAAGACTATACCTATTTACTTGCTAATGGAATATTAGATGGAATCACTTCTATTGTTTTAGCTTCAACCTTTGGTATAGGAATAGCTATTGCCGCGATTGTATTATTTATATGGCAAGGCTCTATTTATCTCATTACAATCTTGCTAGAAGGTGCTATTAATCATAACCTGTTAAATGAATTGAGTATTGTAGGTGGAATACTCATTCTGGCATCAGGGTTAAATATCTTAGAAATTAAAAAGTTTAAAACCTTAAACCTTATTCCTGCTTTACTTGTTTCACCTCTTCTATTTTTAATTATTGAATTATTTCAATTCTGATACTGATGAAGCTGAAAGGAAGGCGGACTAAAACCTAATTAATTTCATTTTAAAAAAGAGAAGATTTAAGAACCAACTATATATACCTTTAGTTTACATAGCCTTTATATTAAGAAATTAATACAAGCGCAAATTCGTTCAGTAACAACGAGGTTGCGTTTTTTTCTTTCCCCTTAATTCTACTTTTATGGGTAAATGAATTTTAGTTTTGTAGGGACCTTCTAAATTAACTTTAACTTATATTTTAAGCAACACTAATTTCTAGAGCTATATCTAGTATAAGTCTCTTTAAGAATGTACTAAAAAACACATCCAGTAAACAGTTGTATATGGATAAGAAACAGATAGTAGGTACGCTTAATAAACTAGTGGAAGGTCAATACATGGGGATACATGCTTACGAGAATTTTATAAAAAATCTCGATTCCTCTTCTTCACTTCTTTCTCACTTTATTGAAATTCGTAAAGATCTAGAACATCATGCAGAATTGCTTTCAAAACGTGTTCAAGTACTAGACGGAACACCTAGAAGTAGTGAAGGAATTATAGGGAAAATAGAGCTCTTTATAAGCCAACTATTTGATTCTTCTACTAGTGAACAAGATATTCTAAAACATGCTATTAAGGGTCAAAATTTATATGGAATCAAAATGACTGAAGAATTAGTTTCAAATAAACTTGATGAGGAAAGCTTATGTCTCGTTCATGAAATATTACAAAAACAACGAGAGCATGTTGACTATTTAAAATACGAATTACATTTTAGAACTTCTTCTCAATGATTTCATTACATCGTATTGTGTTTAAACTGCTAAGGAGCTTTTATTATAAGCTCCTCGTTTTTTAAGGTTGATAACCTAGCATAGCTAACAACAGTGCTATCCGGAGATATAAACAATACTTCTGGGAATACTAAGAGAATTTAAAGTTTTCCTCGTTTTACTCTTGCTGTATTTTATCCATTTGTAACAAAGATATGAAATAAAAATAGGTTCAATAATTTAAAAATTCAGAATAGTATTTACTTTTTGTGACATCTTATGTTATATTTATTTACATCTTTTTTATACATTAAGGAGGTTTATAAGATGAGATTAACAGAGATAGAGAAAGAAAAATTGTTAATTGTTGTTGCTGGTCAGCTAGCCCAAGACAGGAAAGAACGAGGAGTTTTATTAAATTACCCTGAAGCAACAGCCTATCTAACTTGCTATGTCATCGAAAGAGCCCGTGAAGGAAAAAGTGTTGAAGAGATTATGGAACTCGGTCGTCACGTGCTTAGTGTAAAAGATTTAATGGAAGGGGTTCCTGAAATGCTAGAGAGCATACAAGTTGAAGCAACATTTCCAGATGGTGTAAAGCTTGTCACAATCCATCAACCAATACAAAAGGAGGTAAAAGCATGAAACCAGGGGCATTTCAAATAGCAGAAGGTACAATTGAAATTAATAAAAGCAAGCCTCAGTGTGAACTCATCGTGAAGAACATAGGATCACGCTCCATTCAAGTTGGTTCGCATTTTCATTTTGCAGAAGTGAATCGAGCTCTTTCATTTGATAGAGAAAAAGCGATTGGTATGCGTCTTGATATCCCATCTGGTACAGCAGTTCGAATTGAACCTGGTGAAGAGAAGAAAGTAACGTTAGTGGCATTAGGTGGCCGCAAGACCGTATACGGATTAAACGGTATAACTGAAGGTTTTATCGATGAACGACGTAAAGAAAAAATGATAGAAAAACTAGAAAAGTATAGTGGTAGCACAAAGGAGGTTTTATCATGAGAATGTCTAAGCAACAATATGCAGATCTCTTTGGTCCTACAGTAGGCGATAAAGTCCGACTAGCAGATACAGATTTATGGGTTGAAATCGAAAAAGACTGCACCGTGTATGGAGAAGAGGTCATCTTTGGTGGAGGAAAAACGATTCGCGATGGGATGGGACAGAATGGACGATTAACAGCCAAGGAAGGAGCCCTTGATTTAGTGATCACAAACGTAATTGTGATTGATCATACAGGCATTATAAAAGCTGACGTTGGAGTTAAAAATGGAAGAATTGTAGGGGTAGGGAAAAGCGGAAACCCAGATATTATGGATAACGTTGATGCTAACTTAATCATTGGAGCTGGTACTGAAGTTATATCAGGAGAGGGGAAAATCTTAACAGCTGGTGGAATTGATACTCATATTCATTTTATTTGTCCCCAACAAATGGATGTTGCACTTTCCTCAGGTATTACCACAATGATTGGTGGTGGAACTGGACCAGCTACAGGAAGTAAAGCCACAACGTGTACTTCAGGCCCTTGGTATATGGAAAGAATGCTTGAAGCGGCTGAAGAGTTCCCTGTAAATGTAGGGTTCTTAGGAAAAGGAAATGCTTCTCATAAAGCCCCTTTAATCGAACAAATTGAAGCTGGAGCAGTTGGCCTTAAGCTTCATGAGGATTGGGGATCAACACCTCGAGCAATTGAAACATGCATGGATGTCGTCGAGCAAGCGGACATTCAAGTCGCAATACATACAGATACGCTAAATGAAGCTGGGTTTCTAGAAGATACGCTTGAAGCCATTGGAGATCGTGTCATTCATACGTACCATATTGAAGGTGCAGGTGGAGGACATGCTCCAGACATTATGAAACTAGCTTCTTACTCCAATATTCTACCTTCTTCAACAACACCAACAATGCCCTACACAACAAATACAATGGAAGAACATCTAGACATGATGATGGTATGCCATCATTTAGATGCAAACGTGCCGGAAGATGTGGCTTTTAGTCGCTCAAGAATTCGCGCAGCTACGATTGCAGCAGAAGATGTGCTTCATGATATAGGAGCCATTAGTATGATGTCTTCGGATTCACAAGCAATGGGACGAGTTGGTGAGGTGATTATTCGCACATGGCAAACAGCTGATAAAATGAAAAAACAGCGCGGCGCTCTTCCAAGTGAACGGGGGAATGATAATGAACGTGCAAAACGTTACGTTGCCAAATATACGATTAATCCAGCTATTACACATGGCATCAGTCATGAAGTTGGTTCAATTGAAAATGGGAAGCTTGCAGACCTTGTTTTATGGGATCCGATGTTTTTTGGTGTAAAACCAGACCTTGTTTTAAAAGGAGGAATGATTGCACGAGCTCAAATGGGAGACCCTAATGCTTCTATCCCAACTCCAGAACCTGTCTTTATGAGAAGAATGTATGCGTCATATGGTAAAGCTAACTCTTCTACAGCCATTACCTTTATGTCACAGGCAAGCATTGAACGTGGTGTGCATGAAAAGTTAGGATTATCCAAAATTATCTCACCCGTACGGAACATTCGAAACTTAAGTAAGCTCGATATGAAGCTAAATTATGCTTTACCCCAAATTGAAGTAAATCCAAAAACATACCAAGTATTTGCCGATGGGAAGGAAATTTCGTGCGAACCTGTTAATCACGTTCCGTTAGCACAGCGTTATTTCTTATTCTAAACGCCTTCCAAGATAAACAAAGAAGCATAAGCTAAAAACTTATGCTTCTTTAGATTTTAAATCCCTAATCCAATTCAGGGAAGTTAATAAGGCACATACTCTTGTCGCTCAAAGGGAATACACCTTATGTTTTTTCTTATTTATGCCGGTTGTTATATATGAGAATATAACTAATAGCAAGAACATATCTGTATAAAGCATGAATAGGGGCTATGCCTCTGAAAGTTTATTTATGCCTTTACAAATATAGTTTTAATAGAAGTGAAAAACTCAATTGCAGCTTCTCCTTGCTCACGAGAGTGGGAGCTAGATTGTTTCATTCCGCCGAATGGGGCTTGCAGTTCAACTCCAGCAGATTCAGCATTAATACGTACGAGACTAGCATCCATCTCATTAATAAAAGAAAGCATGCGACCAATATTTTTAGTGAAAATGGAAGCACTTAGTCCAAATTTCACGTCGTTTGCAATTTGTAACCCTTCTTCTAAAGTCTCGACTTTGATAAGGGCAAGCACTGGACCGAAAATTTCCTCTTGGGCAATGGTCATTCCATTCCTAACATTTTCAAAAACAGTAGGTTCCATAAAGAATCCATTGACTAATTCTTCATCCTCTATACGTTTACCGCCATAAATTAATGTTGCACCTTCTTCTATGCCTTTTTTTACATAAGAAAGTACTGTATTAAGCTGGTTTTCACTTGCACATGGCCCCATCCATACATCTTCTTTTAACCCATTCCCAACTTCTATTTCCTTTATCTTTTCAATAAGTTTATTTTTGAACTGCTCGTAAACTTCACTTTGTACGATTACACGGCTTGTAGCTGTACATTTCTGACCCGTAGAACGGAGGCCTCCACTAATAGTTGCTTCCACTGCCTGTTCTAAATCGGCGTCATTGGCTACAATTACTGGATTCTTTCCACCCATTTCTAACTGATATTTAGCACCACGCTTTAGAGCACCTAGTCCAATTGACTTACCAACTGCATCAGATCCTGTGAATGTAATTCCATTAATATTCGGGTGGTTAGTAATCGCTTGACCAATGACAGACCCAGGGCCTGTTACCATATTAATAGTACCCCTTGGAAGTCCAGCCTCGTCAAAACATTCTATTACTTTGGCTGCAGTTACTGCAGCTTCTTGAGCGGGTTTAAGAATAACAGTATTTCCATAAATGAGTGCTGGTGCTATTTTCCAGATAGGGATTGCTACTGGAAAATTCCAAGGTGTGATAACACCTACAACTCCAAGCGGAGCACGAGTAGTGAACATCAGTGCCTCAGAATCTGATGAAGGAATTACGTCACCTATTTTTCTCATTCCTTCTCCTGCATAATAACGAAGGATAGCGACACCTCTAGCCGTTTCTCCTTTTGCTTCCAGAAATGTTTTTCCCATTTCACGAGTCATTGTTTCCGCAATTTCATCAATACGTTGCTCGAGTGCGTTTGCGACCTTATACAAATACTCTCCGCGGGCAGCACCAGATAGCTTTCCCCAGAAAACTTGTGCTTCCTTCGCAGCAAGGACAGCGTAATCTAAATCTTCTTTTTCAGACTGTTGTATATAACCGATGATTTCATGACGATTGGCTGGATTGATACTAGTCTCAACTTTTTGAATAGAAGCCGTTACCCATTTACCATTGATATAGTTTAAATACGTTTTTTCGTCTGTTTTTACGCTCATCTTATATACCCCCATATTTCATGAAATAGTTTGCTTAATCCCGAAATATTGAATGCTAAAGTCTTTATTATAGTTAACTTTATCGAAAATTTAGAAAAGTAAAATTAGACCAGTGTTTTTCTATATGGTTATTGTGCTATCTGATTTACTCAAACTAAAATGTTATTTGGTAACTTTACACGATTTTTCAAGACACCAATATTAGAGATCTCAATTTCAATCTGATCGCCATCTAATAAGGTAAAGTCATTTGATGGAATAATACACGTACCAGTTAATAATATAGTACCGTCAAAAATTTCATTGTCGCGGATGAGGAAAGAGATTAATTCATCAAATTTTCTTTTTAACTGGTTAGTATTCGCTTTTCCCTCTACTATAAGCTCGTCATTGCGGTAGATTCGACATGTGATGTCAAAATTGTAGGGATCTTTTACGGACTCTGCAAGGAGAATTGCCGGTCCAATGGAACAAGAGTTTTTCCACATTTTTGCTTGCGGGAGGTAAAGCGGGTTCTCTCCTTCAATGTCACGACAACTCATATCATTTCCAATCGTATATCCAAGAATTTCACCATCTCGATTAATAACAAGGCCCAATTCTGGCTCAGGAATTTGCCAATTAGAATCACTACGGATGTAAACTTCTTGTCCTGGACCAACTGTACGAGCAGCGGTAGACTTAAAGAAAATTTCTGGACGTTCAGCCTCATATATCTTGTCATAGAAAGTAGTTGCATCAAGTTTTCCACCTGTTGCTTCATAGTTACGTGCATCGCGACTACGCTCATATGTAACACCGGACGCCCATACTTCTTCAGCTACAATAGGAACAAGTAACGATAAATCTTCTACAGAGTATTGAATAGGTTTTGACTTGGAGATAGTAAATTCTACAAAAGAAAGTGGAGAAACATTTTGTGCGTTTGCCTGTTGAATTAATTCAATTAATCCTTCTTGAGGAAGAGGGTATACTTTTCCCTCATTTGTAACAGCTGCTAGAATTGCTTGTGAATGCTCATTTAAATATCGGATAATACGCATAAAAATAGCCTCCTATTGTTTTATATTATAAAACTGAGTTTTTATATATGGACAAAAGAGAAGGGAACCATCTCTATGAAATTGGTATCCCATTTCCCATTTGTTCTGATAATTGGAAAGCTGTTTGTTTCAGTTGCTTACTAAAAGTCTCTAACTGAGCGTCATCCACACGAGCTATAAGTGTAGAAAGGCTAATAGCCGCAATGACTTTATTCTCATGATTTCGAATAGGTGCTGCAATACAGCGAACACCTGGCTCATTTTCCTGGTTATCAACTGCATACCCTTGAGATTGAACTCGTTGAAGCTCACGCAAAAATTCAGATTCATTTGTAATGGTAAATTCAGTTTGTTTAAAATAGTCATATTCATTTAGAATTTGTTTTATCTCTTCCTGGTCTTTAAAAGCTATTAAAGCTTTACCAACCGCGGAGCAGTGAAGGGGGATTCGTTTCCCTATTTTGGAATAAAGAATAACAGCCATAGGGCCTTCAACTTTATCAATATAAACTCCTTCTTTACCATCGAGTATAACTAAGTGGGCAGTCTGTCCGGTTTTCACTGATAAATCCATTAAGTATTTTTTTGATAAACCTCTAACATCTAAAGACTGAATGACATAGTTTCCTCTTTCAAAGAGCTTCATTCCCAATCTATACTTCCCATTTTCAGGGTTTTGACTGATATAGCCATGATTTAAAAGCGTTTTCAATAAAGAATGAACAGTACTCTTGTGAAGTCCTAACTGATTACTTATATCTGTTATTTTCAATTCTGTTGTATGCTCGTCAAACAGATCAAGAATACGAAGAGCACGATCTACTGATTGAATAACAGGCATGAATTTCACCTACTTGTTTTAAATTATAAAACTTGTTTTTATTATTACAAACTATTCTTACAATTCAAATATAATACTAGTTTTTTAAAAAAGTCAAGAAACATAATTAAATACTTGAATATCTTTCGGACAAAGAAAAATTCTAAAGGATTCATTTATAATTCTTATTCTACAAAACAAAGTTATTAAGTCATACAATTATCTACGCAAGATTTATAAGAGTTAAAATCTTGATAGAAACTAGTATTTTTTAGAATTATACCCTCTATTTTTTAAAACAATTAGATTCCTTTTTAGAATACTAATGTAGATATGAGTAAAATGTAGCGGTTTCTTGTAAGTAACATGAAATCTTACTCTATAATTGGCTTTATTAAATTAATTGACTTTTCAGAAAAAATATGATTATTATTAAATGGCAACAAAAGTTTAATATAGATAAACTTTGTTTTATATTATAAAACAAAAGGAGGTTTATATAGAAAATATACAAAGATAGACAGTCCTAAGAATATTTAATGTTATTGAATTAGTAGTAGGCAAGCATGATAGTAATTACTATAAATATAGGTCCAAAATTAACAGTAAGCTATGTAAGAAACTAAAATAAAAAAATCTTATTAAAGGAGGAATACATATGTCATTGCAATCGATATTTGGCGAAGAGGATGTATCTCTTTATAAAGTTCAAACTCATTCAAAAGGGGCAGATGGTTCACTCCCACTTACATCAGAAATGTTGCTAGATTCACCAAGTGGTGACCTTTTTGGATTATCTCAAAATGTTGGAATGGGATGGACACCTTCAAACCTACTTGGAAAACAAGTTTTAATCCTAGGTACTCAAGGTGGAATTAGGAATCATGATGGTACTCCAATTGCATTAGGCTATCATACTGGCCATTGGGAAATAGGTTTATTAATGAAGGCGTCAGCTGAAGAGATTAATAGACAAGGAGGGGTTCCTTTTGCAGGATTCGTAAGTGATCCATGTGATGGCCGTTCTCAAGGAACTACCGGTATGTTTGATTCTCTTCCTTTTCGAAACGATGCGGCTATAGTTTATCGAAGATTAATTCGATCATTGCCTACACGTCGTGCAATTATTGGGGTAGCTACATGTGATAAAGGTCTTCCAGCAATGACGATAGCTTTAGCATCAATGCATGACTTGCCAACTATTATTGTCCCTGGAGGTGTTACTCTTCCACCTACAAATGGAGAAGACGCAGGAAAGATTCAAACAATTGGAGCGAGATATGCAAACAACGAAATTACTTTACAAGAAGCTGCTGACCTCGGATGTCGTGCTTGTGCTACACCAGGAGGAGGATGTCAATTTCTTGGTACAGCTGGCACCTCCCAAGTCGTTGCAGAAGCTATTGGAATGGCTTTACCTCACTCGGCATTAGCCCCTTCAGGTCAGCCAATTTGGATTGAGATGGCTAAGCAATCAGCACATGCAGCTTTAGAATTGGAGAAGAAAAACATATCTACCAAAGATATTATTACGGACAAAGCGATAGAAAATGCTATGGTGATTCACGCGGCCTTCGGAGGTTCAACAAATTTATTACTTCATATCCCAGCAATTGCTCATGCAGCTAAGTGTAAGATACCCACTGTTGAAGATTGGACTAGAATCAATAAGAAAGTTCCTCGCTTAGTTGATGTACTACCAAATGGTCCTGTTGGTCACACAACGGTTAAGGCATTCCTAGCAGGCGGGGTTCCAGAGGTTATGCTTCATTTGAAAAAATTAGGTGTCTTACATGAAGATGTATTAACAGTTACCGGAGAAACCCTTGGTGCAAACCTCGATTGGTGGGAAAAATCAGAAAGACGTGCAATGATGAAAAAACACTTGTTAGAAACTGATGGAATTAATCCTGATGATATTATCATGGACCCAGTCAAAGCAAAAGAAAAAGGTCTAACTTCTACAGTTACATTCCCAAAAGGAAATATCGCTCCTGAAGGGTCAGTAATTAAATCAACTTCCATTGATCCATCTATGGTAGACGAAGACGGAGTGTATCGACATACAGGAAAAGCTAAGGTCTTTACTTCGGAAAAAGCAGCCATAAAAGCGATTAAAACAGGAGGGATTGAAGCAGGAGATATAATGGTTGTTATGGGCGGTGGTCCTTCAGGAACAGGGATGGAGGAAACATATCAACTAACATCGGCATTAAAACATTTGTCTTTTGGAAAACATGTCTCCTTGATTACAGATGCGCGGTTTTCAGGTGTTTCCACTGGCGCATGTATTGGACATGTTGGACCTGAGGCATTGGCTGGGGGAGCAATTGGGAAATTGCGTGATGGAGATGTAATTGAAATCATTGTTGACCGCAATCAGTTAGTAGGTTCCATTAATTTTGTTGGAACGGAGAACGAAAGACTTTCTTTAGAAAAAGCAACTAAAGTCTTGAAAGAACGTGACCTTCATCCAGACCTCAAACCGGATCCTGGTCTTCCAGATGATACTCGTTTATGGGCTGCGCTTCAATCCGTAAGTGGAGGAACTTGGCGCGGAAATATCTATGATACAGATCGAATTATTGAAGTTCTAAAAGCTGGAGTAAAAGCATTAGGTGAAGAAAAAACACTAGTTCAAAATTAATCTATTGTTGCACAACTTTAAAGCACATTTAAGACCTTGCTTTTTAAACTTTATAGTTTATTCTTCTGGTTTATTAAGTAGTTAGGAGAATGGTTATAGGTGTACGTTAAAATTTTGTTATGGTTTTAAATGAAAGCGGTTTCTAAGAGTTGTTTTTTCAAATAAATAAACTTTATGACTAGTAAACAAAATAGCATAAACATCCTAGAGTTACTTACTAATTAAAATATAGGATCAGCGTTTTAGTAAGTTGAAAAAATAAAAGTATTTTGATTATTTTTTTGGGGGTTTCTTATGCCATTACTTATAGTAGCGATTGGGATTATTCTGTTGCTAATTTTGATTACTGGATTCAAATTAAATACATTTGTTTCATTAATTATTGTATCTTTTATTGTATCTTTAGCACTAGGAATGCCTCTAGGAAATGTTGTTACATCAATTGAAGGCGGATTAGGAGGTACACTTGGTCATATAGCTTTAATATTTGGACTTGGTGCAATGCTTGGTAGGTTAATTGCTGATGCAGGGGGAGCCCAGCGTATTGCAATAACCTTAATTAACAAATTTGGAGAAAAAAGAATTCAGTGGGCTGTTGTAGTTGCTTCGTTTATTGTGGGTATAGCACTATTTTTTGAAGTAGGATTAGTTTTATTAATTCCAATTGTATTTTCAATTGCGAAAGAATTAAGAGTTTCTATTTTACACCTAGGTATCCCTATAGCTGCAGCCTTATTAGCAACTCATAGTTTCTTACCTCCACATCCAGGACCAACAGTAATAGCTGGTGAATATGGTGCAGATATTGGATTAGTTTTACTTTACGGTATTATTGTTGCAATACCAACCGTCATTTTAGCAGGTCCTCTATATACGAAGCTTGCTAAAAAAATTGTACCTAATGCATTTAACAAAACAGGTAATATAGCTTCTTTAGGCGAACAAAAAACATTCCAATTTGAAGAAACACCAGGTTTTGGGATAAGTGTATTGACTGCAATGTTCCCTGTTTTATTAATGGCTATATCTACAATTCTTGATATGGTTCAAAAATCAGTAAGATTTGAAGATAATACATTAATAGAAATTGTCCGTCTTATAGGAAACCCTTCGTCTGCAATGTTAATATCTTTATTTCTTGCATTCTATACAATGGGAATAGCGAGAAATACTCCAATAAAAGAAGTGATGGATTCTTGTACATCATCAATAGCATCAATTGGTATGATGCTATTAATTATCGGAGGTGGAGGTGCTTTCAAGCAAGTACTAATTGATGGAGGGGTAGGGGACTATGTAGCAGAATTATTTAAAGGAACTTCAATGTCACCTATTATACTTGCTTGGTTAGTTGCCGCGATATTACGTATATCTTTAGGGTCAGCTACAGTTGCAGCTATATCTACTTCAGGATTAGTTATTCCAATGCTGGCTCAATACGATGCTAATTTAGCCTTAGTAACTCTTGCAACTGGAGCAGGTAGCTCAATTTGCTCTCATGTTAATGATGCAGGATTTTGGATGATTAAAGAATATTTTGGGTTAAGCATGAAGGAAACATTTTCAACATGGACCATACTTTCCACGATCACTTCTGTAGCAGGATTAGGGTTTATTTTATTATTAAATGCATCCTTAATTATCTCGGGAGCAGTAATCATTCTCATTAGTATAGTAGCAATATATCTCAGTATGTTTGACAGATCTAAGGATAAAAGAAATGCTTTGGGAATGTAAAGGCATAAAACTTTTTGGAAAACAAGGGACAGTTTGAGAGCAGTGAAATTATCCCTAATATTTATAAGGTTCGTCATAACCATCTCACTACAATAACAAGTCTCGTCTCCATTTCTAAGAAAAAGACATAAAATAAATGATCGTACTTTAATAAAAGCGAAGAACGTAAGGGGAAAAACCGTTTAAATAAAATGAGAGGTCCCTCGTTAGATATACAGAAGATATATATATTCAATTTAAGAAGGGGAAAAAAGAGCTTTTCCGGGCAATAAGGAGAGTTCTTTTTCTTTTATCAATAGCATATGAATAGCAAGGTATAAATTACGAATCCATGAATAATAAAGCTGTATAAAAACAGTTATAACAGGAGTGAAGGGCTAACAGTAAGGGGAATTCACTTTCAATTATTTTTGAGGGAGTGAAAGTATGGGCGATAAAACTGGAGAAAAATTTAGCTATATTGACTATTGGGAAGAGAATTATTCAAATGGAGGGAATTCGGGAAAAGGGTCTTACGGAGTTTTAGCACAATTCAAGGCGAATATAATTAATCAGTTTATAAATAAGAAACAAATTCACAAGGTGATCGAATTTGGATGTGGAGATGGAAACCAATTGAAATATATGAATTATCCTAACTACTTAGGGATGGATATTTCACCAACGTCTATAGATATATGCTCAAAGACGTTTGAAAAAGAGGAGACAAAAAGTTTTCTCCTATATAATCCTAAATATTTTATGAATAATGGCTATTTCACAAGCGATTTAGTAGTGTGTTTAGACGTTTTATATCATATTACAAATGAAGAAGATTTCTGGAAAACTTTAGATGATATTTTTTCTTGCAAAGCTTCTTATATTATTTTGTATACGAGGATTACTAAACCAGAAGAGTTTGTGTATGGTATTCCAACAATTCAGGATCGCGATATTTTAAGTTGCTTATCTAAATACGGAGACTACAAAGTCATGGAAATTATTGAGCAAAAATATAAAGAATTGTCAGGAGCAAGTTTTATTATCTTAGAAAAAGTTTAGCAATATGATTTATCCTCAGCCAAAGGAGGAGAACGATGAGTATATTTACTTCAAGATTTATCCTTGAAACTGATCCGTATTCAAAGCATTTTGTCTTTAACTTGCCAAATACCTGGGAGACTAGACCACATGAATATGAATGGGCAAAGAATTTTGCTGAGACTGAGGATATTGTATTAGATGCAGCCTGTGGACTTTCTCATCCATTAAAATTTTATTTAGCTGATAAATGCAAAGAAGTATACGCTTGTGATATTGATGGCAGAATTCTATCCAAATCCTCTATCCTTAAAGATATTGAGGATACTTATGGAACCGTAATTGACGACTCTTTTCTTAATCATTCTTTCAATCCTATCCATTTTTCTCAGTCCTCTTTGACAAACCTCCCATATCAAAACAAGAGTTTTGATAAAATTTTCTGTATCTCTGTTTTAGAACATCTAAGTAAAGAGGATATGGAGCAAACCTTTAAAGAATTTAGGAGAACATTAAAAGATCAAGGCTTACTTATCGTTACCTTTGACTATCCTGCTATTAATTTAGGGGAATTAAAGGTACTGCTTGATAAGGTGAAATTGAAATTTCATGGTGATTACTCATTTGATAAACCCTCTAATGTTTTAGTTTCAACAATATGGGGAGAGCTAAATTGTTTTAGAGCTGTGTTAATAAAAGATTAATATGAAGATTTTAGTATATAGATCATTTGTTAAAAAGATGGAGCGAGAGCGTAAAAATCATTTCTAATTTTTGGTTCACATAATGTATCTTGGGGGAAGTGAGAAAAGTCCAGATCCTTTGTCTAAAAGGGATCTGGACTTTTACTTTAAATATCGTCATTATCTTTATGTTTTGAGAAGCTTCAAGATTTGCACTAGAACCGAACCATCCTAGGTATTACGAAAATGTTCATGATTATGAGCACAAACTACCGGATTTCCGCTAAACAAAAACGGACGGTTTGTGCCCGATTTCTATAAAAAACACCTTGCTTCATTTTGTTCAAACTTGTGCACTTTGAATAAGGCAATAAGTCCATCGTCTATCATAGTTGTTTGGATTATATCGAAACATCACTTTCAATTCGCTTCTTATAAACAAACTTGGAAATGGTGATACTCAATTCATACAGAAGCAGCAAAGGAACAATCACTAGAATATCCGAGATAAAATCAGGCGGAGTGATTAAAACTGACACAACAATAAGGGCGAAATAGGAGAGTTTCCTTGCTTTAGCTAATCTCATTGGATTAAGAATTCCAAGTCTCGTTAAAAACATTACAACCAAAGGCATCTCGAATAAGAAACCAAAGGGTAAACTCAAATGAAGCATGAAGCGAAAATATTCCTCTGCCGTAAACATTGTTTCAAACTGCCCAACGGACAAGTTTGTTAAAAATCCTAATACGGTCGGGAACAGTACAAAATATCCAAAAGATATCCCCGTAATAAATAAAACAAATATCCCTGGGATAAAGCTTAAAGTCACCATACTCTCTTCTCTTGTTAGAGCCGGCTTTACAAATCGCCACGCCTGGTATGCAGCTACAGGGATAGTAAAAGCTATGGCGCATATAATCGAGATAATCATATATACCCATAAAATATCACCTGGACCCAAGATAGCTAATTTCCCATCAAGATCTCTAACTAACCAATTATACATATCCTCTACAAAAATGAATGCAGCCACAAGGAAAATGATAAAGGTAAACAAGATTTTAATAATTCTTTGACGAAGTTCATTCAAATGTCCAATAAGTTCTCCATGGTCGTTTTCCATGTCAGTTGCCTCCTGCTATCATATAAGTGTGAGATAAAATAGAAATAGACGAGTTACCCCGTCTATATATTCCTTATTTAATTACCGATTTCTCTTGCGGCTTTTCAACAGCCGTTAATTGAGGTTTTTTCTCTTCCTCTTTATCATCCTCATAAACTAACCCCTTAGTTGCGCTCTTAAATTCGGTCAAAGTCCGACCAAAAGCTCGCCCGATCTCAGGTAATTTAGAAGGTCCAAAAATCACAAGGGCAATAATAAGAATTAGAATCAAGCCTGGAATACCGATATTTTGAAACATCACTTAAATCCTCCATTCAAAAAGATTCTTCTGTACATAAGCTCTAGGGCACTACTTTTCAAAGTTTTCGGGTAGGATCACCTAGCGCTTCTCTCACGGTTGACAGTCGTAAGGACACCGTTTATTTATAATTCTTTTCATATATTCCCAAAGCTGTTCATTTTTTATACGTGATTCAAAAAGACTAACAATTCTATCCACATATTTTATGAATGAATGACAAAAGTATAGGCTTTTTCTAAGTACTTTAATCTAGTAATACATGTTTCTTATTACATAGGGAATCGTAAAGTAAAGAATTAAAGATGATATAAATCAAGAAAGGGGAATGATCATGAATAAAAAACGGTATCTTATCATGACAAGTATATTTTTATCCACTTTGATAGTAGTGGGCTGTAATGCAAATCAGGATCCTAATCCTCAAGACGATCAAAATCAGGTGGATGAAAATGAAAATGCGGATAATATTGATAAGATGAATGACCATATAGATGATACAACGGAAGATGTAGATGATATTAATGGTGATAAAGAAAACGAAATGCCATCTGGAATTGATGAGGACAATAATGTAGAAGAAGATGCAGTTCCAGATCCAGAAGATCCAGTAGGAGATCTAGAAGATTTGAACGATGAAAATAAGAGAGAGAATGAATAAAATGCTTTAATAGAACGATAAAAAAAGAAACTCTGAATCAGAGTTTCTTTTTTTATAATCTTGGCTATATTAAAGTCTCAAAAATCAGCATGGTTCTTTAACAAGGCCATAATTTTAGGAGTTGATTAAAAATAAAGGATGGGAGGCAAAAGAAGCAATAACTTATTCACTCTTACCCTTTATGCCTCTCCATATCAACATAAACCCCTCTACTACATTAATTCATGAGAAAAGTTGTAATATTTGTATTAAATTACCTAGAGATACCGATACTTTATTAATAAATGTAAAAATGGAGGAAATTACATGACTAATGAAAAAGATACCATAAATCACTCGCGCAGACGCTTTATAAAAAAGTCTGGTTTAGTAGTGGGAGGTACCCTATTAGGAACCTTTATAGGCACTAGTGTCCAGGGGAATAACCAACAGTCACCTCCTCCTCCAACAAGCGAAAAGAAAAATTACAACAGAGCTTTAAAATTTTTCACCCGTCGTGAGGATTTTGATACGCTAAGCGCTGCCACTGAACGCATTTTTCCTGAAGATGAAAATGGCCCAGGAGCTATTCAATTAGGCGTTCCTTATTTTATTGACCATGAGTTGGCAAGCGGATATGGACATAATGATAGAGAATATATGAAAGGACCTTTTTTCTTAGGAAGTGAATTTCAAGGTTACCAATCACCCCTCAAACGACGTGACCTTTTCTTAAAAGGGCTTCGTAAAATTGAAGAGGTCAGTAAAAATGATTATAATGCTTCCTTTGTCGATCTGGAGGATGAACAGCAAGATGAATTGTTGACTAAGTTTGAAGAAGATAAGGTAGAGATAAAAGGCGTAAAAGCTTCATTTTTCTTTAATACGTTAATATCTGCTACTTTTTCCGGTGCTTATGCCGATCCTCTGTATGGCGGAAATGCCGATATGGAAGGTTGGAATATGAAAGAATTTCCGGGCGCCCAAATGAGCTATTTGAATGAGATCGAAGAAGAAAAATTTATAAAAAAAGGACCAATCGCATTAAATGATCATATGTAAAGGAGAAAGTCTATGGTTACAAAATTGGACAAGGTTGATGTTGTAGTAGTAGGTATCGGTTGGGCAGGGGGCATTATTTCTGCGGAACTGGCAAAACAAGGCTTAAAAGTCGTTGGCCTTGAACGAGGAAAATATAAAACAACTGAAGATTACCAAATGGTGCATGATGAGTATCGATATGCTGTTCGTTATGAGTTAATGCAAGATCTGTCGAAAGAGACTATTACTTTCAGAAATAACCCAGATGAGCAGGCATTACCGATGAGGCAGCTTGGAGCGTTTCTGCTTGGAACTGGAGTAGGCGGAGCGAGTACCCATTGGAATGGGGATACGTGGCGTTTTCTTCCATATGATTTCGAGCTGAAGTCAATGACCGAAAAAAAATATGGGGAAAATAAAATTCCTAATGAGTATACCATTCAGGATTGGGGCATTACATACGACGAATTAGAACCTTATTATGATAAATTTGAAAAAACAGCTGGCACAAGCGGGGAAGAGAGCCCTCTTGGACCACCAAGAAAGAATCCATATCCTAATCCACCAATGAAAACTACACCAATGCTGGAGCTTTTTACAAAGTCTGCTAAAAACCTTGGACTTCATCCGTTCCGTCTTCCATCAGGTAATCTTTCACAAACCTATACAAATCCGGATGGTCAAACGCTAAATCAGTGTCAATATTGTGGATTCTGTGAAAAATTCGGTTGTGAATACGGAGCAAAATCTACTCCGGTTGTGACAGTCATTCCGGCAGCTGAGAAAACTGGTAATTTTGATTTGCGTCCATATTCCAACGTAACGGGTATTATTCATGATGGAAAAAAAGCTGCCGGAGTACGCTATGTAGATGTGCAAACAGGAGAAGAATTTGAACAGGCTGCAGATGTAGTTGTTTTGACAAGTTATACAATGAATAATTCCAAGTTGTTGCTGTTGTCTGAACTTGGTCGCCCATATGATCCAAAAACCGGTGATGGTGTGATCGGTAAAAACTACTGTTATCACATCACCGCAAAAGCAACAGGCTTCTTTAAGGATAAATATAATGCTTCTATGGGGGCAGGAGCCCTCGGTGTAACAGTGGATGACTATAACGGCGATTTCTTTGATCATACTGATCTAGATTTCATTCATGGTGGGTCCATTTCAATTAAACAATTAGGCAAACGGCCAATTTTAGAAAATGCGGTTCCTAAAGGAACTAAACCATGGGGGAAAGAATTTAAACAACAATCCATCAAGTACTATAACCGTTCTATTGCTGCTTGGGCTCAGGGAACTTCTTTGCCACATCGCAATAATTATATTAGTTTGGATCCGACCTATAAAGACGCATATGGACTCCCACTGACCCGATTAACCTATGATTTCACTGAACATGATGCTAAAATTTTTCATTTTCTTACCGACAGAATTGCGGAAATTATAGAAGAAATGGGCGCGGAATTAGTCGAGAAAGGGGAAATAAGTGAACACTTTGATATCGTACCAGGATGGAATGACCATATCACTGGTGGAGTTATCTTAGGAGACAATCCAGAAACATCTGCACTCAATAATTATCTCCAAATGTGGGATGCAGAGAATGTTTTTGTTATTGGTGCGTCTGCTTTTCCACATAACGGAGGCTATAACCCTACAGGAACAGTAGGTGCATTGGCGTATCGGGCTGCTGAAGGTATTCAAAAATACTTAGAAAAAGGCGGGCAACTTGTGAAAGCCAACCTCAAAAATAAGCTTGCATAACATAAAGAAAAAAGAAGCGACAAAGGACAAGGAACCATTAACTTTTGGCTTAATGGTTCTTTATTTAGATAGATAATAGCGATAATAATTGCTCTGGATGTAAATAATAAAATATGAACGAAACAGGTGCTGACGTTACTAAATCAGAAAATAGGTTTCACCTTTATTGCTTATCATAATTAAGTTATTATAGAAAATTTCAATTCGGAGGTTATAATATGAAAAAAATATTGATTACTTCTGGAATCAATATTGTTCTCATAGGATGTCTATTATTTTTACTGTTTTTTTATAAAGGAACTCAAGATCTACAAAATGAGGACGGGGAAGCAACAACCGGTAATCCAGAAGAAATTGTAAGTCAAAACTGTATAGCTTGTCATGGAGACAACTTACAAGGTGGGTCTGGACCTCCTTTAAATAGAGTAGGTTTAAAATATCAACAAAATGAAATAGAAGATATCATTAATAATGGTAAAGGCGCTATGCCAGGTGGGGTTATTTCTGCGGAAGAGGCTAAAATTGTGGCTGAATGGTTATCACAGAAAAAGGAATAATCATACATGGAACGATGGAGAAATAGATAAAATACAAAGCGGCCTGTGCCTAATAAATGCGACTCAAGCTGCTTTATATTTTATAAAATGAATATAGTTAGAAAAGAGAGGACCAATTAAAAATGACAGACCAAACAATGGCGTTAACTAATAAGCCACTAACCAAAAAAGTCCATTGGTTTTCTTTCTCTTTCCAGCAAGTAACAATAAGGGCAATTCCAATTAGAACTCCGATAAAGGAAAGCCATGGGAATGGATCAAAGGTTTTTAAACAATAAATACCAAAGCAAAGTGTTAACAGTAAAGACAATAAAAGCTCACTGAATAATGATAATTCAGTTTTAATATGATTATTCATTTTATCCTCCTAAAAAGTAATTTATCTCCTATGCCATATAAGCATAACATCGTCATTTCAATGTCCTGATGAATTAGAATGTCTTGAATCTTCCTGATATCTATCCAACTTTAATTAAAAAAAGTGTAAATGTAACGTAAAGAGTAAGGCATCTTTAATTTACTCGGATATGAACACGTTTATACAGGGGGGAAATATCACAATGATTTCAAGAATACGGGATATAGAAGGCACTTTTTAAATCCCTTAATATAAACCAATGGATTTTTTGATGTTTAGATAGTAGGGAGACATGATCCCTTTGATTAGATAAGAAGAGCACAAACGGAGAATGCTTCCTATTTGTTGTAGAATCTAATGTATATGAATCTATAAAACTGCTCAGATTAATAACATGTTTCCCATTTATATAAATTTGAGAATCCTTTGCTAGTGATAAGCAAAAGGTTCTTTTTGCTGTCTTTTATTTAGGATCTTTATTATTAAACTTATAGCAATTACTAATAAACTTTCTAAAGATGGCGAACTATTATTTTTCCTTTAATCATACAATAAAGTGTAATTAGTTATCCGATTATACATTGAAGCCCTTCATACAATCTTAGTCACCATAATTTTGGTTATCGATATTAAAAATTATAATAATCATTTCATCACAAATGATTGTTTGTAATCTTCAGACTTTTAGAGCTGATACACTCCCGACATATTCAAAATATATAGTTGTTATAGACAGTGTCGGAGGTATGAAAATGAACAAATATATTTCTAAAGCTATTATGGCTTTCTTTACTATAGTAATTGCTACTATAACAATTGCTTTCATTGTAGGTTCTTCTTTTAGAGGAAATACAACTGAAACAACAGAATCTACAAGTAAAACAGAAGGCGTTGTTACAAAATTATTAACAGACGAAATCGAAAATCAAGAAGAAGTAGAGCAAACGTATAGAGAGGAACTAGAAAGTGGAGAGTACAATGAGGATAACATGTTGGTCATACAAGACCCTTATGGTAATTCACCATTAACAGCACTTGTATTATTCAAAACAGAAGAACCTTCAAAGGTAACCGTTGAAGTGCCTGGCCGTACGAAAAAGACAACCATTACACATACGTATGAAGAGTGTAAAACAACACATGAAATTCCTGTATTAGGATTACTAGCTAATACAACAAATAAGGTTACTGTAACCGTTGAAAATGAGAACGGAAATGTAACGAAAAAAACGCTGAGTATGAAAACAGAAAAATTGCCTGACTATATTGGAAATATAAATGTTGAAAAAGCTAATACAGAAAAAATGGAACTGGGGAATAGTTCACTTACCTTCTTCGTCCCAAGTACAAAGTATCCATATGCATATGATACAAATGGAGATGTACGTTGGTATAGTATAAGATACAACAGTCATGTATTCCAAGAACTTAAAAATGGTCATATTTTATACTTAACGAAAGCAGACAATAGTGATGACACTTATAACGAATTAGTAGAAATGGATTATCTAGGTAAGTACTATAAAATTTACGAATTGAATTCCGATAATGCGATTAATGAAGGTAAATCGGAAGAAATGACAATGGTTCATCACGATGCGATTGAACTACCGAGTGGTAATTTATTGCTAACAGTAAACGGAGATACAAATTACATTGAAGATATTATGATTGAATTGGACCGTGAGACTGGAGAAATCGTCAAAACAATCGATTTGAAGGAGCTATTGCCAAGTGAGTTTTATGAAGAATATGATGAAACTACACGTGAGGATGGCAAAGTTGATTGGTTTCACCAAAATGCGGTTGTTTTTGATGAATCGGACAACAGTATTATTATCTCTAGCCGCAACCAAGATTTAATAATGAAAATTAATTATGAAACAAGCAAAATTATATGGATTATGGCAGATGAAGAAGGCTGGCCAGATGATTATAAACAATACTTAGTAGCTGGAACAGGTGATAGCTTCAAGTATACTGCAGGTCAACACGCCCCGGTAATTTTACCAGATCAAGATCATAATGAAGATACAATTGATCTTCTTGTATATGATAATAATGTTGTGGTAACACGCGGTAATGAATCGCTTTCAAAGGACTACAGCCGTGGTGTCCAATATCGTATTAACGAAAAGAAACTTACAGCAAAAGAAATTTGGAGTTTTGGTGAAGAACTAGGTGCTGATCACTTTACCAATATTGTTGGAAGTACGCGTTTCTTCCCTCAAACAGGTAACCGTCTAGTAAACTTTGGTTATTTAGATGAAGATACTCATAGTGCTATATTTGAAGTAAGTGAAAATGGGGAAGTTGTCTTTGAAGCAAATATTACAGATTTTCCAGCAGGTGCCCGTGCGTATCGTGGTGAACGATATTCCTTATATAATAATAACTGGGAATATTCATTGTAAATGAAGAGGATTCTTTAGGCTTTGCTTTAAACGTTTTTAAGAATCAAATACAAAAATGTCTGCCATCATATAAAGAATGGCGGGCACATTATGTTGGTTATCAGAAGAAAAAGCGTAAATCCATTGAGTGACAACGGGTTTACGCTTTTTCTTTTTATTTAGATATACTTTTACAAATGGGTTTAATCTATATTATGTAGTTCAGCAACTAAGAGTAGAATGAATGAATCTACAATCGTATATACAGCTTGTTTTTATTCATCAAGATAAATCCTAAGAAGACCGCGTATCTTCCTCTTTATCTTGGATACAATAACCTTTGACTTATAGGTTGACGTTTTATTAATACTAAAACTCCTACAACTAAGAACATTGAATATCAAGATGGAGGAAGGTTATGATGAAAAGCAAGGATATTCACCCTGGGTTTCTTATTCTAGGAACAATTATTGTCCAAATGGGACTCGGGACAATTTACACATGGAGTTTATTCAACCAACCCTTCGTTAATAAATTCGATTGGGAGCTTAGTTCTGTAGCTATAACGTTCTCTATCACGAGTTTTGCTTTAGCTTTTGCTACTTTATTTGCGGGAAGGCTACAAGAAAAATGGGGAATTCGTAAATTAATTGCTTTATCTGGTTTTATTCTTGGGTTAGGGTTAATCCTTACTTCACAAGTTTCTTCACTCCTAATGCTTTATTTGCTGGCGGGTATTGTTGTAGGTTTTGCTGATGGAACAGCCTATATTACCTCTTTATCTAACTTAATTAAATGGTTTCCGAATCGTAAAGGGCTCATTTCTGGAGTTTCTGTATCTGCATATGGATTAGGAAGCTTAATTTTTAAATACATTAATACAGCTCTCATTAATCATGTAGGTATCTCCCAAACCTTCTTCTACTGGGGTATCATCGTTATGGTCATGGTAGTTGGAGGATCTTTACTTCTAAGAGAAGCTATTATAGAGGAAACACCTATGAATGCAGAGAATACGCAGAATAAACGGGGTTATACGGTTAAAGAAATGTTAGTAACGAAAGAGGCTTACCTACTTTTCATTATGTTCTTTACAGCATGTATGAGTGGTTTATATTTGATTAGCATTGTTAAAGACATAGGTGTTCAATTAGCTAATTTAAATGTTGCTGTGGCGGCTAATGCAGTGGCTATGATTGCTATTTTTAATACAGTCGGTCGTCTTATTCTCGGTTCACTATCTGATAAGGTTAGTCGTTTGAAAGTCATTGCCTCCACGTTTTTAATTACAGCTATAGCTGTGCTTATGCTGAGTTTTGTTCAGTTGAATTATGGAATTTTCTTCGCTTGTGTCGCAGTCATCGCTTTTTGTTTTGGTGGAAATATTACTATATTTCCTGCTATTGTAGGAGATTTTTTCGGTTTGAAAAATCATAATAAAAACTATGGAATTGTCTATCAAGGCTTTGGTTTAGGTGCACTTGCTGGCTCTTTCATTGGAGCATTTCTAGGAGAATTCAAACTAACATTTATTATCATAGGGATTCTTTGCATTCTATCTTTTATTATAGCTATCCTTATTAAATCGCCTAATCACTTAAGGGAAAATAAATTAGGTGACATAAGAAAAGCTAAATGAATGTAACAACAATGAGGAGTAGATCTAATTTATTTTTATGAACCTATTCTATATTTGAACGCTGTATAAATAACGAGTAACTAGACATGTTAAGCTTGGAGGTCTGTTCTAGAGTGTTTATTATTTTGTTACACAAAATACACAAATGGCAAACATTCATATGAAACCAACTTCCGCTAGCAAAAAGAGCACCTAATATTATAATTAGATGCTTTTTTTGCTTCTCTAATTAAAACCGACCACACTCTCTCCGTTTGTCCACAGATAACCATGAAAATGTTAAGAGCTCTTTCTATGAAAAATTCTCAAATATTAATGATTAAAAAGAGGGATAAATAACTAAAGGAGTTGCAATTGAACATTTAGGATTGACAATAGATTGTTTAACCCTATAAACTATACTTCGTAGTATTGTTTATCCCTATAAACTATGTAAAGGAAGAGGAGAGAAAATTGGCTAAAAGGAACTTATACCAAGCGGTTAAACTTTTTGAAGACGTTTTGCTTACAGGTTCTGAAGTGATTAGTAAAAAAGTGGACCAAAATTTATTTGACAACGTTTCTAAACAGCAGTATGAACTGTTAAACACTCTTAAAATTAAAGGTCCTTCTTCACCAGGAAACTTGGCTCTTGTACAATGCGTACATAAAAGTGCGATTTCAAACCGATTGAAAAAATTGTTAAATAAAGGCTTGGTTCAATGGGAAAACTCTGATGGAAATGACGATAAGCGCTCAAAATTAGTAAGCATTACACCTCAAGGTGAAAAGCTTATTAGTGAAATGGATAAAGCGATTTTTAGTGTCATTGAGGACATATTAAGCAATATAGAAGATGAAAAAATTGATACATTTATCGATGTTTTCACAACCGTAAAAGAAACGTTAATTGCAAAAGGAGATAGTACAGATGAGACTAATCATTAAATTTAAATGGGTAATCGCTGCTTTATTGATTGTCCTAACAGCTGTGTTGATGCTAACGGCTCCTAACTTAGCAAAGCTTGCGAGTGAAAAAGGGCAAACACAGCTTCCAGATGATGCGGTTTCTCAGCGAGCCGCCGAAATCTTAAAAGATGCAGGAGAAGACAATAACACGATAAGCGTTGTTGTTACGCTAGATAAAGCGTTGAATGAACAGCAAGAAAAAGATATTCAAAGCTTAATAGAGAAAATGGAAGATATTAAAGGGGTGAAGTCGATTACAACTCCTTTAACAGAAGACAAAGAAGTACGAGAACAGCTGATGTCAAAAGATGAAAAAACTGTACTTATTCCGGCAACTGTTGAAGGATCTGATGAAGAAGTTGAAAAAATTGCAGAGGATATTTATAAAGAAATACCAAAAAGTTTAACAACCTATGTAACAGGGGCATCGCTCATTAATCAAGACTTTGCCCACAGTTCTGAAGATGGACTGAAGAAAACAGAAGTCATTACAGTCTTCTTAATTTTAGGATTGCTTCTTGTTGTATTCCGTTCAATTGTAACGCCATTCGTTCCTATTTTGATTGTTGGTGTTACGTATTTAATTAGTCAGTCATTGTTGGCCATTTTAGTGCACAGTTTTGACTTCCCAATTTCTACGTTTACACAAACATTCTTAGTAGCCATCCTGTTTGGAATTGGTACAGACTACTGTATCTTAATTCTCACTCGCTTCCGTGAAGAGCTTGCGAACGGACATGATAAAGTAGAAGCAACATTAATTGCTTACCGCACAGCAGGACGAACATTATTTATTAGCGGGATTGCCGTTTTAATTGGTTTTGCAGCCATTGGATTTGCAAAATTTGCGATTTTCCAATCTGCTGTCGGTGTAGCCGTTGGAGTTGCTATTTTACTTCTTGTGCTATTTACTCTTTTACCATTGTTTCTCGTTACGATTGGTCCAAAACTTTTCTGGCCATCGAAAAAAGTTATTTCACATAGTGAAAATAAGCTTTGGGGATTTTTAGGGAAGCATTCTGTAAAAAGACCATTTTTATTCCTAGTCATCACAGCGATCATTACAGTACCGTTTATTCTCACATATGATGAAGAAATTTCATTTGACTCAACGGCGGAAATTAGCAGCGATTATAAATCCATTAAAGGATTAAATGCTATGAGTGAAGCGATTGGAGAAGGAAAGGCATTTCCTGTTACAGTCGTCATCAAAGGCGAGAAAGACTTAACAACAGCCAAAAGCATTCCATACTTAGGAAATCTCAGCAAAGAGATTGAAAAAGTAGATAACGTTGACTCAGTTATGACAATTACACAGCCAACAGGTGAGCGTATTAAAGATTTATACGTTGATTCACAGCTAGGGATTGTTTCAAATGGGCTTGGAGATACAATTAATGGTCTTAACGATGTGAAAAAAGGGTTAACAACAGTCCAAAACGGATTAAACCAAATTTCAAGTGAAACAAGTGCTTCATCAGGAAACAGCGGAAGTTCTCTTTCACAAGCTGCGGACGGCTTAACACAAGCAAATGAACAGCTTGGACTTGTAAGTCAAAAACTTGCTTTAACAGGAAACGTTGACGAAGCTCTTCCGCAAATCACAGCGATTAATAGACAACTTGGCACAATTGCAGAAGGTCTACAAGGAGCAAACACGCAAATTGAAGGAGCACAACAACAAACAAAAGCGCTAAGTGAAAACTTAAGCAAACTTTCTCAAGGTGTGAAAGATGCCAATGATGGATTAACACAAATTTCGGATGGTCTTACAAAAGCAAAAGACACGTTAGGGAATATGAGCAACAGTCAAACTGTTCGTGAAACAGGCATTTATATTCCAGAAGAAACCATGCAAAATGAAGATTTTAAACAATCGATTGACACCTATTCATTTGATGATGGAAAAGGTTTAAAACTAAGCGTTGTGTTAGATTCAAATCCGTATTCTGAAAAAGCAATCACAACGGTGAAAGATATTGAAGAAGCGGTAGATCGTGCTGTTATTGATACACCTTTTGAAGATGCTGAAATTGTGTATGGTGGCATTTCAAGTTCGAATGCAGACTTAAACGATATTTCCACAACAGATCTTTCAAGAACCATGATTATTATGATGGTTGGACTTTTCGTTGTGCTTACCGTTTTATTCCGTTCGATGATCATGCCTGTATATATGATTGCTTCACTGCTTGTCACATACTACACAGCGATTTCGATTTCGGAGTTTCTATTTGTAAATGTGATGGGTGAGAGTGGTATAAGCTGGGCTGTTCCATTCTTTAGCTTTGTTATTTTAATTGCATTAGGAATTGACTATTCTATTTTCTTACTTGATCGTTTCCAAGAAGAAGTTAAGGAAAGCATACCAGATGCAATGGTAATATCAATGCGTAAAATGGGATCTGTCATTATTACAGCATCCATTATTTTAGCAGGAACGTTCGCAGCTATGATTCCATCAGGCGTTCTTACGCTTGTTCAAGTTGCAACAGTCATTATCATTGGGTTGCTTCTATACGGAATTGTCATTTTACCACTGCTTATCCCAGCAGTAACTGTTACGTTTTATGAAGGAAACTGGTGGCCATTTCGCCGTAAGAAAAGAGAAGAATAAGTAAAAGAGGAGCCTTCCTACATGGAGGCTCCTTTTCTATTTCTTATATTCAGGATGGTGATGGCGCGGACATCCAAATAAGTAACAATCAGTTTGAAAAGAAGGAGTGAATTCAAGCTCGGGATGAGAAAGGGAAGCAACATTTTTATCATATTTTCAAATTCTTTAAGATGCTTCAATTCGTCTTTTATATATTCTTTACGATGATCTTCTGATCAGCTTTCATCCCTATCTTCCTTAGCATCTTTAATGTTTTGCTTTTTCTCCGTAATGAGGCTTTGTAATAAATCTTGGGCACGAGGCATATCGTTCATTTGAAAGAGAGCATACATAAATCCGCTAACCTAATGAGGATCTTTAAAATAGTCATTTCAACCTTTCTCATACCAAGTGATAGCTTCCTTTAATTGTAGTGCTCTTTCATTTGTATTCAAAAGATAGCTCCTTTTTTAGAAAATATAAAGATATTTGAAGGAATCAGAAGAAAAGGTCAGAAGTTATGACTAAGACCTTTTTTAATTTATCATGTTTTAAAAGTGTGAAGGAGGGATGAAAAGGAATTTACTTGCAAGACAGGAGGAACAGAAAATGCCCTCGTGCTATATCATAAAAAGGTTGAGGGAAATATGTTAAAATAAGAACATTCCCAATTCTTATAGAAA
Source organism: Priestia endophytica (assembly GCF_026790145.1). GTDB lineage: Bacteria > Bacillota > Bacilli > Bacillales > Bacillaceae_H > Bacillus_I > Bacillus_I endophytica_A. The sequence continues at coordinate 136,494 of NZ_JALAMS010000014.1, read as the reverse complement.
GTATGGATGGTGTTCAAAAAACGAGAGGAGGGATGAGAGAAGTATATTTTCATACAAACTCTTCTCTACATTGTTATATGAAAAATATTTCGTTAATTTTCGTTTTTGGGCTTTTTGCTCTTTCATTTGTTTTATTTCTTCTCACAGGTCTTCAGTACATTCTGAGTCTTTTTCTCGACGTGCACTATACACATCAATATAGTTCGCTTTTTTTATCTTTGCACGTTTGTCTTGGGTTCCTAATTCTTGTACCTGTGGACGTTATTTTAGAAGATGTTATGAGACACTTTCAAGGAAACAACAAAAAGAGGATTATTTTATCTCACATTTTTCAGTTTCTTTTATTTTTTCTTTATATGAAAACAATGGTAGCTTTTATGAACATTGCAACATTCAACTCTATCGTTTCAGAAGTCTTGTTCTATACCATTATGTACGCTATATTCTTTGCGCTTGAACTTATAGGTGATAGGGTGAAAAAGGAAGATGAACAGAGATTTCAACTTCACAAATAACGGGAGAGAACAGCGTTTACTCGGGTACATAGAGAAAGTAATAAAAGAAATTGAACTGTTTCCTGTACAAAAATATCCCGCAATCAAATGATTGCGGGATATTTTACTTATTTAGATGTTACTTTTTCTTTTGTTAAATCATGATGAAGCGCAGGATCTGGAACATTTGGATTTGGAGCTTGTCCCTGCGGCTGAGGATTTTCGACATGAACGTACTTTCCAGTTCCGTCTGGTGATGTTCCTTGTGACCATGGACCTTCTTTTGAAGCTGTTCCTTCTGAGAGATCCCAGAATTTATATGCTTCTTCTTGAGCTTCTTTTTCAGCTTCAGGTGGAAATGAAGAAGGAACAACAACACCATTCTTTTCTTCTAATTCATTGATAACTTCCATCCACTGATATTGATGATAACGGTCACGAGCAAGCATTTTACGGAACACTTTGCGTACCCCTTCATCTTCTGTCATATGATATAAACGCGCTACTTGAAGTCATCCTTGACTTTCCGCATGTAAATTTGAACGCATATCTGCTAAAAGGTTGCCGCTTGCTACAATATAGTTTCCGTTCCACGGTACTCCTTGAGAATTTGATGGTAAACCGCCTAATCCACTTACAAGTAGATGTTGAGGGTTAATTCCACCCATAATAGCTGATGTTGCTGGATCTTTAGCTGCTTCTGCTTGATCTTCTGGGGAAGCTCCATCTAAAAGCTGGCTAATAAGAGAACAAAGCATTTCAACATGACCAATCTCTTCTGTACCAATGTCCATTAACATATCTTTATACTTTTCATTTCCTCGACAGTTAAACCCTTGAAAGAGATATTGCATCATAACCGTCATTTCTCCAAATTGTCCGCCTAAAACTTCTTGTACTTGTTTTGCTAGCATTGGGGCTGGCTTATCCACTTTTACTTCGAACTGTAACTCTTTTTGATGACGAAACATAACACAAATTCCTCCTCTTGTTTAATAGAATGTCCCTTCTCATCTACCCCGTTTTTCTTTCCTTTAATCACTTTATTATCCAATCCTGAACATTGAATATGTTATTTTTTATATAAACCGTTGTAAGATCTCGTATTGTTTAACTTTTATAATTAGGGGAAACAAAAACTATAAAACAAGACAAGTAAAGGAGAGATAACAATGCCTTATCAATCGCTAGAAGAGCTTCCAAAAGGAGTCAGAAACTTGGAGTGCAGTTGAAGAGAAGTATAAAAAATCAGACAATGGAAAATGGGTAGAAAAATAAATTGGGCATGGGAAAGGCGATGATCTCCCTGTTCAAATAGCATTATAAATGTAAAAAAGAGAAGACAACATCTGTCTTCTCTTTTTCGTTTAATTCGTGAGAAAGGGGATAATTAAAATGCTTGTAAAAATAAGGGAATAAAAATGCATAAAAAACCGGCTATTTATAATTAGGGGAATCACGATAGTGGTAACAGGAGGCGTAACAATCGGAGAAAACACCTTTAGGATAAAGACAGGAGTTGGAGAACTTTTAGAGTGTTTCGTTAGTTCAAGAGTAAGACGGTAAAACCTCGCATAAAAGCATAGAAAGGAAAAATACGCTCTTATGCGAGGTTGTTTAAATAAACAAGAGAAAAAGCACAGCAATTAGGATACTTTGAACAAGATGAACAATCCGCACCTTTAGTTTATTTTCTTTTTTGCGTAAGAGGAAAAGGTTTAATGAAAATCCTGTTATACTAACAACTAAAAAAGCAATAATGAACGTTAGCATAAAATCATACGTCATCATGTCAACTCCTTGTTAGGCTCTGTTGATTTTAAGCGTTCTTCATGTCCTATTATCGGAGCTTGTCGAACATGATAAACAAATGGAGAAATAGAAATTGAACTAAAGAAACCCCCATCTTCACATAAAGAAGAGGGGGGAGTGATGGTCATTTTGTCTTTTTGAAAAGTTTATAAATTCTCACAGCGCTTGCTACAGCAATTAAAATACTTAAAATAATAAAAGCTAATCCATTATCTGTATTTTGGTAGTTCACGATATTTGCAACTGTCAGCAGCACAGCAAATACAAAGATAATGATATTAAAAATGATAATAAACTTGTTATAATTTTGTGGAGAAGCCATATTATAGTTCCTTTCTAATTAACCTTATCCCTATGTTACCGCAAGAATGAGAACTTTTAAACTAAATTGCTAATTTATTTAGTTTACATAATTTGATTCTAGTAAACAAAAATTATATTTTTCGTTTACTGAATAAGAATTGTCCGATTGTAAAAAAAATCAAGTGTTATTTGATTGTAGTTTAGTATCATGAAATTTCTCATTTGCTTATGAGTGAATTTTAAAATGAAGGGGAAAGATCTTCATTTTAAAGTTTCTATTATAACGAATGCAACGATTGAGAAAATCGTCCAATAGCATCTCTTATTTTTTCCTTTTGTAGTCGTGCAAATGTGAATCTAACGTAGCCGTCATCCATTCCATATATGCTTCCTGGCATATATAAAAGCTTGTTTTTTATCGTTTGTTCTACAAGCTGTTTATCACTTGCTTTTTTATTTAACTGCCCCCAAATATGAAGACCTCCCATTGGGATGGAAAAAGCTATTTCATCTCCCAATATGTCTTTCAAAGCCTGTATCATCTCATCTCGTCGCTCTTTTAATTGCTGGGTAAGATGTTGTTGATGAATAAGGAAAGAAGAGGATTGTAAAAGTTCATTTGCGATAGTTTGCGGAAACACGCTTAGTCCGAAATCCATTTGCTGTTTTGCTTCTCCAAGCCGTTGAATAACAGCTTCAGGTCCTGTTATCCAACCAATTCGTAAACTTGAAGCGGCTACTTTAGAGAGGGAACCGATATACAAAACATTTCCGTTTGTATCATATGATTTGATTGGTTTATGATGATGTTCTCCGAATGAAAGAGAACTAAATGGGTCATCTTCCACAACCGGAATGCCAAGAGACTCAGCTATTTCTAAAATGTGTTTCCTCCGTTTTTTATGTAAGACGGTTCCAGTTGGGTTTTGATAGGTTGGATTTAGAAAAATCATACGGATGTTTTTCTCTCTGTAGAGCTTTTGGGCATGTTCTGGAATGATGCCATTTTCATCAACAGGAAGTCCGAAAATCCTTAAACCTGCTGATTGGAATAAAGGAAGCGAGTAAAGGTAGGAAGGAGATTCAATCGCTATGGCATCGCCAGGGCTTAGCAAACATTGTGTAATAAGATAGAGAGCCTGCTGGGCGCCTGATGTAATTAAAATCGACGAAGGTGATGCTTTAATGCTATAGGCTTCCTTCAGATGAGAAGAGAGCGTTTTTCTTAGAGGCAAGAATCCTTGTTGATGAACATAGCTTAAGTCTTCTGGGAAAGGGCAAGTTTTTAGACAATGTTGCAAAAGCTCTGTCGGAAACAAATCTTTTGAAAGTTCGCCACTTGCTAAATCAAAGTCAATATCTCCTTCGCTTGCCATCTCGCGGATCCTTTGTACAAGAGGATAGGAAGTTCGAAAAGACCCACCTTCAACATAGCGACGCCAGTTTGTTGAACTAACAATCGTTCCGCTTCCACGTTTTCGTTCTAGAAATCCTCGAGCAAAAAGCTCATCGTAGGCATGTACAACAGTCATTCGGTTCACTTCAAGTTTTTCGGCTAACTTTCGTTCTGGGAGAAGGCGTGTTCCTGGCGTATATTCACCATAGGATATTTTTCGTTCAAGCTCATCTACAATTTGTTGATATAAAGGGGTACTGCTTATTTTATCTAGTTTCCATTCCATATGAATGCTCCTTATTTTTTCTTGATTATAGTTTTAGAAATTGGATTAGTCAATGATAGTCCAATTGGATGCATACAAAATGATCGCTCTCTTTTAAAATAACCGTAAAAGAAAGGAAGCGATAAATATGGAAAAAGTGAGAGTAGCAGTTGTACAAGCAGCTTCTGTTATTATGGATAGAAAAGAAAGTATCAAAAAAGCCGTATCTTTAACAAAAGAAGCAGGAGAAAAATCGGCAAAAATTGTTGTCTTTCCAGAAGCATTTATCCCTGCTTATCCAAGGGGCTTAACGTTCGGAGCAACGGTTGGCAGTCGTTCTGAAGAGGGAAGAAAAGATTTTTTACGCTACTTGGAAAACGCGATTGTTGTTCCAAGTGAAGAAACGGATATTCTCGGTGAAGCAGCTAAAAAAGCGGGAGTCTACTTAATTATTGGCGTTATTGAACGAGAAGGAGATGGAAGCAGAAGCACGCTTTATTGTTCTGTTTTATTTTTCGGACCAGATGGCAAGCTTCTTGGCAGGCATCGTAAGCTAAAGCCAACAGGTTCAGAGCGTCTAATATGGGGAGAAGGAGATGGAAGCACGCTCCCTGTTTTCCATACTCCTTATGGAAGAATTGGCACGCTTATCTGCTGGGAAAATTACATGCCGCTTGCTCGTGCTGCAATGTATGCAAAAGGAGTCGATCTTTATATTGCTCCAACGGCAGATGCAAGAGAGGTATGGCAATCCACAATTCGCCATATTGCAGTTGAAGGGCGATGCTTTGTACTTTCATGTAATCAATATGTGAATAAAGAGATGTATCCAAAAGATTTAGCATGCTTTTCTGATTTGGAATCTTCTCCTGATGAAATGTGCAGGGGGGGAAGTGCAATTGTAGGCCCTCTTGGAGACTATATAAAAGAGCCTGTATGGGGAAGAGAAGAAATGATAATAGCTGATCTAAATTTAAAGGAAATTGCAGCAAGTCGCTTTGATTTTGATGTTGTTGGCCACTATGCAAGACCAGATGTGTTTCATCTTACGGTAAATGAAACAAAGAGAGAGCAAGTAACGTGGGAAAATAAAAAAGAAGCAAAGGGATAGAAAAGCAGCGTAAAGCTGCTTTTTGGCCGTGAAGGAGTTATAACTGTTTGTAGCGCCGAATGGTTTTATACATATCTAGGTTTTTAAGTTTTCGAAATCCTTTTGTACCTGGACGGGAATTTACTTCAATAATGAAAATACGCCCCTTTTGATCAATACCAACGTCAAGTCCCCAAATCCGTTGATGAAGAGAAATATCTCCAAGTTTTCCTGCTGTTTTAAGGGCAATAGAGTCTAAATCTTGAAGAAGTTTAGTGATATTGAGATGACCAAGCCCTGACTTTTCAACAGCTTCTTCGATCGACAATACATCGGCATCTGTTGCAAGGTTTGTTGTAAAATAGCCAAGACTTGCGACTTTCGCATACTTTCCAGTCACAACCCACTCCGAGTGCTCGTTTCGTTGGACAATGATACGCAAATCAAGTGGACGTCCCTCAATCGTAGCAAGATCAATGTATTGTTGAACAAGATAAGTTTGATTATTTATCATAGACTGTAAAAATGTAAAAGCTTCTTTCTTTGTTAGAAATTGCTTATTCTCGTTTCGGTATTGAATAAGATAAGAAAGTGGTTGAGCCGAAACTTTAATAACCCCTGACCCTAAGCTTCCAAAAACAGGCTTTAAAATAATTGTTTTATGCTCATCAAGTATATTCCATAAAACTTCCTCACTGTTCATAACGTGTGTTTGGGGTAAAACAGGTTGAAGAGACTCCTCACTTTTTAAGACAGTATAAACATTTTGTTTTTGTCCTTTAATATGAAGGGGCTTTGAATTTGCTTTTGTGACCCAAAGCTTCTTTTGCTCATCAATTCCAATGCTTATTTCCCACATAGGATATCTCAGAGCTTTCTTTTCAAGTTTTTTTATTACTTTTAGAATGTTCTCATCAAGAGAGGTAAGCGTTTCAAGCGGAAGGTTTAAAAGGGAAAATGTCTCTTTTACGGTCAAAATATCTGTTTCTTGCTGTGATATACTTTTTACTTTTACATATTTTTCTGTTATATCCCAATTTCCTTCTGGTTGTTTTTCAACTTTTAGCTTTAAAGAAAAAGATCGATTTTTTATTTGAAGGAAGGGGATATACTGTTGAATAAGATAAGGAGTCTTGATTTTAGAGGCTAAAAAAGTGAATAGGCTTTCTTTGTCGACGAAAAGGAAAGACCCTTCGGAAGTAAGCACTTTGTAAGAACCTTTCTCATCTTTTAGAACTTGAAAGGTAGGCAAACTATGATTAGAAGTAGGTTTCAATAAAATATTTTCATAGTTACTTAAAAATCGAAAAAACGCTTCCCTTTTGGTAAATTTGATACTTTCCGGAAATGAGATTCCTGAGGAAAGAGCAAAATGATTACGTTTTCCGTTAAAATGAACAACTTTCTTTTTTCTATTAGTTTTGAATGATTTACTAGACATCGTACTCCTCTTTTCTCAATAAGCTAGTATTACTATATGAAAAAAAATAATATCCGTATGGGTTATGATGGAGAAATTGAAGTTTCTTAAAGAAAACAGAAAGGTTTTTTATAAGGAGGGAGCCTTCTTTTTGGGGGACGAACATCTCCTTACTCTTTAGAATGTAAAGATCGGGACGTTCATGATAAAGGATTTTTTTAATGTTCACGAGATAGCTTGACTTCATTGAACACCTCCTTTTGTAATGTCATATATTACAAAAGAAAAGAGGAGGTTGAGTATGAAGCAGAAAATCAAAAAAAAAGAGCACCCTTATGTAAAAAAACAACCATTTAAAGTAGGCGAAGATGTTAAGACATTCAGATGTGAGCCAGAAGAAGTAGAAGATTGTTCAACAGACATAGTGGGAGTTATTCAGAATGTAGGAATAGATTTTGTTGAATTAATAAAGCAAGATCATACCGTAATTAGTATTCCAATGAATCGAATTGAAAACGTGAAGTGGTTAGAAAAAAAGGTATTTTCCCGTTTCGATGACTGTGATAAAGTAGACACTTGCCCACATTGTAATCAAAAAGAGTGTAAGTGCGTTGAGAAAAGAGTGCTTAATCCTCGTCCATGTAATTGCGAACATAAATCTCACTGTAATTGCCAGAAAAAGTTTATAAGATTTCAAGACTGTGTGATTCCTTTTTGCGATAAAAGGGTTGAATTACGACTAGGTGGCTTAACAGATAATCTGAAGTTTGAATTATTCCGTCATAAAGGAAGCAAAGTGAAACTGCACGTTCTGTAACTTAAAAAGGAATCCAATAATGGATTCCTTTTTAAGTTGTTATTCTATTGAAGGGGTTAACACTTTAAGGAAGCTATTTCTGGTTGTTTCATCTTAATGAAGCATATTTTTTCAAAGTCTATCCCTTGTTTTTTTCTTGGAGTTTCAATCAATAAAGAGCGTTCTGTCACTTTTACTAAAGTCCCTCGAGTTTCTTTATTATCAAATGTTTTTACATAAAGAGTGCAGTCTATAAAACTTTTTAATAAAAAAGAAAGTTGCAAAGGAAAGAACAGCTTTAAAAGAAAAGGACTTTTAGGAACAATTTGACCGAAATTAAACGTAATTTCTCTTCTGAGACACGGATCAATATTTAACAATGGTTGATCTTCATTAAGTATTTCTTCTTGTTCTTTTTGGATCATCCATCTAATTTTTACAAAAGGAATCCATACTGTTTCATCATTCTTTGTGTGTAAAATAATAAAGTCTATCCCGTTATAAATAAATTTCCCATGAACTTTTTCATAGTGGCTTTCACATGTTAACGTTCCTTCAGGCTCTATGTCTTCTTCTGTACAACTTATTGTAACTTCAATCATCTGTCCTTTTAACTTATGCAAGTTCTGTAGAAGAATATCATCTTCTTCCTCTTCCTCCTGCTGAAGTCCAAGCGTTAACAGCAGTTCATTTGCCTCTTCTATACATGCATCGATTTCTGCTAATTGCTTAGGTGGAAAAGAACTTGTTGCTGAAGGAAATTGTGGCTGTATAATCCGTTCAGGACATGTATCAGGAAGACAAAAATCATCTTCTGTTCCTCCAGGTTTACAATCAAAGCATTCTTCTTCTCTCTCTATTTTAGGGATTACCTCACGTTTTCTCTTAAGATTTATAGGTTTGGAATATCGAATAATAAACACCCTCTCCTTAATTCATACACCTAATATATGGTGAATAGGTGAATCTGGTTGGGCGAATATCCCATAGTGACCCGGATTATCATAAAAATGTCTACAAGGAATAGAAGGTACTTGCATGGAGTTTTCTTTTTGTTTTTGGTGAGTACTGTTATACTCTTTAATCCGAAATAGAAAATATTGAAGAATAAGGCAAGCCTCCTATTCATAATTGTTTATAGAGTTTACTTCAGTGCTTTTACTTTTCCTCAGTGGGGAATAAAGGGGAGACAGAGGGAACTCAACATAAAGAGGGAAAGAATGATGCACATTGTTGGGGTGATATACTTGCTGATTCAAAACCTTGGTTTTTTGCTTTGTGTCAATCTTCTTTTAACAGGTTCTGCTTATCTTTTCCTTTTTAAAATTCGAAAACTTATTGGGTTTCAGTTAGGAATGAATATTTCAAATTTAGCTGGAGGCTTCTTTGCTATTGTGACAGGCATCATTTTAATTTATCAATTTCCCTTACATTTTGTTTGGGTAACAATGATCACAACCGTTATCGGAATGGTTGTCGGAGCACTTTTTGGAGGGTTATTTGATTATCAAACGTTATTAACAGGAATGATTAATGGATTGATGATGGGAGTTATGGCTCCGATGGTTGGTGCAGCCTCTCAAAACAATCTTCTCTTTTTGGTTTTTATTGAACTCATTTTTATATGTAGTCTTTTTTTGCTCCTCTTTTCTGCCAAACGTACATAGCTTAAAGGAGGGAGTAAAATATGGGTTTCTTTCTTTATGGAGTGCTTATTCTCAATTGTTTAATTGGTGCTTTCCTTTATATCATGATGCACAAGAAAAGAAAAATATTTAGCGATCGATATGGAATGATTATGGCGATGTGTGCAAGTGGAGTGTTGAGCTTTGCATTAGGAATAGTCATTGAATTTTTGAATAAAAATGGTTCCATCGTTATGTCTATTCTCGTGCTTGTAATAAGCGGGATGCTTGGAATTATTTTTGGAGCTCTTGTAAAGTTTCAATCTTTGCTTTCAGGTTTTTTTCAAGGGACTGTAGGAGGAATAATGGGAACGATGTTTGGCGCTGTTGTGAAAAACCCTTCCTTATGTAATTTACCTTCTGAATCTCTATATACTGTTGAACAAAGTATAGTGATGTTTAGTTTGTTTAGCACCGTTCTCGTCATCGTTACAGCAAGTCTACTTCTTTACTCATTTAGAGTGTGATACTCACGTCAGGAGAGGAGCCTAAATGGAAGATAAAAAAATTCGGTTAGATGAATATAGAAAGAAACTGTTAGAAAAACGAGAAACCGAAGAGCTAAAAAACGATATTATTAACGAGTTCAACAGTCAAAGTGGAAAAGGGTTAACATCGCCAACAACACCTACAACAACGGAAGAAACACGGTTATTAATGGAATACATTGACAGAGCTAATTTATTTAATATTTCTAAGCAAGATGAAAAACGAGGGAAAACTTTAAAATACCGCAAGTTTTTTAAATCGAAAAGAAATCAGCAAGTTGAAATCTATTTTAAATGTGGAACTCAATCACTTTACACAGAAGGTAAAGTGAGTACAGTTGGGCGAGATTTTGTAATGCTTACAAATTTAAAGGAAAGAAAATGGATTCCTTATCCTGTGATTGAATCTGCGAACATTCCGTTTGGGATTCCAAACTACTCTAATACCCATCAACATTATATTTTTGATAATAATTTACGAAATAAATTACTGTATGAATTTGGGGAAACCATTTCAAAACGGGATATTTTAAGACAACAATTTTTTGAAGAAACGCTTCAAACGAATTTAGATTCTTGGCAGGAAACATGGGTGACGGTGCACCTTAATGAGAATGTACGAAAAATAGGTAAAATTTTAAGCGCCGAAAATCAGCAGCTCACCCTTACTTTTTTAAAAGAAAAAGAGCGTATTAATTTGAAAGATATCAAATACGTTAACACAATAAGGCTTACTAGTTTATTCTCGCATGTATTCAAACGTTTCTCACATAAGGAAGGTAACCAGTAGGGAAGTAAAGGAGGACTTTTCATGTCATCAAATAAAAAGGAACAGGGAAAGAAAAAGAGTGAGTATAAAGAACAGGAAAAGTATCGTTTTGGCGAAAAGAAAGTAGATAAAGTAGAGAGAGAAGAGAAGATAGAAAAAGAAGACAAGGTAGAAAGAAAAGAGCAAAGAATGCTAGAAGCTCCTGTACGTGTAGACGTGCAAGCTGTCGAAGATCCATTATTCGATGAATTACAAGGATTAATTGGAGAATCCATTCTAATTATCACAGAATCAGATCAGCTGAATTTATTTGGGCAAGCATTTCGACCGATCTTTTGCGGAACCATCTTTAGCGTTGAACAAGGAAATATCACATTATTCCCTGTCACAATTAAAATGGTAACTGCTCCATTTTTCCAGTTTCCAACACCATTAAGTATTCCTTTAGAGAAAATTGCCCAGTTTACCCCTAATTTTGATTGTGATGCGAGAATACCGCTTACATAAGGACAGGGAAAATAACAGGGGGGAGTTATCAGATGAAGCAGTATGAAAAAAAGGAAAAAGTAATGGATGAGAGAATGATAGACGAGGATGAGAGAGTCACAGAAATACAGTTACCTTCAAACAATGAGATTCATGATGAAGCGCTTATTCAAGAGTTTGAGAGAGGGATTGGGAGTCAAGTATTTATATTAACACCCTCTTTTCCATTCGTCTTCATTGGAGAGATTACAGCAGTAGTAGGAGACAATGTTGTAGTAGATGTTCAAACAACAACAATTGGGGAATTAGAGAACCGAATTTGGTCTATTCATATTCACCAAATTGAAGTGTTTTATATTGAACAAGAAGGACTGCCGCCAATTCCAGAATTAAGAGACGATATGTAAAAGGGGGAGGATATATGAAACGATTTTACCATGTGGTAGCTATTGACATTCGCATTGTGTTAAACACTTTTGGAGATCACAACGAACATGGGAAAATGTATATCTTAAAAGAAAATGTTGATAAAGTGAGAAAAGCTGTCGATAAAAACCCGTTTACACCTGTTGACTTAGTTGAACCACTTTGCATTCGAGCCAATAAAGGAGATACAATTGAGATTTTGTTTGAAAATCAAATTAAAACCTCAGCAGGGATGCATTTTCAAGAAGCAGACTATGATGTATTAAATTCAGACGGAGCAAATGTAGGATTTAATCCGAATACACTTGTGAAGCCTGGAGAGCAGATTCTCTATCGTTTAACAGCAAATCATGAGGGAATCTATTTTTTTTCTGACTTAGGAGATCCTGATAGCAGTGACGATGGCACAAATATCAATGGCTTGTTTGGAGCTTTATTCGTGCAAAAAACGGGATCCACCTGGACAGATCCTGTGACAGGTGGCCCTTTAAAGAGTGGAGCTATTGCAGATGTTCATCACCCTTTTGCTCCATCATTTCGAGAGTTTGGCTTTATTTTTCATGATGAAATGCCAACGCAAGATATTACAGGAAACAGGCCTCTTGATCCTGTCACAAATCAAGAAAGAGAATCTACTCATGCGATTAACTATCGTTATGAACCCCTTCAAAACCGTAGAAAGCTAATTGAAGAAGGAGTTGTATGTCCGGATTGTGAAGGAGAGGAAGTTCATCATGATTCATGGGTATTTGGAGATCCTGCAACTCCTATTTATCGAGGGTACAAGGGAGATCCTGTAAAGTTTAGACTTGTGCATGGTGGTGTAAAAGAAACGCATGTTTTTCATTACCATATTCATACATGGTTTAGGGATCCGCTAAATACAGATTCTGTTATATTTGATGCTCAATCTATTAGTCCACAAAACTGGTATACAATTGATGTTCTTTACGGGTTAGGCTCCCTTCAAGAAGCGATTGGAGATGCTATTGTTCACTGTCACTTGTATCCTCACTTTGGGGTTGGCATGTGGGCAATTAATCGGATTTTTGATACTCTTCAAGACGGAAGTCAATGTTATCCAAATGGAATTCCAATTAAACCGCTTCAACCTTTGCCAGATCGTCCTAGTCCACCTAAACCAACGAAAGAAAGACCAGGGTTTCCTAACTTTATTCCAGGAAAAGTAGGTTGTAAAGCACCAAGGCCGCCACTTGGAATTGTTGGGGGACGTGGGTTAACAGAGCTTGAGAGAAATGCAGCTGTTCCTACTGCAAGACCAGGAGCTGTTTTTGCAGATCCTTGTATTATTGAAGAAAATCCTGTTGTGCAGGAATTCAATGTTTCTCTTATTGAAATTCCTCTTGTCTATAACCGAGAAGGATGGAATGACCCAAAAGGAAGAATTTACGTTCTTGATGAAGATATAGATGACATTTTAGCAGGACGGAAGGAACCAGAACCGCTTATTCTTCATATGAATGCTGGATCATGTATATCTGTTAACTTTACAAATCGCCTTAATGAAGTAGCAGGTGGAGATGCGTTTCAGCTTGTTACGCGAACGTACGAAGTAGGCTTTCACGTTCACTTTGTTAAACTTGATGTTTTAGTAAGCGATGCAGCTAATGTTGGCTGGAATTATGATTCAAGCGTTCTTCCTGGTGAAACAATTCGCTATGAATATTTTGCAGACACAGAACTGAAAGCATGGTTTTTTCATGACCATCTTTTTCCGGGCTTTCATCAGCAACATGGTGTATTTGGGTCAGGAAATGTGCATGCAAGATTTTCAAAAGTGTTAGATTCGAAAACAGGGGAGGAAGTACAGTCAGGCGCACAAGTGACTATCACACATCCTTTAATTCCAGATTATCGAGATTTTGCCCTAATGGTCCAAGATTTCACCCTTTTATTTGATAAAAACGGTTGTCCACTTGAAGCACCGGAATTTCCTGGATCTGAAGATGACCCTGGTTTGTTCGGAGTGAACTATAAAAATGAACCACTACAGTTTCGCTTAGGAAAAGACTGTGATCCCGCTTATTCATTCAGCTCCTTTGTGAACGGAGATCCCGTCACACCTATTTTAAACTGCTATGAAGGAGACCCTATTAGAATTCGCGTACTGCAAGGATCTCAAGAAGAATCTCACAGTTTTAACATGCATGGTTTACGCTGGAAAGCAGAGCGGCCTGATAGTGAAACATCCTTTGTTTGTCAAGAACATATTGGAATATCTGAGTCCTTTACATTCGAATTGACTGTGCCAAATTCAGGAGATTATCTTTGGACGTTTGAAACAGAAGAAGATTTGTGGAACGGCTGCTGGGGGCTAGTGCGTGCATTTGACGAGGAAGTAGATTTTCTTATTCCTCTTCCAGATAGGTCTGATCCGCCAAAGCGAACAAAGCCTTTACCTGTTTGCACAGGAAAACCGCCAGAAAAAGCAAAACTTGTTGAAGTAGATGCACCTCCTAATGCCCCTGTGAAGCGCTTTGATATTGTTGCGTTTCATATCCCGATTCCTTACAGCAAATGGGGCGAAAAAGACCCGTTTGGTATCGTCTTTGCACATAGAAAAGATGTAAAAGCTATTTTAGCTGGAAAGAAAAAAATTCAGCCGCTCATTATCCGTGCAAATCAAGGTGATGTGGTGGAAATTAACTTAGAAAGCCGACTAGAATTCGATGAATTCCCATTTCCTGATGGGATTTGGCCATATCCTCCTGTAAAAGAGCAGGCATTTTATCCACCATCTGTCCGGATTTCGTTGCATCCGCAGCTTATTCAATATGATGTGAAATCTTCGGCAGGAGAAACAGTTGGCTTTAATCCAGACCAGACCGTTGGACCTGGTGAGAAGATTACGTATCGATGGTATGTTGATCTTCCTCTTGGCGCATGCGGAATGTGGGATATGGCCGATATTCGCAATCATCGCTCGTTAGGGACGTTCGGGATGTTTATTGCGGAACCAAGAGGGGCTCAATTATTAAGCCAGAAAACGTTAAAACCTGTTATTACAACAGATCGAGCTATTATAAAGCAGCCTTTTTTACCGACTACACGGGAATTTGCGCTTATTATGTATGATGGAGCTAGATTAGTAGATAAAAACGGAAAGTTAATTATTGACCCTGTTGACGGTATATTAGGTGGCGTAGATCCAGAGGAAATAGGGGATCTTGTTGATACGTATGATAATGGGTCAAGAGGGTTTAACTACCGGACAGAACGATTAATTAATCGACTTAACCAGGTTCCTGTATTAAAAGACTTATTTAGTTCGAAAGTACATGGAGATCCGTCTACACCAATTCTTGAGGCTTATCCTGGAGATCCTATTACAATTCGCTTTGCAAATCCGTCTGAACGAAGACGCGCCCACGGATTTCATGTGCATGGTCACTATTGGAACACAGATGACAAAGATATTTTCTCACAAGTGAAGTCCATCCGAGATCATATTGTCTTAGGAGACGCCTTTGATATTCAGCTGCATTACGGAGCAGGAAGCTTTTTTAACTTTCCTGGTGATTATATGTACCGCTCTGGGAATATTCGTTGGGACATTGAACAAGGCATGTGGGGAATTATACGTGTGCATAAAAAACAACAAAAAAACCTTCCGCCTCTAAAAATGCTAAAGAAAAAGCATTAGCTTCTTAATTAGATAAGAGAAGGTGGATATCATGACAAAAAAGCATCGATTGTTCATTTTACTAAGCATATGTATGGTTGCTTTTGTGCTTGTTTATTGGCTTTGGCCAAAGAATGAAAAACTCCCCGTATTAGATGGAATAAAAAGTGTAGCACTACAAAATGTCCATGGTGGAGAGTATGATTTTAAGAGCGGAAAAGTTAAGCTTGCCACTTTTTTTTATACAAATTGCCCAGATATTTGTCCGTTAACAATGGCTGATTTTAAAGATTTACAAGCAGAGCTCAAGAAGGAGAAGATCTTTGCTTCAAAGGTAGAACTTGTAGCTATTTCACTTGATCCAGAACAAGACACACCATCTGTTGTAAAGAAATATGCGGAATCTTTTGGGGCGGACTCTTCCGGATGGAAATGGTTAAGAGGCTCTTTAAAGGATACGAAAAAAATTGCAGATGATTTAAAAATGCAGTACAAAAAAGGAGAAGGGAATTTTCTTTCTCATTCTACAACGATGTATTTAATCGATGAAAATAACAAAATTAGAGCCCTTTACGATATGGCTTACTCGGAGGAACCAATTGATAAGAGGAAAATATTAAGTGATATTCGGTATTTAGTAAACAAATAAGAAAAAAGAGCTTCAATCTTTTATCATGAAGAAATGAAAATCCCCCTTCTTCATCTTTTTACAGATAAGAAGGGGGAGAAAGAATGGAGCTAGCGAGAATCGAACTCGCATTACTTGACTGCCAGTCAAGCGTAATCCCATTATACCATAGCCCCACTTTAGAGATATTTAGCGAATATTCTTTCATTATAAAGGAAACTGTCACACAGTACAATAAAAAAGAGAAGAGGAAGAGAGAAAATCTCATTTTCAGCCAACTTAAACGAGATTTTTATTCACAAAAGTGTATGATCAGAGAGAGTGTGGAGGGTGTTCATCACCGTATATGACTTCGCTTAATAAGGAAATATCTTCTGAAATTTCTTTTTTTAATGAAGGTTTTTCACAATTCCTATAGTCGTCCAGCAACCGGGCCAGCTCTTTTCGAAAAAAGAGCACTTCTTGATTGTCAATCATCGTAAAAACCCCTTTTTTAAGATCAATTTCACTAAAGATCTAACTTCACCGTATACTTATTAAAGTTGCCCATATATTTTGTTTTCAAACCCCGTTGGAAGTATTAAGAAAGTTTCGAAAGCACGAAAAGCCGAAACTAGGCGCTTTTTACTATATGCAAATAGAAAAAAGATTGCTTATCTAATTTTTCTCTTTAACACGTTAAATTGATAAGGGATTCGTTTGAACTAATTTGTTTGAGTACATGAAGTGAAGGGTAGAAGTATAGGGAGTGGAAAACTTGAAGATAGAAGATAAATGAGGAGGTTTAAATCATGAAAAAAGCGAAAATGATCGCTGCTACAGCTTTAATTGGAGCATCTTTTGTAGGCGGCATTGGCGCAACTGTTCATGCAGAGAGCCCAACAACAAAAAAAACAACAAATATTAAAGATGAGCAAAAACAAATGGCGCTAAATACTCTGCTAGGCTTGTATAGTAAAGCACAAGAAGGAAAAGTTTATGGAGGATTTAGCGATCAGTTCGTTGTTGGAGAAACAACGCGTACAGAGGTATATAACAGCATTGGTAAGCCTTATTCAGTAGAAGGTAACTTTGAACATTATTCAGGTTCAATGGGGCAAGCTTCTTACGACTTCTCCTATAATAAAAAAGGAGTGTTGAAAGAAGTGCGCTACTTTGGAACAAATGTGGAACGCCAAACAAATCTTGGCGGCATTACACCTGACATGATGATAAAGCATTTAGGGAAAGAAGACCGCACACACATTATCACAGGCACAAATGAAACAAATCATATTTATGATTTAGGAGACTATGCGCTTGAATTTGTGGAAAGTGCTGACCATACGATAAGTCACGTGAACTTAGTCGCGCAATAAAAAAGAGAGGGGATTCTCTCTTTTTTATTATGTTTTTATAGGTACTATACAACTAGATAAACTAAAACCGCGAGGATGTTTGGAATGGCAATCGATATAAATCTCTTCGATTCCTCCACACGTCCGATTTTGCGTTTTTTTCGACGAGAAGACATTGTGCCTTTATTTCCTAGAATGAGACTGTCAAGGAAGTAGGCTAGTGCTAAAAAGATATTAATAGATGCAGCTCCCCCGCAAACATAGTAAACATATTTCCATTCACCTATAAAATAGGTAGTAATAAGGACAATAAGCAAGATAAGCATGCCTGATATTAACCCTTTTTTTACAATAAGTATCACTCCTTTTTGAATTTTTATACATATTTTACCACGTTTTTGTTTTAGTAGGAATATTAAGGAAAACCTTCTTGAGTAGGTAAAAAGGAAAGGAGTATTATTAGCATTCTTACAGAATTTAGGGGAGGCAGAAGTGTGAGCATGATGGAGGAATGGCGATCTCATTTACATATAGGTTTGCTCATAAACAACACAATTCGGTTGGTAGTCTGGATGCATGATGATAAATGAATATCAATAGCCTTCCTCTCCTCGAAATGTTCATCATTTCATGGTATTTGGTAGAGGAGGTGAACAGCAGTTAAAATAAGTCTAAAAAAGATTATAAAACAACTAAGTTTTATAAATAAAGTACTATTCAATAGACGAATTTGCTGCATTTTTAGGAACAGCAACACAAACATTTAAACTAATAGACAAGGTTACTAATTCGAAAGTAGAAAAGATATTTATTCTATATAAAGATTGGTTGATAAGATTGGGTTTTGAACTAATAGAAAACCTATGTAATAAATAAGGAACGAATATTGAAGCAATAGATAACGCTCCAAAGATCGAAGAACAGAAATTGGTTGAAGATTTAATTTAAAGTGTTACAGTGTTTAGCTGTAAACTTCAAGGTAAAAGAGCGAAAAAAGCTGAGAGGATGATTAAGGAGTTGATGGAAAGTGATTCTCACGAAGAAAATAAGGATAAAACCAACTAAAGAACAGGAACATAGGCTTTGGAAATCAGCAGGAACAGCTCGTTGGACATATAACTGGACATTGAGGAAACAAGAAGAAAATCACAAGAATGGTGGCAAATTCTTATCCAATGGCACCCTTCGTAAAGAATTGACTGCTTTGAAACAAACTAAAGAGTATGCTTGGTTGTATGAGGTATCAAATAATATCACAAAACAAGCTATTAAAGATGCTTGTAATGCGTATAAGAAATTCTTTAAGAAACAAACAGAGAAACCACGTTTTAAAAACAGAAAGAAATCTAAACCGTCTTTTTACAATGATAACGTCAAACTCAAAGTTAAAAAGGGCGAAGTATTGATTGAAAAAGTTGGTTGGATTAAAACATCTGAACGAATACCTATGGGCAGAAAGTACTCAAATCCGAGAATTAGTTTCGATGGTAAGTACTGGTATATATCTGTAGGAATTGATGTTGGGGTGAAAGAATTAGCTGTGTGTTCAGATGGTAGAAAGTTTAGAAACATTAACAAAACAAAATCAGTAAAAAAGACAGAGAAATGCCTTCGTAGGTTGCAACGTCAAGTTTCTCGAAAATATCAAATGAACAAGAAGGGAAACCGGTTCATCAAAACAAGCAACATTATAAAAATCGAAAGTAAGATACGACACCTGTATAGAAGATTATCAAATATCAGAACTAACCATCTCCATCAAGCAACAAACGATATCGTGAAAACCAAACCATATCGAATTGTAATGGAAACCTTGAACATCAAAGGAATGATGAAGAATAAGCGTTTATCAAAAGCGATTGCCAAACAAGGATTATACGAATTCAAACGCCAAATTCAGTATAAATGTGAGAAGCATGGCGTTGAAGTCGTTGAAGCTGATAAGTGGTATCCATCTTCTAAAATGTGTTCATGTTGTGGGAAAATTAAAAAAGACCTAAAGTTATCTGACCGATTATATCAATGTGACTGTGGGCTTGTGATGGATAGGGATTTGAATGCTTCTATTAACTCATCGCATTATCAATCAACAAATTAACATCTGAATGTTATCGTTAATGTATACGATTCGTTGTATCGGAATTTACGCCCTCGGAGTGTTAGACCAAACGAGAGTAGCTTTGGCAAAATCGGACACGTAGAACAGGGAAATAAACAAATTTTATAGATTTTATAAGGTTTTGGCAACGGGAATCGTTATGAGATTAACGATTTACCATGATGGTCAGTTTTGGGTTGGAACAATTGAAGTTGTAAGTGACGGCCATTTAAAAGCATTTCGTCACGTGTTTGGAGGAGAACCGAAAGATTCAGAAGTGTTAACTTTTATCTATCATGAACTTTCAACTTTTATTCATAATTCACATCAATCAGGTGTCAATGTAAAACAAAACGACCTCAAACGCATCAACCCTAAGCGTTTACAGCGCAGAGTAGCAAAAGAGATGAGAAGAACTGGAGTCTCAACAAAAGCCCAAGAAGCAGTTAGGCAAGAATATGAAGAACGAAAAAAGCAACATAAGCACATCACAAAGCAGCACCGTGAAGAAGAAAAACAGCGAAAATATCTCCTTAAAAAGAAAAAAGCAAAAGCGAAGCATAAAGGAAGATAGAAAAAAAGATCCCTCATAAATGGGGGATCTTTTTTAGTTTATTTAATGTCATTTCACACTTTCACTAAGTGCTTGACGTTTAAAAGAAAAAATTTCGTCTACAGCTTTCTTATAGCCACCTGCATTTTTGAAAGAGGTGCTAATTTTTGTAGCGTTCTCTTTGTAAGAAGATTCACATAAGAGGGTATGAGCTGTTTCTTTTAATTTCTCTGCGGTAATACTGTTGAGATCAAGATGAATACCCGCTCCTAACTCTGCAATGCGCTTTGCAACAATAGGTTGATCAACACTTACAGGCAGTACAGCTAATGGAATATTAAAATATAATCCTTCACTTGAACTGTTCATTCCTCCATGTGTAAAGAACACATCTGTATGTTGCAGCACTTCTAGCTGAGGAACATAGTTTTTCACAATAAAGTTTGCAGGGATATCACCAAGCTCATCTATTTTTAATTTTTTACCGATGGACATCACAACGGTTCCTTCAAAATCTGAAAAAGCTTTAAAGCATGTTTGATAAAATTCAATGTTCTCATTGAATATTGTTCCAAGAGAAATAAAGATTACAGAATCGTTTTCTAGTTTTTCTAATGGGAATTCGATATTATGCTGTCTTTTGACAATAGAAGGTCCAACAAATTTAAACGTATCATCAAGCTCTTCACGATGCATTTGGTAATGTTCAGAAGTATAGACAATCGTTAGGTCCCCAGGATTCGGCATAATGGAACCTTTATTACGGATAAAGGTTAAATCTACATTGTATTTCTGTTCAATATCTGTTAATATTTTTTCACTTTCTTCATCAAAACCTTCTATATCTTCTGTTATATTTAGATGTTTTTTCATGTCTTCTAACATGTTTTTTGTAAAAGCAAACGTTGTGCAATTGCAGATTTTAGGGATGTTTAGCATTTCCGCTAAAATGACGCCGGCTAGACAAACTTCATCGTAAACAATATAGTCATATGTTTC
This sequence comes from Priestia endophytica, assembly GCF_026790145.1. Classification (GTDB taxonomy): domain Bacteria; phylum Bacillota; class Bacilli; order Bacillales; family Bacillaceae_H; genus Bacillus_I; species Bacillus_I endophytica_A. The sequence goes on along the minus strand of NZ_JALAMS010000014.1, from coordinate 115,806 downwards.
CCCGTGAATGTCAGCCATAATTTTGTCTAATAGAAAACTGTTCGCTTCTAAGATTTTTGACATGCTAGGAAGAGTATTTGCATTCATCGTTTCTGAAAAATCTTCGTATGTTCGGACAACAGCACCAACGTTTTCGAGGCGCTCTCTAAAACGTTCTGCGCAATAATATGTAATCGTTTCGCCTCTCTCAACTAACTCTTTGACTAATCCCACAGTTGGATTGACATGTCCTTCGGCTGGTAAGTTAATAAATAATACATTAGACATGAAACAGCCTCCTTTTAGATAAATACTCATATTTAGATATAATTTTGAATTTTATTTACTTAAACAATCTGAATGTGGAGATTATATCACTTTATCATAAAGTAATTCTAGTGAATTTGTTGGATCAGGAGGATGAACCTATTTTAGTGAGATAGAATGTCTTACATAGTTTAGGTCAATAGTAACCTACTACAATATGTTTCTGTTACTTTAGAGGGGTGTTTTACTTTAAATCCAAAAAGCACGATAACAATGAAAAGATGCATAAGCAAAAAGAGCTCTATACTAGATATGGAACTCTTTTTTTATACTTTTACTTCAAAATCTTCGGTAGCTCCTTAATATTAAGAATTAGCCAAAGAAATGAAAAGCTCTTTAAAATTTTTCTGTTTTTACATCTATATCTAAAAACTCCTTTGTTATTTATATGAGATTCAAAAAATTAGAATATCGAAAAAAGAATCATTGCTATCATCGTTTGCATACATGACACAATGCCTAACCTTTTTTATGAGCTTTCTTTTTTCTGTCACATAAAAGATTAAGCATAAAGAAAATAATTAGGGCAAAAAGCGTTTCAACAATGATCATATTTCTCTTTTCCCATCCTTAAAAACTGATTAATTCTCTTCCTATTATATAAGAGAAGTTTATTTTTATGGAAATTTATTGAATTAACCTTTTGTTTGATGTAATCTATATATAACAATAAGTAATATATATATTGCATTATATTAAGAAGGTGTTAGTCTGGAAAACAAAGTGAAATTAGCGCGCGTTGAAAAGTCGATGACTCAGCAAGACTTAGCTAAGAAAGTTAATGTGACAAGACAAACGATTGGATTAATTGAAAAAGGAGAATATAATCCGTCGCTAAAGCTCTGTCTTAATATTGCCCATGCTTTAGGAAAAACGTTAGATGACCTATTTTGGAAAGGGGAATGAAGATGAAGAAATCGTGGCTATCGATCTTTTTACCAGAAGATGAATACATAGAAAAAAGGATTTTATACTTTTTAGGAGAAGCCGCTATTTTAGGGATATGTGTTAGTCTTTTATTTCTAATTGCAAGCTATACGTATCCACTTCATATAATAGAAACGAACATGTTTTTTAGTTTTGTCGTAGTTGGACAGGTTATCTACATCTTTTTAAGATATATTTTCTCTGGAATGGAATATACGGATACGTTTAGCAGCAACGATTATAAAAGAGAAATGAAAAAATCTTTTTTCAATCTCTTACATTTATGTTTGTATTTTTTACGCTCTATGTATTGGTTAGCGGTCTTCCACAAAAACAGCCCGAGTGGAGAGACATGATTGGCTTGCCAATTCTTAGCGGTTTTTTAATGTTTTTAATTAACTTCATTTCTCTTAAATCATCGTATAGAAAAAATAATGGATAGATCCACGGGATAGGAGAAAGCAAAATAAAGAAAATAGGATTTCTTGTCCTATCATTGTTTGTTATTTCTTTATTACTTGCAGTGACAAAATAATAACAAGCAAGTCAGCTAAGTCAACCGTGAAAGAAGAAAAAGTAACGAAAAAGATAAGAATGGAGGAGATTGGTTCCGTGTTTTGGGAAGGACAAGATATTCGTTTTTTATTTTGATTGTTGAAGTAAATGGTGAAATGAAGAAGGGTATAGTATCAGTGGAAGGAGAGGAAGAAAGATTAGAGATGCAACAAAAAAACATAGGGGGTTAACCTCCTATGTTTTTTTTGCTATAATGCACCTATTAGAACATTATACGATTGAATTTTGTTCAACATCTTCTTTAAGAAGAAAATAATGTTGCGGAAGCTCTGCAACTGTAAATAAAATAGCTGTAAAGACTGCGCCAGGAAAAAGAACGTATGCATTTTCAAATCCGTACGGCAAAATATAGGTAATAAAGAACGCCGTGAAGAAGTCGATAATGAGCGTAATAATTTTAGTATGAGAACGAAGCAAAATGCGTTCCACATACCTTGTGACAAGAGCAATCGCCACACCAATGACAATTGGTTGCCAGTAGGAAGAATAAAAGATACCGGGGAAAATAAAGGCCGCAAATGTTGCTAAAACAGGGGTTAAGATCAGTTTGATAAGTAAAATAGTCATTGTGCGTCTCCTTTTTATAAGTTAACGCTAGTATGTGTAATAAAAAAGAATTCACGCATACTACAACAAAAAAAGGCTCCTAGATGGAGAAGCCTTTTTCCTTTTATGCCGAAGGTTTATAATTTGATGCGGGTTTTTTTGCGGGTTTTGGTCTTAAATTTTTAAGCTGTTTTTTCAAGTATTCTTTTAAAAGTCGCTTCTTTCGGATACTTTTATCACGATTTTTCATTTCACATCACCACCTCTATTGTACTCAAAAGGGAGGCATTTCGTGCTAGATAAAAGACACAAAGATACTATCGACCTTGCAAGTTTGTCAATTTAGACAGCATGCGCTCGCCGCTTTTCATTGAGGAACCACATAAAGGGCAGCTTGGCTTTTCATCGAACGAGAAGTTTTTTCGCATCCATCCTACGCATTCCGTTGATTCACATTCCCATACAGCAACTTCTTCTTGTACTTCTTCTTCGGTATTTCGTTTACTCCAATGCATAACACCACTCCTCTTTTTTGACAGAGTACGTTCACGTTTGTCACGCTTTGTAAGGAGAACGAATCTGTTTGTTTGCTTAATTTATATTGCCATTAGATGAAAGCGATTCAGCCTGTCTAAGCATTACAAATAAAAAATTCACATATCTCCTTGTATTCGCTAAGATGGTACATTTATGAATACTGTTAACATGTGAAGGAAATCTGTTATAATTTTTCTAACTAATCTTAATTATACGCTTATTATTCATCCTTTTCAATGTATATTTATTACAGAGAAGGAGTCATATAAAGATAAATGCGTCATATATGCTCTATAATGTTTAATACGAATATCTTTAACATCTTGTGTAAGACAAGTGGAGGGGAAGTTGTGAAACAAAGATTTGATGCAACAAATATTGCCTATACATCTATTATTACATACAGCATTACCGTTTGGTTTATCCAGTCCGAATGGCTTTTGTTGCTGCTTTTACTTGCGGTTATTAGCTTTAGTTGGCCACACCGACATATGTTAAAAAAGCTCCGTTTTTACGAACTAGCTCTTTTATTAGTTGGTTTTGTTGTGCTTGTTACCATTGGTTCAGTGCTTGTATGGGGAAGTGATGCGCTCATTTCACGAGAAATTACGATTGGAGATAATGGGAAAATTGGCGTTCAGTTCTTGTTGATTTTAATGGTGTTGTTCGGTCTAGGGTACTTATTTAAACGTCTATTCAAAAAAATGTTCGGAAAAAGAGTAAATAATAATAAAAAATAGAGAATTTTCATTTACTTATTCATTTTTTCGATGTAGTCTTATAGAAATAAAGCAATTTTTAAAACATAATGAAAAAGTGGGGAACGCAGAATGATTAAAGCTGTTTTTTTCGATCTTGATGATACGCTGCTTTGGGACAAAAAAAGCGTAAAGGAAGCCTTTGTGGCAACGTGTACATATGCAAGTCAGAAACGTAATGTAGATGTAGAAAAATTAGAAGAAGCGGTAAGAGAAAAAGCCCGTGAACTTTACTCTTCTTATGAAACGTATGAGTTTACTCAAATGATTGGAATCAATCCTTTTGAAGGACTATGGGGAAACTTTTTAGATGATGATGATAACTTTCGCAAAATGAAAGATATTGTACCAGCTTATCGAAAAGAAGCGTGGACACAAGGATTAAAGGAGCTTGGCATCGATGATGAAGCATTTGGAGCAGAGCTTGCAGAACGCTTTCCACTTGAACGTCGTAAGCATCCGTTTGTATATGAAGAAAGCTTTCGTACGTTAGATAAGCTAAAAGAGAATTACCGTCTTCTTTTATTAACAAACGGTTCTCCAGATCTTCAAAATACAAAGCTTGAGATCACACCTGAGATTGCTCCTTATTTTGACGAGATTATTATTTCAGGAGCATTTGGTCGTGGTAAGCCTGATCCAACCATTTTCGAACACGCTCTTGAAAAAATGGGATTAGAAAAAGACGATGCGATTATGGTAGGAGATAACTTAATGACAGATATTTTGGGCGCCTCACGCATTGGAATGAAATCAGTGTGGATTAACCGTGAAAATAAAGAACGTAATGAAGTTACTCCAACGTACGAAATTACTCATTTAGAAGAACTATATCCACTGTTAGAAGAGTTAAATAGATAAAAAAAAGCCTCCGCAACGACGGAGGCTTTTTTTATTTCAATAGGTCAATTGTCTTTTCAAGCCAGACAATATATCCTTTTTCTCTTTCAATGGCTCTCGTTAAGACGAGGTAGTGACCAAATTGAGGAGAAGAGAACGTAATCGATATTTCATCTTCTTCTAGTAAAGATAGCGTCTTTTGAAGCTTTGAAAGATTTTCTTTCCTCTTAACAAGCTGATCGTTAAAAAGGTCATATGCTTCTTCTTTCTCCATAGCTGAAATAAAGTATGTTTTTAGCATAAATTCATCTTTGTTTACACTTGAATCTCGCTCCACTTTTTCAAGCCACTCTGAAAGCTCTTTTTCTCCAAGCGAAGTAATTTCATATACTTTTTTTTCAAGTTTTGTTCCTTGAACAACGACTTCATATTGAATAAATCCTTCATCTGTCAGCTTTCGTAATTCAGGATAAATTTGACTGTGTTTTGCTGTCCAAAACTGTCCAAGTGGTCCTTTAAATTTACTTGTAATATCGTACCCTGTTAATTTCTCGTTGTAGAGAAGTCCTAGTATCGCATATTTTAAAATCCGCATGCTTTGCCTCCAGCTCTATTATTTGACACTATTATATCATAGCGTTAATATAAACATGTAAATAGTTACATGATTTCTTCTTACTTAGAAGAAGAAGGGGGAAAAACTATTATGAATAAGCCGTCATTGAAAAAAGTGGCTTCTGCAGAAATTGAAGTTGCCGCACCAATGGTTGTTGGCCACACAAGGCTTGGAAGACGACAGTTTATTCCAATCAAAGGTGGGAAAATAACCGGAGAGATAAATGGCAATATTATAGACGGTGGAGCCGACTCGCAAATCATTCGTGCTAACGGACGAACAGATTTATCTGCTCGTTACGTTATCGAAACGAACGATGGTGAACTTATTTATATCGAAAACAACGGTATACGCCAAGTGAGCGAGCGGTTTAGAGATCGCGCTTCAAAAGGGGAAATTATTGATCCTGAGCACGTTTATTTCCGCACTGTTCCGACGTTTGAAACAAGCAGTGAGAAATACGAATGGCTTGAAAATTCCCTGTTTGTTGGAGCGGCTCTTCGTACAGAGACAAAGGTAATATTAGATATTTACAAGATACTTTAATCAAGAAGGAGAGAGAAACATGGAAAACTTTATTGGAAATCACATGATTTATACGTATGAAAACGGTTGGGAATATGAAATGTATATTAAGAATGACCATACAATCGATTATCGTATTCATAGCGGAATGGTTGGCGGACGCTGGGTACGTGATCAAGAAGTTGATATTGTAAAATTGACAAAAGGCGTTTATAAAGTATCATGGACAGAGCCAACAGGAACAGATGTATCTCTTAACTTTATGCCTGAAGAAAAACGCATGCACGGCATTATTTTCTTCCCAAAATGGGTACATGAACATCCAGAGATTACGGTTTGTTACCAAAACGATCATCTTGATTTAATGAAAGAGTCAAGAGAAAAATACGAAACATATCCAAAATATGTTGTACCTGAATTTGCAGACATTACGTATCTTAAAAACGTTGGAACAGACAACGAAAACATCATTTCAAAAGCTCCATATGAAGGAATGACAGACGATATTCGTGCTGGAAAACTTCAATAAGCATGAAAAAAGCCAAGTAGATCTACTTAGCTTTTTTCGTGTATTTTATTTTCAGAATAGTTTTATTATAATGAGAGGAGAAAAACTGCAGAATTTGTCATCTTTTTTGTGCAAACTCTAAAAGAGAAAAGAGGGATGTTCATGAAAATTGTTCAGTTTGAAGTTTGGAGAGAACGAAGAAAGAGGCGCCGACGGATAAAGGCTGCTGAAATCGGAGTTATTTTTCTTCTTTTATTGGCCGAGCTCTTGCTTGTATGGAACGGAGATTTTATGATGCATGAGGCATTTGAAAGAGGAAATGCACTTTATTATACCCTTATTCTTCTTTCGCCTTTTTGTCCCATTTTGCTGCTTTTTCTATTTTTAAGAGTTTTTAAGCAAAAAGAGAGACGTTTATCGTAAAAATGATCCATGTTATCCAAGAACAAAAAAGCCCTGACTAAAAATCAGGGCTTTTTTGTATTATATACCAAGCAATGAAAGAACATATGTCCATAAGCTAATAAGTACAAGTAAAAATAAACTATATTTAAGCGTCATTGTAAGCAGTTTAGATTCTTGACCTGTTTCTTTAACAGCAGCTGTTGCAATCGCAATAGACTGTGGTGAAATAAGCTTAGCCATAACGCCTCCGCTCGTATTAGCTGCGAGAAGAAGCGATGAGCTTGTGCCAATTTGAGCGCCTGTTACAACTTGTAAGTTACCAAATAGCGCATTATTGCTAACAACAGAGCCTGTAATAAAAACGCCAATCCAGCCTAGCACAGGAGAAAGAAGGGGAAAGATGTCACCTGTTTTAGCTAGCGCAAGACCAATAGAAGAAGAAAGACCAGCAAAATTGGCAAGGTTTGCAAAGCCCATAATCAAGCAGATTGTCACAATCGGAAGCCAGAGCTCTTTTACGGTTTCACCAAGTCCTTCCCACGTTTTTTTCCCATTCATATTAGGACTTAAAAGAGCTGTTAACAATACGGCAATAAAGATAGCTGTCCCTGTTGCCGCTAAAATATCAAATTTGAATATAGCATCAAGCGGCATTTTTTCAGCTGAGATAGGCGGTATTTTCATAACCGCTTGATCTAGGCTAGGAATGTGAATCATTAGCGTTGTTTTCGCTAGAGGACCACCTTCTGCAAAAAGAGCTTTAAAAACAGGTAAGCTCCATAGCATAATCATGATTGTTAAAATATAAAAAGGTGACCATGCAAGTACAATATCTTTAAATGAAAAATGAGGCTGTGTGCTGATTTTTTCTTCTTTGTTCTCTCGATAAATATGCTTTGGCTGCCATTTTCGAAGGAAAATAGCTAGAGCTGCCATGCTGAGAAGAGCAGGAATGATGTCGGCAAGTTCTGGACCTAAAATGAACATTGTTAATGTTTGGGAAATTGCAAAAACTAAACTTACAACAAGAAGTGCTGGAAGCGTTTCTTTAATTCCTTTCCACTTATCTAAGATGAAGACAAGTAAAAAGGGAATGATAAAAGAAATGAAAGGGAGAATGAATATAAGCGTATGTGATAAGTCCAATGTTTTTAAATTTCCCATTTGTGCTCCTACAATAACAGGAATGCCAATAGCTCCAAACGCCCCAGAAGCAGCATTTGCAATTAAACAAAGCATAGCAGCTTTTAGTGGACGAAAACCAAGTTCTGTGAGCAGAGCTGCACAAATAGCAATTGGAACGCCAAAGCCTGCTGCTCCTTCTAAAAAGGCGTTAAAGCTAAATCCGATTAATAGCACTTGCAGGCGTTGATCTCTGGAAATGTTGGCGATACTGCCTCGTATAATCGCAAACTTTCCAGACTTCACGGCAATTTTATATAACCAAACAGCCATAATAATGATGTAGCCAATTGGCCAAAGTCCGTTCGCGATGCCTTGTACAATTGCTGCTAATGCCTTTGTGATTGGCATATGAAAGCCAATCACAGAAACACAAGCACTAATAAGTAAGGTAAGAAGGGCGGCTATGACGCCCTTCATTTTAAATAAGGTGAGTGAGAGCAAAAAGAATAGTACAGGTAGAGCTGCAAGTAGTGCTGATAAATAAACATTATCTAAAGGATTATAGTTTTGAATCCACATGATGACCCACTCTTTCTTTTGTGTTATTTTGTTACTTCTTCAAAGTGTGGAGCTAAAATCTCTTTTAATACATGTGCACTATGAGCAAACTTTTCTTCTTCTTCCTTATTTAAATCAAGTTCTACAATTTCTCGAATTCCATCTCGATTAATAACAGCTGGAACCCCAATATAGACGTTTTCTTCGTTATATTCACCTTCTAAGAGGGCAGATACGGTTAATATGCTGTTTTCATTGCGCAAAATCGCTTTTGTAATACGCACAAGTCCCATTGCAATGCCATAGAAGGTAGCACCTTTACTTTCAATGATTTGATAAGCAGCATCACGTACATTTATAAATAGGTCATCTAAATCTTCTAGTTTGTATTTTTCATTGCGTTCAATCATTTTAAGAACAGGGATGCTACCAACATCAGCAGAGCTGTAAACAGGAAGCTCGCTATCACCGTGTTCTCCAATAATATAAGCATGTACATTTTTAGGAGCAACATTGAAATATTCACCGAGAAGGAAGCGGAAGCGAGCCGTATCTAAAATTGTGCCAGAGCCGATTACGCGTTCCTTTGGCAAGCCACTAAATTTCCAAGTTGCATAGCTTAAAATATCTACTGGGTTTGTTGCGACAAGAAAGATGCCGTCAAATCCGCTAGCCATTACGTTATCAACAATGTTTTTAAAAATTTTTAAGTTTTTTTCAACAAGATCAAGGCGAGTTTCGCCAGGTTTTTGGTTAGCCCCTGCACAAATCACGACAAGGTCTACGTTTTTACAATCTTCATAATTACCAAATCGAACGTGAGTCGGATGAGGGGCGAAAGCTTTTCCGTGATTAAGGTCCATCACATCTCCCATTGCTTTCTTTTCATTCAAGTCAATCATAATTAGTTCATCTGCAATACCTTGGTTTACAAGAGCAAAAGCATAGCTTGATCCTACAAATCCTGTTCCAATTAATGCGACGCGGTTTACTTTTTCCATGAATAACTCATCCTTTCTGACGTTAAGAAAATGTATAAATTCGTTTGTGAATCATTTCACAATTAAATCATACATCATATTTTTATAGGTGACAACAAATAAATTCCAATTATTTTGTCTACTTTGTGAAAATTATCACAAAATAGATTTATTAAAAATATAACAAAAAACAATATTATATTTTCCTCTAAAAACCAAAAAACAAACATCAATCAGTTTAAAAGGAAGAATAACCTGATAAAAAGAACAGTAATTCAAGAAAACTATGTTCTAAAAGATATTAAATAAAAAAAACTCAAAGAAAATTCTTTGAGCAAAATTTAACGACTTGAAAATAATAAACTAATACCAAGTAGTCCAAAAACCGTTCCTTTTGTATATTTTAAAACATACTGAAAGCGTAAGTTTTGAATAAACTTTTGGCCAAGCTTAGAAGCAAAAAAGGCAATGATGCTAAAAATGATTAACGTTTCGATAATAAAAATAAAACCAAATAAAAGCATTTGGAAATTCACATGTCCAAGATCTGGACGTACAAATTGAGGAAGAAACGTCAAGAAAAACAGGGCACATTTTGGATTTGATAAGTTCATAATCATGCCTTTTCGAAAATAGTGTCCTTGTTTTTTATGAGGAAGCACTACTGATGGATTCTTTTCCCGGAAAGCTTGAAAAGCTAAGTAGAGAAGATAAATGACCCCAATGATTTTTAAAATATTAAAAGCAAGCAGCGAGCTTGCAAAAACAACGGAAAGTCCAAAAGAAGCAAGCAGCGTATGAAACACTGTTCCGGTAATAGAGCCTGCTACAGTTTGCAGTCCTGCTTTTTGTCCAGAAGATATGCTTTGGGTAAGAACAAAAAGCATGTCTTGACCTGGAATAAGGACAATCGTGATGGATACAAGTATGTAGGGTAAAAGCCATGAAAGTTCCATATTTTTTTCTCCTTTCTGTTTATTCAGCTTTATTCTAATTTCTTTCAAAAATCCTCTCAAGAGTGTCAGATAATGAATTAATATAGCAGTCTGGTGAAGGATTGAAGGGAATTTTGTCACGTATTGTTTTAAACGAAAGAGCAAGCATGATAAAATGAAAAAATAACCATAAAATAAGAAGTGAAAGTAGAGGATACAGCGATGAAAAGAGAACCATCTTTTGCAACAGGCTGCTTTTATGGAGTCCTAATGTCGATTCCACTTTGGTTAATCATTTTATGGGGCGTAAAAAAATGGATTCTATCATAAACATCAATATAGAATGCTCAGAAAGAATCCTGCTTTTTGTTTTATAGCAGGATTCTTTTTGGGGGAAAAAGGGAAAAAGTTAGAGAAAATATAGGTTGAAGGGTGTAAAATAGGATGGAATCAATCATTAAAAGACGCAATATTATTAAATTTATGAATGGGAAGATAATAAATATAGAAGATTCTGTTGTTACAGAATTTCCAGTTACCATCAAAGTGAATGAAAAAGAATTTGTGACACTGGTATGCACACCTCAGTATATAGAGGATATGGTAATTGGCTATTTAGCTTCTGAAAGAGTCATTCAGTCCTACAAAGATATTAAGAATTTATGGATACAAGAAAAAGAAGGATTTGTTCATGTTGAAATTGAAAACCTTCATACATATTATGAAACCTTTCAAAACAAGCGCTATATTACATCATGTTGCGGAGGAAGTCGACAAGGTTTCGTTTTTACAACAGACGCGCTTGCGGCTAAGAAGATAAACTCCAAACATGTAAGCGTTACCTCTGAGGAATGTATTCATTTTATGAATAAGCTCCAAAACAGTGCAGATACGTTCAAACATACAGGAGGTGTTCACAATGCCGCTCTTTATGACCAAAACGGTTTCTCTCTAGAGAGAATGGATATTGGAAGGCACAATGCCTTAGATAAAATCTACGGCTATTGCTTAAAAAATAACATTGATTTACATGGGAAAGTTGTGGCTTTTAGCGGTCGAATTTCTTCTGAAATTTTACTTAAAGCAAATAAGATAGGCTGTGAGGTTTTGCTATCGAAATCTGCTCCAACCGAGCTAGCGCTAGAACTTGCAGAAGAGCTTGGGATGACAACCGTCGGCTTCATTCGAGGAGAGGGCTTTAATGTTTATACAGGAAGTGAACGTATTATTTTTCCTTCCTAAAAAGAGATCTTTTCTAGATAAGGATAGCCATGCAAAGCCTATTGTAATTTGAGATAAAAAAAGAGAAAAGAGTATAATAACAACTAGAATAGTTCAGTAAGTGAACTATTTTCAAAAAAAGAGGAGAGTTGGAGTTCAAGAGAAAAGGGGAGAAAAGATGGAAAAGACGGTTGCAGTTACAATTAATGGGGAAGAACATAAAATTCAACAAGGGACAAGGCTCTTAGATTATTTACTAGCTCAAAATATCCCCCACCCTCATGTTTGCTATTCCGAAACGTTAGGTCCCATTCAAACATGTGATACATGTATGTGTGAAATTAATGGCGATATTATGCGAGCTTGTTCTACTGAAGTTGAAGAAGGAATGGAGATTTCAACCTCATCTGAACGTGCCCAATCTTCTCAGAAAGAAGCGATGGATCGCCTGTTGGAAAATCATTTATTATACTGTACAGTTTGTGATAACAACAATGGAAACTGTCGTGTACATAATACAGCAGAACAGCTTGAGATTGAACATCAAACACGCCCGTTTCGTGAAAAAGGATATGAAAAGGATCATTCTCATCCTTTTTACCGCTATGATCCAGATCAGTGCATTTTATGCGGGAAATGTGTAGAAGTTTGCCAGGACGTTCAGGTAAACGAAACGCTTACAATTGACTGGGAACGTAAAATGCCACGCGTTCTGTGGGACAACGGAAAAAGTATTAACGAGTCTTCTTGTGTATCCTGTGGCCAATGTGTCACTGTTTGTCCATGTAATGCCCTAATGGAAAAATCGATGATTGGAGAAGCAGGGTTTTTAACGGGGATGTCGGAAAAGATATTAAATCCAATGATTGATCTTGTGAAAGAAGTCGAGCCAGACTACAAGACTGTTTTTGCCCTATCGGAAGTAGAAGCAGCAGCCCGAGAAAAACGAACAAAGAAAACCAAAACAGTGTGTACTTTCTGTGGTGTTGGCTGTTCATTTGAAGTATGGACAAAAGGCCGAGAAATCTTAAAGATTGAACCAACCGAACAGGCTCCTGTTAACAGTATTTCAACTTGTATTAAAGGGAAATTCGGCTGGGATTTTGTAAATAGTGATGAACGTTTAACAACCCCTCTCATCCGAAAAGGTGATCAGTTTGTTCAAGCATCATGGAATGAAGCTCTTACGCTCATTGGAGAAAAGCTCACGTTTATAAAAGAAACGTACGGTGGAGATGCCCTTGGATTTGTGAGCTCTTCTAAAACGACAAATGAAGAAGCCTATTTAATGCAGAAGCTTGCGCGTCAAGTTTTTGAAACAAATAACGTTGACAACTGCTCCCGCTACTGTCAATCTCCTGCCACAAATGGATTGCTTGCAACTGTTGGCTATGGAGGAGACTCTGGCACAATTCAAGACATTGAGAATGCTGGTCTTGTGATCACTATCGGCGCAAACCCAACAGAAGGACATCCCGTATTAGCAACCCGTGTCAAAAGCGCTCGTAAACTTCGCGGCCAAAAGCTCATTGTAGCTGACCTTAGAAAACACGAATTAGCAGAACGTTCAGATTTATTTCTTCGCCCGAAACAAGGAACAGACTATGTATGGTTAACGGCTCTTGCAAAATATATGATTGACAAAGGCTGGCATGATGAAAAATTCATCCGAGAGCGTATTGGCAATTATGAGGAATATGTAGAGCTCTTAGACAAATATACGCTTGATTATGCCTCAGAAGTGACAGGTCTCTCTAAAGAAACCCTTCACAATACAGCAAAAATGATTTATGAAGCGGACGGAACCTGTATTCTTTGGGGAATGGGTGTGACGCAAAATATCGCTGGGTCCCACACGTCAGGCGCGATTGTGAACCTTTTGCTTGTAACTGGTAATTTTGGACGAACAGGAACAGGCGCTTATCCGCTTCGGGGGCACAATAATGTACAAGGGTCCTGTGATATGGGGGCACTTCCACAGTCGCTTCCTGGAAATGAACCTCTTACAGATGATGAAGCAAGACAAAGGTTTGAAGAGGCTTATGGCGTGTCTATTTCAAAAGAAAGCGGCTTAACGAACGTAAATATGTTAGTAGGAGCGCAAGCGGGAAGTTTAAAAGGCATTTATTTAATAGGAGAAGATATGGCCTTAGTTGATGCAAATGCAGATCATGTTCAGGATGCACTGAGTAAGCTAGATTTCTTCGTTGTGCAAGATTTGTTTTTTACAAAAACGGCTCAGTTTGCAGATGTAATTTTGCCAGCTTCACCGTCCCTTGAAAAAGATGGAACCTTCACAAATACAGAACGAAGAATTCAACGTCTTTACCAAGCGATCCCACCATTAGAAGATTCTAAACCAGACTGGTGGATTATTCAAAAAATAGCAAACAGATGCGGGGCTCAGTGGAAGTATCACCATCCAAGCGATATTATGGATGAAATTGCTCGCCTTTGCCCAAACTTCGCGGGTGTTTCATATGAGAGATTAGAAGGATGGAAGAGTCTTGTATGGCCTGTTCAACACAGTGGAAAAGACGAGCCGCTTCTCTATACAAAACGCTTCAATTTTCCAGATGGAAAGGCACGGTTCTCACTCAAAGAATATGTACCTCCACTTCAGTTTCCAAAAGAGTATGACTTAACGTTAAATAATGGCCGACTTTTAGAACAATTTCACGTTGGGAATATGACAAACAAATCAAAAGGCATTCAGTACAAGCTTCCTAAAGTATTTGTAGAAGTTTCCCCACATCTGGCAGCAGAGAGAGGCATAAAGGATGGTTCGCTCGTTCGCCTTCGCTCTCCATATGGGGCGATTAAACTTCATGCCCTTATCACAGATCGCGTTGAAGGAAATGAACTTTATGTACCGATGCACTCTGTTCAGCATGAAAATGCCGTCAACCTTTTAACCGGAACGGCAGGAGATCTTCAAACCCAAACTCCTGCTTATAAACAAACAAAAGTAAAGATGGATGTTTTAGCAGAAAGCGGAGAAAAGCCACTTCCATCTTACAATCACCGTTATGCCAAACGTTATCCTCAGCTTGGGGTTGAAGTTGAGCGAAAATGGAAGCGCGATGATTATGAACCGATTGCAGATCAAAACCAACCTGTAAGAAAAGAAACAAACGTAAGGTAAGGGGGGAGTATAATGGCGAAACCTATTACAAAAATTGAAAAGCCAGTATTAACAGAAGAGGAAGAGCAAGAAAGAACCCTTCAAGAAGTGCTTCACGAGCTTTCTAAAAATGTGGGTGGCGTGAAAGAAACGATGACATTACTTCAAGAGCTTCATAAGAGTGGAATATTAGGAGCAGTTAATCACCTTGTAGAAGCCAAAGAAGACGTGACGAAAATTGCTGTTGAACAGATGCTTCGTCCTCCTGTGACAAATGCTATTAATAACGCTATGGCAGCAGCAGGAGCGCTAACAGATGTTAATCCTCAAACAACAGAAAAGCTGGCAAGCGGGTTTGCCAAAGGATTGCAAAAAGCGGAAGAAGGATTAAAAGAGGAGAAAAAAATGAGTATGTTTGAACTTGCTCGGTCATTGAAAGATCCAGATGTTAATCGGGCAATTAAATTCTCTTTAAACTTGTTAAAAGGCGTAGGGGAAGGATTAAAAGAGAAATAAAAAATTTACAAACAAAAGGA
>NZ_JALAMS010000014.1:33063-100755 GCF_026790145.1 Priestia endophytica | reverse complement strand
AAGGAAAAAGAAAGTTCGTTTACATAAATATCTTATTTTGAAATACGAAAATGTGTACTTTTTAGCTAAACGTGTTCTAAATGCGTTTAGCTCTCTATATAACGCGGAATGTGGTAGAGGAAAGGAGATGATGGTATGCGGTTGAGATATATTTCTCTTGTGAAAGAGGTTTTTCAGTACATACAAAAGAAACCAACTCGTTATTAACAGATTGTCGGGAACATTTTCTTCGCTCATCTTTCTTTTCAACAAAAAGAACAAACAACTGGAAAATATAGTATAATGAAATAGAGAGATAGAAAATAAAGAGAAGATGGATTTGAAAGCATGTTGGATACACTTTAACTTATATGATAGAGAAAAGCTGATATTTTGGATCTAGCTCTCTTATATCGTTTATGAAAGGAGAAAGTCATTGATGGATGATAATTTTCTCGAATTTCTTGCAAATCTTCTTCCTCCCACATGGAGTAGAAAACCTCTGACAACAGAAGAGAAAATCAATGAAAACATAAAAAAACTTCGAAATGTTCCATGGTTTCAATCATTATTCGCTTCTTATATGGACATTTTTATCATGAATGATTATGTTCGATTTTCCATCGGTTTACAAAATGTAGAGAACTTATTAAAAAGTGAGCGAAAACAGAAAATATTTAAAGAAGATTTAGTTCATACTCTACAAAAAATTAGAATGTCACAGCAACGGAAGAAAAAACTGTAATCATCTAAGGATATACCCATTTCTATAATAACACTTTCATCTTTTTGGTTCTTGAATACTACGTGCGAAGTGGAAGTGAACATAAAGAGTAAGGTGTGTGGATATGGAACTTATACCTATAATGGAAGTGCGAAATATTACCAAGCACTATAAAAATAAAATAGTCTTAGAAAATGTTTCTTTCTCAATCTATGCAAATCAAATCATTGCACTTGTTGGAAAAAATGGGTCTGGTAAAAGTACTTTACTAAAAATTATAGGAGGATTAATCAAGTCAGACAGCGGGGAGTTGTACAAACCTGCATCTTCTTTAAAAATGGGGTATGTTCCTGAAATCACTCCTTCTCATATTCCGTTTACTATAGAAGAATATCTTACTCATATGGGAAAGATTAGGGGGATAGATAAACAACGCTTAAGACAGCGAATAGAGGGTTTACTAGAAACGTTTCATTTACAAGAAGATCGCCGAACAGCAATTGCCGCGTTATCTAAAGGAATGAAACAAAAGGTGATTATTATGCAGTCGATGATTGAGGAGACAGATTTTCTCTTATTAGACGAGCCCTTATCTGGACTGGATCCGAAGGCGCAAAATGATGTAGAAACGATTCTCTTGACTTTGAAACAAAGAGGAGTAAGTATTATTTTTACGTGTCATGAAACGAAATTACTAGAAAACCTAGTAGATAGACTCCTATGGATTAAGAATCACCAAATTGTTCAGAATAGTATTCCTCTTCATACTATCATCGGAGGAAATAAACTTGTTTTTCAAATCCTCGCGCAAACATCATTAAGAGAAGTACTTCCCCTTATGAAAATTCAACAACAGCGTTATTTGGGTTCTAATGCGAACGAGATAGAGGCTATTGTCAAGCCGGAAGATACAGACAAACTCTTAAGAGAACTTTTACAAAGGGAGGCCTCAATTAAGAAGCTGCTCCCTATAGAAAATAACAAGAATTTGTATAACTATTTTGAGAGGGGGGAGAATCGAAGACAATGAAGGGTTTATTACACTATCACTTACACAACTATTTAAGATCTCATCGATACATTCCTCCTCTTTCCCTTTACATCTTGTCTCTTGTCATAAATTATACATATACACCAAATCCGATATTAGACAGTTATTCATTTACGTCTTTACTTCTTTTCTTTATCATGGGATGGTTTACAGTCACCATATTTCATGCCGAAGATGAAGGACAAAAAAGGATCACAATGCTCCATTGCAAAAATCTAAGAAAATATTATCGGTCTTTATTTACAATGGGCATCCTTATTGGGCTTTGTCTCAGTCTTATTTCAGTAGTTTATCCAATTGTTTTTAACGCGTTTGGTGTAGAAACGCGAGGACTACATCTTATAATGGGTTTTTTGTCTCATTTTAGTTTATCCCTCTTAGCCCTTTCCCTTTCCGCTCTTTTTACAAGGGAACTTATCCAAAATCAAAGCAATACATGGTGGGGAGTTCTTGGTATTCTCGTTATATCTGTTGCCATCTCCACTTTGAAAGATACGATAGACGGATTTATCTGGTTGTTTCCACCTCTTCATTTCTCATTAGAAATCATGAGTTCAGAAGATAATATAAAGTCTATACCTGTCTTATTTTGGGGGCAGTTCAGTTGGATCTTTCTTTATACTTTTCTATTAATAGGGCTCTTTTTTGGGATAATGAAGCGTAAACATCCCTTGTAAAACAACAAGGAGAAAGCAAGATGCTTTCTCCTCAGAGGTTTAAAGCGGGCCTATTTCATTAAATGGCCAAAAGCGAAATACGGCTTGTCCCTGAATGCTTTTCATAGAAAGTAAACCGAAAATCCGGCTATCTTTGCTTATCGGACGATTATCGCCAAGAACAAATACATATCCTTCAGGCACTACTTTCTTACCTGTTTTTTCTTCTAAAGTAAAGTCTTCTGTCCAATGTTGGCTGATCGATTCTTGTTTGGCTACAGAATTTAAATAGTCTTCTGAATAGGCTTTTCCATTCACATATAGGGTATCACTTTTCATTTCTACCGTATCTCCAGGAAGGCCAATTACGCGTTTAATATAACGATCATCAGAGTCCGGAGCATCAAAGACGATGGTATCAAATCGATCTATATCACTCAGTTTACTCACAATCACACGATTATCATTTTGAATAGTTGGCATCATAGATTCTCCATGAACCGTGTATGGAGAAAAAATGAAGTTGCGTGCAATTAACGTAATCACAATAGCAAAGCCAAACACTTTAATCCAAGAGAAGATTTCTTTACGTTTTTTCACTAATTTCACATCCTTAAAGCAACAGATTCTTTATTATATTACCACAAATTCCATAGATAGGAAATGGAGAGGTAGGATGAAAGAACTAAATCTTGTGTTAATGACAGAAGAGGAGTTTCATATTTTTATAGAAAGAGAAGTTTCCCGCTACGCAGAAAGTCTCCGTAAATATAAAAGATTGCAAAGAGAAGAAGCATTGAAAAAAGCTCATCTTGAAATACAACGTCTTCTTCCTCATGGAATAAACACGCCCTTTCATACGTTTTATCGTTGTCGTAATGGGACTGAAGATGTTGGGACGCTTTGGATATATGCTGATAAGAAAAAGAAGCAGGCTTTTATTTATCAAATTACGATTTTTAGATGTTATCAAGGAAAAGGGTACGGGAAAGCTACATTAAAGGAAATAGAGAAGATTCTTAGAAAACAAAAAATCGACACCATCTCGCTGAACGTCTTTTATGAAAACCAGCGGGCTTACCACCTTTATAAAGAAATGGGATTTAAAACAGTCAGTATGACGATGAAGAAACAATTATGAAATAAAGGATGAAAACAGGATAGAAAAGGGTATAAGAATAATAAGAAATGTGTAAAGGAGAGATTTTAAAATGGATATCAAACAAAACGAAGAATCTTTTTATATTGGTGAGGAAGAAGGAAAAAAAGCAGAACTACATTTTACAATAGAGGGAGACATCATTGTGGTAGACCACACTTTTGTGTCAGATGAGCTAAGAGGTCAGGGAGTGGCAGGAAAACTGCTCCATCAAGTTGTGGAAATGGCTCGAGAGCAAAACAAAAAAATTACACCAACGTGTTCTTACGCTAAGCAAAAGCTGCAAGATACAAAAGAGTATCATGATGTCCTGTCATAAAAAAAGGGGGAAATAAAATGAAATATATGATTATCGGTGGAGATGCAGCGGGAATGAGTGCTGCGATGCAAATTGTCCGCAACGATCAAGAGGCAGAGGTCATTACCCTTGAAAAAGGAGAGATTTACTCTTATGGCCAATGTGGTCTTCCTTATGTGATTGGTGGAAAAATTTCATCAACAAATGACTTGATTGTACGCAGTGCTGATACGTTTCGAGAGAAATATGGCATTAACGCTTATACACATACAGAAGTCAAAAAGGTAGACGAAAAAGAGAAAAAGGTTTATGGCATACATACAAAAACAGGAGAAGGGTTTTTCCACTCTTATGATAAACTGCTCATTGCGACAGGAGCCAGTCCAAATCAACCTGATTGGCCTGGCGTAGAGCTAGGGCATGTTCATCTGCTAAAAACGATTCCAGATGCCAAAAAGATTCAAGAAAGCCTTCAAGATGAGATTCAAAACGTCACCATTGTAGGTGGAGGTTATATTGGGCTTGAAATGGCTGAGAACTTTCTCGAACTAGGAAAAAAAGTACGCATTATCCAACGAGGAGGACAGCTTGCTTCTCTGTTTGATGAAGAGATGGCTGCGCATATCCATGAAGAGGCAAAGCGAAAAGGGATCGAGATTTGCTTAGAAGAAGATGTAGAAGCACTGATTGGGGAAGAGAACGTGCGGGAAATTCACACCAATAAGGGTACGTATGAAACAGATCTTGTGCTGCTCGCAACAGGGGTTCATCCTAATACGCGCTTTCTAGAAGGAAGCGGTATAAAGGTGGGAATAAAGGGAGCCATTGAAGTGAATGCCTATATGGAAACGAACGTAAAAGATATTTATGCAGCAGGCGACTGTGCTCTTCACTATCATCGTATTAAACAGAAAAATGACTATGTTCCGCTTGGCACAACAGCAAATAAACAAGGAAGAATAGCAGGACTAAATATGTTAGAGAAAGGTGTTCCTTTTCAAGGGATTGTAGGTTCTTCGATTATTCAATTTCTCGAGCTCACGCTTGGGAGAACCGGTTTAACCGAAAAGGAAGCAAAAGAGCTTCACTTCCCATATGAGGTGATTTCTTTCCAAACTAAAAACCATGCAGGGTACTATCCACAAGCAGAGGACCTTTATCTCAAACTTCTTTATCAAAAAGATAGCGGCCTGCTTTTAGGAGGACAAATCATCGGAAAGCAAGGAGTAGATAAACGGGTAGATGTGCTCGCTACCGCTCTTTATCACAAAATGACTGTTCATGAACTTGAAGATTTAGATTTAAGCTATTCTCCGCCTTACAATAGCGTATGGGATCCGATTCAACAGGCAGTAAAAAGGCGATCACCGAAATAGAGAGGGAGTAAAGGACCATAAAAAGAGGAAGAGACCATACAGGTCTCTTCCTCTTTTTGCTTAACTTGCAAGCATGCCTACATATTCTTTCAGTGCTTTATATGTTGAAGTAATCATCGCAGGAGAAAACTGATTTGGATATACTTCTGTTTTCTGATTTGATGAATAGTCTGTCGGATATGGTTCTACTGTAAGGCCAACGTTATGAAAATGTTTGACAGCACGCGGCATATGATAAGCAGATGTGACGAGAATCGGTTTTTGAAAATGCTCTTTTTTTAATAACTCTTTTGTATATTTCGCATTTTCTTCTGTGTTGCGACTTTTCGTTTCTATGAAAATGGCATCTTGTTCAATGCCTAAACTGATTAGCTGACGTTTCGCAATATCTGCTTCACTGCCGTTATCAGGATAAACGGTGCCTCCAGAAACAACAATAGGCAATCCTGTTTGATTATGTAGTCGAGCCGCTGTTAATAAGCGGTTTGCTGCACTTCCGTAGAGATGACCTTTGCCATCAACATCAGGAGTATCAAAGGTTGCCCCACCTCCAAGCATAACAATTACATCTCCTGACACTTCTTTTGGAGGAGTATATTGTTTCTCTAGCGTGTGAATTAAAAAGTGTCCTGTAAAAGGAATAAAGAAAAGATAGAGCAAGAAAGATAACAAAAGAAAGCAACGAGCTAGCACTTTATCCCGTCGATACGCAAATAAACCAAGTAAAAGTGTTCCTGTAACAAATAAACCAGGAGGAAGCACAAACCCATATAAAAATTTAATAATATAAATCATTCCAATATCCGCCTTTATTTCAAAAGTCTTGATGCCGCTTCTATTATAGCGCATTTTTTCTCTCAGATTAGGGTCATTTGAAATTTTAACAAACCTTTTACAGAGGAATAAACACCAGGAAAAGCGTTTTTGTAATTTCTATCAAATATAAAAATAAGAAAAAATTGACACAATTAATACTAGGTACTAATATAAAGTAATAAAATCTAGTCCTATTATAGGGGGAATTAAATTATGAAATCAACAGCAAAAATCACAGCCATTGGGCACTATTTACCACAACGCATTTTATCGAATGAAGATTTAGAAAAAATGATGGATACAAGTGATGAATGGATTGTGCAGCGAACAGGGATGAAAGAAAGACATATTGCAGGAGAAGAAGAATTTTCTTCTGATTTGGCGATTAAGGCAATTGAAAATTTGATTCATCAATATGACAAAACAGTAGAAAATGTAGATTTGATTATCGTTGCTACCACAACTGCGGACTATGCTTTTCCAAGCGTAGCATGCCGCATTCAACACTATTTTGATATTAAAGAGACCGGTGCTTTTGATTTGAACGCGACATGTGCTGGTTTTACTTATGGGCTTCATCTTGCCAACAGTCTTATCACATCAGGACTTCATAAAAAGATACTTGTTGTGGCTTCTGAAACGCTGTCTAAAGTAACGAATTATGAGGATCGTTCAACAGCTGTTTTATTCGGTGATGGAGCAGCAGCTTTCCTTGTGGAATATAATGAAGAAAACCCAAGCTTTATCAGTGTACATATGGGCACAAGAGGAGAAGGCGGCATACACCTTTATCGTAAAACATTCGCTGATAAAATTGATGGAGCTTCCCTTGATCCAAGCGGAAAAATGGTCCAAAACGGACGAGAAGTGTACAAATGGGCTACACGTACAGTGCCTAAAGGAATGGAAACGTTACTAGAAAAAGGGGAAATGACAAAACAAGACTTAGACTGGTTTATTCCTCATAGTGCCAATCTCCGAATGATTGAGTCTATTTGTGAGAAAGTGGACTTTCCCGTTGACAAAACGCTAACAAGTGTAGAAAAATGCGGAAATACTTCATCTGTTTCTATTCCACTTGCCATTCAACTTGGTGTTCAAGAAGGAAAAGTGAAAAAGGGAGATCATCTGCTTCTGTATGGATTCGGAGGAGGATTAACACATCTCGGTCTTCTGATTCAATGGGGCATTTAAACATTTTAAGGCTTGTTGTTTATAATATACAGGGATTTCCTTCCTTTTTTATACTAATATTCAAAAGATAGATCTTTTGACCAAATGAGCAGAGTGCTTAAAAGGATGATAGATAAAGGAGGGGATGTAAAATGAAACAAAATGTAGGCACCAAAGAAGCGATTAAAAGATGGGAGGCATTCGCAGATACCTATTCAAAAAAACATAGGGAACAAGGAGACCTTCATAAAGAAGTCTTTTTAAACCCAACTTTATTTTCACTTATGGGGAATGTAAAAAACAAAAAAGTTTTAGATGCAGGGTGTGGTGAAGGGTATTTAAGCAGGATTTTATCCAAGTCTGGTGCCACTGTAACAGCAGTAGATTATACTCCAAGAATGATAGAAATTGCGAAAGAAAGAACTCCACATGATTTGGTAATTGATTATAAACTAGGTAATTGCGAAGACTTAAATACTCTAGGTGATAAAAGTTTCAATTTAATAGTGTCCAATATGGTTATTCAAGATCTTGCTAATTATGAAAAAGCATTTCAAGAAATGTATCGGTTATTAGTAGATGGAGGCCATTTTATTTTTTCGATATTACATCCTTGTTTCGTTACTCCTGAATGTGGTTGGGAAAAAACAGAAAGTGGAGAAAAGTTGCATTGGAACGTAGATCAATATTTTTATGAAGGTGTGTATGAACAAGGTTTAGGTGATAAAGAAAAAATGCTGTTCTTTCATAGAACGTTGACAAGTTATATCAACACTTTAATCAAAACGGGTTTTGTTTTAGAAAGCATTGTAGAACCTATCCCGTCAAAAGAAATGCTAAAAAAATACCCTTCATTTGAAGAAGATTTTAGATGTGCTGACTTTATAGTGTTTAAATTAAAAAAATAAACCAATGACCATATAAATCGTTCAACGAACGGGTCACTTTAGCTCAATCACGATTGTAGCCATTTCCTTGTTGGATATGGCTTTTTTATATTTATCGTAAGAACTTCACCATTATAAAAAAGGAGTCGAAATGGACTCCTTTTTAATGACTTTTTCGTTGAACCATCCATAACATCATAAATGAAATGATGATAATCGTTCCTACCCAACACCAGGCAAGCGTCATGTTACCAGAATCTAACGCAACATAAATGGCCGTTGGAATCGTTTGTGTCACTCCCGGAATATTTCCTGCAAACATAAGGGTTGCTCCAAACTCTCCAAGAGCCCGGCAAAAACTTAAAATCCCTCCGGAAATCAATGCGTTTTTAGCGAGAGGAAGGGTAATATAGAGAAAGACTTTCCACTCCGATGCTCCGTCCATGCGAGCTGCTTCCTCAATAGAAGCCTCAATACTTGCAAACCCAACTTTTGCAGACTGATACATAAGAGGAAAAGCGACAACGACAGAAGCGATAACGGCTGCCCACGGAGTAAAAATTAACGATTGACCAAAAAATGACTGAATGGCTTCTCCTATGAAACTATGCTTACCAAAGATGATGATTAAAAGAAATCCAACAACGGTTGGAGGCAAAACAAGGGGAAGCATTAAGGCTGTTTCAACAAGCGCTTTTCCACGAAAGGACCTTCGTGCAAGTCCTCGCCCTGCAAGTATTCCGGCCACTAATACAACGATCCATGCGACAATGGCTACTTCTAGAGAAAGAGAAATAGGGGTCCAAAATTCAGAGAATGTAAGGTTACTTAGCTGTGAATCCATATTCTTTTAACACATTCATAGCTTCTTTCCCTTGAAGATAGTCATAAAAAGCATGAGCTTCCTTCTCATGATTGGAATCCTTAATGACTCCAACAGGGTAAACGATTGGATCATGGGACGTTTCTTTCGCTGTATCGATAATTTTTACTTTATCAGATACAAGAGCATCTGTTTTATAAACAATTCCTGCTTCAACATTTCCTGTTTCTACATAGGAAAGCACTTGGCGCACATCTTTTGCGTAAACGACTTTTGATTTAACATCTTTCCATAGTGATAACTTTTCAAGTGTTTGCTTTCCATATTCTCCAGCTGGCACCGTTTCAGGCGTTCCAAGCGCAATCTTTTCGATCTTTTGGTTATGTAAATCTTCAAAACTAGTAAGAGAAGAAGTCTTTGATGCAATAAGAACAAGACTGTTTTGGATGAGGTCTGTACCATCTTCTTTATTAATCTCTCCCTCTTTCACAAGTTCATCAAATTTGTCTTCTGCTGCTGAAAAAAAGAGATCAACAGGGGCCCCTTGAGAAATTTGTTGCTGCAGCGTCCCAGAGCCGCCAAAGTTAAATTTAAGATCAACATGAGGATGTTCTTTTTCATAATTTTTCTCAATATCCCCTAGGGCGTCTTTTAAGCTTGCTGCCGCTGATACGGTTAGCGTTATATCTTCTTGCTTACTTTCACTGTCTCCGGATGCTTTTTGTTCTGAATTTCCACACGCACTCATGAGGAGTGTGCCGCATAATACAGCAGATAGTGCCATTGCCTTCTTTTTCATTTCATCTTTCCCCTTTATTTTATTTTTAGTTATAATTAGATATAACTAATTATAACTGATTATAATATATAAGGGTCTTTGCATTCATCCTTTTTTTGCAAGAAAGAGAAGATTATACTATAGAAGAGGTGATATGATGAGCACGACTTCTTACACAATCGAAGAACTCGCATCGATTTTAAAAGTGTCAAAGTTGACCGTTTATGACTTAATAAAAAAAGGAACTCTTCCGGCTTACCGTGTTGGACGACAAATGCGCGTAGACGAAGAAGATTTAACAGACTATAAAAATCAAACCAAAAATGTTGTTACATCTCAAAAGCAAGAGAAAAAACAAAAAACACGCCCTGTTGTCATTAGTGGCCAAGACGTTTCGCTTGATCTGTTAAGTAAAAGTTTAGAAGGGGAACTAAGTCAAACGCCGCTTCGTCTTTATAATGGCAGTTTAAACAGTTTAATAGATTTATATCATGGAAAATGTGATATTGTGAGTCTTCATTTATATGATGGGGAAAGTGATACATATAATCTTCCATATGTGAAGCGTCTTCTTGTCAGTGATGCTTATGTGGTGATTCATCTTGTGAAACGAACAGCAGGATTGTATGCGCAAAAAGGCAATCCTCATAATATTCAATGTTTTAAAGATATAGCCGAAAAAGATATTAAGATAGTAAACCGAGAACGAGGGGCAGGGGCACGTGTCCTTTTAGACGAAAAGTTAAAACAACTAGGGCTTTCAGCGTCTCACATTAGCGGGTATCATAACATTGTTACTACTCATCTTGCCGCAGCCTCCGCTGTCTCAAGCGGAAAAGCAGATGTTGGAATTGGGATTGAAAATGTGGCACGAATGAGTGATGTCGAGTTTATTCCCCTAATTGAGGAACAATATGACTTAGTGTTGTTAAAAAATGAGCGAACAGAAGAAATTATTGCATCTATTAAAAAAATACTCTCTTCAGAATCCTTTCAACAGCAGCTTCTTTCTCTTAATGGATATAAGACAGATCAGACGGGAGAAGTCTTGTATGAATCCCTTCTATAAAAAGGGGATATTTAGCAAATTGACGAATAACTCCTTGTAAAGATGTGTACAAATGTATACATACCGAAAAGGAGGAAACACAATGGACCAAGATTTCCGTAAAAAAACGTTTCGAGGTGCAAAGATTGAAGATATGATTTTAGAATTGGAAAATTTAAGTGCTATATGTGAAGAAAAATCGCAAAAGAGTGAGGAAATGGAGAGGCAGCGTTTTTACGAAGGAATGGCCGTAGCGTATACGACGTTAACTGTAAAGCTCAAAGGAGAATTCGATTATATTGAACCTGTTGTTATTGACGAACTATATAAAGCAATGGAAAAAACATCTCAACAGAGGGAACAAAATAAAACCGATGTGAGCGAAACCTGCTCGTTTTGCCGAAGAAGTAAAGAGGAAGTTGGTGAACTTGCAATGGGGCCTGGTGTATCTATTTGTAAGAACTGTTTAGAGTTTGGAGTAGAAGTGCTGAACGCGCCTACACCAAATTCTTAATGCTTTGAGACTCCATAATTCTTCTTGTAGAATTTTCACATGTGACAACCTCTCCTTTACATATCGTGTAAAGAGACGAGGTGAGGAAGATGCGAGCAAAGGCGAATCATATTGTGATTTATACGATAGAAGCTTCTACAATTAAAAAGATTGTTGTGGTAGATCTTTTCTTTGGTACAGGGATTTACTATGCGGCAAAAATTATTTCTGCAAGCGTTATGATTGGGATGATTAGTAGTATAGCGGGAACAGAAGGGGTCAAAAGATTTCAAAAAAGAAAAAATAGAGAGAGAATATTAGTCAAATAAAAACCAAGACGGGAAGATTCTCGTCTTGGTTTTCGTTTTAAATAATTTCATCAATCACCCCATAGTTTTTCGCTTCTTCCGCGCTTAGGAAGTAATCACGGTCCGTATCTTGCACAACTTTATCATAAGGCTGTCCTGTGCGGTCTGCAATAATACGATTAATGTGTTCTTTTAATTTAAGGATCCGCTTTGCTGAAATTTCAATTTCAGTGGCTTGACCGCGCGCCCCTCCAAGCGGCTGATGAAGCATTATTTCACTATTTGGCAGAGCAAATCGTTTTCCTTTCGCTCCTCCGAGTAGTAAAAGAGCTCCAAACGAAGCGGCCATTCCTGTACAAATGGTGCGGACATCTGGTTGAATATGCTGCATTGTATCAAAAATAGCAAATCCCGCTGAGACTGATCCACCTGGACTGTTAATATAAAGAGAAATATCTTTTTCGGCATCATCCGCTGTTAAAAAGAGCAGTTGTGCCACAATGCTGTTAGCCATTGAATCATTAATTTCGTTGCTCACCATAATAATGCGATCTTTTAAAAGGCGTGAATAAATGTCATATGAACGTTCACCAGATGCTGATTGTTCAATTACATATGGAATATGATTCATGCTTAACCCTCCTTTTTCTTATGACGCGATGTTGAGAGAACTGTAAGAGCAGAATACCAGATGAGCCATTGGTTCGAATGCCTTTTTTTGTTTCAGGAAAGAAAGTAAAGGTGCAGGATCTTCCCTTTGAATACTCTTTGAAATAGCATTTACAAGTTCTTGATTGTTGATTTTTTCTTCTTCGTTTTCTCCGCGAAGTTTTGTTCGTGCCCGTTTTAAAAGGGCTTTAACCCCAGGTTCTGTCATTTCAAGAATCGAGGAGATTTCACTGATTTTATATTGAAAAGCTTCTTTTAAAGTGAGTATTACTGCTTGTTTGGGCGTGAGTGAATGTAAAAGAGCCTCAACTTCTTCCTGCCGGCTTTCTTTTGTTAAGGTATGGTGATCTGTTTCACCAACTGTTTCTCGACTTCTTTTACGCTTTTCATCTATCCATTTATGATAGGCTATTTTCTTTAATAAAGCAGGGGTAAGAGACCCGTAGTTTTGCATCGCTTTTAACATCGTTTCTTGTGCTAAATCTTCTCCATCCCATTTATCTCCTGAAAGGAAACAACAGTAAGGAAGAAGGCCTTTATAAAGCTTTTGTACCTCAATTTCTTCCTCGTTTCTTTTGTTTGGCTCTAACATGGATTTTAATCCTCCTTTTAAGTTCTCTCTCTTTTAAAACGAATGAAACGGTGAAAAAGATATGGGGACTTCATTTATATATAAAATCATTTTGTTCTTTATCTTATCAAAAACAGGGAATTTGAGGTATAATGAAGAAGGTACAAAGGTGACAACCCTTCATTATAGTGGATTTTTGTCATCTTTAAGCGTATAATACATATCGATTTAAAGTTGAAAGCGAGTGTTCATAATGGGACGTAAATGGAACAATATTAAAGAAAAGAAAGCATCAAAAGACGCGAAAACAAGCCGAGTTTATGCTAAATTTGGTCGCGAAATCTACGTGGCGGCGAAAAGTGGAGAGCCTGATCCAGAGGCAAACCAAACGCTAAAGTTTGTGCTTGAGCGCGCTAAAACATATAACGTGCCAAAAGCGATTATTGATCGCGCAATCGAAAAAGCAAAAGGCGGCGGTGAAGAAAACTATGACCAACTTCGCTATGAAGGATTTGGTGTAAACGGATCAATGGTGATCGTTGATGCGTTAACAAACAACGTCAATCGTACCGCTTCTGACGTACGTGCGGCATTCGGGAAAAACGGCGGAAACATGGGTGTGAGCGGTTCTGTTGCTTACATGTTTGACCCAACAGGCGTAATTGGTCTTGAAGGCAAAAATGAAGAAGAAGTGCTTGAAATTTTAATGGAAGCAGATGTTGACGCACGCGACATTCTAGAAGAAGACGAAGCCGTGATCATTTATACAGAACCAGATGAGTTTCAAGCTGCTCAAGAAGCCCTTCGTACTGCAGGTGTAGAAGACTTTACAGTGGCAGAGCTTACAATGCTTCCTCAAACTGAAGTGACACTTTCTGAAGAAGACCAAGCTTTATTTGAAAAAATGGTGGATGCACTAGAAGATTTAGAAGACGTACAACAAGTGTATCACAATGTGGATCTAGGTGAATAATCTAAGATAAGTTATGGGACTAAGCCTCACTTCTTGTATGAGAAATGCACTTATACAAGAAGTGAGGCTTTTATTTCGAGAAGATGGATAAGTTCATACAAAAATCTTCATTCCTTCCTGTTATCATAAATCATTTGTCATTGAATATATTGCGTTTAGAGTGATTATCTTGTCCTTTTGCAAAAGAATTCATGTAGTAGGGGTATTTGTTTAACTCTTGTAAGTGTTATTCATTTACTTAACAATATTCTACAAAGCAAGGAGAAGAACATGAAAAATCTCATTAGTATGAAGATGGCAAGTTATATCATCCTTACCATTAATACGATGGCTCTACTCATGCATGGGCTCATATTGCTAAACATTTTGCCATATGACTTTGTATGGGGAGGACGATTAAAGAAACAGGAAGATGTTATCCTCTTCGAAATGGTATCCATTCTGATCCAAATCGTATTTATTTCAATTGTTGCGGTAAAAGCAGGATATATTTTAAAAGGAAAATTTAAAAGAATGTCAAACATCGGGATATGGGCTATATTTGCAGTGATGATTCTGAACTCCCTAGGTAATTTAGCTTCACACTCTTTCTTAGAAACAGTAGTCATGACACCGATTACTATTTTACTTGCTCTTTTAGTATTCAGATTGGCAATTGAAAAGTAATCGTATATAAAGTCTTGAAAATCTAACGAAAAACCCATATCTTATAGAAAAGCAAGAGGAGAACAAAATGAGTGATGTATATAAAAATTATCAAGCTTTAACATCAGACAAAGTAGAAGGCATCCATTATCAAGTTCGATATCAAGATCATCAATCACTTCTTTGTCTTTCCGCTCCCCATGGAGGTGGAATTGAAGCAGGTACAACGGAGTTGGTTGAAGCCATTTCCATGAGTCGACCCGCGTGGTCTTGGTATGTTTTTGAAGGATTACAGTCTTCAGGGAATCGTGATTTACATATTACCTCAACCAACTTTGACGAACCTCGCCAACTTCGTCTGTTAGAAAACGTTCACTGGCATATTACGTTTCATGGCATGCGTGGTACAAAGGCTGAAACGTATATCGGAGGACGGGATGTGGAGTTAAAAGAAGCGATTAGACAGAAGCTTACGGAAAAAGGTTTTATCGTAAAAGACGTAAGAAAAGGATTTGCAGGGATGGAAGCCCGGAATATTACAAATGCAACCGTACAGGGCATGGGCGTACAGCTCGAACTGACCGAAGAGCAAAGGAAACAATTTTTCCAGCATCACAATTGGGCAAAATCAAACCGGCGACATCCTTCGAACTGGACAAAGTCTTTGCACGATTACAAAAATGCGCTGGTTGAAGCGATTGAGGAACATATGAGTTGAAGACCTTCTTAGTGAATAAGGAGGTCTTTTTATCATTTTGCACCTGATCTAGCGTGGCTCACCTATAGTTTCGTGTTTTTTTAGCTCTTCATAGTTTTTTGGCGTTCTTTCTCTTTTTTTCGAAAAGAACACTTGACAAAAATTCCATAAAAGGGATAGAATGATAAAAATTAAAAACTAAAAACTGAGCGTTGATGAGAAGAGTACGTAGAAATGAAAAGCACAGAGAGCCCTGAATCGCTGAGAAAGGGTGTTTTCATTTCTACCGAAGCAAGCCTCTGAGCTTCACATTGGAACCTTTTCGTGAGGGGATAGTGTGACAGTAGCTCCTGTTATTGAGCTAGGGTATATTTGTACCTGATGAGGCTTTCTATGACAACATAGAAGGCGAACTGGGGTGGCACCGCGAAAACATCTCGCCCCCAAGATGAAGAATCTTGGGGGTGGGATGTTTTTTTGTGTAAATAGAAGGAGGGAGCTCAGAATGAAAAAAGAATGGAACACGCTGAACCTTTTACTTATCAACCTTGGCATTACAGGAGTAGGAAGCTGGGTTTACTTTATAGCCTTAAATCTGATCGTGCTTGAGCAAACGCACTCTGTCTTTGCCGTTACCGTGCTGTATCTTTTAAAAGCAAGTGCCGCTCTTTTGGCGAATATTGGGGCTGGGAGTCTTGTGGACCGGACTCGCACAAAGCAGCTTATGATTTTTCTTCAACTTATTCAAGCAGGACTAATGGTGCTTCTTCCTTTATTAGATACCATGCTTATGCTTTATGTTTTCGTATTTTGCATTAATATCGCAAGTGCTATATATCATCCTACGGTGCTGTCGTATACAACAAAGCTTGTCGCTCGAGAGCATCGCAAAACATTTAATTCGTATAAAAGTTTACTTGACTCCGGAGCGTTTATCACAGGGCCTGCGCTTGCTGGTTTATTTATGATGAAAGAGGGGGGAGACCTTGCTATTTATTTGAACGGAGCGGCTCTTTTACTGGCAGCTTTGCTCACCTTATTGTTACCAGACGTAGAAGAAGAGAGAGAAAAACAAGATCCTTTATTATTCGCCATGTTAACAAGAGATGTGGCTCTTGTTGGTCGATTTTTATCTACATTCCCGTATGTGGCGCTTATTTCGCTTCTTTTTCATTTGATGACAGTGCTGATGACAGCTACAGATTCACTAGAAGCTGCCTTTGCTACAACAGCTATTGAACTAACAGAAGGAGAATATGGAGTAATTGTAAGTGGGGCAGGTGGGGGGATTTTAGTTGGATCTTTCGTTAACGCATGGCTTATTCATCAACTTTCTCTCTTACGATTAATGAGTGTAGGAGCTGTCATCACTTCGCTTGGCTATTTGCTTTTTGCCTTTTCGAACACGTTTGCTCCCGCTTTTATCGGATGTTTTACCCTTTCTTTCGCTCTTGCGTTTTTGAATGCTGGATTTTTAACCTTTTATCAAAACAGCGTTCCTGTTCACTTGATTGGACGCATAAGCAGTATGCTTACCTTTATTGAATCACTGCTTGTTCTTTTCTTTACCGTTTGTTTCGGATGGTTAGCCGAAATGTTCTCTATTCGAATGATGATGGTCATTGGAGCGTGTAGCATGGTGCTGCTCGCTATTGTTTTTGGAAGTGTAAGTTTTCAAGCGGTTCGTACCCGTTTCTACTCAGATAGCGAGTTTAAAGAAAAAAATTCCGCTTCAAAACCGCTCTAATCCCCTTAATTCTGATACTATAGAAAGGAACTGTTTTTTAAAACCGAACGATTGGAGTTTTTTTATGCTAGACCGTCTAAATTACTATATTGGAAAGTGGATGCCGCTAATCACACCGCTTAGCGTTGCTTTGGGAGTGTTAGCTTACACAAACCTACACTCACTCTCTTTTCTAGTGCCATGGCTGTTCGCTTTCATGACGTTTGTGGGGAGTTTAAAATCAAACTTTAAATCTCTCCAAAATACAATGCTACATCCGTTTCCGCTTCTTTTAACGCTCGTTGTTCTTCATGTTATTACCCCGCTTTGGGCATTTGCAATTGGTCATTTATTTTTTCCGAATGACCCGTTTACGGTCACAGGAATGACGCTCGCTCTCGTTGTTCCCACAGGAATTACAAGCATGATTTGGGTGTCAATGTATAAAGGAAATATTCCGCTTACGCTGTCAATTATTTTAATTGATACCCTGCTTTCTCCTTTTATTGTTCCGTTCAGCATGTCTATGTTAGCAGGGGAAACGGTTGAGATGCAAACGCTCGAAATGATGAAAGGGTTATTTTTCATGGTGGTGCTTCCATCTCTTCTAGCGATGCTTGTGAACCAATTCAGTGCTCGGGCGCGCATTGAGAAAATGAGTCGGACGCTGTCTCCGTTTTCCAAGCTTACGCTACCTGCAGTTATTATGATTAATAGCTCTGCGATTGCGCCTTATTTGCGTCATATTGATGCAAAGCTTTTGGGGATTTTAGGGACGATTTTATTTATCGTTTTGGCGGGGTATCTCTTTTCTTGGGGATTAGCCGCTTTGTTCAAGCAAACGCGCGAAAATGTAGTGGCTATTATCTATACAGGAGGCATGCGTAACATTAGTGCTGGTACGGTCATTGCGGTTAGCTTTTTTCCAGCGCAAGTGGCTGTTCCCGTCGTGTTTTGTATGTTGTTTCAACAAGTGCTCGCCGCTTTCCATGGCTATCTTTTGACAGCCTTTTACAACCGACGCACGCTCTTTGCTAAAAATGTGAATCACTAATGCTAAAAAGAGGCCTTGTTTAAGAAAAAGGGCCCCTTTTTAGTTCTCTTCTCTCTACTTCGTATCTTGATCTGCCGTATTCATTTCAACGCTTTCTACTTTATCATCCTTTGTGACTTCTAAACGAACTACTTTATCTTTTAAATCTTGATTGCTGTCATCATCATGTTCAAAATCAGCTGTTTTTTCATATGTTTTTTCACCGCTTTTTACTTTAACGGTAAGACTTTTGTCATCTTCTTTCACAAATGTTCCAATGACGTTATATTCGCCGTCCTTCTCTTTATCGTACACTCCGTTGTCGTCTGCTTTTACTTGTGGCATAAGCTCTAAACTTTCAGCTTCCTCATTGCCGGCATTTACTTCTACTTTCACAAGTTTCCCTTTCACTTCTGTGTTGTCCGGTTCATCGGTTTTAAAAGAAGCGGCTTTCTTTACGGTCACTTTTTCATTATCAATCATCATTACAAGCTCGTTGTCTTTTTCACTTTCTAACGTTCCAACAAGATCGAAATCATCTTCCATGCCATCATCTTGTTCGTTGTCATCACGAGCGTACTGTTTTAAATCATTTGACGTAGCGGATTCATTTGTAGCCGCGTTGTTATTTGTTTCAGAAGTTGAATTGGTATCGCTTCCATTTTGAGCTGTATTTTCTTCACTGGTGCCGCATCCTGCAAGTGTACCGATCGTTAACATCCCAATAAGAGGGAAGGTAAGAAACGTTTTTTTCATCTTCCATACTCTCCTTTATCTGTTTTTCATCTTTATAGCCGTTTTCTTTCATTTTTAAACAAAAAAAGAGAGAAGAAGTCTTCTTCTCTCTTAATTCGCCGACGCATCTACTTTTTCGGCTTGAAAATAATAGTCACTAAATACATCTGTTAACGCAGAAACGGTATTTGCTAGTTCATCCATATTGTTGTCAACGCCGCCAACTTCAATTAAAATCGCTCGAGGGGAAATGTCCTGATTATAGACACCATTTCCACTTGCGCCTGTTTTCCCGATAACCCCTCGACTTAGACCAGGATATTTCTTTTCAAGAGCATGGTGAAGATCTTGGGCGAATTTGACGTTTTGTTCATAGTTAGGCTGTTCTTTTCCAATCACAAACGCGACTTTTGCGTAGCCTTTTTCTTTGATTTTAATTGTGGTATGATCGCCTCTTAGTGAATCACGATGAAGGTCAATAAAATAGGAGAGATCATCACTTTGACTTTTCGCCGCTTCTACGACTTCACGCGAAGCTCGGTAGGCTTGAACCGTTCCCCATCCTTTTGTATTCAGCTTTTGGGTCATATTGGTTGTATCCACAATTGAGCCGATGTTGTTTTTTTCTAAACTGTTGCCAAGCATTTTCCCAACAAGCGTAATGTTTGTTCGATTGTCTACCGCTTTATCAGCATCAGGATCATCCGTTAACCCAAGAATCGGAAGGTAAGATTCCCAGCTGTGCGTATGATAAATATACACCTTTTTCTCTTTAATGTCCCCGTTCGGCGGTTGTTGCGGCTCTTCTGGCTGCTCTGGTTCTTCTGCTCCTGAATCGTTATTTTGATCTTTTTCTAAAATGGTATCAAGCGATGGAGAAGACTCTACAGGCGTATTTGTATAGTTTGTCCCTTGTCCAGGTGTGATAATTTCAGAATGATAGGAAAAGAAACCAGGTAAACTATCGCCAAGAAGGGTAATTGCGCTGTTTAATTTAATATTTGTTGTCGCCTGCAATCCAAGAGAAGAAAGAGACAAAGGCTCACGGTTCTCAGAAGCAAAGGCAGGCGTTTCGGTTTCAAGCATGGTTAAAAAAATGCTGTCTGAACTATTATTTAACGTATGGCTAATATAAGAAGGAAATCTGAGCTGAAGTTTAAAAGTCGTTGTCGTAAGGGCCGTGACGAAAAACGTAAACAAAATGACAATTGCAATGAGCGCTGATAGAGGAAGAAAGGCAATCTTTCCATGCTCGTATTTCCATTTTTTCATAGTTTAATCCCTCATTTAAAATTGAAGTATAATAGTATCTATGCAAAAAAATAGTAGGTTATGATAGAATATACGAACTTTACTAGAGTTAAGGAAAAAACTCTAGTTTACCATAATTAAATTCATGTAAACTATACTAATGGGAACATTATACATATTCTACTTAGGGAATGGACATGCTAATGAAAGCTCATAAAAGGGAGGAAAATACCTATGTTTCATGAGGGAAAAATACCTGAGTTTTCAACATCGTACTGGCGAGAATCAACAGATGTTCCTTCGTTTTCACCGTTAAAGGAAAACATTGATGTAGACGTAGCCGTGATTGGAGGGGGAATTGCTGGGGTAACAACGGCTTATCTGCTTACGCTTGAAGGCAAAAGCGTGGCGCTTTTAGAAGCAGACAAGCTTTTTGACGGCACAACAAGTCACACCACAGCAAAAATGACCACTCAGCACGAATTGATTTATGACAAGATGATTGGATATGTAGGTGAAGCAGAAGCGGCTCTTTATTATGAAGGAAATAATGAAGCGCTCAAGTTTTTACAACATACGATTACATCCCAAAATATCTCATGTGACTACACAGTTGAAGATGCTTACGTATATGCGACAACAGATACATATGTCAAAAAGGTCGAAAAAGAATATGAAGCGTATAAAAAGCTTGGAATTGAAGGGGAACATCTCACTTCTCTTCCACTTGATCTAAATGAAAAAGCGGCGGTGATGATTCCAGGTCAAGGGCAGTTTCATCCCTTAAAGTATCTTGTTCACCTTGTGAAAGAGATGACAGCGAAAGGAGCTCAAATTTTTGAAACAACCCAAGCTGTCGATATTAAAGAAGGCAAAACGCAAACGGTTGTTACAAAAGAAGGGCATAGTGTGAATTGCAAAGATGTGGCCTGCTGCACTCATTTTCCCTTCTATGATGGAAAAGGCTTTTACTTTTCACGCATGTACGCGTCACGCTCTTACGTTCTCGGGATTACAAGTGAGAAACCATACCCAGGAGGCATGTATTTAAGTGCTGAGCCTTCGTCTGATTCCCTTCGTTATACAACAGTAGATGATCAGAAACTTCTGCTTGTCGGAGGGCAAGAGCATACAACAGGACGAAGTGAGGAAACGATTAAGCATTATGAAGCGATCTATTCATTTGCTCATCATTCCGTTGGTGTAAAAGAATGCTTGTACAGATGGTCGGCTCAAGATTTGATCTCGCTTGATGAAACACCTTATATTGGACGCATTTCAGAAAATTCTCCGCATGTTTACGTTGCTACAGGATTCCGCAAATGGGGTATGACCCATGGTACGCTTTCAGGGATGATGATTCGCGATGCCATTCTAGAGAAAGAAAAGCGCTATGCTTCTTTCTTCACACCATCTCGGTTCCGCCCAAATCCGAGTGTGAAAAATTTTGTCACGCAAAACATGGAGGTTGCAGCAGAGCTTACAAAAGGAAAGCTCGATTTCACAAGAGGAAATGCCTATAATTTGAAAAAAGATGAAGGGGCCGTTGTGAGTGTGAACGGAAAACGAGCGGGAGCTTACCGGGACAGAGAAGGCTGTCTTCATCTTGTGGATACAACATGTACGCATATGGGTTGTGAAGTGGAATGGAACAGCGGTGAACGAACATGGGACTGCCCTTGTCACGGTTCGCGTTTTTCATATGACGGTGAAGTTGTCGAAGGACCTGCTCAAAAGCCGCTCGCTTCACTAGAAGATGAGGATATTGAGAAATAAAAAAAGCTTCTCTAACCACGTTAGGGAAGCTTTTTTGTAGTGTGAAAAAGTCATGTATTTCAAACAAGAAGTAAAAAATAATTTACTTTTTGTTTGAAATATTTTACTATGTAAGAGTGAGGTGGGAAATATATGAAAAAAGATGAAGGGGTCTTACATAATAAGCTTCATGTGTTACGAGCAGAGCGAAAATGGACGCAAAAAGAAGTTGCTGAAAGGGTTCAAGTTAGTCGGCAAACGATCGTGTCCATTGAAGCGAATAAGTATAATCCCTCGTTAATTCTCTCTTTTAAATTAGCACAGCTCTTTAACGTAAGGATTGAAGACATTTTTCAATACCAGGAAAGGATGAGTGAAAATGAGTAACTTTTCAGATTTAATAATGATGCAGCTCCCTTTGTTACTAGCTATTTCGGTTTTAATTCCAGGGGTGTATCTTTCTTTTTTCTCCAAACAACAAAATGATGAACGAGGAAATAAAATTGTAACGGTTTCTTTTCGTTATACCTACTTGTTTGTGATGACAGGCATTTTAGGTTTGTTTCTATGTCAGCGCCTTTTTCAACTTTCTTTCGAAGAATTCAAAAATTACTTATTTGTGTTAGTTGTATTAGCTAACTTTTGTTTAGGAAGTTCTGTTTTTGTTCTTAACCGAAAATATTAATCAAAGCCGTTAGCATCCTGCTAGCGGCTTTTGCATGATGGCGTTTGTTCGCAAAATGCGCGCGCCATCGCCTCGTATCCTTTGTCATTTGGATGAACGCCGTCTCGGGATAGCCATTCTTTTTCTCTTCCTTTAAAAAGAGAATACAAGTCGACAATATGAAGGTGTGGATAATGATTGAGCTTTTTAATGGAAGCATTCACTTTTTGAATCCAAGCGTCCGCTTCTTGGCTCTCTGGAAACGGATTATAGAGAGTGGCAACGAGAATAAAATAAGGCGTGCAACTTTTTTTCTTGAGCGTTAAAAGAGATTGGATAAACCCATTAAAATCGCGCTGAGCTTCTTTTAATTGATCCTGAAGCGAAGATACACTTTTTCCTTTCATCACTTCTTCATAAATCAATCAAATTGTTTCCACCTGCTGTAATGGTGATGACTTCCGCGTCCGCTAGGTTTTGGAGGGAATGGGGATGAGAAGAGAGTGTAGCAATTTCTTCGACCGTCAATCCGCTTCTTGCGATCGTGTAAAGCTCTACCCGTTCTTCCCATACACACTCTATTTTTCGTCGGTAACGCTGGGGGAATGTGGGAGAAAACAAGGAAGCGCCAACACCTGCTGTTAAAGAATCGCCTAGGGCCACATACGACATTTTTTCGTTCTTAAAGGGAAACATATTTTCCTTCCTTTCCTCTTGCCTACACTATTTTATTATTGATGTATTCTGCTCAGAGGAGAATGGCTTGTGCGTTACACGAAAATAGGCTAGAAAACGAGATTTTATAATAAATCTGAAAATTCAATCACACCTCTCTCTGTTGCATCCAGGTGAATAAGGATGCGAGAGATGAAAGATAACTGCAAGACTAGAAATATCCTAATTTTTGAGAAATA
Organism: Priestia endophytica; assembly: GCF_026790145.1. Classification (GTDB taxonomy): domain Bacteria; phylum Bacillota; class Bacilli; order Bacillales; family Bacillaceae_H; genus Bacillus_I; species Bacillus_I endophytica_A. The sequence continues at coordinate 77,553 of NZ_JALAMS010000014.1, read as the reverse complement.
ATCTTCCTTTCTTGCCTTTTTTTGCACGATCTAGTATTCTATTGCGTGTAAGATATATTACACGCAATAGTATGAAAGAAAATGTAAGGAGTTTTGAAGAATGAAAGAGACGAAGATTGACACTCTGTATGAAGAAGAATTAGATGTGTTTGATTTATATATGGAAGACTTAGGGTACTCTTTTTCGACCCTTCGTCACTATGGACATGACGTGCGCCTTTATTTACACTATATAGTGGACAAACACGAGGGAAAGAAAGAAATTGAAGATACGTCCAAGCGAGATGTGAGCGGGTTTTTACGCATGCTGAGAAAACGCAGTAACACGTCGATTCGTCAAGATCATTCCTCCGCAAGCCGAAACCGGAGGCTGATGGCACTTCGATTGTTTTATAAAGCAATGATCAAACATGATCTAACAGATGAAAATCCAGCTTTAGAGATTGAAACCGCTAAGGCGAAAAAAGCTCACATTCCGTCTTATTTAAATGAAGAAGAATTGCGCGCGTTTTTTGAGAGTGTGCCACATGATGCGTTTTACCGACGGAATATGCTGATTTTAAAACTCATGGCCTTTGCTGGGCTTCGTGTCATTGAAGTGCATCATTTAAACGTTACGGATATTGATCGTTCTCGCCCTGGAATTACGGTGTTTGGAAAGGGAAGCAAATCACGCTATATTCCACTTCCAGCCTTTTTATACGACGAGTTAAGAGTATATGAAAAAGAGCGAGGAACGCCACACGCGGAGCATGAGGACGCTTTCTTTTTAACGCGGCACGGCAAACGCATCTCACGCCGAATGATTCAGCATGTGACAACAAAAACGCTTGAGAACTTAAAAGAAAAAAAGGGATTTGAATATCTTGCAACTAAATCTCTTTCCAGTCATAAACTTCGTCATTCGTTTGGGACGTATTTAGTCAAAAACGGAGCGGATTTGCGCACAGTGCAAGAACTGCTTGGACATGAAAATATTAGTACAACCCAAGTGTATACTCACATTTCAAATGAACAAAAAGAAAAGGCTATGGAATTGTTTCATAACAAGAACTGGCAATAACGAAAGGAAGACAATGAATGTTACATGAATTTACGGTACATATCCCTTATAAAAAAGCAGATGAAATGGTCGAGAACTTAAATCTAGTCGGCCTTTATAATACGTACTACGAGGCACCCATTGAAGTGGAAACAACATCAAACGGATATGATTATGAAGAAAAAGAAGATGAAACAATCCCTTTTCACGTCTACATTGGGGAGGAGGAAATCGATGTCAAAGCGGTCTTACACGAGCAGTTCTCTTTTCCGGAAGAAGAGATTCACTACCGCTTTTTAACAGAAGAAGACTTACTTGGACAAGCTCCGTCTTTTGAAGACATTGATCTTGAAAACGGATGGGTGATTGCATTTCCAGATTTCTCTTCTTATGAAGGCAAGCGCCGTTTGTTATTAGATCCTCAAGGTGGGTTTGGAACCGGTCTTCACGGCACAACTCAAGACTGCGTTCGATTTATCGTTTCACAGAATCTGAACGGACAGAGCGTATTAGATCTTGGCACAGGGTCTGGCATTTTAAGTATCGCCGCTTCCCTTGTTGGCGCCAGAATGGTAGAAGCGGTCGATATTGAACCTGTTGAACGTGAAGTGCTCTATAACGCAGCATTAAACGAGGTATCGAATATTACCATTCATCAGCTGGATATCATGCATACAGAGGAAGTGATCACAGCTCAATATGACTGGATCTTTGTCAATATCGGTGGAGATGAAGCCGTTACGATTATAAACGCGCAGCAGCTTCTTTCTAAAACCTCCCATATTCTCATCTCTGGTATGGTCGACTGGAATACCCTTGTTGTGGAAGAGCTTTTACACGACCATGGATTTCAACCGATTCATCGTGTTCAAACAGAAGAATGGGTCACAATGGCCTTTCAAAAGATGAAATAACCAACATACATCCTTCACCATACGAATAAAGTAAAAGAGGTGTACAAGTTCTATTGAAGGAGGAACCGTGTGGTGAGTTTATGGATTAGTTCATTTCTGTTAGGATTGTCTCTTGCCGCTCCTGTGGGACCCATTACAGCCGCACAGCTTGATAAAGGGATGAGGTACGGGTTTATGCATGCGTGGGTGTTTGGACTTGGTTCCTTTGTAGCTGACGTTCTGTATATGATGCTGATCTTTTTCGGAGTTGTGCACTTTTTAGAAACCCCAATTGTCAAAACTTTCTTATGGTGTTTCGGCTTTTTTGTGCTTCTTTATACAGGAATTGAAATTTTGTGGAACGCGCGCTCAACGGATCTTTCAACGCGTTCTCGTCAAGATAAAACGCTCTGGAGTTCCTCGTTTTCGGGCTTCTTAATGTCGCTGTCTAATCCGTTAACGCTTCTGTTTTGGATTGGGATTTACGGCTCGGTTTTGGCTCAAACGGCGGATCAGTATGGGACAAGTCAAATGTTGTTAAGTAGCCTTGCGATGTTTGCGGGGATTATGCTATGGGATATAGGGATGGCTTTCATGGGAAGTAGCGCTCGTCGATTTTTAACACCCGGCTTGTTCTTTATGATTTCGTGCTGCTCTGCGCTTTTTATGATCGGATTTGCGTGTTACTTCGGGCTAAAGGCATTTCATACGTTGTTTTAAATCGTGGATAGTCACAGTTTCCTCTTTCTGGTAATAGGTTGTAACAGAGGAGGAATCAAGAATGACAATCCTATATACAAAAGAAGCGCTAGAAGAAAATCCATCCTTGTTAGAACCTTGGGAACGGAAGGTATTTACTCGTTTTAGTGAAAAGCTCTCTGATAAAAAAGCGCCTTTCCCTTGTATTCCAGCTACGCAAGGATTTGCATTAAACCAGTTACGGTATGGATTTTCACGCGATATCAGGACAGAAGAATCAGCTCAAGATTTGAAAGAGCTGTTATCCCGCTATACAACGATTTCTCGTTCGACAGGGAAATACGCTTCTTTAATTATATTTGCCGAAACTCCAGAAGAAGTAGTTGAAGAGTACGAAGTTGAAGACTACTATCAATGGTTTTGGAATACGTTAAACGCGCTTGCTCGAGAAGACGAAAAAGAATGGCCAACACACATTCCAAAAGATGCAAACGATTCAGCATGGGAATTTTGCTTTCACGGTGAGCGATATTTTATGTATTGCGCCACTCCAGCTCATAAAAGACGCCAAAGTCGTTCCTTTCCGTGTGTGATGATGGCCATTACGCCACGCTGGGTATTAGAGACGTTTAATGCATCAAAGCAAAAAAGTCAACGTGTACAAGAAGCCATCAGAAAGCGCCTTGTTGCTTATGATAGCATTGGACCTCACCAAGACTTGAACGTGTACGGCACAGAAAATAACTATGAGTGGAAGCAGTATTTCCTCACAGATGATGAAACGTCTCATACCAAATGTCCGTTCGAACATCTCTGGAAAGAAAAACACGTTAAATAGCGTAAAAAAGAGCCGAAAAAGGAGAGAAAATCTCTCTTTTTTCGGCTCTTTTTAATTTGTTTTACTCAATATGCGCCTCATCTGCTCTGAGGACAGATGGAAGGAGACCAGGAAAAAGCGCTTCTAAATCTTCGGTTCGAAGAGAATAGAAATGCTGCGTTCCTTCAATACGCACTTTAATCACACCCGCTTCCCTTAGCACTTTAAAATGGTGAGAAAGCGTGGATTTTGCGACGTTTAAATGTAAATAAGGGCTGCAATATTGCTCTGTTGTTTCCGAAAGTCCTTTCACAATCTTCAAACGAAGCGGATCGCTTAGCGCATGTAAAACAGACGGTAATTTAATATCTTGTCGTGATGGTTGATATGGTGTTCTCATAATTTTACTGTATCATACTTACTGAGCTAGAGCTACTTCTTCCTCTTCCCAACATGTCCCAAGTCAAAATGATTGCAGTCTTAATTCCTTTATGATAAAGTTTCATTGTTCGATACTTATAGAACAAATAACAAACAAACGTGTAATTTCATCTCTCTTTGGGAAAAAGAAGAGGGGAAGAATAGCTTTAAAGTTCGATGAAAGTCGAACAAACTAAAGGAGGATATCTTATATGATCGGAATCGAAGCAAAAATGGTAGTAAGAGAAGACAAGCGCGAAGAGTTTTTACAAGAAGCAAAAGCGTTAATTGCAGGAACGCGCAATGAAGAAGGAAACATCAGCTATACGCTATTTGAAAGCACAGAAAACAAAAATGAATTTTTAATGCTAGAAGAATGGAAAGACGAAGAAGCTGTAGCTTCTCATAATGAAGCCCCTCATTTTGTAGCATTTGTAGGCAAAGCAAAAGAACTTCTTGCAGGTCCTTTACAAGCTAAAAAATTTGAAAAGAATGCCTAATATTTCAAAAGAAAGGGAGATGATCATTATGAATTCAGTACTTGAAACCTTAAACAATCATCGTTCTATTCGTCAGTATACGAATGAACCGGTGTCAGAAGAGCAACTCACAGCGATCATTGATGCTGTACAAGCTGCGCCATCTTCTATTAATGGGCAACAAGTTACAGTGATTACAGTGCAAAATCCTGAAACAAAGAAAAAAGTAGCAGAGCTTACAGGAGGTCAAATGTGGATTGAGCAAGCTCCTGTATTCCTTTTATTTTGCGCAGATTTTAACCGTGCAAAAATCGCAACAGAGCTAACAGGCACAGAGCTAGAAGTAACAGACGGAGCAGAAGCGGTGCTTGTTGGCGCGACAGATGTAGGCATTGCTGTTGGAACGGCAACAGCAGCGGCTGAGTCCATGGGGCTTGGTACAGTGCCAATCGGTGCCGTTCGCGGCCGTACGGATGAGATGATTGAGCTGTTTGATATTCCAAAATACGTATTTCCTGTATGTGGTCTTGTTGTTGGTCATCCCGCAGACCGCTCAGCGAAAAAACCGCGCTTCCCGCAAGAAGCAGTGCGTCATGCTGAAAAATATAACAATGATCTTAAAGGATTCGTTCAACAATACGATGAACAAATCTCAGCTTATATGACAAATCGTACAAATGGAAAAGAAACACGTACATGGTCAGAAACCATTTCTTCTCTTTATACACGCGTTTACTATCCACATATTAAAGAAATGCTAAACGAACAAGGCTTCAGCTTGAAAGAATAGATTCAAAAAAACGAGGGGACAGCATCTGTCTCCTCGTTTTTTTATGATTTGTCCCACCTTATAAGCTTAATGATAATAAAAACCGCTTGCAAAATGGCTAAAAACACCGCGAGACAAAGAACAGCAATCAGCCCCATTATGAGGTTTGCACTTAATAAATTTGGAAAAAATATGTTCATGAAAAAGACTACAACGCTTGCTGAGATTAACGCAAGGGTAATATAAGCAGAAATCCATTTATCCCACATAAACTCGCTCCTTTTTCTTCCTTTATTGTTGATATGTCCTGAGCACCTCGTTTTTATGCATGCTAGGTTTTCCTTTTCGGGAGGCGGGGAATAATCCTTTATACGGAATGAAAAAGGAGAGATAGAATAAAAAAATAGATGCAGTGATTTTCGGTGGAGGACCCTATGGATTAGGTCTTGGCGTTCTTGCTGAAGAAATAGAGAGTTTAGAGGTCCTTGTATTTGAGCGGGAAGATTCCCTTGAGTGACATCCAGGGATGTTACTTGATGGTACAACGCTACAAGACGCTTTTTTAGCTGATTTAGTCACACTATTAAACCCAAAAAGTCCTTATACATACTTAAACTACCTTTATGAACACGATCGTCTTCATGCCTTTTTCTTTTTTGAAGACTTTGAAGTGCCACGAAAAGAGTTTAGTTCATATTTGAAGTGGGCCGGAAGTCAGCTCCCAACGCTTCGTTTGCGTCATGAAGTCACAGACGTATTAGAAACGAGTGATGGATACATGGTGAAAGTGCAAAACCATGAAAATGGGGAAGAAGAAACATACGAAACACGCCACGTTGTACTTGGGAGAGGTCATGAACCAAATGTTCCGGAATTTGCGCATTCTTTACCTTCACATGATGTATTTCACACAAGTAGCTATCTGTATCAAAAAGATGAGATTAAAGAAGGAGAGACCGTCACAATTATCGGCTCTGGTCAAAGCGTGGCTGAAATTTATTACGACCTTCTACAGCGGAAGCGAGACGAATCGTTCACTTTAAATTGGTATACACGTTCTGGCGTTTTTTTTCAAATGGAATCTGCTAAAATGGCTCAGCAGCTATTTTCACCAGACTATATCCGCTATTTCCGAACACTTCCTGTCAACAAGCGAAAAGGAACATTAGATGACTTATCAAAGCTACGACATGGGGTGAAAGGATCTTTGCTAGAGTCCATTTATAAAGAGCTTTATCATCAATCAATTGATGGAGAACCCCTTACTACAACGATTATGCAAACAACGTCTCTTGAAGATATCGAAGAAAAAGAAGAAGGCTACACGCTTACGCTTCATCATACAGAGAAAGACGAAACTTTTCAAATTCACTCCGATAAAGTTATTTTGGCTACAGGCTATAAACCACGGATTCCTGACTGGTTAGAACGGTTTGAAAACAAAATTGTATGGGAAGATGAACACGTATTTAAAGTAGATAATCATTACCGAATTGTAAGAGAAGAAAGCAAGGGACATCTTTACACGCTTACAAACTTAGAATACTCGCACGGCTCTGGAGCAACGAATTTAAGCTTATCTCCATATCGAAATGCGACTATTTTACACAATATGACGGGAAAGGAACATTTTCACATTCCGAAAAACTCGGTATTTCAAACTTTTTTCCCAAGGGAAGAAGAGCTATAATATAAGAAAGCCACACAGAACAGGCTGTGTGGCTTTCTTATTCACCAATGAATTTAGGACTTGTGATGAGAGCGGTGTTCTTTTTCTTGTATTCCTGCTAGTTCGTTTCGAAATGGACGAAACGGGCGTTGTACAACATTTGAAGTTAGAAACCACAGCGTTGCCAAAAAGACAATTCCAATAAAAGCGATTCCCGCGAGAATTCCATAGAGCCATAGGGAATGATCGAACAGGAAAGAAAGAATCACTGACCCAACACCTCCTTCACTATTATTGTAAATGACAAATATTTCATCGACAAGTTAATCTTTTATTACATTTTATTTATTATATGAGGAAAATAATTATTTTATAAAACCCCGTATATTTTGGCATTTCCCCCATATTATCATATATTACAATAATAAAAATAGGAGGAAAGAGAGAAATGGGAGGAAAAAACGTATGCTTGTGACCAAAAGACTTCGTTTACGACCGATGTTGCTCGGGGATGCTTCGTCTCTTTTTAACGTGTGGTCTGATGAAGAAACAACGAAATACATGGACATTGAGCCCTTAACATCACTCCAGCAAGCAGAAGAGATGATTTCGTTTTTTATCGTGTTAACACAGCGAGGAAAAGGCCATCATTTTACGCTTGTTACAGAAGAGAGTAAAGACATTATTGGTACGTGTGGGTTTCATGAATGGAATCATGATCATCACCGAGCCGAAATTGGCTATGAATTAAGGAGAGACCACTGGGGCCATGGCTATATGAAAGAAGCGCTTCTTGTTCTGCTTCATACAGGATTTCATCAATATGGCTTGCGTCGTATTGAAGCGAAAATTGATCCTCATAATCATCGGTCACGTTACTTACTAGAGAGCCTTGGATTTCAAAAAGAAGGCGTACTTCGTTCCTATGAAGAACTGAAAGGACGCCGAGTAGATCTTGAGCTTTATTCACTTCTTAAAGAAGAATTTACATTTTCATTGAAAAAAGATTCTTAATATTGTGTTTTATTCTATTTCTCAACACGAGAGGATCAAGGGATTTTAAAGAAGACACCGTTTTTTCGACATGCGGAAGCAGCAAAGGAGACGTCTCACAGTCAGCAAAACGTTCTTCAAAAGGCCATGGACCGTCTGTCTCAAGAAGAAGCTGCGAAAGCGGCAGACGCTTCACTAACTCTTGATCTCGTTTCCGATAGCACACTTCAGGCGTTACCGAGACATAATAGCCTGCATTTATAATGTGTTGTGTTGTCTGTTCATCGCCTTTAAACCAGTGAAAATGCGCTTTCTTAATCTTATGTGCTTGAAGATGATAGTAAACAAGCGGAGCGCCCGTATGAACAGCATGCAAAAGAAGAGGGAGGTGATATGTTTTAGCCGTTTGGACCATCTCTAAAAATAGCGCTTCGTATTGTTCTTTAACGTACGGATGAAAGGCATCTTCACGGTATTGTGGCATCCCAACTTCACCTATAGCTGAGAAATGAGACGTTTCATGATTAATTAAATCATGCCACTCATGAAGATCACGAGAAGATGGAAGTGGATGCTCTGGATGAAAACCAGCGGCTGCAATAATGAAGTTCGGATAGCGGCTTTTTAATTCTAATGTACGATAACTCGAAGCTAAATCTGTTGAAACAGCTACAACGCCTGTAATTCCATAATCTTGCCAGCGTTTAATTCGTTCTAGAATATTGGAATATTCAGCAAGGTGCAGGTGCGCATCAATCATCTAAAATCATCCTTTATGTAAGAGTTATCATTTATTATAAAGAAATCATATGCCTTCGAAAAGAATTCTTGTTTAGAAACGATAACACCGTATGCAATGTTGAGCTTAATATAATCGTTGAGCTTAATATAATCTAGATGATTCATCGAAAATATAAAGAATTCTTATTTATGATTGATTCTGTGCGTAAACTCACAATGAATGATATGAAATTCATAAGCATTTTATTTTTTCTTGTCTCAAAACGTCAAGTTAACTTAGTATATGATACAAGAAATCGCTCTTTCACTCAACTTCCTATAATATATATTATGTAAACTAGAAAAATGAAGAAAGCGAAGAGGCTTTATTTCTTCATCCCCTATGCTCACGTTTCTCAGAGAAGTTTTTCTTTTGAATTTTCAAGTGAAAGCTCTGAATCTTCATGCTAACATCGTCATTTATTTTAAACTTTCACGCCGCTTTTAACAAATCTTAATTCATATTGACTCTTAAATCTTCATGTTTGGTTGCCATTAAATGTACAGAAAAACAGATGTTATAGTGACTATGAATGAATTAAGCGCGTTTCAATCATTTTTACATCTCATTCGAACTTTGTTGCTTGATAAGCTTCCGGAACATTTATACTCCGCTGGTTCATTAAAATTCTAGGATTAGCTTAAAAATGATTAAATTGCAAATCTCATTTGTCTCAGAATATTAAATTTGCTTTGTATCTATATGAGAATGAGCAAATTTAAGTATTAAGAAATCCCGCTTCTCTAAAAGAAGTTATCTGATGTTTGCATTCATAGGAACAAATTGACTTAGAGCCGCAAATGATTTTGGTGTTAGAAAAAGATGAAAAAGAGTGCCTCTTCCCCCTTTATCCGCTCGTTATGGAGCTTTTATGGATTGCAAAGCATTATAAACCTAAAATCTGAAATATATAACTTATTACTTTTCATTTTTAAGGAATACCATTCCCCTGAAGGCGCTCTACATATGTTGGATCTATAGGGTTATTTCCTCCCCACTGTACATATCCACTACTATGTTCTTGTGTATTAAAATATAGAAATACAGTTATTGTTAAGCTTGTGATACCTAGTAAAAGAATTACAAATTTCTTCATATCTTTCTCCTTTGTAAATATAATCATCAGTTATTAAACTATTCTTTCATAATATCGTATAAATTGCCAAGGTTTGTGTGCACAAAAGAAGATCCCGCTTATTCCACATCTAAAAGAGCAATTTCCGTTCTATGATAGCATGGAGATATAAGGGTCAAACTTAAATTGAGCACCAGCATTGGTGACATACAAATACTTCTTTAATTATTACTAAGAATTTTGACCTTATCAGTATCTATAAACTAGTCATTGCCTTCAGATCCCTTGAAAAACAAAAAACCAATCCCTTCATTTACCGATTAGTAAAAATGAGGTTGGTTTTTGATTTTTACTTATTATTTTTATTTAACTATATTTTTTAGAATAGTTAACTTTTAGAACACTGTATTATCAAAAAATAGATTATAATACACTACGTTCCTTAGCCTAAGACTTAATCGAAAGCGGAATTTATTTCAGATTAAGGTTATATGCCGTTTTTTTACATACATAGTATTCTCTTTAAATGGGTTCACATTGAAACCACTCTTTTCAATTTAAAAAATTAAGCATATATCACAATCCGCTTGTCAAGGCTACTGATTTTGGGATACAGGAAATAAACTGATTGATAAATTCATCGATTTCTGCTTTTGTAATGATATATGGAGGGAGTAAACGAATCGTATTTCCATTTGTAATGTCCACTAACATCCCCTTATTCAGTAATTCTAGTTGCAATTTTGTTGCGTTTTTATGAGTGTCGTTAATACTAATCCCAAACATCATACCACAATAGCGTACTTCCCTAATAAAAGAAGGATGTTCATCCTGGATTTTTTGAAGTTTTTCATTCAAATATAAGGACATTTCATAAGATTTTTGCATTAAACCATCATCAATTAATGTTTTTAATACCGCTAATCCTAAAGCCGTACCAAGTGGAGAATGTGCGAATGTTGTTCCATGGTCACCTGGTGAGAATATATCATAAAGTCGTGATCCTACTATTATCCCTCCTAATGGTGTACCGCCACCCGCTGCTTTACCAAATTGAATAATATCAGGAGTAATATCAAAATGTTGATAAGCAAACAATTTTCCAGTTCTCCCTATACCACTTTGCACCTCGTCAACGATAAATAACATGTTATACTGTCTACAAAGCGCTTCGACCCCTTTTAAATACGCCTCTGACAAAGGATATATCCCACCACTTCCTAATACCGGCTCGAGCATAAGAGCAAGCGGCTTTTCCTTGAGTATCGTTCTTTCTAGTTCCTTTAAATTCTCTCGTTCTACTTCATATACAGGAATCGATGTATGCGGAAAATTCTGATATACATTTTCTTGTCTTGTAAAGTGAAGAGCACCTAATGTACGTCCATGAAAACTTTCTTTGAGTACAACCACTCCATCCTGTTTTTGATTTGTTAGATATCTATACTTGTGGATTAGTTTTAAGGTTGCCTCGGTAGCTTCCGCGCCAGAGTTTGTGTAATAGACTTTCCCATCCTTTAAAGAATAATCAACTAATTTTTTAGCATATTCAATAGCAACCGGATTTGAAAAATGAAAAGGAAGATGTAAACACTTTTCAACTTGTTCAAAGGTGGCTCTTATAATATTAGGATGATTGTAGCCTAATATATTCACTCCTACACCAGAGAATAAATCAAGATATTCTTTACTGTTGACATCATAAAGCTTACAACCTTTTCCCTTTTCTATAGCAATTGGCATACGGAGATACGTAGACATTAAATATTCTTTATCTAATTGAAACCAATTGATCATAAATGATCCCCCTTAGGTGCCGTCACATTCATAGAAATACACAAATTTAGGACAACTTTTGGAATGACAGCACCATCATCTTCTATAATTTTAGTTTATTAGTACTTTTAATCTTCTACGGAAACATGATGCATGTAATATGCTATTAGAAACCTTCGCTTCTCCTAACTTGCAAGGAGGTGTCAATAATGATATCCAACAGCTTGTTATAGGGAATTCCTGCCGCATGAGCACTTTTAGGAAGTAAACTATTTTTGGTCATTCCGGGCAATGTATTCACTTCCATAACATACGGAATTCCATCTTTTATAATCATATCAACTCTAGCATAAACACTACATTTCAACGCTTTATAGCAAGACATTGCAGCTTCAGCGACGCGGTCATGGCTTGTAGGTGAAAGTTCTATAACCTCCTCAATCGTAGCACTATCATGGTATTTCGTATGATAATCAAAAAACTCAGCCGTATGTTGAATTGAAATGATAGGTAAAAGCTTTCCATCCAAAATAGAACATGTAATTTCTTCGCCCTTTATATATTTTTCAATGACTACTTCAGAATCCCATTTGAATACCTCTTCAAGAGAGGAGAGTAAAGAATTCGGATCGTTTACGATTTTTACTCCTATACTGGAACCGCCTAAATTTGGTTTTACGACTAATGGATACCCCATTTTATCTATTTGATCAAACGGAATGTTTTCCATCTTTGAAAGATGAATCCAATCTGGTGTTTGAATGTTCTCATAACGAATCATTTTTTTTGCCATATGTTTATCCATACAAATCCCGCTTGATAGCATCCCACTTCCGGTGTATGGGACGTCAAGGATTTCTAGAGTACCTTGAACCATGCCGTCCTCCCCATATTTTCCATGAAGGGCTAATAGGGCAATATCAAGGTCTTTTATATTTTTAATAAGATCTTTTTTGTCATTTAATTTAATAGGTGCAACTTCGTATTTACTCTTATCCAAATGTGCAATCATTTCTTCCCCTGTCATGAGGGACACTTGCTTTTCGGAGGACACTCCTCCCATAATAACGCCAACTCTCATTTTTCCAACTCCCTATTTTCATTTTTCAATGTATCACCAATTATCCTAATTCCCTGGATAATATCTTCTTCGTTTAACCTAGAAAATCCCAATCGAAACGTATTACTTCCTCTTCCATCCGTGTAAAAAACATCTCCAGGAGAAAAAACTACTCCCTTTTCATAGCATTTTTTCAAAAGGGTCCGCGCATTAATTTCTTTTTCTAACTCTATAAAAAGGTGAAGTCCCCCATCCCCAGTTATTCTTTTTAATGGGATGTATTGATTACAAGCACGGAGAGCTATTTCGTATTTTCTCTTATAAACAGATTTGGCCTTTTTTAAATATTTTTCAAAATAGCCATCATGCAAATATTGAAAAAGCATTGCTTGATCTAGTGTGGAGGTGTGAATAGTCCTTGCTCTTTTCATACTTTCCATCCAGTGAATTAATTCTTTATCTGCTAAAATCCAACCAACACGTAAGCCTGGAAAAAGAATTTTTGAAAAGCTGCTGATGTAAATAACGTTGTTTCCAGATCCGGCGAAAGTCAATAAAGGTGCTAGATGGGAACCTGAGTAACGTAACTCCTCATTAAAACCATCTTCTATAATAGGAATATGATATTTTGAAAAGAGTTTCATGATTTCGGTTCTTTTTTCAGAGGAGGTCACAATCCCGGTCGGATTATGATAGGACGGAATTAAATATGCAAAATCAAAATCCGCTTGAGATAAGCTTTTCTCAACTTGATCAATATCAATACCATCATCCTTCATGTCTATCCCGTGGACCTCAAGTCCATGCAATCGAAAAAGCTTTAATGCGGTATGATGAGTAGGATTTTCACATATAATACGTCCTGTTTTTTTAGTTAGGGAAGACAATAGGATATCCAGCCCCTCAGTGAAGCCATTTGTGATAAGAATATCCTTATTTAAAGTATCTATCCCTTTCATTTCCATATAGTGTAGAAGGTAATTTATTAGGGGTTTATAACCTTTTGCATATCCATAGTTCAAAACAATATCTCCTTCTATTGACATCCGAGTGAGAAAAGCCCTTTTAAAGTTTTCAACATCAAAAAGCTTTTCGTCTGGCGCGATGCTATTGAATGAAATCATACCTTTTTCCCAGCGAACACCATGTTTCATTAAATCTAATTCATCCGCTAGCAAGGTAGCGGTATTGAGCTTTTCTTTCCAGTTTAGTTTGATAGATGGTGTTTTGGATACATCGACTTTCCCTACAAAATTTCCTTTTCCCTTTATTGCATAGATTAGGCCTTCTTGTTCTAGGTCTGCGTAAGCAGTAAGAACAGTATTTCTGCTGACCGATAATAATTTACTAAGTTCTCGGGTAGATGGAAGCTTCTGGTCCTCCAATAGGTGTCCTTTCATAATCATTTTTTTAAAGTAATCTTTTAATTGAATATAAACCGGACGATTATCCGTAAGCTTAAAATCATTAAACACTTCCTTTTCCCCCTTACTATCATTTTTACATAAGTAATCACTACCTCAAAAGGTCCACCACGTATGTATTTTCTTTAACTAGCGGTATGGTTTTATTCCCCATTCATATACTTTAGATATGGATAATATTATGATTTCAAATTCACTTCATCTTACTCATTTTCCTCTAGCAGTATTCCGCGTTATAACGTTGCCTGTTTCCACACTTCTTTATGCAACCGAAAATACTATGGACAAGCTCACGATTTTGGATGGAGATCGTATTTGCGCGTAAACTAGCGGTGTGGAATCTCCATAAATAAAAAGGATACTGTTAATCAGCATCCTTTTTATTTATGTTAGGTTATAGCACCCTCTTGATACCCCTCTATCTTTTTGAGAAAAAAGCCCGTATAAAAAGATAGATTTCCAAAGCAGCTTTAAAGTATTTCTAATTGCCCATTTTCAAAAGCAATCTGCGGTGTATAACTATCCTTTGGAAATATAAAGGTCCAAGGCATACTCACTTGAGATGGAATAGTAAGCGCAGGTATAGTGAACACCATGTCTGCGATAACTTCTCCCTCTATACTGTAAAGTAACCTTTCGTTCATAAAAGTTAAAAGACGGTCCGTACGATTATGGACCAATACAGTCACTAGTAGAGCTTCCTTATGGTTAATGGCTTCTCGTATCGGAGAGCAAAGAATATCGGAGTTGTTTAGATGTTTTGTTTCATTAAAGAGTCTTTCGATGTTTTGTCGGTCCTGACCAGCTAATGCTTTATCCCAAGACGCTTCAAATTGTAATTGTTGCATAATTAAAACCACCTTTTGAAGGTTAAGTGTAACATAAATGAAAAAAAGACTGAATTAAACTAATTTGTCTCGTTAGTTGATCAATAAAACTCCTTTTTCACTTTTCTATCATAATCTTACTATATTGAGGAATGATATCGGTTTATTTTTATAGAATACGAGCATAAATTTTCACCTTGAACCACATTATTAATGATCACCTCTTCATCAATAATGTGGTAACAAATCAAAAAAAGCTTAAAAATTATTTAAGCTTTTCCACAGGACACTTTTGTTATATAAACATCTTAAAGATTTATAGAGCAATTTTCATTAAAAACAAATGCAAAAAAGGATTGTGACCAATACATACCGTTGCGAAAAAGCCCGCTAATGAATTGAAATTTAAAATATAAATCTTTTCTTAAATTTATAAGGGTTCTCGTTATTTAGATATGTTCTTTTTAATCGTTTTTATTTTAGAATCTTTAACTTTTAGAACATTGTATTAGAAAAAAAGGTATTATGATCTATTACTTAAAATAACAATATACCATTTAAAAAAGGTTTTTATTTCTATAATTTAATCATTTTAGTTTCCACACCAAAGTGGTCAGATACAACTGATTTGTTCTTATTATTAAAGATTACATTTGAATACTCTACCTGAACAGGTTTATTTGTTAGAATTAAATCAATTCTTAAGTCTTCCTTGTTGTCACTCCACCCCATAATCTTCCCTTTCACTGTAATTCCCTCGTCTTTTTCCTCCGCAAGATGGTATGTGTCATAAAGACCGTGAGTTAGCAAGTATTCATAGCCTTCGCCTTTAAGAAAAGCATTGTTGTTAAAATCCCCCATCAGAAAAAATGTTTCATCCTTATTTACATATTGAAGAAGGTGATCTGCTTGAGTTTTAAATGGTTCCTCTTCATCATGCCACCATCCCATATGACATGAGTAAAAGGAAATAGGTTTGTTATTGTATGTAATTGTAGTACCGACAATTTTTCGCGTTTTCCAATGATTAATCACGTCTGTTCCTTTAGAAACAAAAAACGAATGTTTCTCTATCATGGGGTGCTTTGTTAGGATAGCCACTCCTTCTTCGTATATTTCATAAGCCATATGAGCAAGATCCCAAACAAACGAGTATTCAGTATTACCTAACGTTTTAAGTTCCTGTAACAATACGAGTGCAAAATTGTTTTTTCTAATATTGTCGTATATATATGGCTTATCAATAGATTGACTTACCTCTTGTAGAGAAATAACATCATATGATTTTTCCTGAATGATTTGTGCTAAATACTTTATTTTCTCTATTTGATTTTCCTCCTGCCAGGAATGACAGTTTAAAGTTAGTATTTTCATTTATTTTATACCTCCGATTGACTTTAGGTATTCGGTTAAAGCGCACGTTAAATGAAAAGGTTCTCCTCTTGTAGCAATTAAAAAGGAGGAGTTTCTCCCCCTTTTTTAAAAGATTTACAACCTATCTATTAAAACAAAACGTATTCGGTTTTTAGCCATTTGACTATTTAGAATAAGTTATTTTAAATTACACTTTAAAATTAAATCTCGTCTTGATACCTCTGAAGTAGAAATTTGCTCCATATTATCTAATTTTTCCGAGGTATTTGTAATAATAATCGGAGTAACAATCTCTTTATTTTTACTTTCTAAAAAAGGGATATCAAAGGTTGATAACACATCGCCTACTTTTACAGATTGTCCTTCTTCTACAAATGTTTCAAATCCTTCGCCTTTAAGATCAACTGTCTCTAATCCTACATGAATTAGAATTTCTACGCCTTTTACAGACTTAATTCCTATCGCATGTTTAGTTGGGAAAACTTGAACGATCTTACCTTCTACTGGGGACACAAGCTTCCCTTCTTTTGGGATGATTGCTATACCATCTCCCATCATTTTATTTGAAAAAACAGGATCAGGCACTTCCGCTAATGAAATAACCTCTCCAGCAAGAGGAGAATATATTTCTTCTATTTGAGTTTTTACTTTCTTTTGAAATAAATTTTTAAACATTTATGTCAGCTCCTATGTTTTAGAATAGTTCTTTGATACATATGGTGAAAGACGATTCATTCGTTTCAAAAAATATATGTATAGTACTTAAATAATGCTAATTACTATATAGAAAATAGATTGCAAATTAGATAGCCGTACTCCTTATCAAACAGAATAGGAATTTGTATATTTTAATAGATTTTTTCTTTTTGTTATAACTTATTAGGATTCTTCATTGTGAGACACTTCAATATGTTGTCGGTACTCAACATACTTTCGAAACAATGTTTCCCCAACAATAAAAAAGGTAGAAAAGGTCGGAACTGTAGTGCCATCACTTAACTTAGTTTCTGAGCAATTAGCATATAAGTTGTAAGGAGTCATTCTGGCTAACACATTATTTCTTAAATTTGTTATAGAAATGAAGGGAATTCCTTTTGAAACGATCGATCGCACTGTAGGAACCATTATCGGTGTATCACCCGATAAGGAGATAATAATAATAACGTCTCGAACCGTTACATCTCGGATGATCATTTCAAACTCTGAATGAACTCGTATAACGTGTAAATAGCGCTGCATAGCACGAAACATCCTTTGCAGTTCGTATGCGCAATTCAACTGTAAATCCCCTGTTCCATAAACAAATATTCGCTCAGATTGCTCTATTAGCTCACATATCTCATGAAAATTTTTGGTTTTCGTATATTTTAGAGTTTCTTGTATGTCTGTGCTCAATACCTCCACACTGCTTACTTGCTCACTCGGTCCTTCTTGATCTTCCCATTTTAAAAAAACGCGAAATTCACTATAACCACTAAAACCTAGTTTTTGGGCTAAGCGGAGAATGGATGAACGAGAAACATTGCATTTGTCTGCTAAACTGTTGATTCCTAACTCATAGCATGAACTTTTATGATTTAGAACGTACTTTAAGATATGAAAATCATTTTCATGTAATTGATTATAATATTTGTTAATTAACTCTTCTAACTTCATTATTTTTATGCCCTCCCCAGTTTTTTATATTCTATCACATTCTTTAATACGTAAAGGAGAGGGCGCAAAACCAAGAGAACGAGAAGTCTTCATGATTTTATATCTTTCTATTTAATCCTATTCATTAACATAGATTTTAAAATATACTCTGAAATTCCATGCATTTCTTCATGATTTGTTCTAAGAAACAGAAATACGATATTTGTTTTATAAGGCTTTCACCTCTTGTAATAACCATTGAAATTTTCTTCATATGGCTTCTGTTTAACATTGTTTCCGCTTACATTATCTTTATAGCATATCTAAAAAACAGCAACAATAAATCATAAGCATTATGGTCGTAATCACAGTTTTTGTTCTTTTTCCCATCCCCTAAGAATTTTCCCACCAACGATAGATTCACTCAGTGAATTCTAAAATTCGAAAGACATCAAAAGACCATTCATAGTTGAATGAATTACAAGATTAACTGAGTACATAAGTCATTTGAAATGATTAATAGAAGAAGAGTCTTCCCTAACGTCTTCCCCCCTATTCCTTCTCCCCATTTATTTATGCACAAGAGAAGTTTCTCACCCTCTGTGAAAAATCACAATAATAGTGATTGTGACCAGTTTGCTTTCGAATTATTGCTGAAAGGAAAATATCTGTGTGAAAATAAGGAAAACGTTCCCTGCTATGGAGGAGGAAATCATATGTGATCAAAATATCATTGAGAAAGCAAGACCTTGCCTATTTCCTATGATTTTTAAGTATCAAGGAATTATTTTCGTTATATGAATGAGGAGGTTTTATTTTATGATGAAAGCGGTTCAACGCTTCGGCGGAGCAATGTATGTACCCGTTATGCTTTTTTCGTTTGCAGGTATAGTAGTGGGGCTAACTATTTTACTTCAAAACCCTCAGATAATGGGTAATCTTGCAGATCCTGATGGTCTTTTGTATAAATTTAGTTATATCATTCAAGAAGGTGGATGGACAGTATTTAGACAAATGCCAATTTTATTCGCCATCGGGATTCCAATTGCCTTAGCAAAAACAGCTCAAGCCAGAGCCTGCATGGAATCACTTGTTGTATATTTAACATTTAATTATTTTGTAAGCGCTATCCTAACTCTTTGGGGAAACAAATTCCGTGTGGATATGAATGCCGATATTGGCGGTGTAAGCGGACTAACGGAAATAGCCGGTATTAAAACATTAGATACAAGTATTATAGGATCCATTTTAGTCAGTTGTATCGTTGTTTATATTCATAATCGTTATTTTGATAAAAAACTACCCGATTTTCTAGGAATTTTTCAAGGTTCTACTTATGTTTTTTTTATCTCATTTTTTGTCATGCTTCCACTTGCATTTATTGTTACGTTTATTTGGCCTATTATTCAGGGAGGCATCGCATCCTTACAAGGTATTCTCGTTTCTTCAGGCGTTTTTGGAGTAGGTTTGTACACATTCTTGGAACGAGCTTTAATTCCAACTGGCTTACATCACTTTGTGTATACTCCATTTATTTATGGACCAGCTATAGTAAACGGTGGGATTAACACGTATTGGATTGAACATCTAAATCAATATGCTTCTAGTGCGTTATCATTGAAAGAACTCTTCCCTCAAGGAGGATTCGCTCTTCATGGGAATTCAAAAATATTTGGTGTTTTGGGAATTGCATTGGCTATCTATGCAACTGCAAAACGAGAGAAAAAGAAGGTAGTCGCTGGATTACTAATACCAGCTACCTTAACGGCTGTTGTTGCTGGTATAACAGAACCTATTGAATTTACTTTCCTCTTCATTTCTCCACTTCTATTTATTGTACATGCTCTTTTAGCGGGGATAATGGCAGCGACTATGTATGCCTTTGGTATTGTGGGAAACATGGGTGGGGGAATGATCGAAATGGCAACTCAAAATTGGATACCACTCTTTCATAATCATTGGATGACCTATGTAAAACAATGGATGATTGGTCTTTCCTTTACCGCCATTTACTTCTTTATTTTCCGTTACTTAATTGTAAAGCTGAATGTGGCAACACCAGGTCGTGAAAAAGAAAATGGAACCGATGCCAAACTCTATACGAAGAAAGATTATAAAGCCCAAAAACAACATGGTTCAAATAAGAATGCAGCCCCTACAGATGCTTATTCTAATCAAGCTCTACTTGTACTCGAGGCTCTAGGTGGAGCGGATAATATTTCAGATGTGTCAAATTGTGCAACCCGCTTGCGTGTTAGCGTTATTGATGAAACAAAAGTACAAACAGACGCTGATTTTCGCGCCAGTGGTGCCCATGGCGTTGTCCGAAAAGGAACCGCTATTCAAGTCATTATAGGCCTTTCTGTTCCCCAAGTAAGAGAGAGAGTTGAGAGGTTTATTACCAAAGCTAATGCTCAATAAGTTTTTCTATAATTTATAAACGCAAAAAAGCCGTACCACTTTGACTGATACGGCTTTTTTGCCTAGGCTTTAAATTACGATTATTTAAAGCGTTCATGTATATTATTTTGTTTGTATGTTCCCCCTTCACTGAATTCTATTAATTCCATTGAAAGAGCTAAGTATCTTTTTTCAAACAAACAAGAGAAATGCTTCTTCATCACTTCAAAAAGTTCATTACATACTTTATCTTTCTCCATTGGAGAACGCCCGGCTCCAATCTTTAAAGTAGCATGTACAAATGCATCATCTTCTTTTCCATCAGCTATACGATAATGTTTAAGTTCCACTGCTCTTGAACGAATTCCTCCTACAGGAAAGGTACCGTTTTGCGCTATGAGCGTGCTATTCACTTTCTCAAGTAATGTTAGAATATCTATTTCTTCCTTTATATTATCTGTGTACTCCACAATAAAATGAGGCATCTTTTCCCTCCTCTAAATAAACCACTATCAGTTATGATTTACAGTACTTTCTTTAACATTCATTTTACTTTTTCTATTAAATTTAGAATCACCAACAATCACATTTTCTAATCTTCCAAGTCCCTCAATCTCTGTCAATACTTTATCCCCTGCTTTAACTCCTTTAAGGCCTTCCGGGGTACCTGTTAAGATCATATCTCCCTTATCTAAAGTCATAAAGCTGCTTAAGTATTCAATCAATGCCGGAATGTCAAAAATCATATCTTTCGTTGTTCCTTCTTGGGTAAGTTGATCGTTGATATAAGTACGTATTTGTAGATTCATTGGATCTTTGATATCTTCCTTATCAGTCAGCCATGGTCCGATAGGCGTACATGTATCACGATTTTTCACCCGTAAGTTCGGACGATAATAGTTTTCAAGATAATCGCGAATCGCATAATCGTTAGCAATGGTGTACCCTGCCACGTAATCATAAGCATCGTCGCGCTTTACATTTCTAGTTTTTTGACCTATTATGACTGCAAGTTCACATTCATAATGCATATAGTCAACATCGTCCGGACGATGTGTTTCCGCTTTATGTCCTACAAATGTGTTAGGACCTTTTAAAAAGACAAGCGGTTCTTCTGGAGCATTAAACGCAAGTTCCTTGGCATGGTCCGCATAATTGAGACCTAAAGCAAAAACGGTTCGAGGTTGAACAGGTGGCAACCAAATAACCTCGTCTTCTGACAAGAGCCGTCCATCATTTAGACGTAGTAAACCATTTTCTTCAACAGCATCATGTACCCCGCCACTATAAGCTATACGAGCTCTCTTCATACTTTCCCTCCTAACTTCACTTTATCCTCAGCAACAATTTGATTTTCTAAAAAACCTACTTGATCAATTTCAATTCGAACATGGTCCCCTTTTTTAGCTATTGGGGCGTTTTCAGGAATCCCTACAAGAAGGACATCACCTTTAGCTAATGTCATAAATTCGGTTACATCCGCTATTAACTGTTGAATTGGACGAATGAGATTACTTGTTGTATTTTCTTGTTTTAATTCGCCATTAATATATACTCTTATTCCTAAATTATCCGGGTTTTTCACTTCACACTTCTCCACAATCCAAGGACCAACAGGACAAAAACCGTCGCGAGCTTTCTGCTTTATTGCTGGTCTGTATACACTTTCATGAGGAACACTCACATCGTTTACAATTGTAAATCCTTCTACATAATTTAAAGCTTCGTTCATTGAGACATTTGTTGCTTGTTTTCCTATGACAATTCCAAGTGATGCGCCCATTTCTAGTTCATCTATGTCTACGGGGCATGGAATAGGCATGCAATGTCCAATCACTGTATTCGCCGGTTTAATATACATTATCGGAGCTTTTGGAGGTTCTTTATAAGGAGCATCATGTATAGCGTCCCCTAATGAGCTTAGGGCACCTTTATAATTTAGTAATGTTCCATAAATTGTGCCACTTATGGGAGCATTAAAAACTAACCCTTTTGTTTTATGAAATATAGCGCTAGTTCCTGTATAGCTTGGATCTATTGCTGTTTCTTCCGTATACGAAATTCCATGCCTTTTCATCTGTACATTACTCATCTTGTCACTCCTCATATAAAGTATCTTATAGCTTGTTTCTAATGATCATTTACGCCTTTTACATCGTTTCCTGTATTTGATTTCACTAAAATTTCATCAAAATTCCCTGTTTCCCGTCTTGTAGAAAGTACGGTACCTAGATAAGCTCCTAAGAACCCAAGTGGAATAGATACAATTCCTGGAGAGGTTAAGGGAAATAAAGGTTCTCCAACAAATAGAGCAGCTCCTTTTATTGGACTCCATATACTTGGGCTTAATGACACGAAAAGAAGTGTTCCTATTAATCCAACCAGAATTCCGGTGAGTGCACCAGTTATATTGAAACGCTTCCAATACACTGTAAATAAAATAACAGGCAAATTAGAGCTAGCTCCTACTGTTAAAGCAAGCGAAGCTAAAAAAGCCACATTCATATTTTGGACAAATAAAGCTAGGATAATAGAAAGAACGGTAATGACAACAGAAGCAATACGAGCCATCTTCATTTGTTGACCTTGTGTTGCCTTTCCATTTTTTAAAATTTCATTATAAAAATCATGTGAAAAAGCGGTGGCTCCCGTAATAACAATGCCTGCTACTACTGCTAATATCGTCGCAAATGCAACAGCCGAGATGATAGCAAATAACGTTTCTCCTCCAAGCATTTCTGCTAATAAAGGAGCTGCCATATTTCCAGCTGAGTTTGCTGCCATAATTGTATCAACTCCTACAAATCTAGCAGCGGCAAATCCTAAGAAGATAACCATAATATAAAAAAGACCTATAATCCAAATAGAATAGACAACAGACTTTCTAGCTACTTTTGCATCTGGAACAGTCAGAAATCTGCTTAATACATGAGGCAAACCAGCTGTTCCAAGAACTAACCCAAGCGTTAGTGAAATAGCATCAAGCCCATTTGTATACTTTGCCCCAGGATTTAAATAGGCTTCTTTAAGTGGTGTGGCCGTTTTCATTTCTTGGAATACACGAATAAAATTAAAGTCAAACTTACTCATGACAAGAATAAAGATAAAAATCGTCCCGCCCAAAAGAAGAAAAGCTTTGATAATTTGCACCCAACTTGTAGCGGTCATACCTCCGAAGAGAACAAAGGTAAGCATAACAATCCCGACGATAATGACAGAAAGTTCATAGTTGATATCTAATAAAAGTTTAAACAACGATCCAGCCGCTACTAGCTGAGCTAACATATAGAAGATAGAGATAGTCAGTGCATTAAAAGCGGTGACTGCTCTTATTTTTTTAGAGCGAAAGCGCTCTGCAATCATGTCAGCTAGTGTATACTTTCCTAAATTGCGCAGCGGTTCTGCAACAAGCAACAATACAACAAGATAAGAAACAAGAGCCCCATACATCAGAAAAAGGCCGTCATAACCAAAAAGGGCAATGGCTCCAATTAGACCTAGAAAAGAAGAAGCAGACATAAAATCTCCTGCAATAGCAAAACCATTTTGCCACCCTTTTAATCCCCCTCCAGCTGTATAAAAAGCACGAGCATCTTTCGTCTTTCGAGCTGTGTAAAAGGTAATTAAGAGCGTGATGAAAACAACTAAGAGAAAAAGTGCGATAACTTTACTGTCCATCTCGCCCCATCTCCTTTTCTTCTGTTTCTAGCACATCTTTTGCGATTTGGTCGAATTCGGCTGCTTTCTTCATATATAAATGACAAACTCCCCATGTCATGAAAAACTGGGCAAAGGCAAAAGCCCAGCCCCATGAGAAAGGATCAATGAGCGGTTTTGTTAGAATATCAGAGTAAAAAGCTAATACTGGAAGTAGTAACGAGAATACTAAGAAAAAGATGGTAGTGAACAACGTAAATCTCTTTTTAGATTTTATTAATTTTTGAAAAGGAGATGAAACTACTATTCTTTTATAATTAAGCGAAACAGGGGGTTCAGCTGCTTCTTTTTTTAATTCCATCTTAACTTCCTCCCTTAATCTACTTTCCATTTTCATCAACTAGTCTTGATTAAAAATAATGAGCTTTAATTCCAGCATTTCTTCCATTGCATATTTTATTCCTTCTCTTCCCGTACCGCTTTCTTTCACTCCTCCGTAAGGCATATGGTCCACACGAAATGTAGGGATATCATTAATAAGAACGCCCCCAACATGAAGTTTATCAGCCATCTTTAAAGCTGTATGAATGTTCTCTGTATAAATCCCAGCCTGCAAACCGTATTTAGAGTGGTTGACTTCTCTTGCTGCTTCTTCCATTGAAGCTACCTTATTGATCACAACAATTGGTGCAAAGACTTCTTCACAAGAAACTTTTAAAGATGATTTGGCATTTAAAACAATCGTTGGAAGTAAGGAATTTCCTTTAGTTTTTCCCCCAAATCTGATTTCTGCCCCTTGTTCCTCTGCCTCTTTTAACCAGCTTAATGTACGGTTTACATCCCTCTTAGAAATGAGAGCTGACACATCTGTTTCTTCATCTAAGGGATTTCCAACCTTTAACTTTTCTGTTTCTTTTACGAACTCTTCAACAAACTCTTCATAAATGTGCTCATGAACGTAGATGCGTTGAAGCGAAATACAAACTTGTCCTTGAAAAGAAAAGGCACCTTTGACACAACGAGAGACTGCTTTTTTAATGGGGACCCCTTGATCAATAATAACGGCCGAATTTGAACCTAGTTCAAGCGTCACGCGCTTTAGGCCTGCTTTATTGCGGATACCAAGTCCAACGCTAGGACTTCCTGTAAAAGTTAGAGCAGCAATCCGCTGATCCTCTACTAATTGATCACCAACTGTTTTACCGCTGCCTGTTATAATGTTTAGAGCGCCTGCTGGGAGACCTGCTTCATGAAACAAATCTGCTAAGAAATAGGAGGAAAGAGGAGTCTGTGATGCAGGCTTGAGCACAACCGTATTTCCAGTAGCAATTGCGGGTCCTACCTTATGAGCTACTAAGTTCATCGGAAAGTTAAAAGGGGTAATGGCTCCAATAATGCCGATAGGCTTCTTTACCGTATAGGCAGTTCGATTCTGTCCTCCTGGAGCCGCGTCAAGGGGTAGGGTTTCCCCGTAAATCCGTTTTGCTGCTTCAGCTGCAAATTTATACGTATGGATGGTTCTCTTTACTTCCTCCCGTGCTGCCGTAATCGGTTTTGCTGCTTCATTTGCAATAATTGTTGCCGCTTCTTCTTGGCGCTCTTTAAGCAACTGAACGACTTTTTCTAGAATATCCGCTCGTTCATATGCTGGCATTGCCGCCATTTTCTCTCTTGCACGATCAGCCGCTTCTATTGCCATCTCAATTTCCTTTTCGTTTGCTACTGG
This sequence comes from Priestia endophytica, assembly GCF_026790145.1. Lineage (GTDB taxonomy): Bacteria > Bacillota > Bacilli > Bacillales > Bacillaceae_H > Bacillus_I > Bacillus_I endophytica_A. Next base: position 52,037 of record NZ_JALAMS010000014.1, on the reverse strand, counting down.
AATTTCAGCAATTACTTCATCAGAATAAGGAGATTTTAAAAGCGTATACTCCTCTGCTTTTTGCCAGGCTCCATTAATATATAAATCTCTTTTTAATTTAGTTTGCGTTGCCACGTTTAAGCCCCTTTCTTAAGATTATTTGGGATTAAATAACAAGCTCATCCCTTTGTATATATTCATGCATATCATTCCATTTGTTTGGCTCTCCTTTTATAAAATCAAGCCACGTTATGTTGACGGAATGAAAATCCTCTTTACCCTCATATTTTTTCATTTGAATTAATAAAGAAGCTCCGTTTTTGTTTATAAACATTTGATGACAGACTCCTTCATAAGATGAACCATTAACCTCTACTTTCAATTTATATAACCCTGGCTTAGGCAATCTGTACTCTCTATCAACATGAATCTCCATAAAAATGTTATTTTGTCCAACATGAGAATAGTAGATAGGTGTTCCTTGAACTTGATAAGGGCGCCCAAGGTAGCTTCGTATATCGCTCACACGTCCATGTGCAAGCAACCCTCTAATAGCTGTTGAACTAATTTTTTCATAGTGATGCTTCACTTTCGAAATCACGGTCACCTCAAATTCACCCTCGCCATGCTCGACCATTGTTTCCATGTTCCCTTTTCCTTTCGCTCCATAGCAGTAATCAAATCCTGCTACAACATGCTTACATTTAAAATTACATATATATTGATCTACAAATTCTTTAGGAGAGAGAGCAGAGAATTCTGGAGTAAACTCGACAATAAATAACTTCTCCACTCCTAATTCTTTAAAACCTTCTTCTTTTGCTTTTAGCGGCGTTAAATATTTCATTGGCTTCTTTTCTGGAAACAAAATGGCTTTTGGATGGGGGAAAAAGGTCATAACGCCAAATTTCAATCTCTTTTGCTTTGCTATCTGTTTGGCCTTCTCTAAAATGGCTCGGTGACCGACATGTATCCCATCAAAGAAACCAAGTGCTAAAACACAAGATTCCCGATTACAAACCGTTAATTTTTCTATTGGGTAGCGAAGATGAATGGTTTCCATTCTGCTCTCTCTCCTTTTTAAGTTAGCTGTAGGGTCATTAGTCTACTATACTTTCCTTCATAAAAAGCAAGTGGTTTTCCATCACGCAAGATAACATCCTCAACTTCTCCGATAAATAACGTATGATCACCTGCTACTTGGCTGCCATATACCGTACAAATAATGTTTGCTAAAGCCTCTTTTATAACCGAATTTCCATTTCTCTTCTCAAAGGAAACGTTCTCTTTATCACTTGATTGGCCTGCAAACAACATGGACACTTCCTGCTGTTCTTCAGATAGAATGTTCACAGAAAAACGCCCTGACTTTTTAATTTTGGAGAGCATTTTTGCTTTTTCATCTATCGAAATCAAAATGAGAGGTGGGTTAAGGGAAACAGACATAAAAGCATTTGCTGTCATCCCATGAACTTCTCCATCTATATCGGTTGTAATAACCGTAACGCCTGTAGCAAATTTCCCCATTGCATTTCGAAATATACGATGATCCATTACAAATCCTCCCTCTTAGATCACAAACTCTGGTTTTCGTTGCGCAAGGTTTGGTTGTTTTGTGGAGATTTCTTCATTTGTTTCAATATCTAGAAAAGGTGATGTTTCATTAAACCAGCTATCTGGTGCTTTCGCTCCCCAGAATGTTTGGCGTCTAGGATCATTTAAGTCCCAACGTACCGGTTCAAAGTCGTTATCGCTTGTCAAATAGTCTCCATTGTAGAGTTCAATACGATAGCCGTCTGGGTCTCTTAAGTAGAGGAAGAATGCATTAGATAAACCATGACGAGCGGGTCCTCTTTCAATATTTTCAGCATATCCTAATGAAGCAAGAACATCACAACAATGAATGAGGGCTAATGGATCTGGAAGCCAATACGCAAAATGGTGAAGTCTTGGACCTTCTCCATTCATAAATGCCTGATCATGCACAGTTTGCTTACGATGTAACCAAGCAGCCCAAATACGATTTTCTTCTGTTGTTGTATATTCTGAACAAGCAAAGCCAAGTTCGTTTATGAAAAAATCATACGCTTTCTCAACATCAGGAACGGCGCAGTTTACATGATCAATACGCTGAATACGAGCACCACTGTACAAATCATAGCGCTGGATTAATCGTTCCGCTTTTTCAATTTCACAAAAGAATTCAAGTGGAATTCCTGAAACATCATGGACATGTAATGCTCTTCCAAGGGCATGTTGTTTTCCTTTTTCTACCCATTTTGTTTTTAAACCTTTTGATTTAAAGAGTTCTTCAATACGCTCTAAATCTTCCTCTTTCTCGACCTTATATCCAAGTGCTTGTACCCCTAGCTTTTCAGATTTCTTCAACACTAAACTGTGATGAGTATGTTCTTCAAGCCCTCTCAAATATACACAATCATCTTTCGTTTCTGTTTCAATCATCCCTAGAGCTTTCACATAGAAATCTTTAGAACGATTTAAATCTTTCACGTTAAGTACGGTTCTTGCAATTCGAATAATATTAAAGTTCATCTCCTTCATCCCCCTCTTACCCTTATTTACTTTCCACAACTTCTTCTGAGCGATTTAGAAATTCTTTTACACGATCTACATACTCTTGCTTGTCATATCCGTTATAAAGGGCACTTGCCATCCGAATGGGATCACCAAAGAAGAAACGCTCGTAAAGTGTTTGACGTGAACCAAATGCGCTTATACATATATCCCATGCAAGACGATACAATTTCACCCGGTTGTAAGCGTCTCCATTTGCGGATTGAAGATACTTATCAAGATCTGAGCGAATAGGGGAATGAAAATCTGCTTCATTCGGAATGGCCATTAAACCGCTCGCTCCCATTAACTGCATAATTTCAGTAAAGCGAGGATACAATTTTGGGAAATAGTGACGCGCGACATTTAAAGGTGCAAACTCTGGTGTCATTGTGCCCCACTGATCCATTTTGGCATTAGCTTCTGAAGCTGTTACATATGCTTTCATTGTTTCGAGTCCAATAATCACTTCTGAAATTTTTTCTTGAATATGCTGATACTGTCCAATATTGATTGTTTCTGCCATAAGTTGAAGAGTGCCAAGAATAAACTCTGTTTTAGCGATATTTTTAGATACAACTTGGTGTGTCATATGAACAACAGCATTGCTAGCATTATAAGCCTCATTACACGTCTCTACGTCTCCTAAAGAAAATACGCGATCCCAAGGTACAACTACATCATCAAACACAACAATCGTATCCATTTCTTCAAAACGTGAACCTAATGGATGATCAAAATTTGATTTACCATAATCAAAAGATTCACGACAAATGAATTTCAACCCAGGTGTATTATTAGGAATGGAGAATGCATAGGCATATGGATTTTCTTCTTCTGATTGTTTCAATAATGTAGAAGGAAAAACCATAATTTCATCAGTGATTCCACCTTGGGTAGCCAGTAAACGCGCTCCTTTGATTACAACTCCTTCAGATGTTTTCTCCTTAATTCTCGCTGCAATGTATGGATCTGGGAGCTGTGCAGTGTTCACTCCTCTGTTCACTTGAGGATTAATTAAAGTGTGCGTTAAAGACAAATCGTTTTCGCGGCAATATTCAAGATAATTCTCCATGTTTCTCGCATACATTTCGTCTTGTTTCCCAAACATATCAGCTGCTGCTCCATATGCCATCATGCCAACATTAATGTAGTCCGGAGAACGTCCCATCATCCCATTATTGTATCTCGCCCATTCTTGCATCATTTTACGTCGCATTTCTAAATCTTCTTTTGTTTTTGGCTGCATAAATGAAGTTCCAATTCGATTTCCTGTCGTTGGTGAAACGTACGTCATATAGTCTTTTTTATTCGGATCATGCTGCATATCATACAGCGCTGCCTGTGTTTTCATCACCCCTTTAAAAGCTGGATGCTCAGATACATTTCCTATTACTTGTTCTCCATTAATCCATACATTTGCTTTTGCCTTATCAACGCGTTCAATATATTGTTTTCCAGTTTTAGCTGGCATCTCTTTTTCCCCTTTCACTCATCTTTGATAGTTCCCCTTATTATGTTAATGTTCATCACTTTCCAAATTGAGGGATATGATGATTCCCAATAGCTACATGAATAACTTTTGGTTCGGTATAAAATTCAAAAATAGCGTAATGTCCTCCCTCGCGACCAATACCACTATCTTTCGTTCCTCCAAATGGAATGCGAAGATCGCGAACATTTTGGGCATTAATCCAAAGCATGCCTGCTTCAACTGCTTGTGCAACTCTGTGCGCTCTTTTAATATCGTTTGTCCATACATATCCAGCTAGACCATATCTTGTTTCATTTGCTAGAGAAATAACTTCTTCCTCTGTTTCGAATTCAATAACAGCCATAACAGGTCCGAAAATCTCATCCTGACATACTTTCATATCATTTGTTGCATTTAATAGAAGAGTTGGTGGAACAAAGTTACCTTCTTTTACTTCTTCCGGTACAGTTCCTTGAACAACTTCACAACCTTCCTCTTTTGCAATCTCAATATAGCGTTTTACTTTATTGAAGTGATTTTTTTCAATTAAAGGTCCAAGCTGTGTAGAAGGATTCATTGGGTCGCCAATTTTAATCTTTACTACACGTTCTTTTAAGGCTTTCACAAATCTATCTTTTATATTTTTGTGAAGAAACACGCGTGAATTTGCTGTGCAGCGTTCACCATTAAAAGAAAAGATTCCCCAAACAGCTGCATCAAGTGCCTGATCAAAGTTTGCATCATCAAAGACAATCAGAGGAGACTTACCTCCAAGTTCCATGGATGTTTTCTTTAATGTATCCGCTGAATTTCTTATAATTGTTGAACCTGTTGTCGTTTCTCCTGTAAACGATATAGCTTTTACATCTGGGTGAGCCACAAGAGCAGCGCCAGCACTCTCCCCAAATCCATGTACGACGTTAAAAACCCCTTCTGGTAGCCCAGCTTTATGAATGATTTTGGCTAACTTATCTGCTGTTAGCGGAGATAACTCTGCAGGTTTTAGAATAACCGTGTTTCCTGTTGCGAGAGCTGGTGCTACTTTCCAAGTTTCGAGCATAAATGGAGCATTCCAGGGTGTAATAAGTCCAACAGGTCCAAGCGGTTTATATAATGTGTAATTAATAAACTCATCATCTACCGGGTATGATTCTCCATGTAGTTTCGTTTGAACTAAACGGGCATAGAAGCGAAAATTTTCTGCAGCACGAGCTGTCATTTTCTTTGTTTGACTAATAGGAAGACCTGTATCCATAGATTCTAAGAAAGCAATCTCTTCAATGTCTTCATCAATTAAATCTGCAATTCTATTAATATACTCCATTCGATTTTGGACTTTTATCTTTCCCCATGAACCTTCAAAGGCCTCTTTAGCGGCTGCTACTGCTTTATTTATATCTTCTTCTTGGCCGGATGAAACAGTGTTAATAACTTCATTTGTAAATGGATTTGTATTCTCAAATGTTTCTTTAGAGCTTGTTTCTACGAATTCACCATTAATATAGAGTTTTACATGTTCAATACGTACATCTTTCATTCTTGTCTCAGTAATAGCTGTCTCGTTTCTCATCTTTTCACATCCTTTATATCATTTCCTTGTTGCCTTTTAATTCATTTATTTTACTTCGCTGTGATTTTATCAAGTTCAACATAGTGCTGTAGGACTTCACGAATCTCATCTTGAAGTTCTTGTGTTGGTAAATCCATAGGTAAACGAAGGATAGGTTTAATACGGCCCATCATCCCTAGTGCTGCTTTTAGTGGAGCTGGGTTCGTATCTTTAAAGAGAACATCATTTAATGGCATTAACTCATAGTGGAGGTTTGCAGCTCGTTCTACATCGCCTTCTTTCCATGCATCATAAACTTCTGCAACTTTTTTAGGTTCAACATTTGCTGTAGCACTGATATAACCAGCTCCGCCAATTGCAAGCATTGGATAGCAAAGTAATTCAATACCTGAGTAAAGAAGAAAATCTCTTCCACACTCTAATAACACACGGTTAACATGTTCAAAATCTTTGTTTGATTCTTTAACGCCAATAATATTAGGGCAATCTTCATTTAATTTGGCTAGTGTCTTTACTTCCAAATTTACGGCTGTTCTTCCCGGAATGTTGTAGACGATAATCGGAAGGTTCGGCACTGTATCTGCCACTTTTTTGAAATGCTTGTAAAGAGCATGTTGAGATGGTTTGTTGTAATAAGGAACGATAATAAGGACCCCGTCTACTCCCTCAATCTCACTTGCTCTTTTTGTTAAATAAAGCGTTTCTTCATGATTTGTAGATCCTGTTCCAGGTACAAAAGGAACCCGCCCATTAATAGCTTTTGCAGCTCGTTCTATCACTTGAATTCGTTCCTCGATTGTTAAAGAGCTAGGTTCTCCTGTCGTTCCAGTCACAGAAATACCATGGCTTCCACTTTCAATATGCCAATTAATAAGAGATTCTAGCGTCTCAAAATCAACAGAACCATCTTCATTAAATGGAGTAATGATAGGAGCAATTGATCCTCTTAATTTTTGTTTTGATTGTTCGAATTTTGACATCAGTTTTTCTCCTTCTTTCCTGAATTTTTTTAAGCAATTACTCTTACACTTATAAAATAACTAAAAATTAAAAATATTTAGAATTTTATATTGGTATCGCTTACAAAAATAATGTATCATAATGTCAGATATATGAAAATTACTTAAAAAATTGGTTTTCCATACGAAAAAAGTATACCGAAACAGGGAGGATAAGCTTATGGACTTAAGACAGCTCCGCTACTTTACTGCTATTGCTGAGGAAAAACAAATCACAAGGGCCGCCAAGAAACTACATATGGCGCAGCCCCCTCTTAGTCATCAGTTAAAATTGCTTGAACAAGAATTAGGTGTTTTACTATTGGAACGTAACGGAAAAGAAATGGAGCTTACAGAAGCCGGAAAAACATTGTATAAACGCGGCAAAGATCTTATTGAAAAACTAGAAGAAATCAATGTAGAAGTTCAAGAAACAGGAGAAGGACTTAGGGGAATATTGGCTTTTGGGACTGTAAAGACATGCTTTTCTTATTTATCGGAAAGAATCCGTCTATTTAGAGAGCAATATCCTTTAGTAACATATAGAGTCCTTGAAGGAGATTCCTATGAACTTACCAAATACCTGCAAGAAAGAAAGATTGAATTTGCAGTTGTTCGCTTACCGGTAGATATGGAGAACTTTTCTTTTCTGCCTTTACCAAAAGAAAAGTTTGTAGCCATTGTTCCCGAAGATTTAGAGGTTAATGAATCCCTTTCGTTAAAAGAGATTGCTAAAATGCCGCTTATGTTATTACATCGTATAGATGGAACAGGGTTGTATGAACTTGTAATTGAGGCCTTTATGAAGAACAATTTAAAACCTAACATTGTATGTGAATGTGCAGATGCTGCTATCCTTTTATCTCTTGTGAAATCAGGCTCTGGCATTACCTTACTTCCTGAATCAACCTTATCTTCGTTTCCTTTAAACGGATTGAAAATCATTAAAGTTAATGACTGTGTCATTGAATCAAAAGCAGCTGTGATTTGGCTAAAAGATCGTTACATATCTAAAAGTGCCAAACGTCTTATTAAAACGTTTAATGTTTAGTAATGAAGAACTTTAAATCCATCAAAAAGCACTGGGATTAACTATTAGCCTCAGTGCTTTTAACATCATAACTTTATATTTTATACTCGAGATAAATTCTCAAATTCCCAAAATGGAGATTGTACCTCTATTACTTGTTGGATAGCTTGCTTTTGGTGAGGTGCTAAAACGTTTGTAGGAAGTCCTTTTATTGTTTCATAATACGGGTCTTCTCTTACTTCACTTTGTAACCCACTTATCCCTTCTATAATTTTTATTGTACAAATTGGCACATATGCTGCACTATATCCTCCTTCATGACATAAAACTAAACGTCCCTCACAAAGACGCTTGGCTAATTCTTTTATGGCAATAGCCATTTCTTTAAAACCCTCTGCTGTTACCATCATTTGAGCTAGAGGATCAAAGACGCTTGCATCTTGGCCAGCGGATACAAGGATAATCTCTGGTTTGAATTGTTCTGCTATCGGACTGATAATCTTCTCTATAGCATACAAATATCCCGCATTTCCTGTTCCAGCAGGTAGGGGAATATTCACATTAAAACCTGCCCCGCTATCTTCCCCAACATCCTCAGCATAACCTCTATTAGACGGAAAATTATATTCTTGATGAAGGGAGATTGTTAATACGTCTGGATCATTATAAAATGAACTCTCCGTCCCATTCCCATGATGAACATCCCAATCTATAATTAAAACTCTCTTCAAGTTATATTCTTTTTTCGCATAATGTGCGGCAATTGCTAATTCTCCTGCATCCCCTCCCTCAGTACGACTTAAGTATTCTACTCGATCAATATATGAACGAGCATGATTCCATTCTACTTCTTTCCTTGTAGCGGAACGAGGCTTTAAAACGTGCAGTTCTTCTATAAATCTACTTTTCTCTAAAAGATTCTTCACTCTCCGCTTACTTTTCGGGCTTTCCCCATGTTCATCAGCCTCAATCCATCCACCTGGTGGCAAAAAAGCGCTCCATTTCCTGTATCATGCCAGAAATAGCTTTCATCACAAATAAAACCTGTTTTTTTCTCCATTCTTATTCCTCCTATATCTCTTAAAGAAGTGGTATACACTCACTTCTTCGTTCGTATTTTTTAACTTTAATTTGGCTCTATCATATATAACGTAAGATGAAGTTGTTTTTTCACCCTTTTCCCTCTCTTATTACAAGTAAAGGGAAGCTTAGAAATTCTAGCTTCCCCCTGATGCTGTGTTTATTTAGAAACTCAAATTTGTTCTTCAAATCTTTTAAGCGCTTGATCCATTCTGCTAATAATTTCTTCCACTTGTTCACTTGTAATAATAAGCGGTGGTGCAAGGGCTACTGTGTTTGTCCCTTTCCAATCAAAATAACGTAGCTGTAATCCTAGCTCCATACAAATATCTGTGTATTGTGCTGCTGCGTGTTGGGATGGGTCAAATGGAATACCACTCTCAGGGTCTCTAAATAGCTCTAGCCCTACTAAAAGGCCAAGCCCTCTTACTTTCGTTACATGTTTATGATTTCTTTCTAAATATTGAAGCCCTCTCAATAACTCCTCCCCACGCATTCGACTATTTTCCACAATGTTGTCCCTATCAATCATTTCAATCGTTTTTAATCCAACTGCACAAGCAACAGGATGACCGCTATATGTGAATCCATGAAACATCATTTCATCAGATTGCACAAACGCTTCCCTAACATGTTCTCTCATAATGACAGCTCCAAGATGAGCATATCCACTTGAAATTCCTTTTGCTACGCAGAGAAAATCTGGTACTATGTTCCAATGATCTACACCAAACATTTTCCCAGTACGTCCAAATCCGCAGATTACTTCATCGGCAATCATTAAAACACCATATTCATCACAAAGTTTACGTACTGCTTGAATATATCCTTTAGGAGGAAATCTTACTCCTCCTGCTCCTTGAATTGGTTCGATAATTACAGCGGCAATGGTATCTGCTCCCTCTGCTTCTATCGTTCCTCTAATAGAGCGTGGATAGTTTGGATCCGTCTTATCTCCCAGTTCCGCTTCTACTGCATGAGCGGCGGCTTTAAGAAAGTTTGGCGCATTGGAAGTTGTAAACTTTTGAAATCCTTCTATCCCAGTAGCACTTGTAGCTCCTACTGTAACCCCGTGGAATGATTGATCTAGAGAAATAATCTTTGTACGCTCTGGCTGTCCTTTCACCTTCCAATAGAAACGAGCCAACTTGAAAGCTGTATCATTAGATTCTGAGCCTCCTGATGTAAAGAAACAAACATTCAAGTCCCCAGGTGCCATTGAAGCCACTTTTTGTGCTAAAAGAATGGCTGGTTCATTTGACTGCCCACTAAATGAAGAACTATAAGAAAGTTTTAGCATCTGTTGCTTAGACGCCTCAGCTAACTCTTCATTTCCGTATCCTAAATTTACATTCCAAAGCATAGATACACCATCGATTCGTTCTTTCCCCTGTAAATCTTTAAGATAAATTCCATGACCCTCCGAAAAAATGGTGGGAGGACCTGATAGGTAATGTGCTTTTGGGGGAGTAGTTGGGTGCAAATAATGTTTCTTATCAATCTCCGCTAATTCGGCATGTGTAAAAGTAGAACCCTTAGATAATTTTTGCATACGTATTCCTCCTAAAATATATTAGTAAGGGGTAAATCCCCTGTTCTCACTTAGGATTTCCATCAAGTGTTGCTTCTTCCTTATTTGATAAGAAGGCTTTAAATTCTTTTGAGGATGAGGATCGAACAATAAGATAAATAAAACCTAGTCCTAACCATAAAAGGCCTACTGTTTTCCCCGCTGTCGAAAGTCCCCATAAAATATAGAGACACACGATAGTGCCTAAGGATGGAATGATTAAATATTTCAATGCATTTCTTTGCTTATTTTTTATATAGTAATGGTTAATCACACATATATTGACAAAGGCAAACCCTAATAATCCCCCAAACGCAACAAGATCTGATACCAATTGCATATTTAGTGATAGAGCCCCTATGATGCCAGCTATAGACATTAAAAGAATGTTATTGACCGGTGTTTTATACTTCGGATGGATATACCCAAAAAACTTCTTTGGCAAGACATTATCACGCCCCATTCCTAAAAGTAAGCGACTTGAAGCTGATTGACTTGCTAATGCACTCGCTACCCCAGAAGCTATAATCATTACTGTAATAAAGGTTTGAAGAAATAGACTACCAATAGTATGGAGTATGTTAAAAAAGGCTATATCCGGATTCTTAATCACTGTATAATGTCCTACTATAATCACAGCTAAATAGGTTACTGAAACGTAAAATATCGTTTGAATAACGCATGTGAACATGATAGCTAGCCCAATCTTATTCCCACCTACATTTGTTTCTTCTGCTAATGTTGTGATTGCATCAAATCCAAGATAAGCAACGATAACAATAGCAGATCCGCTAATAATAGCACCAATAGAGAAATGACTCGGATCATAGATCGCATCAAACTGAATAAGAGATAAGTTTCCTGTTACAATATAATGGCCTGCACTTATGGCAAAAACTAAAACAGCCAAAATCATTAAAAGGACTAATACTGTATTTACTTTAGCAGCAACTTCAACACCCATTATATTTACTAGGGTAATAGGAATAGCAAAGATAAGGACCCAGGCCCAAACCGCGATACTTGGCACAAGAGCATGCGCAAAATTAGAACTAATAAGAAAGGTAAGCATCGGAATTAAAAGATAATCAAGTAGCATTCCCCATCCTGCAATAAAACCTATTTTAGGATGAAGCGCATGCTGTGCATACGTATAAGTAGAACCAGCTACAGGATATGCTTCTACCATTTTCCCAAAACTGTAGGCTGTAAATAACATAGCAACAAATCCAATGATATAAGAAAGCACTGAATGTCCTTCGGAAACGACGGTTATGATTCCAAATAAGGACATCGCTGCTACTGGGGCCATGAATCCTAGCCCAAAGATAACTAAATCTCTTAACTTTAGTGTTCGCTTAAGTTCAATTTTATTTGGACGAAAGGCTATGTCATGTACTGATTTTTCTGTCTCCAATCTCCTCCTCCTTTCCAAATAGCCAATGAAAAAATGAAGTTTTTACTCTATCTCTTTTTCGAAGAATATAAAACTTTCATCATTCTTTACTTATAGAGTTAGAGAATGAATAAGATGCCCATATAGAAATCTATCCACCATACCAGTTCATTGCTCGCTCATTTAAATCCACCCAAACATGTTTTGTTTGAGTATACATTTCGAGAGCTTGTACCCCTAATTCACGCCCAAATCCACTTTGCTTTGTTCCACCAAAAGGGGCTCCACTGTCCAGAAAGCTATACGCATTCACCCAAACTGTTCCTGCTTTAATTCCGCGTGCCATGCGATGTGCACGTTTTAAGTCATTTGTCCAAACTCCTGACGCTAATCCATAAATGGTTTCATTTGCTTTTTGAAGGGCATCTGCTTCGTCACTAAATCGGATAATTGAAGCTACTGGTCCAAAAATCTCTTCTTTAGCAATCGTCATTTGGTTCGTAACATTTTCGAAAACGGTTGGTGTGAAGTAGTATCCATCCCCAGCTCTTGTAAAACGTTCTCCTCCTGTTACTAGATTGGCGCCTTCTTCTATTCCTATTGATACATACTTTTCAATTTGTTCCAGCTGTTTATTTGAAACTTGAGGACCCATTTGTGTTGTTGAATCAAGCGGATTTCCAACACGTATAGATTGGGCTTTTTTTACAAAACGTTCTATAAATTCATCATAAATTGAATCTTGAACAAAGATTCTAGAACCAGCTGCACATACTTGTCCTTGGCCGAAATAGATTCCGAAAGAAGCCATATTTATCGCATCTTCTAAGTTTGCATCATCGAATATAATATTTGGTGATTTCCCACCAAGCTCTAGTGAAACAGGTTTTAGATTTTTACTTGCTGATTGCATAATAAGCTGGCCTGTACGAGTTGAACCTGTAAAAGCAATTTTATCAATTCCAGGATGAGAAACTAGAGCATTACCTGCTGTGTGACCGAACCCTGGAACTATATTAATGACCCCATCCGGAAGACCCGCCTCTTGGAATATCTTCACTAACTCCAAAATGCTAACTGGTGTTTGCTCTGCTGGTTTTATTACAATTGTATTTCCCGCTGCAAGAGCAGGAGCGACTTTCCACATTGTAAGCATGAGCGGAAAATTCCATGGCACGATTGCTCCGATAACCCCTAAAGGTTCTCTTAATGTATAATTAAATCGGTTCATTGGAGAGGCCAATGTTTCTCCACTTAGCTTATTCGTCATACCCGCATAAAACTCTAAAACATCAATTGTCGCTGGTATCTCAATCAGTTTAGTCTCATTAATCGGTAATCCATTATCTGCTGATTCTATTTCAGCGAGAAACTCTGCTTTCTCCCTCATTTTTAAAGCAACTTTATATAATAAGCGTCCCCGTTCACTTGGGGCCATTTTTGCCCAAGGTCCATTTTCAAATGCTTGCCGAGCCGTTTTAACCGCATATTCTACATCTTCTGTTCCTGCCTCTGCTACAATAGCATGTACTTTCCCAGTCCCAGGATTAATAGATTCAAAGCTTCTACCTGATATGGAATCAACCCACTTTCCATCAATAAACATCTTATAATGTTTCATATCCCAATATCCTTTCTACTGTAGTCTGTAGAAGTAACTCTCTGCTAACCTCGCTCTAAGTAATTTCTTATCCATGTGATTTAGCTTATAAGTCCCTTCCAGTAATTAAAGATTATCAAGACATAGCCTTAATTTATTGGATAAATCGGAACAATCAGAATATTTTTTGGAGAATAATATAAAAAAAGCATTCTTTATAAGCAAAGAATGCTTTTCCCTGTAAATCTATTTACCATACTCCTTGATATCTTCTACCAGTAAGCTTATATGGGGTTATATATCCAAAATCCCTAAATTCATTAATGAGATGGGACTGATCATAATATCCATTTTCATAAATAACATCATTTACTGTGTAACGGTTATGATTTAACAGCATATTTAATGAACATTGAAACCTGATGATTTTACTAAATAGTTTTGGGGAAATGCCAATGTGAATTTCAAATTGTTTACGCAAATATCTTGTTGAATAGCCTACTTCACTTGCTAGTTGATTCATAGAGATATTACCCCTCGTTGAGTAGAGAAAATGTATAGCTTGTTCCACAGGAGAAGAGGTATGAAAATCAAGCAAGATATTTCTCAACGTTTTATTAAATATATCTATCCTTTTTATGAAGTAATCTTCTTTTATAATTCTTTCTACAATTGTATTATCCATTGAAATAAGCTCAATTAAGGGAAGTTCTTGATCATGCAGCTCCTTTAAAGTATAGTCCATTTTTTGAATATGATAGAGATATGGAATTCTAATCCCAAAGTAAGTTGTATTTGGGATTAGATTTATATACTTACTTTTACTAACATTTCCACAAACCTTCGCTCCTGGTAAGCGTTCATCACAACTAATTAGAATATCTATACATCCATCTGGAACAACCGTAACTTTTTCTTTTATGTCTTTCACTTTAAATTGATAGAAAATGAGAATAGACTCATTCTTTAAACCTTTCTCCCTATGTTCCATATAATACTCTGTGTAAGATTTAAATTCAGGTTGGGACGGTAAATAGCTATTATTCTTTACATTAGGTAAACAAATCACCATATATATCTCCTTTAAATAGTTAATGGGATATCAGTCATAAATGTTTGTGTAGCTTCTCACTCTTAATTAAGATACGATTCACCCCTTAGTCCTGGATAAACATCGATTATCCAAAAGAAAACGCTTACATTAAAACTCCTATTATTTCAATTCTAGAATGAATCTCTTCATATAAGATTGAAATAACCATGTTGTATATGTATCTCTTATACTATCTCCAACTTTATTGTATCTATTATATATATTCTTCGAAATAGACTCAAGTATTTGTCAGAATATTCTTTCTTGTAAAATGATATCTTACCTCTATGTTATATAACCAATGCTTTCCCCCTTCGTTACGGTGTCCATTAGCTGTTTTGGACTGTAATAACTGAATTTTTTATATTCATTAATTAAATGCGCTTGATCATAGTATCCACTTTCCTCAATTATATCCCATATTGAATAATTCTTATCGTTCATAAACATAGACAGTGAGCATTGAAACCGAACGATTTGTGAAAATAACTTAGGAGAAATTCCGATAGCATGTTCAAATTGTTTGCGTATGTACCTTGTTGAGAAACCAGATTGTTGAGCTAAATCGTTTATTGTAATATTTCCTTTACTTAAATGTATATGATATAAGGCGTTCATCACAATTGAAGAACAACGATCTTCATTCAAAAATAGGGGACCTATTGTTTCTTGAAATTGCTGTATTCTCCCTTCAAATGAAGGGAGATTGGCTAATTGTTGCGCAGGATCATCTAATGACAATATATCCTTTGTTGGCATCTCACACTCAACTATCTCTTTCATAGAACAATTCCACTTTAAAGCTTCTCCTCCTAGAGGAAACCTCACACCAAAATATTCTGCCCCTGGAGTAAGTTGGATTTCCTTACTTCTAAGAACACTTCCACAAACTTTTCCATAAGGAGCTTGTTGCACACAAGTAAACAGAATATCTATACATCCGTCAGGGATCACTAGCATTGTGTTAGAAATAGAATTGCACTTGAATTGATAATACAAGCAAGACTTGTTTCTTCTTTGATCAAACTCTCTCTTTTCTATATAATAAGCTGTCTTCATTTTAAACTCGGGTTGTAAAGGAATCTGAAAACACCATTTTTTCCTGTTACTCATATTACATCCCCTCTTTCTCTGTTCCTCATCTATATTAGAGCAATAGTAGATAGTAACATTATGAGATCAAGTAGAGTTTAAATCTTCTTTTTTGTTAAATTACTTTACACGATATATTTTAATCATGTACTAAATATAATTGACATATCATTTGTGCGTTTTTTCCAAATCATATGGTCACTTCCATCCCCCCAGTAATCCTTCAACAAATAATGGGGTTCCCCTAATTTTTTCTTCCATATTTTCTGTGCATTGAGGTATCCGCTATCCAAACAAAATTCTTTAATTTTCCGATTCTGTAAAGTAAGAACCATTACATTTAAGAGTAGGGTTCCTATACCCATTCCTTGATAATTAGGATGAACAAATACCGTTCCTATCTCATTCCATTCTTTTAATTCTCCATCTGTACAACGATTAATCAGATCACTAGCAGGACCATATTCAATGGTACCAATAACTTGATTATGCATTTCATCGAGGGCTATTAAAAAATATCGGTCCTTTCCACAGCTATCAAAATCACATTTTAAGTATTTTTTCTTATCTTTAATTTCATTTTCCATATCCTCAAGTAACTCTGATAAACCTTCCTTGGCAAATGTATCTTGAATGACTGTCCTAAAAAATTGCTGAATTTCCTCATTTTCTTCCATTCGTGGTCTTCTAATTTCAACCTTATGCACCTAAAATCACTCCTTACTACTCTAAAATCCCCTTTTCAATTCAACCGTCATACTTTTTATGTGGTCAGTCTAATAGCCGCTACATAATGAGCTATGCGCTTTACGATTTTATGGTTTTAGCAGCCTATAAATACAATATATCGGAAAAAACTTTCTTTGTTTAGAAATAAAAAAGCTCAAAAAATAATTTGAGCTTTTTTCAAGAGGATTAATCATTCTTCTTCGAAAAGTGCTAACGGACTAAATGCTTCGTAGTGAATATTTTCTTTTGATACGCCCCATTTTACTAATATGTTTAGAATAGATTCCATAAATGGAATGGATCCGCACAAGTAAAATACGGATTCTTTTGAAGGAACAGTAGATGTTAATACTTCTAGATCAATGATCCCTTCTTTGTCAAAATCATGTCCAATCTGGTCCTCTTTATTAGGGGAGCTATAACAAATAAATGATTTAACGTTTTCTTGATTTTTAGCTAATTCTTCTACATGTTCTTTAAAGGCGTGTGTTTTACTATTGGTGTCTCCATGAATAAAAGTCACTTGACGTGTAGACTGTGTTTCAACTAAAGTATTCAACATGCTAAGGACAGGCGTAATCCCAATCCCTCCGCTTATCAACACAACGGGTAATTCACTATGATCCAGAACAAAATCTCCTGCTGGAGCGGAAAATTCTAATTGTTCTCCAACCTTTACTTGATTATGTAAATAGTTTGAGACAATACCGTCTGGACTATCATCATGAGCATCTTCACGTTTTACACTGATTCGATAATACGGTTTTCCTGGAGATTCTGAAAGACTGTAGTGACGAATATGAGTATACTTTTCACCTGGTATCGTTGCTTTTAGCGTCAAATACTGTCCAGCTTTGTAAGAAGCAATAGCTTTTCCATCAGCAGGTTTTAAATAAAATGATGTGATATTATCGCTTTCTTCAACTTTCTTATCTACGTAAAAACTTCGATATCCATTCCATCCACCAGGCTGACTCTTTGTTTCTTCTTCAAGATTCTTCTCAAGGTTAATGAAGGCATCCGCAATATATCCATAGGCCTTTCCCCATGCTTCAATAATTTCATCAGAAGCAGCATCTCCTAAAACATCCTTTACTGCTTGAAGTAAAGTCTCTCCTACAATGGGATACTGCTCTTCTTTCACCCCTATAGCACGGTGCTTTTGAGAAATTCTTTCGATTACAGGTTTGATAGCCTCTAAGTTTGTAATATGTTCTCCTGCAGCATAAACCGCGTATCCTAACGCTTCCTGCTGAATCCCGCGTTTCTGATTTGTTTGATTAAACATATTGTACAAATCAGGCGCTTTTGCAAATAGTAACTCGTAAAATCTTTTGCCAATTTCTTTACTATGTTCTTTTAAAACCGGTACTGTTGATTGCACAATTTCAATTGTTTTAGGGTCAAGCATCTCGTTTCATCCACCTTTTATAATTTATTGCGATAAACTATAGCGTTTATACGATGTAAATTGGATATATGTACCAATTGGTATTATGTACAAGAACTGTTATACATATCCATAATAAAGGACATTCTGTCTCTTCTTATCCAAATTACGATAGTGAATTAAATAGATAATAGACACCTCTTTACGCTCTCTTACTTTAATGACAGGTTGTAACTGTCGTATATCTTAAATAGCCTTCTATCATCCAAGTGATAGAAGGCTATTTAAAGTGAGATAACTTGTTCACCAACATATTTATCTTTTTTATTATTCATCAGACTTTTAAGAAGCCCACTATTATATATTTAAAAATTTGCGCTAATAAAAAGAATCGAGTTATTATAAAAGTCTTATTTAGCTGTGTATCCACCGTCAACAAGAAGTGTTGTACCTGTTACAAAATCATTTTCAGCTAAGAAGATAACAGCATGTGCAATTTCCTTTGGTTCACCTAGTCGACCAATAGGATGTTTGGCTACTAGACCATCATAGTACTCACCCATTGCTTCTTTGTTCACTAGTCCAGATTCAATAAATCCAGGAGCTACAGCATTAACTCGAATATTACGATCCGCATATTCTAATGCAACAGACTTTGTTATTAAATTAACAGCACCTTTACTTGCAGCATATGGAATAGAAGTTGGCTCACCAACTGTGCCCAAAATAGAAGAAGTGTTAATAATAGAACCGCCACCCGTTTTAAGCATTTCACGAAGAGCGTATTTAATCCCATAAAAGACACCATCTTGGTTCACAGAAATTACTCTCTTATATTCTTCAGCCGTTAATTCGTGAGTAGGTGTTTGAACACCAACCCCAGCGTTGTTAAAAATGATGTCTAACCCTCCAAAATGTTTGACGGTTTCAGAAACAAGATTTTCAACTGATTGCTCATCAGCCACATTAACTGTAATAAATAAAACATCCTTATATGTTTTTTTAACCCTTTTTCGACGCTTACTCCAGCTTCATTATTGTAGTCTCCAATAACGACTTTTGCTCCTTTTTCTAGAAAAGCTTTAGCAGTAGCTAATCCGATACCAGAAGCACCACCTGTTACAATTGCAACTTTGCCATCTAAGTTTGTCATAATCTAATTCCCCCTTGAAGTAATAAAAAGGATTAACAAGCTCTTCGTATTTTTTCTTATCTTCTCATTTTTATACTCATACCCTGAGAACCAAAACAAAATAGATGATATAACCTCTGCTACCATTTTTGAAAAGCGCTAGAGAAGCTACATAATCACTTTCCTCACCGCTTCTGGTGCCAATTTTCACTTTATTACCACAATCAAATTAGTTGATTTGTCTAGTCCTTGATCCCTTACTTTTAT
>NZ_JALAMS010000014.1:0-33039 GCF_026790145.1 Priestia endophytica | reverse complement strand
CTTTTATATTTGAGTTATTCATTTAAGTGAATGTAAAGCTTTTTAATAAAACCTTGATCTATATCGACCGTGTAAAAAGTACTTAAATTATGATACAGCTTTTCTACCACTTTCAAGGCATTATGATAAGCTGTTTTCAATTCACACTCTCTTAGTTTTGTAGTTATTGAAGCATAGTCATGATAAGATTCAACACTTATATCCATTTCCAAATTTTTGGTACTGTTTAACCAACGTTCTACCGTTTTTTCCTTTACTCTTATGAGTTGTAATATATATTTTTGCACGTGTGTTAACCCCTCTAAAGAACGTGCTAACTCTCCTCTTTTCATTACATTTACACCCATCAGCCAAGCGTTTACAACGTTATTAAAAGCAAAATTTACGTTTTTATCTGTCATTCTTTCTGGACCAGATCCACCTAATCCTTCAAGCAAAGGGCGTAATTGTTCCGTAGAATCGTAAATATACATCGACTCAGTGTTTGGGAAAACTCCAGTAGATTTAAAACTTTTGATCATTTCCATTTTTGATTCAGGGAGAAAATGAAATTCTCCCCGAATCATATTTGAAAATATGACTACCTCTGTTCCATACTCATTGTAAAATATCAAATCAGCAGCATTTACTTCAGAGATCCAATGTCTTGAGTTAAAATGATTTATCTCATGATCTCCAATAAATATATAAAACTCAACATCTGAATACTGATCTCCTTCCCCTTTAGTAAAAGACCCATACATCATACAAGCTGAGACTGATTCATCTTCAATACATTTATTTTTAACGTTTTGAATGATTTTCTTTTGAATTAGCAAATTCAACACTCCCTATCTCATATTTTCATTTTTAGATAAGGAGATTATCAAATACTGGACAGCATGAGCAACACATATAACGTGCTCCTTCCGTTTTTAATTAATAGAAGTATAACATACCTTGTAAGTGACTCCGTTATTACAC
Source organism: Priestia endophytica (assembly GCF_026790145.1). Classification (GTDB taxonomy): domain Bacteria; phylum Bacillota; class Bacilli; order Bacillales; family Bacillaceae_H; genus Bacillus_I; species Bacillus_I endophytica_A. Next base: position 32,076 of record NZ_JALAMS010000014.1, on the reverse strand, counting down.
GAGTAAGAGATATGTTTCATCTCATCCTTTATTTTTTCTTATCTCTTTTTGGATTTTACGAAGCGCCTTTTTGGAACCACGTTCTATATCATGCTGCGTTTTTCGGGTAGTATAATCAATAAACAATGTCTCTAAATCATAGCCGTCTGGATATAGTTCTTTTGCTGATATCTCTAGGGAAATTCGTTTAACATTTACTTCCATAAATTCTTTGTTGTAGAACACTATAACATTATAGAAATTATCCATTTCTTTATAGATAATCCCAAAATCATTATAGTCTAATAATTTTACACGATCGCCTTTTTTATATTCATCCTTTTCTTCCGTCTTTTCTTTAACAATCTTAGGTTTTCTTATTTTATTATCATCTACCCGTTCTAAATGGTACCCTTTGTTCTCCATATAGTACTTCGCTCTTTGTAGAACATTTTCTCGTACATTCATTTTTCTAGAAATCCAAAGTGCATTACTTTCTCCTGATGTTCCTATTAATAATTGATACATTGGTTCTAATGTATCGCTATTAAACTGCATTGCTGCATTCATAAAATCGCTGTGCATTTCGGAAAAACGTTTAATTTCACCATAATGAGTTGTCGCTACTGTTATACACCCTATTTGGTAAAATTCCTCTAAAATTGAAATCGCGAGTGCAGCTCCTTCATTCGGCTCTGTACCACTTCCTATTTCATCAAATAGTAAAAGGGTATTATTGTTTGATGCGCTCATAATCTCTGATACATTTTTCATATGAGATGAAAATGTACTTAGCGCATTTTCCATACTTTGATTGTCTCCAATATCAACAAAGATATTTTCAAATACGGCTATTTCTGTTTCCTTGTTTGAAATAATGTGAAAGCCTGACATGGCTGCTAATGTGACTAAACCTATAGTTTTTAGAACAATGGTTTTTCCACCAGCATTAGGACCCGTAATAATCAAGCTACGATAATCTTTCCCTATCTCAAAATGAAGGGGCACAGCTTCTCTTGTTAAAAGGGGATGTTTACAATCAACTAATTTGATATATCCATAATCATTTAACTTCGGTTCTATCCCTCCGACATGCTTACTGAACTTTGCCTTCGCAAACACCATATCATATTGACTGATAAGGTCCATATTGATCTTGATTTCATAAATATTCTCTAAAAGCATTCCTGATAACGTAGCTAATATTTGATACTCTTCTATCGCTTCTTCAGCTTTTAGACTTGAGAGTTCCCTATTTAATTTTGTAATGGTATTTGGCTCAATAAACACGGTGGAACCTTTAGAAGAAACCTCAATTACCGTTCCTGGAACCTGATTTTTATAGGAAGCTTTAATAGGAATTGTATACCGATCATCTTTTTTGCTAATAAAGAACTCTTGAATATACTTTTTATGTGAACTGCTATTGAGAAATTTATTTAAGCGTTCCTTTATTTTTTCCTCAGCCACTGCTATGTTATGTCGTATGCGTTTTAACTCTTTACTTGCAGCTGAATCTACACAATTTCCCTTAATTGAAAAATTAATTTCTTCTTCAATACTTTTAAATTCAGTCATTGAATTGGCGTAAGATGTTAATAGAGGCGCGAAAAACTCTTTATTCATCATAAATTTTTTCATTTTTCTACACCCTCTTAAGAAGTCTGATACACTTAGCAACTCACTTGGATCAAGCATCACCCCTTTTTCAAGATTTTGTATTGTATGATCAATATTAGATATGCCTAAAAACGGCACATGCCCCTCTGCGTCTAAGATTGCTCGTGCTTCTGTTGTTTCATTTAAGCGATTTTTAACTACTTTTATATTTGTACTTGGCTTCAAGTTATCTAGTAATTGTTTACCTAATCCACTTACACAATAAGATCTAATCATCTGTTTTAATTCGTTATATTGTAACTTTTCATAAGTCGCATGATTCATTTTCCATTCTCCTCACTGTGATTTATTCGTTTCACAAGCGAAGATACCTACTCATTAGATTTCAATGAGGTTTCAAACATAAAAGAATAGTATTTGCTCCTTATATAAACACAAAAAAGCTGCGGGGATACCGCAGCTTTTCACATTACAAGGCAAGTGTAATATACATAAGGAAATAAGCCGTCAAAATAGAACTAATTCCCTTACTATTACATGCTTTGTAAAGTACTGTAGGTATCTTCATAGGTTTTGAAATAAATCCATAGCAAAATACAGGCACATTTCGTACCTCATTCACTTCTGCTATCGTATTTATTTCATTTAACTTTTCCTATTTAGAACCTACCGCACTCACAAAAAGCACCTCTCATTAATTTATCGTAATTTTCATTGAAATCTAATTTAGTAATTTTATCATACTATGGATGGATAAAAAAGTAAAGTTGAAATACGTTTTTGTTCTTAGAAATTACTCTTCATTTTTCTTATAGTAATCCCCTATTTTATCTATACGGTTGGTCCATATGCCCCCTGAATAATCGTTTGGAAGCCTTTTTAAATCTTGAATAGAATCAAAACCAGTTGAAAATTCACTTCCATTTCCACCAACAATAATTGTACGAGTATTTACATCATCCATTCGATTTAAAAAGCGGTTTGGCCATCCCCAGAGAAGAGGAGCAATTTTTTCTGGGATATGTAATTCTGTATTTTCACAGGCATTTGGTACATTCCCTGTCCATCCTGTTGCTATATATGGAATGAGACAAGCTTTCATCGTTGCTTTAGACATAACCTTTAGATTTGGCATTTCCCTTTTCAGTGAATCAATAGGTTCGTCTCCTCCATAAACTGTTATATTTTTCAGACGTTCCTTGGGAAATTGGGATAAATACCGTGCTAGTTGTTTTCCTTCTTCTGGATCATTACTCTTCACATGAATAAGAAATGCTTGGTGAGGAAAATGTTCCATTACTTCATTCAGGGAAGGCATAAGGTTAACTCCCTTACCACGAAAGGGATATGTTTTTCCTCCATCAGCCGTATATCCGTATCCAATATCTAATTTCTTTAACTCAGCCATTGTATAATCCCTTGTAACGCCTGTGCCATTTGTTCGACAATCTATTGTCCAATCATGAAATACGGCAAATTGATTGTCTTTTGTGATATGCACGTCTAGCTCAACCATATCAGCTCCATCCTCAAAAGCAGCTTCCATAGATGAAATGGTATTTTCTAAAAAATCATGTTCCGGTTCATAAATCCTTTCGGCTGTACATGTATCATTTTGAATATCTTTCATAGTAAATGTTTGGGCAACACCTCTATGAGCAAGCAAAAAGGGTCGATTCTCTCTTTTCTGAGCTAGTAAAGAACTATTATTTAAATAAATAAAAGCTATTATCACCCCGAAAATAAGCCATGTAGTTCTACGTTTAAAAGCTTTTTTTAAAAACTTCATAGTCTCCTCCAATTAGTCAATATATCTTGTTATCAATTCAGAATCATATGAAAAATCAGGATTAATTTCAATAATTGAAGGATTATAATTTTCTATTAAAATAGTTATAAATGGTTCATCATATTAGGAATTATCGGTAGCATTATATGAACTCCAAAGGATAAGAAATTATTTTCACTTATTCTTATACGCCTTCGTTTTCATGAGATTTATGAAGAACCTTGCTTTGGCTTCTCTATACTTTTCCATACTCTCACCGTTAAATTCCCGTTTAATTTGATTATATTGCTGTCTCAAATTTTCATTTTCCCTTAAAACATCTGTGATTTTCCAAAATATATCGAGGGATGAGTTTCTTACTGTTAATTGGATACCTAACGGAGGATTTCTGTTATCATCCTTAAACGAAATGAATGTGTCATCTGACACACTTCCTGAATTGATATCATAGTATTTTACTAAAATCTCTTTAGCTGAATTAAAATCCTCTTGATTCACTATCACTTGAATGTCTACGTCTCCTTTAGTAAGACTTCCGGGTATGGCTGTACTTCCTACATGATGAATCTCTGCATGAGACAATAATACCTTTAACTTCGCTTTTTCTTCTAAAAATAATGTTTCAGCCGCTTCACGAAATACATATTCTGCTTGAAAGTAAACTTTCTCTTCCATAATGCCCCCCTTTTTGACTGGCGATATAGTAAATCTTTCATTTAAAAAAACTTTAGGGTGAGAAAATGAACCTAATTGAACATTTTTTAATAAATGCTATTTAAATTCATACTTCCGGTTAATAATTAATAATTCTCCCCTATTGTAAATGTTTTTTATTTGTTGGTAAATGTATACAATATCCAAACTAAATTTATATAAACCCTTCTAGAAAAATGAAGAAGCCATAGACTCCTTATTAATAAAGAAATCTACAGCTTTTTTCTCTTCTATATAGTCTCTTATTCATTTTACTTTTGAGTAACGTTATGATTACTTGTCCTGTTAGTAGAGCATTCCTTAACAACTTTCTTAATGCATTACTAACCCACCATCTACATTTAAACATTGACCCGTAACAAAAGAGGCTAGATCAGATGCTAAAAACAATACGCTTCCAGCAATATCTTTAGGTTGGGCCAAGCGGTGCAAAGGTGTCAATTGAATAATTTGGTTTCTAACATCTTCCTTTGTCTCATGGCTTGAATCAGTTGGATAAGTCAGACCTGGAGCAACGGCATTAACGGTAATACCAAAACTGCCTAATTCCTTGGCGAGGTTTCGGGTATACCCAAGCAATGACATCTTTGCTGTTGTATAGTCATGATAAGGAACAATTGGAAAATGAATTAAATTACTAACCATATTAATCATTCTTCCTGACATTTGATTCTTCATATGAGGCATTACAGCCTTACATATATTATAAGCGCCATGTACGCTTCCTTCCCATTGTTTATTGTAATCTTCCCATTCCATTTCCCATGCTGTTTTTCTCGTTTTAGGGTTAAAGGTATAGTGGCTTAATGCATTGTTTACAACTACATCAATGGCACCAAAGGAGTCGACAATTGATTCTATCATTTCATTTACTTCGTTGCGATCTGTCACATCTGCCTTAATCGCAACAGATTGACCACCCATTGCCTCAATTTCACTAACGACTTTAGCCGCAAGGGTTTCATTGTTCAAATAATTAACAATAACAATTGAGCCTGCAGCACCAAACTGTCTGGCTATTTCAGCCCCAATGCCCCTGCTTGCTCCTGTAATTAATACTATTTTCTGCTTTAAATTCATTGTTAACCCACCTTCTATTCAACATCTGGATCAAAACGTTCTAAGTCTTCTTCTACATTCCGTTCAATATCTGTCATTCTTACAAGATCAAGGAGATTGAATCCTCCATCATGGTGCCAGCCCGGCTTTGCCTGATTCATTTCACCAACTGGAGTGATTCTATTTACCCCTAATTCTCCTAGACGATCCGCTAGTTGGAATAACCTCGAAGGAGCAACTGCAAGCCCACATGATTGTAAATATTGTTGGTACGGCTTCATGATATGAACTGCTTGTTCAATTGATTCTACTACTGAGTAGACGTGAATAGAGCGATTCAAAGGAGAACCTTCAAATCCGAGTTCTTCGTGATAAATAACAGTCCAAGATGTACCCCTTTCGCTTGAAAGAACCGTTACATTATCTTGTTGCAGGGACTCTAGCTCAAAGCGGCTTCTTAAGCGTTGAATAGACATGGCCTCTTCATCTGTTAGCTTCGCTCGTGGTCTTTTTTTATGATAACGTTCAAGTTCTGCACCTAACATTTGAGCGAATTGTTTTGCACTGATTCCTCCTCCTTCTTCCACAAAAACCGTTTGTGGAGATAGACAGCTTTGCTGGTCATAGACACTGATATCCTCCGCTAATTTTTGAACGGTTTGATAGTACAAATCGGGAGTCAAAGCTTCTTTGCCAATTAAGGAGAAGCTAATTTTATGGCCATAGCTTAAGAACTTCTTATGAGGTGGAACCTTACTTCTCAGCTTTTCAACAGTATCATTTGCTCCGTAGACAATCACAGCCTCGCTTTTTTCAATGGCCTTTACTTCTAATTCATTTGTTCCCCCTTTCCACGGGAGTATCGCAATTGTATCGGCAAGTTTTTCATCAACCTCCGCCAATGACTCTGTAAATAAAACTGGGAACAGAGGTTCAGCCATTGATACTTTTCCGATCGTACTTGATTTCACCATGAGCCCCATCATTAAACTCCAAATTTGTACTCCTGGAACATTCCCAGAGAAAACATGAAAAATAGTACGTGGTCCAAAAGCCTTGCTCATACCGCCTGATTTTCGAGGGCGAAATTCATCTAACATTGCAGGCTGGTCGAACTCCTCATCGAGAAAGCGCAGTAATTCTTTTTTACGAAAAGTACGCATATATCTTTTTAGTTGCAACCGGACCATCTCTTGATCATAACCCGTTATAACGGGAATGACTCTTTCTGCTAACTTACGAAGCGGATAGTCTGGATTCAGCCACTTTTGAACGGCCATATCCATTTTGTTGACAATATCAGCAATAGGCATAGAAGCTAAATACTGGTCACGATTGATTTGCGCTTGATGAATAATTCTCTCTAACACATCCCCTGTAATAACAGGAATTTTTAATGTAAAAGTGATATCACTACGCTCAATCGTTTTCAATTGAAATTCGTTTAATTCAATGGAATTAGGCACACGAAATGCATTCAATTCTTTTATAGTTTTCACTACCTTACTGCACCACCTGAATTTGACTGTATTAACTGATCAACAGCAATGGAACAGCCTCTTGCCTCGGAGTCTTTTATTCTTCCAAGGAGAACGAAGCCGTTTTTCGTTTGATAGCCTAGATCTTCTGTTAAAAGGGCTAAGCAAGAATTCCAATTGGCAAGATCGTAATGTGCAATAACCCCTTTCTCTCCCTGTTGGACAGGTTCTAGCGTTTCCGTATTTAAAATAACGGTTTTTATCCAGGGAGCTGCCGCTTTATCATGGATAACAGACCTATTTAAATAGCTACTTAGAATTGTTTGATTATAGATTTGAGAACTAAGCTCTGTCATTCCATACATATTGATGCATTTATCACGACCAATTTGAAAATACGTCTGAAACTCAGTGTACAACTGCTCCATATCCACTTCCCGTGACTGACCTTTAAAGCCTCCTGTATCAAAGATTCGGCTTTTTTCTGGAAGCTGGAACTGAATTTGCTTTTCTTTTAAGTAATCAAGTATATGAACATAAGCAAAGCTTGCTCCCATTAGCATTACAGGCTCTCTTTTCTCCTCGCATCTTTTTAATTGGGAAACGAGCCTTTCGAAATTAAGTCCCTCTTCACTGAAAAAGAATTCACTATTCTCGGTTCCAAAATAGGACACAGCATTTGATAAGTATCTTGATAATGAAGAATTTTGGTTAAGATCTTCTGCTGGTGAAAGGATGAAAATAGTCATTTTCTCATAATCTGGCATAACAAACTGCTTAAACGGTCCTTTCATAGAAGCATCCCATATAGTAAGATCAGGATGATAATTCTTCCCTTTTGCCTCAGGATTCGTTGTCCCACTTGTCATAAAAACAGCTTCTGCCTCCTCGATTGGTTCACAAGATAACGTTAATTCCTTGTACCCCTGAATGGGCATTGGGGGAATATCTATCCATTTCTTTACTGTCAAAGGCGTTCTTTTTCTCACCTGACAAAATTTCTTATAAGCCTTATTATGCTTAAACTGATATTGAAACAATTTTAGTGCCAACTCATTATATGTCGCGTCAATGATATCAGGATTCGTTTGCTTCTCCTGTGCATTGCCTTCGATAAACTGTAAAATTTCATAAGTTATCATTTTTGAATCTTCTCTCATTCTGAACGCCCTCTTTTCAGTCTATTAGGTATAGTGATAAGTATTAGTTGTAAAAAAATAGTAGTGAATGCTCCAATTAATAAACTATTAGAAAGCATTGTACCTAAGATTCCATCCATATTACCGGAATAGTGAGGTAATGAAAGTGCAAGCACCATGGATAACCCGATGATAAGATAATTTTTGTCCGTATTTTCTGCCTTAGTAAGAATAGAAATCCCCGTAGACACAAGGGTAGCGGCAGCAGGTAAAAAGATTCCTCCTACAACAGGAGAGGGTGTTAAAGCAAGTAATGCCCCGATTTTTGGAAAGAATCCAAACAGTAGAAAGATACACCCAGCCACCATAACCGGGTATCTTGAAGCTACTCCTGTCAATCTTAGTAATCCGACATTTTGAGCATACGCAGTAGTAGGAAATCCTCCAATAAGGGAAGATAGGAATGAACCAGCGGCTTCGCCTGCGAACCCATTGCGAATTCTTTTTTTATTAATTTCAGTATTCAGCATTTCACCTGAAGCCTGATATACCCCCATTGCTTCAATAATGGCTACAATATATACGACAAAAAAAGTTAAAAAGGGTTCCCACTGAAACGTTAAGTTTCCATATGGAAGGAACTGTGGAATTCCAAACCAAGGTTTACTTTCAATCAGAGAAAAATCTGCCTTTCCAAGTATAACGGCAAGAATGTCTCCCACAATTAATGCAATTAAAAAAGAAAAGGATTTCCATAAACCTTTACCAAAAAGAGATAAACTTAACACAATGAGGGACGTTGTGATTGATAACGTTAATGTTGATGGACTTGCAAATGATTCATCCCCAGGCGCCCCTCCCAAGAATTCAGATAGAGTGAACTCTGATAAAGATATTCCAACAAGAAAAATGACGGTACCTGAAATAACAGGAGTAAATAATGACTTTAAACGACCGATAATACCTGTAATAGATAAAATAAACACAATAATTGCACTTAGAAAAATACCGCCACTCGCAGCAGCTAAACCATTCGCTTTACCAGCCGCAATCATAACCGAATCAAAAGCAGCAGATGGACCTTGAACAATAGGTAATTTTACTAGCTTAGTAGCCTGAATGAATGTCACTAAACCAGCTACAATGAATATAGCACTTACGATATTTGCCGATTGTGAAAGAGGTAAACCAATCATTGCAGCAACAAAGATTGGGTCTAGCCAAACGTTTGAAACACAAACATGCTGCAATCCATAGAGAAATGTTTTTGAAGACGACAATTTCTCATCCAATGCTAGCTTTTCTTCATAATGATTAGTAGTATCTTTTGCTTCTTCCTTCATAGTTGTCTCCTTACGCCATAGTGTTTACAATTCTGATCTAGGATGCCATAAAAACGAATATTTTGTTTTATTACATAAATTCCCCCTTCTGCTTTATTTCAGTTAATCTGTTCAAGTGCCTATTTTTTCTAGGATTTTTCAAAATGGGTTGGTTCTAAAAGCACTCCAAACGAAAATAGAGCATAATAAAAACCAGGCCCATTTTTGGACCTGGTATAGTATAGTAATAAAGAATAATGTTTATCTTAGCTACTTTCCTACGCTGGTATAATCCAGATCAGGTCCAAAGGGTTAAAAAACATCGGTTTTTCTCTCAGCCCCGTTTCGGGCACCCCTAGTAGAATTGTATATTTATTTATCGACTCTAATGATAACTTTAAAATCTAGATAAGTAAAGACTGATATAATGGTGGAAAACTTTACATTCTAATAAATTAGCCTCTATTCTTTCGATAAATAATGATAGACAGTTTCAGTCACAGGAACTCCTTCTTTCAGTCTCATTTCCTCTTTTACTTGCTCAGGCTCTCCTGGTATCATGACCTTTGAAACTCCTTCAGCAGGCGTTATTTCATGAAGTTCTTTTATCATTTGATCCATATTAGCTAGAAATGTATCATGATCAGTGAAAATAGCCGGGTTAATGGCACATAAGAAATGTCCAAGTTTGCGTTTCTTTGAATAGTCACCATACATTTCTGTAATATGAGGGCCAAATGCTGCTCCAGCAAGTAGTCCTGAAAGCACGTCCACTACCATAGCAAGTCCATAACCTTTAGGACCAGCAAATGGTAGCAAGGCTTTGACTTCGTTTGGATCTGTAGTCGGCTTTCCGTTGCCGTCCACTCCCCAATCAGAAGGAATAGAGGTACCAGCTTCGCGCGCATGAAGGACTTTCCCAAAGGCGACATTGCTTGTAGCCATGTCAAGAATTACTGGTTTATGTTCAAGAGCAGGAAAACCAAACGCGATTGGGTTTGTACCAAAAAAAGGCTTAGTCCCACCAAATGGCACCACTACTTTATCTGTATGAGTCATAACCATACCAATCATTTTATGTTGGACAGCTTGCTGTGCAAAATAAGACAATGCCCCGCAGTGACTGCTGTTAATGGCTGTTACCATCCCAATTCCGTTTTTATTTGCTAATTTGATAGCGTGATTCATTGCTTCCTTAGCAACTACATGTCCCATTCCATCATCACCATCAAAAACAGCAGCGGATGGAGCTGTATCTTCTACAGAAAATTGAGGATTAGGGTTTAGTCCTCCTTCGGTTAAGCGCTTAACATAATGTTCTGTTCTTAGTACACCATGAGAACTAACTCCTCTTAAGTCTGCGTGAACCAAAATATCTGCTACTACAGCCGCATGATCTTGGCGAAGACCAGCCTTTGTTAACTTCTTTCCAACAAGTTTTTTTAATTGATGATGAGCAACAATTATATCTGTCATTTGGCTAAACTCCCCTTTTTAGCATTTTTGTCTTCTTTTTTAATCTTCATGGCCTTTTTGAATTTTCCTTCTTAAATTAGCTTTTTCAAAGGAATGGGAGGTATAACTAGCGGTAAATATGCGAAAATTCCTCGTTTAGAGAATTAGATGAAAATAGACAAAACGCGTCTATATAAGACTATGCAAGAAAGGGTAATGAAAGAGCAGATCATCTTATTACTAAATAAAAAAGAACCCATTTTGAAAATATATCATTCAAAATAGATTCCCACGTTTAAATTTATTATTAATAATTCCAAACTACCTACTTTATAGAAAAGGATAATCATGTTATTCTCTTAGGCAATTCAATTGGTACTTTGAACAGGATCTTTTATAGATATATTCTATTTATTGTTTATCCAGGGAATACTCTACTGCAAGCTCTATGTGCTGCATGTACTCCTCCTCCTGCATTTATGGCTGCGCCAAGCGGACCACCAACAGACGCTCCATAAGCAGCCGCTCCTACAGTTACCATAGCCACACATTCATCAAAATCTGCTTCAGGATGGGAGTTTCTAAACATTACGGCTAAACCATCAGCATTTTCACTAATCTTTTCTCGAATATCATCCGTAATTCCGTTTAAAATATTTTCACTTTCCTCAAAAGTATGACTTAATCCGTTTTCAAAACCATTTGTAGCATTATTTACAGCGTCATTTACTGTACGCCCTGCACTTCTAAGCTTATCTTCAAAAGACATATGATTGCTCCTCCTAAGGACTTGATTTATCAAATTCTTATATATCTTCTTCACTTATAAGAAATTATATTCGATTCTTAAAAATGGTTCTTGACTATCTAAGTATCCTTCGATCTTCGTCATAAGGTTTAACGAACTTTATGACGAAGATCGAAGGAGATCTTTTGAATTTTTATAATAAAGAAGCGGTATCAAAACCATTCGCTTTGATACCGCTTCTTATCCCATTCTATCCTTCTACTCATAAAACGAAGCACAGTCTCATTAAACTTTTCCACTTCATCTACAAATTTTTCCTGAAGTTACAGCCATATTGATGGATGCCAAATGTTTTCTTTCTTGCAACCATGTTTGGCGTAGCGCTATCCATTGAATACGTCCTCGTTTAATAATGGCCGTATTGCGAAAAAAAACACCGTATTGCAAAGTTAGAAAACGTTCGCTTTGATTCCAACCCGTAGTGCGGTATTCTCTCCACCCTAGCCATAAACTTAGGATTGGGAGAATGAGAGAAAAATAGTGATATGGCTCTGGTATATACATCCACAATGGAATTAAAAGAAGACAACCTATTAGAAAAAGTGGTCCTACGTAAGAAATTCTAGCTTTCTTTGGCGGAGTGTGTAGGCTGTTGCTCCTTTCATATCCAATAAAAATCTCAATTAAAGATTGTACTCTGTCCTTTTTAACAAAAGGAATCAAAGAGATTGTTTTTTTCACTTGTTCATCTTGACTATTCTGAATAACAACAGCTTCGATTGAGGCATATCCTAGCAGGCGCTGTAAAGGTCTTTCGGTGATAAAAATGGCCTGTATGCGGTGTTGTGCAATTGTTCGATGCTTCTTTTCGAATAGTCCTTGTTGAATTTCAATTTCTCCTCGTTCATTTTTATCTAATTTAAAATGATAATCACTAACATAGGTTAGGAACAAGGAAAGAGCAAAGGAGAGAAGAATCATAAGAGTAACAGTAGTGAAGATCCAATTAGAACCAAATCAACTGGCTAAGTACGTAAATAAGGTATCCCTATCGTCTCCTTTTGTTATATCCCAATATTTTAGTAATCCGAGACATAAAAAGGTAAATACAATGCCAAACTTCGGAGAAAGAAGGCTATGGACTATTAAATCTTTGTTAGATAATTGAAGGCCGGATTCTTCGCCGCTCTCTCCTAGCTTATCCTTGTTATATTCGTATAAAACTTGGCGGATCCGCTGTTCTTCTTCCTTGAAAATGCAGTTAAGGATGATACTAGACTCTTTGCCACCTGCAAGTTCAATCGTTAAAGTTCGGGTAGAAAATAAATGATCATACACACGTACTGTAGAGTCTAACGATTGAATACGGTCAGATGTTACCCTTCTTTTTTTCGTTACAAATACACCTGTTTCAATATATATTCCTTTTTCTTGAATTTGATAAGTAAAGGCTTTCCATTTCAACCCCGCTGTAACTAAAAATAAAAGAATAATTAAACTACCTGCGGTTACGTTGATTATCAAAGTAGAAATTTGATCTCCTATTTTTTCATGAACAAATAAAACAATAAGTGGAAAAACCCATATAAAAGATAGAGATTCTTTAATAGCAGCAACCATAAAATAAAGAATGGAAATAGGGTGAAGCCGGTGAATGGTTAATTTGTCAGACTTGTTCATCGTCTAACCTCGCATACATCTCAATTTCTCCACGAATCTCATCAGCTGTTTCTTCGGATACTCCAGGAATCTCATGGCTACCTGCTGCTGTGGATAAGACAATGGTATAAAGACGATACTTTTTCAAGATAGGACCTTGTTTTGCATCAACATGTTGAACTTTTACCATGGGAATTAATATTTTACGTTTAAACAGGAATCCTTTTATAATTTCAATACTTGTCTCACTTATACGGTATCTCCATATACGGTATTCCCACTTCGGCAGAAAATAAAGATGAAACGGTATAGATAATAGAGATAAACATATGGTCACACCTATAATCCATTTTGGCCATTCCCATTTTGACGTACAATAAAACAATACAAGAATAATGATTGTATATGCACATAAAGAAAGGATGCCTTCTATCATTTTTGCATGTACACTTTTTTCATTTAATCGTCTAAACCCGTGTTACTCACTAAATCCTCTCCTAATACATATTCTCTTGTTGTATGATAAAAGATACTTGCAAGGTAGACTCTAGATTTAAAAAAAATAAAAAAATAAATTCTCTTTCCGGTTATAACCAATCTCTCACATAAGCTACTAACCCTAAAAAGGCGCCCAGAGAAGCTCCTATGAATAAGCTATGAACAGATTTCCATTCCATTTGCTTTGTGTCATTCTTTTCTTCGATACTAACCCCTCCTACCTTCCTATTTTAAAATGGTTTTTCCTCTTTCTCTGTTAACTCTACGAGAAAAGGGAAAAAGAGAATGAACAGGATAGCAACGGTTGCACTTATATACCCTAGTCCAATTAAAGGACTTGTATTTTTAAAGGAGATAAACTGCTTTGTCCTACAGACAGGACATTCTCTTCCTTCTTTCGAAAGCCCTAGTTGCCATACTCTTCTTTTTTTCCATTTATGATTACAATTTGTACAATGTGCCATAAGTTCACCTTCCTCTTTTCTTATACGTAACCTCATTGTTTTTGTTTCAATATTTTTGCATGTTTTCTACGGATAGCCCTCATCATAAAAAAGAGCGAGAACCTCTCACAACTCTCTTGTTAGTTAAGTGAAGCACTTATTTTAACTTTTTCTTAGATTAATATGTTACTAAAATATTCTTTCCCCCTATAAAATATTTGTTACAGCTGTAGTAAGAAACTTTTAAATTCTCGTTTTTTGTTACAGTTACAAGTGAATAAAACATAATTTGTTTAGCTTCTTTATATTCCAAACAAACACCTTGTTTTTTCACCAATAAAAAAACACTTAGTAAATACTAAGCAGATTATTAAACAAAACCTCGACATTATATTAAAATATAATAACTGAGATAAAAGAAATCCATTTTATTTCCTAACTGCACATAAAAGGTAAATCTATTGTATACATTAAAAATTGTATAAAGAAAGGACACACTCCTATGTCAAATATTAATATCCCTGTTTCGGTTTTAAACTTAGCTCCTATTCGAGAAGGCCAAGATGGGAAAGAAGCGATTGACGCTGTTGCCGATCTTGCTCAAGCTACGGAGAAGATGGGCTATAAACGATATTGGATTGCAGAGCATCACAATACACCTACACTTGTAAGTTCTGCAACTTCTATTTTAATGAAACATACGCTAGAAAACACAAATAGCATCCGCGTTGGTTCTGGAGGAATTATGCTTCCTAACCATGCTCCATTAGTCGCTGCAGAACAATTTGGGACGATGGCAACAATTTATCCTGACCGCGTTGATTTAGGTCTTGGGCGTGCACCTGGCACAGATATGATGACAGCAAGTGCTCTACGTCGCTCAAAAAGTGATTCTGTTCATACTTTCCCAGAAGACGTAAAAGAATTATTAACGTATTTTGGTTCAGAAGAAACACAAGGGTATGTAAAAGCCTATCCTGGCGTAGGGACAAATGTGCCCATTTATATTCTTGGCTCTTCCACTGATTCAGCTTATTTAGCTGCAGAACTTGGATTGCCATATGTATTTGCATCTCACTTTGCTCCTGCACAGATGGAAGAAGCGATTTCTATTTATCGTAGACGTTTTAAACCTTCTCCATATTTGGATAAACCATATATGACGGTAGGATTAAATGTTATTGGAGCTGAGACTGATAAAGAAGCTGAATTTCTAGCTTCAACAATGCATTTCTTCTTCCTTAATGTTATTCGCGGTACAAAAATGCCGATGAAACCACCTGTAGAAAACATGCAGGCTCATATGAATCCGATGGAAGAAAACATGATTTCATCTATGACAAGCGTAACCTTTAAAGGAAGTAAAGAGACGATTCGTAAACAGCTAACAGATTTCCAAAACAACTATAATGTAGATGAAATTATGGCTGTTTCATATATTTATGATCGTGAGAAACAAAAGCGATCATATGAAATCTTAAAGGAAGTAGTAGACGAAAAATAAGGTGGAGAAATGCGGATATAAAAAAGGGTTCCTAATTAGGAACCCTTTTTGCGTTTTTTTCTATTGAATCATGGCTTCATCATCTTTTTGATCATGAGTTCGTACACGCTTATCTATTCTGAAAGCATAATAACTGATCACAACAACAGAAAGGAAACCAATTCCTACAATAAGGGATATCCTTGTTTCTTCATTAATCCACATACCAATAAGGACCATTAGTAAGAACGCAATGGTGGTATAGTTTGTGAAAGGAGCAAAAGGCATTTTGAATGGATGGTGATCCATTTTTGCCCTATTTCTCTTCCTGAATTGAATTTGACTAATAAGAATAACAAACCATGGAATCATACCTGGAAGAACGCTTGCACTATATACATGTACAAATAGGTTTTCTGGTGCAATATAACTTAAAACAACGCCAATGGCTAGTCCAATTAAAACACCAAATGTACCAAATAGCGGAACACCACCATGAGAGACTTTCGCAAAGAATTTAGGGGCTTGTCCATTTATGCCTAACGTATAAAGCATGCGTCCTGCACTATAAATCCCACTATTGCATCCAGACATCGCAGCTGTGATGACAACAAAGTTAATAAATCCAGCGGCAGCTGTAATCCCAACTTTTGCGAAAGTGGCTACAAATGGACTCCCAATTGCATTCAGTTGATCCCATGGATAAACAGTGACAATAACAAAAATAGCGCCAATATAAAAGATTAAAATTCGCCAAATTGTACTTTGAATAGCTTTTGTTAACGTTTTTTTCGGATCTTTTGCTTCACCAGATGTAATTCCAACAAGTTCTACACCTTGATAGGCGGCAAAAACGAGGGATAAGGCAAAGAAAAATCCTTTCCATCCGCCTGTAAATAAGCCACCATGCTCCCATAAATTCGATAATCCGATGGCTTCCCCTCCACTTCCAAAGCCAAAGAAAATGAGTCCAATTCCCGCTACAATCATTAAAATAATGGTTACAATTTTAATGAGCGCAAACCAAAATTCAATTTCGCCAAAAGATTTAACAGAAATTAAGTTAGCTGCTCCAAGAATAATCATGGCAATAAAACCTGGAATCCAAGCAGGAAGATCAGGGAACCAATACTGCATATACGTTCCAACCGCAATAATTTCCGCCATCCCAACAATTACCCACTGAAACCAGTTACTCCATGCTGTCATATATCCTGCTAATGGATGAATATACTTATAGCCAAATGTCGAAAATGAACCTGTACTTGGTTCTACATACAACATTTCTCCCATTGCCCGCATAATGAGAAATATAAAAACACCGGAAATTGCATAAGCTAACATAACAGACGGCCCTGTCCATTGAATCGTGCTCGCTGACCCCATAAATAAACCAACGCCAATTGTACCGCCTAGCGCAATCATCTGAATATGACGACTTTTCAAATCCCTATTCAAATCTTTGTTTGCCATCCTATTTCCCCCTACACCACTCATAGTCAAAGTTTGATGAAAGCTAATAGTTCTGTTTAAAGGTGTTCTCCACACCGAAAGAAAGCGCTTACTTTTAAAGTGTTATTAAGAGTGCATTACGTACTGATCTTTCATTCCTTATACTACATACAGTACTTCAAATAATAGGCTGATCTAGGCAGTAACTGAAATTGATTTTAATCTTAACTTTGATAATATATCTTCTGTCATTTTTTCTAGATTGTATTCTGGCTTAAACCCCCACTCTTCTTTTGCACAAGTAGAATCTATTCGATTAGGCCAGCTGTCGGCAATAGATTGTCTTGCAGGATCGACTTTATACTTTAGGACAAACTCTGGAATATGTTTTTGGATTTCAGCGGCAATTTCCTCTGGATCAAAGCTCATAGCAGATACGTTAAATGAATTTCGGTGTTTTAATTTGGAAGCATCAGCTTCCATCAATGTAATAATAGCCGTTAATGCATCAGGCATGTACATCATATCCATATACGTCCCCTCAGCAATATAAGATGTATATCTTTTATGTTTAATTGCTTCATAGTAGATTTCAACTGCGTAGTCCGTTGTTCCTCCACCAGGAGGTGTCATATATGAAATGAGCCCAGGGAACCGAAGCCCCCTCGTGTCTACTCCAAATTTGGAGTAATAGTAATCACATAGTAATTCTCCAGATACTTTATTTACCCCATACATCGTTGTTGGTCGTTGAATAATATCTTGCGGAGTCAGATTTTTAGGAGTTGTCGGACCGAAAGCGCCAATAGAACTAGGAGTGAAGAGTTGACAATTTAGTTCTCTTGCTGCTTCCAACGCATTTACTAATCCACCCATATTTAAATGCCAGGCTAAAAGCGGCTTCTTTTCAGCTGTTGCTGATAGTAAAGCAGCTAAATGAATAATTGTATCTACTTCATATTTTTTAGCGATGTTGAACATTCCTTTTTCCTCTGTCACATCTAAAATTTCAAATGGGCCTGATTGAACAACATCACTTTCCGTTCTTCTAATATCTGTTGCGATGATATTGTCGTGTCCGTAAATCTCTCTCATTTTTAGCGTTAACTCTGAACCAATTTGACCTAAAGCGCCTGTTACTAAGATCTTTTTCATGAAAAAACCTCCCCTTTTTTGCTTACGATCCTGCAAGTATTCCCCTTAAATAAGTTCCATCTCTTTTCCTACTTTTTCATAAAGAGCTAAGGCATGGTCTAGCATCTCTTTTGTATGCGCAGCCGTTGGCATATTTCTTACTCGCCCTGTGCCTTTTGGAACGGTAGGAAAAACGATAGATTTTGCATACACGCCCTCTTCATTCAGTCTCTTACTAAACTGCTGTGTTTTTGCTTCATCTCCGATTACACAAGGGGTGATCGGTGTTTCGCTTGCTCCAATATCAAATCCTAATGCTTTCAGCCCTTCTTTCAAATAATTGCTGTTTTCCCATAGCTTATTTTGAAGATCTGAGCTATCCATCAAAATATCAATAGCTTCTATACAAGCGGCAACTGCTCCAGGTGTGACCGCTGTTGAGAATAAGAATGGACGACTTCTTACTTTTAACCAATCTATTAAATCTCTCTTTCCTGCTACATAGCCTCCTACAACCCCGATAGCTTTAGATAACGTTCCTATTTGAAAATCTACTCGATCTGATAACCCAAAATGTTTCACTGTTCCTGCGCCATTTCCTAATACACCTGATCCATGGGCATCATCAACATATGTCATTACATCCAACTCTTCAGCAATCTCCACAATCTCTGGAAGCTTGGCAATATCTCCGTCCATCGAGAATACTCCGTCTGTAATAATCATGATTTTGTTGTACATTCCTGACTCTTTTGCTTGACGTGTTTTCGTTCGTAGATCTTCCATATCAGAATGGTTATAGCGGATAATCTTTGCCTTTGATAATCGACATCCATCAATAATAGAAGCATGATTAAGTTCATCTGAAAGAATAGCATCGTGTTTATCCATCACTGCTGAAATGGCTGCCATATTACAATTAAATCCTGATTGATAGGCAATGGCTGCTTCTGTATGCTTAAATTGGGCGAGTCTCTCTTCTAATTTGACGTGAATATCTAGCGTTCCATTAATTGTGCGAACAGCTCCAGCTCCAACGCCATAAGTTTTCGTTGCTTCTAAACAAGCATCTATTAATCGCTGATCTGTTGCCAAACCTAAATAGTTATTAGATGACAAATTAATTAACTCTCTTCCTGCAATTGTAATGATTGGCCCATTTGGCCCTTCTACAGGATCAATCACATTATAAAGTCCTTTGTTTTTTAACTCATCCAAGTTTTCTTTTAAAAATTCATGTAATGTTTTACTCGACATTTCATGTACCCCCTTATTGTTTGTAGAAATAAACGTAAAATCTTTAATGATTTATCCCTATTTCAACGCTTACTTTTAAGAACACTACGTTTATTTCTCTTTTAAAAAACACATGTGTCCTCCCCATAAAAACACAAGCAACTGCTAGAAAGCTTTAATGATAGCGTTTACAAAACTTATAGTAATAGAAAAAATTAATTTTGTCCACCTTTCATGGACAAAAAATCAGAATTTTATTTGCAAATAATTCTTTAGTCCTTAAGGAGTCCCATTTCATAAACATGCTCAAATTAAATTCAATTCTTTTGATTAGTCTGTTGGAGCGATAATAAAATACTAGCCAAGCGTAGTATAGTCGATATTCTATAACTACGGAGGTAAAGAAGGAATCTTCTAACTCCTATTGAAGTAATGTAGCCATAAGATAAATTTAAAAGAGAGGAATATGGGATGAAAAAGAAGCTGAACAAGTTATAACCTCTTTCTATTTTGCTGCTTTCACATCGCCCCCGCCCTCCTCCATGGCTAAGTTAAAACAAACTAAATATTCTCAAGTCTCAAGGAGGGATATGGAATGAGAACTGAACAAGAAATGATGAATATAATCATGAACATTGCCAAAAATGACGATCGGATTCGAGCGGTATACATGAATGGCTCACGAACAAATCCTCATGTTCCGAAAGATATTTTCCAAGATTATGATATCGTATATGTTGTGACAGAAACTTTACCTTTTATAAAAGACAAAAAATGGCTAAATTTGTTTGGTGACGTCCTTCTCATGCAGGAACCAGATAAAAACGATCAATCTCAAAATAGTGCTATAGATTCCCCTTGTTCATATGGGTATCTTATGCTTTTTACAGACGGTACTCGAGTAGATCTTCATATTGAAAAAAAGGAATATATGCAGGAGCATTATGGTCATGAAAAACTGACTCTTCCACTACTTGATAAAGATCATAAATTATCGCCTATTCCCTCTCCGACAGATGCGGATTATCATGTAGAAAAACCATCAGAGTTTATGTTTACCGAGTGCTGTAATGATTTTTGGTGGAACCTTCAAAACGTAGCAAAAGGCATTTGGCGTGACGAACTTCCATATGCTAAAGGAATGTTTGAATGTGTGATTAGATCAAGGCTAGATGAAATGGTATCATGGTGGATTGGCAGTCAGCACAACTTTGAAATTTCAGTAGGGAAAATGGGAAAATATTTCAAAAATCACCTTCCTAAAAAGTACTGGGAAATGTATAAAAAATCGTATGGGGACGATAACTATGCTACCTTTTGGAATGCAATATTTGTTACCTGTGAACTGTTTAGATGTTTAGGAAAAGATGTGGCTAGAACATTATTGTTCACTTATCATCTTACTGAGGATAGAAATATGATGAGCTATCTTACACATGTAAAACATTTACCTTCTGATGCCAAGAATATTTATTAGGGAAAAAATCTTTAGCTCCTAAACGAAAGAGCGTGCTTTAACGAAAATAAAGTACGCTCTTTCTTCTTTAAATAGGCAGAAGATATACACTAGATGGAGATTTCAAGTTTTGCTCGACTCTTTTGAAGCCAATTTCTTGTTACATGAGAAGCATATCAACTGACCATTTTCGCTAATAATTCCATCTAAAAATCCATTCAAACAATAAATGTCTCTCTTGCATTCAATGCATACTCCAATGAGCTCTTTCACTCTTCTCCCTCCCTCCTTACTTAATGGTTTATAACAATTAAAGAAATGAAGAAGCTTAGATTATACAGGATATTCCAGTTTATTTTCCTCTATCTTTTCTCTGAGTAAATAAAAAGTGGATTTTTTATATTCCTATACTCTAACGCAACATATGATAAAAGTCCTCTATAACCAAATTAACTGCTTTGATGAACCTAATTAATTTGAAAGAAAGAAACACTCAAAACCTTGATAAAAGTTGGCCAATGCTTTAGGCTTTTTATCAGGGAGTGAATACTATGAGGGAAAATATTTCCGATATTGACTATAAACAAGTAATGGAATATGCATTAGATCCACTTATCATCCATTCAAATCATAAAATTATATATGTGAATCACGCAGCTGAAGAGTTTTTTAGAAGTACAAAAGAAGAGATTATTGGTGCAAGTCCGTTAGATATCTTTCAAGAAACTTCTAAAGAAGCTATAAGAACAAGAATTCAATCTGCTTATGAACGTCCAGCAGAGCTCATTGAAGAAACGATATACAGAATGGATGGAACAACAGTTAATGTTGAATTGTACTGCCACCCTATATTAATGGGAAATACAAAAGTAATCCAAACTTATGTCAGAGATATAACAACAAGAAGAGAACATGAGAAAAAACAAAAAGAAATCGTAAAACAAATAAACGAACTGTCTGCAACCCTTGTTCCTCTTTTAGATGGAATCGCAATCCTCCCGTTAGTAGGCTCCATAGATGAGGAAAGAGCACACCAACTCTTAACAGATGTACCCATAAAGGTACAGACTCAAAAAGTAAATTGTTTAATTATCGACTTTTCAGGTATTTATAAATTAGATTCAATTGTAACAGAGCATCTTTTTAAAATTAATCATGTAATGTCATTACTTGGCGTTCATTGTATTTTAACAGGATTAAGACCAGAGCTAGCTTTATCTGCTGTACAACTAGGGATTAATCTTGATAGAACTTTAAAAATGGCTACTGTAAAAGACGCCCTGCACTCTTTGGGTATCATTTTCACTAGTGATTCCTCAAAATAAATAATGTGAAATTAAACAAACGTGTTTTATGGATATTTTATTCACACCATGTAATTTAAAGAAAATAAAAAGCTTGAGTTGCAATGAACTCAAGCCTTTTTACTTGTTACGTGAAAGTACATTTGTTTTTACAAACTTTTTAAACAATTCCAATCCAAATTTTAAGAGCAGTAGCTAAAATGAATAGAGCTAATAGCCATTGCAAAAACTTTGCATTCACCCTTTGTCCTAGATGGGCTCCTAGTGGAGATGCTAGTAGACTAGCAATAATCAGAATGGAAGCAGGTACAAAGAGAACTTGACCTGTACCAACTTTACCCATGACTGTTCCCATAGAAGAGATAAAGGTAATAGCTAGAGAAGAAGCAATCGTTGTTCTTGTTGGAATGTTCAATACACTAAGCATAATAGGAACCAATATGAAGGCTCCTCCTGCTCCTAAAATCCCGGATATTCCTCCAATGATAAAAGCTAAAGAGGAAGCTAACCATTTATTAAAGGTTACTTCTCTATCTGCCACGTCTTCTTGCTTTGTCTTAGCGGTAAACATAAAAATAACAGCTATAAGAGCTAAGACTCCATATATATAATTCATTCCTTTTTCAGATATCAACTGAGAAAAGTAACTCCCTGCTATGCTACTTATAAAAATACTGCTTCCCCTATATATAATTAATTTTTTGTGTAAAAATCCGCTTTTTCGATATGTCCAAACCCCGCTGATTGTAGCAAAAAACACTTGAATAGCCCCGATGCCCGCAACTTCATGTGCTGTTAATGACATTACCCCTACTAACGGAGGAAGATACAATAACATAGGATAGTTGATAACAGATCCTCCAATGCCTATCATCCCGGATATAAAAGAACCTATAACCCCAATGATAAAAAGAGTTATAACAAATGCAATATCCATTAGGGTTTCCTCCCTTTCAAGATGAAGGGGTATCCTTTCATCTTGATTGTTCTTTATCCTTTTTTAATCCAAAACATTAACACATTGTCCTCTTCCACTTGCTTTAAAAGTTCATGGCCGCTTGAATTAGTCCAAGCAGTAAAGTCCTTTTTAGCTCCTTTGTCTGTTACATGGACTTCTAAAATCTTACCCTGTTGTAACTCATTGATTGCTTTCTTTGTTTTAATAATTGGCATAGGACATGCTAATTTTTTTGCATCTAATACTTTATCTGCTTTCATATTTACAGCTCCTCTGTTATCTTCTTATCAACCTTTTCATATTTTCTATTTATCGAATAGCACAGCGATTTGGTCCAATTTCCATTTCACGTTGCTTTTCTTCATTAGGATTTCTTTTCCCCATATTTGTTTCACGAATTTCTTGATATGCATGTGGTTGAGGCGGCAGATAATCTATCAATAAATGTTTAAATTCTCTCTCATCCTCAATATTTAAACCATGATTTTTAGCAAACAACGTATTTAATGTTTTGGCTACACTTCCATCTTCATTTAACTCGTCAATCATCATAAAGTGAGCTGGTAGTACAATTAATTCATCCCATAGCTCTTTGTATCGCTTGTAGAGCGTCTCTCTTAAATCGCTTATCCAATCTTCTGCCATACCGGCTAGATCTGGTCTACCAATCGAGTCAATGAACAGAATATCGCCTGAAAGAAGATACTGTTTATCGATGATAAAAGAAGTCGAACCAATCGTATGACCTGGAGAGTAAAGAGCTTGAATAGAAACGTCTGTATTTCCAATAGTAATAACCGTTTCTTCTTCTAATGGTTCATAATCAAACTCAACTTCTTTAGCATCTTTTTCTGGTAACCAGTAAGTTGCTTTTGTTTCTTCTGCTAGTGATCTTCCACCTGAAATATGATCTGCATGGAGATGTGTATCAAAGACATGAGTAATGGTTGCTCCGATTCCCTTCGAAAAATCAACATAAATATCTGTCATACGTGTAGCATCTATCACAACTGCTTCTTTATTTGCTACAACCATGTATGCGAGACACCCTTTACCAATTCGAACAAATTGATATATCTCTCCACCACCTTTTAGATCTCCTACTTTTACAGGCTCTACATGTTCACTCCATGCTCTCATCCCCCCTTTCAGATATGCCACAGTAAGACCAGCTTCTGAAAGCATATCAGCTACCATAATTGAAGAACCTTCTTTAGCACAAACAACTAAAATCTCTTTATTAGGAGGCATTTTTTCTAAAATCTCCTCTACTCCATCTAGAAGATCAAAGTAAGGTACATTGAGATATTCAAAATAATGGCCTTCAATCTTCCAATCCTTAAAATCATGTTCATTACGAACATCTAAAATAAATAATGGTTCTTTATTAAATATTTTTTGGGTGATCTCTTTTGCAGTAAGAGTATATATAGACACATTAAATACCCCCTATAGTATATTTTGTAGTAAAAAAATTTCATAAAGATTAGAATATGAATCATGCTTTTTTTCTCTCGAAATAGTTCAAAGTTTCTCTGACTTTGTTTGTAGAATAGCTGGTCTTGTTTAATATACAACACCCTATTTTATTGCTCTGTTTTACCTTTCCAATCACACATCCCTGGCACAACATTAATCAACTTTTTAAAACCTTGTTTTCTCATAGTTTGAGCTGCGATTTCACTTCTTTTTCCAGAATGACAAATAACATAGATTTCTTCATCTTTGCTTAACTCATTTGAACGCTTTTCAACTTCACTAAGAGGGATATGAATTACTCCTGGAATATGAGCTTGTTCATATTCCTCTATCTCACGAACATCTAAAATACAAGGTTGTTTATTACTTTCAACTTTCTTTCTGAATGCTTCTAGTGAAATAGCAGGAATAGCAAATCTCTCTTCTAAGAGATGATCGCCATCTTTACGAAGAAAATGATGAAGTATATTTCCTTCTATTTTCGTTTCTAAATATTTGTGACCTGTATTTTTTGCCCAAGCTTGTAAATCTGCTGTCGAGCCTTTATCTGTTGCTTGCACTTCTAATACTTGTCCAGCCTTTAACTCATCCATTTTCTTTTTTGTTCTTACGATAGGCATTGGACATGCTAATCCTTTTGCATCTAACACAGCATCTGCTTTTATCATTCTTATTCCTCCTTATTCTATATAGGGGGTGGGGTATATTAGAGCTTAAAAATTATTTTTCTTACGCTCAATACCTCTGTCATTTTCTAAGATGATTTTTGTTTCTATGTGATGATGAGAAGTCTCTATATCCAAGTATTCATCCCACCTTTTATATTCGTTACTCTTTTAAACCCAAGCTTTCTTAACACTCGACTCCCTTTAGCGCTTCTCATACCGCTTTGACAAATTACAAAAACTTCTCTCTCCTTTGAAAGATGATGGGACTGTTGACGGAGCTCTGCAAGAGGAATATTCTGAAATCCTTTAATATGTTTTGTGCGGAACTCGGAAGGTGTACGAACATCTATAAACTGTTTCTTTTTGTCTTCCAACTCCCTTTTTAACTCTGTTGTTGTAATTTGTTTCATTCCTTTTCTAGTAATAAAACGTTGAAATACAAACAATAAAATGAACCCAAAGATAAGTATGTTAATGAAAATACTCTCGTTCATCGTCTTTATTACACTCCTTTTGTTCTGTGAGGCTTTTTAACTTATTAGATGAATAAGTTCACATTTCCCTCTTCTGCATCTGCTAAGTAAGCTGCTACACCTGCATATTCGATATCATTCAGCAATTCTTCTTTCTGTAACCCAAGAAGATCCATTGTCATTGTGCAAGCTACTAGGTTCACATCTTGTTCCTGTGCCATTTCAACTAGCTGTGGTAATGTTAGAGCATTATGTTTCTTCATAACGTGCTTAATCATTTTAGGCCCTATCCCACCGAAATGCATTTTTGACAATTCCATTTTATCTGCGCCACGAGGCATCATTTTAGCAAACATCTTTTCTAGAAGTCCTTTATTAACAGGAGCTGATGTTTCCTGACGCAAAGCATTTAATCCCCAAAATGTATGAAAAATAGTTACTTTATGGTCATAAGCTGCTGCTCCGTTGGCAATAATATAAGCTGCCATTGCTTTATCGTAATCCCCACTAAATAATACAATTGTTGTTCGTTTCTTTTGTTCGGTCATAATAATTCTCCTTCTCCTCACTCGAATACCTAAAGGGGTATAATGGTAAAAAAATAAAATAATAAATTTCAAATTTCACCATTACTTACGATGATTAATTACATATACCTGTATAGGTATATAAACGTGTGGAATAAAGTACGTCAACCTTTAATCAATAAGGTTGATGAACTTTATTATCTGCTTTTGACTAATAATTCGACAGCTTCTCTTACTAGATCTTCTGTACTTTCCCCTTTTTCAATGCTTTCGCGGACACACTGCTCTAGATTTTCACTTACAATAACGCCTATAGTTCGATCTATAGCGCTTCTGGCAGCTGATAATTGAGTTACGATATCTCTACAATCTTTCTTTTGTTCCATCATACTTAGTACACCTTTAATCTGTCCTTCAATTCGGCGCAAACGATTTTTCACTTTTTGATCATATTCCAAAATTCAACACTCCTTTCTTTTCTATTTAGGCTAAGTGGTTCTGAAAAACGATATTCCCAGCTTCGCAACCTAAAAGTATTCCTTCATTTACAAGAAGAACAATGAAGATTACAGCCCTAATATTATACCCCCCAAGGTATAAAGTCAAGTTTGAAAATTATCTGTATACATTAAAAGTTCATCTCAGCATGGAGGATAAGTACCCTTAAAAGCTTCTTTGATTAACAAAAAAACTACTTTCTACAATAAGAACTATAATAAAATTGAAGCATTAAAAAATATTTCCTTTCAATTAAAATATGGAAAATGGTAGCTATTATGTAGACGAGCGATTTAGGAAAAAACACATCGCTAAATATCTTAGGAGCTCTTAATAAACTGATAATAAATAAGCAAAAGAGGATCTATCTTAGTAGATCCTCTCTCTTATTTCTCTATTATTTTTCCCCTCTTCTTATAATGCTTAGGATGATAAAAAGAAGAATGACCCTAACATAAAAGCTCAGAAATTCTGTCGCTTTAAAACTCTTTGCGGCTATAAATTACTCTGCAAACGAAGTATGAAATTGTAAAACATAGTACTGAGACTATAAGGTGTATAATCGCAAAGATTTCATCACTATTTTGCCCCTCTAAAGAAAACAAACCACCTAATAAAAACCACAGTCCAAATGAAAAACCTATACTGCTTCCCATTACTATTTCTGACTTTTTGGTTCCTAAAATATATGTTAAAGGATATGCTAAAGCCCCTATACATAATGCTAGCGATACTCCTTTAGCTACAAGAGCGAAAGAAGAAGTAGTAAACTGAAACCAATCTAAAAAATTAGCAATTAGCATCCCTAAAGATGTAACTGTAATCCCAAGGATAACGAGAAGTAAAAATGTAAAGTACTTACTACTAATAATATGAGCTCTTTTGACAGGAAGGGTAATTTCGTATTTGTTCCACCCTGATTCATTATCATGTTTTAACGTTTCCAAAGAAGTTATTGCTAATAGAAAAAAAGGAGCTAAGAATGCCATTCTCAATACTGGACCTTGATCGGCGGCCATTAACACAAATGGAATCGCTACAATAGCGAAAAGCATACATACTTTAATGCTTTTTTCAATCGAATATAAATTACTTAATAAGAGTCCCTTCACGTTTCACGTCTCCTTTCATTAATAGCAATGTAATATCATCAATTGTAAAGTCTTTGTTTTGATATTGCAGAGGAAGTTCTTTGCTGTAAGGTAAGAGAATATCAAACATACCATTGTCACGCTTACGTATGCTAATGCTCTCCTCTGCAATTGCCTCTACATCATGAGCTTTACATTGAACAATAGTGTAATTGTTTAATAATTCCTCTGTGCTAACCCTTAACACAATCTCTCCTTTCTTGATAAACACGAGTTGATCTGCTATTTTCTCAATATCACTCGTAATATGAGAAGATAGCAAAATTGACCGCTTTTGGTCTTTTACAAACTCTGAAAACACGTCCAATACGTCTTCTCGTGCAACAGGATCAAGCCCTGCTGTTGCCCTCGTCTAATATTAAAATTTTTGCATCATGGGAAAGAACCACCGCAAGCGAGACTTTCATTGACATGCCTTTTGAAAAACTCTTTATCGTCTGTTTTTTAGAGAGAGAAAATACATCAATATAATGTGAATACGTCTCACTGTTCCAGTTTTTGTAGACATGTTTCATTACTTTTCCTAGCTTTGTTACGTCCAAATTACCAGGAAAATTCATGCTGTCATACACAACACCAATATGTTCTTTTAACTCATTTTTTTCATCATTCATCTCTTCGCCAAATGCTCTTATGTAGCCGCTATCCTTTCTTAATGTTCCAAGGATTGTACCCATTGTACTTGTTTTCCCTGCTCCATTTTCTCCAATAAACCCAACAATAGAGCCATAAGGTACAGAAAAAGATATGTCTTTTAAAGAAAAATCCGAATTTGAAAATGACTTTTGTAGATTTTCTACTTCTAATGCATGTTCCACTATTAATCCTCCTCGTTAAAAAGAAAAGAATGTTATAATAATCATTCTTTTCTGAATTTATTGTATTTAATAATAGATTAGTTCATTGTATAATATGGTTATTTTGTTACAAAAAAGGATTATATTAATCTTTCTCTTTTTAGCTAACAAATAGAAATACACAAAATCAGTTTGGGTAAAGTTGTTTAGCCTTCTGATAGAAAACTTTCACTTAATTGTTTTTGTACAAATTTATTTATATATTGCAAAGCCTGATTAGCTAACAATTTATTATAATGACTTGAGAATGGATTCATAAACCCATGAGATCCGTCAAACCTTTTTATCTCTAAAAACGAATCTCTTTTTTCCTCTAACAGATCTACTAGTTTAGGAACATCAAATGATTTTTCTTCATTTGCAAATATAAGTAATGTAGGACAAACAGGCTTAACATCTACATAATGGCGGATGCGTGACCCATAGCAACCTATTATAAAATCACATATGTTATTTCTTCCACATAACCATGATATTGTTGCTCCAACACTAAACCCCATAACTCCAACCTTCCTATACTGTTGCTTCAGGTTAAAGATGACTTGATTGATTTGGAGCACTCCGTTTTCAAACCCTATGTTTTGTATAAAATTCTTATAAGCATGTTCTTCTTCCGCATATGAATAAGAAATATCATTATGTAATAAATTAGGGCATATTACATCTATCCCTAAATTTGATAACCTCTTCTTCATATATTGCATATGTTCATTAACTCCATATATTTCATGAACTAGTATAATTGCCATATTATACTTCTCCACTACACCCCTCCTATTCTTTCACTTTTTATTTCTGGTTCGCATGAGATTTCTTCTTAATACTAAAAGAGGGCTTAAAAAATGAAGAAGCCTTTTCAATTACATTGATTATTATACCTTACTTGGAAATTAATTACAATAAAAACATAAGGATAACAGACTATTAGCCTGTTACCCTCTTTTTTATAAAGTGAATGAAAATGAAGCTCTTTAAAAGTTTGCATAATTAGATTTTTAAAGATCTTTTGTTTAAAAAACCTTTAGATAACTATAAGCCTCTAATTTACGATGATAGGCAATACTAAGATAAAATTGCTTTTCTAAAAGTATAAGAATCTTAGTTTCTTAGTTATTTTACCGGAACACAAATTTCACAATAATCTTGATTAACCAGTTCACCCCTATATCTTTCAAAAATGGGCTTATCATCAAATTGATAACTGTTGTTTAGTAATTCAGTAAAAATTTCATCCCACGCTTGTTGAATGTCTTCTGCTGTATGTTTCACTTTATAGAGCGCATATTTTCCACCAGGTAGTTCACTTTCACTCACAGCCCCATCAATCTCGTAATCGTTTGAAATGACAAGACAAGCATCATAGCGGCATTTTTCAGGAGGAGTTGTGTCGGGATGATCCTGCGCAATTCCAAGTATTATCGCCTTCTCATGGAGTAGGTTATTGTCTTTAGCCCAGTTTTTTAATTTCTCCATTGTTTGAGCATTGTGAGGACCATATGGACCAACTTGTCTTACATATGCAATACGATAGTTTGGTAAATTTTCAATCTTAATCTTCATAAATCATTTCTCCTTTTCTTTGATATTTCCTACATTGTAAAAATTATCATGTTATAAAAAAATAAACACTTAAATTTTTAAAATTTTCATTATATGGAAAATTAGGAAACTTCATTCGTATAAAAAAAGCTATCCACATTTATGGATAGCTTTTTTTATTCTTTGTTAGCCATTTTGAAGTTGTTGATCTTTCCGCTTTAGTGTCAGTGCCAATACGAAAGCAAGAGCTGCAAAACCTAAAGCTGTATAATAGACGGTATGCACGCCTTCTGTCATCCCTTGTACTTCAAGAAGAGATTGGTTCCCTCCCTCTGCACCTTCTATAAATCGTTGTGACGTCATTGTCATAATGCTTGTATAAAGAGCTGGACCAATCGCACCTGAAACTTGGTTAATCGTATTTGAAATCGCTGAACCATGCGCATGCAGTTCTTTTGGAACTTGATTGAGAGCGAGCGTCATTGCAGGTCCTACACTTAGGCCTACACCAATCGTAAAGAAAGCATATAAAATAGTTGCTTCAGTTGTTGTCGTATCACTCGAAATCCTCGTAAATAAGCTTAGCATGATGATAAGAAGAATAAGACCTACAACAAGAAGAGGCTTGAAGCCCATTTTATCGAATAATCTTCCTCCAATCATGGCTGTAAAGGCAAGCGTAATTCCACCTGGCAGCATAAGAAAGCCTGTTTGGAGTGGAGACAATGATGCTGCTGTTTGGAAATAAAGAGGTAAAATAAGCATCATAGAAAACTGAATCATCATAACGAGAAACATTAAAAGAATGCCTCTTGAGAAAATAGATGATGTAAAAGGTGTCATGCTAATCATTGGTGAGGTCATTTTTGTTTGTTTTCTCACAAAGATAGCAAGAGCAATAATACCAATTGCAAGTGTAATCCATACCGATGGATTCCCCCACCCGGAACCTTCACCAGCTACACTAAAGCTATAAACAACTCCGCCAAAACCTAGCGTTGAAAGCACCACAGATGGAATATGAATCTTTGGTCTTGAGGTTTCTAACACGTTTTTTAACTTAAAAGCGGCAAATAATAAAATAAGAACCGCTGCAATCAGAAGACCTAGAAAGATAATTCGCCACGAATAATACTGAATGGCAATCCCTGAAAGGACAGGTCCAATAGCAGGAGCAAATAAAATAGCAACTTGGAAAACGCCCATTACTGTCCCTCGTTTATGTACAGGCACAAGCGTTAACATCGTACTCATCACTAATGGTAAAACAAGACCTGTGCCTAAGGCTTGAATCATTCTTCCCATTAACAATATAGAAAAAAGCGGTGTCATAAAGGCCATCAATGACCCTACTACATATAAGCTCATCGCTGTCATAAATAACTGTCTAAGTGTAAATCGTTGAATTAAAAAGGCAGATACAGGGACAGATACGCCAATAATGAGCATATATCCGGTTGTGAGCCACTGAGCAGAACTTGTAGGAACATGAAACTCTGAAATAATCTTTGGTAAGGCCACATTCATGATGGTTTCACTAATTAAACATAAAAAGTTTCCTAGAATTAAGATGAAGAGAATAAGCTTACTTTGTCCGTTCATCTTTTCGTTGTTTGTCATTTCATTCTTCCCCCTTTAGTATTTTATTTGCTAGTTGTAAGGATATCATAATGAAATATGTATCTCTAGACATATGAATATTGAAAGAATTAGATGTTTTCTACGATTTACGAACCGAAATCTTCTCTCCCTCTACACCAATTGAAGAGAAAACAGCAGCAGGAAAAGCGATAAGAAATATGGGGAATGATTGAGGAGAAACGCTTAAAAGGAGAAAAGTTTGATTACTATTCTTAACAATGCTCTCCCCTTAGAAATGGGAACACAATGAGTGATTAAAGCGTCATACTTCCCTATACAGAGAAACAATTATAAAAGAATAAAAAAGAGCCTTTGTA
>NZ_JALAMS010000013.1:0-17624 GCF_026790145.1 Priestia endophytica | reverse complement strand
TCAAATAAAAACAAGATCCAAGGTAAATATAGAAAAATTATGAGGGAAAAAGAGACAGAAGAAGATAAGAAACCTTATCAAATAAGTACAATATTAGCTATATCTATACTTATCCTTTTTATTGTATTAAACGTATACATTGATTGGTTCTAAAGAATATATAAAGAAAAGGGAGGTCACTACTATGCTTACAATTCTAATTATAAGTTGCTTAGTATTAAGTGTTTTAATCTGGACACATCTTCTACATTACATAATAATTTAAATAGGATTTTTTGTTATGTAATTTTACTATGTTATAACTTGTAATGTGGTTTCCCCCTGAACTTGTTTAATAATAGACTATAAGAAAAGGTTATATCCTTCTCTTTTCTTATAGAGATATTCAATCTTTTTTCTTTAATTAATTCTAAACAATAGTAAAGTAGAGGGTCTTATGGAATAGTCGAATTAGGTCCTTATTTAGAAGGTTGTTTTATAGGACTACCCATGTAGTTTCTTATTAAAATAAATACCAACCCTAATATCAACGATAGTAATCCCACTAATACAACATATTTTGTACCTAATTGTGATATAAATAAGCCACCTACAGCTGTGCCAATGGTTGTTCCTAAGTTCGCAGATGTTAAAAATAACCCATTAGCAAAATCAGGAGATTCAGGAGCTGAAGACATAATCCAATATTGATTAATATTAGCCCCTATGCCACCTAGAATTCCCCAAATTAAAGTGATAATTGCCATAGGTATGTTAAACTGTCCAAAAAAGAATAAAATGATGTAAACAACTCCTAAGACAAAAGGATATGCTACTACAGATTTGATAGCATTATTAGTAAGTAATTTCCCTGCCACCACGTTTCCCACAATATTGGCCCCTCCGTATAGGACTAACATGAAACTAATGATATTTGATGACATATTCGTAACCGTTTTTAGATACTCAGCAAGATAGCTATAAACTCCAAATATGGATGAATTTAATAAAATAACAGCAACAATAGAGACCCAGGGAATAAACTTTTTTAATACAGATAATTGTTCTCCGTAAGAAAGTCTTTCCTTAACAGGTATAGAGGGTACAAATAATAATGTGGCAATGAAGACGAGAATATTCACAATAGCAAAGAATGTCATCGCCATTTCAAGCGAGACTGTACTTGCAATAAAGCTTGCGACAGGCACACCAAGTACCATACCTGCAGATACACCAATAAGCACTTTAGCAACAGCTTTTGGAGCTTCTTCCTTCCTAACAGAGTCAGCAGCTACTGTAAATGCCAATGAACAATAAACTGGATGGAAAAATGCAGGGATTACACGAGCGATTAATACAGTTGTAAAGTTCGATGTAATAATGGAAACAATGTTACCAATAATAAAAATTCCAAGTACCAGTAACATGACTTTCTTCCGATTGATCCCCGAAAACAATAAAGGCATAGTGGGACCAGCTATTGCAACCCCCAGAGCGAAAAAACTCACTAACAATCCGGCTTTAGATACACTGATGTGAAAATGATCAGCAATGGTAGGTAATATCCCGATAATTCCCATTTCAGTATTTATAATTCCAAAAACACCTATGGTTAATATATAGATAAGCAAATTATTTCGTTTAGCCAAAAAAACAACTCCTTTCTTCAATAAAAAATCAATTGCCCCCAAAAAACTATGGGGGCAATTGATTTTAAAGGTTCATCCCAAAGAATTCAGTTAACTTCCGTTTGACAGCTTATGCATCCTCCATATTTTTTCCTCTTAGATTCATTTTTTAATTTTACTTTTCTTTAATAAAGGTTCCTTTATTCGTAACATCTATTAGTCAACTTGTTTAGTTGGGCGAATGATTATTTCGCTTACCGCAACGGTTTCAGGTGTGCTAATCGCATAAGCTACTGCATCTGCTACATCACTGGATTGTAAACCGATCGTACGCTGAAGATCCTCCACCCATTCACGTCTTTTTGGATTATTAATGGTTGTATGAAGCTCAGTGTCTACCGTTCCTGGAGAGATAAGCGTGCTGCGGATATTATTTTCACGTTCCTCTTGGCGTAAGCCTTCCATGATAGCTCGAACAGCAAACTTAGTCCCACAATAAACAGCACCTTGCTGAAAAACAACATGTCCGGCTACGGAGTCAGTCGTAACAATCTGACCAGATTGTTGTTTTTTCATAATCGGTAACACCGCAGCTATTCCATTTAAAACACCCATGATATTGACGTCTAACATTTGACGCCATTCATCAAAGCGTGTTTCTGAAAGTCGTGAATGTGGCATGACTCCAGCATTATTGAAAAGTACATCTACACGACCATATTTTTCGACTGCCAAATCGATAACTGCTTGAACATCGTCTTTATTCGTAACATCTGCAACAGCATATGAAATATCGGCATTTGGTAATGATTCAACGAGAGCTTTCAAGCGATCTTCACGACGTGCCGCAATGACTAATTTGGCTCCTTCTTCTGCCAGTCTCTTGGTGGTTGCCTCACCAATACCACTTGACGCACCCGTAATGACAACAATTTTATCTTGAATAGTAGACATTATTAGAAACATCCTTTCTTACCGTTGTATTCACCCTTTGTTAATTATTCTAGCTGTGTTTTTTGTATATAACAAATACCCATATCTCATATCAGGACATGCCCATTGAGCATTTCTAAAATAGATATACTAAAACATGATAGAGCCCGTAGAGCATCACTGACTTTCTCTCCTCCTGCAAAATCGCCAAAATTCACAGTTGTCGGGAGCTTACTAAGAAATGATCAAGTAGTTGGATTGTCCTCCATTACTGAAACCAATTCCTGATCACCAATTGTTATTTTTATTCTGGTACCTTCCCCATCGCTCTTCTCTCCTGCTTGATTTGTTCCGTTCGCAAGACATAAAATATTTCAGCTTAGAAGTGATAAATAAATTCCATCTAAGGAGTTTTATTCTATTAGACAAAAAAGTGAATCCCGACAAGATATTCGGGATTCACACAGTGGTTTCAGTACCATTGGTATGCAAAGTATTAAACGACCTTCAACACAAGCCTTATTTTTTCTTCAGATTTTCTTTGAAGAAGGACTCAAGCTTGTCAAAGGGAATTAAATTCACCCGATCGTACAGATCCACATGACCTGCGCCTGGAACAATGTAGAGTTCCTTCTGTTCGCCTGCTAGCTTGTAGGCTTCTTCGCTGAACTCTCTGGAATGAGCGTTTTCACCCGCGATGAAAAGCATTGGACGAGGAGAAATCGTCTCTATGTCCTCGAATGGGTAAAAATTCATGAATTTGACGTTGCTGGTAAGCGTCGGGTGTGTTGTAAGTTCTTCCGACGAACCTTTAGGCGTGTATTCTCCTCTTGGAGTGCGGTAGAAGTCATAAAACTCACGCTCAATGGCGGTAGAGTTTTCATTTAGTTCATGTACCGTTCCACTGGTGTATTTAGTTTTACCGCCTGTAAACTCCACATAGCGTTGCTCTGCTGCCTCTTCGAGAATCTGCTTTTTTTGCTCGAGAGTCTGCGAGTGTTTAAGTCCATTACGGTTGGCGGCACCCATGTCGTACATACTGACTGTCGCAACGGCTTTCATGCGTGGGTCGATCTTAGCTGCGCTGATGGCAAAGCTCCCACTACCACAAATTCCGAGAACTCCAATTCGATCCCTGTCAACAAACGATTGGGTACCTAGGAAATCCACCGCAGCACTGAAATCCTCGGCATAGATATCCGGTGAAACAGCGTTACGAGGCTGACCCTCACTCTCTCCCCAGAAAGACAAATCCAAGGACAACGTAACGAATCCTCGTTCAGCCATTTTTTGTGCATACAGATTCGCACTTTGTTCTTTTACTGCGCCCATAGGATGCCCGACAATGATCGCAGGATTTTTGGTGTTCTTCTTCAAACCTTTGGGAATAAAAAGATTCCCTGCTACTTTCATGTTGTATTGATTTTTAAACTCAACCTTCTTCTTGTTTACCTTGTTGCTCTTGTAAAAGTTGTCTGCTCCATTGGACATGTCCGGCTTGTATGCGATGTCGGTCGTGGATGCTGCTTCAACGCCAGTCTTAGATGTAGCGTCAACGCCTGTCTTCGATGCAAAGATGGTCGTAGTTAAAATCAAGCCCAGCGCTATCACTGTGAGTACACGCTTGGTAATAGATTTTTTTTCATTTTAAAATAACTCCTTTCTTATTTTTTTCATTGTAAAGCTTTAATAATTTGTGCTAAATGATCTTAGTTTGAATTTTCTGGAAATTTTAAGCCGAATAAAAAGATGAGATAGTAGACCCATTCACACGAAAATTATTAACTGCTCTGCTATTTATTCTAGCGTGCTCTTTGTATATATCAAATACTTATATCTTATATCAAGATATGTCTATTAGGCATTTCTTGAGCGCATATACTATAACATTATAAAGGAGGACTTTTATATGGAATTAAGAGTTTGACATTACTTTCTCATTGTTACAAAAAATGAATCTTACATTATATACCTTTTGTTATTACAACAAGGAGGGACTTACGTCTTTTGTAAAACGGGGGACCAACATAACAAGATTGTTTTAAAGAATCCGATATCAACGCCTTAAAAATAATTGAATGCCTGAAAGCCACTGGGATTCCTATTAAGGAAATTAAACATTTTATTGATTGGTGTTCTGATGGTAATTCTACGTTGCAACAAAGATATGACATGTTTATGGAACGAAAAGCTATTGTAGAAGCACGGATGGAAAAGCTAAAAAAACAATGGAAGTCATCGAGTATAAATACCGGTATTACAGGACGGCATTGGATGTCGGAACCGAAGAAATTCATAAAAACAACAAAATAGAAATCTCTATTACTAACTAAAAGAAAAAGCCACCTGTATTTTAGATGAATAAATACAGGTGGCTCTTTCTTTATTACTTCTTTATAGCTTACGCTTCCCTAAATTCAACAAATAAGATTAATTGGCACTTTGAGGCCTACGAAGATAGTTACGCTTGTAGAAGACAAATGGACTAGTTAGCTAATCTCTAACAATATTAAAATTCTCTCTTGCATTAGAGTTAACTCTACGGGGTAAACTCACCGTATATGCAAAGGAGGAACAAAGATGGCAATTGAAAACAAAGTAGTTATAATTACTGGAGCTTCATCTGGAATTGGTGAAGCAACTGCAAAATTATTGGCCAGTAAGGGTGCTAAAATTGTTTTGGGCGCTCGTCGCGAAGATAAATTAAAAGCATTGACTGAGGAAATTCAAAAAGCTGGGGGAGAAGCTACTTATCGTGTCACGGATGTTGTTAATCTAGATGATAATCAGCAGCTTGTTCAACTAGCTAAAGATACTTTTGGTAGTGTCGATGTCATCTTCTTGAACGCTGGAATCATGCCTAATTCACCACTTTCCGAATTAAAAATTGACGAGTGGAACAGTATGATTGACGTTAATATTAAAGGTGTATTGAATGGTATCGCCGCAGTATTGCCAACCTTTACATCGCAAAAGTCTGGACATATCATCACTACTTCATCAGTAGCTGGGCTTAAAGCTTATCCAGGCGGTGCAGTTTATGGCGCAACAAAGTGGGCTGTTCGTGATTTAATGGAAGTGTTGCGCATGGAATCTGCACAAGAAGGTACTAACATCCGCACAGCAACGATTTATCCAGCAGCGATCAACACGGAATTGTTGGATATGATTACAGATAAAAATACTTCAGAAGGTATGACTGCGTTGTACGAACAATACGGTATCACATCTAATCGGGTTGCCAATGTTGTGGCATTCGCGATTGATCAACCAGAAGATACGAACGTTAATGAGTTTACAATTGGACCCACAAGTCAACCTTGGTAATAGTTACAATAGAAGATAAAACTAAAATCTATCCATTTTCTAAAGTTTAGGCTGTCGAGAAGACCTCGACAGCCTTTTTATTTCTTCTTGAAGCACTACTTAATAAGATAAACGTTATAATGATTAGATTAATTTGAATTATAAAACAAGAGGAATACACTATAATAAATAACTTCTAATATATTTGTGAAATTTTCCTATACATCTGATTAAGCATTCGAAAATTTCTCCTGCATTTTTTTAAAGAACATATCAGCAGCAACGGAAAAAACCTGATGCTTTTTCCAAACAATATTTAAGCCAGATTCAAGTCTTGGCTCTAGAGGTTTAAAACAAAGGTTACTATCACTAGATGTATTCACTATTTTATCAAGAGTTATAGCATAACCAATGCCTTCTTCAACCATAATAGCAGCATTATACGCAAGATTGTATGTAGTGACAACATTTAATTTATCAAAATCTTCTCCAAACCAATCCGCGAATTCATTTTTTGAATATGTCTGTTTCATAGCCTGTCGTGAACAGATTAGTGGAACATTTAATAAATCCATTGCTTGAATGGTATTTTTGACGGCAAGAGGACTGTCTTTCCTCATTACAACTCCCCAAACATCTTTGGTTGGGATATTAACATAATTGTACTTTGATAAATCTGCAGGTTGAATTAAAATACCAAAGTCAAGCAATCCCCTGTCAAGCCGATCAGTCACATCTTCTTCGTTTCCACTGTAGAGGTGATACCGTATATTGGGGTAACTTAACTGTAAGTCTTTTACTACTCTTGCAATCTGTTTCATGGCGTCTGTTTCCCCACCACCTATATAAACATCACCACTTACCGTTTCTTCCATAGAACCAAATTCTGCCTCTACTTTATCGACCATATGAACGATTTCTTCAGCTCTCTTTCGCAGGAGCATTCCTTCATCTGTGAGAATGATACTGTGACTACTGCGAACAAATAGTTTTTTCCCTAACTCTTGTTCCAGTTCTTTTAATTGTCTTGATAAGGTTGGCTGAGTAACATGCAGAAAATCAGCAGCCCTGGTGATGTTTCCTTCCCTTGCAACTGTAAGAAAATAACGCAACACTCTTAATTCCATAAATGACTCCTCCTTATTATTGTTTTAGTATATATGATCTAGAAATGCTCGTAAAGCATATCTAGATATAAGATATAAGTATTAGCTATATACAAAAAGCACGATAGAATAAATAACAAAGGCGGTAATATGGTGGCCTATATCACAAAAGAAAATGCTCTAATTATCCGAATTTAAGTGGAAATGAGGTAATGAATACTCCGGCTATCTCATTTTTTTATTCGTTCTTATTGGAAAAAAACATGTCCATGAAGAATATTTAAAACAGATTATTAAAGCTGTGGAATGAATAAACAACGAATCGCGTTCATTTAACCATGGCATTCATTCTGTTTCTATTTGTAATTAGAAACGGGTGTTGAATAAGCCAACAATGTGGACAGGAATAAGGGGAGAACATATGTTAATGAAGAATATTATCGTTCAACTACCACGAGGACTTCAAGCGAGACATACAGCTTTATTTGTACGCAAAGTGGCCTCATTTAAAAGTAAAGTTATTATTTTCAAAGATGGAAAAAGCGCAAGTGGCAAAGATATCATGGGAATTATGGATTTAGTCGTCGGTGAAGGGGATGAAATTACATTACTGGTAGATGGGTGTGATGAACAAGTAGCAATAGAAACCTTAAAAAAATATCTTTCAAACCTTTAAGGTACGAGGTTTCTTATATTGAAGAAGTATAAGTGGGGAATAATGTTATGGGTATTAGCATTGTTCATCGAATGGTCTTATCACTTCCTGAATTATGAAAGAGAGATTGTTAAGAACTTCGCAGACAAACTCTTCTCGTATCCACTTCCTCTTAAAACGGAAATCGCAGATAAAGGTTTTGACTATGAAGTTTTAGATGGAGAAGGCTTTGGGTGGAGCAAAGATCAACCCATGGTCGTTGCTTACATAAAGCTATCATCTGAAGCTTTGATAACTTGACCTGTTACTGGTAAGTCAACAGATGCCACAATATATTTACCAGGGCAAAATCGAAAGAGTTCCTCTCCCAACCATACCTCCTTCTCTCCTTGTAAGATAAGACAAAAAGAAGGCTCATTAACCCTCGAGATAGGTTCGGTAGTAATGGATTCACGGATGAGAAATAAAGATGGAATAGAGGTAGCGTGAACACCGTCCCGACCTGCGTATCGCTCAATAAGTTTGCAAATCTCCTGTTGCTGTTTGTAGATTTCCTCAGACATATGTTATTCTCCTTTTCCTACACCTTCGACACATTCATTCTACTTGACACTTATAAAGATAGAAAGAGTATTGAGAGAATTAGGCAAAAACTTGATACTTATAGGTTAAAGGTTTCTTTATTATCTATGAGATAATAGGTGAAGATAAATTGAATTGAAACTAAAAACGCTCATAAAAGAAAGTGAGGCGTAATCAAATGGAATATGTGAAACTTGGAAATACAGGATTGGATGTATCTAAGTTTTGTCTTGGCTGTATGAGTTTTGGTGATGCAGAAAAATGGATTCATCAATGGGTACTTAATGAAGAACAAAGTCGCTCTATTATAAAAAAAGCACTTGATCTCGGAATCAATTTTTTTGATACGGCGAATGTGTATTCAATGGGAACCAGCGAGGAGTTTCTTGGACGAGCTCTAAAGGATTATGCCAATCGTGATGAAGTGGTCATTGCAACTAAGGTACACCAAAAAATGCATGAAGGACCTAATGGCGCTGGTCTTTCCCGAAAAGCCATCATGAGCGAAATTGATAAGAGTCTGAAACATCTTGGAACCAATTATGTAGACCTTTATATTATCCACCGTTGGGATTACAATACGCCTATTGAAGAAACAATGGAAGCACTACATGACGTTGTGAAGGCCGGGAAAGCAAGATACATTGGTGCTTCTGCCATGTACGCATGGCAATTTCAAAAGGCGTTACATGTAGCAGAGAAAAATGGATGGACAAGATTTGTCTCTATGCAGAATCATTTAAATCTTTTATACCGTGAAGAGGAAAGAGAAATGTTGCCCCTTTGTAGGGAAGAAAAAATCGGGGTGACTCCGTATAGTCCACTTGCATCAGGGAGGTTAACTCGTGATTGGTCTGAAACCACACAACGTTCTGAAACCGATCAAGTTCAAAAATCTAAATATGATGCAACGGCTGATGCTGACCGATTAGTTGTAGAGCGAGTCGCAGCAATCGCAGAAAAACGTGGTGTTCCTCGTATTCATATTGCTCTGGCTTGGCTATTACAAAAAGAACCCGTAACTGCTCCGATTATCGGTGCGACGAAAATCTCTCATATCGAAGGTGCTGTAGGTTCTTTATCCGTTAAGTTAACCCCTGAAGAAATTGCCTTTCTCGAAGATCCATACGTACCACAAGGTCATAATTAATTGTTTTCCGATAGTATGGAGTTAAACCTAATTTTCTATAGCAGGAAGATTAGGTTTTTCTTCTATCTCTCTGAGCACCCTATGTCTTGAAAAAAACTATCAACAATTCTTTAGTTGACATAAAATGTATTATCAGAAATTGACAATTTCACATGTTCCTCCCATTCCTCAAGTCTTTTCCTCAATGATGTCTTATATCTGTATTAAAAATAAATTAATTATTTGAAACTTTTTTCAGACATTTCTTCCACTAATAATTTGAAGGGAGTTGTGAGATGAAGGATCAGAATTACAAGTTAATTAAAAAAGCCATAAAAGGAAATAAAAGTGCTTTTGAACAATTAATTAAACAACATTATAAACAAATCTATCGTACAGCTTTTCTATATGTACATAATCAGGAAGATGCTTTAGATATTGTTCAAGAATCAACTTATCAGGCTTTAATATCTATTCACACATTAAAGAATCCTAAGTATTTCATGACGTGGTTTACTAAGATTGTTATCCGATGTTCAGGACAATTGCTTACAAAAAGGAAAAATGTTGTCCCTTTAACAGAAGACATTTTATCTAGTTTTAAATCTAACAATGATTATATAAATGAGGATTCCTTGTTGCTTATGGATGTCATAGGGGAACTGAAAGAGGGCTATCGAACAACGCTTATACTTTTTTATTACTATGATTATTCCATTAAAACGATCAGTGAAATGATGGAGATACCTGAAGGGACTGTAAAGACTTATTTAAGCAGAGGTAAAGCTGCTCTTAAAAAAAACTTTGAAAAGGGGAGGAGCCATGGATAATAAGGAAATAAAATATATTATAGATCAAATAGATGTTCCAAAAGAGGAAGTTCTAAATGCTATTGATAGGGGAATAAAACAAAGTAATCAAACGGAAATAAAACGTCATTCTTCAAAGAAGAAGTTATTGATTAGTAGCATTGTGGCTGCTTCAGTATTGGGAATAACCCTTTCCTCTGGTTTTGTAAATCCAAATATGAATCGAGTATTGGCTGGGGCGCCTTTTATTGGGGGAATATACGAAGAGTTTGGGGATAAAATGGGAATGCATCTAGCTCAGCAGAACTTGGTAACTGAACTGGATCAAACCATAACCAAGAATGGTGTAACAGTTAAACTAAATAATGCATATTTTGATAACGATGTTGTTTCAATAACAGGACATGTAAGTGGTAACTTGGATGAAGGAAAAAATGAAAAAGGTGAAGTAAGTTTCGATGTGAATTTTGAAAACAATACAGGGGATAATGATCCTTGGTTAAATGGTAAGTCGACTAATATTAAAAACACAGGAAATGGATATGATTTTCAATGGAAGTTATCATACCCTTATAAAACGATACAAGATGACTTCACTCTGCCTATATCCATTCATTATATTAATGGGATTAAAGGAGATTGGAATTTTAATATCCCAATTACACAAATAAAAAATAAGACTCTAACAATTAATCATTCGGAATCATATCAAGACGAG
Source organism: Priestia endophytica (assembly GCF_026790145.1). Taxonomy (GTDB): domain Bacteria; phylum Bacillota; class Bacilli; order Bacillales; family Bacillaceae_H; genus Bacillus_I; species Bacillus_I endophytica_A. The sequence goes on along the minus strand of NZ_JALAMS010000013.1, from coordinate 6,779 downwards.
GGAATTCAAATAAATATAAATGAAATGAAGCAAGCAAAAGCATCTTCTACTTTGGTATTTGAAACTGTTTCGAATTATAAAGACGATCAAATAGACATTGAAAAAGCAAAGGACGAAAAAGGAAATGTATTATTTAATTACGCAAATAATACTAGGCTTTCTCAATCCAAAGAAGACGATGGCTACCATCTTTCTTTACATAAAACTATAAATAAGATAGATGAGGATGCACAATCTATTACATTCTATCCGTTTATGTCTATATCTGACTCACCCGTTCAACAATTGCTCAATTCCTCATCATTTATATTAGACAGTAAACGTACAGACTTAGCGATTAAGGTGAATAATATTACTAAAGAAGACGACAAATTAATTCTCGATTATCAATTTCAAGGATTTGAAGGGGAAATAAGCAACCATCGATTGGATTTACTGCTCAATAATTTATCTTATGCATTCACCTTAATTGATAAAAATTATGTTGATAAAATTGATTCAGAAAATCCTGTTCCACCGGAAAATCATAGTTTATCAAGAAACGAAGTAAAATTAATTGATAAAAAGACCTATCAGTTTCAATCTGTTTTTCATTTAAATGGAGAGAATAAAATTGAAAACTTCTCATTACAAGATACCGTCTTACAATTTGACTTTTCTAGTTTTATTAAAACCAAGGAATTAGCACCGTTTACTGTTGATTTACCAAAATAACGTTAGGAATACGAAACAACTATCCTTATTCCATAAAAAAAGCCTAATTTTCTCTATTTTACGAGTTAATTAGGCTTTTTTAAATGAAAAATCTCTTAGCGTTATAAATCCGCATTTTCCTGACGCTATCCCTTACAAAAGAAAATTCCTGTATTGTATCCCCCATGCATTTTTAGTTAACATAACACCGTTTATCAGAAGTAAAAAAGCTTAAAACCATTGGATGACAAAGGTTTTAAGCTTTTTATTTTTCCCTTGGTTATACTTTTATGGACAATATAATTGTTATTAAACTTTTATACTAATGACCTGAACTAATTGATTTCCTTCTCTTGAAGATTTTCTCTAATCTGCTTCTGCTTACCACACTAAACAACGTATGGTTTTTATAGGCCATAAATAAGTATATAATCCCTCCCACTAAGCTGCTTATAACAAGAATACACGCTTGAGGTAGATAGCTTTTATAAGCAGTTGAAATTACGCCAAAGGGTAACAATATAATCATCATAATTAAGGTTTGGACGAGAATGCTTTTTAATATTTTAAAGTTCTTTAACCAATCATAGTGTACATATTTCTGTATTAATATCATTTGTATAACTAATGTAATTCCCAGACCTAGATAGGTTGAAACAGCCGTTCCTTCTCCTCCTAATGAAGATACTAGAGGAATATTACATAGAAGTTTAACTACAATACCACCTAATAAACTGTATACGACCCATCTTTGTTGATTGATTCCTTGTAAGATAGCAGCCGTAATGGAGAACACGGAATAAAAAAGTGGTGTAAATGAATACCAAAGAAGAAGACTGCCTCCACTCTCTAGATTAGTAATCCCATATACGGAGGCGAATATAGGTGTTGATAGCATAACTAATGCACCGATAGATGGGAGTGTAAAAAACATCAATACTTTAAAAGATTGATTGATGTGATTTTTCACCTCATCCATCCGTTTTCCCTCGTACGATTTTGTTATATAGGCGACTAAGGAAACGCTAAATGCTGTTGCAAGTGCAACAGGGATTACCACAATCTTTTGCACCAAGGATATTAAAGCATTACTCGTCTCAGCTTCACCTAAAGAAAAACCTTTATTAACCAGAATGTTGTTTACCATAAACGTATCAATACTTTGAAATAAAGGTATAGATACACCTACGAAGATAAAGGGGATTGCGTAAGTAATGAGCTCCTTATATAGTTTTTTATAAGAGACGGATTTCTTGATTTTAGTTAATCCATAATCTCCTTTATATAGGAAAACAAAAACAATGATCAAAGCACTTAACCCTGAAATGAAGGAAGAAAGAGTAGCTAAACCTACTGCCTTAACAGGAGATTGATGCAATACATATAAGGTTATGTATGTACCTAAAAGGATAATAAGAATACGAATAATTTGTTCTATAACTTGTGATATAGAAGTAGGTGCCATTTGTTGAAACCCTTGCATAAACCCCCGGATCAATGCTAAAAGTGGAACGATGATCAAGGAATAACTTATCATTTTAATCACATAAACTACATCTTCTATAGAATTTCCCGAGTTATCCTGAGGATCTATGAGCCATCCTGCAACGACATGGGCACCTGAATATAGAACAAGAAAAGATAAGGTTCCTAATACCAACATGATAATAATGCCTGATCGCAGTAAAGCATTAATAATATGGAAGTCCCCTTTTTCTCTATATTTTGATACAAATTTGGCTACAGCATTAGGAATGCCTAGGGTAGCTAATGATAGTAGAATAATGTAAGGTTTATAAGCATATTCGAATAAGATATATTTCCCTTCCCCTAGCATGGCTACAAAAGGAATAACATAAATGAAACCAAAAATTTTCACAACAAATGCTGCTATGGTTAACATGTAAGTGCCTCTTAAGAAGGTATTATTCATTTAAAGTTCCTCTCTAATTCTATATAGTTAATTATCTATTAATTTCCATTTTCAAATTATACACTTTTACCTTTTATTTTTATATAGAATTACTTATCAATACTAAAAAAAGCCTTATATATTTCCAAGGCTTTAGAGTTGACATAATGTAAGGTATAGGAATTTTGTGACTTCTGCTTTTCAAAGGTAACACTTGATGAACTAATTAAGGGTGATCCGGTATTTCAAAAAAAAATAGCAATTGATGAACAAAAGAAGTTAGGTAATGATTTATCTGATCCTGGTTTCTACTTAGGGATTATATTAGTGTTTGTTGGACTCTTTCTAGATTTAGGTACCTTTTCAGCCGGTGTTACGATATTGGGACTTCTAACGATGTGCTTTTATGATGATTTTAAGAAGATGTTTTGGAGTATAAAGCGAGATTTTAAAGAAGAGAAATAAATGTAAAAAGGCTTTAAGAAGGATTAAAGCCTTTTTTTAGTGCCTATAACAATCATTATGTTAACTAATTTTGTATATCATATTCATTAAAAAAAGAGAGAGTTGGAGGTATCTTTCTCTTTAAAATGACTCAATATCGGTGATTTATGGAATTTCTCTTTATTATATGCTTTGTACTCGGCGTTGTTATCATTTCTACCTATAATGGATTTTATGGTAACAAAAGAGAGGTTGGGCATCTTTTAGGTACCCAACCTTTTTCAAGTTTCTGTTGACTAGTTGAAACAAAAGCTACATTTTTTTATTCACTCGTGTGCTTTTTTATAAAATGAAGGAGAGTGTTTTCTTGAGCAGTTAAAATAACTCCCTTTCCAGTACATTTTTTGCAAGGTAATCTGCTGTTGTTATAACTATAAATCAATCCTCTATGATGTCTCGTTATACGCCTACACGGTGTAGCTTCTTTAAGTATTCGTAGGTTGAAGGTAGTTTGTTCTTTAGTTCAGCAGTTTCTTTCTTCAGTGCAGAAAACATTTTCTTCGCCTCCTCAATCGTCTCGGGACGATATTGCAATTTAGGTAGTGGGTTATCTGGTAGCCAACCCATGCCAGCAAACATGTTGTAATAATTACTATTGGTCCAGAAATTACGAAACTCGATCTCGAAATTACCGTAATAAGATGATGCATCGGTAGTAGGAGGCATATTGACAACAAGTCCAGCTTTGTAGGTCTCTAATTTATGCTTAAGTGAATCCGATAATTGCAAATCATGTTTATTAGCGCGCCAGAATGGCGTGTCATCACGTGAGGTAGTAAAGTAGTGCGTTTGGATGAAGTCCCGACAATCATCAAACATCTCCTCAATCTCTTCGTTGAAGCGCGCAATTAGAGTAGGATTGAAATCCTTGTCCGGAAAATGCTTGACTAATTGATAGATTGCCGCATAAATAAAATATAGACCTGTAGATTCAAGCGGTTCAAGGAAACATGATGACGTACCAATAGACACGCAGTTCTTCACCCAGGAACGGCGATTGCGTCCGGTTCGAAACTTGATTTGATTCAGCTTTATCTCATTCGGATCCAGATCCCATAGTTTGATGAACTCTTCAGTCGCCTCATCGCGCGAGACAAATTTGCTGGAAAAAACATAACCTGAACCGAAACGGCCAAGCATAGGAATTTTCCAAGTCCAACCGTGCTTCATCGCAATTGCCGAGGTGTAAGGCTCTATCCCATTATGCTCGTCATCGTGTGGAATGTTTGCAGCCACCGCACTGTCGCAGAGGAGCTGGTCGCTCATATCAATAAACGGCTCCTTTAATGCTTGATTGATAAGTAGACCGCGGAAACCAGAACAATCTATGAACAGATCAGCCTCATAGCGACCACCTTTGTGTGTGGTAAGCGCGGCGATGTTCCCATCTGGCTTTAGTTCTACATGCTCAACTTCGTCCACAACATGATTGACTCCCCAGCCAACCGAAAGTTCGCGGAGATAATCCGCCACCAAATGGGCGTCGAAATGCCATGCGTGACTCATAGCTTGGGTACCATCTAACATATATGGTGAAAGTTTTTCATCGAGTAGCGGCGCAGCACTATAGCAGGCGTACTGCATCGGCTCGATGTCATTTTTTTCACGCTGACGATGCAGCCAATAATGTGTAAGTGGTATATTATCGACATTAGGAACCTGACCAAAAAGGTGGTAAAAGTAATTGTTACCTGCGGTATCAGGTTCCTTATTCCAGTTAATGAATTTTATTCCACACTTGAAAGACGCATTGCAGCGTCGCATCCACTCCTCCTCGGGTATACCTAAGAAGTCAAAGAACACCTTCTGTAGATTGGGTATGGTCGCCTCACCAACACCAAGTTTTGGAATGGTATCAGCCTCAATGAGAGTTATGTTAAGTTGACTGCCAAAAGCCTTAGATATGTAGGAAGCGGTCATCCACCCTGCGGAACCTCCACCAACTATGACAACATCACGAATAGCTTTTCCCATAAAACACCTCCAAATTTAGTGAACCTCCGAATACTCACCTTGCCACAAATACCTTTTTGGTTTAATTAAACTTATATGGTTGATTTTAACTATAACAAACATTTAATATAAAAATAAACCCTACAAATTTCCCGGTTCTGAATTTAACTGTGTTGATTTTTCTACTAATAAACCTATTTTCTCATTCAAATCTATCTTTAGTTCTTGCTTTCTTGATATAAAAAGTTGTTTTATAATGGCGTAAATATTTTGTTTAATAGGAGGAGTTTTTAATGGATTTAACATTAGTTTTATCTTTTTTAGGAGTGGCAATAGTTCTTACTTTAATGCCTGGTCCAGATATTCTGTTTGTCATTGCCCAAAGTATTTCACAAAGTAAAAAAGCAGGAATAGTAACCGCCCTAGGACTTTGTTCAGGATTAATGGTACATATCACTGCCGCTGTATGTGGGATTTCAACAATCATTTATCAATCAGCATTAGCTTTTGCAGTAGTAAAATATGCTGGCGCGGCCTACCTATTATTCTTAGCTTGGCAGTCATTCAGAGAAAAGGAATCTGACTTCATGGTCAGAAAAAATGGTCAGAAATCTTTAGAGTATAGATCATTGTATAAAAAGGGAATTTTCATGAATATCTTAAATCCCAAAGTTTCGTTATTCTTTCTTGCGTTATTACCCCAGTTTGTTGATAAATCTTTGGGGCATGTATCGCTACAAATGCTCATTTTAGGGATAACCGCTATGTGTCAGGCTTTAGTTATTTTTATTGGAATCAGTATATTTTCTGATAAGGTGCGTGACTTATTACTACACAATCTATTTATAGCCAAGAGAATGAACGTTATAAAAGGTTTATTGCTTGCCTTTATTGGATTACAGATTGCATTTAGTGAAAAGTAAGTAATACTTATGTTTTTTTGAATCGACTATAATTCTACTAAAGAAACCAGTTTTCTTCACTCAAAAAAAATGAAAATTTACATTTTTTTAACATTTTAAGGTAGTTTTTTCTTCATTGGGGATATGATTTATGTCCTTTAAAGTAGGTTGGGCGTCTTTTGGGTACCTAATTTTAAAGGTTGGATACCTAAAGGACGCCCAACCTTAAGAACAGATAAGAATTTGGTTTTTTTATGTGAATCCCGAAGAGATTCCAACATGAATTTGGGTAACGCCCAAAGGGTTTAACTCCCCCTTTTAAGAGGGCTGGGGGGTGTCATGCAACGCATGACCAAGCGGAAAATGGGTACCATTTGAGCAACTTACCAACCCTCCAGTAATGTTGATATACTCGGAGTAAGTACGATCGAGTATATGCATTACGTCACCTGTAAGGTGAAAGGAGGGGCGGTTGTTTTGAGCGAGAACCGAAATGAGAGACGACAGATCAAATTTCGTGTGAGCGATGACGAATTTGAAAGACTGGAGCAGATGGCGACAGAGTTTCAAATGAGTGTGCCGAAATTCTGTAAGATGAAGGCACAAGGGGCGAGGATGCGACCTCCGAAGATTGATCGAGAGGGAGCGTTCGAGGTCGCCCGTCAATTGCGGGTTCTGGTGCAAAAACCTATTCCTAGAGACATAGAGAACCAGTTTCCTTTAAGTTGCTAACTTATGAAGCTAATCCAAACAGTTGATGGATGAATTCTTTTTGATTTTGGACAGATGTCACCCTTTGATATTATCCCTCTTAG
>NZ_JALAMS010000012.1:0-91533 GCF_026790145.1 Priestia endophytica | reverse complement strand
ATAAGAAACGTTGTTTTAAAATAGAATTAACGTTGACGTATTTTGTTCAGTTTTCAAAGGTCAATCACTTCATTTGTCGTTAACAGCGACTTTCATATCTTATCACTTTTCTCGAAGTGTGTCAATAACTTTTTTTGAAAATGTTTTTTAACTTTGTTCGTTTTGCGCTACCGTAGCAGCGACAAGTAATAATATATCAAGTTTCAAAAGAAACGTCAACACTAAATTTCATTTTTTTTATTCTTTTTTTAAAATCATGTTATGAAGGACTTAACCTCTACATATTATGAGACAAGATAGCTTGTTTCATAAGGGGGTAAACATGAATTTTTTCTATACGATTAATGGAAGTCGAGCAAAACAGATTGTATTGGTTTTAATACTATCATTTTTTGCAGGTGGTTTTCTACTTACTCAGACGTTATTTAACATTCCTGTTTTCTCAACCAAAGATGGCCCAAAAGCAATTTATGAGAATGGGACAATTAAGGACAAAGTTGCTCTTACATTCAATATTAGTTGGGGAGATGAAAAGGCTGAAGAGATTTTAGATACTTTACGCTCACATGATATTGAGAATGCTACTTTCTTTTTATCTGCTTCATGGGCAGAGAGACACCCTGAAATTGTAAAGCGAATTCAAGAAGATGGACATGAGATTGGTTCTATGGGTTACGCGTATGAAAGCTATACAAGTTTAGAAGCACAAGAAATCCGCCAAGATATCGCTAAATCTGAAAAAGCATTTAAAACACTCGGTGTTGACAAGATCAAACTACTTAGACCACCTAATGGACATTTTGACAAAGAAACTTTAAAAATTGCGGAAGCCTATAATTATACAATTGTTCATTGGAGTCTTAACACAGAAGACTGGTTAAATCCTGGTGTAGATAAGATTGTAAGAAATGCAACTGAGAAAATTAAAGGCGGTGACATTGTTCTTCTTCATGCATCTGATTCTGCTCAGCAAACAAATGAAGCTCTTCCTTCTATTATTAGAGAACTTTCAAAGAAGAAATTAAAAACAACAACAGTTTCAAGTTTGATTTCTGGCGCTACTTCTAAAAGTGAAGAAATTAAATAACCCCTATCCTTCCCTTATTGAAGGATGGGGCTTTTTTTTACTTACTTTCTCCCACTTCTTTTATTATATAAGGAGATTTCAAAAATTTCGGAAGCATCAAAAGTTGATAGATATTGCAGATAAGCAATGGGATTAGCATAAGATACAGCCAACTTTCCTCATTTGTTCTTAGTGCTGGAAACCACTCGACAATCGTCACAACAGTTAAGAAAAATAAAGCTGGGATAAACGCTGTTCGGTTTGTTTGCTTCATTTTTACATATGAGAAGGCAACCCCAACTACTAAAAGTGTGAGAGCAAGGAAGAAGTAATTAATGATTGATTCTCCTGCTTCAGCAAAAAATGTGTATCTAAAATACACAAGATCAAATAGGACAAAAAGAATAAGAACAACTTGTACTGAATTCCAAAGTGATGAGGACTTAAAGATACCGAGTCCAAATCTGTGAACAGTCAAGTAAGAAAAAAAGCCCATCTGACTAATTAAACTAAAAATGCAACCTACCCCAATTAGCCAAATAGCAATTGCTACTATCTCACCTATTTCACCTTGAATAAAAAGGTCCTTATATTCTCCCCAGTTCAATGTAAATCCAACAAATACTGTTATGACAGCCCCAACTGAAAGCGTTGATAAAAAGAAACGTACAAGGTTTCGACTTTTCATCTGTTCTCCCCCATTAATTGTTCTTTTTATTTCATGTAAGTCCCCTTATATCTTATTTACCACAAAGAAAATGTAATTCCTGTTAACGACTTTAGAACGTGAATATTTTTTCTATTTCCTTTCATATTAAGAATAAGACATTTTACAGAAGGTATCTGAAAGGAGCGTTACAATTATGGGAAGAGCTCTTTTGCTCCTATATGCCCTAATCTTTGTTTTTTCTTCATCTGGGTGTGCCCCACAAGAGGCAGAAGGAAGTGAAATGGACTACGATCAAACGAAAAAGATGGTAGTAGATATCCTTAAAACAGACGATGGAAAAGAAGCACTAAAGCAAGTGCTAAAGGATGATGAAGTAAAAAAAGAGATCGTTATAGATGAAAAATTGATCAAAGAAACAATTCAAGATACACTGTCATCTGAGAAAGGTTCAAAGTTCTGGACTGAAGCTTTCAAAGATCCTAAGTTTGCCAAAACACTTGCTACATCTCTTCAAGATGAGCATGAAGAAATTATTAAAAAGCTTATGAAAGATCCTGAATATCAGCAAATGCTAATGGATGTTCTTAAAAATCCTGAAATGGAAAAAGAGATCACAAAGCTGTTAAAAAGTAAAGAATATCGAAAACATCTTCAAACCGTTATAACTGAAACATTTGAAAGTCCAACATATAAAGGGAAAGTTCAAGAAATGATAGACAAAGCTGTAAAAGAAGCAGAATCTGAAGAAAAGAAAGAAGAATAAGTGGAGTAAAGAGGCGTTGCACATATGCAACGCCTTTTACCTTTATACATTATGATCCTGTTGTTGTGTACAAAGAGAAATAATTTTTTCGCCAATTTCACTATAGATCTTTCCTAAACGGTGAGCTTCACCATATACAGATGGAGCAAATTCTTCCTCATTCCAATCTGGTTGCTGTAGCGGAAGTTTTCCAAGCAGTGGAACAGCTAGTTCCTCTGCTAGCTTTTCTCCTCCACCTTTGCCGAACACGTACTCTTTTTCTCCTGTAACTTCACTTTCAAAGTACGCCATGTTCTCTACAACACCTAAGACTTCATGTTCTGTACGAATAGCCATCGCACCAGCCCTTGCTGCTACAAAAGCGGCTGTTGGATGTGGAGTTGATACAATGATTTCTTTACAAGCAGGAAGCATAGAATGAATATCAAGCGCAACATCGCCTGTTCCTGGCGGTAAATCGAGCAGAAGGTAATCTAACTCTCCCCACTCTACTTCCTGGAAGAAGCTTGTCAACATTTTACCAAGCATAGGGCCTCTCCAAATGACAGGTGCATTGTCTTCGACAAAGAAGCCCATTGAAATAACTTTCACACCAAAACGATCAACCGGAATAATTCGATCATTTTCAACAGTTGGACGTTGTTCAATTCCCATCATATCAGGGACGCTAAATCCGTAAATATCAGCATCAATCAAACCGACTTTCTTTCCAAGCCTTGCAAGAGCAATTGCTAAGTTAACAGAAACGGTTGATTTTCCAACGCCTCCTTTACCACTGGCAATTGCGATAAATGTTGTATCTTTTGTATTTAAAAGTGATGGCTGCTCTTGCGCTGCCACGCTATCTTGCGGCAGTGCTTCAAAGCGGAGACCAACTGTTTCAAAACCTGCTTCTTTTAATAAATTTACTACTGTTCCTTGAAGTTGCATCTGTTCTGCTGTTCCTGTTTTAGCAACAAGCAGTTTAACGCTCACATGTTTTTTCTCTTCTTTAATTTTAATTTCTTGAATGCCGTCTAACTCTCCTAATGTTTTATGTAAAAACGGCTCTTCTACCCCTGATAATAGTGCGTGAACTTCCTTTTCTGTGAGCATGTTTTCACCTTCCCCGTTGAATTCGTTTACATTCTGAATTATATCATATTTTCCCTTTGTTTCGTGAGCGCAAACAAAAAGCACCTCACTCTTTCGGAGGTGCTTTTGCTGTTAAGTGCTGTAAAATCCCTCTATAGATTGAAGCAGCCACTTTTTTCTGATATTCTTCTGTTTTTAAAAGATCATGCTCTGTTGGATTCGAAAGAAAGCCAACTTCAACAAGCGCTCCTGGAATATCAGCATTTTCAACAAGATAAATATTTTGAATTCTTTTTGCTTCTCGATTCGTATTATTCAAGTTTCCTTTGAATTCCGATTGAATCCATGTAGCTAAGTTCTTATTTTCTTCTTTTGATCCATTGTAAAACGTTTGAGCTCCGCTCCATTTTGGAGAGGGAATTGCATTAAGATGGATACTTAAATACATATCAGCACTGGAATGATTGATAATTTCTAGACGCTTTCTTAAATCTTCCCCTTTGCGTCTGCTATACCCTTTTGTATCTTTGTCTGCTAAGTCTTCATCTTTTTCACGCGTCATAATAACAAGTGCTCCTTGTTCTTGAAGGTAATCCCTAATCATCAAGGAAATGGAGAGCGTTACTTCTTTCTCCAAAACATCTTTACCAACTGCTCCCCCGTCAGCGCCTCCATGGCCTGCATCTAAGACAATAATTTTACCGCTTAACGGGAGATTCCATGAACCGATTGAGCCTTTATTTGTAAAGTAATGCTGAACGCCTAGAAAAAGACAACAGATAACGATAATAACAGTCCCTAACCAAAGCTTTTTTTTCATCGTGCTCCCCCCGCTCGTCCTACCTACTATTTTCTATATGGTGAGCGGAGAGGATTTATGATTATTTTAAGACAATTTTAAACCATATCTTTTCTTTCCAAATCGAAAACCTTCTATCCACCAGTCATCAACATAGGCTTCACAAAGCATATACAAACCATCACCTGTTGGCAGTTCATAATGATCTTCTGTCCAAAAGGAAAGATAATCGAAAAGAGCAGAAACAAGCTTTTTCCCCTCTTTTTCAGATCTTGCCCGTACTTTCTCTTCCTGTTCTCCATAATAACCAAACCTGCTATATTTTGCTCCAAGCAAGAAAGCCTCAACTGCTATATCTAAGCACCCTTCCTCAACAGAGCGGTTATTTTTTGTTGAATAAAACATGAGCGGCTGAAAATAGCGCATCATTTCTTTATATAATTTCTCAAGCGAAATTCCGCTCATCACTTTTGTTCATACTTCATTTCTTTTTCTCTTCTTCGTTCTTTGAATGTTGTAATTACGGTCACGTTCTCCATCCTCCTTTTCTTTTATTGTGACCGACCGCCAACTTTATACACAGGAACAAAAAGGCAGAGAGTTCTACTCTCTGCCTTCTACTTGTTTAGTATATTTTCTTTCACTTCAGGCTTTCTTACAGCTATGCGGGCTTTTCCCATCATAAGTACTGTAATAAAAGCAAGACCAATTGGAATAAGAGCAAATGTAAAAGCATCTGTAATAGAGGTTGACATAGCATGCACAATGTTTGATAGAACAGGCTCTGGAATCATCGCACGAGCGCTTCCCTCAAAAAGAGCGCTTGGGTTTTCAACGTTCGCCATTGCTCCACTGCTTCCTGCACTTCCAAAGCTTTCTTTTAATTCACTTGTAAAGTGACTACTTTGAATTGTTCCAAATACAGTTACGCCAATTGTCATTCCAAGAGAACGAGCAAAAGAGTTTGTAGAGTTTGCGGATCCTCTGTAGCGCACATCCAATTTTTCAATTGATGCTGTTGGTAAAATTGAAAATGAGAAACCAACACCAAAACCTGTTAATACCATAAAGATAGTTAACATCCATCTTGCTGTTTCAGGAGTCATTGTACTTAGCAACACCATGCCAGCTGCAAAAGAGACAATTGAAAGAAACATAAGATTTCGGAACGTTGTTTTCGTTTGAAAAATCCCGCCGATTGCGCTTCCTGCAACAGATCCTAACATCATTGGTGTTAATACCAACCCTGCATTTGTTGCAGAACCGCCATAAACAGCTTGAACAAAGATAGGAATAAATACTGTTAAGATAATAAATGTGCCTCCGTAAAGGAAAGCCAAGATTTGAGCTGTTGCAAAAAGACGGTTTTTAAACATCCAAAAAGAAATGATTGGATCTGACACTTTTCGTTCTGTAAAAATAAAGATAATGAAAAATAAAATAAAAGATCCGAACAACCCTAGAATCTGTGGTGATTGCCAACTATATTCTTTGCCACCAAGCTCAAGAGCAAACATCAAGCTGACAACTGCAATAACAAGTGTTGCAGCTCCTATCCAATCTACCCTTTGTTCTTTCCGCTCTGTTGATTCTTTATAAGCTTTAATAATTAAAAGAAGAGATACAATACCAAGTGGTACATTTACATAAAAAATCCATTGCCAGCTAATATACTCTGTAATATAAGCACCAAGCAAAGGACCACACACGCTTGAAACTCCAAATACTGCTCCAAGAAGACCTGTCATCTTACCACGTTTCTCGGAAGGAAAAATATCAAATACAATTGTGAAAGCAATCGGCATAAGCGCTCCGCCTCCAACACCTTGTACTGCTCGATAAATGCTGAGCTGCTCAATGCTTGTTGCTGTACCACACAAAATTGAACCTAATAAAAATACTAAAAGACCAAAAATAAAAAAACGTTTGCGACCGTACATATCAGACAATTTACCAAAAATAGGCATTCCAGCCATTACAGTCACCATATATGCAGAGGTCACCCAAACAAACTTATCTAATCCACCAAGATCAGAAACGATAGTCCCCATTGCCGTTGCAACAATAGTGTTGTCCATTGCAGACATTAAAATAGCTAATAATAGCCCTGTTACAACAAGCTTTAATTGTGAGTCTTTTGAAACCACAGGCTCACTCCTCTCTAATGTTTAACAAAGTTAATTATAGTGAAGTTTTGACACAAGAGCTACTTCTAATTTGAAGTTTATCCCTTTTATCCAAAGGCGCTAACTTAAAACATAAATAAAAGGAAGAGTATATCCTTTTCTACATAACTTTCTCTAATCCTAGTGAAGAACCAAAATAAAGAACTTTTTCTTCTCTTTATTAAGCTGTACAAGCATAAATCTCAGATTTATGAAATTAGTGCTCCTATTGGTTAAAAATTCACATATTATAGGTAAATCTTCACTCATTCTTATGTATGATTGACGCTTGGAAGTGATTTGTTATAGTTGAGGTACTAAATGTGTTGTACACTAAAACATTATTACTGATCGTAAAGGGGCTTCTGTTACTCTCCTTGTAAGAAGCTACCGGTTTTAGCACATTCTACTCTAGAAGAATTACTTCTCTACACTCTATAATTGGTTTCTTGAATACAAGGAGGAGCTTCTATGAAGAGCATCCAGAACCGCCTACTGCTCATGTTACTAATCTTTATCATTTTACCCTATTTTCTATCTGTCTTTTTTATTTATAGCTATACCAAACATAGCGTAGAGCAGCAAGAGCTGAAAAATAGCCATGAACAGCTTCGCGAAAATTCAACAGAGCTTCAACAATATTTCGAGGAAATGATTAACCTTCCTTATATTTTATATCGTGACCCTAAACTATTTCAGATTTTAAATAATGAAGTTGAGGACTCAAATTACTTAGAAAAAAGTTTGGAGAACTTCTCATTAATGCGGAATGAGATTCGTCAAATTCAGTTTTATATGGATAAAGATAAAGAGGCGTTAACCGTCTATAATGCCACTGCGAGTGCGCGTAAATCCAGGCCTAATTTCTTACAGCAGCCCTTTATTAAAGAGCTTTACAATACAAACATAAAATACGTTATTCAGCCACCACATTCCATCCAAAATTACAATAATTCAGCTATTGTTCCTCAATCTGAAAAGACAAAAGTAATTACATTCCACCATAAGATTGTTGATGTATTATCTAATGAATTTCTTGGCACAATCTCAATGGATGTGGATTATGAAATGTATGCACGCATATGTAACAATTTAATTGGTAAAGACCAAGAATCTGTCTTGCTTATCAACGAAGATAATAAAATTGTCTATGCGAATGATACTGAGATTATTGGACAAGTAGTTTCGCCTCGTTTACAACAGAAAATAGAGAGAAACGCCGAAACAGGTGATGATATTGTCTTAGCTAACACCTTATCTGGACCGCTTGATCAGTGGAAGCTTGTTAAGATTACGCCAAGTCATATCCTATTCGATGATGCTAGAAAAACTTCCTATACTTTTATTATTGTCGGAATCATTATTGGCTTACTTGGAGTATTAATGATTAGCTTGATTTCCTATAAGATTACCCACCCACTTAAGCTCCTTACCCAGAAAGTACGGACCATAAAAGGTGGCAATATGAATATTGATTTTAATGATAAAAGAGAAGACGAAATTGGTTATTTAGAACTTCATATAAAAGAAATGATGGATCGAATTAACCTCCATATTAATCGGGAATACAAGCTTGAAATTGAGAACAAGGAAAATCGATTAAGAGCCTTAAAGTCACAAGTGAATCCTCATTTCCTTTTCAACGCTTTGCAATCAATAGGTGCTGTTGCTTTAAGATCCAATGCTCCACGTGTTTATCATTTAATTACATCTTTATCTAAGATGATGCGCTATTCAATTAACGCAAACAAGTGGGTCAAAGTTCAAGAAGAAGTAGAATATATCAAAGCTTACCTTACTCTTCAAATGGAACGCTTTCGGAAAGAAGTTCATTATTCTATTCATATCAGTGATCCTATTTTAAATATGCAAATTCCTAGTATGATTCTTCAGCCGCTTGTTGAAAACTTTTTTAAACATAGCTATGAAGAAGGTTTCTATGATGCCCCACTGAACATTTATGGAGAAATGCAGAAATCATTTCTACACCTTGTTGTCGAAAGTTATGGCGCTAGTATAACGGATGAAAAACTCAAGAGATTGCAGGAAAACATTTATCATTCTTCTCTTAACTCTTCTCAAGGGCGCAAACATATCGGTCTAAAAAATATCCATGATCGACTTATTCTAAATTACGGAACGCAAGCACATCTAGAAATTGATCGAAACAACGGAGATGGCTTTATTGTTAAAATTGCCATCCCTCTTGAAGAAAAACGTTTAAAAGAAGATTAATTGATGGATTTTTGTAAGGAGGAAAAAGTGTGAAGGCTTTAATTATTGATGATGAAGTGAATGTACGTGAAGTTATACGTTATCTAGGTCAATGGGAAAAGTACGGCATAACTGATATTTTAGAAGCAAGTAATGGCGAAGAAGCAAAACATATTATTGAAGCTACAAAACCAGAAATTATCTTTACAGATATCAAGATGCCTAAAATGAGTGGAATAGAAATGATTGAATGGTTAGATAGCATCTCATATCCAGGTAAAGTAATCTTTGTGACTGGGTATAACGATTATTCATTTATGAGACAAGCCATTAAACATCGTAGTTTCGATTATCTATTAAAACCAATTGAAGAAGAACCCTTTAATCATACATTAGCAGAAGCTGTCCAAGCATGGGAAAACGAGCATTCCCATAGTGGGCAGGAAATAATTGATGAAGACTTCCAAAAGCTCCGTATTGAGCAGTTAATAACAGATGCATGTATGGGAGAAGCATACAAATCAACAGACATTCTTCCCTATCTTCCTCTTTCTGATCAATATGAGATGGCTTTAATTTCTTTCTATCAAATGCATTATGCGGAGCCATACATTAAAGCCTTATCTGATGAGCTGAAAGAACGAAAGCTAGGAAATGCCTTTTCCCTTCAAAGTGATCGAAACATTTGTGTTATCATCACAGTACGCAATGAATGGTTAACAGTTGAAGAATGGATAAGTCAGGAATTTGATATTCCCGTTCGCTTTGTGAGCGGGAGATCGTTATCTTCATTATCTCATATCTTAGACGCTTTTCAGTTCTTACAAGAGGCATTAGACAATCACCAGTATCGTTCGATTCATAAGTTGGATGAACTTCATGCTGCTCGTCGTATGAAAGACATTGTTTCATATGTAGACATGTATTATATGGAAGAATTAAGTTTAGAGAAGCTATCGAACCTGTTTTTCTTTAGCCGAGAGCATATTTCACGGAAGTTCAAACAAGAAACAGGATTGCCGCTTTCTAAATATATGACAAAATTAAGAATCCAACGAGCAAAGCAGTGGTTAGAAGATACCGAAGAAACCATTTACTCCATTTCTTTACTGCTCGGTTATCAAGATGAAAAATACTTCTCTAAACTATTTAAAAAAGTAGTTGGATTAACTCCCTTTGAATATAGAAAAGAGAAAAAACTAACAGTAGTAAGTAGATAGTTAGACACCGATTGTTTTCAGGAGTGACAAAATGAAAAAAGAGCTATTAAATATATGTTTGATTGGAACGCTTAGCTTATCTTTATACGGGTGTCAACAAAAGGTCAAGAAAGAGACTCAAGAAGTGAAACAAGATAAGATTACTTTAAGTATTCGAAATCCTAAAGTGGAAATTGCGGCTCCGTTTGAAGAAATGGTGCAAGCTTATGAAAAAGAGCATCCTCATATTAATATAGAAGTTCATACCGTTGGAGGCGCGATCGATGACTTATCTGATTTGAAGGCAGAATTAGCTGCTGGTGAAGGGCCTGATATTTTTACAAATCAAGGCGGAAAAAGCGCTGAATTGTGGCATGATTATTTAGAAGATTTATCAGGAGAACCTTGGGTACCTGAAGCATTACCAGAAACACTAGCGTCTATAAAATCAGGTGAAAAAATATACGGTATGCCAATGAATATAGAAGGATACGGGTTTATCTACAATAAAGATTTATTTGCAAAAGCAGGTATTCAGCAGTTACCAACTACATTAAATGAACTAGAAACAACAGCTGAAAAACTCAAGAAGGCAGGAATTAATCCTTTTTCTTTAGGTTATTATGAAAAATGGCAGCTAGGCGATCATTT
This sequence comes from Priestia endophytica, assembly GCF_026790145.1. Classification (GTDB taxonomy): domain Bacteria; phylum Bacillota; class Bacilli; order Bacillales; family Bacillaceae_H; genus Bacillus_I; species Bacillus_I endophytica_A. The sequence goes on along the minus strand of NZ_JALAMS010000012.1, from coordinate 80,932 downwards.
AATGAATATCGCTTTCCTTCAACAAAAAGACCCAAATGCTTATATTACTCAATTAAATAACGGGTCAAAAACGATTACGAATAACCAAAAGTTTAAAGATCTTATCCACCTTTTAGATGTGACACTAAAATACGGGAACAGTGACCCACTTGAAACAGATTACACGATGGAAATGAATCAATTCGCCAAAGGAGAAGCAGCCATTGTCTTGCAAGGAAATTGGATTCAACCGCTAATTGATCAACGTTCCCCTAATCTGAATGTTGGCGTTATGCCCATTCCTCTTAGTAATAATCACGGTGAACAATCATTAATTGTGAACACTCCAAATTACTGGGTCATTAATAAACAAACGACCCCGGAAAAAAAGCAGGCAGCCAAAAAGTTTCTAGAATGGATGGTAGCCTCCAAAGAAGGACAAGAATTTATGACAAAGCAGTTTAGATTCATTCCTGCTTTTAAACACATCCCTTCAAATCAATCTGGCCCATTAGCTACTGAAACACTTCGTTATTATAAAGAAGGAAAAACATTATCAGCTAGCACGTTATATTTTCCTGTTGGAGTCAGAGAACAATTCGGAGCTGCTACACAGCAATATGTAGCAAAAGGTTTAACCCGAACTCAGCTATTAAAACGATATCAGTATGCTTGGGAGAGTGCTCAAGGAGAGTAAGAGCTATCTTATTTTCCTTAAGCCTCTCTTTTTTATTTCCTCATATATCAATTCAAGACTAAATTTCAATCAATATCCTCCATATTCAGCAAGCAAGCACTCCCCTATAATTTAATTGTTAACACATGGACGGACAAGCAGAAAGGTAATATTCCGTCCCCTACTACTACATAGGAGGAAGAATATGAACTTCAAAGGTTTGGCGAAAAAAGCAGGCGTAATCACCCTTAGTACAGCAATTTTAGCAGGAGGAAGCGGAGCAATTGCTCATGCAGCACCAAAAGCTGCTCAGGATCATAACGAAGATTATGGATTTTCTCATATGACTCGACTTGACATGAAAAACATGATCAATCAACATGGAAATCCAAACTTTACGGTGCCTCAATTCGATGCATCTAAAATCAAAAACATTCCTTCAGCAACGAAAGTTGATGAAAATGGAAATAAAATTGAGATGGATGTTTGGGATACATGGCCACTACAAAATGCAGATGGTACAGTAGCTGAATACAAAGGTTACAACATCGTGTTTGGTTTAGCTGGAGATCCGAAAAATGCTAGTGACACATTTATTTACATGTTCTATAAAAAAGTTGGTGACAATTCCTTAGATGCTTGGAAAAATGCTGGTCGCGTGTTTGATGATAGCGATAAATTCAAAGCAAATGATGAAAACTTAAAAGATCAAGCTGAAGAATGGTCGGGTTCTGCAACATTTACTTCTGATGGAGAAATTCGTTTATTCTATACAAACAGAACAGGCTTTGATGAAAGCAAAAACCTTTTCGGTAAACAAACGCTCACAACAGCACAAGTAAACGTATCTGAAGTAAAAGACGGCACACTTAACGTCGACGGTGTAGAAGATCACAAATCAATTTTTGATGGAGACGGATCAATTTACCAACAGGTTGAACAAGCTTTTAGCAAAGGTAATGTAGATTTTAAAGATAACCATACGCTTAGAGATCCTCACTATGTTGAAGACAACGGCCATAAATATCTTGTATTTGAAGCTAATACAGGAAAGGATACAGGCTATCAAGGAGAAGACTCTTTATACAACAGAGCTTATTATAGTAAGAGCAATGCCTTCTTCCAAGACGAAAAAAGTAAACTATTACAAAGTCCTAAAAAAGAATATGCTGAATTAGCAAACGGTGCAATGGGAATCATTGAAATTAATGACGATTATACACTTAAAAAAGTCATGAAACCATTAATCACTTCAAATACAGTAACAGATGAAATTGAGCGTCCAAACGTCTTCAAAAAAGACGGAAAATGGTACTTATTTACAAGTAGCCGTGGATCTAAAATGACGATTGATGGCATTGATGACCAAGATATTTATATGCTAGGATATGTTTCTAACTCTCTAACAGGCCCTTACAAGCCAATGAACAAAACAGGAATTGTTCTACATCAAGACCTTGATCCGAACGATGTGACTTGGAACTATGCTCACTATGCAATCCCTCAAAAGAACAGCGACGACGTTGTTGTCACAAGCTATATGACAAACAGAGGGTACTTTGCAGATCATAAATCAACATTTGCTCCAAGCTTCAAACTTTCTCTTGATGGAAATAAATCTTCTGTTGTAAAAGATAGTATCCTTGAACAAGGACAAATTACAGTTGATAAATAATACAAAAGGAAAATACCAATACTTATTGGTATTTTCTTTTTATTATCCTATACAACCTAGAATTAAAGCGTGGTGACTATATATGACAAAAAGTGTACCAAATAAAAAATTAAATATATGGATAATTGTTTCTCTTGTTTGCCTTCTTCTCCTTATCATTGGTGGGTTTCTAATCAAGCAATCGGAACCTAAGAAAGAAGATGAACATAAAGTGACAGATAAAGAAACGTATCGTGCCAACTATCATTTCACAAGTCCTGACAAGTGGAAAAATGACCCTCAGAAGCCAATCTATCTAGATGGAAAGTATCACTATTACTATCTTTATAATGGAGATTATCCTAATGGGAATGGAACAGAATGGCGTCATGCAACATCTACTGATCTTGTTCATTGGAAAGATGAAGGTGTAGCAATACCTAAGTATACAAATAAAAATGGTGACCCATGGTCAGGTTCAGTTGTAGTAGATGCTCAGAATACGGCAGGGTTCGGTAAGAATAGCGTTATTGCCATTGTGACCCAACCTTCTGCGAGCGGTCAGCAAGAACAGTTTTTATGGTACAGCAAAGATAGAGGAAAAACGTTCAAATCTTATAGTGATGAACCTGTTTTAAAAAATCCTGGTACAAAAGATTTCCGTGATCCAAAAATCATTTGGGATGACGGAGCAAATAAGTGGGTCATGCTTATGGCAGAAGGCACAAAGATTGGATTTTATGAATCTGATGATTTAAAAGATTGGAAGTATACAGGAGGCTTTGAAACAAAAAACATTGGACTTATAGAATGTCCTGATCTTTATATGATGCGCGCAGACGATGGATCAATCAAATGGATTCTTGGAACAAGTGCAAATGGTAAAGAGACCGGAAAACCGAATACTTATGCTTATTGGACTGGTGAATACAATGGAAAAGAATTTGTGCCAGACCAAGAAGAGCCCCAGTGGCTTGACCATGGATTTGATTGGTATGGCGGTGTCACTTTCGAAGATGGGCTAAATGACGACAAATTAGACCATCGCTATGCCCTAGCATGGATGAACAACTGGGACTATGCAGACAACACGCCTACTGTAAAAGAAGGATTCAATGGGATTGATTCTATCGTCCGTCGAATAGAGCTGAAAAAGCAAGACGACGACAACTACTACTTAGCATCACAGCCTAACGAAAACTTGAATGAGTTAACTAAAACTACGGACCAATATGAAGAGATTAAAGTAGATGGATCAAAAAAGCTTGATACTGAAGGAGTTGCTTACAGACTAGAAACAGATATTTCATGGGAAGACCTTCAGAATGTTGGATTACGTCTCCGTGAATCTTCTGATGAAAAGCGACATGTTGACGTTGGTATCTTTGCTGAAGGAGCCTACTCTTATGTAAATCGAGGATTAACACACCAACCAGATGAGAGTAATCAATATATCGAAAGCAAAGCTCCTTTTGATCCAAATAAGAAAGAAGTTCATTTGAAAATACTTGTTGATAAAACGACTGTTGAAGTATTTATAGATGATGGAAAAGTGGTTCACTCTAGTCAAGTATTCCCTCCTTTAGGGGATGACGGCATAACTCTCTTTTCTGAAGGTGGAACCGCTACTTTTAAAAATATAGAGATTAAACATTATCAATCTATATACAAATAGAACGGCAAATGAAAATACACAACGAAGTTATGAAGTTATATTGTAGTGATATAAAAGTAACACAATAATATACACTATTCATGAATTAAAAAGGATCTGTTCTCTTACTCTTTTGACAATGAATTTGTAAATTTAAAAAGCCCAAAGGCATTTTCCTTTGGGCTTTCATTTTATTTTAATCCCCTCAAGTTTTGAACTCCATATATAACTAAATCAAGTGTTATCTTAAATGTTATTTCAGCACAGCAGTTTCATTTCTCTATTTTAAGCTAAAGGTCCTAAGACATATGACAAATCTACATGATTCTCTTTTCTCCTGAATCAGCCTTCTGTGCATCAACACGTTTAAATTTTATAATCGAAATTCCGACTAATATAGCCAAAACAAGAAGACAGGCAATAATACTTGTCCGATTCTGTTCATTTAATACAAACATGATACAAATAATAATTAAGACTACTGCTGTAAATGCTGTTACATAAGGGAATCCCCATAATTTGAAGCTTGGTTCTTTAGGATATGATTTACGAAGTTTTAGTTGTGATAAACAAATACTAATCCATATTAATGATACGACAAAACCAGGAACCGCCATTAATATAGTAAATACCTGATCTTGTGCAACATAAGTAATCATAGAGCCGACGATTAATACAATTGCACTTAACATTAAGCTATATGACGGAACACCATTTTTAGATACATAAGAGAAAGTCTTGGGAGCTTCCCCTCCCATTGCTAAAGAGTGGAGCATTCTTGTACAACCATATATGCCAGAGTTAGCAGCAGATAAAACAGCCGTGATTAAAATGAAATTCATAATATGGGCTGCTCCCTGCAAACCAGACATTGATAATACTTGGACAAATGGACTTGATTGGTCACTTATTTCATTCCAAGGAATTAAACCACAAATGATGAGGATTGGTAGCGTATAAAACAAGACAATTCTCCAAATAAAACTTTTAATAACCTTAGGTAAAATACGTTCAGCATCTTTTGCTTCTGTTACAGTTAATCCTATTAATTCAGATCCCCCGTATGAAAACATCACAATTAACAATGCCGAGATGATTGACATTGATCCATTTGGGAAAAAACCTCCATGCTCTGTAAAGTTTTGCAAGTAATTCGACTGGTTACTTGGGGTAATTCCAAAGAGAATACTCGCTCCCAAAACGATGAATATCATAATCATCGCAATCTTAATACCAGCAAACCAAAATTCGAACTCCCCGTAATTTTTAACATTCATCATATTAATCCCAATAATTAAGACTGCACAGCCCAAACTCAATACCCAAAGCGGAATATTAGGAAACCAATATTGAAAAAAGCTCCCTGCTACAATTACTTCAATAACGCATACAGAGAGCCACATAAAACAATACAACCAACCTGTTACAAAAGACACCCGCTTACCAAAGGCTAGACGAACAAACCCTTTCATATTAGTATCTGGATAAGCAATAGCCATCTCTGCTATAGCCCCCATAACAACTAGAAGCAAAATCCCTGCAAACATATAAGTAAAAATAACCCCTGGTCCTGCTAACGTTACTGTTTCAGCACTCCCTTTAAAGATTCCAGTCCCTATTGCTCCTCCCATTGCCATTAAACTTATATGTCGTGGAAGTAATTTCTTTTGAAGTGGTGAATTGCTTGATCCCATCGCTTATTCCCCCTTGATTCTATTAAATGAATCCTTTTCACTGTGCATTGAGAATGTTTTTTAAATGAATGATAGTTCTTTTCTTTCCAAGTATTAAGTAATGATTTGTCTTTTTAGTCAAATTTGTTAAAGTCTATTTCCCTAGTGGCTCCAGTCAATATGAGATTGCAATGAATTCATGAACATTCGCTGGGTTATAACAAACTTTGTTTCCAATCATTCGCTACTTTAAAAAATCTAATTTTTGAGCATATATTAATATTGGCCTTCTCACTCTCCAACGTTCTCGTTCCTTTCACACATCGCTTAATAACAGGGGGAAGCCCCCTGTTATCTGAATCTGTATTATCTTTAAGCTAATTCAATTGGCCATAACTTTGGGTTTTCGATCAGATACTTGAAGCGATTTGTAAAAGCCACAGCTGTAGCACCATCCGCTACTCGATGATCAAACGCCATTGACATTGTCATAATCGATCGAATTACAATCTCGTCGTTCTCTCTTACAACAGGCATTTTTTTCGTCTTATGAAATGCAATTAATCCAGTTTCTGGATGATTAATGATGGGAGTTGCGCCAATACTTCCTAAAGGACCAACATTACTAACTGTAAATGTTCCTCCTCTCATATCGTCCATTGTAAGCTTGCCTTCTTGTGCCTTTCTTGTTAATTCCTTCAGTTTTTCATGAATCTGACTGACTGACAGTCTATCAGCATGATGAATAACAGGTACAATTAGGCCTTCTTCTGTATCTGTAGCAATTCCGATGTTATACTCTTTTTCTAAACAAATAACTTCATTTTCTTCGTCAAGCTTGGCGTTAAAAACCGGAAATTTCTTCAATGCCACAGCAATGGCTTTAATAAAGAAAGCAGCTACGGAAATATTCATATTCATTTCCTTTAGATCATTTCGGTACGCAAGCAGTTCGGTTAAATCTGCCTCTTCAAAGTGCGTAACATGAGGAATTGTATAAAGAGATTTTGTCATCTTTTTAGCAATTTGTTTACGACGCCCCCTAAATGGAATCGTTTCTTTTCCTTCATTTTGTACTCCTTGCCTTTGAATGTGGTGTTTTAATTCAGCTTCCGCTTCACTCACTTTAGAAGACGTCTCTTGCCCCTCTTCTAAAGAAGATCCTTCATCACGTTTTTTTACAAAGTTGTGCACATCTTCTACTGTAATACGCCCTGATTTTCCTGTACCTGTAACTTCACTAATATCTACACCAAACTTACGTGCAACTTTTCTTGTATAAGGTGCTGCAATGATAAACCTCTTTTCGGTATTTTGAGTGACAGGAACTGTTTGATTTGATGGTGTTGGTAGCTCTTCTCCTTTTTCAAAAGAAAGCTCTGCTAATAGCTTCTCTTCTTTTGACTCTACAGCCTTTCGTTCTTCTGTTTCTAACACAAGAAGTGTTGTACCAACTTCTACCGTATCGCCTGTATCAATGATAATATTTTTAACTTTCCCTGAGGCTGGAGAAGGAAGCTCTGCAACCATTTTATCTGTTTGAACTTCTAAAAGAGGTTGGTCCACTGTGACCGTATCCCCTGCCTTAACAAAATAGTGAATAATTTCTCCTTCTGTCATTCCTTCACCAATGTCATGAAGTTTTACTTCAACCACTGTTCATCCCTCCTAAAAATGCATCACTTTTTCAATTGCTTTAAATACTCGCTGAGGAGTTGGAAGATAATGCTCTTCCAATGCAAAGAATGGAACTGGTACATCAAATCCTGTTACACGTTCAATCGGTGATTTCATGTACAAAAAGGAAGTATCATTAATAATTGAAACAATATCATTGCCCAACCCACCTGTTTCATGTGCTTCATGTACAATGACAGCACGGCCTGTTCTTTGAATCGATTCTGCTATGATATCTTTATCAATGGGATATAAAGTGCGCAAATCAATAACATCACACTTCATCCCTTGTTTTTCGGCCTGCTGGGCAGCTTTCATTGCAACAGGTACCATTGCTCCCCAAGTAATAAGGGTGACATCATCTCCGTCTTTGAGCTTTCTTCCTTTCCCAATCTTGACGGTGTATTTTTCCTTTGGCACTTCTCCACGTGTAGAACGATAGATTCTCATTGACTCTAAAAATAAAACTGGATCTGGATCTTCAATTGCTGCAATAAGCAATCCTTTTGCATCATAAGGGGAAGACGGACATACAACCTTAATACCAGGCATGTGTGTGAACAAAGCTTCTACACTGTCTGAGTGAACTTCGGGAGCACGGATACCTGCCCCATATGGAGCACGGATGACCATTGGAACTGTATAGTGGCCCATCGTTCTCATGCGAATACGCGATACATGGGTCATAATTTGTTCATATGCAGGATAAATAAACCCAAGAAACTGCATTTCCGCTACTGGTTTGAATCCATTGATAGCCATACCAATAGATGTACCAATAATTCCTGCTTCGCTAAGCGGTGTATCAATGACCCTTCCTTCTCCAAATTGTTTCTGTAAACCATCTGTAGCGCGGAACACCCCTCCGTTTTTCCCGATATCTTCTCCAAGCAAAAGAACTTTTTCGTCCTCTTTTAGCATAATAGACAAACCATCCGTTATAGCCTGAACAAGAGTTAACTGGTGAGTTTTTGAATCATAGACTTCTGCTAGTTTCTCTCTACTGATAGCCATCAATCTTCCCTCCCATTTAATTGAAAATATTGTTCTTTTTGTTTTGTAATGGGCCATACTGGCTTCTCAAATACATAATCAAACAAATCATTTACATTCGGATTTGGAAAGGCTTCCATTTCTTTGATTGCCTGCTCTACTTCACTTGTAACTTCCCCTATTATTTTCGCTATCCATTCTTCATCCCACAAATTATTTCTCTTCATATAGCGTTCCACACGAAGAAGAGGATCTTGAGTCTCACGAATTTTATCACTATCTGATTGATCGCGGTACTTAGTTGGATCATCTGCGGTTGTATGAGCCCCATATCGCCATGTTATTGCTTCGATTAAAGTAGGTCCTCCTCCATCACGAGCTCGATCAAGTCCTTCCCTTGTTTGAAAATAAACAGCAAAAACATCATTTCCATCAACTCGAATACTTGGCATATCATAGGCAATTGCTTTTTGGGCAACTGTTTTAGAATTCATCTGTTTTTCAATTGGTACAGATATAGCAAAGCCATTATTTTGATTAAAAAAGATTACAGGAGCTTGAAAAACACTGGCAAAATTTAAACCTTCATGAAAATCTCCTTCTGAAGTTGCTCCATCACCAAAGTAAGCAATTGCTGCATTTTTCGTTCCTTTTCTTTGTTCCGCCATTGCAGCGCCTGCTGCATGGGGAAGTTGAGTAGCAATTGGAACAGCAGGAGGAAATATCTTTTTTCCTGCTTCAGGCACACAGCCCTCAACACGTCCATTCCAATATAAATACGTACGAGCCATATTGGCACCAAACGTCAGCGTAGCACCATGGTCACGATAAGTAGGAAATACCCAATCATCCTTCTCAAGAGCCAGGGCACTTCCTACTTGAGAAGCTTCCTGACCTTCGAACGGAGCATATGTCCCAAGCCTCCCTTGTCGCTGTAAACTAATAGCCTTTCGATCAAATGTACGAATTCGAACCATGTTATAGTAGAATTTCTTTACAAGGTCCTCCGTCATTCTCTCTTTATACTTTTCATCTGTTAACTGACCTTCTTCATTAACAATTCGGAATATTGGAAATTCTAATTTCATATTATCACCTCATTTATAAAAGTTTTTATTACTTGCGAATAGACCATTTAGGACGCTTTGTATGAGTGAAGAAGCTATTTTGCTTTCTACGTTCGTCTATACGCTTTTCACAAAAACGATTAGCTGCTTCGATAGTCGTGATATTATCCAGCTCAGCTTCCTTATAAATTTCTAGTAATGATGTATAAATAGATTTTGTTTTCGTTAATACCCGCTCTTTATTATAGTTGTACAGTTCATCTGCCACTTGAATTAAGCCGCCAGCGTTTACGATATAATCAGGAGCATATAAAATTCCTTTTTGTTTTAGCAATTTCCCATGACTTTCTAAAAGAAGCTGATTGTTAGCAGACCCCACAACTGCTTTTACTTTTAATTTTTCAATTGTTTCATCATTAATAACTCCCCCGAACGCACACGGAATGAAAATATCAGCAGCTACCGAATACACTTCATCTCCGCTTACAAAGCGAGCAATGCTTCCCACTTGCTTTGCACGTTCTTGAATAGCTTTCACTGCTTCTTGATTGATGTCACTTACATATAAATCAGCACCTGCTTCAAGCAGTTGCTCCGCTACTTTGTAACCGACTTTCCCTAGGCCCTGAATGATATATGTTTTACCAGAAAGATCAGTTGTATTAAAAACCGCTTTATTTGTTGCTTTTAAACCATAAATAACTCCAAGAGCTGTTGGAATAGAGGAATCACCGCCTCCTCCATATGCTTCAGGAATTCCAACAATACAATTTGTCTCTTTTGAAGCATGGATGAAGTCATCTGTTGAAGTTCCCATATCTGTACCTGTATAAAAACGGCCATTTAAAGAATCGACGAACTGACCGAAAGATCTAAACATATTTGGTGTTTTATCCTTTGCTGGATCCCCAATAATTACAGCTTTTCCCCCACCAAAGTCTACATCAGCAGCTGCACACTTATATGTCATGCCTTTAGATAAACGAAGCACATCTTCCAAAGCCTCATCCACCGAGCGATAGGGGTGCATACGGCAACCGCCCAATGCTGGACCAAGCGTTGTATTATGGATAGCAATAATAGCCTTTAAATTTGTTTCTGGATCGTTACAAAAAATGATTTGTTCATGTTCATGTGTTCTTTCTAAAATAGTTTCCGTAGTTTGGACAGATTGCTTCATTACATTCATCACTATACCTCCATTATGGCAACAATTATAATAGAAAACGCTTTCAAAAAAGATGAAATTTATACTATTCAATTTCTAGGACGCAGTTTCTTTTCGAGCTCCCTTTTAGGAAGAATAACTTGTTTGACTTCTCCTACCCCAATTACTTCCTCCTCATTTCGCACCTCCACTTTAGTGGTAATGATGTTACTTTGAATGTTCTTTATAGTAGCCACAGTTGTTATAAGAGAACCTTCGGCTGTAGGTGCAATATGCTTCACAGATACAGCTCCACCAACGCCTTCTTCCTCTTCTTCTAAATAGGGTAAAATAATTTTTCTAGATGCCCATTCCATATGATAAACCATAGAAACCGTCGAATAAGCCGGGTGAACAACTTGCCCCTCAAACTGAGCGAACATCTCCTTTGTTACTCTATCAGTTACAATAGCAGTTTCTCCTACTTCTAACCCTTTTTTCATTCCTTTCCCCCTTCTTATCGAACCGAACAGTAGCTTATTTAAGAAAAAAGATTTTAACAGAGTGTCTTCAACAAACTCATAAAGTGTATATTACCTAATCTTGATTGGTAAAATTGAACTTTTGCCAATGCAATTATTATAAAACTATATTTATATCATTAAGGATAAGGTATAATTAAAGCGAATTATATAACAAAAAGAATATTTTTTTGATCACAAGTGTTATATTCTGTACGAATTTTTGGTCATTTAACTTCATTTTAAAAGGGGAGTATATAGTGGATCAATTAGACATTCGCCTTCTTGAAATTCTTCAACTTGATGGTCGTATTACAATCAGTGAATTATCCAAAAGTTTATCTCTAAGTCGTCCTAGTATTTCCGAAAGATTAAAACGCTTACAAGAAAAAGGCATTATTGAGGGATTTAGTGCACGCGTAGCTACTTCAGCAATTGGAAGGGATATTCTCGTATTTATCCAGCTAAGTGACCTACGAATAAAATCCTATTCAGAATTTGAAAAGTGGATTTTAGAAAATCCTAATATTATTGAATGCCATCGATTAACTGGTTCTGTTAACTATTTATTGAAAGCTGCTGTTTCAAGTATGAAGCATTTAAGTCAGCTTATAGATTCCCTGCTTCCGTTTGGTCATGCTAATACATCTATTGTCCTTTCATCACCCATTCCTTTTAAATGCATTGTTCCTGATATAGCTCATCAAGAATAAGAGTTCTTAAAAGTATCGGAAAGAAAATCTAAAAATTCTTCCATACTTCAAAAATAACGAGTTGAGGGTATCTTCCCTTAACAATTTTCAATTGTAAAAAAGCAAAATAAGATAGGGACACTTCCATACTTAAAGCCCGGTTTTAGTTCTAAAATGTCAACAGTAATAACTTAAATCAGAAAATGCACCAAATCATAATGATTTGGTGCATTTTCTCTACAATAATTCAGAATTCCTTATATCATCATATTGTGATGCATTCTTCATTTAAAACGATTACGGTAAATAAATAACTCTTCCTACTTAGTTATTATCAAAAGCCGTAATGCGTTACTCCCCCATCTACAAATAAATTCTGTCCTGTTATGTAGCCTGCTCCATCTGCACAAAACATAATAACAGGTGTAATCAATTCTTCAAGATTTCCTAATCTCTTCATAGGGGTGCGATTTTCTATCATTGTTCTAAAATCCTTATTATCTAAAGCTTCTTCATTCAAGGACGTTTTAAAAAACCACGGGCTTATTGCATTTACTGTTATCCCTTCCTTAGCCCATTCATTTGCTAACTGACGTGTTAGTTAAACAACTCCAGCTTTACTTGGTCCATATGGAGTTCCAGATGATAATGTTAAAGAAGAAGCAACAGAAGCTATATTAATAATCCTGCCCCATTTCTGTTCCACCATATGCTTTCCAATAACTTTTGAAAGCAAGAAAACAGATTTAAAGTTCACATCTATTACAGTGTCCCATTCTTCTTCTAACAGCTCGAAGCTCGTCTTTCTCACACTTGTTCCAGCATTATTAATTAAAATATCGATTTTATGAAATTGCTGAAGAGCAAAATCAACAGCTTCTTGGATAGAGGAACTGTTCGTTACATCGCACACAATCGGTAAAGTTTTTCTTCCTGTCTTTTCAGCAATATCAGCAGCAGCCTCCCCAACTTCACCTTCCGTTCTTGCTAAAAGGATAACATCAGCTCCAGCACTTGCTAATCCTTCAGCTATTGTTCTTCCTATTCCTCTTCCAGCCCCTGTAACAAATGCGACTTTACCTGTTAAGTAAAAATTTGCTTTCAATGTGTGATTCCCTCCAATATTCTGCGTTTATTATGTTCCTTTATGAGCTCCTCTAAAGACCTCTTACATAATATTTACCCTTTAAATACTTTCATGCTAACGTTTATACTTTCCTTCTTACCTAAGGCAGTTATAAAAATAAAGACAAAAGACTAAGCAAAGAAATAGTACATTGCTTAGTCTTTTGTCTTTGTATATGTTTGTCTATATCAACTAACTTATACTCAACTCCTGAAGTTCCTCAATACTTGGCAAGGCTGCTATTGCTCCTATTTTTGTACAAACATGAGCACCCACTTTATTGGCGAAAGAAATAATTTCATACAGTTGTTCAAAATTCGTATGAATATCTTCAAGGTTTTCCTTACCTGCTAGTTTATATAATGTTGCTCCAACAAAGGCATCTCCCGCTCCTGTAGAATCAACAGCAACGACTGGAAGGCTTTTAACAAGCTCTGCTCTCTTCCCATTAGATAGAAGCGTCCCCCTTTTACCTAGAGTAACTGCAACAATTTTAGCACCAAGACCATGAAGAAAATCAATACCTACTAGATCATCTGTAGTGTCTGTAATAAGGTGTAATTCTTCTTCGCTTACTTTAACAAAGTCACTTGAAGAAATAGCTACTTTTGCGAGATCTACAAACTCACCTATTCTTCCTTTCCACAAATCAATTCGATAATTTGGATCAAAAGAGGTGAATATTCTATCCTCATTAGCTTTTTTCATAAGTGTTAAATATGTCTCTTGAAAAGGATTTTCTAATAATGCTGTTGCAGATCCAAAGTGTAGAATCTTGGCACTATCTATTTTATCCTGATTAATATCATCTATTGTGAGCAACGCATCTGCTCCTCTATGGAACATGAAATCTCGCTCTCCATCGTTTGTTAAAGAAACAAATGCTAGAGTTGTTATTGCTTCCTTGTCCATCACAAGCATTGAAGTATCTACATTGAGATTCTCTAATGTTTGTTTTAAAAAGTAGTCAAAAGAGTCAGCCCCTACCTTTCCACTAAATAAGGCATCTCCACCTAGCTTAGCAATGGCAGCAGAGACATTAGCAGGTGCACCACCAGCATTTTTTAAAAACTGTTTTCCTCTTGTTAAATCAACATCAATATCTGTACAAAAGAAATCAATTAATAGCTCCCCAATACAAACAACTGATGAGTTTTTCTTTATGGTCTTTTGCATTTTATCACTCTCATTTTATTTTTTAACCTTAAAAAGGCATAGCATATGTTTCTTCTTATTTATGGGAAGGTTTTTGATTTAACTCTTCCATCATCTTTTTATACTTCTTCTCATTTAAAGGATAGAAACAAATAATAATAATGGACAGTAATATAAATATTCCTGGCACTAATGCATTCATATTTTTAATAGCATCTAAAGAATGGAGGGTTTGTTCTGTATTTGCTACATATCCGTTCTTTCCTAAATAAAGTGCTGCAAACGATCCTGCTAAGGCAACCCCTAGTTTATTTGTAAAACTCATACTAGAGATTACTACCCCATCTGCTCTTACTCCTGTTTTCCATTCCGCATAGTCTACGCAATCTGCAACCATCCCCCAAGCAAGGGTATTCAAAGGTGTTGTAAAAAAGCCTGAAGCAAAGAGTAAAATAAAGATGAAGGTGAGAGACGAATATGATGTAAACTGCAATCCAGCATAAGTAAACAGCGATAGTGCTGCTGTTACAATCATAACGTTCTTTCTTCCCCACCGATTAGAGAAGTACGGAATAAATAGATTACTAATTAAAGCAGCCCCGAAAAATAGCAATGTTCCCATAAACACTAAATCTTTACGATCAACATTATACGTAAAGTAGTACACCATTGTACTTAACTTAATATTAAATCCAATTGCAAAGGCTAAAAAGGATGAAGCTAGAACAAGTAATGGCTTATTTTTAAATAATACGGATAACGTTTTCTTAACACCGTGTTTCTTACTTTTTTTCGGTTTAACTCTCTCGCGAACGGTAAAGAAACTCATAAGATTTAGGACAATACTTACTGCTGCATAAATGATAGCTGTTAATTGAAACCCAACAGCTTGATTCTCTCCTCCTAAGGCAGTTGCAAGTGGTGTTGCACATGAGATGGACAGAAGGATTCCAATATAAACAAGAATCATACGTGTTGTTGTTAATAGAGTTCTTTCTTGGATGTTGTTTGTAATGCGCCCTGTTAAACTGTTAACAGGAATTGTTTGCATACTAAATGTCATCCCTAATAGAATATACGTAATATAAGCATAAGCTATGTTGCCATTTGCGCCAAAATCCGGTGTTGTGAAACATAGTACAGTGAATAACCCAAAAGGAATGGAAACCCATAATAAATATGGTCTTGCTTTTCCCCATCTTGTATTGGTTTTATCTAAAATGACGCCCATTATAGGATCAAAGATAGCATCTAGTACACGCACAACAATAAATAATGTTGCAATAATCCCCGGTGAGATTCCACCAATATCTGTGTAATAAAAAAGTAGATAAGCATTTACAAATTGAAAGATAATATTGTAGGACATATCCCCAAGTCCATACCCAAATCGTTCTAACCATGATAAGCGAGAATTTGAATAAGACAGCTTCTTATTCGAATTTTCTTCTATTACGATTCGTTCTCTCTCTATCATAACTACACCCCTAGAATCCGTTTTCATTGTTATGTTTTGTGATGCAGATTAAAAGATATTAACCTATCTCCCTATTCCCCCTTCTCTATTTATTGATTTGGATACACAATAATTTTTAAACATTCATTTTTATTGTTGAGCGCTCGTTCCATAGCTTCCATCGTATCCTCTAATCCATATCGATCAGTAACTAATTTTTTAGCATCAACTATCCCTGAAGAAAGAAAATTAATTCCTTTTGGATATGTGTTGGCATAACGGAAGATACCATAAATATCAACTTCATTATCTGCAATAAATGGAATATTAAGAGGAATTTCATTTTGAGCAGGTAGCCCTACAATTGCAAGTCTTCCACCACGCCGTAATGAAGAAAGAGCAGATTGAAGAGCAGCTGGGTTTCCCGCTGTTTCCCATGCAACATCTACGCCCTTGCCACTTGTAATCTTGCTAATCTCATCAGTAGGATCTTGTTCTGCAATATTAATTGTATGTGTTGCTCCCATTTCTTTTGCCGCTTCAAGTCGTAATGATTCTAAGTCTGTTACGATAATTTTACTTGCCCCAACTGCTTTAGCTGCCGCAACAGCCATTAAACCAACTGGTCCCATTCCCATGATAGCTACTATCTCGCCTGCTTGAAGCTTTGTTCTTGTTGCCGCATGAATTCCTACTGAAAAAGGTTCAATTAAAGCTGCTTCTTCATATGAAAGGGTATCTGGAATTTGAAAAACAAAGTCCTGTCTCATTTTTATATATTGAACAAATGCTCCATCAACAGGAGGAGTTGCTAAAAACTCTACATCTGGACAAAGATTATATCTTCCTTCCTTACAGGCTTCACATGCACCACAAGTGACACCAGGTTCAACTGCAACACGATCCCCAACTTTCATCCGATTAACATTAGCTCCAATAGCGGCCACTTCTCCTGCGCATTCATGGCCAAGAATAATTGATTTTTCTACTTTATAATGACCAATTCTTCCATCTGTATAGTAATGTAAATCGGAACCACAAATTCCAACAGCCATTACTTTAACTAAAACCTCATCATCCTTTAGTTGTGGTACTGGTAAAGTTTCAATTCGAATATCTCTTATACTATGCATAACCGCTGCTTTCATTGTTGTAGGTACATTGTTAGTCATCATCATTTTCCTTTCTAATAAAAGAGTTAAGAATGTGGATCCCTTTTCTATATAACACTCTTTGTTTCTCAAGTTGACTATCATACTCCCTAGAATTATGATGTAAGTGCATACATTTTGGAATCTGTATTATACAATTTCATTCTATATATTTATCTAGATATACAGTAGCTTTTTACGCTGTATAAAAGTACAGTCACACTGTACTTTTCATCTTATAACCAAGACAGGAGTGGGCAATATGGCTGAACTTGAACGGCATGAGGAGTTTGCCGCCTTGCTATCAAAGGGTGTTAAGTCATTAAAGCATCACCCTAATTACAAAATAAAAAGAAACAGAAGTGAGAGCGCTTCTTTAGGTCAATCTTATTTAGATAAGATTGCGTATCAAATAGGTGTTTCTTCTAACACTCTTAAGAGTTGGATGGGACAAATGGGTTTAAAATATATTCCAGGGCGGATAGACGATGGAAAACTTTTTGGGATCTTGTGGACTATTATCAAGGAAGAGTATATGAACAAAGAATGGTTCACAAATGTATTAGCAACAACTTCAATTCCTACTATTACACCGCCAATTCCTGTTTGGATAACTTCTTGTTTTAGGAAGGCAAAGATATTAAGAAATGATTCTTCATTTGGTCCACCAAATGAAGAAGAAATCAACGAGGTTATTTCTAAACTATTTGATTCTCCTCCCTCTCATCCAAATCCTGAGATAAAGGAAGAACCGTTAATGCATAACTTGCCTACCCGAGGATCAGGACAGTTTATTGGTCGTCACCATGAACTAGAAGTTATTAGACAATGGATTCATTCTCCTTCCCCAGTTTGTCTTATTGCAGGATGGGCAGGCATGGGCAAAACTACAATAGCCCTTGAAGCTGCATATTTATGTATTGAACAGCTAAACAGAAACCAGGAATGGCCTGTGTTTAAACGTATTATTTGGATTAATGGCGATTGGAAAGGATTAAGTTTTAATGACTTCTTAGATACGATTGCCTACCAACTAGGACGTGCAGAGCAAATTGACAAATCTATTGCAGAAAAACGCCTTGTTGTTCGGAATGTCTTGGCCATTTATTCTCAACAACAGCCTCTACTTCTTATTATAGATAGTATCGACAAAGCTGAAAGTGAGATTTATGAATTTGTCATGGGCCTTCCTCAAGGAGTGAAGGTCATTTTAACCGCTCGGGAAAATTTAAATCAAAAATATAAAGCAGGCTTTTTAGAAATAAATACGATACAACTTAAAGGGTTTGAGGAGGGAGAAGCAGTAGATTTTTTCTCTTATGAAATAAGTCGACATCTCCAAACTTACCTTTCCTCAAGTAAAAAAACAAAGATAGAGCAATTATCAAATATTCCTTTAAATGTTCAAAAGGAGCTTATTTTAGCTACTGCCGGCAATCCTAAAGCACTATCACTTAGCATTGCTTATATTCTAGATAATAATATCCCTGTTGAACAGCTTATCCAAAAAATAAGAAATGCCGGTTACTCCCTTGTTGAGCTATTTGATTTTTTATTTGGCAGTACATGGGACAAGTGTAATGAAGATACTCAACGACTTTGGCAAGTACTCTGTTTCTTTCATAGCCCCCCTGATGAGAAAAGTTGGGCTACAGCCGCTGGGTTGGACTCTCGAAAATTTCATTATGCTGTTGAGAAGTTGCGAACTCATGCTCTTGTACAACAGAATTATATTGGGGATAAACCACATTATTTAGCACATCAAACAGTAGTAACTTATGGTAAACAACATTTAGATGCTGATGAAGATTTTGAGAAAAACTCAAGAAAGCGTTGGAGTCAGTATTATATTCAGTATTTAGATACTCATTTAAAACGAGAACAACCACAATTCATATATTGGAGTTACTTACTTGGACGGGATTTAGAGGAAATTAAACAAGAATGGCCCAATATTTTAAAAGCCTTAGAATGGGCAAGTAAACATGCTGAGAAAGAATTAGTAATGAATTTAATTCTCCGTCTCAGCCATTTTCTAAGTCGCGTTAATCTACCGCTAAGAATTCAGTATGGGATAGAGGCTGCTGAATACGCTCATCAAATGAATGATAAGATTTCTGAGGCTTTGATTCGAATTGATATTATTGGATGGGCACTTATGGAAGTAAATAAATTAGAAGAAGCATATAGCCAAATAGAAGAAGGACTCCTCATATTAAAAGCAACAGATGAGATTCATCAAGAAGCGCACGATCTTAAGATTTGGGGACTTGCCTTAAAATCAAAGCTTTTTTTAAAAACGGACCGGATAGAAGAAGCAAAGAACATATTAAAGAAGATATGTAATGTCCCTGTTGCACCTGTTATCAAACATCGTGTTTTATTAATGCAAGGAGATTTTTGTTTACTGACTAAAAATTATAAAGAAGCTATTCATTTTTATGAATTAGCAAATGAGAAAAGTATGTTATACGGAGGCGAAAAAACGATTGAAGCATACTTCAACCTAGGATTAGCCTATATGCATTGCGATTTCTATGAAAAAGCAGAAAAGATGTTCAATAACCTTCTTTATAATCAAAATAAACCAAATCAAATTGAGCTCATCTACTGCTATTATGGCAAAGCTCAAATACTTGCTCGAAAAGGAAAGTACAAGGAAGCATATGATTTAAATGAAAAGGTCATTAATTTAATTCACTCATGGGAACCAACTATTAATATCCGCCAGGAAGTAGAAAAATTTCATAAATCAATGAATGAAAACTTACTAAAAAATACACATATAAGGGATGGCATCTAGCCATCCCTTATATGTGTATTTTGAACATTCTTTATTGGACTGATTCCCAGCGCGCAACCTCTTCCTTCACTTTCGGCGCTACTCTTGTCCCTAGGAGCTCAATGGCTCTCATAACGTCTTCATGTGGCATTGTCCCAACTGGAACATGAAGCATAAAGCGTTCTATTCCAACATTCTTACGAAGATGAATAATTTTCTCCGCTACTGTATCTGTATCCCCTACGTAAAGAGCTCCTTCAAAGCTTCGGGCCGCATCGAAGCTTGAGCGGTTATAAGGTCCCCAGCCACGTTCTTTTCCAAGCTTGTTCATCGCATATTGTGTAGGAGGGAAAAACTTATCAGCAGCTGTTTCTGTATCATCTGCAATAAACCCATGAGAATGGGAAGCTACTTTTAATTTGGATGAGTCATGACCTGCATGCTCTGCTGCTTTTTTATATAGCTCCACAAGCGGAGCAAAATGAAGCGGGCTGCCCCCGATAATCGCCAACACAAGTGGAAGCCCAAGAAGCCCTGCTCTTATAACAGACTCTTGGTTTCCTCCACTTCCAATCCAAATTGGTAACGGTTTTTGGACAGGCCTTGGGTAGACACCTAAATTCTCAATAGCTGGTCTATGCTTTCCGCTCCATGTAATCTTCTCAGACGTTTGTAGCTTTAAAAGCAAATCTAGCTTTTCATCAAACAGTTCTTCATAATCTCTTAAATCATAACCAAAGAGCGGAAATGACTCAATAAAAGACCCTCTCCCTGCCATAATCTCAGCACGCCCATTTGAAATGCCATCAAGCGTTGCAAAGTCTTGAAAAACGCGAACAGGATCTGCTGAGGAAAGAACAGTAACAGCGCTTGTTAAGCGAATATTCTTGGTCTGTGAAGCCGCTGCTGCCAATACAACAGCAGGAGAAGAAGCAGCATAGTCTTCACGATGATGCTCTCCTACCCCAAATACGTCTAATCCAACTTGGTCTGCCAGAACAATTTCCTCTACTACTTCTCGAATACGTTGTGCATGACTAATTACTTCTCCTGTCCTTACATCTGGAGTTGTTTCTACAAAGGTACTAATTCCTATCTCCATTTATCGTATCCTCCTTCAGAATCACGGTCTTTATACTTGATATTTAAAAGGAAAGTCTTCTATCCCCTTATGCAAAGCTTTTTCCCATTGTGAAAATTGTGTGATGGGCACTTTCCCCCAGAACTGTAGTCCAGACATTTCAAATGAAACACTAATAAAATATGGATCCCCTTTCTCTTCACAACCATACCAATGAGGGGAATCAACGTGATCTCTTAAATAACATGGCAAGCTCTTGTATATCTTCCCTAGCATTTCATACGTCTTTTTATTAAATTGGTATTCATCCACCATATATACTCGTTCAAATTCTAATATATCGTCTATAACTTTGTAGCAGTTATTATAATAATGTTCATCTTCTATAATTTTGCTCACCACGATTCTTCTCCTTATGTTATTTAACCTTTATATTATCTTGTACATAAGCCCTAACAACTGTATTTACAGACCAAGTAGCAATAACTTATATGTATTGGAAAGAGTATTCATAGATTCTGTACTTGTCTTAAATAAAATGTATGTTGAATTTCTCCTTTTGTTTATTCTAATTAACACTGTAATCTTAATAATAAGGCCTCATGTGCCAATAAAAAAGCAATATACTCACGTGTTTTAAAATAATAATTTGTAGTTAGAGAAACAGCGGCTAGTTTTTAATACCATTGCATACATTGTTAAAGAAAAGAAATTTATTTAAATAAACAAAAACCCTTCCTCGGAAATCCGAGAAAAAGACCGTATTTTTACGTTTTTTTATTTATATATTAAAAGAGAATTCGATGTTATCCGTTAATTAGGATTGATTACTGATCAGTTTTTTCATAGACGATTAGTCAATCCTCTATAAATCTACTTGAGTAAATCGTTTGTTCTAAATAACTCCACTGTCTTTCCCTCTTAAAACCAAGTTTTTAAAAAAACAGCACTTTCCAGATGGTGGAGTGCTGTTTTAAATATGGATATCATTTTATTTTATGTTAAATATGTGGATACTTTAATGGGAGTAGTTTTCTTAACCTATAACTAAGTAAATATCGCCCTATACCTTAATTAGCTGTGCAAACTTCCCCTCAGCCACGGACGAGGGCGATAGGGACCAATTGGAATTTGGATTAGGCTGGTCTTTCCTTGTTGATCCATTTTATAGAGTTCATCATTCAAATTCGCGTCAAATCCAAGAAGCGGATGCCCTCCCATCCCGAGAGCTTGTGCTGCCAAAAGCAATCGTTGCACGAGCATGCCTGCTTCCATCTGTTGGATTCGGTAGCCCCTGTATCCTAATTCTGCTTTATAAAATTCCTTGTCCCCAGCCACATGCAGGCAAAGCGGTATCTCGAGCAAATTCACATTATCCAGAGACATCCCAGTCTGTAAATGGAGTCGATGGTCTCCTGGGCATATTTCTCTTAACATGTGCTTCGTGCTGTCATAATAGTACGCCCCATTTGAAATACCTTCAACATTATATAAACAACTGTAAATTGTTACACGAGGGACGTTACTCCTATATGCTTCATCTAAGTCATTTCGGTATGAAAAAGAAGCCGTTGCTTCTCGGAAAAGGGTGGCCAGTTGTTGTTGACTCACCATCCCCAACACGAAATCCATGTCGGGAGAAAACCGATTTCTGCAGGCCTCGGCCAGATCATATGACAGAGGCTCTATGTGAGGCAATGCCACCGCGGGATCCACACGTTCTGCAGTTCCCCTCCCCCCCATCACCCGAAATGAACGTGTGGAATCCAGCTTAGAAGCTGCGTTCATTGCAGTTATCATCGGATATTCTTTAACACTAAGTGACCTCTCGAAATGTTCTGGTTGAATCGCTGGTAGCTCTTTTCTCAATTCCTCCGATATAATATTTTCGTATAGGTTCCTTCCGTTAGGAGACCAAATGGTGGCTTCCACCGATAGTGGGATTACACTATATATGCTCTCCTCTTGCTCGGATAGTCCAAGCAGATGATTGATTGCGGTATCAAGAAATTGAAAGTACACCCCTGAGGCGAAGCCAAACCGTTTCGCTACCTCCATTAGCTGTCCAAGCAGCACACCAGCATCCAACCCTTGGAGTCGGTACGCAAAGTTGTTGTATTTAAAGAAATTTTTCCAGAACATTGTCGACACAAAGACAATACCAAAACACGAGGAGATGTCACACCGATTGCCTAGAGCTCTGGCTAAATAGGAATCGAAATTCCCTTCCCTCAGCAATACCAGGCTATGGTGTGCTACATCATAATGGTAGACCCCATCAGGAAGTCCCTCCACCTTCAAATATACGTACAATTCATTAGGGTACAACGCTCCACCTGAAGGAGCAAACCGCCGATACGACTGTAAAGGATAGGAATCTTGCTCCGTGGAATCCATTGGAAAGGCTGATTGGCTCAATTGAGTAAAACCAAATACATACCAGAGAAAATGACCGACTCTATTAAGGTCCAATCTTGCGGGAGGTTCTCCTCCAGTAAGCGTCAGCGGTACTTCCGTGGACAGTGGAACAACCGGTAACCCACGATAGAGCTTATATGCAAGCGGTGCATCCTCCCAATCTGCTTCCCAGTTCGGCTGATTTGCCTTATCAATATCAAAATGCAGATTGTATAGAAATTCTTCCAGACTCATCCTCTACCTCCTAATCACTGCTTATGGAAACGGATGCGGATGTGGATTGAATTGTTCGGGTGTTAATGGTTTATTCGTATACCCAAGCTCCATGGGGACTCGGAATACCCTCTCAAGACCCGTCAGGCGGGTAAGGTGATGCCCGAATGTCATCGGCAACATCCCCGGAATCAGTACTTTTACACAATACAATCCGTTTCGTATCGTTTCCGGTGTCGTCTGGTCTATTATAACTACATCAAGGTTTAACTGATGGAACACCTGAAGGATGTCTTGCAAATCATCGGTAAGATCCGTATGATTTGACTTCCACTTAAACTCCTCTTTAAAAGATCGCATTGGGCCATTGTCGTCAAGCAAAAAGCTTAAGCGCTCTTCTGCTTGCGGCAAACCGTACAGCATGCCGTGGTCCTCCATCTGTCGCACTAGGGAAGAATCATGCAGCATTCTTTCATACTCCTCCTGGTTCGCCTCAAATTTTTCATCAAGATTCAGCATCATACCAGCAAGCTCTTGAACTGCGCTTTTCACCGCCCGTACCGGATCCAGGTGAGCTCCGGCCGCACAGATGAGATTCAACCCCTTTTCCTTTCTGTTTTTAGCAATTGCCCAAATACTTGGAATACCGTGTTCCATTGTGGAGTTATACAAATACAAATCATACCCAGCAACCGCTCGCATCCGTTCGACCATTAATTCTAATTCCTGGTCGCCAGCTGTAAAAGGATCCAATCGCGGAAGTTTCAGCTTCGCGTACCAAGTCATCAGGAATGAATCACGTTCGACCACTTCCATAATTCCGTAGAAAATGGCCTCCTCTAAACTTCCTCCTAGCGCACATCCATTGGAAGTTTCATAGATAAAACCTTGTGACGCGCATCCAACACTGTAATAGGCAAGGAGTTCTGGAACTAGAATTGGACGCCCTTCTAACAACGAATAACCCCATACCCAATTAATAGAACGATCAGGATCGAACGATTTAAATGGAAAACTAGGCTGCGCATATTGTTCCTTTGCATGTACGCCTACCTTCAGTGGATTGAGCGCTTGATTTTCCAGGTTACGAAAACTATCATGGATCACTGTCCGTTTGCCACGTGGCTCTAAACCGCAGTGTCGCTCCAATCCCTCTAAAATGGCTGTCAGCACACTTTCTTCGTATGAATGAGTCCGGCCAGCTGTTCCCTCGTCCCCGGCAAACATAGGAAGATTAACACTCGCATCAGCAAATGGAGTCACTAGGTCATACATTTTACTATTCAAAAGGCCGGTACGATTATCTAGATAGTCTTTGACAATAACTTTTTTCATCTCACCCAACTGACGGCATCGAAAAATACTGGAACTGAGTTTCGGGCTTGGCTGCAGTGAAATTCGGGCTAATGTCTGTGAATCGTCGGGTAATCGACCACAGACCGAACACAACGGGTTCGGCAGAAAAGAATGCCATGAGCTATTCAGTGTTTTCAAGTCAATTAGATATATCTTACCTTCCGAATAAGCCTGATTACCTTGTAATAAATTCTGTACTTCAACCCCAATCAGGTAAGCCATTTGCAAAAGGCCGGTACTTGAAGCCCACGGGTCACTTCCTATTCCTCCGGTCACAGCCAGCCTCTGTTGCACCTGCCACATCTCTGTGCGATCACGTCCTCCCATGAGACGTCTCATGTCCGCACATTGGGAGCAACCTGCTGCACCTGGTCGTACAAGCGGACCAACTACACCTTCTCCAAATGAAACGAAGCCTCTGAGCCAGGGAGTACCAGTCTTTCGTAACACTTCTTCCGCCTTTTGATGAACAGAGGGTTCCCAATCGTCATCTAAAAAAAGAGCCAAATCAGTATTCTTTGGCACGCCTTCCTCAAAATTGGGCTTACGAATAACTAGATGGTGTGCTGACAGTTCTTCGCTTACAAGGTCCGCCAGCACCCCTTCTCCGACAACCAGCACGAAGGAACTCAATATGATTCCTCCTCTCGCAGCAAAACACCAAACACTCCGTCTAGTTGCTCTTTAAAAACAGGTTCGATCCCTAATTCAAATACCAAGACCCTTTTTCCTTTATGTTCCAATATTTCCATAGCTTCCTTTAGGATATCCGCTTGTATCCTCTCGTCACATGCAGGAATGCTAAGACTAATTGGCATTTTCTCTTCCAAAAGTACGGACGTTACCTCACAGGCTAGTTCATTAGAGGAATCCGGTTTGTTTTGCACTTTGATAAGTGCCTGTTGCAATGCCTTCCGTAACGCCATTGTTATATTTAAATCTGCACTGCCATACCATCCATCTTTTGTACCTACCCATACTACAGGAAAACCGAATACTTCCTTTCCTCTTCCGATAATTGGTGCTCCCTGCATCGTAGTCAGTGCCTCTAAATAGAACCGGCATCTCTCATCTTCTATAACACTCAACTGTACTCGAGAAACGGAATACTTTTGATTAAGTTGTTGCTTGCTAAGCTCCCCTGCCAAACACTTTTGCAATCCACGGCCAACACCTTCCACAAAAGATTCACCAGCTCCAACCCCGACAATGTCCTCCGGTACTACTACACTTCCATCAACATTTTTATTTAGTGGCAGAGTATTAACGATCAAACTGACCATTCGTGAAACATACGTTTCAATCCCAATTAGTCCTGCTTCTCTTCGTGCCTCCTCATGAGTCAAACCTGAACAGACAATGTCTTGCATCAACTCAGCTGGTCCCTCCGACAACGGGTCGACTGCCTGAACGCGGCACTGAGCTAACGGAAGCTGCTTTAAATCTCCCTCCTCCCAAATATGGAAGATTCCCGATTCCTCTGATGTCAACTGGTTGAAATAAAGAAGTAATTTACCTGATTCAACTTTCTCTAAGCCTACTTGGAGACGGCTTCCGACATCTTCAACCCATTCTGCAGATATACCGCTTGTTACCAGTGGATGAGGTAAAATCGAATGCCAGTTTCCCTCCAATGTATCCAAATCCAGAAGAAAAATCCTATTCTTCTGTTCCGATCTCATGACTCCTGTAACCTCTTTAAACAATTCAAATACGATCACATTGGCTAACAACGATCCCGGAGTGGCAGAGAAGGTAGAGAATTGCTCATTTTTGAATAAGGCAGAATGGTGTAAACGGCGCCACGCTGTCTCCCAACATACCTCGGAATCTGGATGTACTAATGGACCTGCTAAGCCTACCTGTTGCAGACATATAGCGGGGAGAAACATTTTCTTCTCTTCCCTGCAAACTATATGAAGATGTCTAAGTTCCTCTAGTTCTCCCTCCTGACTCACATACAAAATCGAATCAAAGGGCTTCACTATTTCTCGCCACCCCTCCTTCTTTTGTGGAATCTCCTTTAAGTCAACCTCTGGGTCTATTTTTCGTGCATGTTCCACAAGTTCTTTTAACCTCTGTCTATTGGTCGGAACCTCGTCTGTGATTAGCACCCGGACCTTAGTCAAACCGGATTCAATCAACGAAGAAACCAATGAATTTAAAATAGGACCAGAGCCAACTGCCAGCACTTTGCTCTGACGAAAAGCTTGAAAACGGGCCGCCCCAGAACCAACTAAATTGTCCACAAATTCAATTTGAGATGCATGCTTTTTAAGATGATAATCTGACAATTGATGCGGAAGGTCCTGGCTTAAATCTCGAACATACCCATTCGTATACAGCACTTCTGCAATTTCATATACCCGGTCCTGGTATGGTCCAGGCAATCCGTTAGTCAAATTCCCTAAAGTATACTCCCCATTGAACATCGGTAACAACTTTTCAATCCACTGATCAATCCCACTGCCTTCGATACGGAATGAACTTAAGTTGTTTCGAAAATACACACCTCTGTTTGGTTCAGGGAGATAGAACGTGTCCCTTTTCACTTTCAGACGCATAGAAGGGTTCAAATTTGTCATCTCTCTCCTCCTTACCCCTTGTGACCATAAATGTTCAATATCACTACCACTATCATCGTATGTACAGCAATTTGTCCGTTATGTCTTATCTTATAAAGAAAGACCCCTGCAACAATGCAGGGGACCTTCTTAAATAGAAAAATAAACTATTAACCGGCTTAGCTGCCGCCGCTGCATCTGGAGCAACGTGAGCAACGAGAACAACTAAAACAGTTAAAGCAACGGAAGCAACTAAAGCAGTTAAAGCAGTTAAAGCAGTTAAAACAGCTAAAGCATCTAAAACAACTAAAGCATCGGCCAAAACCAAATCCCACACCAGCAATTTGTCGATCCTGATCGGTATAGTACTGATTTTGATCCCAAGTCACTGCCTGAGTCGCTTGGAAATCACCAACATTCAACATTTGAAGTTCATTTTGGAAATCATTCATTTTCTTTTCCTCCTCAAATAAATTAACAAAGGTGCCAGCAATTTAAAACGGGAACAACCGAGTTAAATCGAAAAAACTGTACACCAGATGAATACATTACATGTTTCGAATACTCTTCAACAAATTATGTACAATAGATGGGTATTGTTACTGATACAAAAGCCTAATTTAAATGAACTGGAAAAAAACTGTTCAAAACGAAAACAGGATAATTATAAAAAAGTGCCTAGATTGGCGGCTTAATCATCAAAACTAGTGTATTATTTTTAGCCATTCATATGCTAAAAACTTTTACCTTCAACAACGGCTTTATTTCCTTCAATCGACAGCCTCGTGACAAATATAAGCATAATCATTACATCAAACAATTGGACGCTTTGGAGCATCGTATCGAACCAAGTGACTGAAATGATAATGACAGTTAAAGTCTCTATGCTTGATAAAATACTCGTTTCCACCGTGCTGATATCCTTCTCAGTAAAATTGGACTCTTCCATGTTAAATAAAAGTTCCTTTGTAGCCGTAGAATACTGTTTTTTCCTTGCTTTATTACGTAAAGTTTCTATTAAAAGTATATTAAAGGTATTATTATCTGAAGCAACTAATTCCAAAATTGAGGAACTTATTGAACATAGTGGGGAGTTATATTCTCTTTTTATTAGATTAGAAGATAATAACAGCAAAAATCCTAATTTCTTAGGCTGGGTATTTAAAGGGGAGTTATTTTACATCTAAATAAATAAAAAACCCTTTCCCGAAAATCCGAGAAAGGGTTGTAAAACGTTGATATATAAGAAATATTAACGTTTTGAGAACTGAGGTGCACGACGAGCGCCTTTAAGACCGTATTTTTTACGTTCTTTCATACGAGCGTCACGAGTTAATAGACCTTCAGGTTTTAGTGTTGCGCGATATTCTGGGTCTGCTTGTAATAGTGCACGAGCGATACCGTGGCGGATTGCTCCAGCTTGACCAGTGAATCCTCCACCGTTTACGTTTACTAATACATCATAGTTCCCAAGAGTTTCTGTTGCAGCAAGAGGTTGTTTTACAACTTCTCTTAGTGCTGCAGATGAAAGATAGTTCTCGATTTCACGACCGTTAACAACGATGTTTCCGTTACCTGGTACTAGACGTACGCGAGCAACAGAGCTTTTACGACGACCTGTTCCGTAATATTGTACCTGTGCCAATATAATTCCCTCCTTACGTATTATCCGCGAAGTTCGTAAACTTCTGGTTTTTGTGCTTCATGTGGATGAGTGTCTCCTGCAAACACATGTAATTTTTTAAACATTTGACGACCTAAGCTACCTTTTGGAAGCATTCCACGGATTGCTAGTTCAAGCATTTTCTCTGAATAGTTAGTACGCATTTCAAGAGCCGTGCGAGATTTAAGTCCGCCTGGATGTTGGCTGTGACGGTAGTAAATCTTGTCAGTCAATTTTTTACCTGTTAATTCGATTTTTGCTGCATTAAGAATGATTACATGATCACCAGTATCAACGTGTGGTGTGTAAGTTGGTTTATGTTTCCCGCGTAGAATAGAAGCAACTTCGCTAGCAAGACGACCTAAAGTTTTACCTTCTGCGTCAATTACAAGCCATTTGCGCTCTACTTCACTTGCTTTCGCCATATAAGTTGTACGCATGTTTTACCCTCCTAGAATTTCAACTTTCGAACGTTTTATTTTAAACACGATTAATTTCCGGGGCTAATCGTGGGTTTAAAATTACATACATATGTTATATTAGCCTGTTGTATTCCCAATGTCAAGAGGATGTTACACCAGGTTTAGTTGTCATAGTAAACTTTCCACAAGTATAGCCCATGTCCAGGTGCAGTTTTGCCTGTTAGAGTGCGATTTTTCGCCTCTAGCATCCCTGAAATATCTTTTGTAAAACTTTTTCCGTTACCAAGATCAAGAAGTGTTCCCACTAGAATTCGGACCATATTATAAAGAAATCCGTTTCCTACAAATCTAAATGTAAGCACGTCTCCTTCTTCAATAATTTCCGCTTCATAGATTGTTCTCACTTTATCTTCTATCTCCGTCTTTGCTGAACAAAAACTTGTAAAATCATGTGTACCAATTACGCCCTTTATAGCTTCCTTCATCACCTTACGATCTAAATCGTATGGAACATGGTGCATATAATGCCTTAAGAACACATCGCGACTTTTGCTGCAAAGCACTTTGTAACGGTATTCCTTCTTCTTCACGCTAAAACGAGCATGAAAATCTTCTGACGTTTCCTTTGTATCAACTACTACAATATCTTCTGGCAAGAGCGCATTGGCTCCTCGCTCAAGCTGGCTTACGCTGATAGTACTTGTAGTATCAAAGTGAAACACCTGCCCTTTAGCATGGACAGACGCATCTGTGCGTCCTGAGGCATGGATTTTCACTTCCTTACCTCCATGGAGACGGGTAAGGGCCTTTTCAATCTCTTCTTGCACAGTACGGGCATTAGGCTGTATTTGATAGCCTGAAAACAGTGTTCCGTCATATGCTACAGTACATTGAATTCTTCGCATCTCTCACATCTCCTAGACTCTTACAATAAATAGAGCAGCAGCAACAATAAAAAATATGATAAGGGCCATAGTATCAATAGACCCCCAGCTAAGCTGACGATACTTTGTCCGTCCTTCTCCACCTTGATACCCTCTTGCTTCCATAGCTGTTGCTAGCTCTTCTGCACGTTTAAAAGCGCTAATAAAAAGCGGAATTAAGAGTGGAACAACAGCTTTTAGGCGATCTTTAATAGGCCCGCTCGAAAAATCTACTCCACGTGCTGTTTGAGCCTTCAAAATTTTGTCTGTTTCATCCATCAAAGTAGGGATAAAACGAAGTGAAATAGACATCATAAGTGCTAATTCATGAACAGGGAAACGGACTTTCTTTAATGGATGTAAAAGGGTCTCCATGCCATCTGTTACCTCAATTGGTGTTGTTGTAAGAGTTAACAGGGTTGTAAGTAAAATTAAGAATAAGAACCGAAGCGAAATATAAATCCCTTGAATAACTCCGCCTTCATAGATCTTCAGAAAACCAATATCTGCGATTATTTCTCCTTCCCTCGTCATAAAAATATGAAGGAGAAAGGTGAAAATAATAATAAACAATATTGGCTTTAGCCCTTTAATAATAAAATAAATGGGAACTCGACTTACAAGTACTGCTAAAATAGCAAACAAACCAATAATGCTGTAGCTTATAATATTATTCGCAAGAAAAATAACAGCTACATAGAAAAAAACGATAATAAGCTTTGCACGAGGGTCCATACGATGAATAAAAGAATCTCCTGGAACATACTGACCAATAATCATATTATTCATCATGATCTTGTCCTCCAAAAAGCTTTGTGACCTCTTCTACGGCCTTTTTAAATGTAATAGCCTCATGACTAAGGGAGACGCCCAAACGCTGTTCTAGATCCAATATGAACTGCAGAGGCTCTGGAATATCTAACCCAATCTCTTTAAGCTTTTCATGTTGCTTAAAGATTTCCTTTGGTGTTCCGCTCATTGAAACTTTCCCTTTATCCATTACAATAATGCGATCTGCATATTGTGCTGCATCTTCCATACTGTGCGTTACAAGTACAATCGTTAATCCTTGTTCTTTATTTAAAGAGGAGATCAAATTCATAATCTCATTACGCCCTCTTGGATCAAGTCCTGCTGTTGGCTCATCAAGAACAAGCACTTGCGGTTCCATTGCTAAAATTCCTGCAATTGCCACACGGCGCATCTGTCCACCACTTAAATCAAATGGTGATTTCTGCAGAACTTCCTTTGGCAAACCAACTATTGTAGCAAGCTCATTTGCCCTTTTTTTCGCTTCCTCTTCTGAAACCCCAAAGTTCATCGGACCAAAACAAATATCTTTTTCAACAGTCTCATCAAAGAGCTGATGTTCAGGAAACTGAAAGACAACGCCAACGCGTTTGCGAATTTCTTTTAAATGCTTTTCTTTCTTACCACTTTCAATTGTACGATCTCCTATTTGGATACTCCCTTTAGTTGGCTTTAAAAGGGCATTCAAATGCTGGATAACTGTTGACTTACCAGAGCCTGTATGACCAATTAACGATACGAACTGACCAGAGGGAATGGATAGCGATACATCTTCCAATGCTAATCGTTCAAAAGGTGTTTTAAGCTGATAACGATGTTCTACATTTTTGAATATAATCTCCATAGGTCCTCCACTAAGTTGTCCGTTGTTAAATGAATATGTTCTAAAGAAATTCCTTTGTCCCTCAGAACATGACTAATTTGACTAGCAAATGGAAAATCAAGGCCAATCTCAGTCAATTTGCTGCCAAGTTCAAAAATCTCTGAAGGTGTTCCAGTTGCAAAAAGTTCTCCTTTATTGAGGACAATTGCTCTATCAGCTTTCGCTACTTCATTGAGGTCATGGGTAATGGAGATAATCGTTAGATTGCGTTGATTTTTTAACAAACGAATGGTTTCGAGAACTTCACTACGTCCTTTTGGATCAAGCATTGATGTTGCTTCATCTAAAAGGATAACATCAGGTGCCATTGCGACAACACCAGCAATACCAATTCGCTGTTTCTGACCACCAGATAGACGATGTGGCTCATACTTCTCGAACCCTTTCATTCCAACAACTTCAATTGCTTCCCCTACTCTTTTTCTCATTTCTTCATACGGAAAGCCATTATTCTCCAACCCAAAAGCAACGTCGTCTTCAACTGTTGAACCTACAAATTGATTATCAGGATTTTGAAATACCATTCCAATATGGCGACGTACATCCCATACAGAATCTTCTGTAAGCATAAGATCTGCTACTTTCACAGAACCTTGTTCAGGTAGAATGAGGCCGTTTAAAATTTTAGCAAGCGTTGATTTCCCTGAGCCATTATGTCCTGCAATTGCAAGCCATTCTCCCTTATAAACATTAAGAGATAAGTTGTTTAGCACATAAGGTCCATCTTCTTCATACCGAAAATACAAGTCTTTCACTTCTATGACTGAGTTTGACATATACAGCCCCCTCTACTATGCTCCTCTAGGCTAATTCGTTTCAACATATAAAAAAAGGGCATTGAGCAGTTGAGAATAACTGTCACGCCCTTGTAGCACCTATATTGTTCAAATGGGCGTCAGACACTTTCTTTAAAAAAGAAGAGAATCCATACGCCCTAAGAACTTCATATATTAAACTAACTCGATGATAGCCATTGGAGCACCGTCACCACGACGAGGTCCAAGTTTCATAATACGAGTGTAGCCACCTTGACGGTCAGCATAACGAGTAGCCACATCGCTGAAAAGTTTTTGAACAGCGTCTTGACCAGTCTCTTCGTTTGCTACTTCGTGGCGGATGTATGCTGCAGCTTGACGGCGAGCATGTAGATCTCCACGTTTACCAAGAGTGATTAGTTTTTCTACAACAGACTTAAGTTCTTTTGCTTTTGGTTCTGTTGTTTCAATGCGCTCACTGATGATTAAGTCAGTTGCTAAATCGCGAAGAAGTGCTTTACGTTGTGCACTTGTACGACCTAATTTTTGATATCCCATGAGTATTTCCCTCCTTCGTTACTAATTCGCTATCTATCAATCGTCTTTACGTAGTCCAAGACCAAGCTCTTCAAGTTTAGCTTTCACTTCTTCAAGAGATTTACGTCCTAAGTTACGTACTTTCATCATATCTTCTTCTGTTTTATTCGCAAGCTCTTGTACTGTGTTGATGCCAGCACGTTTTAAGCAGTTGTAAGAACGTACAGAAAGGTCAAGTTCTTCAATCGTCATTTCAAGAACTTTCTCTTTTTGATCCTCTTCTTTTTCAACCATAATCTCTGCTTTTTGTGCCTCATCTGTTAATCCAACAAAGATGTTTAAATGCTCTGTTAGGATTTTAGCACCTAGTGCTACAGCTTTTTCAGGCTCAATACTACCATCAGTCCAAACATCAAGCGTAAGCTTATCGAAGTTTGTCATTTGACCAACGCGTGTATTTTCAACATAGTAAGAGACGCGCGTAACAGGCGTGTAGATTGAATCAATTGGAATTACACCAATTGGTTGATCCTCATGCTTGTTCTCAACCGCAGCATCATAACCACGACCTGTTTGAGCTGTTAGACGCATGCGGAACTGTGCATCTGTTTCAAGTGTTGCAATATGAAGATCTGGATTTAAGATCTCAACATCACTATCTCCTTGAATATCAGCAGCAGTTACAACACCTTTGCCTTGAACATCAATTTCTAACGTCTTCTCTTCATCAGAGTAGATTTTTAATGCAAGCTTCTTCACATTTAAAATGATGTTTGTTACGTCTTCAACAACTCCAGGAATTGTTGAGAACTCATGTAAAACACCATCGATTTGAATAGATGTTACAGCAGCACCAGGGAGAGAGGATAATAGGATACGACGTAAGGAGTTACCCAAAGTAGTACCATATCCACGCTCAAGTGGTTCGACGACGAACTTACCGAACTTTCCATCATCGCTGATTTCTACCGTTTCGATTTTTGGCTTTTCAATCTCTATCATTTATTAAACCCTCCTTCAAAACGTCGAAACCCCAGTTAGATCATTTAGATCCTAAATGATCTAACCGAAATTCCCTCTTAGACAGTTCCCGAATGTGCACAACATTTGACCGGAAAAAAATCTGTATCATATCCCATTATAGACGATAAAATGAAATATATACAGATGAATTAATTATACACGACGACGTTTTGGCGGACGGCATCCATTATGAGGTACTGGTGTAACATCTTTAATTGCTGTTACTTCAAGTCCTGCTGCTTGAAGAGCACGGATAGCTGCTTCACGACCAGCACCAGGGCCTTTAACTGTAACCTCTAATGTTTTTAAACCATTTTCCATACCTGTTTTAGCAGCTGTTTCAGCAGCCATTTGTGCAGCGAATGGAGTAGATTTACGAGATCCACGGAATCCAAGTGCACCAGCACTAGACCAAGAAATCGCATTACCTTGCATATCAGTGATCGTTACAATCGTATTGTTGAAAGTTGAACGAATGTGAGCGATACCTGACTCAATATTCTTTTTCACACGACGTTTACGAGTGTTTGTTTTACGAGCCATGTTGGATAACCTCCCTTACTTATTATTTCTTTTTGTTAGCTACTGTACGACGTGGACCTTTACGTGTACGAGCATTGTTTTTAGTATGTTGACCACGAACTGGTAAGCTACGACGGTGGCGAAGACCACGGTAAGAACCAATTTCGATTAGACGTTTGATGTTTAGAGAAACTTCACGACGAAGATCTCCTTCTACTTTATATCCGTCAACAATTTCACGAATTTTATTTAATTCATCTTCTGTTAGATCGCGAACGCGAGTATCTTCAGAAACGCCAGCTTCAGCTAAGATTTTTTGAGCTGTTACTTTACCGATTCCGAAAACGTAAGTCATTGAGATAACTACGCGCTTATCACGAGGGATATCTACACCTGCAATACGTGCCATAAGAAAAGTGCACCTCCTTGAGAATTAGCCTTGTTTTTGTTTATGCTTTGGATTTTCACAAATAACCATTACTTTTCCTTTTCTGCGGATAACTTTACATTTTTCGCAGATTGGTTTGACTGATGGTCTTACTTTCATGTGTTATTACCTCCTTAGTAATACGGAGTGCATAGTTTATTTGAAACGATACGTGATTCTTCCACGAGTTAGATCATATGGTGATAGCTCAACAGTAACTTTATCACCAGGTAAAATACGAATGAAATGCATACGAATTTTACCAGAAACATGAGCTAGCACTGTATGACCATTTTCTAATTCTACCTTGAACATTGCATTTGGTAAAGTCTCAATCACGGTACCTTCTACTTCAATTACAT
The DNA here is from genome assembly GCF_026790145.1 of Priestia endophytica. Classification (GTDB taxonomy): domain Bacteria; phylum Bacillota; class Bacilli; order Bacillales; family Bacillaceae_H; genus Bacillus_I; species Bacillus_I endophytica_A. The sequence continues at coordinate 45,570 of NZ_JALAMS010000012.1, read as the reverse complement.
CGTCTTTCGCCATACAATTGCTCTCCTTTCTTTGCCCCAGCAACAAGGCAGTTATTCTAATGTAACAAAATTTACTAACCTGTTCTGAACATTCGGAGAAACGTAATCATCCAATACAAGGCAAACTACGTTTTCACGTACAGCTTTGCCATTTTTGTAACGAATCAGACAACATGGACTAACAATCTTGTTGACTATGACTACAACTGTCTAGGGTTAACGATAGAGACCTGTTCTATATTCAAAGCTTGGTCAGTATTTCATATCCATCCTCAACAATTGCGATAGTATGCTCAAAATGCGCACAGTACTTTTTGTCCTGTGTAACTACAGTCCAACCATCAGCCAATGTTTTCACATAACGGCTTCCAGCATTCACCATAGGTTCAATTGCAAGCACCATACCGGGTCTTAATCGAGGACCTTTGTTTGGGGGACCATAATGAGGAATCTGTGGATCTTCATGTAAGTCTTGCCCCACTCCATGCCCAACATATTCTCGAACAACAGAAAAACCGTGTTCCTCAACATATGTTTGAATAGCATGAGAAATATTTGATAAGCGATCACCAGGAATCGCTTTTTCTAATCCTTTGTAAAGAGACTCTTCAGTCACCTTTAACAACTTTTCTGCTTCATCAGAAACAGAACCTACTGCATATGTCCAAGCTGAATCACCATGATACCCGTTATAATATGCACCGATATCAATGCTGATGATGTCTCCATCATTTAGCTTGCGGTCACCAGGAATACCGTGAACAAGTTCTTCGTTAACTGAAGCACATATGCTGCCTGTAAAACCATTATAACCTTTAAAAGAAGGTTCTGCATCATGCTGGCGAATAATCTTCTCTGCAATTCTATCCAATTCCTTAGTGGTAATACCAGGTTTGATATGTTTTTGCAGTTCCTGATGCGTTAACGCAACAATCCGTCCAGCTTCACGCATGATTTCAAGTTCACGTGGCGTTTTGCAAATAATCATTTGCTTGCGCCTCCGAGCAATGCACGAATGTCTTCAAAGACTTTAGTAATATCTTGGTCACCTTTAATGTTGCGCAAGTAGCCTTTTTGATTGTAAAAATCAAGAAGTGGTTGAGATTGCTTAACATTGACAGCGAGTCGGTTTGATACTGTTGCAGGATTGTCATCCTCACGTTGATAAAGTTCTCCACCACATTTGTCGCAAGTCCCCTCTTGACTTGGTGGATTGAACACTAGGTGGTAAGTTGCTCCACAGTTTTTGCAAATACGACGACCTGTTAGACGTTCCATTAGAATATCTTGATCCACATCAATGTTAATTACATAGTCAAGTGGACGTTTTAATTCTTCAAGAATGTTTTCAAGAGCTTCAGCTTGCGCTACAGTTCTTGGAAACCCATCAAGTAAGAAGCCTTCTTTGCAATCGTCCTTAGCTAAACGCTCGCGTACAATACCGATTGTAACTTCATCAGGTACTAGCTCACCTTTATCCATGAACTGTTTTGCTTTTACTCCTAAGTCTGTTCCTTCTTTGATCGCTGCTCGGAACATATCTCCTGTTGAGATATGAGGGATGTTATAGTATTCGACCATTTGTTCAGCTTGTGTGCCTTTCCCAGCTCCAGGAAGACCCATTAATACTAAGTTCATTGACTTTCCCCCTCAGTCTCTTCTCTATATAAGAGTTTTACAACTCTTTTTATTTAATAAAGCCTTTGTAATGACGTTTAACGAGCTGACTTTCTAGTTGTTTCATTGTTTCAAGGGCAACCCCGACAATGATCAACAATCCAGTACCACCAATTTGAGCAGAAGAAGGTAAGTCAGCAAACTTAATAAACAGGGTTGGTAAAATCGCAATTATTGAAAGGAAAAGTGCACCAACTATTGTTAAGCGATACAACACCTTTGTAATAAATTCTTGCGTGTTCTTCCCTGGACGAATGCCTGGAATATAACCGCCTTGCTTTTGTAAGTTCTCTGCCACTTGTTCTGGGTTTACTTGAACAAAAGTGTAGAAGTAAGTAAATGCTACAATTAGGGCTACGTAAACGCTCATGCCAATAGGCTGTGTATAATCAAATGTTTTTTGAATCCATTCTGTTACATCATTTGAGCCGAAAAACGATGCAATCGTTGGTGGCGTAATGATAAATGAAACCGCAAAAATAACTGGAATAACACCCGCCGCGTTAACCTTTAACGGTAAATGCGTTGATTGTCCTCCCACTTGATTACGGCCAGCTAGACGTTTTGCATATTGAATCGGAATTTTACGAAGCGCTTGTTGGAAGAAGATAACTCCCACAATGATAGCCAATACGACTACTGCTAGTAATACCATTGTTGCAATACGCAAGAAAAGCTGATCGCCAACATCTTCAAATTGCTGCGCATAAATTTGGTTCAATGTATTTGGAATACCAGCTACCATACCTGCAAAAATGATAATAGAAACTCCATTACCAACGCCTTTTGCTGTGATCTGCTCACCAAGCCACATTAAAAAGGCTGTTCCTGCAGTCAAAATGATCGCAATAACAGCATATGTCATTGCTCCTGGGTTCTGAATGAGTTGGCCTTGAGCCATATTGTTAAAGCCAATGGACATTCCAACAGCTTGAACAAGACCTAAAACAATTGTTAAGTAACGAGTAAATTGAGCTAATTTACGACGTCCAACTTCACCTTGTTTTGACCACTCTGTAAACTTAGGAACAACATCCATCTGCAACAGCTGTACGATGATGGATGCTGTGATGTATGGCATAATACCCATTGCTAAAATAGAGAAATTTTGAAGTGCACCACCGCCAAATGTATTTAGTACTCCAAATACATTTAGCTGATCTTGCACTTTCAAAACATCAGTATTTACGTTTGGAACTGGAATGAAAGTTCCGATTCGAAAAATTACAAGCATTAGCAAGGTGAAAAGAATTTTATTTCTAATTTCACCTACGCGCATCAAATTGGAGATTGTCTGAAACATTAAATCACCTCAGTTTTACCGCCTGCAGCTTCGATAGCCTCTTTTGCAGAAGCAGAAAATTTGTTAGCTTTAACAGTTAGCTTTTTGCTTACTTCGCCATTGCCAAGAATTTTCACGCCAGCTCTAACTTTGCTGATAACACCAGTTTCAAGAAGAAGTTCCGGAGTTACCTCTGTTCCATCTTCGAAACGATTTAATGTTTCAAGGTTAACAACCGTAAACTCTTTACGGTTAATGTTTGTGAAACCGCGTTTTGGTAAACGACGGTATAGTGGGTTCTGACCACCTTCAAAACCGATACGTACGCCACCGCCTGAACGAGCGCGTTGACCTTTGTGTCCACGTCCTGAAGTTTTTCCGTTACCACTAGCCATACCACGACCTACACGATTACGTTCTTTACGAGAACCTTCTGCTGATTTTAGCTCATGAAGTTTCATGGAGACACCTCCTTTTGATTACAATTCTATTATTGTTCTTTAACTGTAACAAGGTGAGCAACTTTGTTGATCATACCACGAATCGCTGCGTTGTCTTCGTGAACCACAGTTTGATGCATTTTACGAAGACCTAACGTTTTGACTGTTACACGTTGGTTTTCTGGGCGACCAATTACGCTGCGAGTGAGGGTAATCGCTAATTTGTTTGCCATTTTGTTTCCCTCCTTATCCTAACAGTTCTTCGACAGATTTGCCACGTAGCTTAGCTACTTCTTCAGCACGTTTTAGTTCACTTAAACCTTGGATTGTAGCACGAACCATGTTGATTGGTGTGTTAGATCCTAGAGATTTAGATAAGATATCACCTACACCTGCTAATTCAAGTACCGCACGGACTGGTCCACCTGCGATAACTCCAGTACCTTCAGATGCTGGTTTTAAGAAGATGCGACCTGCACCAAATTGGCCTAGAATTTCGTGAGGAATAGTTGTTCCTACTGTTGGAACAGTAATAAGGTTTTTCTTAGCATCTTCGATTGCTTTACGGATCGCATCTGGTACCTCTTGAGCTTTACCAGTACCGAAACCAACGTGACCATTTTTGTCACCAACAACTACTAATGCAGCAAAGCGGAAACGACGTCCACCTTTTACAACTTTCGCTACGCGGTTAACCGTAACCACACGCTCTTCAAGTTCTAATTTGCTTGGATCAATACGACGCATCATTTTCCCTCCTTTTACGGTTAAAATTGTAGTCCAGCTTCGCGAGCTGCGTCAGCTAGAGCTTTCACACGACCATGATATAGATATCCGCCACGATCAAAAACAACTTCTTTCACGCCTTTTTCAACTGCGCGTTTTGCAACTAGTTCACCGACTTTTGTAGCAGCTTCTACATTGCTACCAGCTTCAACAGATAAGTCTTTATCTAGAGTAGATGCGCTAGCAAGTGTTACTGCGTTTAAATCATCAATCACTTGTGCATAAATGTGTTGATTTGAACGATACACATTTAAACGTGGGCGAGTAGCTGTACCGAATAATTTTGAACGAACACGAGTATGTCTTTTCTTACGTACTTTATTCTTATCAGCTTTAGTGATCATCTTAGTCACTCCTTTCCTTTAACTAGAACGAACTGCATTATTACTTAGCAGTTTTACCTTCTTTACGACGTACATATTCGCCTTCGTAGCGAATTCCTTTACCTTTGTAAGGCTCAGGTGAACGAACCGCACGAATGTTAGCTGCTAAAGCACCAACGCGTTCTTTGCTAATACCTTTAACAATAACTTTAGTTTGAGATGGAACCTCAACTTCAAGTCCTTGCTCAGGCTCAATTTCAACTGGATGAGAGTAACCAACATTAAGAATAAGTTTGTTACCAGACTTTTGAGCACGGTAACCTACCCCAACTAGTTCAAGACCTTTTTGGAAGCCGTTAGTAACACCCTCAACCATGTTACCTAAAAGGCTACGAGTTGTACCATGAAGGGCACGGTGTTCTTTGTGGTCACTTGGACGACTTACAGTAAGGATGTTGTCTTCCACGTTGATAGTGATGTCCGGGTTGAATGTATGAGTTAATTCACCTTTAGGACCTTTTACAGTTACAGTATTGTTGTTGTTTGTTACTGTAACACCAGACGGAATTTCTAAGACTTTTTTACCGACACGTGACATACGTTACACCTCCGATCGCTTTATAAATTAATTACCAAACGTATGCTAATACTTCTCCACCAGTTTGTTTTTGGCGAGCTTCTTTGTCGCTTAATACACCTTGTGAAGTAGAAACGATTGCAATACCTAGACCGTTTAGTACACGTGGTACTTCGTCAGCTTTTGCATAAACGCGAAGACCAGGTTTACTAATACGTTTAAGACCTGTGATTACACGCTCGTTGTTTGAACCGTATTTTAAGAAGATACGGATGATACCTTGTTTGTTGTCCTCGATATATTCTACATCGCGAACGAAACCTTCACGTTTAAGGATTTCTGCAACTTGCTTCTTTAAGTTAGAAGCAGGTACTTCAAGTTTTTCATGACGAACCATGTTCGCGTTACGAATACGAGTTAGAAGATCTGCAATTGGATCAGTCATAACCATATTTTTTACCTCCTTCCCATGCTTGGGTTTTACCAGCTAGCTTTTTTAACACCAGGAATTTGACCTTTATAAGCAAGTTCACGGAAACAAATACGGCAAAGCTTAAATTTGCGGATTACAGAGTGTGGACGTCCGCAGCGCTCACAACGAGTGTACGCTTGAACTTCAAACTTCGGCTGACGCTTTTGTTTCGCAATCATTGATTTTTTAGCCACAATTTCGCCTCCTCTGCTTAACGTTGGCCAGAATTATTTCTGGAATGGCATTCCGAATTGAGTTAATAGCTCACGAGACTCTTCGTCTGTGTTTGCAGTTGTAACAATTACGATATCCATACCACGTACTTTGTTTACTTTATCATAATCAATCTCTGGGAAGATTAATTGTTCTTTAATACCTAGAGTGTAGTTTCCGCGACCATCAAATGATTTTTTAGAAACTCCACGGAAGTCACGTACACGAGGAAGAGATACAGAGATCAATTTGTCAAAGAACTCATACATACGCTCTCCACGTAGTGTAACTTTTGCACCAATTGGCATACCTTCACGTAGACGGAAAGTAGCGATTGATTTCTTAGCACGAGTAACTAGTGGTTTTTGACCTGTAAGAGCTGTTAACTCTTCAACAGCGCTGTCTAATGCTTTAGCATTTTGTACAGCTTCACCAATTCCCATGTTTACTACGATCTTTTCAAGTTTAGGAACTTGCATTACAGATGTATAATTGAACTTCTCTACTAGAGAAGGAGTGATTTCTTTCTGAAATTTTTCTTTCAGGCGGTTCATCAATGAGTACCTCCTTTCACTGACTAATATTATTTATCTAAAGTTTCACCAGATTTTTTTGCTACACGTACCTTTTTGCCGTCTTCAACTTTGTAACCAACACGTGTTGGTTCGCCAGTCTTAGGATCTAACAGCATTACGTTGGATACATGGATAGGTGCTTCCTGGCTGTTGATTCCACCTTGTGGATTTAATTGAGATGGTTTTGAATGTTTCTTAACGATATTCACACCTTCAACAATCACACGGTCTTTTTTCGGATAAGCAGTAAGAACTACGCCTTGTTTGCCTTTATCCTTACCAGAGATAACCACTACTTTGTCACCTTTTTTGACATGCATCTTTTCGCACCTCCTTAAGGACCATCATTTTATCATTTATTAAAGAACTTCTGGAGCAAGGGACACAATCTTCATGAAGCTGTTGTCACGTAGTTCACGTGCAACTGGTCCGAAGATACGAGTACCACGCGGGCTCTTATCGTCACGGATAATTACGCAAGCATTTTCGTCGAAACGGATGTATGAACCATCTTTACGACGAACACCACGTTTAGTACGAACTACTACAGCTTTAACGACATCACCTTTTTTAACAACGCCACCAGGTGTTGCTTGTTTCACCGTAACAACGATAACATCACCGATGTTAGCTGTTTTGCGACCAGATCCACCTAAAACTTTGATTGTTAAAACTTCACGAGCACCAGAGTTGTCAGCAACTTTTAAACGAGATTCTTGTTGAATCATCTAGTTTTACCTCCCTTCGGATCAATCCTCACTATCCGATCATTAGATAATTACAGCTTCTTCAACGACGTCAACTAGACGGAAACGTTTTGTAGCTGAAAGCGGACGAGTTTCCATGATACGCACGATATCGCCAACTTTTGCTTGGTTATTTTCATCATGTGCTTTAAATTTCTTTGAGTACTTTACGCGTTTGCCGTAAAGTGAATCAGTTTTGTAAGTTTCAACTAGAACTGTGATTGTTTTATCCATTTTGTCAGAAACAACACGTCCAGTGTAAACTTTACGTTGGTTACGTTCACTCATTCTGAAAGCCTCCCTTCAGACTTAATTATTTACTAGCAGCAATCTCTCTTGCACGGATTACAGTCTTCATACGAGCAATTGACTTACGTACTTCAGGAATACGTGCAGTATTTTCTAATTGTCCAGTCGCTAATTGAAAACGAAGGTTGAACAATTCTTCTTTTAAAGACTTAACTTTTTGTTCAATTTCAGCAGTGGTTAGATCACGGATTTCATTAACCTTCATTTGAGTCACCACCAATTTCTTCACGTTTTACAAATTTACATTTGATAGGTAGTTTGTGTGCAGCAAGACGAAGTGCTTCACGAGCAACCTCTTCACTTACACCTGCGATTTCAAACATAATCTTTCCAGGTTTTACAACTGCTACCCAGCCCTCTGGAGCACCTTTACCGGAACCCATGCGGACCTCTAGAGGTTTTGCAGTGTAAGGTTTAGAAGGGAAGATTTTAATCCATACTTTACCGCCACGCTTCATGTAACGAGTCATTGCGATACGAGCAGCTTCGATCTGACGGTTAGTAATCCAAGAATTTTCTAAAGCTTGTAAACCATATTCACCAAATGCAACTTCCGTACCACCTTTTGCACGACCTTTCATGCGACCACGATGTTCACGACGATATTTAACACGTTTTGGCAATAACATAATTATTTTCCTCCTTCCTTAGAGTTCTTCTTAGTAGGAAGGACCTCTCCACGATAAATCCATACTTTTACACCGATTTTACCGTAAGTTGTATCAGCTTCAGCTGTACCATAGTCAATATCAGCGCGAAGAGTATGAAGAGGAACTGTACCTTCACTGTAGTATTCAGCACGAGCGATATCTGCTCCGCCTAAACGACCAGATGTCATTGTCTTGATCCCTTTAGCACCCGCACGCATAGTACGTTGGATAGCTTGCTTTTGAGCACGACGGAATGACACACGATTTTCAAGTTGACGAGCGATGTTTTCTGCTACAAGTTTAGCATCGATATCTGCTCTTTTAACTTCAAGGATGTTAATGTGTACACGTTTGCCTGTTAGTTGGTTAAGAGCTTTACGAAGTGCTTCAACTTCAGTACCACCTTTACCAATTACCATACCAGGTTTTGCAGTGTGGATCGTGATGTTCAAACGGTTAGCAGCACGTTCGATCTCTACTTTAGAAACAGAAGCGTCACTTAAGCGTTTGCTGATGTATTCACGAACTTTTAAATCTTCATGTAGTAAATTTGCGTAGTCTTTCTCAGCGTACCATTTTGACTCCCAGTCACGAATGACGCCGATACGCAAACCAATTGGATTCACTTTTTGACCCATCGATTATCCCTCCTTCTTTTCTGATACCACAACTGTGATGTGGCTAGTGCGTTTGTTGATTTGGCTTGCACGTCCCATAGCACGTGGACGGAAACGTTTAAGTGTTGGACCTTCGTCTACGAACACTTCTGAAACAACTAAGTTGTTTGCATCCATTTCATAATTGTGTTCTGCATTTGCGATAGCAGAGTTTAATACTTTTTCCACAACTGGGGAAGCAGCTTTTGGCGTAAGTTTTAAAATCGCTACAGCTTCTCCTACTTGCTTTCCTCGAATTAAATCTACGACTAAGCGAACTTTACGAGGCGCAATACGAACTGTCTTTGCAACAGCTTTAGCTTGCATTTGAATGCCTCCTCTCTTAATTAGCGTCTTGTTTTCTTATCGTCATTACCATGGCCTTTATAAGTACGTGTTGGTGCAAATTCACCAAGCTTATGTCCTACCATGTCTTCAGTAACGTAAACAGGTACATGCTTACGACCGTCATATACAGCAATCGTATGACCCATGAATTGTGGGAAAATTGTTGAACGACGAGACCAAGTTTTAACAACTTGTTTCTTATCAGCTTCATTCAATTTTTCGATTTTGTTCATTAAATGATCATCCACAAAAGGTCCTTTTTTCAAACTGCGACCCATAAATGAACCTCCCTTCGTGATTGCCCTACGGTTCTTTTGAACCGTAGCTCAATCCCGTTATTTTTTACGACGACGAACGATGAATTTATCAGACTTGTTGTTCTTCTTACGAGTTTTGTAACCAAGAGTTGGTTTACCCCATGGTGACATTGGTGATTTACGTCCGATTGGTGCGCGACCTTCACCACCACCGTGTGGGTGATCGTTAGGGTTCATTACAGAACCACGAACAGTTGGGCGCTTACCTAACCAGCGAGAACGACCAGCTTTACCGATGTTAATAAGTTCATGTTGTTCGTTACCAACTTGACCGATTGTAGCACGGCAAGTAGCAAGAATCATACGAACTTCACCAGAATTCAAACGAACAAGTACGTATTTACCTTCTTTACCAAGTACTTGAGCAGAAGTACCTGCAGAACGTACAAGCTGACCACCTTTACCAGGTTTAAGCTCGATGTTATGAATTACAGTACCTACTGGGATATTTTGAAGTGGTAATGCATTACCTACTTTAATATCTGCTTCAGGTCCAGTCATAACTTCTGTACCTACTGTTAAGTTCTTAGGAGCAAGAATGTAACGTTTTTCACCATCTGCATAAACGATAAGTGCGATGTTAGCCGAACGGTTTGGATCATACTCGATAGTAGCAACGCGTCCTGGTATTCCATCTTTGTCACGTTTGAAGTCGATGATGCGGTATTGACGTTTGTGTCCACCACCTTGGTGACGAACTGTCAGTTTACCTTGGTTGTTACGTCCACCTTTTTTGTTTAAAGGCGCAAGTAACGATTTCTCTGGCTTGTCAGTAGTGATCTCAGCGAAATCAGAACCTGACATGCCGCGACGACCATTTGTGGTTGGTTTAAACTTTTTAATCGCCATGTGAATTTCCCTCCTTCTTTATAAGACTTATGCTTCGAATAATTCGATTTCTTTGCTATCAGCTGTTAAAGTAACAACTGCTTTACGACGACGGTTAGTAAGACCTGTATAGCGACCTACGCGCTTAGACTTACCTTTATAGTTCATGATGTTCACTTTTTCAACTTTCACATCGAAAATTTCTTCAACAGCATCTTTAACAGCTGTTTTGTTAGCACGAACATCTACTTCAAAAGTATATTTACGATCAGCCATTACGTCTGTTGAACGTTCAGTAATGACGGGGCGCTTAATAATATCACGAGAAGTTTTCATTATGCAAGCACCTCCTCTACTTTTTGAACCGCACCTTTAGTGAAGACAACTTTTTCTGCGCTAACTAGGTCTAGAACGTTTACGCTTGAAGCAGTAATAACGTTAACACCAGGGATGTTGCGAGCAGAAAGAGTAACATTCTCGTTCACATCAGCTGTAACGATAAGCGTTTTGCTATCTACAGATAAGTTTGAAAGAACTGCTACCATGTCTTTAGTTTTTGGTGCTTGTAATGCTAAATCTTCTAATACTACAAAATCATTGCTTTGTACTTTAGAAGAAAGAGCAGATTTGATTGCTAGACGACGTACTTTTTTAGGTAACTTGTAGCTGTAGCTACGTGGAGTAGGACCAAATACAACCCCACCGCCTCTCCATTGTGGAGAACGGATTGATCCTTGACGAGCACGACCAGTACCTTTTTGACGCCATGGTTTACGGCCACCGCCTCTTACTTCAGAACGGTTTTTAACTTTATGAGTACCTTGACGAGTTGCAGAACGCTGCATTAAGATCGCGTCAAATAGTACACTTTCGTTTGGTTCGATTCCAAAAACGGCTTCGTTTAAGTCAATGTTACCTAAGTTTTCGCCGCCTTGGTTAAACAATGCTACTGTTGGCATTGGTTATTCCTCCTTTCCTAGAAGAGTGTTTTATTTTACTTTAACTCCGCTTTTCACTACTACTAGTGATTTTTTAGATCCAGGTACATTACCTTTTACTAAAAGAAGATTACGCTCTGTATCAACTTTCACGATTGATAAGTTTTGTACAGTAACGCGTTCGCCACCCATTTGTCCAGGTAATGCTTTACCTTTCATAACGCGGTTCGGATCAACTGGACCCATTGAACCTGGGCTACGGTGATAGTGGGAACCATGAGACATAGGTCCGCGAGATTGGTTATGACGCTTGATAGCACCTTGGAAACCTTTCCCTTTAGACGTACCTGTCACATCAATTACGTCACCTTCTGCAAAAATATCAACTTTGACTTCCTGACCAACTTCGTATTCCTCCACGTTCACGTCGCGAAGTTCACGAGTGTAGCGCTTAGGAGCAGTATTAGCTTTTTCGAAATGGCCTTTTTTAGGTTTGTTAGCTAGCTTTTCGCGTAGGTCATCAAAACCTAATTGGATAGCTTCATATCCGTCAGTTTCTACAGTTCTCTTTTGAACTACTACGTTTGGAGCAGCTTCGATTACTGTTACTGGGATAAGCTCACCATTTTCAGCAAATACTTGTGTCATACCGATTTTCTTTCCTAAGATTCCTTTGGTCATTTGTCACACCTCCTGTAATTGTTAGGTTTTATTTATTAAAGTTTAATTTCAATATCCACACCTGATGGTAAGTCTAGACGCATTAGTGAATCAACTGTTTGTGGAGTTGGGTTCACGATATCGATTAGACGCTTGTGTGTACGCATCTCGAATTGCTCACGAGAATCTTTGTATTTGTGCACCGCACGTAAGATTGTATAAACAGACTTCTCAGTTGGAAGTGGGATCGGACCTGATACATTAGCACCCGAACGCTTTGCAGTTTCAACAATCTTCTCAGCAGATTGATCTAAAATTCTGTGATCATAAGCTTTTAAACGAATACGAATCTTTTCTTTTGCCATTATTTTCCCTCCTTTTTCGCCTATTTTCATAAATAGACATTCTCCGTAGGAATTTCCTCACCACTCGCCGTGGCAAAGCGGCCGGGTGTGTCAGCAACCTCCTACATCATCGCATTGAAAGACCAACATTAGCTATTATATAGAAAAAACACCTGCATTGCAAGACTTTTTTTATATGTTTTCGGTCTCTTACACTTTTTCTATTATACATACGTTAGCCTATCAATTCAAGTAATGAAAGAAGAAATATAAAAGGAATTACCTGTAAAATTAGTTTTCTTCTATTTATATAGTAGAAACAAGGTATAAACATAAAAAAAAGACGAGCTTTAAAGCTCGTCTTTTTATATTATCGATTACTCGATGATTGTTGAAACAACGCCTGATCCAACAGTACGTCCGCCTTCACGGATAGAGAAGCGAGTACCTTCTTCGATCGCGATTGTTGAGATAAGCTCAACAGTCATTTCAGTGTTGTCTCCAGGCATAACCATTTCTACGCCTTCTGGAAGAACAACGATACCAGTTACGTCAGTTGTACGGAAGTAGAACTGAGGACGGTAGTTAGAGAAGAATGGAGTATGACGTCCACCTTCGTCTTTAGAAAGAACATAAACTTCTGATTTGAACTTTTTGTGTGGAGTGATAGTACCTGGTTTAGCAAGTACTTGACCACGTTGGATATCTTCACGAGCAACCCCACGAAGAAGAGCACCAATGTTGTCTCCAGCTTCAGCATAGTCAAGAAGCTTACGGAACATTTCTACACCTGTAACTGTAGTCTTTTTGTTTTCTTCTTGAAGACCGATGATTTCAACTTCGTCACCGACTTTAACTTGTCCACGCTCAACACGTCCAGTAGCAACTGTACCACGACCAGTGATTGAGAATACGTCCTCAACTGGCATCATGAATGGTTTTTCAGTGTCACGCTCTGGAGTTGGGATGTAGCTATCAACAGCATCCATAAGTTCGAAGATTTTAGCTTCGTAGTCAGCGTCTCCTTCAAGAGCTCTAAGAGCTGAACCTTTGATTACTGGTACATCGTCACCAGGGAAGTCGTATTCAGAAAGAAGGTCACGTACTTCCATTTCTACTAATTCAAGAAGCTCTTCGTCGTCTACCATGTCACATTTGTTTAAGAATACAACGATGTATGGTACACCTACGTTACGAGAAAGAAGGATATGCTCACGAGTTTGTGGCATTGGGCCATCAGCAGCAGATACTACTAGGATAGCTCCGTCCATTTGTGCAGCACCAGTGATCATGTTTTTAACATAGTCAGCATGTCCTGGGCAGTCAACGTGTGCATAGTGACGAGTTTCAGTTTCATACTCAACGTGTGCAGTTGAGATTGTGATTCCACGCTCGCGCTCTTCTGGAGCACCGTCGATTTGATCGTATGCCATTGCAGTACCAGTACCAGATTTCTTATGAAGTACTGTAGAAATAGCAGCAGTTAGAGTTGTTTTACCATGGTCAACGTGACCAATTGTGCCGATATTAGCATGTGTTTTGGAACGGTCGAATTTTTCTTTACCCATTCTAAAATCCTCCTTAAGTATATAAGATCTATTTTTTCATATGGAATGCCGTGAAAGGGAGGATGCTCCACTTTCACAGCCTACATAAGTAGTTATACTTGAATAAAGCGTGAAAATCAATTATTCACCTTTATTTTTTTTGATGATTTCTTCAGCAAGTGATTTTGGAATCTCTTCGTAGTGATCGAAGTGCATTGTGTAAGTTCCGCGACCTTGAGTGTTTGAACGTAATGCAGTTGCATAACCAAACATCTCAGCAAGAGGTACGAATGCACGTACAACTTGAGCTGGTCCGCGAGCTTCCATACCTTCAACGCGTCCACGACGAGAAGTAACATCACCCATGATGTCTCCCATATATTCTTCAGGGATAACAACTTCAACTTTCATTAAAGGCTCAAGAATTACTGGACTACATTTTGAAGCAGCGTTTTTAAGTGCCATTGAAGCGGCAATTTTGAACGCCATTTCATTTGAATCCACATCATGGTAAGAACCATCATAAAGCTTCGCCTTAATGTCAATTAGAGGGTATCCAGCAACAACACCATTATCTAATGCATCTTCAAGACCTGCTTGAACTGCTGGAATGTACTCACGAGGTACAACCCCACCGACAACTGCATTTTCAAATTCAAATCCAGCGCCTTCTTCGTTTGGTGAGAATTCGATCCAAACGTGACCATATTGACCACGACCACCAGACTGACGTACGAATTTTCCTTCTACTTGAGCAGAACTGCGGAAAGTTTCACGATAAGCTACTTGTGGAGCACCAACGTTAGCTTCTACTTTGAATTCACGTTTCATACGATCAACAAGAATATCAAGGTGAAGCTCACCCATACCAGAGATGATTGTTTGACCAGTCTCATTATCAGTACGAGTACGGAATGTTGGATCTTCCTCAGCAAGCTTAGCAAGAGCTGTACCCATTTTATCTTGGTCAGCTTTTGATTTAGGCTCGATAGCTACGTGGATAACTGGCTCTGGGAATTCCATAGACTCAAGAATAACAAGATTCTTTTCGTCACATAGAGTATCACCAGTTGACGTATCTTTAAGACCTACTGCACCAGCGATATCTCCAGCGTAAACTGTTGAGATTTCTTCGCGGTGGTTTGCGTGCATTTGTAGGATACGACCTACACGCTCACGCTTATCTTTTGTTGAGTTCTTAACGTAAGAACCTGAGTTCAATGTTCCAGAGTATACGCGGAAGAACGTTAGTTTTCCAACGTAAGGGTCTGTCATAACTTTGAACGCAAGCGCTGAGAATGGCGCCTCATCAGAAGATTCACGTGTTACTTCTTCCTCAGTACCAGGTACAGTACCTGTGATCGCTGGTACATCAGTTGGAGCTGGAAGGTAGTCGATTACTGCATCAAGCATTAATTGAACACCTTTGTTTTTGAAGGCAGAACCACAGATAACTGGGTAGAATTCAACGTCACAAGTTCCTTGACGGATTGCAGCTTTTAATTCATCAGTTGTTAGTTCTTCACCTTCTAGATACTTCATCATTAGCTCTTCGTCAAGATCTGCAACTGCTTCAACAAGGCTAGCACGATATTCATCAGCTTGCTCTTTGTATTCTTCAGGGATCTCACGGTCTTCAGTACGAGTACCTAGGTCATCTGCATAGAAATAAGCTTTCATTTCTACTAAGTCGATGATACCTTCGAATGCATCTTCAGCACCAATTGGAAGTTGGATAGGATGCGCATTTGCACCTAAACGATCTTTCAAAGTACCTACAGAATATAGGAAGTCCGCGCCTAGTTTATCCATTTTGTTAACGAATACTACACGTGGAACTCCATAAGTAGTAGCCTGACGCCAAACTGTTTCAGTTTGTGGCTCTACTCCAGATTGTGCGTCAAGAACAGCTACCGCACCATCAAGTACACGAAGAGAACGTTCAACTTCAACAGTGAAGTCTACGTGTCCTGGAGTATCGATGATGTTTACACGGTTACCTTTCCATTGAGCTGTTGTCGCAGCAGAAGTGATCGTGATACCACGTTCTTGCTCCTGCTCCATCCAGTCCATTTGTGAAGCTCCTTCATGAGTTTCACCGATTTTGTGGATACGACCAGTGTAAAAAAGGATACGCTCGGTAGTTGTTGTTTTTCCGGCATCAATATGTGCCATGATACCAATATTACGAGTATTTTCTAAGGAGAACTCTCTTGCCATCTTGGTACTTCTCCTTCCTTTTTTTAAGAATGGTTTTTATAATAGTAAAAATCTTACCAACGATAATGAGCAAATGCTTTGTTAGCTTCTGCCATTTTGTGTACATCTTCACGCTTCTTAACAGCAGCACCAGTGTTGTTAGCTGCATCTAAGATTTCGTTAGCTAAACGCTCTTCCATAGTTTTTTCACCACGAAGACGAGCGTAGTTCACTAACCAGCGAAGACCTAAAGTTGTACGACGCTCTGGGCGAACCTCAACTGGTACTTGATAGTTAGAACCACCTACACGACGAGCTCTAACTTCTAGTACAGGCATGATGTTTTTAAGTGCTTCATCGAACACTTCCATAGCATCTTTACCTGAACGTTCTTTGATAAGGTCGAAAGAGTTATAAAGGATAGCTTCAGCTTTTCCTTTTTTACCGTCTAACATAACCTTATTGATTAAACGAGTTACAAGTTTAGAATTATAAATTGGATCTGGTAATACGTCACGTTTTGCAACAGGACCTTTACGAGGCATTATAGTTCCTCCTTTCACTGAGGTTTAGTTATAGTTAAATTATTTTTTAGGACGTTTAGTACCGTATTTAGAACGGCCTTGCATACGACCATCAACACCAGCTGTGTCAAGCGCACCACGAACGATGTGGTAACGTACCCCTGGTAAGTCTTTTACACGACCGCCACGGATTAACACTACGCTATGCTCTTGTAAGTTATGACCGATACCAGGAATGTAAGCAGTAACCTCGATACCGTTTGTTAAACGAACACGTGCATATTTACGAAGAGCCGAGTTCGGTTTCTTCGGTGTCATTGTACCTACACGAGTACAAACACCACGTTTTTGTGGTGAAGAAAGGTTAGTTTGAGCTTTTTTGAAGCTGTTGTAACCTTTGTTTAATGCTGGAGAATCTGATTTTTGAACTTTGTTAGTACGACCTTTACGTACTAATTGGTTAATTGTAGGCATTGTTTTTCCTCCTTTCATCTTTTTTCAAGCCCACTCATCCAGGTGGTTCATTTAAAAGTAAAAACAAAGTTCTTGAAATTTTCATTTCAAAAACGTTTCACTACATTATGGCAACAGATGCTGTTCCATCAATGGGGCCCACAAGTCTTTTTCACTTTTCACTGAGTCAACATAGAAAAGAGCGACATTGTTTCTAATTACTAACTTTAAAGAGATCTTTAAAGTAGCGATTACAATATCGTTGACTATACCATCTTTGGAAAGCAAGAGCTGTTTGCTTCGTTCCTACAATGATATCTGAGCCTAACATACTTCTATAAAATAAAAGTAGTAGGTTACTGATAGGAGCACCTTTTGTATAGTATCATTCTCCCGGGGGGATGTCAACAAAATCTCGTAAGTTTTTTGTGACATCCCTTTGGGAAAAAATGATTACATTAATCTACAGTAATAAACTCAGCGTCTTGAGCTGGTTTTGGCGTTGTTTGACGATAACGTGTCATCCCTGTACCAGCTGGCACAAGCTTACCGATGATAACATTTTCTTTCAAGCCAAGAAGCTCATCGCGCTTACCTTTGATTGCTGCGTCTGTAAGAACACGTGTTGTTTCTTGGAATGATGCAGCAGAAAGGAACGAGTCTGTTTCAAGAGATGCTTTTGTAATACCAAGCAATACAGGTTGACCTGTTGCAGGGCGTTTGCCTTCAAGCAATACTTTTTCATTGGCATCTGTAAATTGGTGAATATCAAGTAATGACCCAGGAAGAACAGTTGTATCTCCAGAATCCATTACACGCACTTTACGAAGCATTTGGCGAACCATAACTTCAACGTGCTTATCTCCAATTTCTACCCCTTGCATACGGTATACTTTTTGCACTTCTTTTAATAGATATTCTTGAACAGCCATAAGGTCTTTCACTTTTAGTAACTCTTTAGGGTCTACAGAACCTTCTGTTAGTTCTTGACCTTGAAGAACATATTGTCCGTCAGTTACTTTTAAGCGAGCATTATATGGTGCTGTATATGTTTTAGATTCAATGCTACCTTGAATTGTAATTTCCTGCTGGCGGTCGCGGATTTCACGGATGTTTGTTACTGTACCGTCAATTTCAGAAATCATCGCTTGACCTTTAGGATTACGTGCTTCAAATAGCTCTTGGATACGAGGTAAACCTTGAGTGATATCGTCTCCGGCAACCCCACCTGTATGGAATGTACGCATTGTTAACTGTGTACCAGGCTCCCCAATAGACTGGGCAGCGATAATACCAACAGCTTCACCAACTTCAACTTGTGAACCTGTAGCTAAGTTGCGACCATAACATTTTTTACATACGCCGTGGCGTGTATTACAAGTGAACGCAGAACGGATCCAAACCTCTTCGATACCTGCTTCAACAATTGCTTTAGACATATCTTCTGTAATTAGATCGTTTTCGCGAGCCATTACTTCGCCTGTTTCAGGATGCTTAATTGTTTTTCTAGAATAACGACCAATTAAGCGCTCTTCAAGGCTCTCGATTTCTTCTGTTCCTTCCTTAATAGAACGAATAAGAAGTCCACGATCTGTGCCACAGTCGTCATCACGAACGATAACATCTTGAGCAACGTCAACAAGACGACGAGTAAGGTAACCTGAATCGGCTGTTTTAAGAGCTGTATCGGCAAGACCTTTACGAGCTCCGTGTGTAGAGATAAAGTATTCTAATACCGTTAATCCTTCACGGAAACTAGATTTGATTGGTAACTCAATGATACGTCCAGATGGGTTGGCCATCAATCCACGCATACCTGCAAGCTGCGTAAAGTTAGATGCGTTACCACGGGCTCCAGAGTCACTCATCATGAAGATTGAGTTGCTTCGATCAAGAGTTGCCATTAGTTTTCCTTGGATTACGTCTTTCGCTTCACTCCAAATAGAGATTACGCGTTCATAACGTTCTTCTTCTGTAATAAGACCGCGTTTGAACTGTTTTAGAACTTTATCTACTTTATGTTGAGCTTCTTCAAGAATCTCTTGTTTTTCACCTAATACTACGATGTCAGCTACACCGACTGTAATACCGGCTTTTGTAGAATATTTAAAGCCTAGATCTTTCATACGGTCTAACATACGAGACGTTTCCGTAATTTTGAAACGTTTAAAGATCTCAGCAATAATATTTCCAAGAATCTTCTTGTTGAACGGATCAACAGCATCTAATGATTCAATATATTCACGTACGTTTGCACCTTTATCAACGAAATATCTCTTCGGTGTTTCGTTTTCAAGATTGAATCTTGTTGGTTCGTTGATGTAAGGGAACGAATCAGGCAAAATTTCGTTGAATACTAGCTTACCTACTGTTGTAACAAGAAGCTGATTTCTTTGTTCTTCAGTGAACGTTTGGTTGTCTAAAGAACTAGCTTGAACAGCTACACGTGTATGAAGGTGAACATAACCATTTTGGTACGCAAGAATGGCTTCATTTGAATCTTTGAAAGTCATTCCTTCTCCAACAGCGCCAACACGCTCCATTGTTAGATAGTAGTTACCTAATACCATATCCTGAGACGGCGTAACAACTGGTTTTCCGTCTTTCGGGTTTAAGATATTTTGGGCAGCCAGCATTAGAATGCGTGCCTCAGCTTGTGCTTCTGCAGAAAGTGGTACGTGGACCGCCATTTGGTCACCGTCAAAGTCTGCATTATAAGCTGTACATACTAATGGATGAAGACGAATTGCTCTACCTTCTACTAGAGTTGGTTCAAATGCTTGAATACCAAGTCTATGAAGTGTAGGTGCACGGTTTAGAAGAACTGGATGTTCTTTAATAACCGATTCTAAAACGTCCCATACTTCAGATTGAACGCGTTCAATTTTGCGTTTTGCACTCTTGATGTTATGAGCTAAGCCACGAGCAACAAGCTCTTTCATTACAAATGGCTTGAATAACTCAAGAGCCATTTCTTTTGGTAAACCACATTGGTACATTTTTAAGTTAGGACCTACAACGATAACGGAACGACCAGAGTAGTCAACACGTTTTCCAAGTAAGTTTTGACGGAAACGACCTTGTTTACCTTTTAGCATATGTGAAAGTGATTTTAAAGGACGGTTACCAGGTCCTGTAACAGGACGGCCACGACGACCATTATCAATCAACGCATCAACAGCTTCTTGTAACATACGCTTTTCGTTTTGAACGATGATGCTTGGAGCACCAAGGTCTAAAAGACGCTTCAAGCGATTGTTACGGTTAATTACACGACGATATAAATCGTTTAAGTCAGATGTCGCAAAACGACCACCGTCTAATTGAACCATTGGACGTAATTCTGGTGGAATAACAGGTAGGACATCAAGGATCATCCAATCTGTATGGTTTCCAGAGTTACGGAATGCTTCCAATACTTCTAGACGTTTGATTGCTCTAGTGCGACGTTGACCTTGTGCAGTTTTTAGTTCTTCTTTAAGAAGTTCAACTTCTTTATTTAAGTCAATGTCTTGAAGAATTTTTTTAACAGCTTCTGCACCCATTGCAGCCTGGAACGTTTGACCATACTTCTCACGATATGCACGGTATTCTTTCTCAGAAAGAAGCTGTTTCTTTTCAAGTGGTGTATCTCCTGTATCTGTTACAACGTAAGAAGCGAAATAAATAATCTCTTCTAAGGCACGTGGAGACATGTCTAATACAAGACCCATACGACTTGGAATTCCTTTGAAATACCAAATGTGTGAAACTGGGGCTGCAAGCTCGATATGTCCCATACGCTCGCGTCGAACTTTAGCACGAGTTACTTCTACACCACAACGGTCACATACAACGCCTTTATAACGAACGCGTTTATATTTTCCGCAATGGCATTCCCAGTCCTTTTGAGGACCGAAAATGCGCTCGCAGAAGAGACCATCTTTTTCAGGTTTTAATGTACGATAGTTAATTGTTTCAGGTTTTTTAACCTCACCGTAAGACCATGAACGGATTTTATCAGGTGAAGCAAGACCAATTTTCATATACTCAAAGTTATTTACATCTAACAAGGGGCCTACCTCCCTCTTAGTCTACAGGTTTTCCCTTATTGCCTCTACTCTTTTATGACAGGGTCTTTTTGCAGCTGTGCCTGTGCTTCTGGCTGAGCATCATTCATGATAGCTTCATTTGGTTGATCTTGATCATCCTCTGAATCCATGAAATCAATCTCTTTTTCATCGCCAGATAGAATTTTAACGTCCATACCTAAGCTTTGAAGCTCTTTAATTAATACTTTAAATGATTCTGGTACGCCAGGTTCTGGAACGTTTTCGCCTTTAACGATGGCTTCATATGTTTTAACACGACCAACAACGTCGTCTGATTTAACTGTTAAGATTTCTTGAAGTGTATAAGCAGCACCATATGCTTCAAGTGCCCATACTTCCATCTCACCAAAACGCTGTCCACCAAACTGAGCTTTACCTCCAAGTGGCTGTTGCGTAACAAGTGAATATGGTCCAGTTGAACGAGCATGAAGTTTATCATCAACCATGTGCGCAAGTTTGATCATATACATGACACCAACAGATACGCGGTTGTCGAACGGATCTCCTGTACGGCCGTCATAAAGAACTGTCTTCGCATCACGAGCCATACCTGCTTCTTCAATTGTTGCCCAAACATCTTCCTCACGTGCTCCATCAAATACAGGAGTTGCAACATGAATGCCAAGTTGACGAGCAGCCATACCAAGATGAAGCTCTAATACCTGACCGATGTTCATACGAGATGGTACCCCTAATGGATTTAACATGATATCAATTGGTGTTCCATCTGGTAAATATGGCATATCCTCTTCAGGTAGAATGCGTGAGATAACACCTTTGTTACCATGTCGTCCCGCCATTTTATCCCCTTCAGAGATTTTACGTTTTTGAACGATGTACGCGCGAACAAGTTGGTTTACTCCCGGTGGAAGTTCGTCACCATCTTCACGGTTAAACACTTTCACGTCTAACACAATTCCGCCTCCACCATGTGGAACACGAAGTGAAGTATCGCGTACTTCGCGTGCTTTTTCACCGAAGATTGCATGTAATAGACGTTCTTCTGCTGTTAATTCTGTTACACCTTTTGGCGTTACTTTACCAACAAGTAGATCTCCATCTTTTACTTCAGCACCAACGCGAATGATTCCACGCTCGTCGAGATTACGAAGTGCATCTTCACCAACGTTTGGAATGTCACGTGTAATTTCTTCAGGTCCAAGCTTTGTATCACGAGACTCTGACTCATATTCTTCAATATGAACAGACGTATAAACATCATCTTTTACAAGACGTTCGCTCATGATGATTGCATCCTCATAGTTGTAACCATCCCATGTCATGAAACCAACAAGAACGTTGCGTCCAAGAGCAAGCTCACCTTTGTCCATTGAAGGACCATCAGCAAGAATCTCACCTTTTTTCACTTCATCCCCAACAGAAACAATAGGGCGTTGGTTATAACATGTTCCTTGGTTAGAACGAATGAATTTCAGCATATTATATTTATCAAGGTCACCTTTTGTCATTTGGCCGTCTACTTCTTCGTAACGACGTACCCAAACGTGTTTTGCTTCAACGCGCTCTACAACACCTGGGTGTTTACAAATAACAGCTGCACCAGAGTCTTTACCAGATACATACTCCATACCTGTTCCAACGATCGGTGCTTCTGGTTTAAGCAATGGTACTGCTTGACGTTGCATGTTCGCTCCCATTAGAGCACGGTTAGAGTCATCGTTTTCTAAGAATGGGATACAAGCTGTTGCAGCAGATACTACTTGCTTAGGTGATACATCCATATAGTCAATGCGATCACGTTTCATTACGGTGTTTTCTCCGCGGAAACGAGATACGATTTCTTCATCTAAAAATTCACCTTCGTCACCAAGACGAGCATTTGCTTGTGCAACTACATAGTTATCTTCTTCGTCTGCTGTAAGGTAATCAATTCTGTCAGTGACTTTTCCTGTTTCAGGATCAACACGACGGTACGGAGTTTCAATAAATCCGAATTTGTTTACTTTTGCATAAGAAGATAATGAGTTGATAAGCCCGATGTTTGGACCCTCTGGCGTCTCAATCGGACACATACGACCATAGTGAGAGTAGTGAACGTCACGCACTTCGAAACCAGCACGCTCACGTGTTAAACCACCAGGTCCTAATGCAGAAAGACGACGTTTGTGAGTTAACTCACCTAATGGGTTTGTTTGGTCCATGAACTGTGAAAGCTGAGAGCTTCCAAAGAACTCTTTAATTGATGCAATAACCGGACGAATGTTAATTAATTGTTGCGGCGTAATTGCATTTGTATCTTGAATTGACATTCTCTCACGCACAACGCGCTCCATACGAGAAAGACCAATGCGGAATTGGTTTTGCAGCAATTCTCCAACTGAACGTAGACGACGGTTTCCTAAGTGGTCAATATCGTCTGTTCCTCCAACTTGGTGAAGAAGGTTGAAGAAATAGCTTATAGAAGCCAAGATATCAGCAGGCGTAATGTTTTTAACACTCTCATCTATGAAAGTATTACCTAAAACATTAATAACTTTCTCACCTTCTGCGTCTCCTGGTGCATAGATTTTGATAGACTGAAGAGATACTTCTTCTTCAAGAACTCCGCCTACTGGCTCATGAGTCTGGAAGTTTACGCCGCCTTCTAGCATTGGTAAAATGCGATCAAGTGTACGACGATCAATGATAGTATCTTTTTCAACAAGAATCTCACCTGTTTCAGGATCAACAAGCGTTTCTGCTAGACGTTGATTGAACAAACGATTCTTGATGTGAAGCTTCTTATTAATCTTGTAACGTCCAACATTTGCTAAATCATAGCGTTTTGGATCGAAGAAACGAGAAACTAATAGAGTTTTAGCATTTTCTACTGTTGGAGGCTCTCCAGGACGTAGACGCTCATAGATCTCTAATAGAGCTTTCTCTGTGTTTTCTGTATTGTCTTTTTCAAGCGTGTTTCGTAGATATTCATTATCTCCGAGTAAATCAATGATTTCTTGATCAGTTCCAAATCCAAGCGCACGTAAAAGCACAGTAACTGGCAGTTTACGTGTGCGGTCGATACGTACATAAACAACGTCTTTTGCGTCTGTTTCGTACTCTAACCAAGCTCCACGGTTTGGAATAACAGTAGCGGTATAGCCTTTCTTACCGTTTTTGTCTACTTTTCCACTGAAATACACGCTAGGAGAACGAACAAGCTGAGAAACGATAACACGTTCAGCACCATTGATGACAAACGTACCTGTTTCTGTCATAAGAGGAAAATCTCCCATGAACACTTCTTGGTCTTTTACTTCTCCTGTTTCTTTATGAATCAAACGTACTTTTACACGTAAAGGTGCAGAATACGTTACATCACGTTCTTTTGCTTCCTCTACGGAATACTTTGGTTCACCTAAGCTGTAGTCGATAAACTCTAAAGATAGGCTACCTGTAAAGTCCTCAATTGGAGAAATATCCTGGAACATTTCTCTTAAACCCTCATCAAGAAACCATTGATAAGAAGAGGTTTGAATTTCAATGAGGTTTGGTAATTCTAAAACTTCACTGATACGAGCATAACTTCTACGTTGGCGGTGGCGTCCATACTGAACTAGTTGACCTGTCAACTGATTCACCCCTCAAATCAAGCGTTATTATTGAAACTTTTAATGATAAAAAGGTAACAATACCTATCATTAAACAAAAGAAAAAATGGTTTCTTCATTAAAAAACCACAATTTCGTTAAAACGTACTATTGATTTTATTAGCTTTTCCATACAAACTAAAATTATACCTTTTTAGGTATAATTTTTTTATTAAGATGGAATAATTACATATTGGCATTTTATAATGTTAACACATCGAAAAATCAGTGTCAAATTTTTTTGCACGAATAATATAATAACCTTTTTTCTTTGTTTCTACCAAAACTTCAGAAAATAACTCTTCTAATTTTTCAAGTGCAGAAGGAGCTCCTTGCTTTTTCTGAATAACAACCCAAAGCTCACCATTTTCTTTTAATCGAGTTGATGCCCCTTCAAGGATTTCATGAACAACCTTTTTCCCTGCTCGAATAGGCGGGTTTGTCAAAATAGCTGCATATTGATCTGATGAAACATTTTCATATGCTGAACTTTTGAAGATGTTCACATTCTCAACATCGTTGCTTTTTGCATTTTCACTTGAAAGCTCCAATGCTCGCTCATTTACATCAACCATATCTACTTTACGATTGGGCCATTGTTTAGCTAAAGATAATCCGATTGGGCCATACCCACATCCAACATCAAGAAAATCCCCTTGTACTTCTGGTTCTTCAAATGTTTCAATAAGCAAGCGAGAACCAAAATCGACTTCCTTCTTCGAAAATACACCATGATCTGTTGTAAATTTAAAATGATGATTACGAAGCGTGAAAGAAAAATTTTGTCGATCGCTTTGAGCAGAAGGGTTTGATGAAAAATAGTGCTCTGTCATTTTACGTAGCTCCTCCTCACTTCCATAATACTGTAACTTTTTTCATTATACAAAAGAATGAGCCTAATGTGAAATGCTCGCTTTTTAAGAAAGTCAAAAGAGGCCGTTCACGACGAGCCCCTTTGTCCTTAAACATAAAGATAAGCGAGGTTTCTAAGAAAACCTCGCTTATCTTCTATTATAACATTAAGCGTATGCTGTAATGTTTAAATTATTTAACTTCTACAGAAGCGCCAACTTCTTCAAGTTTAGCTTTAAGCTCGTCAGCTTCCTCTTGAGAAACGCCTTCTTTAAGAGCTTTTGGAGTGTTGTCAACAAGTTCTTTAGCTTCTTTTAAGCCAAGACCAGTGATTTCACGTACTACTTTGATAACTTTGATTTTTTGTCCGCCAGCACCAGCAAGTACTACGTCAAATTCAGTTTTCTCAGCAGCAGCGTCTCCGCCAGCACCACCAGCTACAGCTACAGGAGCAGCAGCAGTTACACCGAATTCTTCTTCAATTGCTTTTACTAGGTCGTTAAGTTCAAGAACTGTCATTTCTTTAATAGCATCGATAATTTGTTCTTTAGACATTTGAAAGTCCTCCTCATTGGATTATAATTTAGTTTTAAAACCGTTAGCTATAATTAAGCGCCTTGCTCTTCTTTTTGATCTGCAACAGCTTTAGTTGCAAGAGCGAAGTTACGAGCTGGAGCTTGAAGTACGCTAAGAAGCATAGAAAGTAAGCCATCACGAGATGGAAGAGTTGCGATTGCTTTAATTTCTTCAACTGAAGCAATGTTCCCTTCAAGAACGCCCGCTTTAATTTCAAGAGCTTCATTTTCTTTCGCGAATGCATGTAAAACTTTAGCTGGTGCAATAACATCCTCATTAGAGAAAGCAATTGCGTTTGGTCCAGTTAATGCATCGTTAAGCTCAGTTAACTCAGCTTTTTCTACCGCACGGCGAGTTAAAGTATTTTTGAATACTTTGAATTCTACGCCAGCATCACGTAGGTTTTTACGAAGTTCTGTTACTTGAGATACGTTTAGTCCACGGTAGTCAACAATGATTGTTGATTTACTATTTTTAAACTTATCAGCAATTTCGTCTACGATCACTTTCTTTTGTTCGATAGCACTGCTCATTTTTACACCTCCCGGAAATTTCGATATGCACATTTATGCCTTTTAAAAGGTGCAACATAAGAAGACCCTCTATGTGATAAATAAGACATAGAGGGTTTTCTAAAACGAGCGTACAGACGTGCAACGCTGCTTTATATCATACACCTCGGTAGGAAATTAAGCTTTAGTAAGCACCTACTGTCTTTGGCAATAATGTTTAATTTTAAGACAAGGTAAATTATATTAAATGACTGTTAGAAAGTCAATACCTTATTATTTAATTCCAAAAGATGCCGTATCAACTTTTACACCAGGGCCCATTGTAGAAGCTACAGCTAGGTTCTTGATGTAAGTTCCTTTTGAAGAAGCAGGTTTAACTTTAAGCATTGTTTCATAAAGTGCTGTAAAGTTTTCAACAAGCTTGTTATCTTCAAATGATACTTTACCAATTGGTACATGAATGTTACCAGCTTTATCAACGCGGTATTCAACTTTACCAGCTTTGATTTCGTTGATTGCTTTTTCAACGTCGAATGTTACTGTACCAGTTTTAGGGTTTGGCATTAAACCTTTTGGTCCTAATACGCGACCAAGTTTACCAACTTCACCCATCATGTCCGGAGTAGCTACAACTACGTCAAAATCAAACCAACCTTGTTGGATTTTGTTGATGTAATCAGAATCGCCAACGAAGTCAGCTCCAGCAGCTTCTGCTTCTTTTGCTTTCTCACCTTTAGCGAATACTAATACACGTTGAGTTTTACCAGTACCATGTGGTAAAACTAAAGCGCCACGGATTTGTTGATCAGCTTTCTTAGGATCTACTCCTAAACGAAATGCTGTTTCAACTGTTGCGTCGAAATTTACTGTGCTTGTTTTTTTGATCAGTTCAATTGCTTCTTTAACATCATAAGCAACTGTACGATCTACTAACTTAGAAGCTTCTAAGTACTTTTTACCTTTTTTAGCCATTTTAAATTTCCTCCTTATGTGGTTTTAGCGGAATAACCTCCCACGAATAAAGGTTGCGAAATGGCAAAACCATACCCGCAACCTTGTCAACTACCAATACGTTTTACATAGGAATTAGTCTTCGATAACGATTCCCATGCTACGAGCAGTACCTTCAACCATACGCATAGCCGCTTCTACGTCTGCTGCGTTAAGGTCTGGCATTTTCGTTTCAGCAATCTCGCGTACTTTATCTCGTTTCACTGTTGCTACTTTGTTACGATTTGGTTCACCAGAACCTGACTCGATACCAGCTGCTTTTTTAAGTAATACTGCAGCAGGAGGAGTCTTCGTAATGAATGTAAATGAACGGTCCTCAAATACCGAAATTTCAACTGGAATGATCAATCCTGCTTGATCTGCTGTACGAGCGTTAAACTCCTTACAGAATCCCATGATGTTTACACCTGCTTGACCCAATGCTGGACCAACTGGTGGAGCTGGGTTTGCTTTGCCCGCAGGAATTTGTAGTTTTACAACTTTCACTACTTTTTTAGCCACGAGACACACCTCCTTAAGTCCGTGATGTGGTAATAGGGGATTAGCCCCTCCCACTCATTCTTCTTTATCTCGTATTAAAAAATATAAAGAATATTTAATGTATAGTCTCAAAAATTGAGACGTACTGACTTATGAAATGTTACCACTGTTTCAACAGAAATGCAAGTTTTTTATGAGGAAATTTCTAGGTCATCGTCTCAGAGCACATTAAATCTCTTTCTATTCAATCTTATCAATCTGGTGGAAATCAAGTTCGACAGGTGTTTCACGACCAAACATGTTAACAAGTACTTTAATTTTCTTTTTATCAAAGTCAATTTCTTCAATTGTTCCTTCAAAGTTTGCAAATGGTCCTTCTTTCACCATAACAACCTCTTTAAGTTCAAAACCAAGATCTACTTTCTCATGCTCCATACCCATTCTTTTCAGAATTACTTCTGATTCTTCCGGTAATAATGGGGTTGGTTTTGATCCTGAACCTGTTGACCCAACGAAACCCGTAACACCAGGTGTATTTCGTACTACGTACCAAGAATCATCTGTCATGACAATTTCTACTAACACATAACCTGGGAATACTTTCTTCTTCGTTACTTTTGTTTTGTTGTTCTTTGTTTCTGTTTCTTCTTCTTCCGGTACGATTACACGGAAGATTTTATCTTGCATGCCCATTGATTCGACACGCTTTTCTAAATTGGCTTTCACTTTGTTTTCATAACCAGAATAGGTATGAACAACGTACCAGTTTTTCTCCATTGCTGAGGACCTCCGTCCTTTCCCTCCCACTCACTCGAAGTGAAACTATTTTAAGACAAATTAAAAAACCCGTCTCCGGGCTTTTCACATAGCTTATCTATTTTGTATTATACCATGTTTATTCATTACTTATTCAAGGAATCAATCGGATTAATGAAGAAATTCCTAGATCTACTACAGCAAAGAACGCTGTCATGACAATTACAGTCGTCACAACTGTAATGGTATAACGAGTTAATTCTTTTTTTGTTGGCCAGCTGACTTTTTTCATTTCGCGTATTACGTCTTTAAAAAAGCTTCCAATTCGTTTCATTAAAACGAAACCTCCAGTTGAAAAGGGGTAGAATCAATCTATTTTGTTTCTAAATGTGCCGTATGGCTGTTACACGTTTTGCAAAACTTCTTAATTTCAAGCCTGTCCCCTGCCGCACTGCTATTTTTCATTGTAGAATAGTTACGACTTCCACAAGCAGAACAAGCCAAAACAGATTTTTTACGCATCTTTATCACCTGTTATCATAATACCCATGGGTATAACATATAATATCCTTAAAAAAGTATCATAATTACACAATAAATGTCAACATGGCATTCTATAAGAATGCCATGTCGACTTTTTTATAAGGTTATCTCTCTTAATTCTAAATATCTCTCTAACTTACGTTTGACGCGCTGTAAGGCATTGTCAATCGATTTTACATGACGATTTAGCTCTTCGGAAATTTCTTGATAAGATTGTCCATCAAGATAAAGGACAAGTACTTTTCTTTCCAAATCACTTAGAAGTTCAGCCATCTTAAGTTCAATATCGTCGAACTTCTCTTGGTTAATAATCAGTTCTTCAGGATTCATAATCTTAGCTCCTGAAATAATATCCATAAGCGTACGGTCTGATTCCTCGTCATAAATAGGCTTGTCCAATGATATATAAGAATTAAGCGGAATATGCTTTTGTCGAGTTGCTGTTTTGATAGCCGTAATGATCTGCCTTGTAATACAGAGCTCAGCAAAAGCTTTAAAAGATGATAGCTTATCTTCCCTAAAATCACGGATGGCTTTGTAAAGTCCAATCATGCCTTCTTGTACAATATCTTCTCTGTCTGCCCCTATTAAAAAATACGATCTTGCTTTTGCTCTTACAAAATTTCGGTATTTGTGAATCAAGTAATCTAATGCTTCGCTATTACCACTGTGAACCAACTCTACAACCAATTCATCTTCTTGACGTTGTAACTGAACGCTTTCTTTTGAACTAAGTTTTAAGCCCACATCGATCCCCCCGAACGCGCAGTAGATAGCAATATTATACAGTAGATACTCTCACTTGACAAACGGAATTGTGTGAAAAAAGAGATATTTTCTAAATTTTTTTACTACTTTTCCCCTCTTCGCCATTTTTCGAACACTTCGGATACTTGATCTGAAAGGGTAATCCGGCTTATTGGTTTTTTTTCTCGAATAATATCGACATTTTTTTTAATTTCCCCTTCAATTTCAATGACTTCATTGCGAAGTTCACGAGCAGATTTTCTTAGAGCCCCTTGGCCAAATATCACCCATTGTTCCGTAAAATCAGATGTCGCAACATGAATCTGTGTTTTGATATTGTTAAGTTCGCTTGCTAACTTTTCAATACATTCATCCGCTGTCTCATTCTCTTTCGTGAAAATCACTTTCACTTTATGTGTATGTCGCTTTTTTTCCAATCCAGGTACCATATGTGCATCAAAAACAACTAGAACTTGGTACCCTGTATATGCACGATACTCCGCTAGCTTCTCGATAAGAATATCTCTTGCACTTTCTAAGTCTTTGTCTCGTAAGCTTCTTAGCTCTGGCCATGCTCCAATAATGTTGTAACCATCAACAAGAAGTATATTCTCCATGTTTAGCTACCTAGTGGATGACGTTTGCGATGAACTTCATACATAAGCAGACTTGCTGCAACCGAAGCATTTAAGGATGTTACATGACCAACCATAGGAAGTTTGATAAGAAAATCACATTTATCTTTGACAAGACGACTCATTCCCTTGCCTTCACTGCCGATAATTAAACAGAGCGGCATTTTCCCATCCATTGTGCGGTAATCTTCTGCTCCTTTAGCATCTGTTCCAAAAAACCAAATTCCGCGATCCTTCAATTCATCAATTGTTCGAGCTAAATTTGTTACACGTGAAACGGGGATATGTTCAATAGCTCCTGTAGAAGCTTTAGCAACTGTTGCTGTTAAGCTTACAGAACGGCGTTTTGGAATAATGATTCCATGTGCGCCAACAGCATCAGCTGTTCTCATAATAGATCCTAAATTATGAGGATCTTCAAGCTCGTCTAATAATAGGAAAAACGGTGTTTCATTCTTCTTCTCTGCTAATGCAAACATGTCATCAATCTCCGCATACTGATATGCAGCAACAAGAGCAACAACTCCTTGATGGTTTGCATCTACTAGCTGATCAATTTTCTTTTTTGGAACAAATTGAACAAGCACCTTCTTTTGTTTAGCTGTATTGATAACTTGTTGCATTTGGCCACGCTGTGAACCTTCTGCAATCCAAATCTTATTAATGTCTCGCTCTGCTTTTAAAGCTTCTAAGACAGGATTTTTACCGGCAATAAATTCTTGATTCTCACTCACCGTTTTCTTCACTCCTTTCAATAATCATAATGGCTTTCTCAACAATTTCAGTTACGCGTTCTTGTTGACTGCCAAGATAAAGATAGCCAAGCACAGCTTCAAATGCTGTGCTATAGCGATACGTTTGTACATCTGTATGCTTTGGAACACTTCCTGATTTAGCATTCCGGCCTCTTCTTAAGACGGCTTGTTCTTCCTCAGTTAAGAATCTTTCATCTAGTAGCTGATGAACAATCTTCGCCTGTGCTCGTGCTGATACATATTCTTTTGCCTGTCTGTGTAGCATATTTGGTCGTACACTGCCTTTCAACAGGAGATGATGACGTATATACTGATCAAATACTGCATCTCCCATATAAGCCAATGCAAGACTGTTTAATTGTTTTACTTCTATTTGGTTGTCTAACATACTTACCCTCTTTTCCAACGTGTGCCTTGTGACGTATCTTCAAGAATGATATTTCGACTCTTTAATTCATCACGAATCTCATCTGCTCGCTGGAAGTTGCGGTCCTTACGTGCTTGAATGCGTTCCTCAAGAAGTTGCTCAATTTCCTCGTCTAAAAGCTCTTCGTCTTTGCCTGCTAGTTCTACTCCTAATACACCAGTGATTGTTTCAAATTCTTTGATAAACGCTTCTAAAACAGCTTCTGATGTATTTTCTTCTGCAAGGTAAAGATTTGCTTGTTTTGATAGCTCAAAGAGAACAGAAATAGCATTTGCTGTATTAAAATCATCATCCATTTCTGTTACAAAAGATTGATGAAGTTCTGCGATTTTATCTTCCCACTGCTTATCTTGAATCGCTAAGTTTGTTGAATGTTCTAATCGATGTTGCACATTTTCATATGCTGTTTGAATTCTTTCAAGTCCTCTTTTTGTATCTTCTAGAAGTTCTTGATTATAATTAATTGGATGGCGATATTGAACAGTTAACATAAAGAAACGAAGTAAAGAAGGCTCAATTTCTTTTAAAATATCGTGCACAAGAACAAAGTTACCAAGCGATTTAGACATTTTCTCGTTATCAATATTAATATACCCATTATGAAGCCAGTACTTTGCAAATTCTTTTCCTGTTGCTGCTTCAGATTGAGCGATTTCGTTCTCATGATGAGGGAATGATAAATCTTGCCCCCCTGCATGAATATCAATTGTGTCTCCTAAGTATTTACGCGCCATTGCTGAGCACTCAATGTGCCAACCAGGACGACCTTTCCCCCATGGACTGTCCCAGCTAATTTCTCCGTCTTTTGCTTCTTTCCAAAGCGTGAAATCTAGTGGATCGTCTTTCTTCTCACCAACTCCAATACGTGCTCCGGAACGCAGTTCATCAATTGATTGATGAGATAGTTTTCCATATCCATCAAACTTACGTGTTTTATAGTAAACATCTCCACCCGCTTCATAAGCAAACCCTTTATCAATTAGCATTTCAATAAATTCAATAATTGTATCCATATTCTCTGTTACACGTGGATGAACATCCGCTTTTTTGCATCCTAATGCTTCCGTATCCTCAAAGTAAGCTTTAATAAAACGCTCAGCAATAGTCGGAACTTCTTCTCCAAGCTCATTTGCTGCTTTGATTAATTTATCATCAACATCTGTAAAGTTAGAAACGTATTGCACGTCATACCCTCTATATTCTAAATAACGGCGAACTGTATCAAACACAATGGCAGGTCTTGCATTTCCAATATGAATATAGTTATACACTGTTGGTCCGCATACGTACATTTTTACTTTGTTTTCTTCAAGTGGAGTAAAAATTTCTTTTTGGCGTGTTAACGTATTATATAACTTGATTGTCATGTTTTTTCTTCCCTTCTTCTTTTAGCTCTTTAACTTCTTGTTGAAGTCTTTTAATTTCTTCTTCTAATTCTTTAAAACGATCCGCTACTGGGTTTGGTAAATCAGAGTGATTTAAATCTTTATTAACTTTTATGCCATCTTGAATAACCGCTCTTCCTGGAATACCTACAACAGTAGAGTTACTTGGAACATCTTTTAGAACAACAGAACCCGCTCCTACCTTTGAATTTTCTTCAATAACGATAGAACCAAGCACTTTTGCTCCTGTTGCAATTAATACATTATCTTTAATTGTTGGATGACGCTTGCCTTTTTCTTTCCCTGTTCCTCCGAGAGTAACGCCTTGGTACACCGTCACATTATCCCCTATTTCACACGTTTCTCCAATAACAACTCCCATACCATGGTCAATAAAGAAACGATGACCAATCCGCGCGCCAGGATGAATTTCAACTCCTGTGAAGAAACGGCTAATTTGAGCAATTATGCGAGCTAAAAAGAACCATCTGCGTCGATGAAAAGCATGGGCAACGCGATGTGCCCATATAGCATGTAAACCTGAATACGTTAAAATCACTTCAATATAACTTCTTGCTGCAGGATCTTGCTCAAAAACAACGTCAATATCTTCTTTCAGTAGCTTTAACACATTTCTCCCCCTCTATGTTTTTCTCTACTAAAAAAGCGTCTCTGTGTCATATGACACAGAGACGCTTCGTTCGCGCGGTTCCACTCTGCTTAGGCTAATAAAGCCTCTGCTCTACTCTAATAACGGAAGAGAATCCGCCTTTGCCTACTCCATAAAATGTTTGGGCAAAGGACTCAAAGGTGCATTTCAAAAACATTAAAACCATAAGTCACTTTCAGCCTTTGGTGACTCTCTCTAATATGGGAATGTTTTTTACTTCTCCTTCTCAACGTTTTAATAATGATATGGTTCACTATATTACAGAATGAATGAGATGTTAACTATTTTGCGCAAAAATTAGTAATTTATTTTACTGCTCCTTCTAAACGAGCAAGTACTGTTTCTTTTCCTAAAAGTGCAATTGCCTGTGGAAGTTCTGGCCCATGAGTTTGACCAGTTGTTGCAACACGGATTGGCATGAATAGCTTTTTGCCTTTATGTCCTGTTGCTTTTTGAACAGCTTTAATCGAACTTTTAATACTTGCTGGCTCAAAATCTTCAAGGCTGTTAATTTCCTGGGCAAAGGCCTGCATTACTTCTGGTACTTGTTCTTCATTTAGCACTTCTTGTGCTTCTTCATCATACTCAATAGATGTTCTAAAGAACAAATCTGTAAGCTCAATAATTTCCGCTCCAAAGCTTAGTTGGTCTTTGTAAAGAGCAATTACATCATATACCCATTGCTTTTCTTGGTCACTCATCTCTTCTTTTACTTTACCTGCTTTAACAAGGTGTGGTAAAGCAAGATTAACAACTTCATCTGTTGAAAGTTCTTTAATGTATTGATTGTTCATCCATTTTAGCTTTTTCATATCGAAAAGAGCCGGTGATTTTGATAAACGACTTGGGTCAAAGATTTCAATAAACTGTTCTTTTGTGAATAGCTCTTCTTCTCCTTCTGGTGACCAACCAAGTAGAGTAATAAAGTTAAATAATGCTTCAGGAAGATAACCAAGGTCTTTGTATTGTTCAATAAATTGGATGATAGACTCATCACGCTTACTCAGTTTACGACGGCTTTCATTAACAATAAGCGTCATATGACCAAATTTTGGTGCTCCCCATCCGAATGCATCATAAATCATAAGTTGCTTTGGTGTATTTGAAATATGATCATCACCGCGAAGAACGTGAGACATTTTCATAAGATGATCATCAATAGCAACCGCATAGTTATATGTTGGAATACCATCTTTTTTCACTATAACAAAGTCACCAATACCATCTGATTCAAATGCAACTTCGCCTTTTACCATGTCATCGAATTTGAATACGCGCCCTTCTGGCACTTTGAAACGAATGCTTGGTTTACGACCTTCTGCCTCTAGCGCTGCACGATCTTCTGCTGTAAGATGACGACATTTATTAGAATAACGAGGTGGCTTGCCTTCCGCAATTTGAGCTTCGCGTTCTGCTTCTAGCTCTTCTTCCGTACAGTAGCAATAATAAGCTTGCTCGTTCTCCATAAGCTGTTTTGTATATTTTGCATAAATGTCATTGCGCTCTGACTGACGATATGGACCATATTCGCCACCAACGTCAATGCTTTCGTCCCATTCAATACCTAACCATTTTAAGTATTGAAGTTGGCTTTCTTCTCCACCTTTAATGTTACGTTTTTGGTCAGTATCTTCAATACGGATAATAAATTTACCGTTGTGTCCTCTTGCAAATAAATAGTTAAAAAGCGCTGTTCTTGCGTTTCCGATATGTAAATGACCTGTTGGACTAGGTGCATAACGTACGCGAACTTCGTTTGACATGAAACTCAACCTCCAGTAATTTACGTATAAATGCAGTATAAAAATTTTTGCTATATGCTTTTAGAAATGATATAGTAATATGCCTATTTTATCACCAAATGCTTATCTTTCAAACTCTGTAAAATTATTTCCCTTGTAAAAGAACTGCTGCCTGTGAAGCAATCCCTTCCTCACGTCCTGTAAACCCTAATTTCTCTGTTGTTGTAGCTTTTACATTGATTTGATCTTTTGTTGCTTTTAATAGCTCAGCAATGCGTGCTCTAATCTCTTCAATATATGGAGCCATTTTCGGTTTCTGAGCAATGATTGTACAATCTAAGTTTCCTAATGTATAACCCTTTTCTTCTACAATTGCCCAAACATGCTGAAGTAATTTAGCTGAATCAGCATTCTTAAATGCTTCATCCGTATCAGGAAAATGCTTACCGATATCTCCTTCTCCAACTGCCCCTAAAATTGCATCTGAGATTGCATGAAGCAATACATCTGCGTCTGAATGCCCAATAAGGCCTTTATCATGTGGAACATTTACTCCACCTATAATAAGAGGACGATCTTCTGCAAATTTATGAACGTCAAATCCTTGTCCAATTCTTATATTCATGTTAGTTTTCTCTCCTTTATCTTCTGTGCTTGTAAAATAGCTTCTGCATAAATTAAATCTTCAGGAGTTGTTAACTTAATATTGTTATAACTTCCTTCAACAATTGTCACGTCTTCTCCTACTGCTTCTACGAGACTAGCATCATCAGTACCTAAGTAGTTCTTTTTTTGAGCTTTTTCATGTGCATATTGAATTAATGACAAAACAAAAGCTTGTGGTGTTTGAATAGCCCACAAGCTTGAGCGCTCTACTGTATCAATGACTTTGCCATTTCTCACTCGCTTCATTGTATCTTTAACAGGGACTGCTAGGACAGCTGCTTTACTCTCACTTGCCTCTTCTACGAGACGATGGACATGCTCTTGCTCAATGAAAGGACGAGCTCCGTCATGAACAAGAACAATTCCCTCTTCGTCTGTTAAGATTTTTAGTCCGTTGTAAACACTATGCTGTCGTTCACTTCCACCCTTAACAATTTCTGATACTTTGCGAATATTGTTCACTTCAATAAGTTCTTTGAAAAGATCTACTTCTTTTTCGTTAACGACGATGATGACTTTTCTACACCATGGGTCTTGTTCAAAAACTTGCAGTGTATGCACAATTACCGGGCGGTCTTGTAGGTTAATAAATTGCTTATTTATCCCTTTTTTCATCCTTTTTCCCTGGCCCGCCGCGGGAATAACTACGTCGTACTTCATCTTTTTTCTCCTCTTCCCTTTGATCCCTTCATAAAGCCTTCTCTAATAGCTTGGGTTTCGCAAAAATCATGCGACCTGCAGAAGTTTGAAGAACACTTGTTACAAGAACATCAATACTCTTTCCGATATAGTTGCGCCCTTCTTCTACAACAATCATTGTACCATCATCTAAATATGCAATACCTTGATTCTGTTCTTTTCCGTCCTTAATCACTAGAACATGCATTTCTTCACCAGGAAGAACAACAGGCTTAACGGCATTTGCTAAATCATTAATATTAAGTACGCTAACTCCTTGAAGTTCACATACTTTGTTTAAGTTAAAATCATTTGTGACAACAACCCCAGAAGTTAGCTTTGCTAATTTCACAAGCTTGCTATCTACTTCTTGAATATCTTCAAAATCGCCCTCATAGATTTCAACCTTAATCGCAAGTTCTTTTTGAATGCGATTTAAAATATCTAACCCACGACGCCCTCTGTTTCTCTTTAATACATCTGATGAATCAGCAATATGCTGAAGTTCTTCTAAAACAAACTGTGGAATGACAACAATTCCCTCTAGAAAACCTGTTTGACAAATGTCAGCAATACGCCCATCTATAATAACACTTGTATCTAAAATCTTGAACGTTTTTTCTTGTGTAGTTGTTTCCTCTTCCACTTGCTTTTTCTTTCCCATGCGAGATGGAATTGAGAACAAATTAACAAGCTCATCTCGTTTCTTAAAGCCAACTTGGAAACCTAGGTAGCCAAGAAGAACAGTGAGGAAAATAGGTAATACAGTACCGACCATTTGCAATTGAATCTTGCCTAAAGGAATGCCCGCTAAGTATGCGAGAATAAGTCCAAAAATAAGTCCTAAACTACCAAATAAAACATCTGTTGCAGGAGCTTTGACTACAGATTCCTCAACCCTTTTAATAAAATTAACAACATAATCGACAGCCCAAAAAGTTACAGCATAAAAAATGATAGCTCCCAATACAGCAAGAACGTATGAGTTTTGTAAAAACGTAACTCCTTCAAGTCCTAACAAGCTTGTTATGTTATCTGCGAAAACAAATCCAAGCGTTCCACCTGTGACAAGAAAGAAGATTTGAATTATACGTTTTAGCATACATTCACCTCCCTTTATCATTATAAACAGTTTAGCTCATTCAAAACCTGCTAGTTAACAAATTCAATTATTTGTAAATAAATTGTCATGTTTCACACAGTTTTCGACAAATACTTTCTTCTTTTATAAATGACGATTATATAGATGCTGTTGTTTCAGAGTTTTTAAACCTTCTTTAATTTTTTTTGCTCTAATTTCTCCAATACCTTCCACTTCATCCAGTCTATCTACAGATGCATCACTAATTCGCTTTAAACCACCAAATTCTTGAATTAAATTTTCAATAATAACACTTGGGAGTCTAGGGATTTT
The DNA here is from genome assembly GCF_026790145.1 of Priestia endophytica. Classification (GTDB taxonomy): domain Bacteria; phylum Bacillota; class Bacilli; order Bacillales; family Bacillaceae_H; genus Bacillus_I; species Bacillus_I endophytica_A. The sequence continues at coordinate 7,176 of NZ_JALAMS010000012.1, read as the reverse complement.
ATGGAGCATTCGATAGCCTCTTGGTGCAACTTGATCATCAAGGCTTGTATATAAAGGGTATCCCATTAAACGAAGTAATGTTTGGTCATCAAGAAGCATTGTATTAGATAAATCTTGGAGTTTGTTGACAATCTTATAAGAATCTTTTTCAGGATCATACATATAATCTTGAACAAGCAGAACTACTTCTTCTTGGAAATGGGAAAGAAGTTCATTCATTTGAAGCCTCACAAGTCTTCCTTCAATCCCTAATTCACTTACATAATTTAAAATTTCATGCTTAATCCGTAATACCATCTCAATACGATGAAGGACTTGAATAACGTCTGCATGTGTTACTTGTTCTTCAAATTCTAAAGAACTTAAGCTATCAACAGATTCATCTAGCACTGTTTTATATTTCTCTAGTGTCTCCAACGCTTGGTTTGCTTTTGCTAAAATAACACTAATCTCTCTTAATACATATTGAAGTTGTCCTTTATAAAGAGTAATAACGTTCCTACGCTCAGAAATAGCAATAACAAGATTTCCTGTCTGTTTTGCGGTTCTTTCTGCTGTACGATGGCGCATTCCTGTTTCAGAGGAAGAGATAGAAGGGTCTGGGATAAGCTGCGTGTTGGCATATAAAATCTTATTTCCTGACTCACTTAAGATAATAGCTCCATCCATTTTAGCAAGTTCATAAAGGTGGGCTGGAGAGAAAGAACAGTTGATTGAAAATCCACCATCAACAATTTTTTTTACTTCCTCAGTGTTGCCTAACACAATAAGTCCTCCTGTTTTGGCACGCAGAACGTTTTCAATACCTTCTCTAATCGGTGTCCCAGGAGCAACAAACTGTAGAATTTCAGTCATTTGTTTCTCATTCATTCTTTCCCCATCCATCTTATGTTCTAACCTCCCAACGTATATTTTAGTGCTTCTGATACGGTTTCAACCCCAATAATTTCTATTCCGGCAGGTGCTTCCCATCCTCCGATATTCTTGGCTGGAATAATGGCACGCTGGAACCCAAGTTTTGCTGCTTCCTGAATACGTTGTTCAATCCTTGATACGCGGCGAATTTCACCTGTTAATCCTACTTCACCAATGACAACATCAACAGGATTAGAAACTTGATCTCTAAAGCTTGAAGCAATACTCACAGCAACAGCTAAATCAATAGCAGGTTCATCTAATTTCACACCACCTGCTACTTTTAAATAAGCATCCTGATTTTGGAGCAGTAGACCAACTCGCTTCTCTAATACGGCCATAATAAGCGAAACTCTATTATGATCTACTCCTGTTGCCATTCTCCGTGGATTACCAAAGCTTGTTGGACTAATAAGAGCTTGGAGTTCTACTAATACAGGGCGGGTTCCTTCCATCGAAGCTACAACAACAGACCCCGCTGCACCTTTTGAACGTTCTTCAAGGAAGATTTCAGATGGATTCAGTACTTCTTGAAGACCAGCTTCTTTCATCTCAAATATCCCCATCTCATTTGTAGAACCAAAACGGTTTTTAACCGCACGTAAGATACGATACGTATGATGACGTTCCCCTTCAAAATAAAGAACGGTATCTACCATATGCTCAAGTAAGCGAGGCCCTGCAATGGATCCTTCTTTAGTAACATGACCAACGATAAAAATTGGTATACTATTTGTTTTAGCAACCCTCATTAGTTCACCTGTACATTCACGAACTTGCGAAACGCTTCCAGGAGCAGATGTAATATCTGCATGATAAACCGTCTGAATGGAATCGACTACAACAAAGTCAGGCTTCATTTCATTGATAGCGTCTAAAATCATCTCCAAATTTGTTTCTGCATGAACAAAGAGATGATCTGCTGTAACTCCTAATCGGTCTGCTCTTAGCTTTGTCTGCTTTGTTGATTCCTCTCCTGAAATGTAGAGAACTTTATGTTTTTGATCTGCAAGCTGTGCTGAACATTGCAATAAGAGAGTAGATTTCCCAATCCCAGGATCTCCTCCAATTAAAACAAGGGACCCTTTTACAATTCCTCCACCAAGAACACGGTTTAGCTCAGAGGACTTAGTAAAAATACGCGGTTCCTCAACTGTTTTAATTGTTGTAATAGCTTCTGGTTTTCTTTTTACTGAAGAAGAAACAGCTCCAGAGAACGCTCCTCGTCTTCCTGTTTGAACATGTTCCACTTCTTCTACCATTGTGTTCCATTTCCCACAACCAGGACATTTCCCCATCCATTTGGCAGATTCATATCCACAATCTTGACACATAAATTTTGTCTTTTTCTTTGCCATACTGTGTTCCTTTCTGTCTAAGAAGTAATAATAGCAACTAAGGCATACGTTAACTATCTCCGTATGCCTTAGTGTAAATGTTTATATTATGAACTTGGCTGTGCTGCTTTAACGGTAAATTCACCGTCTTTTACATCAAGCACAACTTTCTGCCCTTTTTGTACATTCCCTTTTAGAAGTTCCTCAGATAAGCGATCTTCTACATGACGCTGAATAGCGCGGCGTAGCGGTCTTGCTCCGTATTCTGGATCAAATCCTTCTTCAGCAATTTTGTTTGCCGCTTCTTCTGTTAGTTCAAGCTCAATATCTTGCTCTTTTAGACGCTTGATAAGTTGGTCTGCCATTAGCGTCACAATATAACGTAAATGATCTTTTTCTAATGAGTGGAAAACAATCATCTCATCAATACGATTTAGGAACTCTGGGCGGAAAGCACGTTTTAATTCATCCATTACTTTGCCTTTCATGTCCTTATAGTTCTCATTTTCATCTTGCACATTGAATCCAACATACTTGTTTCGTTTTAGTGCTTCTGCACCCACATTTGAAGTCATAATAAGAACTGTATTTCTAAAGTCCACTGTACGGCCTTTAGAATCTGTAAGACGTCCATCTTCTAGTACTTGAAGTAAAATATTAAATACATCTGGATGTGCTTTTTCCACTTCATCAAGAAGAACAACTGAATAAGGCTTGCGTCTTACTTTCTCTGTAAGCTGTCCGCCTTCTTCATATCCCACATACCCTGGAGGTGATCCAACTAGACGAGATGTTGAATGTTTCTCCATATATTCTGACATGTCAATTCGAATCATTGCATCTTCCTCACCGAACATTGCTTCTGCTAATGCACGAGCAAGCTCTGTTTTACCAACACCTGTTGGGCCTAGGAAGATGAAAGAACCAATTGGACGTTTTGGATCTTTTAATCCAGCACGAGCACGACGAACTGCTTTTGAAACAGCTTTAACTGCTTCATCTTGCCCAATTACTCGAGAATGTAAGATTTCTTCTAGTTTAAGCAAACGCTCTGTTTCTTCCTGTGCTAGTTTAACAACTGGAATTCCAGTCCAGCTAGATACAACCATTGCAATATCATCAACTGTGACTTCAGAGTTTTCTTGTCCTTGCTTCTCTTTCCACTCTTTTTTCGTTTGTTCAAGCTCTTCGCGAAGACGCTGTTCTGTATCACGTAGAGATGCCGCTGTTTCAAATTCTTGGCTTTGTACAGACGCATCTTTTTCTTTGCGAACTGTTTCAAGTTTAACTTCAAGCTCTTTTAAATTTGGTGGCGTTGTAAATGAACGTAAACGTACTTTTGAACCTGCTTCATCAATCAAATCAATTGCTTTATCTGGTAGGAAACGGTCTGAGATATAACGATCTGAAAGATTAACAGCAGCTTCAATAGCTTCATCAGTAATTGATACACGATGATGCGCTTCATAACGATCACGAAGCCCTTGTAGAATTTGAACAGACTCATCTGCTGTTGGCTCATCAACTTGAATTGGTTGGAAACGACGCTCAAGTGCTGCATCTTTCTCGATATATTTGCGATATTCGTCTAGCGTTGTCGCTCCGATACATTGAAGCTCTCCACGTGCTAGAGAAGGTTTTAAAATATTAGAAGCATCAATGGCACCTTCTGCTCCACCTGCTCCAATTAGTGTATGAAGCTCATCAATGAATAAAATAATGTTTCCAGCTTGACGAATTTCATCCATAACTTTTTTCAAGCGATCCTCAAATTCTCCACGATATTTTGTTCCAGCTACAACTGTTCCCATATCTAACGTCATTACACGCTTATCTCTTAAAATCTCAGGAACTTCATTGTTTACAATTTGTTGTGCTAATCCTTCTGCAATTGCTGTTTTACCAACCCCAGGCTCCCCAATTAACACAGGATTATTTTTCGTACGACGACTTAGTACTTCAATGACACGCTGAATTTCTTTGCTACGGCCAATAACAGGATCAAGACTTCCCTCACGAGCAATAGCTGTTAAATCCCGTGCTAATCCATCTAACGTTGGTGTGTTAGCATTTGGCGTTCCACTTCCTTGGTGATTTGCATTCGCTTCATTGCTACCAAGAAGCTGAAGTACTTGCTGACGAGCTTTATTTAAGCTCACTCCTAGATTATTTAAAACGCGAGCGGCAACACCTTCACCTTCGCGGATAAGACCTAATAAAATGTGCTCTGTTCCTACATAAGAATGACCAAGTTTACGAGCTTCATCCATGGAGAGCTCAATGACTTTTTTAGCTCGAGGTGTATAATGAACAGTTTGAGCTACTTCTTGGCCACGACCAATTAGGGATTCTACTTCTTTTTGAACTTTATCAGTACCTAAGTTAAGTGCAAGTAGGGCTTTTGCCGCAATCCCTTCACCTTCACGAACGATTCCTAGTAGGATATGTTCTGTACCAATATTGTTATGTCCAAGACGAAGTGCTTCCTCTTGGGCTAATGCTAATACTTTCTGAGCGCGCTCTGTAAATCTTCCAAACATCATCCTTCATCACTCTCCATCCGATTTCGATTGTCTTTTTCTAACTGCAGGCGTTCCCTTATTAAAGATGCTCTTCTAATGTCCCGCTGATTTGGACGAAGAGGTCCACCTGCATATTGCTGTAGGAAACCTGGCTGCGTTACAACCATAAGCTCGTTTAGGATGCTTCTCGTAATGCCTTCAATATAGCCAAGATCAATACCGAGTCTAACATCCGATAAACATTGAGCGGCTTCTTTAGTTTCTATTATACGTGCATTGGTTAATACTCCATATGAGCGGTATAAACGATCTTCAAGCTCAATACTTGATGTATGTACAAGGGCTTCCCTTGCTGATCGTTCATGAGCAATAAGCTGTTTTACAACACTTTGTAGATCACTTACAATGTCTTCTTCACTTTTCCCTAAAGTGATCTGATTAGAAACTTGGAATATATTTCCTAAAGCTTGACTTCCTTCCCCATAAATCCCTCGTACAACAAGTCCTAGCTGATTGATAGCTGGTACAATCTTATTAATCTGTTGAGTTAGAACTAAAGCTGGTAAATGTAGCATAACAGATGCACGAAGTCCTGTGCCAACATTAGTTGGGCAACTTGTTAAATAGCCCATTGTCTCATCAAAAGCATAACCAGCTCTTTCTTCTATCCAATCATCTAACTCCATCGCCAAACGAAGAGCATTATCAAGCTGGAACCCCGGGAATAAACATTGTATTCGTAGATGATCTTCTTCATTCAACATAATACTTACTGATTCATTTTGTGATAGAATGCAAGCCCCTTCTTCAGACTGCTCAGCAAGATAGGGACTAATAAGATGTTTTTCTACTAATACTTTCTTTTCAAGAGGCTCTAATTCCTTCATTTCTAACAATTCAAAATCCCATCTCGTAGGACGATTCATAATTTTTTCTTTTACAAAGGTTACAACACTGTCTCCTTCTTTTTGAGCAATTAACGGAAAAACATAGTCTTCAAAGTTACGTGCTAACCGAATTCTTGTGCTTAATACAATGTCAGAATCCGGTCCATCACTGTTCATCCATGGACTGATGGCCTGATTTAAGAAATGATGTAATGACATTGATTAAGACTCTCCTCTCTTTTGATCTAGCTGACGATTCAGTTCCCTAATTTCATCACGTAATTTTGCAGCCTCTTCAAACTCCTCTGCTTCTACGTATTGTTTTAACTTCGCTTTTAAATTTTCCAATTCCTTTTTTAATTGAATATTTTCGCCTGCTCTCTGTGGAATCTTTCCACGATGAAGAGAATTTCCCCCTTGCAAACGTTTTAGAAAAGGGGTTAATTTTTGTTGAAATGCTTGGTAGCAATGAGCACAACCAAAACGTCCAACCTTAGCAAACTGTTTATATGTCATTTTACAATGAGGACAGTGTAATGGAGCTTGTTGAAATGATTTTTCAGCTTCTTTAAAAGCAGAATCAAAGTTTAACAACCCTGCAAGCAAATCATTCATAGAAAAGTTTTCATGATCTGAGAGCATAAACAAGTCTCCTCGCTCTTTTGCGCACTTTTCGCAAAGGTGAATCTTCTGCTGTTGTCCATTTGATACTTCAGTAAAATGAATAGCAGCTTCTCTCATATGACATTGTTGACAAATCAATCCTTACTCACCTCACACTTCTTGTCACTTTGTAAAAATACATTAACCTATCTCTAATCTTATTAACATATTTTCTTATCGATGCTGTAAAGCTAGCAGCATAGCTTTTAACATTCTAGCACGAAGCTGATCACGATGATGAGGATCAACATTAAGAACAGAATTATCAATAACGCTTAACATGACTTTTGCCTCTCTCTTTGTGATGAACTCCTCTTCAACTAGGCGAATAATCAAACTTTCGGCAGTTGATTGAGATACTCGTTCATTTACCATTGCGAGTACTTGATTAAAAAGATCTAAGTAGTCATTAGATTGTACCTTGATAATTCTAATAAAGCCTCCACCACCACGTTTACTTTCCACTACATACCCGCGTTCAACGGTAAAGCGTGTGTTGATTACGTAGTTAATTTGGGAAGGGACACATTGAAACTTATGAGCAATTTCACTACGTTTAATTTCTACAATATCTTGGTCACTCACATCTAGAACTTCTTTTAGATACTGTTCAATAATGTCAGAAATATTTCGCACCCTTTCCCCTCCTGACTTTGACTATATTTGACTTTTATAATAATAGTAATGCTTTTTATGTAAAATTGCAATAAAATCGAACGCAAGGTACTACTTCTATAGTTTCCACTTTTCATTACTTCAAAACGTTCTTTATAACAATTATTGTATAGAATGCAAAAAAGGCTGATCTATAATAGATCAGCCTTTTTGTATGGTGCCTGGCAACGTCCTACT
>NZ_JALAMS010000011.1:335134-348268 GCF_026790145.1 Priestia endophytica | reverse complement strand
ATGATGCATGGAGAAATAGTGAAAATCAATCAACTTAATGATCGAGGTCGAAAAAAAGCAAATTTTCATGTTTTGCGTGAAACGAACATGCCAGCCTTACTAACAGAAAATGGGTTTATTGATAATAGACAGGATGCTACCTTGATGAAAGACCCTTCGTGGCGTCAAAAATTAGCACAAGGTCATGTCAATGGTTTAGCAAAGGCTTTTAATCTGAAACCCCAACCTAATGATCCTGGAACGATTTATAAGATCATAGTTGGATCTTTCAAGTCAAAGGAAAATGCAGAGGAACGCGTAGATGTCCTACATTCAAAAGGCATTGAATCTTTCATTATGACCGTGAATATTTCTGGTGAAACATGGTATCGCGTTCAGGCTGGATCTTTCTCAAAGAGAGACAATGCAGAAAAGCGTTTGAAAGAGGTCAAGAATGTGGGGATTAGTGATGCCTACATTGTCACTGAAGGCGTTGATTCTGGTCAAAAGGATTTGTCTGGATACCCTATATTAGGTGGGACCTACCTGTCCCCAGCATCCATGGAGCAGTATGCAAAAACTGTAAATCCAGATGCGATTACGTTGGGAATTTATTATTTAACTTTTGGGGAATACTATGGTATTAGAGGGGATATTGCCTTTGCCCAAGCTATTCACGAAACGGACTTCTTTCGATTTACGGGAGTCGTACAACCCGAACAAAACAATTTCTGCGGATTAGGAACAATAGGACCTGATAATCCGGGGGCGAGTTTTGATACACCAAGAGATGGGGTACTTGCCCATTTTCAACATTTATTTGCCTATGCATCGACTGAACCATTACCAGATAAATATCCATTAATCGACCCTCGTTTTGATTTAGTACAGAGAGGATCCGCCCCGATATGGGTCGCATTAAACGGAAAATGGGCCGTTCCAGGTAACAATTATGGACAATCCATTCTAAATATATATGAAAGAATGATTAATAATACCATGCAAACACTAGGGGAAATCCTCCAAGAGATTAAGGCCTAGCCTCTACTCACCCTTTCTGTTTTCATTTCGTCCTCTATATTGGGAAAGAAGAGTTCTAATAACGTAGTTGTATTGTTGAGGATAAGGATACCTTATCTGATAAAGAATAATATAAATTGTTTCTATTATTTTTAAAATCTCCAAAAAATCCGATGTCATGCTTAACATGGTTCTGGTGCAAGAAATATAGCAAACTTGGACATACTTATACTATCAATCTAAAAAAGGGAGGAGTCGGGATAACAGAAAATAAAGATCTTATAGGCTCAACCAACATCAATATAGGAAAACATAAAAATCACACAATTGTACCGACTGCTTTATATTATACATTCACAGTAAAAAAATTCTAATAAGCCTATATTTCGTTCTCAGTTAAATAAAGTTAAAATGCGAATAGAGCCTGACCAAGATTTATTATCTGTTGTAAAAGATACTATAGATTCTAATATTTATAATGTAAATAAAAGTAAAATAGGCTAGGGACAAGGAGTAGAGAAAATTGCTGCTGAAGGGTACGATTCCGAATATGTAGCGTTTCCATCACTTCTTTTACAGGCACACCTGCTAATCTCATTTTAATTGCCTTCATTTTAACCTCTACTGGATAACTTACTCTTGTTCCCATAGAAAAAACACCTCCACGTTATAGTTCGGTCATTTGTATCCGATTTTTAACGAAAAGGTGTTTTTTATTTGTCTTACTTCATGGGGTCGGTCCCGTCCCCACTAGCAAAGGGTTTTTACATATGGGGGAATACATTAGAAGTATAGACAGTTTTGTAGATTAATATACATGTATGTTTATATCTTTACTCTTTCTTAAATTAATTATGACCTACTATTGGATGGGGAACATATGGCTCTTCGAGGAAGACAATTTCTTCAGGAGTTAACTTAACCGATAAAGAACCTATAGCACCTTCGAGATGAGATATTTTTGTCGCACCGATAATAGGAGCAGTTACGGATTCTTTCTGTAGTAGCCAAGCCAGGGCGATATGAATACGAGGAACACCACGTTTTTCTGCGATTTCTGCAACTCGCTCTACAACCAATCGATCAACCTCAGCCGTCGCATCATATTTGTATTTTTGAACTTGATCGGTTTCGGAACGTTGTGTGGTTTCAGACCAATCACGAGTTAATCTCCCTGATGCAAGTGGACTATACGGAGTCACCCCAATTTTTTCTTCCCTACAAAGGGGCAGCATTTCTCTTTCCTCTTCACGGTATAAAAGGTTTAAATGATTCTGCATGGAGACAAACTTCGTCCATCCATTTTTCTCTGCTACATGTAATGCCTTTTGGAACTGCCATGCGTACATGGCGGAAGCACCAATGTATCTTGCCTTCCCAGCCTTCACAACGTCATGTAATGCTTCCATTGTCTCTTCAATGGGCGTATTGTAATCCCAACGGTGGATAATATAAAGATCTACATAATCGGTTCCAAGGCGTTTCAGACTTTTATCGATTTCACTCATAATGGCTTTTCGGGAAAGACCAGCACCATTTGGTCCTTCATGCATTCGTTGGTATACCTTAGTTGCAATGACAATTTCATCACGATTGGCATAATCCTTTAGAGCTCGGCCAAGGAATTCCTCGCTGGTTCCCATTGAGTATACATTTGCCGTATCAAAAAAATTGATTTCGAGATCAAGCGCTTTTTTGATAATAGAGCGACTTTGTTCTTCATTAAGTACCCACTGATGAAGCCATTTCTCTGCTTCCCCAAAACTCATACAGCCAAGGCAAAATTTAGATACATCCAATCCTGTATTTCCGAGTTTCACATATTCCATTTGATTGGGCCCCACTTTCTTTTATTAGACTTTTTAGTTTCAATTCGATTTATCCTCCCCTATTATGTCACAGATAATAAAGAAACCTTTAACCCGTTAGTATCAAATTTTTGCCTAATCTTCTCAATATCCTGTCTATATTTATAAGTATCAAGGGAAAGAAGAATAAGTTATGTCTGAGAAAGTCTACACCCATCAACAGGAACTTGCCAAACTTACTGAGCAATATACAGGTCTGAACGGTATTCATGCTACCTCTATTCCATCTTTATTTCTCATCCGTAAATCCACTCCTAACGAACCTATTTCTAAAGTTGAAAAGCCTTCACAAATTAGCTTATTAAGTTCAAGAAAACAGAAATAATCACTAGATATAAACTTTTCTTCACTGTTTTCATAGTAGGAAGCTAAAAATTTCTATCTAACAACACCCCTACTTGTTCCGCGACTACTTGAGTCGGTTCAGATAATCCATTAGTGAACCAGGATTCTACGACTTCTACGATAGCTGCTCCGAAAAATTTAAGAATTAAATCCTTACTAAATCCTTTATTTATCCCTTTTGTAACCTCTACTTCACCCTCTAACTCCTCAATAACAAACTTTAGAAATTGACTACGAAAAGCAGGAGCCCCTTTACTCGCTAGCATCGTTGAAAAGAAGGAAGAATGTTGTTCAAAGTACTCAAACCACATCAAATTACCCTCAGTAAAACTCATTTCAGCCGTTGATTTGCATATGTTCCTTAGTTCGTTGATATGTTGTTCGATAAGTTTATCCAGTAAATCAAATTTATCTAGGTAATGGTCATAAACGGTTCTTCGACCGACATTTGCCCTATCGGCAATATCTTGGATTGTAATTTGATCAAAATTTTTTTCAGACATCAGTTCAATAAAAGCATTTTTTATGGCCTCCTGAGATTTTTGTACTCTTCTATCCACCCTGGACATTGTAATCATCACCAAACTTTCTTAAAAATTACCGCACAAGTTTAATTAACTTGTGCAATAACGCACAAATTATAGCATTTTGATTGTTGAAGACATCCTCTTTTCATTTTATATTATACACAGATGTGCGATAACGCATCAATATACGATTTTCTAACACATCAAATTTTACTTCCTTCGGAATAATAGGAGAGTTAATGAAACTCAAAAAGGAGTTGTATTTATGAATCGCGTTGAAAAGAGCAAGGAGAAATTTCAACAGCTATTTGGTGATGGAGTACCTACTACCTATTCTACTGATCCGGACTTCCAGGACATTCTGAGCCACTTTATTTTTGGAGAAGTTTTCTATCAAGGTAATCTGAGTGACAAACACCGTGAGTTGATCACCCTAGTGGTGCTTACAACTAACCAGACACTGCCCCAGCTTAAGGCACATGTCAGGGCGGCACTGAATATTGGGGTGACACCAGTAGAAATTAAAGAGGCTGTTTACCAGTGTGCTCCGTACATTGGATTCCCCAAAACATTGAATGCCATGAATGAAGTCAATGAAGTTTTCAAAGCGAAGAATATCGCTTTACCAGTCGAAAGCCAAAAGACTGTAGATGAAGATAACCGTTTTGATAAAGGGCTTGCAGTACAGGTAGAGATATTTGGTGATGTCATTGAAAAAATGCAAGAGAGTGCCCCACTAAATCAAAAGCATATACAAGAATATCTTTCTGCTTTTTGCTTCGGGGATTTCTACACTCGTGGCGGACTTGATTTGAAAACAAGAGAGCTGCTAACGCTCTGTATCATAAGTGCATTAGGCGGTGCCGAAGGTCAAGTGAAGGCACATGTACAAGGTAATAAAAATGTAGGCAATGACAAGGGAACATTAATCACAGCTATCACCCACTGCCTTCCATATATGGGCTTTCCAAGAACACTAAATGCATTTGCTTGCATCAATGAAATCATTCCTGAAAATTAAGAAAGGGTGTTATTTATTATGTCTAATATTCAAGATAAAGTGGTTATTATTACGGGTGCTTCTTCTGGAATTGGAGAAGCTACAGCAAAAGAACTTGCATCAAAAGGTGCGAAGTTGGTACTCGCAGCTCGTCGTGAAGACCGTTTGAAGAAATTGCAAGATGAGATTCAATCAAATGGTGGACAGGCTATTTATAAAGTAGTAGATGTAACCTCTCGTGAACAAATGGAAGAACTCGCTGCGTATGCTCTTAAAGAGTTTGAACAAATTGACGTTTTAGTCAATAATGCGGGCATTATGCCACAAGCGTTTCTTGCTGAAAATAAAGTGGATGAGTGGGATAAGATGATTGATGTCAACATCAAAGGTGTTTTATATGCCATCGCTGCTATCGTTCCATCTATGAGAGAACGCAAATCCGGTCATGTTATTAATCTTTCTTCAGTAGCTGGACATAACATCTATCCTGGTGGAACGGTTTACTGCGGAACCAAGTTTGCGGTAAGAGCCATTTCTGAAGGTTTACGCCAAGAAGAAGCAATGAATGGAACAAATATCCGTGTAACGATTGTTTCTCCAGGTGCTGTTAGTAGTGAATTGTTAGAAACTACAACAGACCCAACAATGAAAGCAGGATTAGATGAATTTTACAAAGTAGCCATTGATGCTGATAGTATTGCTCGTACCGTTGCATTTGCCATTGATCAACCATCAGCCGTGGCTATCAATGAGTTGATTGTTCGTCCAACTGTTCAAGTTGGTTAATAAAAAAATAAAGTTTATTGGAGGTATTAAAATGGCAAAACATGAAGAAGTAAAAAATGGCGTTATTTTCCCAGTAGGCGAAAAAAATGACGCATATGCACAATTTTTTGTGGGACAGAGTTATCTAAAAACGTTAATTGCGGATCCTAAAGTGAGCGTTGGTGTTGGGAATGTGACCTTTGAGCCAGGATGCAGAAATAACTGGCACATTCATCGTGATGGATTCCAACTTTTATTAGTAACTGGTGGCGAAGGTTGGTACCAAGAAGAAGGAAAACCTGCTCAATTCTTAAAAGCTGGTGATGTTGTTGTCACCCATGATGGTGTAAAACACTGGCATGGTGCTACAAAAGATAGCTGGTTTGAACACATTGCAATCACTGCAGGTACACCAGAATGGTTGGAACCTGTCGATGATGAAACCTATAACAAATTATAAACAGGCTGTGCTCTAAATTAGCTTGGATATGACAAATCCGCCCCATCTTAGGACGGACTTTTTTTGGATTTAATCATTTTCAAGGAGCTGATTAGTTATACACTTTGTTCATTATCTTGTGGTTTTATAGAACACCACTACTGAATGCAAAATCCAAGCCTTTTAACTACTCTTTGTTTTATATGCCTTTTTGAGAAGTATTAATCATTTTGATTTAATTGTTCCCATTCACTTAGGTACATTCGTTTTGTAATATTCTTAGGATTGTCTATCTTACATATAAATTCTAAGCTATTTCCATCTGGGTCATTAAAATGAATTTTGGCATGAGCCATACCACTGTGTGCCATAACGAATGGTTCAACAGGTTCGAAACCAAATGCTTCTCTAGGTTTATAACCTCTTTCATTTAACCATGAAACGGAATGTCTTAAACCATCTAAAGAAACTTGAAAAGCAATGTGCCTTATGGAAGGATGATATTCTAGTTCTACTTTATCTGTTTCCCAAAGTCCTAACCAACTTTTATTCTTTTTAATCCACAAAAATGCCAACCTATCCTCATGACTATGCGAAAATTCTAGACCAAGTCCTTTATAAAATTCTATGGAACGTTTTAAGTTGCTCACTGGCAAATGTGCTTCATATAATCCTTCAATCATTCCTTTCATCCCTCCCTCACCACATTATACAAAATACTCTATTTTTTTACTTAAATTCTATCCCTCTTTAATAAGTCTTTATAAAAACACCGTCCATAAAAGTATACTTTTACGGATGGTTTGGTTAACTCCCCCTTTTCCCTTATAAGCCAATATAAATAGAAAAAGAAAAAACAACACTAGCATAATTTTGCCTGTACTGGTGAATTGCTAAGAGCTTAAAAGTAAACTCTTAAGTTCTTCGTTTAGAAAATAATTCCATAATCTCTTCATTTCTTCTTTTATCTTCTTCTTTATCTGAAAAGAAAAAGCTCAAATTCTCGTCCTTCCTATATTGTTCATATAGTTCAGGACGTAGTGCTTGTGCTTTATTACTATTTTCAATGCTTCGTTTATTTGTTGATCCATCTTCTTTCCTTCCATTCCGTCGCACATCATAACAGTATATTGCTTTGGGGTTATTCCCCTCTACGCGACTTCCGATTAGCTTTCTTTCTATATCATTTTTATCAATAACTTTTTCTTTAGGAATAAATTCAGAAAAGATTCGAGAAAAATCTTTGAATAAATCTCTATTTGCATTTCCTATTTTTACATTAAAAAAGTTACAAAAATCTTTTACATTATCAAAATGAACATTGAAAAAATCAACATAGCCCAAAACCGAATTATTTATATTGTCTCTCGATATAAATTCAACTTTAGCTTTAGCATGTTCACGTGGCTTCCTCTCAGTTTCTTTGTATCGAGTTAATAACACAATATACTGTCTATCTTTGTATCTAAATGGAAATGAATCAATAATCCATTTTTTTCGCTCCATATCTTTCAATAAAGACGGTAAATTTTTGAAAAGTAATTTTGTTTTCTTATTCTCTTGTGTCATTATATTCCTCTCCTTTTGTGATTTATTATATATAAGCATATTTCAACTTTTATCGATATGAAAGACCTAGAATATCTGCTGATTCTTTCAATGCCCTAAGGTTTTAATTGAAGAGGATCATAATACTCCAGTTTATCCTACTACCAAAGCTATAATGAAATGGGTTCATCAAAGTTTAGCATTACGAACGGGAATAAAGTTAGGGTTTAAATACGATGAACAATTTTTTGATACTATAATGGGAGAACTCGTAATGGAGGGGAGAGTTTCTCTCATACATGATAAGGATACAGATGAAATAATTGCATTTAAGTTTAATAGCTTTGACAATATAATAAAGGAGTAAATAAAATGGCAATGTATGAAGAATATACGTTAAGAGACGGAACTACAAAATTTATAAAAAAGGTAGAAGGTCGCTCTTTACAGCAAGAAATGAAGCTGTTAGGCATTTCCGAGAAAGATGTTCTTTCTATGCAACTCGTGACAGAACCTTCATCCAAATGAAACCCTTATCCGTGGATAGGGGCTTTATTATTATACAGTGAACTTGAAAGTTTAGTGCTTTCAGTCTAGTTCTCCTGATTCATTTTTGATTCACTTTTTATTTCATCCTTCTTTTCTATTTGAAAAGTTGTAAAATGTTAGTTGGTGGAAAACTTGGAAAGGATGTTCTAGACATGGGGACGATTCAAGCAGACTTAAATGAGCTTAAAAATCTTGAACAAAAAACCAAAAATGCAAAAGCAAAAATAGATGCAATTCCAGGGCAGCTTAGCTTTTCTTTGTCAGGAGCTCTATCTGAACTAAGTGGAGTATGGAATGGAGAATTAGAGGGCCTGCAGCAGGAATTGGAGAAGAGCATACGAGATTATAGCGAGGAGTTAGGGAAAGCAGGGCAAGTCGTTTCAAAAACGTATCAGGAATTAAAAGCAGCGGATGAAGCTCTTCTTCAGGCGCTAGGGTTAGATAGTGAAATTGCTCCTCAAAAAACGTCTAAAGGAAAGGCAGAAGGATCAAGTAAGAAGAAAAAAGAGAAAGAAGAAGGAAATGCTTTTACCCAATCATTAAAAGGAATAGGTGATGGAGCGGGAGACGCCCTTTCAGATACATGGGATGGGATCGTTTCTTTTGCGAAACATCCTGTAGACAGCACCGTTGACACAGCCAAAGGAGTCTATGAAGCAGGAAAGCATCCCATTCGTACATATAACACAGTGAAGGATGGGGTAGTTACTGCGGTAGATGAGAAACTTATTCATGGTGATGCTTATAGTCGCAGTCACTTTTTTTCTTATGCAGGAACAGAGATTGGACTTGCAGCTATTGGAGACAAAGGAGCAGGTTTAGCTGTTAAGGGAGCTTCCGGTAGTAAGAAGCTTCTAAAGGAAGCAGGTAAGAATGTAAAAGAAGCTCATAAAGCAACTGTGAAACAAAAAGCACCAGCCTTGCAGCCCGCAGTGGCTGGTGTGCGTAATACTCCACCCCGTAATGTTATTAACATGAATTATGTGAATAATCTTTTACAAAACCTTAAGGGGATGAACTGGAGCTTTGCTAAAAAGTTAGGAGAAAATAGATATACGTTAAAAACTATGAAACATATCTACCATGGGGAAGTTAAATGGAACAGGAGAGAGAAAAAGAACAAAGTTGTTGGTTACCATCATGAAAGTATGATGGGGGGGGCTAAGCTAGTTCCAGGTACGGAGACAAAGCCTGATAAAAATGGAATTTATAAAGCGAAAGTTGAAATTAATGGGGAAATAAAATTAGCCAAATCAAGTTTCTTTCCAAAAGATTGGAATCGTGTGCAAGTACTTGAAGCTATTAATGAAGCTTATGATAATAAAACGCAAATAGATGAAAACAAATTTTCAGGTAAAACATCTTCCGGGATATGGATTGACATGTATTTAAATAAAGATGGTTCGATTGCTACGGCATATCCAATTTATAAAAGGAGGTAAAGTATGAAATATTCATATAAATTTTATCGAGATCACTTTGATTTATTGAGGATAAAACTACCAGATGAAATAGGGTTATTCTCCGATTTTGTAGAAGATATTGCGACAGAGGAAGAAGCAGACGAGTATATTGAATATATTGAAAAGGTTTTAAATGGCTCATATGATAATTTTGAGATTCAATTAAATGCTACAAGTGCTTTTATTAAAAAGGATATGACGATTCTTGAACATTTTTTCACAAGTAAAGAACCTAATAAAAATACAATAGAAACTGAACAGTTTAAAGAACTGATATTGATTTGGAAAAATAAACTTCCAGAAAGGTTTAAAGACTGAATATCAAACACAATTAGATAATAAATTGGTCAGAGTGAACATTAACAAGTAAACAAACATAACCTATTCTGTTTGTTCGTCTACCAATAGGTGGGTGGTACACAAACAAAGCCCTTATCCATTGGATAGGGGCTTATTTTTTATTTTTCGTCACGTTTCTTTGCATCTTCAGGATTTAAGATTTCAAAGTCTAATCGTTTTTCTTGAGCAATATCTTCTAAGCTATCTGTCTCATATGGTGACGGGATAACCATCTTAATATTTTTAATATCTTTTGTATTATCCTTAATCAACCACCATGCTTGACCTTCCTTCTTAACTTTACCTAAGAAGTCACCACCAACTTCGCCCATCATAATCATTTCAGATTCGATTTGTTCACCAGTGTCTGTTACTAAAACAGCTTGGTTTGGGTCGAACGTAATATCTTGATCAGAAGTGTTTTCTGCTTTCATTGTTACGATAACAGCACGTACTTTATCTAAATCATTAAACATTGCTTTCATACTTTCTTCTGGCTTAATGTCTGCAACTGTCATATTTTCGATATACAAATTAACAGGACCGAATGCAATTGGCTTACTAGGCGTATCTGTTCCATCAATTCCAGCTTCATCATTATAACCATAACCATAGTCTTTTGCTTTTCCTAGCCCTTCTTTAACCTTCCAGCCATCTTCTGACTTTTCTTTTGTTTCTTCTTTTGATTCTTCTTTTACTGCACTATCTTTTTCATTATCCTCTTTATTATTTACATCCTTTTGATCAGCAACAGTGGTTTCTTCCTTTTTGTCACTGGATTCATTGGTACTTGCATCTTCATTGCTTCCACAGGCTGATAAAATAAGTGAAAGAGCTGTGACGCATGCAAATAGACTTAATTTTTTCATATTTGTTCCCCCTATTTTAGTTCAAAATACCAAGTGAAATATTACTATATATAATTGGTGATTACTACCT
This sequence comes from Priestia endophytica, assembly GCF_026790145.1. Classification (GTDB taxonomy): domain Bacteria; phylum Bacillota; class Bacilli; order Bacillales; family Bacillaceae_H; genus Bacillus_I; species Bacillus_I endophytica_A. The sequence goes on along the minus strand of NZ_JALAMS010000011.1, from coordinate 337,487 downwards.
TATTAAGAAATATTCGTTTATACACTTGAAGAAAATAAGATTAAAAAGGGTTCTCAAAAGATTTCACAATTCCTAGAAATTGTGAATTGCTACATGGATATTAAATTATTAAGAGAACCAAAGCACCTTATTGTGGAATACAAGTTTGGTAAAGGAAATATTGAACCTGATTTATTCAGTGACCAGTGACCGTCCACAATCAAGACCTGTTCAGCAATCAAAACATAGGCTTAAAAATGGTAAACTAAATTTGGCTCAATAATTCTGTAAGAATTCATCATCAAAGAAAAGCTTGTCCATCAAGTTATTTACAATGCCGTTAAAGTATCCAAATTTATTTTTTACATTCTTATTTTGTTTAATCTTCATAACAAACTCTTTAAATGCTTTAATTCCAATATGTAATTCTTGTTTAGGATTAAAGGCTCTTTTTTGCTCACTGTGGTCTATAACTCTATTAGATTGCTTAATGACTTTCCAAAATTCTTGTACAGTTTCAGCTTGGTTATAATAACAGATTGCTAAGTTTGCAAATTGTTCTGGAACCCAATGAGCAATATAGTTAGACTCTTTAAATTGATTAACCTTATCATTTAATACAGAAACAGCTTTACGTTCTTTATTATTTATCTTTTGTTTTAAAGAAGATGAAGTTGTTTTATTGGTCGGACACTTCTCGGACTTTTTAGAGGAAGTCTTGTCGGACAGATCTTCATTTGGGACAATAAGTACTGCATTAGAGGTTTGTAACATATCTTTTTTACGCTTCATAGCTACTTGACGGATCATGCCTAGGTCTTCTAATTTCTTCATTAAACGTTGCACGGTTTTATAAGACACTTCTAATTTAGATGCAATTGTGTTCTTACACATATAACTCACGCCTAATTGTTTGCAACTGTAACGTTTTAAAAGTTCCAATAAATTAATAAGGCGTACTTTTACATCTGCACGTTTAATAACATCATGAAGTATATCTTTATAAAGTCTTACAGTTCTATTCATTTCTTCAATTTCATCAAAGCTAGAAAGGTTGTTAAATGATTCTTCACTAGCAATTACATCAATTTTACTTTTCATGATAAAGGCTCCTTTAAAAACAAAAAGCAACGGCCTACGAAAGCAAACCGTTGCCAAGAAGCCCCAAAATGTATTAAACTACATTTAAGAGTACAGCAAGTGTTTGCCTAGCGAGGATAGGCGGACGGTATAAGAGTGTTCCAGCACTACTTATACACGTTGTGCTCTTTTGTTTTGAATTTTAATTAGGAACCTTGCTATAGTTCACACGTTTTTTGCCCATCATTTGCCCACCAACGGACAAAAAAATACAGTTTGTTATCGAAAGCTACAATGTAACGAATCCTTATTTCATAAGGTTTTGTATATGATATAGTACAATAACTTTAATGCATTTTGTTCAACATATGAGATGGAGAAAATGTTTAAGCGGGTGATGTAAAAGAAAAAGGCGTAACCTATTTTAGTAGGTTACGCCTTTTTCTTATTTTTTCGCTGCTACATCTTTCTTTATTTTTGCTGCTTGAACTTTATAAATCACAATAAGCAAAATAAACCAAACAGGTGTAACAAATAGCGAAACTCTTGTATCTTCTGCAAGTGCCAATACAACAATAATAAAGGCAAGAAAAGCAAGAATTAAATAGTTGGAAAATGGATAAAGCGGAAGCTTAAATTTATTTATTTTCGCTAAATCTGGTTTTGTTTTGCGATATTTTAAATGACAAATAACCGTGATGCCCCAAATGAAAATAAAGCAAACAGTTGAAATACTTGTAATAAGCGTAAAGACGCCTTCAGGCATTGTATAGTTTAAAACAACGCCAATTAAAACAACAATGGCTGAGAAAAACAGCGCATTTGAAGGGACTTTATTTGCTGTAAGTTTTGCTAATGCTTCTGGTGCGTTTTTATCTTTAGCGAGTGAGTACATCATACGGCTTGTACTGAAGATAGCACTGTTACATGCAGAAGCAGCAGATGTTAACACAACAAAGTTAATAATAGTTGCAGCTGCTACAATTCCAACAGCAACAAAAACTTGTACAAACGGACTTTCCGCTGGATTAATAGCATTCCATGGATAAATACTCATAATCACAATAAGTGCTCCAATATAGAAAATTAATATACGAAGCGGGATATTATTAATAGCTTTTGGAAGAACTTTTTCCGGGTTTTCTGTTTCACCTGCTGTAAGACCAACAAGTTCAATTCCAACGAAGGCAAAGACAACCATTTGGAAAGAAAGAATAAAGCCGTTCATTCCATTAGGGAACATGCCGCCGTGATTCCATAAGTTTGCAAATGTAGATGGCCCTGAGTCAGTAGA
>NZ_JALAMS010000011.1:320013-335105 GCF_026790145.1 Priestia endophytica | reverse complement strand
ATTAAAGCAAACCAAAACTCCATCTCACCGAAAAGTTTGACAGTGGCAAGGTTCATAATTAGTAAAATCACAAGCGCAATTAATCCTGGAACCCATTGCGGAACGCTTGGGAACCAATATTGTGTATAAAGGCCAATTGCTGTTAAGTCTGCCATTGCAATGGAAATCCAGCAAAACCAGTAGGTCCAGCCGGTAATAAAGGCTGCCATATTTCCTAGATAATCTTGTACAAAATCAACAAAAGAATGATACTCTAAATTTGTTAGAAGTAATTCTCCAAGCGAGCGCATAATTAAAAAGCAGATTATTCCTGTAATAATATAAGCAAATAAAATTGATGGACCTGCAAGGTGAATGGACTTTCCAGCTCCAAGGAAAAGCCCTGTTCCAATCGCTCCACCAATTGCTATTAGTTGTACGTGTCGGTTTTTTAAACCTCTCGCCAGTTTCTGTTCTTGCATCTGTTTCCCCTCTTTCTCGTAACATCATAGCGTTTGACCATAAAGTTGACCATGTCAGCACGCCGTAATCTTAATCACATTTGTTTGATTCCTTTTTACTGGCTTTTTTAATGTGCATTTCACTCGTTTTCTCATTAAGTTATCAATGGCTGCAATAAAATATTATACCATTATCATAATCGATATTGAAAGATGACAATTTTTACATTTCTAGGTATAATGTTTCGTTTTAAGTAAAAGGAATGATAATTTCGAATAGTCTAAAATCTCAAGTTCTGTAAATCTATCAGATGTAGAGAGATCTCATATTAGGTAGTTGTAAAGGTATGTATGGTAGATAATGAGAAATAGTATTTATCTGTATCTTTCTGATTTCTCATCTATTTTATAAAGGCTATGCTGTCCTCCTTTCAATAAACTTATTATAGCGTATCATCTTTACATTTTCCTTACAAATAGTCACTTTCCTCTTTCTAAAGCCTTCTTCTTCGACAAATTTTAAAAGGATTTTCATTTATAGCCTATAAGTCTTTTATTCCTATAGTATTTTCCTCATTCTTTTTTAAAAACTATATTCCAAAATTAGGTAAAACAACTCTCTCATTTTTGAATAGAATGTAGTAATAGACATGAGAATTGAGCTATAGAGAGCTCTATTTTCTTCATTCTTTTTTTAGTGTGAAAGAGAGAAGGCAACATTGTCAAACAACTAGGGAGTGAATCATATGCCAGCCACTACTTTGGATTATCTGCTAGAGCGCTCGGAAAAGCGGCTAGTAGGGGTAAATGCTACAGTGGCAGCAAAAGCCATTGAGCTTATCAAACTTGCGTATAGAAACGGAATTAATATTGCTGTTACACAAGGACTTCGTACTTTTGCAGAACAAAATGCTCTATACGAACAAGGACGGACAAAGCCAGGGAAAATCGTCACAAATGCAAGAGGAGGTCAGTCGATCCATAACTATGGATTAGCGTTTGATATCGCCATTTTTGATGATAATCAAAACGCGGTATGGACAGGAAATGATTACAATAGAGTCGGAAAATTAGGTCAGCAGCTTCTTGGACTTGAATGGGGAGGAGCATGGCGATCTTTTAAAGATCTTCCACACTTTCAGTATACCTTTGGATTAACCCTTTCGCAGCTTCAAGCAGGAAGAAAACCTCCATCAGGTGGAGCTGTTGCTCCTTCACAGCCACTTCCGAAAAACTATCTTGAAAGAGGAGATAGCGGGACGCTTGTAAAAGGGTTGCAAGGAAAACTGCAGGCAGTTGGGTTTAGTGTGGGTTCAGGTGGGGTTGACGGAGATTATGGAGTGGGAACAGAACAAGCGGTAAAAGCATTTCAAAAAAAATACGGCTTAACAGCTGACGGGATTGCAGGAGCACTTACATTAGCAAAGCTTGATGAAGTATATAAAGCTTCTCAAAAACCAAAGCCAACCCCAGCACCGACACCGGCGCCAAAACCAACAACACCGCCAGCACAAGATCCGGCAAAGGAGGAACCAAAAGTGGATAAAAGTAAGTTACCAGCAGATCCTGCTGCACGAGAAGAAGTGAATGAAGCGATTGAACGTGGAATTACCAACGGGGCACGTCCACAAGATGAAGCCAAACGTCAAGATGCAATGGTAATGGCAAAAAGAGCAGGAGATTTTCAAGACTATCAAATTCAAAATTTATATACAACATTCCAACAAGTAAAAGATAAACTACCTCTTCAAAAGCCGGAAGTATGGGAAGAAAAGCTTGAAAATGGCGATGTGTCACAGCAAGAAATGCTATATTTGATTGCTCAGCTTACACTTCGTTCATTTGGATAGAACTAAGACGTGGATTTCATATGAAATTCACGTCTTGTTTTATAAGAATAAAGTGTGGCAAGATAAGATTGAACTCGTGTCTATTTACATCGTTTAACAGAAGGGACATATCATGACCTACCTTAATTTTTTACGGATACTTGTTATCTTGCTTACAACCTACTTACCGTTTCTTACACTTTTGGGTGTTATCGTAAGTTTTGTTAGAAGAAAAAGTAGGAAACGCTCATTTATTGCTCTTATCATCGCTGTTTTTCTACTCTATCATATGAATAGAAATGGACAAAATATAGAACATCTCATTGAAAGACTGCATGAGGGCTCTTTCGCCGCTGTTTTTCTTTTAATAGGCTATCTCTATTTAGTGTATTGGTGGAGTGCTTTTTTACATAGAAGAAGTAGGGAAAAGAAAGAGTTCGATTTTCTAAAAAAAGAAGACTTACCTCTTGAGCGAGCCATAAAAAAAGGAAAGAGAGACAAAATCCTTACGGTGACGCTGACAATTGGTCTCGTTCTTTCAATGCCCTTTATTGCCTTTGTATATCCTCGTTATATAAAAGAAAGATCAATTATTATAAGTCAATCTCTCATGAATATGAGCAAGGTGGAAATTGTGCAAGAAGGAAAACTACTCTCTTTCTTTGGTGAGCAAGATATTAAAGTTTACTATGAGAAAGAAGGGAGTCCTCGCTATTCATTTCGTATAAACATAGATAATGAAGGAAAGACCGTAGAGCCAGAGACTTTTAACGTCTATTGGCAAGATGAAGATCACGCATCGCTTATTATTAAAGATAAGAAAAATACGAGGGAAATTATCGCTATTGATCTATTAAATAGGATGAAATAATAGCATGTTGTCGATTATAAAAAGCGCCGTTCGTACAAACGAACGGCGCTTTTTAGTAAGGTATTATTTTTCAGTAAACGCTATTTTCACTCCAATGATTGTAAACAAAGAGCCTTGCAAAGCATTAATTTTCCGAGAAATTTTTGGGCTTTTACGTAAAAAGCGTCCAACTCCTTCAGCAAAAAAGCTAACAAGCGCAAAAATAACGAACGCTTGAACTAAAAATGTAAATCCGTACAGAAGCATTTGCAGTGTAACAGAACTATCGTAGTTAATAAACTGCGGAAAAAGCGCTAAGAAGAACAGCGATACTTTTGGATTCAAAACGTTCATAATGATGCCTTTTTTGTAGAGCGATTTGTTTTCTAATGAATCCTCGCTTTTCATTGACACATGCGTGCTTTTGTCACGGAACGATTTATAAGCTAGATAAAGTAAATAAACGGCTCCTGCGTATTTTACAATTGAAAAAGCAAGAGAAGATTGATAAACAAGTGCTGAAAGTCCGATCGTTGCTGCCGTAATATGAACGAGCAGTCCTGTGCAAAGACCAAGCGTTGTAAAAATGCCGGCATTTTTTCCTTTGGCAATGCTTTGAGCAAGCACAAATAAGTTATCAGGACCAGGCATAAGGGTAAGAAGCACAGCAACGCCTAAAAATGAAAGTAAAGATAATAAGTCCAACCTCGTAACCTCTCTTTCGCGTTATTATTTTATAGCATAGTATAACAGATTTTAGATACCAAAGGGATGGAAGGAAAGGGTTATTTTGAAACCCTTTCTTTTCTTACCCGTAAATATTACGAAGCATAAGGATTAAGGAGGAATAAAAATGGAGTATGCAGGCTCTGCACTTGCCATCGCAGCCTTTATATTTGTTACAGAACTACAGTCTAAAGTGAAGAAGCTCGAAAAACGAGTAAAGGAACTAGAGGATGAAACGAAAAGTTCTTGATGGAGCACAGGGTATGAAACATACGTTAAAAGATGCACTCCGCTTGCGAAAGGAAGGTAAGCTAGCGAAAATGCTTCTTAGCCTTCCTACGGAACATAAATTGATAAAGAAAATTTAGTTTCAATTCATACTTTACAAATGGGAATAATTAGCTTATCATGGTCATAACATTTAATACAAATATTCCGTCTGGTCATCCAGAGGCTCATTAAGCGAAGAACATATCGTTCGCTTGGTGAGCCTCTTTTGTTTTTTACATACTAATTTCTTAAATTAATAGAAGAAAGGAAGAGGGAAATGGAGATTTTTTGGTTTATTCCAACACACGGAGATGGGCGTTATCTGGGCACATCTGAGGAAACGCGTCCAGTCAACTATTCATACTGCAAACAGATTGCCCAAGCTGCAGATACGTTAGGATACAGCGGGGTGCTATTACCAACAGGAAAATCATGTGAAGATGCATGGATTGCAGCGTCAATGCTAGCACCTGTCACCGAAAAACTGAAGTTTCTTGTTGCAGTTCGTCCAGGACTAACATCGCCTACTTTATCTGCCCGAATGGCTGCTACATTTGATCGCTTCTCAAAAGGAAGATTGCTAGTCAACGTTGTCGCAGGAGGAGACCCTGTTGAACTAGCTGGAGATGGATTGTTTTTAAATCATGATGAGCGCTATGAATTAACAGATGAATTTTTATCAATTTGGAGAGAAGCGTTAAACGGATCAGATGTAGATTTTGATGGAAACTACCTTAATGTCAAAGGCGGGGAAGTGTTATATCCTCCGGTACAAAAGCCATATCCGCCTCTTTATTTTGGAGGATCTTCTCCCGCTGCAATGGATGTTGCCTCTAATCATGTAGATGTGTATTTAACATGGGGAGAACCTCCTGAGAAAGTGAAAGAAAAAATTGAAACGATGAAAAGCAAAGCAGCCAAAAAGGGCAGAACGTTGCGATTTGGCATTCGCCTGCACGTTATTGTAAGAAAAACCGAAGAAGAAGCGTGGAAATCTGCTGAAGAGCTCATTGAACATGTAGATGAAGCCACGATTCAAGCTGCACAGAGAGCATTTTCAAGAATGGATTCAGAAGGTCAAAAACGAATGAGTGACCTTCATAAAGGGGATCGATCTTCACTTGAAGTAAGCCCGAATCTGTGGGCAGGAGTTGGTCTAGTGAGAGGAGGAGCAGGTACAGCTCTAGTAGGAGATGCTGATACAGTAGCTGAGAGAATGAAAGAATATGCTGATTTAGGAATTGAAACGTTCATTTTATCAGGATACCCTCACCTAGAAGAAGCGTATCGTACGGCAGAGCTGCTCTTTCCAAAACTATCGCTAAATCATCATTATGATGAAAATGAGCGGACTTTTATTAGTCCATTTGGTGGAGTTGCTGCAAAATAAAGAAAGTATAGAGAAGCAAACAACAAATGTGGGTAAATAGAAAAAATAAACAGGTGATATTTACTTTTACATTGTTTAAATGATTTTACTGAGAAAGGTTCAAATTCGTAAAGAATTGAAAAGTAAAGGGGCCGAAATATGAAAAAAAGTAGAATATATTTAAATGCTTTTGATATGAATTGTGTTGTTCATCAATCTCCTGGTCTGTGGACACATCCAGATGACGAATCACATCGATATAACGATATTAATTACTGGATCGAGCTAGCACAATTATTAGAGAAGGGACGTTTTGATGGCCTGTTTATAGCGGATGTAATTGGAATATATGACGTATACAGGGCAGATAAGACAGTCACTGTTCGAGAAGCAACACAAGTTCCTGTCAATGATCCAATGATGCTTGTCTCTGCAATGGCACATGCAACAGAGCATTTAGGCTTTGGAATTACTTGTTCTACAACATTTGAACATCCCTATACATTCGCCAGAAGAATGACAACGTTGGATCATTTAACAAATGGGCGAATTGCCTGGAATATTGTGACCTCTTATTTAGAAAGTGGAATGAAAAACATTGATGCAGGTCATAAAATTCAGCATGAAGAGCGTTATAACATTGCTGATGAATATGTTGAAGTTTGCTATAAATTATGGGAAGGCAGTTGGGAAGAGAACGCCGTTATCAAGGATAAAGAAAAGAAAGTCTTTACAAATCCTGACAAAGTCCATGCCATTAACCATCATGGTAAATATTTTAATGTTCCTGGTATTCATTTATGTGAGCCTTCGTCGCAACGAACTCCTGTTTTATATCAAGCAGGGGGATCATCAAAAGGACGAAAATTTGCCGCTAAGCATGCTGAATGCACATTTATTTCTGGACCTGAAAAAAGCTCTATTGCCGCTTATGTAAAAGATTTGAGATTACAAGCCCACTTGCAAGGAAGAGATCCACAAAGCTTAAAAGTCTTTGCCTTGTTTACCGTTATTGTTGGAAGAACAGAAGAAGAAGCTTGGAAGAAATACGAAGAACTCGCAAGCTATATAAGCTATGAAGGCGCTCTTTCATTACTAAGCGGGTGGTCTGGAGTCGACTTTTCAAAATGGGATCCACATCAAGAAATTGAGTATATAGAAACAAAAGCTGTGCAATCAATGTTAGAATCGCTTACGAAATATAGTTCAAATAAAACGTGGACCGTCCAGGAGCTGGCTAAGTTCGCTGGTATTGGTGGAATGGGACCTATTGCTGTTGGTACACCACAGCAAATTGCTAACATATTTGAAGAATGGATTGATGAAACAGATATTGACGGATTTAACTTAGCTTATACAGTGACACCTGGTTCATTTGCGGATTTCGTTGAGCTTGTTATTCCCGAACTACAAGAGCGTGGGTTAGTAAAAACAGAGTACGAAGAAGGAACGCTAAGGGAGAAATTATTTGGTAAAGGAAGGGCACGCTTGTCAGAAGAACACGTAGGTTCTCAATATAGAAATATGAACTATCAATTGTAAGCTTAAGAAGCTAGTAACGTGTAAAATGTAGTTTTTAACTTAAAATTAAATAGTGGTCCGATTAGGCAACTAAAGGCATCTGTTCTCCCACTGTTGATAGGGGGAAAAGGGTGTTTTTTTATATAATCAACAATGCATATTAGAGTAATATGCTATCTATGTAAATCAAAGCTAAGGGAGAAATAGAATATGACGAACTATAGAAATTTAAACGTCAGTGTTGATACTGGAAAAAGTAGTGGAAAATCTTCATATCTGTTTACTGAACCTGTTAAATTTCATACACCCGCACTTAATGAGTTAATTTCTATAATTGCTCAAGATGCGAAAGACCGAAGAAATGCTAACAGTGAAGAACATCCATATCTTGCATGGGATGTTATTAGACAATCACGATTAGGTGCCTTACGGTTACCGATTGAACATGGTGGAGGAGGGGCGAGTATTCGCGAACTCTTTGAAGTGATTATCAAATTAGCAGAAGCTGATCCAGACGTTGCTCATAGTCTTCGCGCCCATTATTCCTTTGTGGAAAATTTACTTATCGCTCCTAGAGATGAGCAGCGAGATTACTGGCTACAAAAAATAGCCCACGGTCACATTGTTGGAAATGCAACAACTGAACTTTCCCCCAAAAATGTAGGAACAAAAGTATTTGAAACAAAATTATCTCGGGATGGAGGTGACTATCGCTTAAATGGTACAAAGTATTTTAGTACAGGCACGCTGTATGCTGATTTTGTTCTTGTTACAGCTTCAGACGTAGATAAAACGGCTCTATCTGTTGTTATTCCAACAAATCGTGAGGGCGTCATTCTTGAGGATGATTGGGACGGTATTGGTCAAAAACTCACGGGAAGTGGAACAACTCGTTTCAACAACGTTTTAGTTAAACACGAAGAAATCATTGGAACGTACGATAAGAAAACGCCATTTAATTCCTACTTACAGCTGTATTTGCATGCGGTGATTACAGGAATTATGCAAAATGTAGTGACAGATGCGGCAGCTTTGGTTCAAAACAGAAAAAGAACATTCAGTTTTGCAGCTGCGAATACGCCATCAGAGGACCCTCAACTTCAGCAAATCATTGGGGAAATAGCGAGCAGTGCTTTTGGGGCTTCAGCAATTGTACTTACAGCTGCTGAAGCATTAGATCAGGCGGTAGCTTCAGCTGTTGAAGGTGATATTGATTATGCTTTAAGTCATGAAGCTTCAGTAAAAGCTGCACAAGCGAAAGTAATGATAGACAATATTGCTTTGCAAGCAGCGACAAGACTATTTGAAGTTGGAGGAGCCTCTGCAACAAGACAGTCAGCAAATCTTGACCGCCACTGGCGCAATATTCGTACGATTGCTTCTCATAATCCAACGGTCTACAAAGCACGAGCAATCGGTGATTATATAGTGAATGGTAATGAGCTTCCGATCAAACAAGTGTACTTTTAATATCTAATAGAAACAGAGGGATATAAAAATGACCAACATATCAAAAGATAGACCTGTTTATTCACCATCATCGATTGAGAAAATGAGAGCCATGATAAAGCCTATTATTGAAGGGAAAATAAAACCTAATGCTGAAATGGTTGATAAAACAGGTCAATTTCCTCGTGAAAACTTACTTTACTTAGCTCGTGAAGGGTGGAATTCTGTAACTATTCCTAGAGAGTGGGGAGGATTAGACTTTGGCTATGTGGGATTATCGGTTGCAGCTGAAGAAATAGGAAAAGTAGATGCGTCAACAGGTCTCGTATATGCTATGCATGTTGGTGCTGTTCAAGCTATTAATATTTTTGGTAGTCAAAGTCAAAAAGAGCGATGGTTACCTAAAGTCAGGGGAGGATATTTAGGTACTCTGTCCATTAGTGAAAAAGCAACAGGAGGTCATGTTTGGTATAACAGGAGCCAAGCGAAAGACAATGGAACAGAGTATATTATTAACGCTCAAAAGTCCTTTACAACAAGTGGAGGGCAGGCAGATTTTTATATTGTGCAAACCCGTACTGCGGGTAGCCGTGACCCTAAGGAGCATAGCTCATTCATTGTAGACGGCCACAAGGACGGAATTATAGCAAAACCATGGAAAGCACTTGGTGTAAGAGGAAACCATAGTGGTCCATTAATGTTTGAGAATGTAAGAGTAAGTTATCAAGATCTATTGCCAGCAGATGGGATAGATGTGTTAAATGGGACAGGAGTAGCAATAGGATTAAATGCCGTTTGGCTAGGTGTAGCCGAAGGAGCGCTTGACGCTGCAGTTGCCCACACAACAAGAACGATTCATCGAGATTTCAACAAGAGTTTAGCTGATTATGGAGTCATTCGGCAAAAATTAGCTGAAGTAAAAATTCGCATTACAGGTTTGAGAGCATGGCAATTCGATTTGGCAAGGCGGTTGGATGAATTACGTGCGTTAAATGAGTCTTCCCTTCCCCTTGCTTCCGAAATAAAAGAGCAAAAAGTACAAGCAACAGAATTAGCCGATTTTGCAGCACGAGTTGCGATGGATGTCGCAGGAGGCTTTGGATATATAGAAGGAACTTTTGAACGCATTTACCGAGATGCACGTGGAGGAATTCCTATGGCCCCTTCTAATAACATTGCTCGAGAGCAAATTGGAAGAGAGTTGCTAGGTTTACCTCTAGAACTTTGGGAAAAAGGGAAATGATCATTAGATTAATGTAAGCAAAGTAAAATTAATTATATTAAACCTACTATTTTGATAGGGTTATAGGTTTTTGTTGACTGGTCAACCAGAAACATTGCCGTAAAGAGTAATGTTCCTGGTTCTTTTTTATGGCGTGAAATATAAAAAAAGGTTGGAGGATGAATATGGCAAAAGTAATTCAAGAAGTTTACAAGGTAAGAGAAAAACAGAAGGCATTTCAAACCAAAATTGAAGCTAAATCTCTTTCTTTTAGTTATGAAGGAGTTGAGATTTTACAAGATATTAATCTCACTATTAGAAAAGGAGAGTTTATTACGTTAATGGGGCCTAGTGGTTCTGGGAAGAGTACTCTGCTTCGATTGTTAACAGGATTAGCACAGCCGAAGAGTGGTGAAGTTTTCGTTGATTCTGTATCAACGAAAACTTCGTTGCCAGATAGTGCGGTTGTATTTCAAGACTATTCGCTATTTCCTTGGCTGACAGCAGAAGAAAATATTATTCTTGCAATGAAAAGAACGATGAAAAAATCCAAATCTAAAAAAGAACTGGCACACTTAGCTGGGCAATACCTTGAATTAGTACAGTTAGGGCATACCGTGAAAAAATATCCTGGTGAAATGTCAGGAGGGATGAGACAAAGAGCAGCAATTGCAAGGGCTCTATCATTAGGATCAGATTTAATGTTTATGGATGAGCCCTTTGGTGCATTAGATCCCGTAACACGAATTCAATTACAAGATATTATTCTGCAAGTAAATCGCGATCAGCAGCGCACTGTAGTATTTGTTACACATGACGCAGAGGAAGCCATCATTTTAGCCGATCGCATTGTTATGTTTACGCCTGGTCCTCCGGGCAAAATAGCAGAAGTTATTGACGTACCTTTTAAGAAGCCAAGAGACCGAAAGATGTTAATCGAAAGCCAGGAATTTATTAAATTTAGAAATGAAATTTTACACGTGATGAACAATGGAATATTTAAGAAACTCGAACAAAACGAGACGGTTCAGCCGTATGGAGCAGGAATTTAAATGAGGAGGAGAAGGGGAGGTAAGGGATTGCGAAGCAGACGTTGGATGATAGGGCTTTTGATGATTTCTGTTTTAGCGTTAACAGCGTGCGGAGAAAAAGATGCAGCGTCAGGTAAGGAAAGTTCCACACTAAGAGTCGGATACGGTCAGCTATACGGAGCACCTTTAGCAGACATTGCTCGAGCTGAAGGGTTTTTTGAAGATGAAAACGTAGAAGTTGAAATGATTTCCTTTACAAGTGGAGGGTTAGATGCTCTAAACTCTGACAAAATCGATATTGCTCTCACTTTTGGTACAGCAGGACCGCTGAACTACATTGCCCAAGGAGCAGATTTTACATTCATTGGAGGACATATGGAAGGTGGACAACCTGTTGTAACGAAAGAGGAAAATGCCAACAAATATAAAACATTAGAAGATTTCAAAGGAAAGAAAATAGCAACGGTTAGACTAGGTACTCTTGATGTTATTTTCAAATCAGCGCTTGATGATGCCGGAATTGATATTCAGAAAGATGTAGATTTTGTTGAAGTGAAAAGCGTAGCAGATGTGCTTGAGGCTGTACAATCTGGAAAAGTAGATGTTGGTCTTTCTAATACAGGACATTTGACTAAAACAGAACAAATCGGGCTGAAACCTATTTTTTGGAGCAATGATTTAAGTCAAAATGATCTTTGCTGCCGCGTTACGGTCAGAGGAAATATTTCAAGTGATAAAGCTGTAGCATACAAAAAGTTTATGAAAGCTCTTATAAAAGCAGAGCGAGTAAAATTAGAAGATCCGAAGAAAAACTTAGAAGCATCAAAGCCAACGTTTAAGCAACTGCCCGAAGAAAGAGTGAACGAAATCGTCAACGAGAAGCATTTGATCAACTCAGCAGATCCAAATAAAAAGGAAGTTGTGAATACGTGGGGGAAAATGCAAGACATTGGCTATATAAAAAACGTGGATAACATTGATTTAGATGATCACTTTAATTTGTCTATGTATGAAGAAGCTATAGATGAACTTATTAAAGAAAACCCTAATGATGATTATTATAAAAAGGTTCTTAACCGGTTTAATAAGCAGAATTTACAGTCTTAATTTAAAGGAGGCATTCTATGAAAAATTTTTTAAGTACGTATAGTTACTCGATAGCCATTGCTTTTGCTTTAATAGGATTATGGATTTATATCACTAACTTTACAGATTGGCTAAGTCCACTTATTTTTCCGTCTCCTCATCTTGTGGCCGCTGCTTTTTTTAGAGCGATATTTGAACTTTTTCAAGGGTTTTTAAGTTCAATGAAACTACTAGTGCCAAGTGTTTTATTAGCTCTAGTGTTAGGAATCAGTGGAGGCTTGTTTTTTGGAACGCGTCCAAAGCCGAGAAAAATTTTAACGCCTTTTTTCAATGCATTTAGTCCACTGCCGCTTACTTTGTTTATTCCTTATGCGATTGCATTATTACCAACATTTGAACTGGCTTCTATGTCAATTTTATTTATAGCTGCCTTTTGGCCCATCTTTTTAGGAACGATTCAAGGTGTGTTATTAATCGATAATCACTATTGGGACAATGCTAAGACGATTGGTCTTGAAAAACGAGATTTAATTTTTAAAGTCATTATTCCAGCAAGTTCACCGCTCATTTTAAACGGCATCGGACAGTCACTCAGCTTATGTTTTTTAGTTTTAATGACGGCCGAAATGTTTGGTGCAAAAGCAGGCATGGGGTATTTTATTCAGTATTATACCGATTTCACTCAGTATGATTTAGTTATATCAGGTTTGATTTTTAATAGTCTTGTTATTTTAATCATTATGATTACGTTTGAGCGAATTAAGAAACGTATTCTATTTTGGACGAATTTAAAAAATGAAGCAGGATAAATAGGTAACAATCTTAATCGAAAAAGTACGTTAGAGAAGGAGTTATGATGTGAGAACAACTCTAATTCTATTTATATCACTATTATTAGTAGGCTACTCTCAGTCTAGTATTGCTCACAGTCCAGTAGAGACTCCAGCACTAAAGGTCTCCTTAAACAGCGATACTACAAAACTAACAATTAATAATACAGCTAGTTTAACAGCCTTTGTCACATACGGAGCTGAAAAAATTGATGATGCCTATGTACAGTTTGAAATTATTGAAAACGGCGCGTCTTTAGGTATGGTTTCACCAAAGGTTCTAGAGGAAGGAAAGTATGTGTTAGACACTAAGTTTTTAGAACCGGGAGAAAAACAAGTGATTGTACATGTAGATTATAAAGAACAGCATGAAATGAAAGGGATATTTTTATCTGTTACAAACGGAGAGGAGGGAGAAGCATCTTAAAATATAGAATGAAGAAGTTTAGTAATTCTCTCCTCATGAGTCTGGTGATTCTAGTTTTATTACTAGGACTAGGTTACACGGTTTATGTTAATTTTTTTAAGAATGAAAAAAACGTTGCTAAAGGTGCGGATCTTAATGACATAGCTTTTGATTTTACACTTCAAGATCTGCACGGTAACGAAGTGAGTCTTTCAGATTTTAGAGGAAAAGGAGTTATCCTTAACTTTTGGGCAACATACTGTCCTCCTTGTAAAAAAGAAATGCCTCATTTAAATAATATTTACAAAGAGTACAAGGATAAGGGAATTGAAGTACTTGCTGTTAACGCAAATGAACCAAGAGTCATTATTAAACCTTTTGTTCAAGAATACGGACTGCATTTTCCTATTTTGCTAGACAGAACAGGTTCAGTTGTGGATCAGTACGACATTCTAAATATTCCGGTAATCTTCTTTATCAACGAAGAGGGAGAAATTGTTGAAAAATCTTCTGGTGAACTAATAGAGGAGAGTATTCGCAGCTCCGTAAAGCGCATTATTCCAAAATAAATCGATAAGTTAAACAATGGAGATGATAAATAATGTCTAAACCACTTTCGTTTTCTGCCTTTGTGATGAACACGGCTTCTCATATTATTCACGGTTTATGGCGGGATAAGGAAGGTCATCAATTAAACTTTAATGATGTAGAGCTATGGGTTTCACTAGCACAAAAGCTTGAAGACGGTGGATTTGATGCCATCTTTTTTGCAGATGTTGTTGGATTATATGGGAATCACCGAGGAGGGTGGGAATACCATGCAAGCAATGGTTTGCAAATTCCAAGCAACGATCCAATGGTTCTTTTATCTGCTTTGGCTGTGAACACGAAGAAGATTGGGCTAGCTTTCACTGCAGCACCGCTTCAAGAGCCTCCATTTAACTTTGCGAGGCGTGTTTCTACCCTTGACCATATTTCAAAAGGAAGAATTGCGTGGAATATTGTCACAAGTTCGCTTGAAAATGCCTTTCGAAATTTCGGCTATGATGGATTGGTCTCACACGATGAGCGCTATCACTGGGCCGATGAATATGTAGATGTTCTGTATAAGCTATGGGAAGGTTCCTGGGAGGAAGATGCCCTTTTACAAGATAGAGAAAGCGGCATTCATGCCGATCCGAAGAAAATTCATAAGATTCATCATGTTAGTGAACGTTATAACGTAGAAGGTCCACATCTTGTTTCACCATCACCACAGCGCACACCCGTCCTTTTTCAAGCGGGGTCCTCAGCAGCAGGCCGAGATTTTGCAGCTCGTCATGCAGAAGCCGTTTTTATCGTCTCACCTGATCCTGATAATGCACGCAAGCTAATCGATCATACACGAAACTTTGCCGTACAGTATGGTCGCGATCCTCATGATATCCGCTTCTATCAGGGCCTGTCTTTTGTGATTGGAGAAACCGAAGAAGAAGCGCGACAAAAAGAAATTGAATTAGAACAAAAGATAGACTATGACATGATGATTGCTCATATGGCAGGCGGAATGGGCATTGATTTAGGAAATGTTAATTTAGATACACCTCTTGAAAATGTAAAAACAGAAGGAGTTCAAAGTACATTTCAATGGCTCAAACAAAGTACACAGGGACGGACTCCTACTGTAAGAGACTTAGCCAAATTACGGAGTCGAAATTCCCGCATCGTCGGAACTCCAGAAACGATTGCAAATCAGCTTGAGCTTTGGCAAGAAGCAGGAGTAGATGGAGTGAATGTTATTAATGCAACTATTCCAGGTTCATACGAGGAATTTATCAGTTCTGTAATGCCTGTTCTTCGTAAAAGAGGACTAGCTCGTGAGCAACAAGTACAGCCTGAAACATTACGCTTCAAACTTTTTGGAAAAGACCGTCTGAGCAAGCGTCATCCTAGTGCAAAATATAGGGGAGCTTTTGCACAGCCAAATGTTACACAGCAATGATCATACTACTTGAGATGAGTTCGTTATTTTAACTAGTAATGAGTATGAAACAGAGGAGAAAGATCCATAAAGTTATAAAAAA
>NZ_JALAMS010000011.1:0-319970 GCF_026790145.1 Priestia endophytica | reverse complement strand
ATAAAAAAGAATATATTGACAGGATTTTAAAAGAATAATATGATTTACCTTAATGAAATTGATTATCATTACCATTTAATTTAATCTATTATACTGGAAGGGGAAACAAGCATGAAGAAACTACTTTTACCTGTCATGCTTATTATGATTCTTATAATAAGTGCTTGTGGCAATAAATCGGCGGAACAGGCGTCAGGAGAACAGGGTAAGGATGAAAAGCAAGAAACAATCACATATCAGTCAGAAAATGGGCCTATAAAAGTGCCTGCACATCCTAAACGAGTGGTCGTGTTAGGGAGTTATGTAGGAGATTTACTTTCACTAGATGTCAATATAGTAGGGGTAGAGGAATGGGCTAAAAAAAGTCCTCTATTCGAAAAAGAATTAAAAGATGTGCCTGTTGTATCTGATGAAGATATTGAGAAGATTATGGAGCTAGAGCCTGATCTAATTATAGGGGCAGATACAAATAAAAACTTAAACAAGCTTAAGAAAATCGCGCCAACGGTTACCTATACATATGGTAAAGTTGATTATCTAACACAACATTTAGAAATTGGTAAGCTTGTAAACAAAGAAAAAGAAGCACAAAGCTGGATTGACGACTTTAAAGACCGTGCTAAAGCTACAGGCGAAGAGATTAAGAAAAAGCTTGGTGATGATGTTACGGTTACTGTTCTAGAAAGCTACAATAAAGAAATCGGGATATTCGGGGATAACTGGGGAAGAGGAACAGAAGTCCTTTATCAAGCACTGAACTTAAAGATGCCGGATAAAGTGAAGAAAATGACAGACAAACAAGGTTACTATATGCTTTCTACTGAACTTCTGCCTCAATATGTTGGAGACTATTTAATAATTAGTAAATATAAAGATCAAGATAACTCTTATCAAGATACATCGCTTTATAAAGAAATTCCGGCTGTGAAAAATAATCGCGTGTTTGAAGCTGATGCAAACGCGTTTATGTTCAATGATCCTATTACATTAGATTATCAACTGAACTTTTTTAAAGAACACTTTCTAAAATAAGAGAAAAAGCAGAGCGAGATACTATCATATTGCTCTGCTTTTTCACCTTTTCTAGCGCTCTCGTACTCTAAAAACTAAGCAATGTCTTGCATGCTTTTTACTTTATTCGTCGCTAGCCTATCCTTAATGAGAGGAATAATTACACCATCTACACCATATCTTCCCGCATTTGTAGCGGAAATTAAAATGAAAATTGATAAAAGAACAAGCTGCGGATTTGTGCCTGTAGCACCGCTAAACATATAAGAGAAGTTCATCGCCATTCCAAAAAATACGGCTGTCTTTGTAAAGCAGCCAAGCAATAAACCCAATCCTACTAACAGTTCACCCCATGGAACAAGAACGTTAAACATCTCGATATTCGGAAGAGCAACATGTTCGAGGAACGTTCCCCATCATGCTTGAACAGCCGCCTGTTCTCCAGTTGTTTTAGCCAATGCACCTTGTAAAAATCCAGATGTATCAAACTGTCCCCCTGTAATTTTGCCGAGCCCAGCCATAAACCACGTGTATCCGATATATACACGCAACAACCCTAAAGGAATAGCAATACTTTTATGCAGTCTTAAAAACTCAATCATCATACGTTTCCTCCTAATCAAAAGTGAATAAAAATATAATAGCACAATTGAGAATGATTTTCGTTTTCGTTTATGCAACAAATATGTAAAATTGGTAATAAATAATTCGATAATAGTACAAAAGGTGGTTTCTATATTTATGGATAAGAGGAAGATATCCTATTATCCATAAATCCTAGTCATATACAGAAGGGGCGGGGGCAAAAATACAGGTGTCATTTTGCTTGGGATTCATGCTTTAAGGAAAAGAACGGCTATACATTTTGTCATGAAAGTGGTGCTGGAGATTAAACAAGTCTTATCGTGTAATAAACCCATTGGCATCCTATTGAAATGAATAAGTATTTGGTATAAAGAGGTTAGCTATCAGTTGGCTCGTCTATTATGTAAGAAAAAGTCTCTTTGTTGATTTAAGAACGTTTGTTCGGTATAATTGAAACATAAGGAGTTGAACGATTATGCTGCGATTATTACAACAAAGTTTAGAGCTAAAGAAACCGCTTGAGATTATTTATATGGCGGATAACGGCTCAATTACACAGCGCTCCATCATTGTATATGAGATAAATAAAACAAAAGTAAAAGCTTGGTGTTTGCTTCGCCATGAAAAGCGGACATTTAAAATAGATAATATTCTTTCCTGTGCGTTCAAGGAAAGAAAAAGATATGGATTAGCACGATAAGCCTCTAGTTTTGCTGGAGGTCTTTTTTTGAGCTTTTTAAAAGTAATAATTTTCAATTTATGTTAACATATTGAAAAAGTGAGGTGCTTTATGATAGCTGAATTTGAAACAATCACGCTCTTTCGTCCCCTGTTGATTTTCCTCATCGTTACGCTAGTTGGAGTGCTCTTTTTTCTTATTGTGATTAAGCATTATCGGCGTGTTATCGGCTTTTTAGTTGCCGTTTTTTCCGTTCTCTCTATTACAATATCCGCTCTTTTTTTGTATAGAATGGGCGTATTAGCTGATGAACTAAACGGGGCAGGAGATCCTTTCTCTTTTTTTCTTTTCTTAATCATCGCTGTGCTAAGTATGGCTAATCTTGCTGTCTATTTTATAAAAGGGAGGAGTTTTGAATGATTAAAGGATTGTATGAAGCACATTTACCTGTTTCAAATCTTGAAAAATCGATTGAGTTTTATCAAAAACTAGACTTAGAGATTGCTTTTCGTGAAGAGAAACTAGCTTTCTTTTGGATTAAAAAAGGAGAAAGCTGGCTGGGACTTTGGGAAACCGAGCAAGTTCATATTCCGTATCATGCTTCTGTTCGCCACATTGCTCTTCACATTGAGCAGGAAGATATGGATTCCGCTAAAGATTGGCTGAAAGAGAGGAGAATCCAAGTAAGAACGGCGTTTGGATTTGGGGAGGACAGACAGCCGCTCGTTTTACCAAATAGTCCGCAAGCACATGCTGCTCTTTATTTTAGTGACCCTGATGGAAATTCCATTGAGTTGATTTCACCACTAAGTCATAACGTTAAAGAGAACTTTAAAATGATGAGTTTAAAAGAATGGAAGGAAACCAAAAAGATGCCTTTTTAAGAGGCATCTTTTTTGATGGAAAAGGCTTAGTTTTTTTAGTTTATAAAGTAAAAGATAAATTAAATTTATAGTTCATTTTATAGGTGTTTTTAAGAGCGGAGATGAAAATAATATCCCCCCCTAGAGGGATTTAAATGGGGGTTAAATCCAGAGTTGTTACTGATTTATGAATGAAGTTTGTCGAATTATTGAAAAGTGAAAAAAGCCCTTTTAATCGCTATCACTTACTTTAATTTTCTTATACAATTTGGTGGAATCTGAGATTGTTTCATTCGAGACATAAGAAAGGAAGGTGAAATTTCCATGTTCAAAAATCGTAAAGCATGGTTGATTGTAATAAGTAGTTTAATCTCACTCGTTATTATTACTGTACTTGGAGTTCGCAGTGATCTTATCGTGTTAGATCCTAAGGGACCGGTTGGGGAGATTCAAAAAGATCTTATTATCTTTTCCCTTTATTTTATGCTTGCTATTGTTGTCATCATTTTTGCTGTATTTACGTTTGTGATTATAAAGTATCGTAATCGAAAAAACTTCAATGACCGCGATTATGATCCAAATTTGCACGGCAGCACAAAACTTGAAATCATTTGGACCCTTATCCCCCTTTTAATTGTAATTGCCCTTTCTGTTCCAAATGCGAAAGCTCTTTATGACTTAAAAGAAGCACCGAAATCTTCAGCTGATAAAGAGCCGATTGTTATTCATGCAACGGCCGTTGACTGGAAATGGATTTTTAGCTATCCAGAACAAGAAATCGAAACAGTTAACTATGTGAACGTGCCTGAGGATCATCCAATTTTATTCAAAATTACAGCAGCAGACTCTATGGCTTCTTTTTGGGTTCCTCAAATAGGTGGGCAAATATATGGAATGCCTGGAATGGTGAATGAGCTTTACTTACAGGCAGATGAAGTTGGAACATATGAAGGTCGAAACTCGAACTTTACAGGAGAGGGAATGGCTCATCAGCAGTTCGACTTTGTAGCGCTGAATGAAGAAGAGTATAGCAGTTGGGTAGAGGAGACAAAAGAAACGGCTCCAAAGCTAACTGAGGAAACGTATAAGAAGCTCATGCTTCCTGATACAGCAGAGCAAACCACTTTTTCATCAACACATTTAGATTTCGTTGATCATGGTCTTAACTCAACATATGCGTTAAAAGTAAGAGCAGATCATGGACTTATTGAAGAACCAATAGATGAAGATGAAGAAGGTTCACAAGAACATGAGCATTCGAACCATGGATCGCACGCTCATCACTAGGAAAGGAGGAACATATGATGTTTGATTTTATTAAAGAGCACTTAATTCTTGATGATCCGCTCATTCTTGGAGCGAACATTTCGATTGCGCTTACTACAATTGGAATTTTATTTGTTCTTACATACTTTAAAAAATGGAAGTGGCTTTGGACAGAATGGATCACAACTGTAGATCATAAACGAATCGGAATTATGTACATTTTAGCCGCTTTACTTATGCTTTTCCGCGGCGGAGTTGACGCTTTATTAATGAGAGCACAGCTTACGGTTCCAAACAATGATTTTTTATCATCTCACCACTACAACGAGATTTTTACAACTCATGGAACCATTATGATTTTATTTATGGCCATGCCTTTTTTACTTGGGCTAATGAACTTTGCGGTCCCACTACAAATTGGGGCAAGAGATGTTGCCTTTCCGTTTCTGAATAACTTAAGCTTCTGGTCTTTCTTTAGCGGAGCTATATTGTTTAACATTTCCTTTGTTTTTGGAGGTTCTCCTGATGCAGGATGGACAAACTATGCGCCATTAGCCATCGAAGGAAGCCCAGGACCTGGTATTAACTATTATTTACTCGGTCTGCAAGTTTCAGGAATTGGTACGCTGTTAACAGGGATTAACTTTGTTGTCACAATCATTAAAATGCGTGCGCCTGGTATGACGCTACTTCGCATGCCGATGTTTACATGGACAACGCTGATTACGTCATTTATTATCGTGTTTGCGTTCCCGATTTTAACGGTTACGCTTGCATTGATGACGTTTGATCGCCTGTTTGGTACGCACTTTTTCACCTTAACAGACGGCGGAAATCCGATGCTTTGGTCAAACATGTTCTGGATGTGGGGACATCCTGAAGTATACATTGTTGTGTTGCCTGCATTTGGGATTTTTTCAGAGATTATTGCAACGTTCGCGCGTAAAACGCTCTTTGGATATAAAACGATGATTGTCTCGCTTGTAGTCATCTCGTTTTTAAGCTTTATTGTATGGGTGCATCACTTCTTCACAATGGGAGGAAGCGCAGCTGTTAACAATATTTTCTCGATTACAACGATGGCCATTGCGATTCCAACCGGAATTAAGCTGTTTAACTGGCTTGGAACGCTATATAAAAGTAAGATCGAGTTTACAACACCAATGCTTTGGTCACTTGCGTTTATTCCAACGTTTGTAATCGGAGGAGTAACAGGGGTTATGCTTGGCATGGCAGCAGCGGATTTTCAGTATCATAACTCATACTTCCTTGTTGCACATTTCCATTACACATTAATTGCAGGTGTTGCCTTTGCTTGTTTTGCTGGTCTAATTTACTGGTATCCGAAAATGGTTGGCTACAAAATGAACGAAAGAATTGGAAAATGGGCGTTTTGGTTGTTTACAATTGGCTTTAACGTATGTTTCCTTCCACAATTCATTCTAGGGTTTGATGGCATGCCGCGCCGTGTGTATACGTACGCTCCTGAAGATGGTTGGACGGGTCTAAACGTTGCATCAACCGTTGGTGCTGCTGCAATGGGACTTGGATTCGTTGTGTTTGTATACAACATCTATTACAGTCACCGCTATGCGATTAGAGAAACAGAAGGAGACGTATGGGACGGAAGAACGCTTGAGTGGGCAACAACAACGTCTATTCCGCCTCACTACAACTTTGCGAAGATCCCTCATGTCCAAAATATTGATACGTTCTGGGATATGAAGCAAAGAGCGAAAAAGCAAACAAAGAGAGAGCAAAAAGAAGAAGGAAACTATGAGCCTATTCATATGCCAAGCAATACAGGAACAGCTCCTGTTATGTGTGCATTTTTCTTTGTCGCTGGTTTTGCTCTTGTTTTTGAACTATGGTGGATGGCGATATTAGGCGCAGTGGGAATACTCGGTTGTATGCTCGTTCGCTCAGTTCGTTCCTTTGAAGAAGATAAAGGCTACTATGTAAGTGTTGAAGAAATTACGGAAGCGGAACAGCCGTTCCATAAGGAAGGGTGAGAAAATGGCACAGGTTAGTAACGCTGGGGAAGAAAACGTTCCTTTAGAATATAAATCGGGAATTGGGAGATTAAATATATTTGGATTTTGGATCTTTTTAGGAGCAGAAGTTGCGCTTTTTGCTACGATTTTTTCCGCCTATTTTGTGTTAGAAGGTAGAACAGCAGGAGGACCTCTTCCTAGCGACCTTTTTGATCTTAATAATACAATCGCGATGACGCTTATTCTATTAACAAGCAGTTTCACATGTGGATTGGCGATTCATGAGATGCGTAAAGGAAATAGGAAGGGAATGCTCCTTTGGCTCCTTGTAACACTTCTGTTTGGTGGGGGATTTTTATACATGGAAGTGATGGAGTTTATCCATCTTGTTCATGAAGGCGCGACAATTGGGACAAATGCCTACTGGTCTTCCTTTTATGTTTTAACAGGAACGCACGGGCTTCACGTAACGCTTGGAATTGGGTGGATGATTCTGATCATCGCTGAAGTGATGAAGCGAGGGCTAACACCGCATACAGCGAAAAAAGTATTTGTTTCAAGCTTATACTGGCATTTCCTAGACTTTGTATGGATTTTCGTTTTCTCAAGCGTTTATCTATTAGGGATGGTGAAATAATGGAACAAAAAACAGAAAAACATAGTCACTTTCCGTGGTCACATGTAGTAGGTTTTCTATTATCGATTGCGCTAACGTTTCTAGCCGTTTGGGTTGGGTTGTACACAAATTTATCAGTCCAAACAATTGTTGCACTCGTGTTCCTGCTTGCGTTTATTCAAGCAGCCATTCAATTGTTTATGTTTATGCATATTTCAGAAGGAGAGCACAAGCTTTGGCAAATTGGGAAAATGATTGCCTCAGGTCTCATTGCCATTATTATTGTAGTTGGAAGTGTGTGGGTCTTAACGTCTATGCACTAAAACTAGAAAGGGAGGCAAGTAGGGATCTCCTTACTTGCCCCTCTAAAAAAAGGAGATGATGAAGAAAATGAACGGAGAACTGAATTTTTATAAAAACAAGCTAAAGGACAAAGGAGTCAAACTAACGCCTCAGCGAGCAGCCATTATTAGGCATTTGTTGCAGACAAAACTGCCGATAACAGCAGAGCGTCTTTTTCAAAATATGGCGGTAAAGTTTCCAAATGTGACGAAAAAAACGATTAATACAAATTTAGCTCTTTTAAAGGACGTTAACGTTGTAAGGGAAATTAAAGAAGATGCTGGCCAGTCCCGCTATGAGATTGTAACAAGGCAATTGTATCGCTATGGAATATCTTGTATAAGGTGCGGCATTACCCTTGATTTTAGCAGCAAAGAAGAAGAAATGTTTGCGAAATGTGCTGACATGTTTGCCGGTTTTACACCATTAAACCTTAGCCTTACAATTGAAGGGCTTTGTGCTGACTGTGAACAGCATAAAGTAATCTAGTATAGTTTATATCTATTTCTCATCAGAAGGAGGAGAGAAGCTTTCGTTAAGCTAAATGAAAATACAATAGTTACGGTATGTAAAAGGAATAAGAAACAAAAAGCTATTGAACAACGCCTCTTTTGTAAAAAACAATCCACACGTTATCCTCTCTCATATTTTCCATAGAACAAACACTTGTTTATACGTTATCCCCATAATTGGAGGAGGTAGTCTAAAGAACTAGATGACTTATAACAAATAGGTCTATATGTTCTAAATTGAAACTTAAATATTCATTTTGGAATATTTAAGCTATAATACATATATTAGGGTTTTTTTCAGCTATTGGCTGTTGAGGCATATGTTCTCAGCAGTTTTTTGCGTTGAGCATTGTAAAAGTAATGAGAATCAAAAGGGGAATGAAGGGGAGAAATTCGAATATATTATAAAAAATCGAAAGAGGTAGAAGTATGCTACAAGAAGAAAAAAAGCGAAGTGAAATGATGCCCAAAAGCAACTTCAAGCTTTTTATGATGCTGCCGATTTTGTCATGGGCGCTTTACGATTTTGCAAACACGATTTTCTCTTCCAATATTACAACCATTTTCTTTCCATTTTATCTGCAGGAAGTTGTCGGAGACAGTGAACGAATGAACCAGATTGCAAGTACGTTTATTTCTTATGCAAACGCCTTTTCTAGTTTTTTTCTTGTCATTTTTGCCCCGCTTTTTGGAGTGCTTATTGACAGAACGGGCAAAAAGAAAAAGTATGTGACGGCATTTACGCTTGTTTCCGTCTTTTTTACGCTGATGATGGGGTTTTTAGCCATGGGGGATGAAGGTGGAACAGTTGGGGGACTGCCGCTTTCATTAATTCTTGTGATCATTTGTTTTGTGATTGCTAAATTCTTTTATAACTCAAGCCTTGTGTTTTACGATCCGATTTTAGCCGATATTAGTACAAAAGAAAACATGGCGGTTGTTTCCGGATTCGGGACCGCTGTTGGCTATATTGGTACACTCGTTGGCTTATCCATTTATCCATTTGTGAGCAGCGGGAATTATCATGAAGCATTTATTCCGACAGCGCTCTTATTTTTATTGTTTTCTCTTCCCTTTATCTTTTTTACAAAAGAAAAAGAAGTGGAGAAAAAGGTAGAAAAGGCTTCATTTTGGAGTGGGTACCGTGATATTATCGTAACACTTAAAGAAATGAAAAGTTATAAAGCCATTTTTTATTTTATGATTGCGTACTTCTTTTTGAATGATGCAATTGCGACTGCTGTTGCGATGATGTCCGTTTACTCAACCGCAATTGTTGGTTTTGGAGCAGGGGAATTTATTTTACTTTATCTTGTTTCAACAGTTGCTAGTATTATCGGCTCATTTGTCTTCGGATTTATTTGCAAAAAATGGGGAGCATGGAAGTCCATTGTAGCGGTTGGTATCATTTTAATAGTGGCTCTATCCTTTGCAGTTGTCGCAACAAATTCTGCACTATTTTGGGTGGCAGGAAGCCTTTTTGGGGTGTCACTTGGTTCACTATGGGTAACAACGCGCACGTTTATTATTGAACTCACGCCTCAAGAGAAACGCGGTCAGTTTTTTGGTCTTTTCGCTTTTTCAGGAAAAGTATCGTCTGTTGTTGGTCCATTTTTATATGGAACAATTACGCTCCTATTAGCGGATTACGGAAACTTAGCAAGCCGAGTTGCGCTTGGTTCTCTTATTATTCTTGTGCTCTTTGGCTTATTTTTTCACCAATTTGTTCGTAAATATAGAGCTTGAAAAACTAAATTTTTTTGTTTATAAGAAAATTGAAATAATCTTTACAAAAACTTAACGTGTAAATCCCTTGTTCATTTAGAGGATTTAGCATATGATGATATACAATCTCATATAATTGGGGGGAAAAGTATGTTTAAAAAGTTTTTGAAAAATATGATGGGAAGCGACCGTCGCTATTCAAGCAGCGATCGTCGTCACCGTAGACCAAGTCGACGTTATTCAAGCAGTGATCGCTACAGAGGACGTTCGTACTCAAGCAGTGATTATAAAAGAGGACATTCAAAATATGGCCATCGCCATTATAAAGGTCGCTACCGTAGCGGAAGCTATAGCAGCTGAAAAATCCCCGTCGCTTTTAAGAGCAACGGGGATTTTTTTAGCTTGCTGGCTTAATTTTATTGCCGATTTCTTTAATGGCTTCAACGTTTTTCTCACGATCAAACTCATTCTCACTTTTCGCTACGACAATTGTTGCAATTCCGTTTCCGATTAAGTTTACAATTGCGCGTCCTTCACTCATAAAGCGGTCAACGCCTAGAAGAAGAGCAAGACCTTCAAGTGGAATAACTTGCAGTGCTGCAAGCGTTGAGGCCAACACGATAAATCCACTTCCTGTTACTCCTGCAGCGCCTTTTGATGTTAGCATAAGAATAAGGATAATCATAAGCTGTTGACCAATCGTTAAGTCAACGCCAAACACTTGCGCTAAAAAGACAACGGCCATTGAAAGATAAATCGACGTTCCATCAAGGTTAAAAGAATATCCTGTTGGAATAACAAGACCAACAACAGACTTTGAACAGCCATAGCGCTCCATTTTGTTCATCATACGAGGAAGAACAGATTCAGAAGAGCTTGTACCAAGTACAATTAAAATTTCGTCTTTAATGAAGCGCAAGTAATTCCATAAGCTAAAGCCGTACATTTTACAAATGATATTAAGAACAACAAAGATAAATAAGAACATTGTAATATAAACAGAGAGCATAAGCTTTGCAAGCGGTAGAAGGGATGTTAATCCGAAATGCCCGATCGTATAACCAATAGCTCCAAACGCTCCAATTGGGGCAGCGCGCATCACATAACCAATAATTTTAAAGAATACGAGTGAAAGTTTATCTAATGAGTCAATAATGCCTTTTCCTTTATCCCCAATTGCGGCTAAACCTACTCCGAATAGAATAGAGAAGAAGAGAACTTGTAAAATATCACCTTTTGCAAATGCATCAACCATATTAGAAGGAACAATATGAGTCACAAATTCAATCCAGTCGATGCCTTTTGCTTCTCCACTTTCTGTTGTGTATGCCGAAACGTCTCCTTTATCAAGTGAATCATAATCAAGACCTGCTCCAGGCTTTACAAGGTTTACTACAACGAGTCCAATTACAAGTGCGAGCGTTGTGACAACTTCAAAATAAATGAATGCTTTTCCGCCAACTTTTCCAACTTTCTTCATATCGCCCATTTTTGCGATACCAAGTACAATCGTTAAAAAGATAATGGGAGCAATAACCATTTTAACAGCATTAATGAACGTGTCGCCGAGCGGCTTTAGTTCTTTTCCGATGTTTGGCCAAATAAGCCCAACAAGCACCCCCAGCGCGATGGCTGTTAGCACTTGAAACGTTAAATTTTTAAAAAGTCTCTTCATCGTATTTCATCCCCTTTGTCCCCTTAATCAACAACTCTATAAATAAATGATATCGCTTTCAAATATTTTTGAACATTTTATGAACTTATCGGACATTTTGGTCTTTTTGGTCTCAACCTTTTCTTTTAAAACTTAAAAAAGCAAAACGCTCTTTTTTTCGAATGATCGAAGAATGAATAACAGAAGGAAATCTCCCGAAAGATTGTCGAGAAATAGACTAACAGAAATGGCTTTGAGGTAAATAAAAAGAGCCTCAGCATGCTGAAGCTCTTTTCTTACAGGTCCGTCTTCTAGTAATGATTTTCATCGTAAAGGTAGCGGTTAATAGGGCGACCAACGCCTCCGTACTGAATATCAATTTTAACGGCTTTTGTTTTTTCTAAATAATCTAAGTAGCGTCGAGCTGTTACCCGGGCAATACCGACACCATTGGCAACTTCTTCAGCTGAGTGCGGCTCCCTTTGTTCTTTTAAGTAATCGACAATAACAGTGAGCGTAAATTCATTAAGTCCTTTTGGCAAAAGGGAAGAGAAGTTTTCCTTTTTCGATGATGAATATAAAATAGAATCAAGCTGCTCTTGTGATAACGTGCTTTCCGTGTTTATTCGCTTTTGATAGTTTCGATATTTTTCAAGCGCTTGCTGAAGGCGTTCAAACGTGAATGGCTTCATAATATAATCAATGGCTCCGTTTTGGAGCACTTTTTTGATCGTTTCGCCATCTTTTGCAGCAGAAACAACGATAATATCTGTTGTGAAATTTTCGTTTCGCAGTTTTTGCAGTGTTGCCACACCGTTTAGCTTTGGCATAAAAATGTCAAGAAGGGCAAGCTCTGGATCCAGTTCCTTTAGCTTTTCTAATCCTTCCTCACCATTGCTTGCTGTTCCAACGACTGTAAATCCTTGCACTTTATTAATAAATGTTTTATTGAGTTCTTGTACCATTGGATCATCTTCAATAATAAGAACTGAAACGTCATTTTTAGTCATTGCTGTTCCTCCATCCTAGAGTGGAAAGGTAATTAAAAAGGTTGTACCATAGCCAACATCTGAAGTAACGGTAATCTCTCCGTCCCCTTTATCAACAACTTGTTTTACAAGGTATAAGCCAATGCCTTGACCGCTTTCTTTTCCTTTTGTAAAAAGTCGGTCAAAAAGAAGCGGCACATCATGATCTTCAATGCCAATTCCATTATCCTCAACAAGAATCGCGCATACTCCTTCTGATTCATCAATGCTCACGTCAATTCGCTTTTCGGTATGTGAGCTTTTTTCAAGGGCATCAAACGCGTTTTCAATCAAGTTGCCAAGCAGAATAACAAAATCGTGATAATCAAGGCCTGGGGGAAAGTCTGTAAGCGATGAGTTAGGATCAATCACAACGTCAATATCAAGCTCTTTGCCGCGGCTTACTTTGCTTAAGAGCAGCCCTGACACAGCAGGATGGTGAATATGCTCATTAAGAAAGTTTGTGAGCTTTTCTTGCTCTTTTGAAATTTGAAAAACAAACTGAAGAGCTTCTGCTGTACGTCCAAGCTGAATAAGGCCTGCAATGCTATGAAGCTTGTTCATATGCTCATGATTTTGTACACGCAGGGCATCGACGAAGTTTTTTACGCCTGTTAATTCTTCAGCAAGCGCGGCCACTTCTGTGCGATCTTGAAAAATTGCCACAGCTCCAATGCGCTCATCGTTTACTTTAATCGGAAAGCGATTGCTAAAAATCCGCTTGCCGCTCATTTGAATTTCCTGATTATGCACGTGACGATTTGAATAAAGAATCTCAGGAAGGTGAGTGTCTTTTAATACCGAACGAATCGGCTTTCCGACTACCTCGCCTTGGACATTAAAAATGGAGCGCGCTTTCTCGTTGAAAATCGTAATCTCTTCTTTATTGTCAATCGCAATTACCCCTTCATTCAACGCATGAAATGTGGCTGTTCGTTCTTCAAGAATGCGGACAATTTCATGTGGCTCAAGCTTGAACATTTGATTTTTAATATGTCGTGCAAGCATAAAAGAGCCAATGACGCCAAAGAGGAGCGTAATAAATAAAACAATGAAAATTTCTTTTTTCAAGTTCATCAAAATATCCCATGTGCTAGGGAGTGTTTTGCCAACAAGGACAACGCCAATTTGATTAAGCTCCTCATCTTTAATAGGAACAAAAGCTCTCAAGGACGTTCCTAATTCTCCGCGTGCTTTTGATAGATAAATATGTTCAGCAAATGCTGCGTCTTCATCTCGTCCCTTTGATACTTTCCCTAGCAACTCATTTGCCGGATGAGAGTAGCGGATATGCTCCATATTCATCACAACAATATAGTCTGCTCCGTTGATGATTCTAAGCCGTTCAATAATCGGATTCAGTTTCTTCCAGCCTTCTTTTTCCCGGAGCATTTCCTCAACATCTGTGAGCTCTGCGACTGTTCTCGCTGTGTTCATTGAACGCATCCCAATTTCCTGTTCTTTTGTTTGACCAACAATCCCGACTAAAAAAATCCCGGCAATTAAAAGTGAGAAAAGAACAATTGCGTATGATAGAGTTGTAATTTTCCAGCTTATTGATAGTTTTTTGAGCATGGCAGGATCCTCTCAAGTAGAAAATAAATATGTTTTATAAGCTAACTTATCCTATAATAATAGTATGAAAAAGCTTTAAAAAGAAAGGTAGGGATGATGTGAAAAAAACAATTCTTCTTATCCTTTTTTTATTTACTGGTATTGTAACCGCTATCGGATTTGGATTCCATCATCTTTTTCCTTTTAAGGAACTTCCTTATGATGATGATCAGAAAGGATTAAGGGATCAAGTCTTAATTAAGTTCAGTCACGTTGTTGCCGAAAATACGCCAAAAGGGCTCGCAGTAGACAGGTTTGCTAGACTTGTAGAAGAAAAGTCAGACGGTAAAATCAAAGTGGCTGTTTTTCCAAATGGAAGTCTTTATTCAGATATTGAAGAAGTCTCAGCATTAGAAGAAGGAAAAGTACAGATGATTGCACCCGCAACTTCAAAGCTCCAAATGCTGTCACCAAAATGGGGCGTACTTGACTTGCCGTTCATTTTTCCGAATGAGGAAGCCGTTCGACATGGACTTGAAGGACCCATTGGAAAAGAGCTGTTACAAACATTAGATGGAACAGATATTAAAGGGATTGCTCTATGGTCTAACGGTTTTAAGCAGCTTACAACAAATGAGAAAGTGATTAAAAAACCTGAAGATGTGAGCGGACAAAAATTTCGGATTATGCAAAGTCCTGTCTTAGATGCTCAGTTTACAATGCTTCGAGCAGACGGTATTCAGCACCAGTTCAACGATACCTATTCTTTGCTTAATAGGAAGGAAATTGATGGGGAAGAAAATACGGTGTCTAACATTTATTCAAAAGGATTTTATAATGTTCAGCAAAACATGACAATCACGAATCACGGCTATCTTGCTTATGCAGTAATGATTAATCGTTCATTTTGGGATGAACAAGATGAGGAAACGAAGAACATTATTTTAGAAGCCATGAAAGAAGCAACAGCGTGGAATGAGAAAGAGGCGCTTGAAAAAAACAAAGAGCAGCTTCAGTATATCCGCGAAAACTCGTCAATGAACATTCACACATTAACGAAAAAAGAGCGTAAAGAGTGGCTTGAAGCGCTATCTCCTCTTTATAAGAAATACGAAGAAGAATTCGGTCCATCACTCATGAAGGAAGCGATAAAGCTTAGAGACGGCAATTTTTAGTTCATAGGACCAAACGGCTCTTGAATATAGGGGAGCGTTCCGCGTAGAATACAAAATGAGACAAAAAACGTGAATATACGTATAAATCTTGTCATATTGGATATAAGGGTTGAAGAACAGAAAAGTGGTGAGAGTTTGACAGCGAAAGAAAAAGTGGTCGTAATTATCGGTCCAACGGCCGTTGGAAAAACCGAGCTAAGCATAAAGCTC
Source organism: Priestia endophytica (assembly GCF_026790145.1). Classification (GTDB taxonomy): domain Bacteria; phylum Bacillota; class Bacilli; order Bacillales; family Bacillaceae_H; genus Bacillus_I; species Bacillus_I endophytica_A. The sequence goes on along the minus strand of NZ_JALAMS010000011.1, from coordinate 304,756 downwards.
GCAAAAAAGCTGAACGCTGAGATTATATCAGGAGACTCGATGCAAATTTACCGGGGCATGGATATTGGTACAGCGAAAATTACGGAAGCAGAGATGGATGGTGTCGTGCATCATCTTATTGACATTAAGGATCCAGATGAAAGTTTCTCTGTTGCCGAATTTCAAAAGCTTGTGCGCGAAAAAATGCACGATATTACAAGTAGAGGAAAGCTGCCGATGATTGTAGGCGGTACAGGGCTTTACATTCAAGCGGCACTTTACGACTACGAGTTTACAAAAGAAAAAGCAAACAGTGCGGTTCGCATGCGTCTAGAAGAGCGCCTAGGTCGCGTAGGAGCAGAAGTGCTTCACAGTGAGCTCCAAAAAGTGGATCCGCTAAGCGCAGAGCGCATTCATATGAATAACACAAGACGGGTCATCCGCGCACTTGAAGTATACGAAACAACAGGAACGCCGTTTAGTGAGCACGTTGACGAAGAAAAGCATGAGCTTCTTTATGATGCAGTCTTTATTGGGCTTACAATGGAGAGAGAGAAGCTATATGCGAGAATCAACGAGCGCGTTGATATTATGATGAGTAAGGGACTTTTAAAAGAGGTTTCAGATTTAATTGAAAGAGGAATTAATAAAGAGGCGCAGTCTGTTCAAGCAATCGGCTATAAAGAGCTGTACGATTTTGCGGAAGGGCGCACAAGTTTAGATGAAGCTGTTGAGCTCTTAAAGCGCAATTCAAGACGATATGCAAAACGTCAGCTCACATGGTTCCGCAATCGCTTACCTATTCAGTGGTTTGACATGACAGGTGCTCGTCCTTCTGAAAAGTTTGCTGAAATTTTTGCTTATATAGAAGGAAAATAGGATATAATCGAGAAATAGTTAGCTTATAGAGATAAAGAGGAGGCAATATCATGAAACAGTCAATCAACATTCAAGATCAGTTTTTGAATCAGCTTCGCAAAGACAACGTATTTGTAACAGTATTCCTACTAAACGGTTTTCAACTTCGCGGCCTTGTAAAAGGGTTCGATAATTTTACCGTTTTATTAGAAACAGAAGGCAAACAGCAGCTTATCTATAAGCATGCGATCTCGACGTTTGCGCCAAACAAACCTGTTTCAATGGAATTTGAATAAATACAAGGCGCTCATGCCTATGTTTTACATAAAAGAGGCAACCTCACCATGAGGTTGCCTCTTTTTCTATTTATGTGCGAGAGATTATTTTTTGGTTCGTTTGGTTGAGATACTCTTTTTCAAGTTCTTGAAGCGAAAACTCGTAAAGATGTTTTCCATACTTTTTATATAACCCAACGTTTAATAGTTTTGTGATCAGTTGATTTTTGCGGTCTTCTGCCGCTTTTTGTTTCACTTTGTTCATATTTGACATTCCTTTCACAACTTGAAAGCATTTTCTCTAAAAAGGTTATTCCCACATTAACAAATTTCTAAACAACCTTAGATTTTTAACATGGATTTTTTTCTTTTAACATAAAGTGAAAGAAAGAGAGGTTTTTTGAAGATGTGAGAATCAGCACAAGAAGTAAAGAGGTGAACGTTCTTGGAGAGACCAGTTACGCTAAAAAATAACGGTCAAATTAACATCGTTTTAAATAATGAAACGCAAAAAACACATGGAACTCAAACTTCCTCCTTTATCCCTGTTGTAAAGCAAGAGGTAAAACATGAAGCACTTCGCGATATCGAAAGAGAGATGGCAAAGCTTGTTGGTATGGACGAAATGAAGCGCATCGTGAAAGAAGTGTACGCATGGCTTTACGTGAGCAAAAGGCGCGAAGAAATCGGTTTGAAAGCTGAAAAACAGGCGCTTCATATGATGTTCAAAGGAAATCCAGGCACAGGGAAAACAACAGTTGCGAGACTTCTAGCCAAACTGTTTCTTGAAATGAAGGTGCTCTCAAAAGGGCATTTAATTGAAGCAGAGCGGGCAGATTTAGTTGGGGAATATATCGGACATACGGCGCAAAAGACGCGTGATCTCATAAAAAAAGCAATGGGCGGCATTTTATTTATTGATGAAGCTTATTCACTTGGCCGAGGCGGAGAGAAAGACTTTGGAAAAGAAGCCATCGACACGCTTGTAAAACATATGGAAGACAGACATCAAGAGTTTGTGCTGATCTTAGCGGGGTATTCCCGCGAGATGGATAACTTCTTAATGTTGAATCCAGGCTTAAAATCGAGATTTCCACTTGTTATTGATTTTAAAGATTATACAGTAAGTGAGCTTTTGCAAATTGCGGATAAAATGTTAAAAGAACGTCAATACGAGCTGACAAAAGAAGCGCTGTATAAACTTCGTCAGCATTTAAACGACGTAACAGGACAGTCAAGCCTTCAAACTTTCAGCAATGGACGCTATGTCAGGAATGTGATTGAGAAGTCGATTCGCTCGCAAGCCATGCGGCTCTTATCAACAAACAAGTTCGATCGTGAAGAATTGATGACGTTAAAGAGTATTGATTTAATTTTATCAGACGGAGAAAAGGTGTCGTTTTGAGACGACACCTTTTCTTACATTTCTGTTCCTCTTTCTTGGCGAAGTGATCTGAAAGGCAAGCGCCATTTATAAAAAAGAGAGCACATCCGAAGCCCAACAATTCCAACAAGAAGAACATAGAGGCTGATGGGCGTTGTTGCAATGTTAAGCCCGATGAAAAGCGCAGCCATCACAGCCCACACCGCATAAATCTCATCATGCAGTACAAGCGGCTTTCGTCTTGCAAGCAAGTCACGCACAAGTCCGCCACCACATCCTGTTAAAACAGCGGCTACGATAACCGCGCTAAGCGGATGGTTCATCTCTGTTGCATAAAGTGCGCCTTGAATGGCAAATGCGGCAAGCCCAATTGCGTCCGTTAAGTTTCCCCACTTGTGCCAGTGTTTTAATAAATGATTAGGAAATAAAAAGACCAGTGTAATCGAAATAAGCGCAATGTGGAAATACATGCTTTGATCCCAAAGCGTGGAAACCGGAACGCCGATTAGCACATTTCGGATGGCACCTCCACCAAATGCGGTAACAATCCCTAAAATATAAACGCCCAAAATATCATATTCTTCTTCCATGGCGATAATCGCGCCGCTGATTGCGAACGCAATTGTTCCAATGATGCTTAACACTTCCCACGTCACGCCAGACTCAACCCCCATAAATACGAAATCATTCAAATTGTATGCCGATTTCTCTATTTATTCAAGAGGATATCGGGCATTTTAAAATAAAAGCTTTAAAAATTTTGTAAACTCCCGCATCTTTTTGCTATGATAGGATTGATTTAGCAATTAGGTGAATATATGAGAAGAAAGTAGGAAAAAGTTTGCATACTTTACAACGAAATGAAAAGGAAAAAACTGTACTTGTTGGCTGTCAGCTTCCAGGGGATGACGAGGTTCGCTTCGGCCATTCGTTAGATGAGCTCGAGTCGTTAACAGAAACGGCTGGTGGAGAAGTAATTTTGACGCTAACGCAAAAGCGTGAACGAGTCCATCCTGCTACATATATCGGAAAAGGAAAGCTTGAAGAACTGCTCGCAGCTGTTGAAGAAACAGAGCCTGATCTTGTTGTATTCAATGACGAGCTTTCACCAAGTCAGCTTCGCAACTTAACAGACATGCTAAGCGTTCGGATTATTGACAGAACGCAGCTTATTTTAGATATCTTTGCACAGCGCGCTGCAACAAAAGAAGGACACCTGCAAGTTGAGCTTGCACAGCTCAACTATTTATTACCTCGCTTGTCAGGGCAAGGTGTGAATTTATCTCGTCTTGGAGCCGGAATCGGAACGCGCGGACCTGGGGAAACAAAGCTTGAAACAGACCGACGTCACATTCGCGGCAGAATTCATGATTTAAAACAGCAGCTAAAAACAGTTGTTGAACACCGCAAACGCTACAGAGCACGTCGTAAGGAAAATCAGTCGATTCAAGTGTCGCTTGTTGGCTATACAAACGCAGGGAAGTCAACGCTTTTTAACAAATTGACAAATGCAGGGACATTTGAGGAAAACCAGCTTTTTGCAACGCTTGATCCGCTAACACGCAAAACGCAGCTTCCATCAGGACTTGACATTTTACTAACAGATACGGTTGGATTTATTCAAGACTTGCCAACAACGCTTGTTGCTGCTTTCCGTTCAACGCTTGAAGAAGTAACAGAAGCCGATTTTATTTTACACGTTGTTGACAGTTCAAATCCAGATTACACAACACATGAAAAAACGGTACATAAACTCTTAGAAGAATTAAATGTTACAGACGTACCGATGTTAACCGTTTATAATAAGAAGGATGAAGTGGATCCGGAATTTATCCCGTCTACAACAGAGTCCTTATTAATCTCAGCGCTTGACGCTAAGGATATTGAAGATCTTAAAACTAAAACGAGCGATCTTATCAAATCTTCGATGGAGCACTACAATGTAGAGCTTTCGCCAGGTGAAGGAGAGTGGCTGTCAACTCTAAAACGCGACAGTATTTTAGAAGTTTTTCATTTTAATGAAGAAAAAGAAGTATATGAATGCAGCGGCTATATAGCTAAAACACATCCGCTGTATGAATCATTGAGGGAGAGAGAAAAGTAATATGTTAGAAAAGTTGTACGGAACAAAATTAGCACGCATTGCAGAAGAAGTAGAAGCACTCATTAAGGAAAGACACGGGGAAGTAGATGTAATTGCTCAATACAACCAGCATCGCGTGTTAAAAAGTTTCCGTGAGCATCAAATTGGCGACGTGCACTTTACACCATCAACAGGATATGGCTATGACGATATTGGAAGAGATGCGCTTGAACGCGTTTATGCTGACGTGTTCGGAACAGATGCATCTCTTGTACGTCCGCAAATTATTTCAGGAACGCATGCCATTTCAACAGCGCTATTTGGCGTGCTTCGCCCAGGGGACGAGCTTTTATATATCACAGGAAAGCCGTACGATACACTTGAAGAAATTGTCGGTATTAGAGGCAAAGAAGGCATTGGCTCGTTAAAAGACTTTAACATTGGCTATCATGCTGTTCCGCTAGGGGAAGACGGAAATGTAGATTTCGAAGCTGTAAAAGAAAGCATGAATGAACACACGAAAATGATTGGCATTCAGCGTTCAAAAGGATATGGCATTCGTCCGTCGTTTACTGTGGAACAAATTCGGGAAATGATTACTTTCGTCAAAAGCATTAACCCAGACGTTATTGTTTTTGTTGATAACTGTTACGGTGAATTTGTTGAAACAATGGAGCCATCACACGTTGGCGCAGATCTTATGGCAGGCTCGCTTATTAAAAACCCGGGCGGCGGTTTGGCGAAAATCGGTGGCTATATTGCGGGTCGTGGTGACCTTGTTGAGCTTTGCTCATACCGTATGACAGCACCAGGACTTGGCAGTGAAGCAGGTGCATCACTATACAGCCTTCAAGAAATGTATCAAGGCTTCTTTATGGCGCCGCACACTGTGGCGCAAGCATTAAAAGGGGCGATTTTTACATCTGCGCTTCTAGAACGTCTTGGCATGAATACAAGCCCAAAATGGCATGAAAGCCGGACAGACCTTATTCAATCTGTTCAGTTTGATGAGCGAGACAAAATGGTTGCTTTTTGCCAAGCCATTCAATATGCTTCACCAATTAATTCACACGTTACCCCGTACCCAAGCTATATGCCTGGCTATGAAGATGACGTGATTATGGCAGCGGGTACGTTCATCCAAGGAGCAAGCCTTGAATTAACGGCGGACGGACCGATTCGTCCTCCATTTGTAGCATATGTACAAGGCGGACTAACATATGAGCACGTAAAGATTGCGATTCTGTCCGCTGTAATGTCGTTAATCGAAAAAGAATTGTTAGCTCTGTAACGCTTTCATAAAAAAGATTTAGTTAATATATACAAAAGAAAAATAATGTGAATTGCTGATGATGACCCTTTGTTCCTAGCGGCTCTAAGGCCATAGAACAAAGGGAAAAAACACTGCGTCTGAAAATTCATAAAAAATAATGTTAGAAAAACTAACATATAATTGACACAGGAATTTACATGTTCTACAATAAGGGTAGATAAGTAAAGGAGGAACGAAATATGGGTGATAATATTCGTCGAAACATGCCTTTATTTCCAATGAGTATCGTTATGAAATTGACAGAACTATCAGCAAGGCAAGTTCGTTACTATGAGGAACACGATCTTATTGCTCCTGCGAGAACAGAGGGAAATCGACGTCTTTTCACATTTAACGACGTTGATAAGCTTCTTGAAATCAAGGAACTAATTGAAAGAGGCGTCAATTTAGCTGGAATCAAGCAAATTTTCGAAGTTCAAAAGGAAAAAGGCAAGTATACAAAAACAGAAGTAAAGACGCCAGACCAAGAAATGAGCGAAGAAGAACTTCGCAAACTATGGCGCTCTGAAATTACGCACCAAGCGGGAAGACAAAACCGCACAGCGTTAAATCAAGGGGATATGTCACGCTTTTTCCATTAATAATGTAAGGGTTACTTCATTTTGAAGTATTCTAAATAAATTACTAGTTTTAGTTATTCAGGGGAGGATAAATGATGGCAAAGTACACAAAAGAAGACATTTTCAAAATGGCGAACGAAGAGAACGTAAAATATATCCGCTTGCAGTTTACGGATATCCTAGGAACGATCAAAAACGTTGAAATTCCTTCAAGTCAGCTTGAAAAAGCGCTTGATAACAAAATGATGTTTGACGGATCTTCAATTGAAGGATTTGTTCGTATTGAAGAATCTGATATGTACTTATATCCGGATCTTGACACATGGGTAGTGTTCCCATGGACGTCTGAAAAAGGAAAAGTAGCTCGTCTTATTTGTGACATCTACAATCCAGACGGCACTCCATTCGAAGGGGACCCTCGTAACAACTTGAAGCGCATCTTAAAAGAGATGGAAGAACTAGGCTTCACAGATTTCAATCTTGGACCTGAGCCAGAATTCTTCTTATTCAAGTTAGATGAAAAGGGAGAGCCAACTCTTGAACTAAACGATAAAGGCGGATATTTTGACCTAGCACCAACAGACTTAGGTGAAAACTGCCGTCGTGATATCGTGCTTGAGCTCGAAGAAATGGGCTTTGAGGTTGAAGCATCTCACCATGAGGTTGCTCCTGGTCAGCACGAAATCGATTTCAAATATGCAAATGCCCTAAGAGCATGCGATGACATCCAAACGTTCAAGCTTGTTGTCAAAACAATCGCACGCAAACACGGACTACATGCGACATTTATGCCAAAACCCCTTTTCGGTGTTAACGGTTCTGGTATGCACTGCAACTTATCTCTATTTAATAATGGAGAAAATGCGTTCTTCGATAAAGATGCTGACCTTCAACTAAGCGACACAGCTCGCCAGTTTATCGCAGGAATTGTTAAGCACGCAACAAGCTTTACAGCTGTAACAAACCCAACAGTTAATTCATACAAACGTCTTGTACCTGGATATGAAGCACCATGTTATGTTGCTTGGTCTGCACAAAACCGCAGCCCGTTAATCCGTATCCCAGCATCACGTGGTCTTAGCACACGTGTTGAAGTACGTAGCGTTGACCCTGCAGCAAACCCATACTTAGCAATCGCTGTTATGCTTGCAGCAGGTCTTGACGGAATTAAAAACAAACTAACTCCGCCAAAACCAATCGACCGCAACATCTACGTTATGAACAAGCCAGAGCGTGAACAAGAAGGCATCTCAGACCTTCCAGCAACACTTGCTGCAGCGCTTGAAGAGCTTAAATCAAACGAAGTAATGGTTAATGCCCTAGGAAAACACTTATTCGAACACTTCATCGAAGCGAAAGAAATCGAGTGGGATATGTTCCGTACGCAAGTACATCCATGGGAACGTGACCAATATATGACGCTTTATTAAGAGACTAATAAAGTGATAGAAGCCCTTGATACGAAGAGTATCAAGGGCTTCTTTTATGGATTGCTCAACATGTAATGAAACATCTTATATACATTACTTACTTACTTTTGAAAGAAACTGATCGATTCGCTCTTTTTGCCGTAAGTGGTGTCGGAAATGCATTTCGATTAGCTGAAAATATTCCTCTGCATTTAAATATCCCATTGCCCGGTGCTGACCTTTCTGGCTTGCTGGGATGTCAGAGAGCTTTCTTTCGATCTCCCGCATTTTCTCATTGGTTTGAAGAAGTCCTTCCTTTACCGCTTCTTTTCCTGTAGGATTTGGCGGTGTGAAATCCGGTGTATCCGGACCTTTTACTTTGATTGGAGGAAACGTTCCTTCTTTAAAAATCGATTCACCTATTTCTGTTTTTTTACCGCCTTCGGAAGCATTGCCATTAGCACATTGCTCAATTGCTTTCAAATGAAGATCAAGAGTGCACTTTATTAAATGATTGTACATTTGTCCTAATGACCATTCATCCTCAGAAGGCTTCCTCGTAAACTCATCTAGAGAATATTTACTTAACTCTTCAATATAGTATGTAACCACCTGTTCGAATCGCTTCAATATCTCTTTTGTATCCAATCGATCTCCCACTTTCTTTATAATTTTCTTTCTCCTTAATGTTAAATAGTACGTTCCAACGCTAAATAAAATAACATCTTCTGAATTAACTTCGATCACCTTACAAATAATACCTTTTATTTCATTCAAGAAAATGGTCCTATACAAAGAGAAACGCGTATCATCATAATTTTAATTTGGTAGATTAAGTTGCCAAGAAACGCCAAACCTTTTACTTCTAGGAGGAGAAAAATAATGAATAATACAACTTATTTAAAGATCCCAATGTTTGAAACAGTAGCAGAAGAGCGTAGGCATCGCAAGGAACGGCTGGTTGCTGCTTTCCGTCTCTTTTCCAAATTCGGTTTCGATGAGGGGATAGCAGGTCATATTACAGTACGGGATCCAGAATATACAGATCATTTCTGGGTCAATCCGTACGGAAAACATTTCAGTCAAGTTCGTGTATCCGACCTTTTACTTGTTAACCATAAAGGAGAAATTGTAGAAGGCGATCAGCCTCTTAATGGAGCTGCCTTTGCTATTCATTCAGAAATCCATAATGCTCGACCGGATGTAGTGGCAGCGGCACATGCTCATTCGGTATACGGAAAAACATGGTCTACATTAGGTCGATTACTCGATCCGATTACCCAGGATGCTTGTCAATTTTATAATGACCATGGGTTATTCGATGATTTTACGGGTGTAGTTTATGCGACTGAAGAGGGACAACGGATCGCAAAAGCTCTCGGCCATTATAAAGCGGTTATTTTGCGTAACCATGGATTATTAACAGTAGGACAATCCGTTGATTCCGCTGCTTGGTGGTTTATTACCATGGAACGTTCGTGCCAGGCACAGTTAATGGCTGAAGCGGCTGGAAAACCAATTCCCATTGACAAAAAACATGCAATGTTAACCGCTGAGCAGACGGGAACCGAATATGAAGGATGGCTAAGCTTTCAACCTCTTTGGGAGAACCTTCAAAAGGAACAGCCTGATTTCTTGGATTAATATCAAATCTATCTCCATTCTTTTTGATATGAAGAGAGGGACAACCCCCATGACGTGAGACAAATAAAAAACACCTTTTTGTTAAAGATCGGATACAAATGACCGAACTATAACGAAAAGGTGTTTTTTTATGGGAACAAAAGTAAGTTATCTAGGAGAAGTGAAAATGAAGGCAATTGAAATGAGCAGAATGGAAAAGACGTTAGGCAAATGGTTATGTGAAAATAGATCAAGTTAACCATTTGCCTTCATTTAGAATACATTAGGAGTAATCGTTAATAATTTATAAATGGGGTAGGTTTGTATGATAAATAATGAGCAGTTTAAAGATTCTACGCTAGAGGGGGAAGAAATTAAACTAGCTTCTAGCCTTAAAATAGCATTACTAGCAGGTATCCTTGTAACTGTAGGAGATGCACTTGCCACATATGCAGCCAAACTTGCTATTGACGAGGAAATAGAAGCCCAAGTTACACAACAACAAGAAACAGGTCAACAAGATGATCGGTTAAAGGCGCTAGAAAAGCAAATTCAAGATTTACATGAGAAGATCAATCAGCTATCTAAATAAAGCCTCTAATATTAAAGGATACTTATTCGTCAGTGTCCTTTTTTATTTAGTATCCATACTTTTTAAACTCTTTTTCACTACTATTGAAAACATTAACATCAATAAACTTTTCTTCACCATCGTATCCTTCTAACTTTTCTCGATCTGTATATTGCCAAAACGTCCACGTTCTCTTATCAGATAACGAAGGTTTTGTAAAAACATCTCTTATCCATATATCACACTGCTTGAAACTATCCTTAATATACAAATCATAAGCCTCTCTTGTTGTATAAAGAATAACAGGCTGTTTATAATGCTCCTCGAGTTTTTTTACCATTGTTTGAAGTTCTTTTTCAACTTCACTGCGATTTGGAGGGTTCTTTTTTTTGTCAGCATAAAACTCAACATCAATAACAGGAGGCAAGGATCCTTCCTCACGAGGCACTGTTTTAATAAAATTTTGAGCTTGCGTTACACCAGAACTATCAAAGCTGAAGAAGTGATAAGCACCAGTCCGTAATGATGTCCTTTTCGCATCTTCCCAATTGTCTTCAAAATACTGATCAACATGACTGCTTCCTTCAGTTGATTTAATAAAAGCAAAGTCCACGTCTTGCTTCGCTAATGTCTTCCAATCGATGTCTCCTTGATAAGCGGAGACATCAACGCCCCTCACAGGATAATCCTTTGCGCCACGAGCGTTAGGAATGAAGATTCCTTGATACCATAAGAAAACGAGCAGTAGTGCTGCAACGATGATAAAAAGTAGAGGGAAAACGAACTTTTTTCGTTTTTTTGCGTTTATATCTTCAACTATTGTTCTTCACTCCAATCCATGGATTCTCTATTTGCTTTTTTTTGGTAATGAATGCTAAGTAAGATATTACCACTATACTAATTTTCTTGCTATACCAATTGCTAGAATGATCCTTGCTCTATTAAAATTCTCTTATTCCAAAATAAGAGAAAAACATCCATTATTATGAAAATAGTGTATAATTAAACTTAATTTTATAAAAAATGGAGGATCTTATAGTGGGGAGCTCAAAAACAAACCTGTTGATTTTTGTTCTTTTACTAGCTTTTATTGGTGTGATGGTGGTAGGGCAAATGAAAGAGAGAAATATTGCAAGAGAAGCAAGTGCAGGAAGTAGTCAAGAAGAGATTGATAAGGCGGTAGCAGCAAGTACTGAGCCAGATACAGAAGAGGAACATCCTTACAAAAATGAGAAAGTGGATTTTAAAGGAGAAGAATTTACATACTCACCGCTTGGTTCTAGCTTAACAGCAGGCTACTATGCTTCAAAAGAAGACAAAAAGTTTGCAAGTGTGTTAAGCAATTATATCCAAGAAGAGATGAACTACAAAGTATCACTAGAAGGACATAGTGCACATGAAGCATTGCTTATGCACGGGCTTGATGCTGTTCCAGAGATCAACAAGCAAGAGCCTGATCTTGTTTCAATTGAATTTGGGACAAGCGACTGCAGTGCCAAAAACAATATCCCCCTTGATACGTTTCAAAAGCAGCTAGACCTTCTTGTTGATGACCTAACAGGAGAAGGAACTTCAAAACCTCAAGTTGTACTTCTAACAACGTGGAGTGCTGGAGAGCGCTGCCAAGCTTTTGATGAAGCCGTAAAAACAGTCGGGGAAGAGCATGATTTTCCTGTTGTTGATCTTTCTGAAGTTTGGAGCAGCAGTTCAAATGTAGGAAGAAAAGGCGTTCAAACGTATAACGGAGTTAGCGACAATCTTTATCCAAATGATAAAGGAATGGAAGTAATCGCAGGCAAGATTTTTGAAGCAGTCGAAGGACCGTTAAAAGAGCGCGGATTAAAGACAACAGAAAGTTAGGTGTAAGCTGTCCCCGGACAGCTTTTTTTATTGTGCTAAATGTCTTTCTTTAAAATTAAATAAAGGACAGAAAAGGCCATCGTCTAGTCCACTTTCACTACTGCTTTCATAAGATATCATACATTAATACAGAAGGTGGTGGAGGTAATGAGCTCAGGTGGATCTGGAAAAGGCTTTGCTTTAGTTGTTGTTCTATTCATTCTACTAATCATTGTAGGTACTGCTTATGTTGGCGGTGGCTACGGTGGTGGCTATGGCGGCGGCTACGGCGGTTACGGTTGTTAATAAACTAAATGAGAACTACGCACGAGAACAGGCAGATTTGTCTGTTCTTGTACGTATTCACGGTCTCTTATCCTTCATTCCTCATTCGCTCTTTAAATTCTTTCGGTGAACAGTTATTGTATCTTCTGAACAATTTATAAAATTGAGCCATGTTAGGGATGCCAACGTCATAGCCAATATTTTCAATGCTAAAATCACTTGTCATTAGTAAACATTCTGCTTTTTTTATGCGCTTATAATTTACATAATCAATAAATGATTTGCCCATCGTTTTCTTAAAATATTTGATGAAATAGTGGTAGCTTAAATTTAATAATGAACATGCTTCTTCTACGGTAATCTTGTTTTCTAAGTTTTGATCTATATAGGAGAGCACAGGCTGCAGGCGGTGTAGGGCAGCTTTTTCTGTATAACTTAAAAGGTTGCGTGTATCATGTCTAAGAAGTAAGAGCATAATTCGTTTTATCATTGAACTGATAGCGATTTCATAACCGTTCAGCTTTGACTGAGATTCTGTGAAAATTTCCGTTATTAAAGTATGAAACTCCGTTTTTACCATGTTGTTTTCTTCAAAAATATAATTCATCACATCTAAAGGTTGAGTAAGTTCAGAGAAGCAGTAGAGATAAGGCATTGTACTTTGATCAAAGTGTTTTTGTAGGTCAATTTGGAATACAATGTAACGCAATTTATCCGTATAAAGCTGGTGGGTGCGGTGCAGTTGAGAGGCTCCAAAAATTCTAACATCCCCAGGGCCGAGCACAGTATAATGGTCTTTACTTTGCATACCTAAATAGCCATCTATAATAGCGAGCAGTTCCACTTCTTTATGATAATGCCAGCGGTGCTCTTCTAAAGTTCTCATATCTCTTGTGCGATTATAAATTTCCCATATTTTTAAATAAAGTAGCGGATTTTGATACACAACTTCCTCATTCACCGCTTCTAAATCTTGAACATCATTGCTTTTTACTAGAGACACGCTACCTCCTCCTTTTTTAGAATATAACACATTTGGAGAGGGAGGGGACAGGCTTTTTACGTTGGATTCTCCTGAAGAAAGAAACACAATAGCACTTTTGAATATAAAGAGAGCCAGATTCAGCATATTTTTCTATGCTGATTTTTTTTATACTAATGACAAATCAATAAGAGAGGGGTTGTCGTAATGCTAAGAGTTACAGTATGGAATGAAAATCGTCATGAACAGAAAAATCCGGTTGTAAAGGAAATCTATCCCCAAGGAATTCATGGCACAATTGCAGCGTTTTTAGAAGAAGAGGGATTCCCTACTAGAACAGCGACATTAGATCAAGAGGAACATGGTCTCACAGAGGAAGTCTTACAGGAGACAGATGTTTTAGTATGGTGGGGTCATTTAGCGCATGACGAAGTAAAGGATGAAATCGTTGAAAAAGTAAAAGAGCGTGTACTAGATGGAATGGGACTCATTGTTCTCCATTCAGGTCATTTCTCTAAAATCTTCAAAACATTAATGGGCACAAGCTGCGACTTAAAATGGCGTGAAGAGGATGATAAAGAGCGCTTATGGGTAGTAGAGCCTAGCCATCCAATTGCAGAAGGAATCGGTGAATTTATTGAGCTCGAGCGTGAAGAAATGTACGGAGAACATTTCGATATTCCAGCGCCAGATGAGCTTATTTTCACAAGCTGGTTTGAAGGTGGCGAAGTATTTAGAAGCGGATGTACATATAAACGCGGGAATGGAAAAGTGTTTTACTTTAGACCAGGACACGAAACATACCCAACTTACTACAATAAAGAAATTCAGCGTGTAATCAAAAATGCTGTGGGGTGGGCAAAGCCAGTTGACAGAAAAAGACCCGTATACGGGAACGCGAAACCGCTTGAACGTATTGCAATCAAAAAATAAGGAATAGGAAAGGGGACTAAAATCATGGAGAAAGTAAGAGTAGGCGTTATTGGATGTGGAAGCATTGCTCAACATCGTCATTTACCTGAATATAAAATGAATAAAAACGTAGAAATTGTAGCCCTATGTGATAAAAATGAAGAACGTGTTCATAGAGTTGCGGAAGAATATGGAGCAAAACCATATACGAATTACAAAGAGCTTGTTGAAAGCGGCACTGTTGATGCTGTAAGCGTTTGTACACCAAACTACTTACACGCGGAAATCTCAATATATGCTTTAAATCAAGGTCTTCATGTTCTATGCGAAAAACCGATGGCAACTTCTGCAGAAGAAGCAGAAGAAATGATCGAAGCAGAGAAGCGGAGCGGTAAGAAACTGATGATTGGTCATAATCAACGCTTTGTTTCTTCACATCAAAAAGCGCGCGAGCTTATTAAAAACGGTGAAATTGGTCGCGTTTATAGCTTCCGAACAACATTTGGCCACGGTGGACCAGCTCAATGGAGCGTCGAGGGAAAAGAAAGCTGGTTCTTTAAAAAAGAGGAAGCAATCATTGGTGCGATGGGGGATCTTGGCGTTCACAAAACAGATTTGCTTCGTTATCTTTTAGGTGAAGAATTCGCAGAAGTTGGAGCATTTGTTGAAGATAATGCAAAAGACTATGGAGATACAGATGACAATGCGGTATGTGTATTAAAAACAAAGAGCGGCATTATTGGTACGCTCGCTGCAAGCTGGGCTTACATGGGGAAAGAAGACAATTCAACAATTATTTACGGTGAAAAAGCCATTCTACGTCTAGAAGAAGATCCAACATACTCTTTAATTGTTCAATATGCTAGTGGTGAAGTTGTCAATTATCAGTTAGGAAAAATCCAGACAAACGAGGAAGGCGGCCAACGTAGTACTGGTGTTATTGATGCCTTTATTCAGTGTATTGTAAAAGACGAATCATCACCTATTCCAGGAGAAGAAGGATTAAAGTCACTTTCTGTTGTTCTCGCTGCTCTAAAATCAAGTCGAACAAAGACAATCACAGAGATATAAGAGGTGAGGGATTTGAAAATAGGCATAATTGGTGCAGGAGGAATTGCGGTTAACAGGCATATTCCGGCATTTAAAGCGCTAGGTGATAAATGTACCATTTGGGGACTAACTGATATTAACAGTGAAAAAGCTACGGAAGTAGCAAACGAGCATCATATTCCCCATGTTTTTATCGATTATAGAGATTTATTAAAAGAAGTTGATGCTGTTTGTATTTGTACACCAAATAAATTTCATGCCCAATATGCGATTGAAGCATTAAATAGCGGTGTTCATGTGTTTTGTGAAAAGCCAATGGCTCTTTCCAAAAAAGAGTGTGAAGACATGATCGAAGCAGGGGAAAATTCCGGGAAGAAGCTTGCTATTGCTTATCATTACCGCTTTATGAAAGAAGCGCAGGCAGCGAAGCGGATGATGCCAGAAGTAGGAACTCCGCTTGTAGCACGCGTGAGAGCAATGCGTCGTCGCAAAGTTCCAGGGTGGGGCGTGTTTACGAACAAGGAGTTACAAGGCGGAGGAAGTTTAATAGATTATGGCTGCCATCTACTTGACTTAGCTCTTTGGCTTATGGGAAATCCAAAACATATCGCCGTTAATGGAAGCGTATACAATGAGCTTAGTAAAACACCAAACGGACTAAACGAGTGGGGAACGTTTGATCATAACACATTTGATGTTGATGGTCATGTGACAGCATATCTTAAGTTTGAGAACGGCGCTTCCTTACTTTTAGAAGCATCATGGGCCGCCAATATTAAAAGTGATGAAGAACATGTCAGCATCTCAGGAGTTGACGGAGGGCTGAACGTGTTTCCATTTGAACTCTACACCTCTAAAAATGGGATGTTACTAAACAGCACTTCTCCTTGGATCGAAGGAGAAGACGATTACAGCTTGAGTCAGGCTAAAAATTTTATTGAGACATGCGGGGGAGAGGCGGAGCTCGTCGTGAAGCCAGAAGAAGCTCTACAAGTCTCAGCCATCATTGATGAAATCTATCAAAAAAGTACAGTGGAGGGAAGATAACATGAAGCTTGGTGTATTTACAGTACTGTTTGCGCATCTCTCATTCGAAGAGATGCTTGATAAAGTAAAAGAAGCGGGACTTCATGCGGTTGAGATTGGAACAGGAAATTATCCGGGAAATCATCATTGTCCATTAGACAAACTGCTCCAAGATGAAGAGAAAAGAAAGGACTATCTCCAGAAAGTAAGAGAGCGTAATCTGATCATCAGTGCGTTCAGCTGTCACGGTAATCCGATTTCACCAGAGGAAGATTTTGCGAAAGAGTCCGACGAGACGCTTCGTAAAACAATTAAACTAGCATCATTACTAGATGTTCCGGTTGTTAACTGCTTTTCGGGAACAGCGGGCGATCATGAAGATGCAAAATATCCGAACTGGCCTGTTACACCGTGGCCAAATGAATATGGAGATGTCTTAAAGTGGCAATGGGAAAACAAGCTAATTCCATATTGGAAAGAAGTTGGCGCATATGCTGAAGAACATGGAGTGAAAATTGGCTTAGAGCTTCACGGCGGATTTTTAGTTCATACGCCATATACCCTGTTAAAGTTACGTGAGGAAACGAACGAAGCGATTGGAGCCAACTTAGATCCGAGTCATCTTTGGTGGCAAGGAATTGACCCTGTAGGTGCAATTAAAATTTTAGCTAAAGAAAACGCGATTCACCATTTTCATGCTAAAGACACTTATCTGGATCAAGACAACATTAATATGTATGGATTAACAGACATGCAGCCATATGGTGAAGTTCAAACGCGTGCTTGGACATTCAGATCTGTTGGGTGTGGGCATGATGTGAAAGAGTGGTCAGATATGATGAGTGCCTTACGTACGTATGGATATGACTATGTTGTGAGCATTGAACATGAAGATCCAATTATGTCTGTTGAAGAAGGATTCCAGCGGGCTGTTACGAACTTAAAGAGCGTTTTAATTGAAGAAACCCCTTCTGAATTGTGGTGGACGTAGCTTTTATCGTTTGATGAAAGGAGGAACAACGGATGAAGCGACTTTTAGTAGGAATGTCCACATTGGCCTGCACCCTGCTCTTAACAGGGTGCGGCAGCAGTGGGGCAAAGGAAGACGATGTTGTACACTTAGAATTCTTTTCAAACAAATCAGAAAGCATCGGTACGTATGAAGGGATGATTGAGAAATTTGAAAAGGAACATCCGAATATTGATGTCTCTCTTTATGCTCCACCAGAGGCTGAGACTGTTTTGAGAACGCGTCTTGTTAAAAATGATCTGCCAGACATTGTCTCTCTAGGGGGGAATGCTCTTTATAGTGAATTAGCTCAAGCTGGTATTCTGACAAACTATGAAAATAGTTCCTTACTAAATGGAGTTCAGCCAGCTTACATTGACATGCTAGAAGAGTTGGAAGGGTCAGAAACAAAAGGGATTCACGGAATTCCATATGCTGCAAATGCAAATGCTGTTATTTATAACAAGGATAAAATGAAAGAATTAAATGGGGAAGTACCCGAAACATGGGATGAATTTATCGCTTTGTTAGAAAAAGCGAAAGCTGAAGGTGAAATTCCGATTTACTTTACGTTAAAAGATGCGTGGACAGGGTTAATCCCGTGGAATGCCGTTGGCGGGAACTTGCAGCCTGACTTATTTGCAGAGAAAAAGGCTAACGGAGAAGCAAGTTTTGAAAGCGATTACGAAGAAACAGCCCAGAAGACGAAGCAACTATTAAACTACGGTCATAAGCATATGTACGGAATGGCGTACAATGAGGGAAATAATGCTTTTGCAAATGGTGAAGGTCTCTTTTATCTGCAAGGAAACTGGGCGATTCCTGAGTTACTTAAAGTAAATCCAGAATCAAATCTAGGCGTATTCCCTCTTCCTGTAAGTAACAATCCGGAAGAAAACGAACTTGTTTCGGGTGTTGATGTTCTTCTTTCAACCTTAAAAGATTCAAAGCACCCGAAGGAAGCCCGAATGTTCCTTGAATTTATGACAGAAGAAGCGCAATCAGAACAATACATGGAAGAACAATTTGCTTTTTCAGTACTCGAAGGACTATATCCTAGCGACCCTAAGCTAGCGGGATTTAGAGAAAACTTTGAAAAGGGAAAAATTACGAGCTTCCCAGATCACTATTATCCAGTCGGAATGGGTGCTGAGAATTTAATTCAGGAGTTTTATTACCGCAAAAATGTCACAGCCTTTTTGAAGAAAATGGACAATGAATGGGACAAAATTGAACGTAGACGATAAGGGGGAGGGAGAGTTATGCTCCATCGAGGCCGTATTTTTTACTTTATGACAATACCAGCCTTGCTGCTGTTTTTCGTATTTCATACGTATCCAGCACTTCAAGGCATCTTTTATAGTTTTACGAATTGGAGAGGATATGGGGAGTGGGAGTTTGTTGGTTTGAAAAATTACTTCAACGTCTTCCAAGACTTTCGTGCCCTACACGCCTACGGCTTCACTTTTCAATTTGCCATTGTTGGGACCATTTTAGTGAATATCTTAAGTCTAATTATTGCCCTAGGTCTTAACGCAAATGTTTACTTTCAAAAAACACTTAGAGCGATCTACTTTATTCCTAATATTTTAAGCATTCTTATTGTCGGCTTTATTTTTAAGTTCATCTTTACACAATTTTTGCCTCAGATTGCCACATTTACAGGAATCGAATCTCTATCACAAAGCATTTTAGGAAATCCAACTACAGCATGGCTTGGCATTGTCCTTATGGCGGTTTGGCAAGCAACCGCTTTTAATACCATCTTATATCTAGCTGGCTTACAAACGGTACCAGGCGATATTTATGAAGCAGCGGCAATTGATGGGACAGGGCCGTGGAGAAGGTTTTTTAGCATCACATTTCCATTAATCGCTCCTTTCTTTACAATCAATATGGTTCTTTCCATGAAAGGATTCCTAATGGTGTTTGATCATATTGTTGCGTTAACAGGAGGAGGGCCTGGGCAATCAACGGAATCGATCTCTCTGCTTATTTATCGAGGGGGATTTGGAGGAGGCGAATTTGCCTACCAATCCGCGAATGCGGTGATTTACTTTATTATTATTGTTGCGATATCTATTTTCCAACTACGTGTCCTTCAGAAAAGGGAGGTTGACTTGTAGTGATTAAGAAAAAGAAAAATGTGTTTGTTACGATACTTCTTATTATTGGAACATTTGCTATCTTTCTACCGCTGTATTTAACGATTAATATTGCTCTAAAGTCACCAGGGGAGATGTTTAATCCATTACTATCTCTGCCGCAAGAATGGCGATTTCAAAATTTTACCGATGCTATAGAAGCAACGAACTTTTTTCAAGCCTTTAAAAACAGTTTTCTTGTTACCTTTTTCGTTGTCGTTTTTACGGTGCTAACAAACTCACTTGTTTCCTACGCAATTGCCCGGAACATGCATAAAAAGTATTTTAAAGCGCTTTTTTATTACTTTATTAGCGCGATGTTTGTTCCCTTTCCAATCATTATGCTCCCGATTGTAAGACAAACGGCGCTTTGGAATATGGACAACTTAGTTGGCTTAATTTTTCTTTATATTGTTTATCAGCTTTCATTCAACGTTTTCTTGTATGTTGGGTATATCAAGTCAATCCCGATCGCTCTAGAAGAAGCAGCAATTATCGATGGGGCAAGTTCATGGGGCGTCTTTTGGAAAGTTGTATTTCCCTTATTAGCGCCAATGAATGCAACAGTCGCAATTTTAACTTGTTTAGCTGCGTGGAACGATTTTATGTTGCCGCTCGTCATATTATCAGATCCAAGCGATGCAACACTGCCTCTAGCTCAATATATCTTTCAGTCTGAATTCAGCACAAATTACAATTTAGCTTTTGCTTCCTATTTATTAGCGCTCTTGCCGATGTTGATTGTCTATTTAGTTGCGCAAAAATGGATCATCAACGGTGTAACACGAGGAGCGATAAAGTAAAAGG
Source organism: Priestia endophytica (assembly GCF_026790145.1). Classification (GTDB taxonomy): domain Bacteria; phylum Bacillota; class Bacilli; order Bacillales; family Bacillaceae_H; genus Bacillus_I; species Bacillus_I endophytica_A. The sequence continues at coordinate 284,627 of NZ_JALAMS010000011.1, read as the reverse complement.
AACGATCTTGATTTAGGAAGGAGAAAATATGGCTAAGTTAAGTTTGAATCATATTTATAAAATGTACGATAAAAACATTACAGCAGTAGAAGACTTTAACCTTGAGATCGGCGATAAAGAATTTATTGTCTTTGTTGGGCCATCTGGATGTGGAAAATCAACAACGCTTCGCATGATTGCGGGTCTTGAAGAGATTTCAAAAGGTGATTTTTATATTGATGGGAAGCGTGTCAATGACGTAGCTCCAAAAGACCGTGATATTGCGATGGTTTTCCAAAACTATGCCTTATATCCGCATATGAGTGTTTATGGTAATATGGCATTTGGGTTAAAACTTCGTAAGTTCTCCAAAACAGAGATTGATCGTCGTGTAAAGGAAGCGGCTCGGATTCTTGGATTAGAAGAATACTTAGACCGCAAACCAAAGGCACTATCAGGAGGACAGCGGCAACGGGTTGCGCTAGGACGTGCAATTGTTCGAGATGCTAAAGTATTCTTGATGGATGAGCCACTATCAAACTTAGATGCCAAGCTCCGTGTTCAAATGCGTTCGGAAATTGCCAAACTGCATCAACGTTTACAAACAACAACAATTTATGTAACGCATGACCAAACAGAAGCAATGACAATGGCAACTCGCCTTGTTGTAATGAAAGATGGCATTATCCAGCAAGTTGGGGCACCAAAAGAAGTGTATGAGAATCCCGCTAATGTTTTTGTTGGAGGATTTATCGGTTCTCCTACGATGAACTTTTTTAACGGAACGCTAAAAGAAGGAGTCTTCGAGATTGGTACAACCCGTATAGGCGTAACTGAAGGAAAGATGAAAACATTGCGTGAAAAAGGGTATGTTGGAAAGGAAATGATTTTAGGCGTGCGTCCAGAAGATTTCCATGACGAGCCCCTTTTTATCGAATCTTCTCAAGATACAGTGATTAATAGCACAGTAGAAGTAGCGGAATTAATGGGAGCGGAAACAATGGTCTATTCACACATCGATGAGCAAAGGTTTGTAGCGCGTGTTGATGCTCGGACAGAAGTGAAACATGGACAATCAATTAAATTAGCTCTAGATATGAACAAAGCTCATTTCTTTGACGCTGAGACCGAACTTCGTATTTCTCTTCCTTAATAAAAAGGAAGCTTTTGCTCTTAAAGGAGTAAAGGCTTCTTTTTTTATAGCATAGTCCTAATTCCTTTTTCCTAATTCTTAAAATGGAATTTCCGAAAGATGATTGTTAACTTTCTGTGAAGGGAAAAGAAAGGTAAAGCAAACAAAGAAAGGAGGGGAAAAAATGAATAAGCTTGGAGTCGCTTCAATCTCTGTTGCCCTTTTTAATATCTTATTGTTTCTTTTACTGCGAGGTCCAGGTGTAAATATAGGTCTTGTTGTGGGGATGTTTGGAGCGCTTTCGGTGCTTGGGCTTGTGTTTGCTGTGCTTTCGCAAAAGTGGCCGTCTGTAGTGAGCGGGGCGGTGCTAAATGGAGGCGGACTTATTTTGGCTCTCATGCTTTTTCTAGCAGAAGGAGCAATATCTTAAGGGGAAATGAAGATCGTAAGGAACACGTAAACTGCAACAGATTCTCGTTAAAGTAGTGTAAAAATACTCCGTGAAAACTTAACTTTTAAATTACCAATTTATTAGATATAATTTCCTTGAATTGTTAATTAAAAGGGGGATTAAACAATGGTTTTTAACAAGATCGATAGTTTTGTGAATCAAAATACCCAAGCGATACTGCCTTACGCAAATTCGTCGTATCAGTCTATCGTATATGAAGGAGGTGAAGCATACAAATGTCATGATACGCCGAAGAAGATTATTGAAGATGCTTGTCTTTTTGCAGGATCCACGTATGCGGGAAGAAGAATCGCCGCAACAAAGTTGTTAGGATATCAACGCAAAACACCAATCCTTGTTTGTCCGCACCGAAGAATATGCTTAATGCCAACAGGAGCTCCTGAACGATTTATGGACTGTTCCTGGTTCTCGGTTTTACATATTGCTAAAATTATTAACAATTATGAAGGAACAAATCATCCAGCAATTCAGTTAAAAAGCGGCGTCTACATTTCCGTTCCAAATTCATACATCGTGCTTCGGCAGCAGTTCGAGCGAGCACAAACATGTTTGAACTTTTTCACAGAACGAGAGAACGATTCTGGATACTTTTCACATTAAAAAGGTTGTCTATAATGAGTGTAGCATAGTAGGGATGAAGTAAGTGTAAAGTAGTGTATAAAAGTAGAAGGTGTGGCGGAAGACTTCGGGGAGAGTCTTCCTTTTTTTATGCTTTTACCTCCTTTCTAAGAAAAAAAGTACTGTTTTAATTTTGTAATTAAAAAAAGTGAAACAAAATAAAATAGTTTTAAAGTCTTGTTAAAAGACAGGGAAGGGAGCCGATATAAAAGATATAAACATTTTTCGACATATTATGCACTAGTTATTTTTAGTAACAAAAAAAGCCTCGAAACTTAGATATATTAATAAAGAAAGCGCTATCTATAATAGTTAAAAATAACTATAAAAAGTAGAAAAAAGATAAATGATGTTTAAAAAGAGAATAGATAAAAAGAAGGACCCTAGGGAAATTGATTAATTTTCAACAAAAATTATCTCTTTCTCTGGGGAATTTGTAATGCTATAATGATTAAAGTTGGAAACAACAGTATAAATATACCTTTTTTATGTTAAAAAACGCCAGAGGAGTGAACTTATTGTTAGATATTCATTGTCACATTTTATACGGCGTTGACGATGGAGCAGAAAATGAAGCGGAAGCGCTCGAAATGGCCCGAGAAGCCGTTCGTGAAGGCATCATGAAAATCATCGCAACTCCACATCACAAAAATGGAAGATATCATAATCGCAAAGAAGACATACTTTTAAAAGTAAAGAAACTAAACGATTCGCTTCAACAGAAGAGGTTCCTCTAACCATCTTACCAGGACAAGAAACCCGCATTTATGGTGAAATATTTGAAGATATTGAAAAAGATGAGTTTCTTCCTTATAAAGGAGAGAAAAGGTGAAAATCTACATAATTTAATCCCTTATGATTCAATTTAAAAAATGAGATTGAAATTTCAAAATCAATTTTTTAAGTGAGGGATAACTAAAATGACATCTTTTTTGTAATGAAATGTAGTTACTATAGTATAAGTAAAATACTTATTTGGCAGTTTAACTGTACTAAATTGATAAATTATAAACTTTGGGGGACATCATGGAAGAATCAATCAACTTGAGAGAGCTGTTTCAAACATTAAAGAAACATCTCTTACTCATTAGTATTATCACAGTTATTTTAACCGCAGCAAGTGGAGTAGTTAGTTATTTTTTTCTAACACCGATATATCAGTCTTCAACACAAATTCTTGTGAATCAATCAAAAAGTGAACAGCAAATTTATAGTCCTAATGAAGTACAAACCAACCTTCAATTAATTAATACATACAATGTCATTATTAAGAGCCCAGCGATCTTAGACGAAGTCATTAAAAAAGAGAATTTAGAAATGACTTCCGGAGCACTAAACGAATTAATTTCTGTTTCAAGTGAACAAGACTCACAAGTCGTGAATGTTACGGTGCAACATGAAGATCCACAAAAGGCAGCAAATATTGCAAATGCGATTGCAACAACATTTCAAAGTGAAATTAAAACGATTATGAACGTTGATAATGTTAGCATTTTAACAAAGGCTGAAATAAGCGATAATCCTTCACCAGTTAAACCTAATCCTATATTAAATATGGCCATTGCTTTAGTAGTGGGATTAATGGTTGGAATAGGCTTAGCGTTCTTACTTGATTATTTAGATAACACAATTAAAAAGGAAAAAGACATCGAAGATCAGCTTGGTCTCCCTGTTTTGGGTACAATAGCTATTATTAATATTGAGGGAAACACAAAGAAAAAGGGAAGCAAAATAGAGATTAACGAAACAAGAGGTGAGTCAATTGGCTCGTAAAGATAAAGATAAGATTTTCCAAAAACAAAATAAGAATTTAATCTCTTTAACAAATTCAAAATCACCAATAGCTGAGCAATTTCGAACAGTTCGTACAAATATCGAATTTTCAAGTCCTGATACGGATTTACGGACAATAGTTGTTACATCTCCCAATCCAGCTGAAGGGAAATCAACAATAACTGCTAATCTTGCTGTTGTATTTGCTCAGCAAGGAAAGCGCGTTTTGGTAATCGACTCTGATTTACGTAAACCAACCGTCCACTATACATTCCATACGGAGAACCATGTTGGTTTATCTAACATTCTAACTAGACAGGCAACACTTGAGAAAACGGTGAAGACAACTAAACAAGAAAATCTATGGGTTTTAACAAGTGGGCCGATCCCACCAAATCCTTCAGAACTTCTCGGTTCAAGAGGGATGAATGCTTTATTAGAGAAGGCCAAGAATGAATATGATATTATCATTCTCGATTCACCGCCCGTGTTAGCTGTAACAGATGCTCAAGTATTGTCAAATTTAACTGACGGAGTGGTTCTGGTTGTTAGTAGTGGGAAAACACAGATAGATTCCGCAAAGAAAACAAAGGAACTACTTGAGAGTGCGAGAGCGAAAATTCTTGGTGTCATATTGAATAATAAAAAAGTACAGAAGAATCAATATTATTACTATGGGGGAGAGTAGTTATATTTTGTCCAATCCCTCCTTTATTTGGTTTTTTAATGACGATTTCCCATTAGAAGTCTTAGAGGATAATGGGGAAATTTAGTAAAAGGTTTAATGGAGGTGAGTAGTTTGATTGATATTCATAGTCACATTTTACCTGGCATTGACGATGGTGCATTGACGATGGAGGATGCGATTAATATGGCGAGGGTAGCTGTAGACGAAGGGATTACGAAGATAATTGCTACTCCGCATCATCAGAACGGAACATTTCTTAATAAAAAACAAGATATTTTAAAGAGCGTAACGGATCTTAATCATGTGCTCCGGCATGAGAATATTCCCTTAGAAGTTTTGCCAGGTCAGGAGACGCGAATTTATGGAGAGTTGTTAGAGGATTTCGAGAAGGGAGACATTCTAACTCTCAATTACACTAACTACTTATTTATTGAGTTACCTTCTGGATATGTTCCAAGGTATACAGAACAACTTTTGTTTGATCTACAGCTAAAAGGGTTGACGCCGATTATTGTACACCCGGAGAGAAATGCTGGATTCATGGAGGATCCTGGGAAGCTACTTAATCTCGTTAAGAAGGGGACGCTTACCCAGGTTACGACTAGTAGTTTGACAGGACACTTCGGAAAGAAAATTCAGAAGTTTTCGATACAGTTAATTGAGGCGAGTTTAGCCCATTTTATTGCTTCTGATGCACATAATACTTCAACAAGAAGTTTTCGTATTAAGGAATCAATCACTGAATTAGATAAAATGTTTGGAAGTCAGGCAGTTTTTTATTTTCAGGAGAATGCCGATTTTCTTATACAGAACCAAGCTATTTATAGGCAAGAACCAAGCCAAATTAAACGTAAAAAATTTTTAGGGATTTTTTAATGTGCTTCCCTGTTATTTAACAACCATTCACTAATTTTTAGACATAGTCCTTACATTTATGGGACTTTGTAGAGGAAACTAGTGAGTAATTTTAAGAATATACCGAAAATAATAAAGAATACCATTCAATATATCTATTTTTTTTTTGGATTCATTATGCATCTTTTGTCGTGGTTTAGGGTGTTTGGTTATAGGGGTTAAATGAACTAAACCTAACCGTTTTAATGTTTAAAGCTTGAATATCGAAACAACCTACTTATATAGAGCTTATTAATTTTTTACGTTAATAAATAACAGTTATTTGGAGGGGGGGTGAAAAGAAAGGTGACAAGCTTTAACAACTACCCAAAGTCTGTAAAAAAAGCCCTGCGTTACATTAGGCAGGATGCCCATCTATCTCAATTAAAAGACTTAGAAGAGATATTCTTGCAGTCTATTAATCTTAGAAAAAGATCTTTAGAAAACAAGAAAATTGCATGTGAATTACATAACGGACTCCCCACATCTAAGAACTAATAATTACTAATCTTTCTTTATAAAACTAGGAATTAATAACAGTTAATATGAAAGGATGTAAATTTATATGGGTGTGAAGGAATTCGAAAAAGGTTCGCTAGGTAAGCCTAACATTAGCAATATAAATGTTCCTAGTGTTCACCGATATTTAATATTCAAAAGCTTTTTTGACTTTATTCTAGCATTAATAGGTATTGTAATTACTTTTCCGGTTTTGGTCTTATTTTGTTTACTTATAAAACTAGAATCTAAAGGACCTGCTTTTTACACTCAAGAAAGGGTAGGTATAAGAGGATCGAAATTTTATGTTATAAAGCTCAGGTCAATGCACACAAATGCTGAGGCAAAAGGGGCACAATGGGCCTCAAAGGATGACCCTAGGGTTACTAAAATAGGGGAATTTATTAGAAAAACGAGAATTGATGAACTTCCTCAACTAATTAATGTGTTAAAGGGAGATATGAGTATAATAGGACCTAGGCCTGAAAGACCTTTTTTTACAGAACAATTTGAAAATGAAATCCCTGGCTTTATAAATAGATTAGCTGTAAAACCGGGCCTGACTGGTTGGGCTCAAGTGAATGGTGGATACGATATCACCCCTAAGCAAAAGCTAGAACATGACTTATTTTATATTAATAATTTGTCTCTAAAAATTGATCTAAAAATCTTTCTAAAAACAATATTAGTAGTTTTCACAGGTGATGGAGCAAGGTGAATCTAACCTAATTTTACTTAGAGTTTTGAAAAGTGGTGGTTTGCGATTTTACTAGAAAAAAATATCTTTAAAAATATCCTACATCTATTCTTCAGCACTGCCTTTACCCGAGTCGCTAATGCAATAACGATAATTTTACTGGCAGGACATATTGGTGCAGAAGAATATGGAATGTTTAGCCTTTGCGTAGCCTATGCTCTTATCGCTGGTTATTTCACTGATATGGGTGTGCAGAATATAGTAATGCGTGAGGCATCTATTGAGAATGCAAATATTTCATCAATAATGTCCGCATATATAAAAATTCGAATATATTTACTACTTCTAACATTAGTTATTTCTGCTCTAATATTCGTTTCTTTTTACGACTCTACCAAGCTAATTAAAGTATTATTTCTACTAGTGTTCCCTACGGTAATTGGATTAACAATGCAGAGTATATCTGTAACTTATTTCCAATTAAAAGAGGAAATGAATTTTATTTCCAAAATTAGAATCCTCTCAGCAACTATTTGTACAATTGTAGTTTTGTTTGGTATGTGGGTAGACTGGGGCGTAGACTTAATCTCATTATTTTATGGATTGTCTTATGTTGTAGCCGGTGTATATGGTTTATATCTTTTGTTTAAAAATATTGAACTTGATCTCAAGTGTAAATTAGAAAAAAGCTCGTTTAGGGGTCTCCCATCATTTATTATAAGTGGTTTATTAATTATGTTAATACCACATATTGGGATGCTGACAATTGAAAAGGTTCTATCATTAAAAGAAGTTGGTTTTTATTCGGTTTCATATAGAATCCCAACGGCTCTTTATCAAATACCCGGAGTTGTTGCGGGGGCATTTTACCCAGTTTTATTTAAACATCATAGCTCCAATAATTACATTGCCCACCGTGAAACGAATATAAAACAAGTGAAGATTATGAGTCTCATGGGAATGTTAGCCTCATTACCATTGTTTTTCTACCCGGAATGGATAATTAAAACTTTATTTGGCGAGCAATGGTTGCCGGCATCACCGTTACTCCAGATACTATCTATAGTTGTGGTCTTACAATCTATTAATTTCCCATTAGGGGACGGTCTCACAACAAAAGGAAAACAACAACTTAGAAGTATGGTGTTAGGTATTTCTGTACTATCTGGTATATTGTACTACTATTTTCTAAGTTTGGAGTTTGGTAATGTGGGTGCGGCCTATGCCGCAGTACTAGTTGAAACTACAATGTTTATTAGTTTTATCATAGTTAACAAAGATAGGATGTGGATCATTAAAAAGGCCTTGCTAGTTAATATTTTGTTGTATTTATTAATATTACTATTAGGAACAAGGCTTTGGGGCCATCTAAATTTCTATGTGGGCACATCTTTGAATTGCCTGTTATTAATTGCATTGTTTATTTTAACGAGTAAAGAAATGAGATGCTATATAATTCAATTTAAAAAATCAAAGCAATTAGACAAGTCAAAGTAATGTATATCAACAAAATAAATTAATCTATGGGAGCGCGATACAATTGTTTAGCATTATAGTCCCTACACTAGGGGAACGAACATTTGAGTTAAAACGCTTGCTAAATAGTTTGACAAAGCAGGAAATTAAACTCGAAGTAATTATAGCGGCACAGGATAATTTCGATCTGTTGGAAGGGGTGATTAATGATTATTCATCCCTGCTTAATATCAAGTTATTGAAAATGGGGAGAAAAGGATTATCCTATGCTAGAAATAAGGCGTTAAAACATGCTTCTGGGGATTTTTTGACATTTTCTGATGATGATTGCTGGTACCCAGATAATATATTGAAAGACATACAATCGCACTTACATAAATCACAAATTTGCACCTTCCAAATTTATGATTTTGATGGGAAACAACATTACAAGAACTATCCAACTAGTGCTCTTCTAAAACATACGAGCCTTTTTAAAGCATTTAAAGTATCATCTATTGAAATTTTTATCAATCTGAGAAATGTGAGTAAGGAAGATATCAATTTTGATGAGTCCTTTGGATTGGGTGCCCGTTATCCAGGGGGAGAGGAAATAAACCTTTTAATTGACCTCATTCGTGGAGGACATAAGGTTGACTACATCCCATTACCTGTTGTCTACCATAAGAAGAATGGTCACAGAATCAATGATAAGGTCCTGGAAGTTAAAGGAGCATTCTTAGCAAGGAATTTTAATGTGTTATTATGTGTGTTTTTAGGAGCTGGTTTTTATTTTAAGAAAGTCAAACATATTGGCTTTAAACTATCTGGAATCATCGCTATGTTAAATGGATTTAGGTCATTTAAGAAAATCCAAAAGGGGGGTGAATAATATGAAAATTTTATTTATATCCCACTACTTCCCACCTGAAACTGGAGCAGCCACAAAAAGAATATATGGTTTAGCTAAACATCTAGTTGAATTTGGACATAAAGTAGATGTAATCACAGGTATGCCGAACTATCCCAACGGAAAGATACAAGAAAAATACCGTAAGAAGTTTTTTTATTTTGAGGAAATGAATGGAATTAATGTATACCGGAATTTTGTTTTTGTTTCTAAAAAAAAGAATACAATTACCCGTTTACTTAATTATTTTTCATTAGTATTTTCCTCACTTTCCTTTATTTTCAATAGAAACCAATACGATGTTGTTATAACCTCATCCCCTCCTTTATTCCTGGGCATTTCTGGTGTAATTTTAAGTAAAATTAAAAAAGCACCTTTAGTGTTTGATGTACGGGATATTTGGCCAGGAGTCGCTGCTGAAATTGGTGAGATGTCGCCCAATTCAAGGGTTTATAAGGTATTAGAATCATTAGAACTCTTTATCTATAGACATTCAAATTTAATAACTGTAGTTACTGATGGTAAGAAAAAAAAGCTAATAAATCGAGGATTAGATGAGAGTAAAGTTGAGCTGATTAGTAATGGATTTGATACGGAGTTCTTAGACTATCAAATAGACGGCAGTGTGGAACATGAATACAAAACCTCCAATAAATTCAACATTTTATATGCAGGTATTATAGGTGTAGCTCAAGGCATTGATATCATTATAAAGGCGGCTGAAAGGCTAATTGAACATAAAGATATACAGTTCCTATTGGTAGGAAACGGTGTAGAACTTGAGAAATTAAAGTTATTAACTCAGGAAAAAGGGTTAACAAATGTTGTTTTTACAAATGAACAGCCCCATGAGCGTATCCGTTCCTTCCTACATTTTTCAGATATCGCTGTTGTACCATTAAAAAACACAGCATTAAAAGATAGTATACCAACCAAAATATATGAAGCTTTAGGTGCTGGTGTTCCAGTTGTTTTAAGTGCTAGCGGTGAATCTGAATCGGTTATAAAGCGATCAAAAGGAGGCATTATCACTTTACCAGGTGATGTTGATGCTTTAGTTAGCGCGATTATGAAACTTTATTCCGATAAAGACTTTTATAAAAACTGTTCCGAAAACGGACAACGATATGTACTAAGCAATTATAGCCGTGGATCTATAGCTAAAAGGTTAGAATCGAGAATTATGAACTTAACTCAAAATCAAGATGAAAGAAGGGTAAATTAATATGAAAATATGTGTTATAGGATTAGGTTATATCGGGCTTCCAACGGCAGCTTTATTTGCAAAAGCGGGGTTTGAAGTCCTAGGCGTTGATGTAAATAGAAAGGCTGTTGATTTAGTTAATAAAGGAGAGGTTCATCTGGAAGAAGTGGGTCTTCCCGAAGTTGTTAAAGAAGTAGTGGAAACCGGTAAATTAAGTGCTTCTTCAATGCCCGAGGAAGCCGATGTATTCATTATAGCCGTACCAACTCCTATTCATGATGATCATACAGCTAATTTAGACTATATTATTGAAGCAACAGAATCTATTGTTCCATACCTTAGAAAAGGAAATGTAGTGATAGTTGAATCTACCATCCCTCCAAGAACAATTGATGACATAGTCGCCCCAATTTTTCAAAGATTAGGATGGGATGTCAACGAAGACTTATATTTAGCGCATTGCCCAGAAAGAGTACTCCCAGGACGTATTTTGATCGAGTTAATTGAAAATACTCGAATTGTTGGTGGATACACCCCTGAAGCTGCTTATTATGCTGCAGAAGTATATCGTAAGATTGTCACAGGCGAGGTAATTGAAACTCAAGCCATAACAGCTGAGATGTCAAAGCTTATGGAAAATACTTATCGTGACGTAAATATTGCTTTATCTAACGAACTAACTAAGATATCCGATAAGCTTGGAGTTAATACTCTTGATGTCATTAAATTAGCAAATCGCCATCCGCGAGTGAACTTACACCTTCCTGGCCCTGGTGTAGGCGGACATTGTTTAGCTGTGGATCCTTATTTCATTGTTGAAAAAGCACCCTTTGAATCCCCTTTGATTACAAATGCTAGGAAAATAAATAATTCAATGCCAAACTTTGTAGTTAATCATGTAAAGAAAATAGTAACTAATGGGGCAAAGATTGCAGTATTTGGTTTAACTTATAAAGGGAATATTGATGACGTTCGTGAAAGTCCAGCAATGGAAATAGTACAGTTACTAACAGAAGAGGGTTATCATGTAGGGGCGTACGATCCCCATGTAGAACAGGAACAAGTAACATTCCCTCTTTCTACTTACAAGGAAGCTATCACTAATGCGGAGTGCATTCTTGTACTTACTGATCATAGCGAATTCAAAGAATTAGATGAGAAAAGCATTGAATTAAATATGAAGACCCCTGTAGTCTTTGATACCAAGAATTGTGTAAAGGTCAACAGTGGATCTATTGTTTACTACAATTACAACAACGTATTCGAGATGGAAGGTTTAAAAAGAGAGGTAGTGCCTAAATAAATATAGTTCTTTGAGACATCGTATTCTATTTCGGTATGTTCATTAAATTTTGAAGATATAATTTAAATTACCAACCTTTATACCCCTATTTGTGGGTATAGAAGAGACTCTTAATTATTATTGTGAATCGGGTTGGTGTATACCCGATTCACGTACACTAGTAATCAGGTAATATTGTATATCTACATATAATTAGCAATGTCCCTTATTATGAGTAGAATAGGCTGATTACCTAAATGATTTACTACGATAATAGGGGAACTTTATGCGAAATATACATTAATACACTATTTGCTAAAAAACTGCTTTTACTATGATGTTATTCTCAAGTTGGACATCCGAGAAAAAGAATAATCCTTGTTATGGAATACCTCAAAGATATACCTATTAATTAACCATTATAATATGTATGGTTATTCAATTATTAGAACAATTAAGTAATCATTTATATTATAGTGGTTAGATTTTAACTTGAGTTATAGTAAAAACGGAGGGATACTTATGAATGGTATTGAGAAGTCCCATAATTCCTCAATACTTCCTGCTTACCTACTTTTTCTGTCCATTACTCTAAGTTCCTACAATATTAATGTTGGTTTTGCTTTAAAACCATATATGATTATCATTGCTGTTTGTTTTGTTCTTAGGCTTAATGGATTTAGATTTTATAAGTTACGGACTTTTGAAGTGGTGATATTTGTATTTTATATTTACTATTGCTCAACTGGGCTATTTGCTAAATACCCTGAATATAGTATTCGTTTGATATTAGGTATAATTATTACCTTAACCTCTTATATTGTAATGAAGGATATCCTTAGTAAAGTTGATATTATGAAACTAGAAAAAATAATTTCAAGCGTTGGAATTATTTTCAACCTAACCTCGATCATCCTTTACGCAATTGGTATGTATTTTCTCCATTTCAATTTTATTGGTAATCAAATAAGGTCTTATGGAGTTTTAGTTGATAGGAGTGTGCCAAGACTGATTGGGACATTTGATGATCCCAACATATTCTCCTTTTGTAACTTTGTTTTCTTTTTCTACTATTTAACACATATCGATTCGAAAAAATCTAAACTAGGATTATTACTAACTACTAGTACACTCTTGCTCACATTCTCTAGGGGGGCGATACTAGCCGTATTATTAGGACTCTTTATGTTTTTTATATTTGCAAAAGTAAAGACAAAAATAAAAATGGTTACATCAGGACTGGTACTCAGTTACCTGCTCATCCAAATTGCAAATTTTTTTCTCTCTATAAACATTTGGGATATACTTACATCTAGATTTGAATCATCAGCCAATGACAATGGAAGTGGGAGGTTTACTCTTTGGGAAAATGGAATAAGTTTATTTAAAGATCACCCTGTTTTTGGTATTGGTTTATTCAATTTTCGTCCATACAATTCCTCTTATTTCGGAAGCGATCGTTACATGCATAATACGTTTTTAGAAGTGCTTACAGAATCAGGGCTTATCGGCTTAACACTTTACTTAATTATATTTCTTCTGTTAGCTATTGACCTTTACAAGGGGCGAAAAAAAGGACCAGATATACGTTATCTGTTTTTTACATTATGTTCAATGATAGTATTGCTTAGTTCACTTTCAATGATTATTAATGAAGTTTTCTTTTTATTCATAGCATTAATATGGAGATATTTATTGGAAAGGGACAGAGTGCTTCATAAATCAGTGTCATCAAAGGGAGGATGACCTATTAAAAGTATCTTGATTTTGTTATCTATCTCATTGTCTATATTTTTGTACTTTGAATTCAAAAATGATTTCTCTAATTCTGAAAATACTTATGAATACAATGTTGTTAAATTTGGCGCAGATGGTCGTGATAATAAAGAGGACGCTTCTTCCATACAAAAAGCTATTGATCAAGCAAATAAAGATGGTGGTGGAAATGTATATGTACCAACAGGAACATACAACATTGAGAGCACAATTGAAGTTAAGAGTAATGTGACCCTTAATTTAAGTAAAGGCGCCACATTATTACCAAGACGAAATGTGAATGTGATTCATCTTCGGTTAGACGGTAGTATCCAAGGGGGTACAATCAATACCTATTTTGTTGAAAATTATGATTCCAGTGTTATTTATCTAGAGGGTAAGGATCGTTTTTTATCTGGCAACCACCTTACTACAATCTCCGATATACAGATTGTTGGAAAAAGAAAAGGCAATGGAAATGCTATTCATTTCTATACACAAAAAAATCGTGATTGTATTTCTTGGGTACATGTAAGTAATCTCAATATTTACGGTTTCGATAAAGCAATCTATTTTAAAACAACTCCAGTAGAAGAAGGAAATCTAAATTGGATTAATGGCAATACTTTTGACCAAATTCATATTAGTGACTCTAACTATGGTATTTATCTCGACGGCCATGCTTCTGTACCATATGAAATATCCGGTAATAGCTTCAACAATATACAAATCCAAATTTCAGAACGGACAAAGTTTGGCATCTATGTCAAAGGAGCTCATAACTACTTTCAAGGTACCATTTGGGATAATAAATATAATGAAGCTGCTAAGTTCGATTCAGACTCCTATAAAAATCAGTTGATAAGTAATATCAGTAAAGAGGGCCTAATTGATTTAGGGAAGCAAAACTCTATCACTACGGCTGAATAAGGTACGAAGAATATCTGATTTTATAATATAAAACAATTCTTAATTATGAGTTATATTAACTGCTTATACCTGATATTCGGTTAAAAAGGGTAGAAAGGTACAGGGATAACCAGGGGGAATTGTATAACTAACAGCGTTATTCAGTGCAGTTAAAGAACACAAGACATTCATTACAGATATATTTTTTATGAAGAGTGATTTAATTCCATTGATTTACTGTACTTAATGCCTTAACTTGTATTTCATTTCTTTAAGTAAACAGTCTATACTAAAGGACGGAATTAGCCTATATCAGCCAATGTTATACCCATAGTAAAAGTCTCCTGCTCTATATTGAGCAAGAGGCTTTTTTGTGTTACAAATATCTTTTAAATTAATTAACGTCCGTAAAAGTGTACTTTTACAATCTGTTATTTTTGTAAGGGATTCAGCTTCCCTAATGTTCTTTTAAGTTTAAAATGGAATTACGAACGTTCTTTAAATCATATATATATTTACGGACATTTAAGGGTAATAATTTTTAACTTTGATGTAGATTTAATATCTTCTGCAGTAGGTGTATCAGCTATTTATAACTTTTTTCCTGCTCACCGATAATGTGGTTATGTGAATTATTTGTACCAGGGAGATTAACATTTATATTAGATGAAAAAGTAATAAAATCATTTGTAAGGTTCTTTAAGTAGTTGTTAGTTTTTGCAAAGAATTGTGGATATAAATAGAAGATGTAGATTACTGTTACCAATGGTGGTAAAATCCCTAATAACAACAGTATCTATTGAATAAAATATAGATTTTTTTGTAATGGGTATCTAAAAAATAAAGACATCCCCAGATAAGGATGTCTTTTTTCCTATCGAAGCATTTGAAGGACGTTCTGTGGCTGTTGATTTGCTTGTGTAAGCATAGCTTGAGAAGCTTGAGCAAGGATAGAGTTTTTTGTCTGCTCCATCATTTCTTTTGCCATGTCAACATCACGAATACGAGATTCTGCTGATGTTAGGTTTTCATTTTGTGTATTTAGGTTATTAATAGTATGCTCTAATCGATTTTGTACAGCCCCAATTTTTGAACGTTGAGATGATACTGTTGTAATTGCATCATCAACCGATTTTAGTTGAGTTTTAAAATCATTACCTGTGTCCGCAAATTTGGTAACATCAATTTGGCTAATAGTAAATCCAGAAGCTTCTACAGTCTGGTCATCTCCATCATCTGGTTCAGCTGCTGTACCTAAAGCAGTAGCACTCATATTTCCAATATTCACTTTAATAGTTTGATCTGCATTAGCCCCAATTTGGAAAACTAAATCTTTTTGATCTGAATCCTTTGTAGCAAAAGTTCCATCTAATAGGTTTTTTCCATTAAATTGTGTACGATCAGAAATTCCAGACTCTCCATCAACACCTCCAATTTCACTCTGTAAAGCTTTAATCTCATCTTGAATAGCCTGAAGGTCATCTTTCCTTTGTGTTCCATCGTTCCCAGCTTGAACAACAAGTTCACGCATACGTTGGAGAATGTCATGTGTTTCATTTAATCCACCTTCAGCTATTTGAAGAAGAGAGATACCATCTTGGGCATTTTTAGAAGCTTGATCTAAACCACGAATTTGGGAACGCATTTTCTCAGAAATAGAAAGACCAGCTGCATCATCTCCGGCGCGGTTAATACGAAGCCCTGAAGAAAGCTTTTCCATATTTTTAGACATTGCATTATTACTTACCCCTAATTTGTTATAAGTGTTTAATGCTGCGATATTGTGATTAATTCTCATTACTACTACCTCCATGTAATAGATCTATTATTTTGGCGGGCACATCCTTGTGTCCATGTGAAATAAAGAGCGGTGATTTACTATAAATCATCCAAGCGCTTTCTAGAAACATCATCTTATGTATCATCTCTCCTCTCTGTTTATATCGGAGTAAAAAGGGAGATGTTAAGTCCTTTTTGGATAAAATTTATATTTTTATAGATAAAAAGGATGGTATTTTAATATTAAATTTCATAATGAAAATATAGAAGTGATAATGAAATATGGGAAGCTATTGTATAAACTAAGCTTCTCCACTATTTGAGCTCTTTCCATTTGTTAAAATACCCTTCTTAAGTCCTCTTTACAAAGATTTACAACTAGGTCTAAAGGTTAACTTCCTCTCAAAAAAGAGCTCTTTTTCCCTATCCAATCCAATTCTTTACTGTTTTATAATGGAAATAACATAGTAGAAAATGAAATTAATCCTAGAAAGGTTAGTTTGTGGAATTTTTCTAAGAGTTCTTTCTCTACTTTGATTACTATGTATTTTTTAAATTAACAGTAAAGGGAGTTTCGTATGAAGAAGAAGTTAGTTATTATCGTTCCGATTGCAATCATTATCCTTATTCTCTTTTTAGTGATCGGAAAATCACCAGAGCCAACTCAGCTTGTGGAAGATTTTCAAGAGAAGATTAGTAGCAATGATGCAAAAGGGTTAGTAGATTTAGTGGAAGTTGATGAAGATGTGAAATGGACGGAGAAAGAAGCAAAGTCAGCGATTGCTTATTTACAAGACAGTTCATCAACATATGAAGATCAAATGATGTATCTTAATTCCCAAGCTGCTCACTATGAATCAGAAGGACAAGCACCAAATCCTTTAATGGCAGATTATCCTGGTGACAGCATTTCAAACATTGGTGCTTTCTATATTGAGAAGGAAGATGGCTTCTTAGGTGATAAATATACACTAAAAGCAAGAGGCTATAAGCTTGAAGTGGAAGCAGAAAAAGACGCAACAGTAAAATTCAATGGCAAAAAGGTAGATATGGAAGGACAAGACTCTAAAGTATTAGGTGTCTTTGGTCCTGGAACATATACGCTAGAAGGGCAGAAGAAGTTTGATTATACAACAGTGAAAGATTCAAATGAATTTACGCTGTTTGATGATGATGACTTTGAAGAGACGGAAAGTTTGACCTTTAGTGGTGAAACAGTGACGGTTTCTTCCGATGTGCCGAACACAACACTTATGATAAATGGTGAGAAAGAAGGAGAAGAGTTTACGAGGAACACCGAGTTTGGTCCTGTGAAAGATGGGATTAAACTACAAGGTATTGTGAAGTTTCCATGGGGAGAAGGAAAGAGTAAAGAGGTAACAGTGGACAGTAATAAACAGTCTTATGAAATTACACCAGATCCTATTGTTAATAAGAAAACAAAAGAGGATGTTAAAAAGACAATTAATGAATTTGCGAAAAATAAGATCAATTCTTTAGTGCAAAAAGATGCTAATAAATTGACGAATGTCTCTGATAATATTAAGAAGGATTATACAGAAACAATTGGCTATTATGATGAAGACACCTATTTTGAAGGAAAGGCACTTGGTACTCGTATTGATTTTTCAAAAGTGGAGTACGAAAAAGGTAGCGGCGGTGTTGACCTTATCCATATTCCAGTAGAATTTCACGAGAAAACAAGAGATGTGTATTCAAGTATTGACACAGATCTTGAGGAAGACTTTGAGGAATCTAATGTCACGCTAGAATACGATGAAAAGAAAAAAAGCTGGATAATCTATGGTGTAACGGGAGATCATCTTACAGATGAAGATTATATGACAAGTAAAGAAGTCGAGAAAACTGAATTTTAATAGGGAAAGATAATCTCATATTTAGACACTATGAGATTATCTTTTTTTGATGGGATTAATTTTTATATAATAGAAAGTAAGGATAGAGGGAGAACAAATGATAAGCATAGATTATCAAGGTCCAAAAATAGCTTTACGAGATATAGGGAAACTTGAGGGGACCCCTAACATAACACTGCCACAACAATATGTGGACTTTTTGCTACAATACAATGGAGGATATCCTAAAGAATCTACCTTTAAAATTTCAGATGATGAAGGAGAAAGTTTGGTTAATAAGTTTTATCATTTGAATGATTTAGACAGGGTGTTTGAAATATTAGAGGGAGAAATTTCAGATGAGTTTCTTTCGATTGCAAATGATCCAGGGGAGAATGAGATTCTATTAGGAGTTAGTGAGGAGTATTTTGGGGAAGTTTACGTTTGGGTTCATAATAGAGAAGAAGAGAACTTGTTTTTTCTCTCTAATAACTTTTCTGCATTTTGTCTTAATTTATCCGAGTAACCATTAGGGAGGATCAACATGAAAAACATTTGGGATACAGAATACGAAACAAAAGCACCTGTCACAGACAGAGAAGTGATAGAAGCTGAGAAAAAGCTTGGCATTAAACTTCCGGAGGCTTATATTGAACTATGTAAAATCCATAACGGAGGGTCCATTATTTATGATTCTTTTCCAACATCAGTACCAACAGGATGGGCGGATGATCATGTCAGCGTAACATCAATTTTTGGAATAGATGAAGAAGGCATTCTATCAAGTTCTTACTATATCGAAGAGTGGGAGCTACCGGAAAACATCTTATTACTAGAAGGTGACGGACACTGGTGGATTGCGATGGATTACAGAGAGAGAAATGAAAATCCACCAATCATCTATATTGATTTAGAAGCAGATGTGGATCCTTTTATTTTAGAATTAGCTCCGGATTTTAAAAGCTTTGTAGAGGGCTTGTATACACATGAAGATTGAGGGGGAAAGTTCAGCAGAGGGTTGCTGAGCTTTTTTATTAGTATAATAGAAGTAATAGAGGAAATTAGGAAAGAGGGAGAAATCTTGCTAACGGTTAATGAATTAATTAAAAGCATATGGTATGGGCCAGCTCCTTCTGTTGGAGAAACTCAAAATATTAGAGCGTCTTTAACAGAGGAAGAGAAGCTAATTTCTCTCATCCAATTGTTTAAGAGTGGAGATTTTTCTTTGAAACATGCTTTAATCCATCTTATGAACAACACTGAAAATGAAAAGCTTTTAAATTTATGTATCCATGTGTTCTGTTCCGTTTGTACGCATGAAGATTTACGAAAAGTAGAAAATTTGAACTTTCTCTCCCGAGTGTCAGAGGATAATGCTTATGTTTTTGCGTCATGTGCAAGAGAGACGCTATCTCCTGAAGTTGTGCCGTATCTTTTAGCCCTACTAGAAGAGTGGGATGATACAGTTGTGGAAGAAGTGATTCGAGATAGTCTAGACCATATTATGGATTACACCCAGAAGCTTAATTGGAACGCTGCTGTTGATGAAATTGGCTCTTATTATATGGAGTGGATGAACACTCTTTCACCGACTTTCTACTATTATAATAGAGAACCTGTCTTGCTAGGAGACCTAACAAAGACTCTTGTTCAAAGAGCATTTGATGTACGAGAACAGAACACCTCGATAAAGATGGAGAGTATCCCTATTTTGTTATCAGTGTGGAGCGGTACGAAATGTCCTGTTCAATATGAAACATTAATGGATGAAGGAGTATTTCAACAGCTTACAGATTACATAGATGCTCTATCAGAAAGAAGCTGGGAAAGAGGCCGAAAATATTTCTACGGGCATAGTGTGGATGGAGCCCTTTAGCTTATGAGAAAATTTATATAAAAAATTTAAAAAAGGAGTTAGGTCCTCATGAACATTTTAGTCACAGGCGGAGCAGGATTTATTGGCAGCAACTTTATTCATTATATGATAGAAGCTTATCCAGCGTATTTCATTGTTAATTATGATGTTCTTACATATGCGGGGAATTTAGATAACTTAAAAGAGAGTCATAACCACGAGCATTATACGTTTATAAAAGGAGATATCAATAATCGGGAGCTTCTTGATCGAGTTGTAAAAGGGCATGAAATTGATGTTATCGTAAATTTCGCAGCAGAATCACATGTTGATCGTAGCATCACTGAGCCAGATGTTTTTATCAAAAGCAATGTCCTAGGAACTCAAACACTGTTAGATATCGCAAAAGAGAACGGGGTTAAAAAGTACGTTCAAATTTCTACAGATGAAGTGTATGGATCATTAGGAGAAACGGGTTACTTCACAGAAGAAACGCCGCTTGCTCCAAACAGTCCATATGCGGCTAGTAAAGCAGGGGCTGACATGCTTGTAAGTGCTTATTATAAAACATATGGACTGAATGTGAATATTACAAGATGTTCCAATAACTATGGTCCATATCAGTTTCCGGAAAAACTTATTCCATTAATGATTACAAATACAATGGAAGGAGAACGGCTTCCGGTTTATGGAGATGGAAAGAACGTCCGAGATTGGTTACACGTTCGAGACCATTGCATGGCAATTGATCTTGTTATTCATAAAGGGGTGGCTGGAGAAGTTTATAATATTGGCGGAGGTAATGAAAAAACAAATAATGAAATTGTGCATTTTATTGTGGAGAAACTAGGCGTTTCAAGAGAACTTATTCTGTTTGTGGAAGACAGACTTGGTCATGATCGCCGCTATGCAATTGATGCAACAAAAGTGGAAAGGGAATTGGGATGGGAACCTACATACACCTTTGAGAAAGGAATGGACGAAACAATCGGGTGGTATGTAGAGAATGAAAAGTGGTGGCGAAAGATTAAAAATAACTAGCAGGATGGTTTACGACTGTATGGTAAAGATTTCATAGAACAATCAGCCCTGAAACTATATTGTCCTCAAATTCGTAAATATATTGGAAAGATATTTTCTTATTAAAATCTATAAAAGAAAAAAGATTGATCGATATAGAAATAAAATACTTTATAGAAATGAGGGCATCATGAAAAAGTCAATTCTGCTTATTCCTGTTATGGTCGGTTTTATAGCATCCTTATTTTCATTTTCTTTATCTTTTGCAGTGAAGCTCCCAGCTCACATCAATAAAACAAATTTTATGATTCACTGGTTAGAGCGTTCGCTTCTTTATGGATTTTTTGTATTTTTAATCTTGTTAATTGCGCTTGTTCTTGTTCATTTTCGTCATGAGCGTACATCTCATGCTACGGAACTTAGAGAGAAAGATATACAGTATGGAAAGAATGGAGCTCCACGAGAAATTCAACACCTAGATTAATGAATGGAATGCTCTAGTATTGTTATGTTAGGGCTAGCTCATATGCCAAGCCTTCCACATAGACTAATATCAAAGGTTATTGTGGAAGGAGGGCGCGTATAATGGATAACTCATCTGACAAACAGAAAGGCATTCCTGACTCACTAGTGGATTCGTTAGTTAATGATGTATTAAGGAAAAACAACCTTGATCCAAGAAAAGTGAAGGGACACTTATCCGGCGATCAAAAAAGAATGCTTCAAGAGCTTTTTGGAGATTTGCAAGAACAAGTCGAAGCGTATGTAAATAAACCAAAGGTAAAGAGAAAAAAGATCCAAAAGCCAAAAGAAGATGAGAAAGAAGAATAAAAAAGAACACCTTTTGATAGGTGTTCTTTTGGTTTTTATGGACAAGTTCTTATCCCTCAGTGTCTTCGTCAGCTCTGTATTCCAAAAGGTCTCCAGGCTGACAATCTAGAGCCTTACAAATCGCCTCTAAAGTGGATAATCGAACTGCTTTTGCCTTTCCATTTTTCAATATAGAAAGGTTAGCCATCGTGATGCCAACCCGCTCTGAAAGTTCTGTTACACTCATTTTTCTTTTTGCTAACATTACATCAATATTGATTATAATCGCCATTATGTTCACCTCAGACCGTTAAGTCATTTTCTGATTTTATATCGATGGCTTCTTGTAAAAGCTTTTGAAGAACAGCCGCAAAGAATGCGATGACTAGTGAAGCAAAGATAGGGACCATTCCAATTAGGATAAGACCTGGGGCATCGTCTAGCTCTGCTACGAAATAAACGAATGGCAGCATTACAACATACAAGATACTAATTGTAATGGCACAGTATTTTATTCTCTGTAAAGCTCTTACAGAAATTTGGGAGAAAGCTTTGTTTTTATCAATGTAGTTTAGAAGTCGGAACGCCTGATACAACGCAACGAAAAATGGGATTGCTGATACATACATAATGATTACAATGGGATAGAGTATATGGGCATACTCTGGATTTGCTGGATGCTTAGCTAAGTAAAATAAGCCAAATATACATAGGGCAAGAGCTGGAGTTCCAATCAGAAAAACAGCTATTTTTAAAAAGATGGTTGAACCTCGTTTCATAAAAAACACCTCACTGATTTATTATCCATTTGAATTTAACACATTATTTATCGAATTACAATAAATAATTACTGATTATAATTATATTTTTATTGCTATAGAAAACTTATTTTTGATTTTAGATAGAGATAAAAAGCATTCCTTGTTACAAAGAAATGCTTTATAAAACTATTTCAGTTATAACTCTTTCAATTAGTCTGTTAGTTCAAGCACAAAGGCAACAATCATAGATTTTGTGAAAAATTAGTCTGTCTGCGATTCTAAAATAATGTCTATTAAGTCATTTTATCAGTAATGTTAAGGAGATTAGAATGGTGGGACTTTGTTCGTTGATAGCTATGAGTGACATGCTTATATCTCCTATAAGATATAACAGAAGTTTTAATAGAGAAGTAGAAAATAGTTCTTTTGAATCAAGGAACGTTTGTTCTTATTGGGTATAAAGGTCTTGCTGTCTTGAAAAAAGCAATCCTTCTTCCTATCCAAATTTTCCATATATTCCTTTAAAATAGTAGTTGGAAAAGAAAAGGGTTTGAGGAAAAAGGAAGGAGAGGATCAATTGGGCTACGATGTATGGGGCGGCGTAAAGAATGTAGCGAGTGATGCTTGGGATAAGACTAAAGACACAGCTAATGATGTCAAAGATAAATTGGAAGATGCAAAGGAAGAAGCGGAACGTCAACTTCTCCGGGCTAAATATTTGGCTCAAGCGGAAGCATTAGATAGCTATGCGAATAATGTAAGAAAAGCGCTTGAAGACTTTAACCAAGCGCCTCAAGAGAACGCGAAAGCTTATAATGCGCATGCGGTTGATTGGCAAGGGAAGAAAAAAGAAGCCTATGATGACTATCAGAATCAGCTTCGCACAGTGGCTGGTGAAGCCCGTGTTGATGGCCAAAATCTTATCATTGAAATCGAGAAGAAAGCCGCTCAGCTCAGAGAAAAGGCAGGTAATCTTGCATGACACAAAATGGTGGATATACAATTGAAGTTGATCCAGACAAGCTTGATGAATTAGCAAGTGGAATTGGTACAGCAGAGATGAAATGTAGCTTTGCCCTAAGTAAATTAAAGTGGGGTATGGGAAGCATAGCTGCTGATATTGCCGGTGTTGGCGGCGGTAATATTAATCACCTTCAAGAGAAGTTTGAAGGCTCTATTAAAAAATATAAAGATCTACTAGATGATTCGCAAGCATTTGTAAAGAAAACAGCTGCAGACGTAAGACAGCTTGATCAATCATGGCAAGCAAAACTAGGACGAGCAATTGGAGAATTTTCAGGCTGGTACGATCTTCAGCGCGTGTTCGGCGAGTATGACCCACAAACAGGTGAAAAAATTACAGGAGGTCAGCGTGCTGAAGCTGGGGTTATGACAATTCTCAACTTCTCGCCAGGAAAAGCCATTGGCGTTGTTGCTAAAGGCGGAAAAATGGCCAAAACGGCAAAGATTGGACAGGAAGCTTCTGCCCTTGGTAAAATAAAAAGTGGTAGAAAAGCCGTTAACCCTGCTGTTTTTAAAGACTTCTTTTCTGGTGCATGGAATAGTATGAAGGGTCGGTTTCGTTCGGCTAAGGAATATTTGGTTAAAGGGCAGGAAGCGGTTAAGCGAGTTCGAGAGAATATCGGTAAGATAGAGGTTCCTGTAGGTGTGCGTGTTGCGGATACAGGCGTAGGGATGAGAACTATAGTGCCGGAGAAAAGATCTATTAAAGATCTTACATCCCAATTTGCCGTTAAGGTTAAAAGTAATGCAACGAAAAAAGTTGATCCAAAGTATGATAATCTACCAAAAATCGATCATCGTGGTTACCCTTATACTGAACTTGATGCAGTTATTGCAAAGGGATACAATGCGGAAGGTAAAGTTGCAGAACGTTGGGTAGTACCTAAGGGATATGAAAGTGTTGAACATTTTCTTGAACATGTTAACGATAAAACTATTAAAGACCACGGTTATGATAGTATAGAAGAATTTAAAACTGTGGTAGGACTTGTTGATAAGCATTTAAATGCTTCGCCAAGACATAATATCGTAAATAAGCCATTAGCGGGAGGTACACATGTGAACGGTGTAGATTATGATGTGTTAGGTTTTCCTATATTTAAAGGTGATGATGTAAAATTTACTACTACATTAAAGGAAGATATGTTCATTGCTAAAGACCGTAAACAATTTAAAGAGTGTACAAGGGATTTAAAGAATGCGATAGAGAAAGATTCAGCACTAAAAGATAGGTTTACTGAAGAACAGTTGCAAGAAATAATGGCTGAAGAGCCATATCACAAAAGCTTTACTTGGCATCATCATCAAGTCCCAGGGAAGATGCAATTAGTGGTTAAAGAGACTCATGGAGTTAATCATTTAGGTGGTAATAAGCTATGGGGAGGAAATATAAGATGAGTGAATTAGAATGGAAGTATCTTGAAAAACCAGCTAGAGATGAAGATATAAAGAAAGTGGAAGAGAAGTTGAACGTGATTTTTCCGGAAGATTATAAACAATGTATTCGAACTAATCATGGAGCTCGTCCAAAGCGCGATATATTTGAGGTAGAAGGAATGGAAAGAGTATTTGGGGCGCTCCTTATGATTCAGACACCAGAAAAAGCCATTGATATATTAAGAGTATATGAAAATTATAAACTAACGCTACCTAAGAATGTTATTCCTTTTGCAGATGACCCATCAGGAAATCTAATCTGTTTTGACTACAAAAATCATAGTGAGAATCCTATTGTCGTATTCTGGGAACATGAAGATGCATGGGAGAAAGAAATGCTAATGAAGGAAGAAGGATTAAGTGAGGAAGAAGCAGAAGAAGTTGCAAGAGAGAATATTTTCTATGTAGCGGACACATTTACGGAGTTTCTTCAAAAGCTACATGAAGATGAAGAAGACTAATTTCATATTTGGAAATATATAAAGGTTGGGACATGCTCCCAATCTTTTTTGTCCTATAAATAAAAAAATAAGGTTTAGGATGAAAGAAGGAAAAACGCTGAAAATAGACAAGGATGGTATTTGAGTATATCCCACTAAAAAAGGACAAACTGTACGGTATCCTGATAGTTATCCAGTTTTTATACCTTATATACATCCTAATATTGAGTTGGTAAAGATCGAAGTTCATTCTCCTAAGAATGATCCAAAAAGTTTTGAAGATGCAAACAAAGCAGCTAAACTTACATAAGATACCGACTCATCAACTTTCAATAAAAGGAGACCATCTCACGGCTACATTTGACATTATTACCAAGGTAGAAAAACTATGATTCTTGTATCGTGTAGACAAAGAAATTCATAATGAATTTAAGTACATAGCATAGATGGTAATCAAAAGTTAATAATAAAAACAGTAAATAAGGAGTGATACCATGGTCAATATTGAAAGAATACATGAGAGTTTACCTAGTGAAAAATTAGAGAGGTTTGAGCAAAATCAAAGCATTATCCTTCCAAAAGAGTATAGAGAGTTTTTATTGAAATATAATGGTGGATATCCGGATTTTAGTATTTATAAGATATCTGATGAACCGGGAGAAAGTGTAGTTAATATTTTGTATGGAATCGGCAGTATGTATGATAATTTAGAGAAAAACTGTACCATTTTTGATGAAATATTAGAGATAGGATTTATTCCAATCGGAGATGAACCAAGTGGAAATCAAATATGCATTGGCATAAACAAAGAATATGATGGGCAAATATTTCATTGGGTTCATGATGAAGAACATTGTGGTATGAAAAATATGTATTTTTTAGTGAGTAATTTTAATGACTTTCTTGCCAGTTTATATGAATAAAGGAGAATATGATGAATTCGTTTAAGAAACAACTTTCTATTTTATATAAAATGCGTTTTCTAGAAAATGAAGGAGATGATATTGAAGTATTTGAGGATATTCTTAATGAATTATCGCATCGAGGCACAAACGATATAATTCCTGATCTTTGTACGGTTTTTGAGGATGATATTGCTGAACCTTCAGCAGGTAGTTACCTAATTGAAACCATTTTCTATATTGCTGAACATAAGGGTTTGGAAGAGGGACTGTATAAATTAGCTATTAGTATTCCTAAAATGTTGCTTCATGCAGAGTTTTGGGCAGAAAGAATTCATCGTACACTTTTAAATTCTAACGATCTAGTAATAGCGTATAGTGAGGCATTAAAAGATGTGAATAGTTCAACAAAACAAATCATTAAAGAGATTCTCCTTACAATAAAAGAGGAAGATCCAGATCTATATCTAGAAAAAGTGGATAAGATTTTAGCAAAAATAGACTAAAATAAGAAGCAATTTAAAAAAGGGTCACAGGAGCGGAAAAGTAGGATGATATTAAAATGGATTCCCCTTATTATTCTCTTTTCTATTTATAAAGAGTTATTTAGTAATGTTAAAGGAAACCTATTTGCAACCCGCTAAATCATCATTTGGAGGAAATGAATAATGGAACTTAATGATAAAGTATATAACCAAATTGTACAATTATGTGATATCGGAAACGCTCTTATTGAGAAAGGTCAAGTTGATAAAGCAATAGAGAGCTACACAGAGGCTTTGGATTTAGTTCCATTGCCGAAAAACGAATGGGAAACAAGTACATGGATTTATACAGCATTAGGCGACAGTTATTTTTATAACGGTAACTATGAATTAGCAAAAAGTCATCTTTATAATGCTCTAAACTGTCCAGATGGAGCTTCAAATCCATTTATTTTATTAAGACTTGGAGAAAGTTTGTTTGAATGTGGAGAGCTTGATAAAGCGAAAGAGTATTTATTAAGAGCTTACATGTTAGAAGGGTACAAACTTTTTTTTGACGAGGATGACAAGTATTTTCAATTAATAATGGATATGATTTAAGGAGGAGAAGGATGGCTGTTTTACAATCCCCAGTAAAAGAAAAATTTGAAAGTCTTGTGGCTCAAAGTGACGAACAATTTGAGAATGGTAACCATAAGGAATCTATTTCGTTATTAGAAGAGGCTTGGGATTTAATCCCTGAACCTAAAGGGATTTATAGTGTACAAAGTTATGGCTTAGTAAAGGATATCATCGACACTTATTTTATAACGAAAGATTTTGAAAAAGCGAAGGAGTGGGCAGATAGAATCTTTTTAACTGGATTCAATCGTATAGATTCAGGTGAAAAGGAGTTTACTTCAGGAAAAGTTGCTTTTGAATTAGGTGATTTAGAGGTGGCAAAAGAGTTTTTTAGTATTGCTAATAGAAAATCAGAAGGAAGATGTTTTGGAAGCCCGAAGGCTATTAAATATCTGAAGTTTTTTAAAAGCTAATGATGTAGAAGGTAGATAAACAGGTAATCTGCCTTCTTGTCATTTTATAAGAAAATTTGGTTTTCGTGTTAGGGAAAATGGCTCTTATACGTGGCGTTATATTAGAATACTAGGGGAAATACAACTAGTTCCTTATGGAATTCCTAAAGGAATGTGGGCAGTTACTCCCTGATAGTTAGAAAAAGGAGTGTTTCTAATGGAAGTAAAAAAAGAATCAGTAATTTTCCCTTTACCATCTGATAGTTTAATAGCTAAGAAAGAGGAACTTTGGAGAGTCGAACTACCAATAGACTATAAAAACTTCATAAAAGTTAATAATGGTGGATCTCCACAAAAGCAGTCTTTTATATGTAACAACCATAGTTATGCAATAAATAGATTTTTATGTATTCTTGAAGCACCAGCAAACACTGAAATGGGGATGTTTGATATTGAGGTAATATGGACTCAACTGGATGAGAGACTTACAGACGATGGAGATTTATTAGGGGTAGTCTTATTACCAATTGCTGTTTTATTCGCTGGTGATTTTCTATGTTTAGACTTTAGAGAATCAAGAAGTGAACCTAAAGTGTGTGTATGGGAGCATGAGAATTCTGCTGAATTTGAACCAGTAAGCTATCATGTAGCAGATACGTTTGATGAATTTTTAAATATGATTGATTAGTACACTTATCTATAGGAATTCTAAAAAGACTTTTAAACGCTCCATAATGCTTGTATCATCATGAGCCATGAGGGATAAAGATATAATCAAGAGATAAATATGATCATAGATAATTTAGGAACTATAACCGAAAGATATCTAGATAAAGCAGAGAATAAAATATAGAAAAAGTTAGGGGGGCTTTGTTTGTCTAGAGATATAACTAGGGATAAAGAGTATTTTGTCTATCTCATTAAAGATGAAGACAGAAGGATTGCAAAGTTTGGAACCCTTATTCATCAAGTTATACAAGAAAGAGGAGAGGATGATCCAGGGGCAAAGACTGCCTATAATTATATATATGGAATGTATTTCAATAGGTTAAAAGCAATGTACTCTGCGGGCTGTTCTTTAGGAGAAATAAAAAGCTATATTCCTAACGTTTTAAATATAATGGAGAAAAGTTGGGATATTGATAGTGGATATGTTGAGATGATATGGATGTTATCAATAGGAATTATGTTAGAAGTTAAAAGAGAAGAGATGGATCGGTTAACACGACTAGTGAAGAAGAGTGGTGTGAAAGACTATTTGATAGATTTTCTAATTTGTTCCTATGACGATGACCATAAGATAGCAACAAGTCATTTTAAATGGAAAGAACCATATGGGTTTCTAGAAAAAATTCTTAATGAAGATAATAAAGAGACGGCTATTAAATTGTTAGAAAATTATCTAAATAAGCAATGGTATAAGGGTCATGACGATATGGACTGGTATGATACTCATAAAGCAGAGGATGAGTATTTATACAGCGGTTATTGGAGTTTTGAAAGTGGGGCAATTGTGAAGATTTTAGGATTAAGTGACGATGTTCTCCAAGGTGTTCGTTATTATCCATATGATTTAGTGCATTTTAATGATAAATAGTAAAGGATTTGCATTTTTAAAGCTCTAAACCTTAAGTAAATTAATAGTAGGAAGTAGTAAAGACTGCTTTAATATCTAAAGAAAAATCACCAAAAGAAGTAACAGTTTATGTTGAGATAATTTACTCTCGGGAGAACCTGCACCCAGACAAATTTATAGTTAATTACACTATTAATGGTAAGCTGAAATATGTAGAGTTTGATAATTTACAAAAGGAGCGAATAAGTAATATGAAAGAATTTGAGGATGGGTTTAGTGAACTACAATCGGATATGATTTCTATATGTATGGAATTCGTTGAAAATCGAGCGGATAAAGTGTATGTGTATGCTTCATGTGAAGAAGGTGTGTTATCAAGCAGTTTCTTTTATTCTATTAATAATACATATGTAGAAGCTCATAAAGTGAATGATGCACTGGAGGATGGGGATCAAACTATTGATGTTTCTCCAAAACGAGGGTTTATGGTATTAGATATTATCAATGGCGATATTAGAAAAATTAGAGCATTATGCAAAGAATATAAAAGAGCTATGCCAACAGAGATGAAATTGGTATACGACGTTAAGGATGGGGAGTTTCAAGCCCAATACAAGTACGATTTAGTTTATACGAATGATGATATTAAGACGGCCCACCATATTGCTGGTGAGTGGTTTGAAGAGGTGAAAAGTAATCATCTTTAAATGGTCGACTGTTAAGGATCTGCTTGAATTTAAAACCATAACTTAGAAAACAAGAACAATTGTTTTCTAAGTTATGGTGGATTTTCACAACACTATAAAAATGCACAAAAATTAATAAAAATTGTTATAAGGAAGATTTCAAAAAAGGATATGAAGGGCTTATTGGAACATGTGCTTAAATTGTTCAAACTGATGGGATAAAAAACTTTGATGAATAGGTAAGAGGGGATATTAGTGTCAATATTAGAAAAAGTAAAACTTTTTTATTATTATTGTAAAGGAGTATGAGAATGTCAAATATAAATGATGCATATGGCGGTTTTATAGTTTCACGGAATGTACTAAATGGTGTACCTATTCAATATAGTTTTAGAGAAGAAAGCTCCATTCCTCAATTAAACGGTTGGAATGTTTTATCAGAGAAAGACGATGATGAGTATATGAACAATCCCGAAAACTTTTCTATTATTAATGCAGAATCAATGTATAGGATAGCACCCCAAGTACTAGAAATTTTTGAAGCTCCTTACGGCACAGATCTTTTCTGGATATATGAAAATGACGTTCATATTGGCTTTTATGATTTAGTTGACGAGTGTATAACAGATATAGATGAAATTTTAAATAAGTCTTCAAAGTAATATAATTGACAAGGCATTAGAAGTAAAGCAAGTGATTCTTTATCACAAGGGCTACATCAATTTAGTTAATTAATAGGCTAACGAAGAAAAGTTAAATAAAAAGAGCTGTCAAGATTGGGATAGATATCCTAATCTTTTTTATACTTTGAACAAGCATATTAACAATACATATGTGAAGACTCATAAAATAAAGGATGCATTGAAGAACAGGGAACGAAATATTGATGTATCTCTAAAATGAGAGTTTATGATATTAAATTTCATGAATGAGGATATGAAAGAGACATGCTAACGGAGATAAAACGATACATGAGATTAAGAGTGAAAACGCAAATATGAGCGGAACTGTAAAGAAGAATTTAAATTATGCGAGTATGATAAAGCTGTAAGTACATACAGGAATAATAAGGTGAGAGATTTTTCTAATTTCAAAACGACTAAGGAAAATTAAGATAGAAGAAAGGGAAAAATAGATTCCTATTTTATCTATTTTGAAGGAGAGTAAAAAGATGCTACTGCCAGAGGAATTTAAAAAGCGCTGGAATGCTAACAAAAATGGCCCTCTTATTAAATTTAATGATAAAAGTTTAAGGAACACGGATTTTTCAAACGAGTTAAAACAGTTTTTGTGTAAAGCTGGCTTACCTACATTTCCTCCTCCATATTTAGAGTTGGAGAAGACAGTAAAGCCTATTACAGCAATATTTAATATGCCAAAAGAGTTGCAGAGATATTGGTTTCTAGGATCAACTGGTTCAGGGAATCCAATATGTATAACGGAAGGGCAAGAAGATGTTGTATTTCTTGATGGTAGTGATAATTATAAAGAAGTATTAATCAATCGTTCTATACCTCAGTTTGCGGAATGTTTACTAATCTATTCAGAAATGATTGGTAAGGCGATAGATGTAAATGGTGAGGATGCTTTTGTTGATAATGATATACCAGATCTGGTAATGGAGTGGTTGAAAAAAGAATTAGAAAGAATTGATGATAAGTGTATGGAAGAAGGATGTTTTTGGTTTGATGAGATTGAAGCTTTGTTTGAATAGCTTGGCTTATAATATTGTATCATGAAAGATTCTTTAGGTTAGTCAAGGCAACCATTAGAAAGGTGATTAGTTTGAGTGAGGGAAAAACAATAAAAATGGAGTTGCTGAAAAGAAAAAGTAGACGGAAGAATTTACTCCAAGAGTTGAACTACATAACATTTACGGAGGAACCTTTTTTGAATGTAGAATATAATGATGCCTTTTGTAAGAAAGTATTTTCTTTGCTTAATACAAAGAAAAATAAAACCCAATTGCAAGGAGACGACTATAAAGAAAACATTCAAAAATCAATCGACTTGTTAAATGAAACTATTCATACTATTAGAGTGACTCCAAAAAGAGGCAGGCTCTTATTTTTTAGAGAAGATGAAATAGAAGCAGTACTGATTAATATGAATGAAGTATTTAGTAACTTACATATGATTCTTGAGTCAACAAAGTTTTTAGCTGGATATGGAGATTTCATACTAGTTGCAGAAGACTTCAGTTTTGGTTTGTGTATAGAACGAACGGAATACTTTTATGAATTTAGCACATGGGGGCTATTGTAAAAATAAAAAATATGAGGATTCTGATTGGCTATAAGCCGTTAGACTTGGTTCTAGTAAAGGATGATAACTTTGTCAACAAAAGAAGCGATGAAGACATATTTCAAAATGAGAAAAGAAGCAGCTGATAAAGGTTTGGACTTTTTATGGAAAACACCTGTTACGAATAACGATTTAATCATTTATGAAGGTGAAATAGACGATGAAGGCTATATTTCATGGCTTCCTGTAGAAATGACTGTTATACAAGACTTTAAGAAATTAGAAGATGAATTGAATATAAAGTTTCATCCATCACTTGTTGAGTATTTTAATTCCTATTGGTTTGCGGACTTAGATGGTTTTTTCAAAGATTACTATATTTGCTTAGAATCAGTGCTTCCAGATGCTGAAATGGTTTCCTTTAGAGAGTCTGTGAAAGGATATAAGAAAAATCATGAAGGTTGTCTAGAGAAAGTCCCGATTGGAATTGAGGGAAATGGATTAATCATTGTAATTGAAAATAGCAGTGGAATTGTTCAATTAGAAGACTATGAGCGAGGGACATTCTCCAATATTGCAAGCAATATTGAAGAATTAATAAGGAACTTAAGGTTGAAAAAGTAGTATCTTGTATATAAGAGACTAGAATACAGAGTTTCTCTAAAAAGGAGGTTACAAAATGGGTGTATCCATTTATTACACTGCACAACGTAAACAAAAACTCACAGACGATGAGCAAGAAGCTATCCATAAATTAATTTTGGATTACTCGGTTGATCAGGAAATTGAAAAATATATCAGTACAGGTGAAGGATATAATTGGACAAGCTTTTATGTTTATGAGCCGGAAAATCCAACGGAAGAGAACGTTATTTTTGAAGGTTCCACTCAGCTCCCTGATAACAGTGAAGAGGCTATGTGGGAAGGTGTTCAACATTGGTCTGCATTGCTCTCACAAATACGCTGTGTGATTTCGGATGCAGAATGGCATGTACATATCGATGATCATGTCCTCTTATGGGATGAGGAGTATTTAGAATATGACTTGTCGAAATAAAGGTAGTGTTAGAAGATTTTAAAATTATTTGGAGTAAAGGTGATATTAACCTAGCTTTTATATTCATTAAAAGGAGGTTTGCAATGATCATAAACGATAAGATTTTTGGTACCCTTTATCATGAATGTGGGTGGACGAACTATACGACTATTAACTTTCTTGGAAATGAACTTAAAATAGATTTAATAGTTGAAGGTGATGAAGCTGGCTTATTCGATCAAGAGCAATATGATGCATACACTTTGTTTATGCAAAAATGGGAACAAGTACAGAAAAGTCTTTTGTATCATATACTAGCCTACTACCAGAAGAAGCGGCATGAACTTGGCTATGATATAGAACCAAATGAAGATTATCCATTAGTTGAAACAACGGACGAAGTCTTAAAAATGATTAACTTAGATGGAATAATTGTTCCGTATGGTGATATTTTTGAAGGACGAGACATTGGACTTTCTTTTCATTGTACATGGGATGATGAAAATGGATTAGGTGTCAGGCTATTAGATGAAAAAGTAGCAGAAGTAGGGTATCAAGATGTTGTGATTTAAAACAGATAGAGGAGTGAAGCACAGAAAGGCGGTTAATGAAATAGTCTAAAGTGTGAGGGAGCTATTCATGAATACTCATTTAACACGTGATAGCGCTTTAAGTATTGCGGAAAATTATAAAAATAAATATAACTTATCAGGAAATATTTTAGAGGAAATAGAACATACGATTACATTTCATGATGAATTTGATAGTGTAAACGGACCTATATGGTTAGTTACTGTAAGCATAAAACCACATGAATTATGTGTAGAGAAGGAATATACAATCGTTGTTTCAGATAAAGAAGAGTTGTTAAATATATTATTGATCCGAATGGGCGTTGTTTTTACCCACATTTAGAATGACATTGAGGATGTTGAATTGAAGGAGTATCAATTAGTATCAAATAGTTTAGAAGAATTGATTATGAATTTGAAATTTAGAGATGAATAATGGAGTTATGATATCTTTGTGTAGTTTTAGAACAAATGTAAATTTAAAGAAGCTAAGCAGCTTTTGGATAAAAGGAGTAAGAGCAGATGCACAACATCCATGACAACCAAATTTTAAATTATCAAGTAGATTTTCAGCAGTCAAAAATAGAGATACATATAGTCAATGAACAAGGAAAGCGGGCAAAGATCCTGTTCCAAGATCTCTTTGCTTATCATTTTGAAGACGAGCTCCCTAATAGCACTTTATTAGATATAGTAGATGAAATGATTGACTCTTTTCTTGTAGAAAATAAGGGTTTGTTGGCTGTGAGAAAAGGCTATAGTTGGCCAATGGATTATGAAGATATAGCGGAGTTAATTATATAAAAGATAATAGTTATCGCTATTATAAACTACAAGCTTCATATGGAATGAATGGATGGGTGTTAGCTAGAAGAATGCTTATTGAAACATAAAAAAAGAAGTGTAGAACAGCTATAAGCCTGCATTATTTTAAAACAAATTATAGGGTTGGAGGTATGAGGAAGAAACAATGAAGTTAAACGAAGAAGTAATTCATAAAGTGTTACAGATAGATTGGTTATCAAATTGTGGTAGAGAAGGAAGCCTACCTAAGCATTTGCCCTTTTCTACTCTAGGTAATCAAAAGGCGGTAAAAAAGAGTATTGATTCAGTGAAATGGGAAAATGTTCGCTTAGAAGAAGTTAATAATCTAACAGGATTTCTCGCTAAAAATCATTCTGATGTTTTCAATGGATATTGGAATACACTTGTAATGGAAATCAAACATAATATTTTACCAGACGTGCATGTAAAAGCAATGGCTAACATTGTAAAACATAACTTGCCGTTAAATATCCTTCACAATGTTGAATACGATGCTGTAAATATACTCATGGTTTTAAGTTATAGAGAATACTATGAATCAAAATTTTACAATATGTTGTATGAGGTTTATGCTACTGGTCATTTGCCTTGTGGTTGGAATGGAAAATATCCGAGAGGGAATTTGCTTGTTTACTAGAGTGAAAATAAGAATCTATAGAGTTGAGTTAAATAGTTTTGAGAAATAATAGAAAAGGAGCTGAAAGTCGGAAATGAGATGGGCCGTCTTAAAACGAGCAGTATTTGGTAGCGTTAGGGAAGGGAATTTAAATGAAGTCATTCGACTTATTGAAGAATATCCGAAAGCTCTTCATGCCTCTAATCATCCTTCTGGTGAAACATTAATTCATGTAGCAGCACAATATAATCATATAGATATTTTAGAATATTTAGTAGAGAAGGGATTGCCACTTGATTGCACATTAAATCATGAGGGATTAATATGGGAGACTCCATTACATTATGCAGCAATGAGCCGAGCATATGAGGTAGTGAATTGGTTGCTCGATCAAGGAGCTGATATAAACGCTGGCCATAAATCTAAATATTCTCAATCAACTCCTTTGATTAAAGCAGCAGCGTGGGGAGACTTAGAGATGGTAAAATTGTTTGTCGATAGAGGAGCTAACATACATGCTTCTTATGAAATAGGAGAAGGAAAAGACACCATGGTTGTCAATGCCGTCAAAAAAGCACAAATGGAAGGATATCCTGAGATTGCAGACTATCTCTACAAGCAAGGTGCCACGGACCCTATTGATCCATATGAAGAAGAACGACAACTCCCAGATGAAGTCTTCTTACTTCGCCATATTGAACAACAAATTGGGACTATTGGAGATACCATAAGTGAAGTTGTACCAGTAAGTGAAGTTTCAATTCAAGTGCATATTATCTCACCAACTTTAGAGCATCAAGAGGTTACATTAGTAACAACAGGAATGAGTGATCAACCAATGGGAGAAGACGTAATTGAGTATGAATTAGAGCATGCAGAGCTTATGTTTGCCCTACCTTCTACATGGCCAACAAGCAAAGAAAAATTAGCAGAAGATCAGTATCGCTGGCCAATAGATTGGATTCGCCAAATTGCCCATTTACCCTTTTTATATGATGGCTGGATTGAAGAAGGAGTCATTATCCCAAATGGTGAGCCACCTATCACTTTTTCAGAGAATGTTCCGTTTTCTAGTTTACTTGTTCTTCGACCAGAAGACCGCTCTTTATCAAACTTTAAACCAGGTTATAAGGAGATTAACTTCTACTATCTTATCCCGCTTTATGAAGAAGAACGCCAGCTTGCGGTGGAAAAAGGGGAAGGGTATCTTTTAGAGAAGTTGAGAAGCCAAGTCTCGAATTTACATGTAATGAATCCTAAGCGAATCAATGTTGGAGGAATTTGAGAAATGCATAGGGGATTAGTGTATAAATTAAAAGTATTTTAATGATAAGGGATGGTGCAAGAAGTAAAGGATACCTCATTCGAGTTATAAAAGAAATCAATCAGATAGAAAGGGCTGATTGCCATTACAACAATCGATCTAGTAGTTTGTCATGATTCAAACGTAAATACATACATTCGATTCTTAAGAAAGAAAACAACTAAATCAATAATGGAAATTAAACAATATATAAGCCTAGGAAAGCCTGTAATCCAATGCGATTATTACGATAGAGATGAATTAATGTTTTTAGTGCAATGTTACGAAAAACTGCTTTCAATGGGAGCGACTCTAGAAATCTATGAAGATGGCAGAAGTCTCTCGATTGAAATGGTCAAAAATTTAATAGGATCAATAGAAGGCATTGAAAAGGATCGAGAGAGAATCGATAATCTTATGTTTGGTGATTTTGAATAAATGGGAGAAACAGAATGAACATAAGTGAAATAAGAAAGCATACTTTCGATGAGGATATTTACTATATCGATGTTTTCCAAGAAAAAATTGTAGTGAACCACCATAATGAGGGAATAATGGTGTTTGATCACAATCTGAATCTATTAAAAGAAATCCCCATGGTTGATAATATGGAGATATATTCTTCTTATAAAAATTTAAAAACAAATGAGCTAATTTTGTATGATTCTTACAATAATGCATTGATACATATTGAGTTGAACTCTTTTAAAGTTAAGATATACACCCACGCTAGAGATTTACCGAATTTCTCGAAACTTTATGAGTGGGAAGGGGAAAAGGTGATATTTGTCACACTTAGTGGTGACTTTCTTATTTTCGATACTGAAAATAATACTCTTAGGCACACAGATAGATCTGAAATTAAACAACATTATGTTGATTTTTATCAACTATGGTTTGAAACAAAGGAGTTTCAAATTGTGACATATAACCATAATGATCGTTCAATTATTTATAAGGGGCGGGAGGAAAAGGAATATGCTTTATACAACCCCAATTATGGTGAGAAAATCATACGGTCAACATCTAATCCTCATGAAGTAGTAGCCTTAGAGAATGTAGTTGTTTCTGTTCGAGAAGAGGATCTTTCAATGCAGCCTCAAATTCACCCTTTTATGTTGTACTCGCATTTAAATATGATATTTGCAAGATGTCAAATAGTAAAAAGAGACTCTAATTTCTTCATCTTTGTGTTAAGTCATCATCAGTTTGAAATTCAAAGTGAATTGGTGATTTATAGGTTGGAAATGGAGCTTTTATAATAAGGTATTTGTGGTAGAAATAGAATTAATATATAAAGCTCTATGTGAAAGATTTAGAGGATTTTGAAAAAGAACAGAACTTAAAACTCCCTCATTCAGATTGAAAGTGTTTGCTGAGTTGCCATAGAGAAGTACGCGAATCCTCCTGTGTTTTTCATCTTTTCTGAAGAGGGAGAAAATCTCCTGAACGTCTTCTATAGTATTGGTAATATGTAAAAAAATTTGGAGAAGAAATTTAATTTCTTTGATGAAATAGTAGAATTTAGTTTTCTTATGTATCTCCCTGCTTCCTGTTAATAACTTTAATTAGAATTTAGTGATTTTTCATCCTCTTTGTCTACTATATGTCCAACCTTCTCCATTCCATAGAAGAAAAGATAGGAAATAATATAAAAGATCAATTCAGAAGAAATATTGTTAAATGTAGCAATATTAAAGTGATTAGAGCTCCATCTCATATACATAAAGAACACAATGAATTGGAGAATTTCAGAAAGAATAAATGCTAATTTACTGTTATCAAGAATTACTCTAATAACGGACTCTAATAGGATGCTAATTGGGATAAGGATGATAAGGCCTATAAAAGCACCCACAGCCATTAATATGGGGCCAGAAGATCTTGTAAAATGAAAGTCTAAAAACAATCCTGCTAAGTACTGCACACCTATCATCATTCCTAAAATGAGAGCGAAAGAAAGGGTTACGATAATAAAGATTGGTAGTATACTTTTTTTCATTGAAATAATAGCAAAAATAGTTAACAAAATGCTAACTGATTTGCTCCTCCTTATTTATAGATTAAAGAATGATTGAAACCAGAAATATCTTCTGTTACATCTTTAGTATAAAGGGTTATTTATTACAAAAGATTATTTTGTTGATAAAGGTATAAGTTAAATTCATTGGAGAATATGTTTCAGTTACTAGGATGAAATCTTCTTTAATGTTAACATTTTACATCTTTAGTATAAAGGATTTATGTAACTAGAATTGTAGTGAAACTTGCTATTCATATTGCTAAGTTTATAATTGCACTGTCTGCAACATCTACAACAAATAGAGAAGAATATTTTCTTTACGAAAATAACAATCCATTAACAAGGAGGCTCTACTATGCAGGGAAAGGACTTTAAATTTCTAGAAAAACTTCTTTCTGAGATGGATGAAGAGAAAGTAATTGCTCAATTAAGTATCATACAAGATCCCTTTACTCTGCATGTATTTGCGGCAAATTATAATTGGGATAACGGTTTTAACATTCCATTCGCTATTCTTGAAAATAAGCATTGTGATTTAGGAACAGGTTTACTGCTTTTTTATGAGGGAGATGGCTATATTTTATTGGTAAATGAAAAAGAAGTTCTAACTTCTGAAAACAAAGAATGGAAAATATTTTTACACACTCTATATAAAAAACTCATGAACTTGGATTTTCATTCACAACAGATTGCTTTTGACTCTGGTCTAACGAAAGTACAAAAGTTTAAACTGCAAAAAGAAAATCCTTCCATTGAAGAAGTATTTATTAATATTTCACAAGGTGTGGAAGTAGATACACGTGTCTTATGAAAGGAAGAGACGAAGATGAGCACTATTGCTTTTAAAATCATATCTCCGTACAACTCAAAATATGTTGCCCCGATTAGGAAACATACAAACTTAGGGTTAACTGCTATCAAAAATAAAATAGTAGATGAAGAGCTATTAGCTAAAGTGGGAGGGAACCACGTTGAGGAATTGGAACAGTTAAAGGAATTAATAGATCAATTGATAGGGTTATGAGCCCAAGTTCAAATATTTGATAGCGGTATTTATAGTAGCGACGTTTTTCACTATGCACAAATCCCTCTTGAGGAATTACATAATAATATTGAAACATTAAAAGAGATAGAAGAGGACTTAAAGGATTATGATGATAGGTTAGTTGATGAGTAAGGGAGAGAATGATTATTACCATATAAATAAAAGGCTAGCTATTGGAGGAGTAAATGATTAGTTTGCAAAGAATCACAAATCATCAAGCACTTACTACTATTTTTGGGGAGATTCCTACGTTTGTTCATTCAGAAGTATTGGATGTTCAGCTTAATTGGGATGGTCCAGCCCT
This sequence comes from Priestia endophytica, assembly GCF_026790145.1. Lineage (GTDB taxonomy): Bacteria > Bacillota > Bacilli > Bacillales > Bacillaceae_H > Bacillus_I > Bacillus_I endophytica_A. The sequence goes on along the minus strand of NZ_JALAMS010000011.1, from coordinate 244,750 downwards.
TTCGATAAGGCTATTAACAAAGGAGAGTGTAAGAAACAAACCTAGACGATGGAGTGAGTGGGATGTCGTATATGTGGAACTGTCTTTCTTTGGTGTACAAAACTTGAGAATTAGCGATTATGGAACTAATAATACAATCGTTCAATTTAAGGTTACGAATACAGAAGAAGAAGGAATATTGGATATCACCTGCGATAATGGGGCAACCATTACATGCGCGTTTGACTGCGGGAGAGTAGAAAAAATTACTCCTGGATTAATAGGGGATTAAATACTGACTTTAAATCAACGTATAATATCGTTTTATACTAGGAAGGTAATGATTCATGTGGCATAAAGAATTAAAGCACAGTGAGTTTTTAACGACTTTATATGAAGAAGTTCCTGAACTTTCTCAAATAAGTATAGAATATGTAGAAATCAAAGACGAGGGGAGAAGAATATCTCTAGGTTTTACTATGCCAAGGTTCGCTGATTACCCTCCTTTAAAATGGAAGCAGAGCGGTTATAATGCTGTTTTTGTAGAAGCTGATTTCTTTGATATAAAAGAAATGCAAATTAGCTATCGCAATGAAAAATTGAAAGGTACTATTTATATGAAAGGGACAGAGGAACAATACCATCATGTGTGGATTTCTGGATCGGTGAATTTGAATTTAGTAGCTGAAGTAGGGCTAATCCAAAAAATCAGCGGTTATATCGACGAGTTAGTTTCGCCTTCAAATTGAAGAAATAAAAAAGGAGAAGAAGCAGTGGCAACCCTATATGAAGAGTGTATAGAAGCTCTTGGTCAAGAAAATATAGAAATACTCTCGGATGAAGCAGGAAGAAAAGTTATTAAACAGTTTGAACAGTGTTTTCCTATCACTCAATGGGCACGAGTTGAGTGGGAAAAGGTAGAGAACCATATTCAAGCAGAGTATTTAGAAGACATTGAAGACTTTCTAGAACAATGTGATGAACTAGAAGAGAATGATTTCTACATAATTTGGAATGATGCTATGATGCCAGTAGTAAAAGCAAAATTAGCTTGTATCTTTGATGCGATAGACGATGTTTTAGCGGTAAGTTTTGATACGTGGCTATTTTCACTAACTATAAATGGAGTTGTGGAGTTTCATCACGAAGGGGAGACAAGAGTTGGAGTAATGAATCTAAATCCCAGCAGTGAGTGATAAGAAAGTATAGAAGGTAGGTTATAGTGATATGGATTATACAATTAAAGAGATCAACGGTAATCTTGTCATTTTCTTAATTGAACCGGGGCTAATCGGACTGCAAGAGCTCCTAAATACAATTGATACATATAAGATAACGTTAGAGGGTATTATTGAGAAAATAGATCTTGTCCGTAATGGGGAAAGTAGAGCTGAACAAATTGGGACAAAGAAAGCTATGATTGAGATTACCCCAAATGGCATTGAAATATACGATATGTTTGTTGGACTGATAGAAGATGAAGAACTGTTGTCGACGATTTATTTATCTCATGATGAGCTTTACGAGATTGTTCAAACATGGAAGTGTGAGAAAGAGCAGTATTTTAATAAAGGTAGGGACAAGATGTTTGATTTTTCAATATTAAAAAATGGCAATCACAAATTTTATAAGCTAACAGAAAATGATATTAAGGAAGCGGAAGAACGATTAGGCTTTGCTTTTCCAGCCGAGCTAAGAGCTTTTTATCAGGAAGTTGGATACGGTTTTTTAGATATAAATAATAAAAATTCATTCCATAGAATGCTCGATCCTCATTCTGTAGCAGACATTCGGCTTCGAGAAGGAATTTATGAGTATGATCCAGATTTAGATGATATATATGAGGAAGAAGACGAGCTTATTTTTTATGAAGTGAATGAAGGGGTATATTTAACAATCGATCTTGGGAATAAGAAGCAATCTCCTGTATATTATTTAGGAACAAAAATAGCGGATTCTTTTGGAGCGTTTCTTGAGAAGATGAATAAGGATACGAATTACTTTGATAATATGGTGGACTAGGTAAGGAAAGAGTAGAGAATATAATGAAAGAAGAGACAGGAACAGTATAGTTTCCGTCTTTTTTTATATTGGGAGAATTATATAGGTCTAAGGATGTGTAATGTACTAAAAAGAAAACATTAGTCCTATCCAAGATTACCAAATTTTCCTTTATGATAAAAAATAGTACATAACTTTTACCTTGAATAGATGATTTGTGAAGAACCCTACTGTGATACAACGTAAGAGTGTGGAGGTCTCAAAATGGAAAGTCCAGGTGTAATGTCTTTATGGTTAGGACATTTTGCAACTAAAGAGAAGCTAGAAGAATATATTGAAGTTGAATTTAATGAAGAAGGAGACAGAATCCGGTCTTTGTTTATGAGAGATTTTAAAATGGACTTTTCTGATTATGACGAAGATTTGTTAGAAAAAACGTTTAAAGAAGAAGCTACTTCATCATTAAAACGGCTTTTACAAAATATATCTTACGAAGAGCACATTCTCTCACAATTTGTTTCCCATTATGGAATAGAACTAGGAGAGAGCTTCAATGCTGTTATTGCTGTATACGATACCCAATACGAGGAAGAAAGGGATGAAGTTTTGGTCCAAGGTGGAAGGTTAGTGTATATGGGGTCTGTAGTATATGGGGAATAAAAGGAGAATAGGTGATGTGCATATGGAAGCAACAGTTGGTAGAAATGAAGGAGAATTCAAAGCCTCTTCACTTCCCAAGCAGTATTTGAACTTTTTACATATAGTAAATGGTCTCCAGTTTAATGGATTAAATATCTATGGTGTTGATAAAGGGCTATCGGATATAAAATCAGAGGAATCTATTGAAGGAATAATAGAGATGAATGAGCTTTGGCATGAGAATGCTGAGATGAAGAAGTATATCTTTTTTGGTGATGCTGATATTAGTTGGTATTGCTATGACATGGATGAAAACATGTATATGGAGCTTGATAAACCATCAGGCACGATTGTAAGTTCATTTGATGACTTTGATTTTATGCTAAAAAATGCGTTAGAAATGGCTCTTTCTTAGAAAAGTTGTACAGTAAAAGGAGTTAAGGTAATGGATATTAGAGTGGAAATTCAAAAGCTCTATAATTGTAGACTTTTAAAAACTGAAGAAGAATTTGAACAGTTTGAGAATACGCTAGAACGTCTTGCTGATTATAACGATGAAAGCATAATTAGAGAACTCTGTACGGTATTTGATGATAATACAGAAGATGAAGAAGTGATGTTTGGATTAATTCATTTCATTGAGAGTGTTGAAAAGGAGGTCTACCTAACAGACATGCCTAAAGCTTTACCTAACATGATTGAGAATGCAAAAGAGTGGGCAATGATTTTAAATAAGAGAATTTTAAATCACGAGTTATATAGAAAAGAATATATGAAAATACTTTCTAACATGGACGAGCCTATAAAATTAACGGTAGTGAATTTACTTACTGAAATTGCTGCTGATAATCCCGAGAGATTTCAATTCTCTGTTAATGAAATCATTCAACACTTAAATTAAAATTTTTTATTATAAGAAAAGGAGTTGACCTCAAACGATGAGATGGGCACCAATCAAACGAAAACTGTTTTCCTCTGTAGAAAAAGGAGATTACAACGAAGTTGTAGCTATAATTGAGGAGCATGATAGAGCGCTTCATGCGTCAAAGCATACAGGAGAAACGTTAATGCATATGGCAGCGCGGTGCAACCAGGTTGAGCTGTTAGAATATTTTACGAAGCAAGGATATGAGATTGATTGCAATTTTGTAGGAATGAATGATGATGAACCGATTACACCTTTACAATATGCAGCAGCTGGGGGATCATTTGAAGCCTCTAAATGGTTGATTGAGCATGGAGCACATATTGATGGAGGCGGAATTCCTGGTGGAGTTACCACTCCTTTAATCCATGCTGTTCAAAAAGGAAATCTAGATTTAGTTAAATTATTCGTAGAGCATGGTGCATCCCTTAATGCTTCTTATGAACTTGGAGAAGGTAAAGACACAATGATAGTCAACGCAGTGAAAATGGCTCAAATGAAAGATCACTCTGATATTTTATCTTATCTCTACAGCAAAGGCGCCACAGATCCTATTGATCCTTATGAAAAAGAACGAGAACTTCCCGACGAGGTGTTCTTGCTTCGTCATATAGAACAACAAATTGGACCGATTGAAAATACGATAAGTGAAATAGTGCCAGCTAGTGAAGCTTTAATTGATGTTCATATCGTTCCACCAACAGCGGAACGACAAGATGTAACGTTAGTCACAACGGGTATGAGTGGACAACCAATGGCCGAGTATGAAATTGGGGATGAACTACAGTTTGCGGAGCTTATGTTTGTGCTGCCTTCTACATGGCCTACGAGCAAAGAGAAATTAATAAAAGATGAGTGCCGCTGGCCATTGAATTGGATTCGCCAAATTGCCCATTTACCATTTTTGTATGATGGATGGATCGATGAAGGAGTTATTATTCCAAACGGTGAACCGCCTGTTGCATTTTCGGAGAATGTCCCGTTTTCGAGTTTGCTTGTTCTTCGACCAGAAGACCATTCTTTATCAAATGTTAAACCAGGATATAAGGAAATTAACTTCTATTATCTTATCCCGCTTTATGAAGAAGAACGACAGCTTGCGATGGAAAAGGGAGAAGAATATCTGTTAGAGAAATTGAGAAGTCAAATTCCTGATTTACATATTATGAACCCTAATCGAATCAACGTGGGATATACATGTTAGGTACTTTTAAATCATTAAGATCAAATACCCAAGTAGCATTTTTCTTAAGATTGAATGAAGCTATTATTCATATCAAATTATACAGTTACAACCCATGTGTTGGATGTTTGTTGTAATTGGTTTGAGAAGAAGACATCTTCAAGAGGATATTATCTATAATGCTCTTAGTGAGGGAACAGAGGAAAAGGGCCTTTTTATACGATTGCAAAATAAAAGGGGATGATTAGATGAATAAAGTAAAGTGGAAGTACCTTGAAAGACCAGTTAGTGAGCATGAGGTAAGAAAGGTTGAAGAGGAATTGAACGTAATCTTTCCTGCTGATTATAAACAGTGTGTCCAAGTCAATCACGGAGCATCTCCGGAACAATTTGTACTTGATGTAGAAGGAATAGAACGAGCATTTGGTAGTTTACTTATGATTAACACACCTGAAAGTGCAAGTGATATAGTAAGAACTTATGAAAGCTATAAGGATACTCTTCCTAAAGATATTATTCCTTTTGCTGATGATCCAGGGGGGAATCTCGTCTGTTTTGATTATAAAAATAACAAGGAAAATCCTATTATAGTATTTTGGGAACATGAAGAAGCATGTGAAAAAGAAATACTAATGGAAGAAGAAAACTTAACAGAGGAGGAAGCAGAACAAGTAGCAAGAGAGAATATTTTTTATGTGGCAGATATATTTACTGAGCTTCTTCAAAAATTACGTAAGTATGAGGCGAACTGAAATTTTAAAATAACTTAGTTTCTTTCTTTTTCAGAAACGCAAAGCGATGATCTTCTTTGTTTTGACTTCTGGAAAAGTTTAACGTTTCCGCCTATCGTCTATATGGATCATAAAGAAGAAGGAGACGAGTCTTTATCAGCGCTTTGTGACACATTTACAGATTTGGTTACAGAATTAGAATCTGAAAAAGAATAGTTTAGTAAAAAGAGTATTGAAACTAGCTTTCAATACTCTTTTTACTATCTAATAGCCACTGATTTTTAATAGATTACTAAAGTGGAAATAAGTGTTAGAATTGGATGGAAAATGTAGTAAAGGAGCTCTAACATGATAAAAAGCAAAAAGTGGCTCATAGCCATTACAACATGTATCTTTCTTTTAGCAATAGGACTCTTTCTTTTCTTAAAGTTGTCTGAACCAGACTTCAACAAAGACCTTCCGATGTCAATTTCGATTGATCATGCGAATAAAGACTTAGGTGCAGAAGATGCTGCTTACATGTTCCTGTCAGATCTTCTTGATCCTTACAAAGAAAGTAAAGCTTCTTCATGGAAAAAGCTTGATGATGTACGTTTTGATGAATTTCAACTGCTTGCAGGTGATAAAGAGGAGGCAGCAGTAGCGGTCACATTTTGGATTAAACCTGAAAATAAAACGTGGAGTATTTTTCATAATTGGGGCAGCATGGAGAAGGATGGAACGATTCAGGATATTCACTGGACGATGAGACTTAAGAAAAGGGGAGACAACACATACGAGCTTACAAAAATCGAAGAAACATCAGGCGCTGTAGCAGGACTTCCGGCGGTCGAAAACCAGTATCAAAAGGAAGCGGGCATAAAGGTAGAAAACAGTGATATGAACTACACGTTTGAGCAGGACAAATTACAAGTTACCTATAATGGCGGAAAAAGTTGGGTGAAGGTTCCGCTTGGGGTTGATCAACTATTTCAAGGGGACTATAGTGGTTCAAAGGATACGTTGATTGAAGGAAGTTTTGTTATTTCGCCAGAGAAAACAGCTTTTGTTTTTGTAGAAGACAGTATGGAAGCTAACAGAGTAAGTATTCTCTACTCTAATAATAAAGGAAAGACGTGGAAGACGAGCCGAATTTCAGAAGAGTTTGCGTCTGTACGATTGAGAACAATTGGCTTTACGTCTAAAAAGGATGGCTATCTTATCCTTACATATGACAGAACAATGGGATTTGAGGCACATACGGTTTTTAAAACAAATGATGGTGGAGCAACATGGAAAAAAGCTGGCTCTGTTCCTGACGTCAGCAATCATGTAACAGGTGGAAGCTTTATTAATGATAAGCTAGGATTTCTTTCTTTTGGTACAAAAAATGAATTGAACAAAGAGGGAAGTCCTTATCTGTTTCGAACAGGGGACGGAGGAAAAACATGGAGTGAAGTTGAATTGCCAATGCCTCCCGAGTATCAAGGTATCTTCGTTGTTGCTGAGCCACCAACTTTTGACGGCTCACAAGGAACGTTACTTGTGAATCAAGGGCCGAGTGGAGATTATCAAGGAGGGAACGTTCTAGCGAGGTTTATTTCAATAGACAAAGGGAAAACATGGAGTTTTGCTAATCTCGTGGATCCTGATCAAGTCCTTGATAGTGAAAAATCAAGATTATCATCAGAAGAGGAGTAACAGTAGGCAGTCGCTTATCTTTTGTTTGTCGGAGAAGTGTTCAATCCGTAAATCTAGTCTAAAAGCTAAACTGTAGGATAAGAAAGCATAACAACTACCCCTAATATAGATACGTTAAAACCAGTAGCTCCCATAACAGAGCTACTGGTTTTTTATATTCTTTTAGAGCAAAAAACAATCCATCCATTAAAAGGATTTATTTAATTTTGTTATTTACCATTACTATATTTTAAATTATATTAACAAAAATGAACGCAGTCTCTCTTCTTTTTCCCTCATTTTTAAAATTAGAAAATAAGAAATAGATTAAAAAATCCTCATCAAATTCTCATCTTTATGTCATTTCATTATAATTTAGTTCATTTAGGATAGAGATAACTTCAAAAAAAGAAAAGCTTCTTCATTTCTTAAGTTTTTTAAAAATTTTGTAAATTTTATGTTGATAATGTTAAAAGAATTTAAAATTTCTGTTAATGAAGTAAAAAAGATCAAAACAGTGCCGTTTATGCCCACCATTTGCTTAGAGAACGAAATTTAGTATGGGGAGCATCTAAGGAATAAATCATAAAAAAAGAAGATTAGATGCCCGCAGAGTCCCATCTTGACATAGAAAACTAGATTTTTATGAAAAGGAAAATAATCGATACTTAAAAACGGAGGTTATGTGCGTTCATGAATTTAAAAGCATTCAGAGGATATTCCTTACGCAACTTACAAAAAGACGTGCTATCAGGAATTGTTGTTGGTATTATTGCCATTCCTTTAGGATTAGGATTTGCGATTGCATCTGGGACAGATCCTGCCACAGGCCTTTACACAACAATTGTAGCAGGTATACTGATCGCTCTCTTAGGGGGATGTAGATTCCAAATTGGAGGACCCACTGGTGCTTTTGTTCCAGTTTTATTAGGAATTGTGTTGCAGTTTGGGTTTGAGAATTTACTTATTGCAGGGTTTATGTCAGGAATCTTGCTAATCATCTTTGGGCTATGTAAAGTTGGTAGCTTAATTCAATATTTCCCGAAAGCCACCATCATCGGGTTTCAATCAGGAATCGCGGTCATTATCTTCGCCGGTCAAATTCCAAACTTTTTAGGACTACACGACATTGAGAAATCTGAGTATTTTCATTTAAATATGAAAGAAATAGTAGGGAACCTTCAGTTTTTAAGTTCTTACAGCATTTTAACAGCGCTGCTTTGTTTGGGGATTGTGTTAGCAATACCACGCTTGTTCCCTAAGATTGGGAAGCTTTCGTATCTGTTAGCGATCATTATTTCAAGCGTTGTTTCATCTCTCTTCTTTTCTGGAAAAGTTGAAACAATCGGATCAATCTACGGAAAAATCCCGAGTCAGATTCCAACGCCACAGCTCCCTGAGATTACAGTTGAAAAAGTGATGATGCTTCTTCCCTCTTCTTTTATTATCGCGGTTCTTGTTGGACTACAGTCGTTATTAACGGCTCGCGTAGCAGACGAGATGACAGGAGTGAAGCATAATAGTCGAAAAGAGTTAATTGGTCAAGGCGTAGTAAACATGGTTGCACCGATATTCCAAGGTATTCCAGCAGCAGGTGAGATTGCTCGAACTGTCACAAATATTAAAAATGGGGCGTCCTCTCCCATTGCAGGAGCAACACATGCACTGTTCGTTTTAATCGTTGTTGTATTACTTGCGCCATATGCTTCATTTGTTTCTCTTGCTAGTTTGGCACCTGTCTTAATGGTTGTAGCATGGAGTATTAGTAAAAAAGAACAGTTCACAGAGATTGTCAAAGAAAAATCAAATCATTCCCTTGTGCTCGTCGTAACGTTCCTTTTAACAGTGTTTACAAACTTAACAATCGGAATTGGAGCAGGGTTAGGATTATCATTCTTGTTTTATCTCATAAGCAAAGTAAAAGCATATCAAAAACAAGTAAACAATGCTCTATAAGAGAAAAGCTTGAATTCATATGTTGAATTCAGGCTTTTTTTTTAATATGGGTAATTCTTCACTTTATAGTGTTGAAGAAAGGAGAAAAGAGTTGTTTGCGAGAATGAGTTAGTAAAGACAATTTCAATATAAAAGGAGAGATGCTGTAATGAATAGAAAAATGGAAGATATGGATAAAAATGTAGAAATGAACACTTTTATCGCCCAATTAAAAGAAAATCAAAGAAAAATAGAAAACGAGAACGAATATTACGATGAAGCGAAAGACAGAGAGGACATTCAGAACTATTACAGCGGAATCGATTTTGAGCAAACGAGCAGTAAAGAGCTTTTTACAAAGTTAAACGATCTTGTAACACGTACGCATCATACTAAGCTTCCATACAGCACAGAGACGAGAAATTATCTTTATTCATGGGCAGATCTTCAAGAAAACGGCAAGCTTAAAAGTATCTATTCCGGACAACAGCAAAATCCAGAAGAAGTGATAAAAGAAGATTATAAGGCTTTCTTAAGAAGAGAAAAGGCATATAACACATTGGTAACAAACGATAAAAGGGACGAAAAGACCCTTGAGGTGATGAAAGAGTCGATTGAAAAAGAGAACAAATACAATTGTGAGCATGTTGTGCCACAATCATGGTTTGATAAAGGAAATCCAATGAGAGGAGATTTGCATCATCTTTTTGCATGCGAGCCTAAGTGTAACTCCTCAAGATCGAACCATCCTTTTTACGATTTTGCTGATTATTCTCCAGAAGTGAGCATGAAAACCATTAGAGAAACGTGCGGGAAATATGAAGAAAACAAATTTGAACCTGAGAGCGGCAAAGGAGAAGTTGCCCGAGCTACTCTTTATTTCTTACTAAGATATCCAGGAGAGATTCGTAACTATAAAGGAGAAGATATTACGATGCTTGTAAAATGGCATAGCAATGATGAAGTCTCCCTTTACGAAAAACACCGCAACCGAGCAATTTGGGAGAAACAAGGAAACCGTAATCCTTTAATTGACTTTCCGCAATATGTGAGTAAAATTGATTTTGCATTGGGCTTGATGTAAGGAGGGTGATGGCACTTTTTATACTTTTAAAAAAAGATAGGAGATTATGAGAATGCTATGCTATCTTTTTTATAACGAAAAGTATAATGAGTAGTAAGAGGTGCTGGAAATGGAAACATCGTACGTTTTAAAAATACCTGATAAGAAATTTCAAGATTTTCATCTTCTTTTTTGTGGTTATGGGGTATGTGAGCCTCTTCATCATTTTGGTCCTGCTGTACGTCCGAACTATATTATTCATTTTATTCTATCAGGAAAAGGCTATTACTATGTTGGTGAAGAGAAGTATACGCTTGGAAAAGGGCAAGGTTTTTTAATATTGCCTGATGTGTTAACAAGATATGAAGCAGATGAGGAAGATCCGTGGACATATATATGGATTGGATTTGATGGAACAAATAGTATGGAACATCTGCGCAATATTGGACTTGGCGCTGACAAGCTGTTTTTTCAATCCTCTAGTCTCATAGAGTTAGAAGAAGTTGTGATGGATATGCTTCAGTACAAGAAGCTCGATGTGGGGGACGAGTATCGAATTCAAAGTTTGCTTTATCTATTTTTCTCTCTTATTGCAAACAGTTCATCAGACTTCTATAAGGAAGAAATGTCAAAGGAAAACGACTATATTACAAAGTCAATTGAATTTATTCAAACGCACTATAACGAGAAAATTAAAGTAACAGACATTGCCCACTATGTTTCTTTAAATAGAAGCTACTTAACAACGCTGTTTCGTAAAAGAACGGGAGTGTCTATTCAACAATATTTAGCACAGTTTCGTCTAACAAGAGCCGTTGAGCTGCTAGCGCTTACGGATTTATCTATCGAGCAGATTGCGGAGTCATGCGGCTATAGTGATCCGTTAGTTTTTTCAAAAGCGTTTAAAAGAGAGAAAGGTGTTTCACCTACAAAGTACAGAGAGCGTGAGCGGCTGGAAGGGATGAACACGAGGGAAAAAAGAGAAGGACTACGCTAAAAAGTGCGTAGTCCTTTTTTATTATTCAGCCTTTAGTACGTAGAGTACCGAACTGAAATCGCTTGGCGGTTTATTTCCTTGGAGATCTTGACCAGCAGAAGAGTCTGAAGTGATAAGTCCGATATTCATCAATTCAGAGCCGCTAAAGCTCTCGTTCAGCTTTTTGATCTCATAGATCTTATGAGGATCTAGTCCTTTTAAAGGAAGTCTGCGGAATCTGCCGTTTACTTCATTCAATACTTTATAATAGCCAACAATCGCTTCTTTCTTATCCTCTGACACAACCATCCAAGCTGTAAAATTGCCTTCAAAAGGGCTAAGCAAGCGATAAAACGTGCCTTGTGAGAGAAGATGACGATATTGTTTGAAAAAGGCAACTTGCTTTTTCATTTCATCTCGCTCCTCTTCTGACAGCTTTGTCACATCTAATTCATATCCAAACGAGCCGAAGTAGGCCACATTTGCTCTTGTTTCAAGAGGTGTTGTGCGGAATGCTTGCTCATTTGGCACAGCTGAAACGTGAGCGCCCATGCTTGATAATGGATAAACAAGCGATGTTCCATATTGAATTTTTAACCGTTCAATGGCATCTGTATCATCACTTGTCCATGTTTGCGGAGCATAGTAAAGCATACCTGGATCAAATCGTCCGCCACCGCTTGCGCATGATTCAAATAAAACGTGTGGAAATGAGGATGTTAATCGTTCATACAAGTCATACACGCCTAAAATATAGCGGTGGAAAATCTCACCTTGTCTTTTAGCGCTATATGCTTTTGAATATACTTCAGTCATTGAGCGGTTCATATCCCATTTAACATATGAAACAGATCCGTCTTTTAGGATGTCTGCCATCATCTCATAAATATGATCAACAACTTCTTTTTGAGAAAAATCAAGTACAAACTGATTGCGCCCGTGAGAAGCTCTGCGCTCTGGAGTTTCAATCATCCACTCTGGATGCTCTCTGTATAAATTACTGTTTTTATTAACCATTTCAGGCTCAAACCATAATCCAAACTTCATGCCAATCTCTTCAATTCTTTTGGCTAATCCAGAAATACCGCTTGGCAGTTTTTCGCGATTTTCAACCCAGTCCCCAAGTCCTCGTTTGTCATCATTTCGTTCCCCAAACCACCCGTCATCAAGGACAAAAAGCTCGATTCCATCTTCTTTTGCAGCCTCCGCAAACGCTAAAATTTTCTCTTCATCAAAATCAAAATAAGTTGCTTCCCAATTGTTAATAAGAACAGGTCTCGTTTTATCACGCCACTCTCCGCGCACAAGACGCGTTCTGTACAAACGGTGATAAGTTTGACTCATGGCATTTATCCCCTTATCACTGTAGACGATCACGGCTTCTGGTGTTTGAAACTCTTCGTCTTTTTCTAAATGCCATGTAAAACCATGTGGATGAATGCCTATCATAACCCTTGTTTGTCCATGTGTATCAACTTCTGCTTGTGCTAAAAAGTTGCCGCTATAAACTAAGCTAAATCCCATCACTTCTCCTTGAAACTCATCTGAGTGAGGACGTTTGAGCGCTATAAATGGGTTATGTTGAAGGCTTGAGTTACCTCTGATACTTCCAACAGACTGTATTCCTTGCTCTAGCTTTCGATTTTTAATGTGACGCTCGCGTCCCCAAGCCCCTGAAAGCTGAATCCATTCATAGTCATCGTCAGGCAAATCAAGGTTCATGCTCATCGCTGTTGTAAGATCAACACTTTCTGTTCCTCTATTTTTAAAACGAGCGCTTCTAGCAATCGCATTTTCTCCTTCAAAAATGGTATAAAGTAAAACTAATTCAACAGAGATGACAGAATCTAGTAGTGTGATTTGAAGCGTTGTTGCTTCATCATCATGTTCTGTATATGTCGCAGGCAAATTTGCTAGTTTTGGTTTCCCGCGATAAATTTCATGTGTTTTATATTCGAAGTTCGTAATTCGACTGCCGTTTCTTTGATGAATTTCAAGAGCAGGTTGCCTGAAATCAGATGTTCCGTAAGAGGGATATTCTTGTTTAAGATGATCAAGAGAAAAATATAGGTTTCCTTCAAACGGATAAGCGGTCATTGGACGATGCTGCATTTCGACTAAATAGTCAAAAGAAGCTCTGTGCGGCACTTTTTTTCCAAAATAAAGCTGCCCAAGCTGGTTGTTTTGAAGCACTTTCATAATATAGCTTATTTCATTATTGTAGAGATGAAACTCTTTCTTTTCTTCATTATAAATAATCGTCATCATAATCATCCTTTCATATTAAGCTTGATTTTTAACGAATGTTTTGAATGTTTTCTTCGTTTTTCTCATTCTCCGCGTTTTTCTCTTTCAAGTTGCTCACAATTTGGCTTAAGTAAGAGCCTTTTAGCTTGTAAGCTTTAAGATAGATAAAAAGACTAAGAGCAGCAAAAAGGAGCGGAATGGCAATCATTAAAATGCGAAGGCCCATTACAGTTCCAGGAGTTTGGACAGCGTCTGGTACATAGCCAACAAGAGAAAGGCCAACTCCAGTAAGAAGTCCTGAGACTGCTTGAGCAGCTTTCATCAGAAATGTTTGGGTAGAGACAATAATACTTTCTGAGCGAATTCCAAATTTAAGCTCACCATAGTCAATCACATCTGCAATTGAAACGGTTGTAATTCCAAGGGAAAGACCTGAACCAAATTTTAAAAGAAAGCTGCCGACAATAATGAAGAGAGGACTTTGTGGTGCAATGTACCCGCCAGCTAAAATGATCACGAGTCCTATTCCAACAAGACTGCATGCGAGTGTAAACACTTTGGTACGATTGAATGCTTTCACAAGTCTTGGAAAGAGAAGCAGAGAGAGCATTTCTGCTGTAATCATAAAGTTGAAGATTGAAAATAAGTGTTCAGCCCCTGTGACATATTTAAAGTAATAAATGGTGACACCGTTTACAATTTGCATGGCAAGATTAAAAGAAAGTAAGATTCCAATAAAAGCGACAAGTTGATCATTTTTAGCAAGCAGCTTTCCAATCTGTTTGAATTTAATTCGTGGTGCATTTCTATTTGTTGGTTTTTCAGGAACATTAAAAACGGTAACGGCAATTGTCGCAATAAAGATGATAGCGATTACAATTGCAGAAACAGTAAACCCTGTTTGACGATCTCCACTGCCGCCAAATGAGCGGTCAAAGAAATCAATCATATAAAGGCCAAACGTTCCAATTAACATGCCAGCAAGACTTGCAAAAAATCGTGGAATGACAGATACTTCTTCTCGTTCACGCGGATCATTTGTTAAGCTTGGCAACCAAGACCAATATGGAATGTCCATGATGGTATAGGTCATGCCGTAGAGAAGATAGGCAATTGAAATATACACATAAAGCTCTGTTGTAGAGAGGCCGAAGTTTGTAAATAAGAGAACAAAAATAACGGAGTTGACAAGTGTTCCAATCACAATCCATGGCCGGAATTTTCCGAATCGTGAGTGCGTATTGTCAACAACCATTCCCATAACAGGGTCGTTTGTTGCATACCATATTCGAGCAATGAAAAATAGTGTTCCAACAAATGCAGGCGAAAGCCCTAATACGTCTGTAATGTAAAACATAAGATAAATTCCGACTAAGTTTACAACAGCATCTTTTCCAATTGCTCCTACCCCAAATGAATACTTTGCTTTTGCAGATAGTTTTTCCATTCCCCATACCCCTTTGTAATCCCTTACATAACAACTCATATGTTAGAGAGAATTGTAGTGCGTGCATTTAGTATAGTTGCGGAAGAAACAGAAAAGTAGGGTATTATGTTTTAACTATCAGTCAAAATGTTAGATATATAGGAGAAATAATAGTGAAAGATAAAAAAAGAAAAGATTTTGTATCATCGTTTATTTAGTGGAAATGGGGAAAACTTTTCTTTTCTAAAAGTAAAAAAATTAGTTAAAAGAGCAATGTGGTATGATAAATGAAGATGAAAAAGTGTATATTTTATTTTAAACAAGATAAAAGGAGCAAAACATGGCGACAATCAAAGACATAGCGAAGCGAGTAGGTGTTTCCATTGCTACCGTTTCACGCGTATTGAACTATGATAAATCTCTCTCTGTTAGTGAAGAAACAAAAGAAAAGGTGTTTCAAGCAGCAAAAGAACTTCAGTACAAAAAGAAAGGCGGACGCAAGCTTGCTCAAGCATACAAATTCGCGGTTGTAAGCTGGTATACGGAAGAGGAGGAGCTTGATGACCTTTATTATCACGCGATAAGCTTAGGTGTAGAAAAAGCGTGTGAGGTTCACAATATTGAGCTTATGAAAGTGTCAATGGACAACCTGAAAGAATCAGAAGAGATAGACGGTATCATTGCGATTGGGAAGTTTAGTTTATATCAAGCGGAAAAGCTCAAGGAGAGGTCTCCACATGTTGTTTTTGTGGACTGCTCACCAGATGAGGATATGTTTGATTCAGTGATAAGCAATTTTGAAAGAGCAACTGAGAAGGCTTTGCAATATTTTCTAGATAGTGGACATACGCGTATCGGTTATATTGGTGGAATGGAATCGTATCGAGATCAAACAGCTCTTATTCAAGATCCAAGAAGCCTGGGTTTCGAGCGCTTTTTAATAGAGAAAGGTCATTATGATTCATCATTTGTTTACATTGGAAACTTCTCTGTAAATGATGGTTATGCTCTCATGAAAAAAGCAATTAGAGACCATAAAGAAAATCTCCCAACAGCCTTTTTCCTTGGAAATGACTCAATGGCATTTGGAGCATTAAAGGCACTGCATGAAGAGGGAATTTCTGTTCCGGGAACCGTTAGTATCATTGGAGTGAATGATTTTAGCGTATCAAAACATGTTTATCCCCCATTAAGCACTGTCAAAGTCTTTACAGAGCTTATGGGTAAAACAGCCGTAGATTCCTTAATGGAAAGACTTGAAGGAAGAGAAGTTCCAAAGAAAGTCGTGCTCTCAACCGTATTAAACATTCGTGAAAGCACAAAGTAAAAAAGCTTGGAATAAAAATATTCCAAGCTTTTTTCTGTATTTTTAGTAAAAAATTTAGTAAAAATATTGCTCTTTTTTACTTTTTAACTTAAAATGAAGGAGAATTCTGACATAATAAAATACTTGTAATAATAATAGTGAAAATGCTAGATGATAAAGGAAAGAGCTATTGGGGGGAGAAAAAGTGAAAACAGAAGAGCTATTAAATAAATTTGATGAGCTTTTTCAAGGAAGAGACGGGCGTCTATTTTTTTCACCAGGAAGAATTAATTTAATTGGTGAACATACAGACTACAATGGGGGACACGTTTTTCCGTGTGCCATTACATTTGGTACTTATGGAGTTGCTAGAAAGAGAGAGGATCGTGAAGTGAGATTGTATTCGCTTAACTTTCCTGAACAAGGAACAATTACTTTTTCACTTGATGAGCTTCATTATGAAGAGAGCGATGGATGGGGGAACTATCCTAAAGGAATGATTCACTATATCAGGCAAGAGGGATGGACGCTTCCGTCTGGCTTAGACATTATGATTTACGGAAATATTCCAAATGGAGCAGGTTTGTCTTCTTCAGCTTCGCTTGAGATGCTTATTGGCGTTATTATAAGCGAAATGTTTCAGCTTTACATAGAGCGCCTAGAACTTGTTTCACTCGGGAAGAAAGTAGAAAATGAGTTTATTGGTGTCCAAAGCGGAATTATGGATCAGTTTGCCGTTGGAATGGGAAAAAAGGACTGCGGAATTTTGCTTGACTGCAATACATTAACATACAAATACATGCCTTTAAATCTAGGAAATCATCAAATTATTATTATGAACACAAACAAACGAAGAGAGCTTGCGGATTCTAAATATAATGAACGTCGGAGTGAATGTGAAAGCGCTCTCTCTAGGCTGCAAAAAGGCCTTTCAATCGGATCGCTTGGCGATTTAACAGAAACTGAGTTTGAACAACATCGTCATCTTATAAACGATAGGGTGTTAGAGAAAAGAGCTAAACATGCTGTGTATGAAAATCAAAGAATTTTACGCGCTTTTCAAGCGTTAGAACATGATGGATTAGCTTTATTTGGATCTTATATGAATGAATCACACCGCTCTTTGCGTGATGACTATGAAGTAACAGGAATTGAGCTTGATACATTAGTAGAAGCTGCGTGGAAAAGAGACGGAACAGTTGGAGCAAGAATGACTGGAGCAGGGTTTGGCGGCTGTGCTATTGCGATTGTTGCAGAAGATAAGACAGAAGAATTTATTAGAGTAGTAGGCGAAGAATATGCCAGGAAGATAGGGTATGAGGCAACTTTTTATGTAGCGAATATCGGAGAAGGAACAAAGGAAATTACGCAAGAAGTGATGCGTTAAGTGCTGTAATTTATGGAGACAGGAGTGAAGAAAGTGAACATTTTTAGCGCCATACAAAGTCTGGTTGAAAAAGCATTCACGGTAAACTTAATTGAATCTGAAGACCGTATCTATGCGAGAAATAGGTTGCTATCACTTTTAGGATTTGACGTGTTCCCCGAGCATGTAGAAGAGACAGAGGAAGGAGAGATTCCAGACTTAGTTGAAAAACTTGTGAGTTATGCTGTTGAGAATCATATCATTTCAGACATGTTAGACGAAAAAGAAATGTTAAGTAGTAACATTATGAACGTGTTCTTGCCAAGACCTTCAGACGTTAATCGAACTTTTTATGAATACTATAAAAATGATCCAGAACACGCTACAAACTACTTTTATACATTTAGTCAGAACAGCAACTATATTCAAACAAAGCAAATTGCCAAAAATATTGCTTATAAAGTGAACACAGATTACGGAGAGTTAGATATTACCATTAACTTGTCTAAGCCGGAAAAAGACCCAAAACAAATTGCTGCTGAAAAACAAAAAAAACAAACGAAATATCCGTATCCAAAATGCTTGCTTTGTATTGAAAATGAAGGATATGAAGGAAGAATTGGTCATCCAGCACGTTCGAATCACCGAATGATTCGAATGAACTTAAGGAATGAAGAGTGGTTACTTCAATACTCACCATACGTGTACTACAACGAACACTGCATTGTTCTATCAAGCGAGCATTGTGATATGAAAATAAGTAAGAGCACATTTACAAGATTGCTAGAATTTGTGGAAAAGTTTCCTCACTATTTTATCGGATCAAATGCAGATCTTCCGATTGTAGGGGGTTCTATCCTAACGCATGATCATTATCAAGGTGGAAACTATGAATTCTCAATGGCAAAAGCAAAAGAAAATCATGTATTTACATTAAAAGAGTTTCCGAACGTTCACGGAGCAATTGTGAACTGGCCAATGTCTGTCATTCGTCTTCGAAGCAAAGAGCGGGAAGAGCTTGTTCGAGCTTCTTCCCTTGTTCTCGAAATATGGAAAAACTATAGTGATCCTACAGTTAGCATAGAAGCCTATACAGGAGATACTCCTCATAATACGGTTACACCAATTGCGAGAATGAGGGACGGTCAGTTTGAAATAGATCTTGTTTTACGGAACAATCGAACAACAGAAGATTACCCACTTGGCATCTTTCATCCCCATGAAGATGTTCATCATATCAAAAAAGAGAACATCGGCTTAATTGAAGTAATGGGCCTTGCGGTGTTACCCTCTCGTCTTGAAAAAGAGCTTAAAGAAGTAGCTCAGTTTTTACTAGGTGAACAAAATGAAATTGCTACTTATCATCTTCACTGGGCTGAGGAAATTAAAGAAACGTATAAAGATCAACTAACAAAAGAGAACATAACAGAAGTCCTCCAAAAAGAGGTTGGCATGAAGTTTCTGCGTGTTCTTGAAGATGCTGGGGTGTTTAAACAAGATAGAGAAGGAAGAGAGGCATTCGGGAATTTTATTGAGATTTTAACTGAGGAAAAGACTTCGTGATGAGCGAAGTCTTTTTTGTACTTTATTACTTTCATGAGAAGTTTCCTACATAAAAATGGGGGATTAATTTTTTATGAAAAAGGCGATAGTGTGAACTACTCACCACTTAGCTAACGCTTGAAGTAGGAGCTTCTCAACTCCATGACGAAAGCAACCTTTCATCTCCTTGAGCGTTACTTCCCGCAGTTCCTGCGGTAGATGTCCAACGAATGTAAGTTCTTTCGTTACCTTGATTATTTTACGAGTGGAAGGATTTAGCTTGGTTTTCGCCTTTTAGTTTGTCCACTCAACCTTATATAATCACTTGTCCAAGAACATGTCATACGTGTATTTTATCATAAGAACACTTGTACGAAAAACCTTTAGGCTAACGCCTAACCGAAATTCATCTCCCCCTTACTACTGGGCTAAGCCCTTCACGTACTTGAAGAGGGAGACTTCTTTCGGAAAGACGTTAAAAAAGTTGAAAGAAAGTTAATCTGAAAATGTTATATAAAAATACCGTTATTATAAAAACCTTAATGATCTCGCCTTTATTACAAAGTGAACGAAAGCTCGCTATTACAACAGATGCTATCATCGACAATCGAGATGAATTATTTAATAGATTAGGAATAGATATAAAATATAGAGATTCTATCAAAGATAGCGAACTTCTTTTACACGCTTATTCGAAGTGGGGAGAAGAAATGCCAAAGTTTCTCGTTGGCGATTTTGCGTTTATGATTTGGGATGAGAAAAGAGGAAAACTGTCTTGATCTCGCGATTTTTCGGGATGTCGTACACCTTATTTTTTAAATAATGAAAAAACTTTGAATAAATATGACATGCCAAGAAAGTAGTGCGAGAATCACGTTTTATCTTTTCTTTCACATTTACAGAGTGAAAAGCTTATTAAAGTAATGTAAAGGAGTGAAGAGAGTGAAACTAATTTATAAATTAAAAACGTTCTCAAAGCTAGAATGGGAGCAGCAGCTTTTACTTTTAGAAGCTTTCTTTTATTTAGGCTATGGACGGTTTTTAAAAAGCAGACCATTTGCTAAAGTAGCTCCAACGCTAGGTGAGTATATGGAAGAAACAGCAATGATCGAAAATCCTTCAAATGAGCTGATGCTACGCGATATTTCTTATGCTGTTCATATTATGAGTAAGTATACTTTTTGGGAAAGTGAATGCTTAGTGAAAGCAATTGCCGCAATGAAAATGCTTGGACGTCGAAATATTGAAGGTACGCTGTATTTAGGCACGGGAAAAGACAAAGACGGACGCTTAATTGCCCACGCGTGGCTGCGCAGCGGCCCGAAATATGTAACAGGAGCGGAAACAATGGAGAATTTCACGATTGTTGGAAAGTTTTCGAGGATCATCAGCAAATAGTGAAAATCCTTTCTGCATTTATAAGTATCGGAACATGTTAAACAATGTTTAGCATTTTTTTATGAAAAGTAAAAAAGCCTCTAGAAAATAGTGAGGTGAACAAAGGACATTAACCCTGCTTTTTTAGTTTTTCTTTAACAAAACAGTGAAAATAAGCACTATATGTAAAGAAAAGTCATTATTCTACAAAACTTCCCACATAAGAGGAAAAAGATGTTACAATAAAAAGGCATTTTGAATAATGAGGAGATCTCGAAATGGCACAACACACCGAACTGTATGAGGACTATTTTAATGATCATCGTTTAAAAGTAACAACATACCTTTATCGGGTCATTGTTGTTTTTTTAGGATTAAGCTGCGCTTGGAATACGTTTTTCTATCTTTTCCAAGTAAACTTCTCGAGAGCCAGTTTACCATCCTTTTTAATTTGCTTAGCTCTTTTAATTATGATGGGCAGTTTAAAAAGATATATTGATTTTAAAGCTAGCATCTATCAGCATATGATTCTCATCTATTCTGTTGGACTACTTATTGTTGTATACTTTCAGTCAGGCTACTCTGAAGCATGGAGCTTTTTCTTACTTCTACCGCTTCTTGCTGGCATATATGGAGAAAAGAAGACGCTTTTTTATTATTCATTGATTGGATTAGGATTGCTAGCCTTCTTCAGTATAAAGCTGCCTAAAAAGAACTATACGGCAGATAACATTGATATTTCAAATCGGATTTTATTGTATATTATTTTATCAACGTTAAGCTTTCTCGTGCTGCGAACGCTTCATCTTATCTATAGAAGACAAGTGGATCTTGTGAAAGACTCAACGGAGACAACAATCGAAGAGATTGTGAATACGTTTGTTGTGGCAGTAGAAGCAAAAGACGTTTATACGTGTGGCCATAGTGAGCGCGTCAGTCGGTATGCTGTTGCTCTTGCAAGCGCTTTGCCAGATTATCGTGAACAAGACTTGAAAAGACTTAGACTAAGCGGACTTCTTCACGACATTGGGAAAATTAACGTTTCCGAACATATTTTAAGGAAAAAAGGTAGACTGATTGAAAAAGAATATGAAACAATTAAAACTCATTCAACTGTCGGAGCTCAAATGATTGAGCGAATGAGCCGACTGCAACTCTTAAAAGCAGGGGTTCTTTATCATCATGAACGATGGGATGGAACAGGATATCCTTCAGGTCTGAAAGGGAGAGACATTCCGCTAGATGCTCGGGTTCTGGCTATTGCGGATGCTTTTGATGCGATGACAACGACCCGCTCTTATCGACAAGGAATCAAATTTGAAGAGGATTTTTATCGTTTAGAGTTAGCAAAAGGAACACAGTTTGATCCTTGGCTGATCGAATCCCTGAAAGATGTAAAAAATCGATTTAGAGAAATTTATGATGGCTTAGAGTATGGCCGAAAACAGAGAGAGAAAAGAATAGAAGGTTTGTAGGAAGCGGGAGTGCGCTTCTTTTTTTTATAGGTTTAAGGAAAGGATTGCTAGAATAGGTTTGCTCTGGAGTGTAATGAGGTAAAAGAAAGAGTATACCAGTACAACAACCGCTCTCTTAAACCTGTTGCTAACGATTTATTATATAACTTGCTGTGGCGGTAAAAATAAAAGAAAACGAGGTGAGCGTTTTATGAAAAGTACAGGTATTGTGAGAAAAGTAGATGAACTAGGCAGAGTTGTGTTGCCGAAAGAACTTAGAAGAACCTTTTCTATTCATGAAAAAGATCCGATTGAGATTTTTATTGATGAAGAAAAAATCATTTTGCAAAAATACAAATCTAACTTGGAATGTATCATTACAGGAGAAGTGTCTTCAGATAACAAAGTGTATCCAGGGAATATTGTGCTAAGTGATGAAGGCGCAGAAATATTAAAAAAAGAGCTAGAGAATAAGCTCCAGGAAAGTTAAAATAGTTTGTGTTGTATCGAAAAAGAGGAACTGTGGAAAATTCCATCGTTCCTCTTTTTGTGTGAAATAGGATTATGAACGGTATTTTTTCATCATCAAAAATTCTACGAGTGGTAGCGTAGCCATTCCAAGTGCAAGAACTCCTGCTAATAACGTATTTATTTCCCCTGTTAGGATATCCTCAACTAAGACAGCAAGGAATAGGAAGAGAAGCAGGAGAAAGTAACTTATTTTAGAGCTTTTTTCAGCTATTTTTCTTTTCTCTTCCTCACTTCTCTCTATTTTTGTTGTGATGGTTGGAAGATACAGCATAAGTAACATAGAGAAGAAAAGAAATTCGTTAAATCCAATCTTTTCTCCTGTTATAATTTTGAAAATCGTATAAGAAGTCCCAAGCAGAAAAGTTGTGATGAAAATGATGAAGTTTGTTTTATTCATTTTCTCCTCCTACATAATATTCCATATATAGTATAAAGAAGAAAAACACAGTGTGTCAAAGTAGTTTTAAAGAATTCAATCAAAAGAAGCACATTCTCAATGTGAGTGTGCTTCTTTTGATTGAATTATAGATAACGAGTTTTACGAATAGATTAAAGATGCGGAATAACAAATCCTCCGTAAGCAAATGCGGCGATAATCATAAAAGCAGGGTGAATTTTAAATTTCGCGAGTGCTAAAAGAGAAATCAGTCCGATGATTAGCGACTGCCAAATCCCAATTGAACCAACCGCATCTTTGATCATATCCCATGTTAGTAAAAGCATCATAATAGCAATTACAGGCTGAACAAGAAGAGTCATCCCTTTAACAACTTGAGACTGACGATGGCGCTGCATAAGTTTGAGAAGAAGAATAAGAGCAATTGCCGATGGAAAAACGGTCGCAAATAAGGCAATGAGAAATCCCCACCATCCAAAAACATCGTAGCCAACATATGCCGCAATCTTTGTTGCAATAGGTCCAGGGAGGGCGTTGCCAAGAGCAAGCATATTCGAAAAATCGGCATTTGTGAGCCAATGATAGCGATCAACAACTTCTTCATACATCAGCGGAATTGAAGCAGGGCCTCCGCCATATCCAAGTACATTAGCAATAAAAAAACCTAAAAATAAGCTAAGTAAAAGCATCATACGGATAACCCCTTACTTTTTGAATTTTTGTTTGCCCATTTATTTTTTAGTTTAAAATGCATTGTTCCATAAGCGAGAAAGATGACGATGACAAATGCGGGATGAAGCGCAATTGTTTGGAGAAGAAGGAAGGTAACTACAAAAAGGATACAGCCAAGTATTTTTCCTAATCCTTTGACTGCTTTTGCGGCAAATTCGTACGCCATAAGGCCGAGCATTGCGGCAATAACAGGCATAACAGCGGAAATCATGCCCGCGACAGCGGCTGAGTAGCTTAAAACATTCACAACAGTAAGTAAGATGACCATTGAAAGACACGTAGGGAGAATATGAGCGAGTACCCCAACAATTGCTCCAAGGGCTCCTTTTTCCCTGTATCCTAAATAAGCGGCCATCTTTGTTGCAATAGGTCCTGGTAACGCATTTGCAATGGCTAAAATTTCTCCAAATTCATCATCTTCAATCCATTTGTACCGTGAAACAGCTTCATGGCGGATAAGCGGAATAACAGATGGACCTCCCCCAAAGCCCAATATTCCTGTGCGTACCATTGCAATAATTAATTCTTTATAAGCATTCACTTTCATTCCCCCTTGTTTGCCCTTGTTATAGCTTCATTCCCATTCTGCTTTTATAGCGTTTAATAAGTGTTTGACAGTCAACACTCACAACGCCTTGCATTGGATAAAGCTTTTCGGTTAAAAAGCGCTCCATTTCTCCATTGTCTGCAAAAATGCCGTGCATATGAAGTTTGCTTGGTCCTGTCATATGATACAAGCTTGTGACAGCATGCTCCTCTGAAAGTTGTTCAGCAACGGTTTCTAAATATTGTGGTTCAACTTCGACATTGAAAAAAGCAGAAACATGGATCCCAATCTTAGCTGGGTTAATGATCGCCGTGAACTTTTCTATAACGCCTTTTTCCATCAAGTTATTAATGCGCGCCTGTACAGCAACGCGTGATAACCCGACTTCTTTGCCGAGATCTGTATAAGAGACTCGGCTATTTTCATGAAGAATAGAAAGGATGGTTTTATCAACATCATCCAAAATTAAATTAGGTACGTGATAATCATAATGCAAGGAATTTCCGACCTCACTTTCGTTATGTAATTGTATGGAGAGAAAAACATTCTATTTATAAACATATTACCACTTTATTTTTCTGAATCAACAGAAAAATTAAAATATAATTACTAAACGTAAAAAAACAATGGAAGAGAATCTAACAAGAATAAACCATTTGAGAAAAGAGCTGGATATAATTAATTCATAATTTTCAGAAAATAGAGGTGAGCGAAATGAAAAAAAACCATCCAGCTCTTGTTATCTTTTTATTCTTCTTAGGATGGGTGTTCATGTATGCAGATCGAAATATTCTTTCCCCTGTTATGGGTGATATTGGGGATAAGTGGAATTTAAGTCAAACAGAGCTCGGCCTTATGTCTACCGTCTTTTTTGCCTCATATGCGTTTATGCAAATTCCAACAGGGTTTTTAGCAGATAAGTTTGGACGAGTGAGAGTCCTTGTTACAGGTTATCTTCTTTTTGGGGTTGCTACATATCTAAGTGGAGCAGTCACAACGTTTGCTTTATTCCTTCTTATGCGTGCTCTTACAGGGTTAGGAGAAGGAACATACTATGGGTCACAGTATGGTATCTCTTCTAACATTACTCCGAAAAAATACCGAGGTCTTGTGTCAGCTCTTATTAACAGTGGGATGGCATTAGGAATTTCACTTGGTCTTATTGCGGCAAGCTATTTTACTTACACGTTAGATAAAGGATGGCAGTTTTCATTTTACTTGTTTGCCATACCAACTGTCATTGTGGCCATTTTAATTGGTGTCTTTGTTCGGGATGGCAATAAAGAAGAGAAAGTTTCAACTGCCGTTCTAACTGAAAACGTAAGCCTTAAGCAACTTTTTACTAAAAACCATATATGCGTCTATATTATTATCTTCTGCTCTCTTTACGGTTTTTTCGGAATGTTAACATGGCTGCCATATTATTTGCAGACAGCTCGTGGTGTTGATGGATCACAAACAGGCATTATTGCTTCACTTGTTCCATGGGCATCAATTCCAGGCGCCATTTTCTTTGGTTACATTTCAGATCGTGTGAAAAGCAAAAAGCCTCTTATTATCTCTCTAGCTGTTGCAGGAGCTTTCTTGCAGATTGTTATTCCTTATACAGAAAGTTATTCACTTCTCCTTACAGGGTTAGTCCTCTATGGCTTGCTTGGAAAACTAGCTCTTGACCCTGTCCTAATCTCATACATCGCAGACATTACACCAGCTTCTATGTATTCAAAGGTCTATGGCTTCTTTAATTTTAGCGGCATGCTTTCTTCCATTTTTGCACCTTATATTACAGGCTATTTTGCAGATCGAACAGGAAGTCTTGAGCTTGGTTTTTACTTATCTGGAGCATTATTACTCGTTGGCGCTGTCGCTTTTCTGTTCACAGACAAAGGGACAAAAGAAAGTCCAGTTTCACAACTAGCTGTGAAAAAGAACTATAAATCAGGGGAGGAAAACTTAATATGAATGAAGCAATTGTTGGAACAAAATCAATGGTCGTTAGTCCACATTATTTAGCCTCTGGAGCAGGAGATAAGATTCTTCAGCGAGGCGGGAATGCCTTTGATGCGGCTGTTGCGATGAGTGCTTGTTTAGCAGTTGTGTATCCTCATATGACAGGGCTTGGCGGAGATTCATTTTGGCTCATGAAGCAGAAAGAAGAGGGAAAAGTGCGCGCTTATAATGGAAGCGGCCGCTCAGGTCGTGAAGTGACAAGAGATAAATATCGGGGAGAAAAAGCAATTCCAACAAGAGGGATTAAAAGTGCAATTACCGTCCCAGGCATGGTTGACAGCTGGGATGCTGTTTTAAAAAAATACGGGACGATGTCACTAGCAGAAGTTCTTGAACCAGCCATCGGCTATGCCTTATTTGGCTTTCCATTTTCAAAAGATCAGCATGAAAACACGCTGAACAATTTAAAGTTATTTGAAGAACAGCCTGACACTGCTACTGTTTTCCTTCCGAATGGGCGTGTGCCAGATGTAAATGAAAAGTTCGTTCAAAAGAACCTTGCTCATACGCTAAAAGAGCTTGCTGAAAAAGGGCGGGAATGCTTTTATAAAGGAGAGCTTGGCAAACGAATTGTGAGGAGTCTTCAAGAAAAGGGAAGCTTATTAGACTTTGAAGATTTCGCTGAGCATCAAGGCGCATGGGTTGAACCTCTTTCAACAACGTATCGCGGTTATACGATGTACCAAGTACCACCGAATTCGCAAGGGTTTGTTGGGTTAATGACGTTAAACGTGCTAGAAAATTATGATTTACGATCTATCCCGCACGGCTCCTATGAATATTATCACCTGTTAGTCGAAGCATTAAAACGAACGTTCCAAGATCGGAACGAATTTTTGACAGATCCTCACTTCTCAGCCATTCCTCTTCAGAATTTGTTAAGTAAATCGTATGGAAAAGAAATAGCGAATGAGATTACTTTCGAAAAAACAAACGATGTGACAACACAGCCAATTGGAAATGATACAGCTTATGCCGCAGTTGTTGATGAACAAGGAAATGCAGTGTCATTTATTCAAAGCCTCTATTTTGAATTTGGCTCAGGTGTAATCGCAGGAGATACCGGTATCCTTATGCAAAATCGAGGATCATTTTTCTCTCTTGATGAGAATCATGTGAATACACTAGAACCAAAGAAAAGAACGTTCCACACCCTAATGCCCGCAATGGCTTGTAAAAACGGAAACCCTTCTATTTTATACGGAACACAAGGTGGAGAAGGGCAGCCGCAAACCCAAACAGCCCTTATTACAAGAATGATTGATTATGGAATGAATCCCCAAGAAGCGATTAGCTCTCCACGCTTTTTATGGGGAAGAACATGGGGAGAGGAAACACAAGAGTTAAAAATCGAAGGGCGCATTAGTGAGGAAGTGGAAAAATCGCTAGCTCGTGCTGGTCATCTTGTAAAAAGAGTAAGTGATTTAGATGGAGTAATGGGGCATGCACACGCAATTGTTATTGATGATCAAGGATTTTTACACGGTGGAGTAGATCCAAGGAGTGATGGAGGAGCGTTTGGGAGATAGAAAATAAATAAAAAAGACCGCTTAGCAGAGAATGACTACTAGGCGGTCTATATTGAAAGGGATTAACTTTTAGCTTTCCCACTTTTACTTTCTTTCATACTTAATACAACTCCGAAAATAACGATAATGCCTCCAATAATTTGAGCTGTGCGAATCACTTCATGGAGCACAATGACAGAAAAGATAACTCCAAAGATCGGAACAAGATTCATAAGCGTTACAGCGGAACTTGAAGATAATTTTCGTAAACTATAATTATATAGAAGAAAAGCGACAACAGAACAAAATATTCCAAGATAAAGAAGCACTAAAAATGATTCCATCGTCGGCATTTTCCAACTTGATTTTTCAATAAAAGCAACAGGAATAAAAGTAATCGCTCCTGCTAATGTTTGGTAAAAGGAAATCGTAATCATCGAATATTTTTTAACGACTTTACGTGTTGTAAAATTATAAAAAGCAAATACGAAACCTGCTAAAACTAAAATCACGTTTCCAAGTAGGGCATGCCCGCTTTCTGCTACATGCGGATTATAAGAAATTTGGTAAACCCCAATAAGTGCAATTAGAATGCCTATCCCTTTAGCCCATGAGATTTTAACTTTATAAAATATAAATTCAATAAGAGCGGTAATAGCTGGATAAGCGGCAATAATAATAGCAGCATTCGAGGCTGTTGTAAGCTCAACTCCGATATTTTCCATTGAAAAGTAAAGCGTTGTTCCTAATACACCACTTAGTGACATTACGCTAATGTCTTTAAGTGATGGAATTGTTTTGTCTTTTTTTAGGAGCATGATGATTCCTAAAATGATGGCTGCTACCATAAAACGTGCTGCACCAAGTGTAAGTGGAGAAAATGATGCATAAGCTATTTTTGTACCTACAAACGATGTACTCCAAAAGAGAACAGCAATAAGTGTAGCCATTATGTATAATGTAAGGCCTTTTTTCACTTTTTTTGCTTTCACTTTTGGTTCATACTGATTCAAAACCGTATCCATTCTACCCCTCCATTGAATCTAAAAGTAGTTGCTACAAATGTAGCGACTATATATAACTTATAATTATCGCCATTATCTGTCAAGGGCAATAATGATATAATAGCTCTAATAGTGCTCGGATAATGAAGGAGGAAAACATGAAAGTAGACATTATTAAAATTTTGCAAGATCTGAATTTTACAGAGTATGAAGCAAAAGCATATATAACGTTGTTAGAAAAATCACCATTGTCAGGTTACGCGATTTCTCTCAACTCAGGCGTGCCTCGCTCTAAAATTTATGAAGTACTTGGTGGCCTTGTTGACAGAGGGGAAGTCATGATAAGTCATGAAAACCCGGCTCTTTACACACCGCTTCCTCCACATGAGCTCATTAACTTGAAAAAAAGAAAAGCAGAAACATCGTTTGAAGTAGCAGAAGAGGCGCTTGAACATTATTCTTATGTTTCATTAAATCGAGAAAACATTTGGAACATTACAGGGCATGAAGCCATTATTAATCGTGCCAAAGAAGCGATTAAAGAAGCAAAAGGACGAATTCTCCTCGAAATCTGGATGGAAGATGCAGAAGAAATACGCAAAGAACTCGAAGAAGCGGCCGGGCGTGGTGTGCAAATCTTAATTGTTTCTTACGGCACACTTGGTTTTGATTTCGCGGAAGTATATGAACATGATGCAAGTGATGAAATTACTGAAGAATATGGGGGACGTTGGATTGTTTTAAGCGTTGATGATCAAGAAGTTGTGGCAGGCATTCTCTCACTTGGTGACGACAGCCGTGCTGCATGGACAATGCATCCAGGTCTTGTGATGCCGATTACAGAAGTGATTGTACATGACTTGTATATATACGAGATGATGAAAGAACATCGGGACACATTGGAAAAAAGCTTCGGTCCGAATTTGATTGAGCTTAGAAATCGCTTTAAGTTTGGCTCGTCTGGGTATAGTGTTGCAGCGAGATTGGGATTGATTGAATAAAGAAGGAGCTTCCGTTAGTTATTTAGCGGAAGTTCTTCTTTTTATATGTAGAAAAACAGTGAAAGTAAGCGCGAGACAAACGCAGGAGTTAACGGTTGAGATAAAGGAAGATGTAAAAAGGGGGGAATTGTTATTAACAAAAATCATGATAAGAATGGATAAAAGGGGCATTAATCCTGTAAACTTTTTCATTCTTTCTCCTCTTTTCCAAAAATATAAAAGGTACTATATTCTATTGTAGGGGAAATTTTAAACAAGAGCAAAAAAGGAATATGGAATGAATACGTCAAAGACAATTTTGAATGGTGAAGAGGAGGAGAATGATTCTATTGATGGCTATTCATCCCCCATTACTTCACCGAGCACAACCACAAGCAAGATTAACAAAATGCGAATGAGTTTGTCTTTGCATACTATTTTTAATAAAAGAGCTAAAACAATTCCAATAAGTGGTTCATCTTCAATGGAAATAATCACAATGATGTCCAAAAGAGAAATAACAAGACCAAGAATATCAAAGTCTCCGTTCATTTTACACCTCGCTTTTATAGTGTATGTGTCAGGGGGAAGTATGTGAAAAATGATGCAAATGGGATAGAGGGACAGAGTGTGAGAGAAATTTTATGATTGCAGCAAGTGGGCGCTTATAGAGAACGATGAAATCCTTCACTTAATATAATTAAAAATTATCTTTGTAAGTAATTTGAAAATATAATATGGTAAAATATGAAACAGATGGAATATAAAAACGTCATTTATTAGGAAGATTTTTTAGAGGAGTAATCATTAATGAAAAAAATGTTAAAACCCGTTTCAATTTTACTTTTTATCCTTCATTTTTTTATTTTATACTTGTGGCTTTTTGAATGGGAAAAGCTCTATACGGCTCCTTGGTTATGGGGATGGGGAATTTCAACTTTAGGAGGAGGAGTGATTTATTTTACTTACTACAAGAAGTCGACAGATCATATCGTATACAAAAAGCTGCTTCTTTCTTCAACTTTTACAATGGTTGCGATTGCGGTATTAAGCTTTTTAGTTGATAGTACAGTAGACTCTATGCCATAGATAAAAAATACATGGGAGCAATACAGTGAAGAAATATATTTTCCTTTTTATGTTTTGTCTACTAGTTGGACAAATGCTAGGCTACAAAGATATTCGTCATAAAGAATTGGAACGTTCTCTACACACGGCATTGCAGAGTGATGTTCATAATGTCAACATAGCATCTTTAACAGATTTCCAATGGGATAAAGCGTATGTTTTTCCACCATATACACCAGTTGAGGTGATGAGGAACGAGCTTGGGGTTCAAAGCTATAAGGATTGGAGTGGCTTAGGTTTTCGAGATGATATTAATTTGCTTGTATTTTTACATGGAGATCAAATTGTTCATTATGCTGAAATGAATATAAAAGATGGACACTTTGTTCAAAACGAGGAACTTTCCTTTACGCCCTCACACGCCACCCTGACTGTTCAAAGATTTTAGAACATATTAAGAAACATCTAGCCTAATTAAAAAAGACTAGATGTTTTATTTTTGCAAAATATAGTGGTATCTTTTGCAGGAAAATTCTTATATTAAAAGGTAGGGAAAATCATTTACGAATTTTTTCACAAAGTTGTTGACAGTCCAATCTAAAACCAATATTATTATATAGACCAATTGTTATAATTGGAGAAGGAAGGGTAGGATTGGATGAAGAAAGGGAACACAAAAGACGTCATCTTACATACGGCGTCTGAACTGTTTCAGCGTCAAGGCTATCATGGCACTGGACTAAACCAAATTATCGAGAAAAGCGGAGCACCAAAAGGATCACTTTATTATCACTTTCCAAATGGGAAAGAAGAAATTGCTATCGAAGCGATTAAATTAATGGGGCAACATATATTAGAGAGCGCCCGAGAAGACTTAAGCGAGAAAGACACAGCAATAGAAGCTTTTCAACATCATGTAGCAAAAATTGCGGATGTTTTTGACGGAAAAGCTTGTGTAGATGGACTGCAAATTGGTTTGATTGCTTCTGAAATGGCATCATCTCACGAGTCCATTCGTCTTGTTTGCAAATCTGCTTATGAAGACTGGCAAGCACTTTATACAGAATGTTTACAGCGATTTGATTTTGAAACAGAGCGAGCAAAAGAGCTTGCTGTTGTCATCAATTCGTTGCTTGAAGGTGCGTCTATTTTGGCACAAACAAATGAGAGCGGTTGGCCGCTTCGAGCTGCCGCAAAACAGCTGCCAGCTTTGCTTGTTCATTAACATATAAAAGAATTACGTAAGAGAGGGGAAAACAGATTAATATGAGTAATCAACAAAATGCAGCAGTGGATTCTAATATCAAAGCGCTGCCGATTATTACATCATTTCTTATTGCTGGATTTATCGGCTTGTTTAGTGAAACAGCCTTGAATATGGCCCTAAGAGATTTAATTACAGGGTTTGGGATTCATGAAACAACAGCACAGTGGCTTACAACAGGCTACTTATTAACATTAGGGGTACTTGTCCCAATTTCAGGCTTAATTTTGCAGTGGTTTACAACAAGACAGCTTTTTATAACATCGCTAGTGTTCTCTATTATTGGCACATTTATTGCAGCAATTGCTCCAACGTTCAGCGTATTAATGATTGCCCGTGTTGTGCAAGCGGTCGGAACAGCTTTGCTTTTACCACTTATGTTTAACACCATTCTAGTGATTATTCCACCACACAAACGGGGAAGATCAATGGGGATTATCGGGCTTGTGATTATGTTCGCCCCAGCTGTTGGGCCAACTGTTTCAGGCTTAATTTTAAAAACTTTAACATGGCACTGGATTTTCTGGATTTCACTGCCGTTACTAATTGTAGCATTAGTGTTTGGTGCCTTCTTTATGCAAAACGTTACAAAACCAACAAAGCCAAAAATCGATATTTTCTCAATCGTCCTTTCAACAATTGGGTTTGGTGGAGTCGTATATGGGTTCAGCAGCGCTGGTGAAGGTGGCGGCTGGGGAAGCTCAAACGTTATTTTTGCCATTGCAATTGGAGTTGTAGCGTTAGTTGCCTTCTCTATTCGTCAAGTGAAGATGGATAAACCAATGTTAAACTTGAACGCTTTTAAATATCCAATGTTCGTTCTTGGGCTTCTCTTAATTTTAGTTTGTATGATGGTTATGCTTTCAGCCATGATGATTCTACCATTATACTTGCAAACATCATTAGCATTAACAACATTTGCAGCTGGTCTTATGCTTCTTCCAGGAGGAATCATTAACGGAATTCTTTCCCCTGTTATGGGTGGATTGTTCGATCGTTTTGGCCCTAAATGGCTCGTTATTCCTGGTCTTGTTATTGTAGCAGGAACAATGTATGGTTTCTCAACAGTAACGCTTGAGACATCAACAGGATTTATTGTTGGATTACACATCGCGCTTATGATTGGTATTTCAATGATTATGATGCCTGCTCAAACAAATGGACTGAACCAGCTTCCACCTGAGCTATATCCAGATGGAACAGCAATTATGAACACATTACAACAAGTAGCAGGAGCGATTGGTACAGCGATAGGAATTTCAATCCTTTCTTCAGGAAGAAGAAGCTTCCTTGAAACAGTGTCTGATCAAAAAGATCCGCTCAACCAACTTCTTGCGTTTACAAATGGCGTTCAACATGCCTTTATCTTTGCGATTATCGTTGCTGTTATTGGTTTGGTTATCTCGTTCTTTATTAAACGAGTAAACGTTGAACAGCGCGCACATTAATAAAAAGCCGATGCTTATGCATCGGCTTTTTTGGTGTTTATTTAAGTATTAATATTTGATTCCTTTTAGAAGTATTGCTATAATCAAAAGGGAACAAACGTTCGTTTCAGTTACAAAGGTGAGCAAAGCGTTTAAAAACTTACTGAAAAAGGACATTTGAAAAACGAGAACGACCGTTTTAGAATGTGGTTTCCAAAATGAAAATTGATTATGGAGGTATTACATATGTATGTAACGATTGCAGACTTTATTAGAGAGTGGAATAAAGAAGCCTTATTAACTCAAAAGGTTTTAGATGGTTTGACAGACCATTCGTTAAAACAACAAGTTTATCCAGAAGGTCGTACCTTAGGAAGAATTGCGTGGCATTTCACAATAAATATTCCAGAATACTTAGCTCATTTCGGGTTGAAGATAGATGGAGTGGAAAAGGCAGGAAATGTCCCAACTTCCGCCAAAGAAATCGCTGAAACCTTTAAAAATGTAAGTTCTTATGCCTCCAAAGTCATTGAAGAACAATGGACAGATGAATCACTAGAACATATACAAGAAGCGTTCGGAAGACAGGAATCAAACGCTATGATTTTAATGGGATTAATTAAGCATATTATTCATCATCGCGGACAAGTTACAGTTTTGATGCGTCAAGCAGGACTAAAACCTTTTGGGGTTTATGGACCACCAAAGGAAGATTGGATTCGTTTAGGTATGGAAAATCCACCGCTTTAATAGTATGATGAACGGTTTGTTAGTAGGAGAATAAAGGAAACCCTTAGAAATGGGGTTTCCTTTAATTTTGACTTATTATCAACATTAAAAATGTAACAGATCCGTTATTTATGAAAGGTGTCTATCTAGAAATTCGCGCATATTTACGACTTTTCCGCTTTGGATAGATTCATCAGCAGCGCTTGCGACTGCAATAGACCAAAATCCTTCAGCAGGAGTGGCCGCTTTTGTGTTTTTTCCAGCAATTGCATCAACAAATGCCCTATGTTCATAGTACGTTCCGCCGTTATGACCACTATTTTGAATGATTTCAGGATAGCATGGAGTAGTAATCTTAGCAGGAGCGCTTTCTCCACAAAGCACTTCTAAATGTGTAGATGGTTTATGATAAGGAAGAAAATCTTCATTTTCATATCCATATAGTCTTCCACGGTCTCCGCACAGCGTTAAATCTTCACGGAAAAGGGGAGAGAACATGCACAAATTAAAAGAAGCATGTATTCCATTTTCATAAATAATGATGGCGTTTGCATGATCTAATATATCAGCTTTCTTTCCTTCATATTGAAAGTCTTTAAAATTGATAGCGTTTCCACCTGTTGCATAAACAGAAAAGGGTTTAGCATCTGCAAATAGATTTAATAAATCAAAGTAATGGCAACATTTTTCAATAAGAGTCCCGCCTGAAAGTTCTGAAAACTTATTCCACTGCTCGACTTTATCTAAGAAAGGAAGGCGGTGTTCTGTCATCATCATCGTTTTTATATTTCCAATTGAGTTGCGCTCTTTTGCCTCATAAAGGACTTCTTGATAAAGCGCTTTGTAGCGATATTGCAAACCAATTTGAAAAACGTTCTGATAAGACTCAGCCCATTGTTGAATGATCCATGCATCTTTCATCGTAGTTGCCATTGGTTTTTCAAGTAAAATATGTTTTCCGGATTTCATTGCTTCTTCCACAATTTCTTTATGTGTATAATTTGGGGTACAAATAATGAGTCCATCAACATCAGGATCTTCGCACGCTGCTTTTAAATTATCATAAACATGTACAACATGACCCCGAAAGTTTTCCTCAATCATATGAAGGGATTCTTTGACACTTTTTTGGTTAGGATCATATATGCCATGAACTGAAGCACGTCCTTCTAACATTGTTGCTTTAAAATGCTCATGCCCAATCATCCCGGCACCAATAATGTTAAATTTATAAAGAGGTGTTTCGTTTTTATAAATGTGTTTGTCTTTTTCACGCAAATAGTTGCTGTTTAGAAAACCCGAAAAAAAGGTGCTATGACGTTCAAATTCCCCCATATCCATGCCTCCTGTTTTTTAGAAACTCTCATTAAAGTATAAAAAGCATTGTTAGAAAATACAACAGAGGTTATTTATGTTCTTATTAATATATGTTCTAAAAGATTAATTAGTATAAAAAAAGACTCACATTATGAAAATGTGAGTCTTCCTTCATTTAATCAAGAAACTCTTGTAGAGCTTTTTTATTTTCTTCTTTATCAATACTTAACACAGCTCCAACGTCTTCACGGGCATTTTCAAATGTACCGTCAAGAGGGAGGCGAAGTGTTTTAACTTCCTTTGTACTTCCTGTAGCAAAGTCTTTTCCAAGGAGTAGAAGTGTTTTTTGATCAATGTTTGTATCAACATACGGATCTGTAAGGCCGAGCAATTTTGGAAGTTTGAAGACACTGCCAATGCTTGCGGCTTCTTTTTTCAGTTTTGTTAGCACTTCTTGCTGACGTTGAACACGTCCAAAATCGCTTAAACTATCGTGACGGAAGCGAACATAGCCCAGAAGTTTGTCACCATGTAATGTTTGTTTTCCTTCATGAAGGGTCATACCAATACCAGAAGACATTTCTTCTTCAACGGTTACGGTAATACCGTCTGGAGCAATCGCGTCCACGACTTTTGGGAAGCCTTGAAAGTCTACGACAGCATAGTAGTTAATATCAACACCGAAGTTTTCTTCAATTGTTTTACGTAAAAGCTCAGGTCCTCCAAAAGCAAAGGCAGAATTTAATTTTTGTTTTCCGTGTCCTGGAACGTCAACATACATGTCTCTCATAAGGGAAACGATTTTAGGTTGTTTTGCGTCTTGATCATAGTGTGCAATAAGGATGGAATCTGTACGAGCGTGATTTTCACCTCGTGAATCACTTCCAAGCAAAAGGACATTCATTTTTCCGTCATTAGGAAGTGAGCCATTAAAGTCATCATAAAGCTCTCCGTCTTTTGCGAAACTTCCATCTTGAGCTTCAGAGAGTCCTATTTTATATTGAATAAAGCTATAAATTCCTCCAGCGACGACTACAAGAAGGATGAGCGCTAGAATAATGCGGCCCCATCTTGGTCGACGTCTTCTTTTTCTCTTTCTTGTTCTTTCGGTTCTTTCCAATGTGCTTTTCACCACTTTCTCTATCATGATGCCAGTAGCATTTGTACTCTTAAGCAAACATTGTATCAAACTTTTCTTTGTTTGGCATCTCAGAAGAGAAAGAGTGTAATCAGATTTCTTGCGCGCATTCTTTCTGCTAGTGTATATTAGGATATACTTTATAGGAAAGGAGAGGGGAAAATGAATCGTTATTTATTTCAATATGAAGTGCTTTCGCTAAAGAAAGAAGGAGAATTTAGCGTTGTTGCGCAAAGTGAAGAAGAAGCAGCATCTCAAATTCTAGAGCGCGTGGCAGATATTGAGTTCACAGATGAAGATGATGTGAAGATTGGCAAACTGATCAAAGTTATTGAAGCAAAAGATCATTATTACGAGTGCGAAGGTTGTACATGATCACTACATAGCGTAAAAAATCCCTCTTTAAATAAGTAAGAGGGATTTTTTACGCCTTCTAATGAATCGAGCGATATACGCCAATAACTTTTCCTAAAATTGAAACATTGTTCAAAATAATAGGAGCCATTGTGGCGTTTTCAGGTTGTAAACGAATATAGTTTTCTTCTTTAAAGAAACGTTTTACTGTTGCTTCATTTTCTTCTGTCATGGCAACAACAATATCGCCGTTGCTTGCTGTTTGTTGTTGTCTCACAATTACCATATCGCCATTTAGAATTCCAGCTTCAATCATACTATCTCCAACAATTTCAAGCATAAATACGTGCTCATCAGGAGCCGCATATTTATCAGGTAACGGAAAATATTCTTCAATGTTCTCTATAGCTGTAATAGGCTGTCCTGCTGTTACTTTACCAATAACCGGAACATTAATAACATTATTTTTTTGAACATCGTTTGTTTGATCTAAGTCCAGAATCTCGATTGCACGCGGTTTTGTAGGGTCACGTCGAATTAATCCTTTGCTTTCAAGGCGAGCTAAGTGCCCGTGAACCGTTGAGCTTGATGCAAGTCCGACTGCTTCACCAATTTCGCGTACTGACGGGGGATATCCTTTAAGTTTTACACATTCTTTTATATGACTCAAAATCTGTTGCTGTCTCTTCGATAACTTTGTCATTGGGATTCACCTCAAATCTAGCTCAATCTTACTAGGATTATAACATGGTTTTTTCATAGATACAAACATAAGTTCGAAAAAAATCCGTTGACAATAAAAGAATGAAAGAGATAAAATAAGAACGTATATTCCGAACATACATTCTTGAAGGTGGGAAAAAGATGAAAAAGAGGACTAATTCACTTACATACTATGTCACATTTTTTGCAGGACTTGCACTTTTTTCATTTATTATATTAAACGTGTCAAAAGAGCCAGAGCTTGATCAATATGCTATTGTTACCGTTAAATCAGGTGACACGCTTTGGGGATTAGCGAACGAGTATCACGGGAATCATCAGCTTTCAATTGTTGATTTTATAGATTGGGTCGAGAAGCAGAACAATATAGAGAAGAAAGATCTTAAAGAAGGCGAAGAAATTTATATTCCAGTTTTAAAAGAAAAACTAAACAATGCACTTGTTGCTAAAACACAGTAATAGATCCTTGCTGTTTTCTTTTCTTTCGTGAAATAATAGATTAAAAACACTGTGTAGGGGCGAAATATGAGAGCGATTATTTATTGTCGGGTAAGCACGGAAAAAGAAAGTCAAACAACATCATTAATAAGGCAAAGAGAAGAGTTAGAAGAGCTTGCTAAAAAGCACGATTTTGAAATTATAAAAGTTATTGAAGAGCGTCATAGTGGATATGACGTTGAACGTGATGGAATTATTGAAGCACTCACTCTTTTTCAAGAAGGAAAAGGAGATGTGCTTCTTGTACAGGATGATACAAGACTTGGACGTGGCAACAGTAAAGTAGCGCTTATGCATGAGCTGAAAAAAGCGGGTGCTAAAGTTTATACGTTGAATGAACAAGGTGAGCTTTATTTATCTGAAAGTGACACAATGGTTTTAAATATTTTAGCTGCTGTTGAAGAATATCAGCGCCAAATTGTTCGTTTTAAAATTAAGCGGGGAATGAAGAGAGCTGTAGAAAACGGATATAAACCTGAACTAAACTTAAAAAATAGAACAAGCGGTGGACGAGACAAAAAAGAAGTTCCTATTGAAGATATTATAAGACTTCGCGCTAAAAAGCTGACGTTTTATGATATTGCTTTAACGCTAAGAGGATTAGGGTATGATGTTAGCAAAGCAACAGTTCATCGTCGCTATCAGGAACATATGAAAGAACAAGAAGAGAATGAAAAAATGGACATTGAAATAGAATAAGGTAACTTACTTGCTAATTTACCCTCTCTTTTGTACGATATGTACATAAACGAGAACTTTTTATAAGGAGAATACAATGTTATCAAAAGATAAAATTGCTCGAATTAATGAGCTTGCAAACAAAGCAAAAACAGAAGGTTTAACAGAAAAAGAAGCTTCTGAACAAAAAAATTTACGACAAGAATATTTACAAACTTTTCGTAAATCAATGACCAATTCTTTACATTCCGTCAAAATTGTCGATCCAGAAGGCAATGATGTTACACCGAAAAAGCTAAAAGAGAGTCAAAAACGTAACAAATTAAATTAATGGGTTATCATAAAAAGGTTAGAGGAGAAATAGTGCTATACTCTGACCTTTTTGTGTATTTTATGAGTGAAAACAGCGTTAATGAGAAATGATATAATTGCTATTGAATTGTTGTACAAATCAAGGCAATATTAGTATGATAGAGTTATTATTAGATTTTTGTTAGCAGAAAGGAAGGAAAGAAAATGTCACAACGTATTGAAGATTTATCAGTCACTACTATTCGCACACTTTCTATTGATGCAATTGAGAAAGCAAACTCAGGACACCCTGGAATGCCGATGGGCGCAGCTCCAATGGCATATGCTTTATGGACAAAATTTATGAATCATAATCCGAAAAACCCTGAATGGTTTAACCGCGATCGTTTCGTGTTATCAGCAGGTCACGGATCAATGCTTCTGTATAGCCTTCTACACCTTTCAGGCTATGATCTATCAATGGACGAAATCAAAAACTTCCGTCAATGGGGAAGTAAAACGCCTGGACATCCAGAATACCGTCATACAGCTGGTGTTGAAGCAACAACAGGTCCACTAGGACAAGGTATCGCAATGGCTGTAGGTATGGCTATGGGTGAAAGACATTTAGCAGCAACTTACAACAAAGAGAACTTTGACATCGTAAACCACTATACATATTCGATTTGTGGAGACGGAGACCTTATGGAAGGGGTTGCAAGCGAAGCTGCTTCACTTGCTGCACACTTACAACTTGGTCGTCTTATCGTTCTTTATGATTCTAATGACATCTCATTAGATGGTGAACTTGATCGTTCATTCTCTGAAAACGTAGAAGATCGTTTTAAAGCATATGGATGGCAAGTTATCCGTGTTGAAGACGGAAACAACATTGAAGAAATTAATGCGGCGATTGAAGAAGCACAAAAAGATACAAAACGTCCAACATTAATTGAAGTGAAAACAGTAATTGGTTATGGTTCTCCAAACAAGTCTGGTACATCAGGTGTTCACGGTGCACCACTTGGTGAAGACGAAATGAAGTTAACAAAAGAAGCTTATCGCTGGACATTTGAACAAGATTTCCATGTGCCTGATGAAGTGTACGAGCATTTTGAAAGCACAATTGTTCAAAAAGGACAAGAAAGCGAAGAAAAATGGAACAAGCTTTTTGCAGAATACAAAGAGCAGCATGGTGAGCTTGCTGAGCAGTTTGAAAAAGCTTTAAAAGGTGAAGTAGACGTAGACTGGAACAGCATTTTACCAAGCTTTGAGGCTGGTAAAGAAGTTGCAACACGTGCATCTTCAGGAGACGTGCTAAACGCGATTGCTGAAAACATTCCATCTTTCTTCGGCGGCTCTGCTGATTTAGCTGGTTCAAACAAAACAACAATTAAAAATTCTGGTGACTTTACAGCAGAAGACTATAGCGGACGTAATATTTGGTTCGGTGTTCGTGAATTTGCGATGGGAGCAGCTTTAAATGGTTTAGCTTTACATGGCGGTTTAAAACCATTTGGCGGTACGTTCTTCGTATTCTCTGACTATCTTCGTCCAGCAATTCGTCTTTCAGCTTTAATGGGAACACCTGTAACATACGTGTTCACACATGATAGCATTGCTGTTGGTGAAGATGGTCCAACACATGAGCCTGTTGAACAACTTGCATCATTCCGTGCAATGCCTCATCTTTCTGTATTGCGTCCAGCAGATGCAATGGAAGTTGGAGCAGCATGGCGCTTAGCAATTGAATCTACTGATCAACCAACAATGCTTGTGCTTACTCGTCAAGGTTTGCCAACGCTTGATATTACGCACGAAGAAGCATACGAAGGCGTTTCAAAAGGTGCTTACGTCGTTTCTCCTGCACAAAAAGAAACAGCAGATGCGCTTTTACTTGCGTCAGGTTCTGAAGTAGGTTTAGCTATGAAAGCACAAGAAGAGCTTAAAAAAGACAATATCGATGTTGCAGTTGTTAGCATTCCGTCATTTGATCGTTTTGAAGCTCAATCAGCTGACTATAAAGAAAGCGTACTTCCAAGCGCTGTAACAAAACGTCTTGGCATTGAAATGGGATCTTCATTCGGCTGGCATAAATATGTAGGCGGAGAAGGCGAAGTTCTAGCAATTGACGGTTTCGGTGCTTCTGGCCCAGGAGAAAAAGTATTAGAAGAATACGGCTTCTCGCCTGAAAATGTTGTAGCTCGCGTGAAAAATTTATTAAACGCATAAAATCTACAGTAATGAAAAAAAGACTGTCGTTATGACAGTCTTTTTTTCAATTCGACAAAACAAGTGCTTCTCCTCGTCAGCGATAGACAAGCCTTTTTTCTTTTTCCCTTTATAATAATAGGAAAAGACGCAAAGGGGAGAACAAGCGTTGAGAACTTATGAACTCTATTCAATTAAAGAGCCGTTTTGGACTCACTACGGGGCGAGACCAGAAATGATTGGCGGTCTTTTAAAGGAATATAAACATAAAGAGCATGTTTATTATAAAGAAATTGAAAAACAGGTACGCTATATTACAAACCTTGTGCCGGTTTTAGAAGTGCGCGAATATTTGCGAGATGGGTTTGCAGGGCTTCCTCGTTTTCGGGTATTTATGAGAGGATCACTTCTTGTATGTCAACAAAACGGAAGTGAAGCTGCTCTTTGCATGAATGATCATCTTATGATTTTACATGCAAACGGCCCGTATAAAATAGAGCATCTTGTGTTAAAACTGTTAGCAACGTATGATTCTCGCTATTTTATTACAAATTCTGAAAACGGACACTACAATTGGTTGAAAAGTCCTGTTGAGGACCAAAGAAAATTTGGGTAAAATAGAGAAATTGTAGATGAAGTGTTGTATAATAAAATGTGTTTTAGTACACTGTAATGTAGACAACATGAAGGAGGAAATATAACTATGTGGGTACCCATTCTAGTTGGTGTTCTAGCATTACTTGTTGGAATAGCACTAGGATTTTTCATTGCTCGTAAGTATATGATGAGCTACTTAAAGAAAAATCCACCAATTAATGAGCAAATGCTCAAAATGATGATGATGCAAATGGGCATGAAGCCGTCGCAAAAGAAAATTAACCAAATGATGAAAGCTATGAACAGTCAAATTGACAAGTAATTTGTTTTCATCTTTACAAAGGACAAGCATTTGGTTTGTTTCTCGATTGTGAAAGCTACCATAATAGCGGAATCCGTCTGAAAATCACTTTTTCTATTGTACAGTATCACAATAGAGAGGGTGGTTTTTTTATGTTAAAACAGTTGGAGATATATGGTATTATAAGGGTGGTTGGATATTTTTAACTCGAGTATGTAAAGGGGGAAGTAGATGGGAAGCTTTGCTATCGGAGATGCTATTTATCAACTATTGATGATGATTCTTCTTGCCATTGTAGGCTTTATCATACAGTTCACCTTAAAGATGATAAAGCAACAAAAAAAGAAACAACAACATTTAGCACGATTAGAACAGAAAATAGACTAATTATCTGAGAAAGTTGACCGAAAAATGTAAGTCTAGAAAGAAGCATCCATTCTCTCCTATATTTTTCTTTTTTTGAAAACCTTTGAATGGAACAAGGAGAAAGAAGGAGAGAGAACGAAACATAACATAAAAGATACCTGTCTCACTTCGTTTAGAGAGTAGAGCATATGA
Organism: Priestia endophytica; assembly: GCF_026790145.1. Taxonomy (GTDB): domain Bacteria; phylum Bacillota; class Bacilli; order Bacillales; family Bacillaceae_H; genus Bacillus_I; species Bacillus_I endophytica_A. The sequence continues at coordinate 202,078 of NZ_JALAMS010000011.1, read as the reverse complement.
AAGATTGAAACTAAAACTGGAGGAATGGAAAAGAGTGAACACGTTTAAATTTCCGCTACCTTACTTTGTTTTATTGATCATTTTCACTTTCATTACTTATGTTACGTTTGATTGGGGGATTTTTGTCGTTATTGGAGTGCTCCCACTTCTTGCTATTTTACTTGCTGTTCTTTGCCATGAGCTTGGTCATTTCTTATTTTGTAAAGCAAATGGTTATACATTTGAACGTTTTGTAATTGGTCCTCTTGTTGTATCTAAACAGAGGGATAAATTCCAAGTGACAGAGAACAAGAGCTGGGTTAACTGGGGTCAAGTTGTGATGACGCCAGGGATGTCTGAATATGAAAAAATGAGAAAGAGATATATAGGTTATTTTTTGTCAGGAAGTATGCTTAATGTTCTCGTCTTTATCGGGGCCTTTGTAGCTTTCTTCATAAACGGCTCTTTCTTCTCTATCCTTCTTGGCCTTTCTAATCTTGTTGTAGCTGTTATATCGCTTACACCAGCAACATATCATAAAGAGTATTCTGATGGGTATAGTCTTACTCTTTTATTTAAAAATGACAATACGAGTCGCCTCTACGCGAATATGATAAAAGCTCGTCACTATTTAGAAAGTGTGGAGAAGGTAACAGAGCTTCACAATGAGGCTTTCTCTAAAATGAAAAAAGAGTTGTTAGATCAAATGAAAACGCTTGATAAGGATAATAGTGTCCAGAGTGATTTAGTTTGTCTCACAATGCTTTATATAAGTTCTTACTATCTTCTACAAGAGCGATACCGAGAAGGGGCAGGACTCTTAAAGAAAGCTTTCTCCTCCTCTTTTGAAAGTATATACAAACGTCAGCTTCTCGCTAACTATCTTTTTATGCAAAACATGATTTATGAGTATGAGGAAGTTTATGAGGAAGAGGGATCACTAGACGATAGAAGTGAGCGAATTTCTTCCTTAAAAATCAAAGCATGTTTTCATCAAAGAAGCGGTCAACGAAAGCTTTCTGTTCAAACGCTTAATAAAGCCTTACAGCAAGTTGCATTTGTGAAAAGTCCAGCAATGACAGGAGAAATAGAAACAAAGCTTTTACAGAGTATGAAAGGGAAAGTAACGGATTTTTCAACTTCTCATAAGGAAGAATACGCTTCCGTAAGTGAAGTGCATAAAGTGTAGAGAGGAGACGCCTCTTTTGATGGCTGACAACAGGGATAGGATGAAAGAGATGAGGGAAAGCCTAGAAAGCGCAATGCTCTAAAACAAGCGCTTTGCGTCCTGCTCTGCACTTATCTTCTTTGAGTAGTTCATAGTTTGTTTCCTTTCTTATCGTAAAGATATCAAAAAAGAGAAGGGCACTAGAAAATATCTTTAAAAAAATAAAGCACGTTCTCGGACTTTAGACTTGTCAAGCCGTGAACGTGCTTACTATTGAAACATCTTTTTGCTGTAATTCATTGTGTGAAGGTGTTGCTCATATAATTTGTTATATTGATTAAGTAAGTGATCGAGTTCCTGACTTCTGTGAAGAGCAGGATCTGAATTTAATCCTGTGTGTTGAACAATTTTTGCTAGCTCTGATCGTTTTTTTTCGATTTTCAGTAACATTTCCTGTTTTGACACGCTTATTGTCCTTTCTCCTTAAGGTTGTTTTTATTATACTAGATTATGGAATTCAAGAAAAGGAATTCAGGGCATTAAAATAAAAATTGTTAGATATGGTATTTTTATACTACATGTAAAAGTAGAGCAAAAGGAGGAGGAACATATATGGTTTCTGATATTAATCTTTTCCTTGCCTTTGGCGCAGGTGTTTTGTCATTTATTTCTCCTTGCTGTCTACCATTATATCCAGCCTTTCTTTCTTATATAACGGGGGTTTCAGTTGAAAAATTAAAAGAAGGAGAGCGATCTGGACGGAAAATGGCGATGGTTCATACGCTTTTCTTTATTTTAGGTTTTTCCGTCATTTTTATTGCCCTTGGGTTTGCCACATCTCTTGTTGGAACGTGGTTTCATAACTATCAAGACTTTATTAGACAAATAGGGGCGATTTTCATTGTGTTTTTTGGGCTGATTGTGCTTGGTATTTTAAAACCTACTTTCTTAATGAAAGATCGAAAACTTAGTTTTACAAAGAGGCCAAGCGGGCTTTTAGGTTCGTCTTTAATTGGTGTTGCCTTTGCAGCAGGATGGACACCGTGTACAGGGCCTATTCTTGTATCTGTTATGGCGCTTGCTGCAACAAATCCAAGTTCAGGGCTCCTTTATATGACAGCATACGCTCTTGGTTTTTCAATTCCTTTTTTCCTCCTGTCTTTCTTCATTGGAGGAGCGAAATGGATTAAAAAATATAGCCGCCACTTCACAAAAGTAGGGGGAGGCTTGATGGTAGCAATGGGGGTTGTTCTTTATTTTGACTGGATGACAAAAATAATTGTGTACTCTACAAGTCTCTTTGGAGGGTTCCAAGGGTTTTAATGGTGGAAAGCGTTGAAAAAGGTCTTATTGGTTGGTAGAGTAAAACATAGAATGTACAAGGATTTTTTAGGAGGCTACAAGAGTGGCAAGTGTTCTCATCGTGGATGATTCCCAATTTATTCGGCAAACTCTTGCACAGATTTTACAAACAAGCGAATATGAAGTCGTAGGAGAAGCAGTGACAGGGACAGAAGCCGTTGCCAAGTATCGACTTCTTCGCCCTGACTTTGTGATTATGGATGTGACAATGCCTGAAATGGATGGAATTCAAGCATTAAAACGTATACATAGTGAATTTCAGGATGCACAAATTGTGATGTGCTCAACTGTTAGTCAGCAGAGGATGATGGTCAAAGCAATTGAATCTGGCGCTAAAGATTTCATCGTCAAACCATTTCATAAAACAACAGTACTTGATACAGTTCATCGGTTGTTTCGAAAACCTGTTTAACAGATGTTAAATAGGTTTTTTTTACGCGTTTCTTCATTTTTTAACATGTGACGCAATCCCTTGAAAGACAAGGGATTGACAGGTCTTGAGTCTCTAAAAAAAAATAATAAAAAAAATTATGAAAAAGTCTATTTCCAACGAAGAACTTGAGTGGTAAAATAATATCGATTCAATGGATAATTGAAGATCTTAAAGGTACGAAGAGGTGGGTCTTTTGAAAGAGATTATCTTGATTTTGCTGCTGCAGCTTGTGTATGTTCCTGTTTTAACATTAAGGACGCTTCTGCTTGTTAAAGGGATGAGTACGTATGCTTCAGTTTTCGGTTTTTTGGAAGCTCTTATTTATGTTTTTGGATTATCCCTTGTTTTTAGTGGTGATCAAAGTACAGCTGCGATGGTTGTATACGCAGTAGGCTTTGGTGTTGGAATCTTAATTGGAAGCTATGTTGAAAATCGTCTAGCAATTGGCTTTACAACATTTATTGTGAATTTGGACAATAAAAATGAAGAGCTTATTGCACGTCTTCGCCAAGAAGGATTTGGTGTAACGGTCTTTGAAGGTGAAGGAAGAGACAGCGTACGCTACCAGCTTGAAATTCTAACAAAGCGAAATCGAGAAGTCGAACTTTTTCGTCTTATTGAGGAGTATGACGCGCGTGCTTTTATTATTTCTTACGAGCCGCGTAAATTTAAAGGTGGCTTCCTTTTAAAAAGCCTAAAGAAACAAAAGGTGAAAAAGAATGCTGTAACGCCAGAAGGAAGTTCTCCAACTTCGCCACATCCTTAATATAAGGACACAAGCAAAAGAAAGATCTTCTTTCAAATAAAAAAGGTGTCCCACTTCTTTTTTAACGTTATATTGGTTATACTAGAAGTATAACTTTATCGAAAAAAGGAAGGATTATAATGGTCAATACAGTTACGATCTTTTCAGCGATAATTGCAACATTAATGGCTCTTACTGTTATTGTGGTACGGATTAAAGCCTCAAAGAAACCAACAAATGCTAAAAAAATTATCCTGCCGCCATTTTTTATGAGCACAGGAGCACTTATGTTTATTGATCCGTTTTTTCGAGTTTCTCTATCTGAGTTTTTAGAAGCTATTCTTTTAGGTATGCTCTTTTCTATTTTACTTATCAAAACATCAAAATTCGAAATACGAGATGAAGCTATTTATTTGAAACGATCTAAAGCTTTTGCGCTTATCCTTATTACTCTTTTAATTGTAAGAATCGGTCTTAAATCATATTTAAGCATGTCCATTGATATTGGACAGCTTAGCGGCATGTTCTGGATTTTGGCCTTTGGTATGATTGTGCCTTGGCGCATTGCGATGTATCGTTCGTACCGTAAGTTAGAGCAAGAAATGTTCAATAAAACAAAAATGGTATAAAAGAAAAGCGGCCGATTGGCCGCTTTTTATATTCTTACGTGAAAAATTGCTGATATTGGGCGAGGTCGATTTCTTTTTCTTTTAACTTTTTGCGAAGAAATTTATGGTCGCGTTTTGGTGTTGCGATGATGTAGCCTTCAATGATAATATCATCTGTCAGTTCCTTTACTCGGCGTTTGAAAGCAAGATGTCCTATACTTCCAGCAATCTTGTTGCGAGCTACATCACGAAATAGCTCTGGAACAGGTTCAATAAGCTCTTCAAGCAGCTGTTTTTGTTCTTTGCTCCATAGTTGTCGAGTTTGTTTAATATAGTAGTCTTCCCAGTCTAGATCGCTCATACCATCTTCTTTTGGGAGGCGCTTTAAAAACTTGCGAAACATAAAAAAACCGCCGATTGCAAATAGGCCAAAAAGTATGATCACCCAAAAAAGAATAAACCATAAAAACCACCCTGACAGCATATGATCACCCTTTATTTATAAGTTATCTCTATTTTACTTCATGAAAACAGGATTTTCCATGATTGATTCTATCGAAAAAAACGATTATGCTACATATGAAATGAAAGATGAGGTGATATAATGTTTGCATTCTTAACAGCACTTGGGTTTTTGGGCCTCATTTTATACGCTACAACGTTTATGTATGGAGTGTTTAAAAAAGAGAAAAAAAAGAAGTCACCGCTTCTTATTAGCTTTCTTTTGATGATTATCGGTTTAATCGGACTTCAGTTAACGTAAAAAGGGGACGTTAAGCAACACGTCCCTTTTTAGCGGCTAGTAATAGGGATATGAGAAGAGAGGGTAAAAGCAGTACGAGTTTTAGCTATAAAAATTTCTAAAATAGATTTATGAAAAACAGCGCGAATTTCTCGCTCCTGTAAGCTGAAGGGGAAATCGATAATTTGTTCTATCTTTTGCTCATTTGAAAGAGAATGAAAAGCTGAAAGCTTAAGCGCATCTTCCTCTAGCAGAAGGGAAATATCCTCTCGTTCATAACCAATAAGTTCGGCTTCAATAATATAGTTTTGCTCTGTTTCAAAAAGATCAATACGGGCATAGTTTTGTTCAGCATAATGCAAAAAAGGGTGTGAAAACACATAATCTACCCATGCATTAAAATCGTCGCTAAGCTCACTTTCATTGTGAGCGTTTTCCTTTTTCATTATTCTTCCTCCACCATTGTATTCTTCCTCGTACAGTGTATTCTGCAAGGGAATAAATGGTGTGTAAAAAGAGAACAGGATACCAAAAGGTATCCTGTTTTTTTACATGTCATGATGACTGTGTTGTTTTTGACGCGAGTGCTGTCTGTTTTTTACTTTATGTGAGCCGCTCAATGGAGCAGGCTGACCGGGGTTATCGCCTTTTGGTGCGTTTTTTCGAATATCTTTACCGTTGTTTTTGTTCATTGTGGGCCTTCCTTTCTCTTGTAAAGGATGAGCAGAACTGCTCTCTTATAGAATGAGAAAATGAAGAAGTTTTATGTATGGGAAAAGGAGACAATAGACGTGGGGAGTTTGGTAAATGATAATAAAAAAGAACGTTTTCTTTTCTTTTTTTCGGGAAAGGGAGAAAAGACTGAAATTCTAGAAAAAGGAAAAAGTAATCATAAAAAAACAAACCATTATAAATTATTAGATAAAATTGTAGAAAAGTAAACTTAATAATAAGTAAAACTTATAACAACTAATAACATTCTTTTTATTTACTTATGTATGAGGTTATATTAAGATAAGTTTGAGAGAAGTTTTACAAGGTGGAAAAGTCTGTTGATACATATTACTTAAGGGGGTAATCGAATGAGCAAAGATTTATTCAATGCACGTTCATCATTTACTGTAGATGGAAAAACATATCATTACTATCGTTTGCAAGCGCTTGAAGAAGCAGGAGCAGGAAAAGTTTCAAAACTTCCGTACTCTGTGAAGGTCCTTCTAGAATCAGTTCTTCGCCAAGCAGACGGACGCGTAATTACAAAAGAACACGTAGAGAATTTAGCAAAATGGGGCACATCAGATATTAAAGACATAGATGTTCCATTCAAGCCTTCTCGCGTTATTCTACAAGACTTTACAGGTGTTCCAGCCGTTGTTGACCTTGCATCTTTACGTAAAGCAATGGCAGATATGGGTGGAGATCCTGATAAAATTAACCCTGAAATCCCAGTTGACCTTGTTGTTGACCATTCTGTTCAAGTTGATAAAGCAGGAAGCGAAGATGCACTTCGTTTTAATATGAACCTTGAGTTCGAACGTAATGCAGAGCGCTATAACTTCCTTAACTGGGCACAGAAAGCATTTAACAACTATCGTGCAGTTCCACCAGCAACAGGGATTGTTCACCAAGTAAATTTAGAATATTTAGCAAACGTTGTGCAAGCTGTTGAAAATGAGGATGGAGAAGTTGAAACATTCCCAGACACGCTTGTTGGAACAGATTCACATACAACAATGATTAATGGTATCGGTGTTCTAGGATGGGGCGTTGGTGGTATTGAAGCTGAAGCAGGTATGCTTGGTCAACCATCTTACTTCCCAGTACCAGAAGTTATCGGTGTTAAATTAACAGGAGCACTTCCAAACGGAACAACAGCAACAGACTTAGCGTTAAAAGTAACACAAGTACTTCGTCAAAAAGGTGTTGTTGGAAAGTTTGTTGAATTCTTTGGCCCTGGTATTAAAGCTCTACCGCTTGCAGACCGTGCAACAATTGCCAATATGGCACCTGAGTATGGAGCAACATGTGGATTCTTCCCTGTTGATGAAGAGTCACTAAATTACATGCGTCTAACAGGTCGTAAAGAAGAACAAATCAAACTTGTTGAAGAGTACTGTAAGAAAAATGGCCTCTTCTATACAGAAGGTACGCCAGATCCAGCGTTCACATCCGTTGTTGAGATCGACTTAAGTGAAATCGAAGCTAACTTGTCTGGACCAAAACGTCCACAAGACTTAATTCCACTTTCTCAAATGAAAGATGAATTTAATAAAGCACTTGTTGCACCAGCTGGAAACCAAGGATTCGGCTTAGAAGCAACAGAGAAAAATAAAGAAGTAACAGTGAAATTTAACGATGGCCGTGAAACAACGATGAAAACAGGCGCAATTGCGATTGCTGCAATTACGAGCTGTACAAATACATCAAATCCATACGTACTTGTTGCAGCAGGTCTTGTTGCTAAGAAAGCCGTTGAAAAAGGTCTTATCGTTCCTGAGTATGTGAAAACATCACTAGCACCAGGATCAAAAGTTGTAACAGGTTATCTTGAAGAAGCAGGTCTTCTTCCATACCTTGAGAAAATCGGTTTCAACGTTGTAGGCTATGGCTGTACAACATGTATCGGAAACTCTGGTCCACTTGAGCAAGAAATCGAAGAAGCAGTAGCTAAGAGCGATCTTCTTGTAACGTCTGTTCTTTCAGGTAACCGTAACTTTGAAGGACGTATTCACCCGCTTGTAAAAGGAAACTATTTAGCATCTCCACCGCTTGTTGTAGCATATGCACTAGCTGGAACGGTTGATGTTGATCTTCAAACAGATTCATTTGGAAAAGATAAAGATGGAAATGAAATCTACTTCAAAGATATCTGGCCATCTATGGCAGAAGTTGATGAAGTTGTGAAAAATAACGTAACACCAGAATTATTCCGCAAGCAATATGAGCGCGTGTTCGATGATAATGAACGTTGGAACGACATTAAAACAAGTGAAGAACCTCTTTACACTTGGAATGATGATTCAACATACATTCAAAACCCACCGTTCTTTGAAGGATTAACACAAGACATTGAAGAAGTAAAACCACTTGTTGGTCTTCGTGCAGTTGGTAAATTTGGAGATTCTGTAACAACAGACCACATTTCACCAGCAGGTTCAATTGCAAAAGAATCACCAGCAGGTCGCTATCTTCTAAACAACGATGTTGAAATTCGTGATTTCAACTCATATGGATCTCGTCGTGGTAACCACGAAGTGATGATGCGCGGTACATTCGCTAACATCCGTATTCGTAACCAGCTTGCTCCAGGCACTGAAGGCGGTTATACAACATACTGGCCAACAGGCGAAACAATGTCTATCTATGATGCGTGCATGCGCTATAAAGAAGACAACACATCGCTTATCGTAATGGGTGGAAAAGACTATGGAATGGGAAGCTCTCGTGACTGGGCTGCTAAAGGAACAAATCTTCTTGGCATTAAAACAGTTATTGCAGAAAGCTTCGAGCGTATTCACCGTAGCAACCTTGTTCTTATGGGCGTGCTTCCTCTTCAATTTAAAGAAGGCGACAGCGCTGATAAGCTAGGTTTAACAGGAAAAGAAACGTTTAACATTGCGATTGATGAAAATGTAAAACCACGTGACTTCGTCAAAGTAACAGCAACAGATGAAACTGGTAAAGTTACAGAGTTTGATGCACTTGTTCGCTTTGATAGTGAAGTGGAAATTGATTACTATCGTCACGGCGGTATCTTACAAATGGTACTTCGCGACAAGCTTCAATCTAAATCAATGGCATAATGTTTTGAAAGAAGGATTCTTTAGAGAATCCTTCTTTTTTTATGGATGAAAAAAGGAACAAGAGAAAGAAAAAGCGAAGTTTTATAAAAAGTATGGATTAAAAAACACATGCATATATACATAATATTGAGAAAGAAGGTGAGAGACTTGTGGAGAAAAGGATTAGCTGTTGTATTATTGCTTATTATGATTGGTTATACAGGATGGCAAATGATACAGCCAAAAGAAAATAAAGCAAACGGTTCATATGAGAATGGAAATGTTGAAAATAACCAAACCTCAATGGGGATTGAAGAAGGGAAAATGGCTCCATCTTTTACACTCTCTTCTCTAAGCGGAGAGGAGATCGCACTAGAGCACTTAAAAGGAAAAAAAGTGATTCTTAATTTCTGGGCAACATGGTGTCCACCTTGCAAAAAAGAAATGCCTGAAATGCAAAAAATAAGCAAGGCACATGGAGAGGAAGTTGAAATCCTAGCGATCAACTCAACAGACAACGAAAAAAGTGTGAAAAGTGTGGAAGATTTTATTGAAGAAGGAGGATATACTTTTACTGCTTTACTTGATCCAGAAGGGGAAGTGAACGGAAACTTGTATAAAACTGTGGCATTCCCAACCTCTTATTTCATTAATGAAGAAGGCAAAATTGTTAAACGTATCAATGGACAGCTCACTGAAAAAGAGATGCTCCAATTTATTAACAGTTAAAAAGTCTGAAGATTTGTATGAGTCGCGTTTTTCTGGGGATAATGAAAATACAAAGAATCTTAGGAAATGGAAGGAAGAGAAAAATGCGAAAAGTTAGAAAACGTTCATTTACACAGCTTTTACATGAAAACAAGCAGGCGCTATTAAACGATAAGGAAGCATTGGATAAATTGGAAGAGCGTCTTGAAGCACGTATGAGTCGGGAAGAAGGATAAATACGTACATAGTTTTCTCTCGTCTTGGTTATAGTAAAAGGCGAGGGGGGAAAACTATGAGCAATCCGAAACGACATAGCCAGCACTTTGTTCCAAGTCACATTGGTACACAACCTCGTGCTGCAGGTGGAAACAAAGGAAAAAAGATGCAAGATAAATCAGGCAAACACGCCCAAGTGATGCAAACAAAAGGCGAATAACCAACATAAATGGGATATCTCCCATGCTCATCATAAAACAGTTTCTTCAACTACCATTGTTATTCATCAAAGGAGGAAATGAAAAATGGCATGGCAACAACCAAATCCAGATGATCGTAGTGATAACGTAGAAAGACTTCAAGAAGCAATTAACAACACAGTTGAAAACATGTGCAAAGCAGAAGATGCTCTTGAACATGCTTCTGAAAAGGACCGTGCTGATATTGAAGCGAAAAATCATCGTCGAGAAGAAAGCCTTACAGCGATGCGTAATGAAGTAAAAGAAGAAGCCGCTGACCGCGAAAACGGCTATTCGTAAAAGAGAAAGGCTGCGTAATGCAGCCTTTCTTTTTTTATTCAAAAAGAAACATATGATAAAATAAAAGAGAAAACTTAGAAGATAGAAGGGAAAATTATGATTTTATCCAAAAAAGATATTGAAGTACGCTATGCTGAAACAGATCAAATGGGCATTGTATATCATGCAAACTATGTAATATGGATGGAAATTGGGCGCACCGCATTGATTGAAGAGCTTGGATTTCGCTATGCAGATATGGAGAAGGATGGGATTCTTTCGCCTGTGCTAGAAATTAATGCTCAATATAAAAAGCCCGTTAAATATGGAGAAATAGCTTCTGTACATACATGGATTGAAGAATATGATGGAGTGCGAGTAACATACGGGTATGAAATCTATAATGGTAACGGTGATTTATCTGTTATTGGCTATAGTAAACATGCGTGTGTAAAAAAAGAAAACTTTCGCCCAGTTTCAATGCGAAAGTATTTTCCAACGTGGCATGAAGCTTATTTAAAAGCAAAAAAAGCGTAGAAGAATATTCTTCTACGCTTTTTCTTATTTGTTGTAGTGAAATAGAGGTTCTTCCCCTTGTTCATCAAGTGTAACTGATACATCATGCTCATCAAAGAACCAGAGATCTTCATCTTCGATAAAGAAAGTAATTCCATTTTGTTCGTCAGAAGCGCCAATTTTAAGCGGGTCGTCTGATTTCACGCCAAGGGAAAATCCTTTTTGAACAGTGCTGCAGCCACCATAGCGTACGAAAAAGCGAACTTTACTTCCGTTATCGATATGTAAAGCTTCCTTGTACCAGTTTGCTGCCTCTTCTGAAACAGTCAATTTCATGCTAATCAACTCCCTTTCTTAGCTCTTCTCCCTTTCTTCATTATAAGAGAAATAAAAGAGAATGAAAAGGAATTGATCGTTTTTTAATAAAACGTTGTTCTAAAAAATATATAATAAATTTTCCTGGAGTCTTTATAGATCATACTATGAAGATTTTACTCCATCATAACGTTGGAGTGCACGTTCACGAGCTTCTTTATGGTCAACAATTGGATGAGGGTAGTCTTTTCCAAGTTCAATATAAGCTTCTTTTAAAACTTCAGCAGGTGCTTCCCAAGGCTTATGAAGATAGTGCTTTGGAAGGTGCTTAAGCTCTGGTATCCATTTCTTTACGTAATCGCCCTCTTTGTCAAAACGCTCGCCTTGAACAGTTGGATTAAAAATGCGAAAGTATGGTGCAGCATCAGCGCCGCTTCCACCAGCCCGTTGCCACCCAAATGTATTATTCGCAAGATCTGCATCTACAAGCGTATCCCAAAACCACTTTTCCCCTTCTTTTCAATGAATAAGAAGGTGCTTAACTAAAAAAGAACCAACAATCATACGGACTCGATTGTGCATATAACCTGTTGCCCAAAGTTCCCGCATTCCTGCATCAACGAGCGGGTACCCTGTCTTTCCTCGCTTCCACGCTTTATACTGGTTTTCTGACTTTTCCCATGCAAATTTTTTGAAACGTTCATTTAACGGTTCTTTTACAGAATGGGGGAAGTGATATAGAACATGATACGAAAATTCTCGCCAAATAAGCTGTTTAATAAAACTTTCTGCTTGCTCAGGAAACTTGTTATTTTGAGTTTCATCTATTTTTCGAAGAAGATAGTGATATAGGGAACGAACAGAAACTTGACCAAAGGCTAAGTAGGGGGAAAGCTCTGAAACATAGCGATTCCCAGGGAAATCTCGTCCATTGTCATAATTCAATATGCGCTTTTTTAAGAAACGTTCTAAAACATGATGAGCTCCTTGTTCTGTTGGATTCCATGTTTCTTGTATGGTTTGATCCCAGCGAACAGTAGGAGTAAGCGCTAATTCTTCAATTTCTATACTGTCCAACGAAACACCTGGAATAGACAGAGAAGAAAGTTTTTTAACAGGAGCTTGTACAGGCCTCTTTCGAAAAGATTTGTAATAAGGGGTGTACACTTTATATGGTTCACCACTCTTATTTAAGTTTCCCCAAGGTGGAAGAAGAAGGTGAGATTCAAATGTTTCCACTGTAAAGTGCTCCGTTTTTAACTCTTTTACAAGCTTAACGTCATTTTTTAAGATGTCAGGCTCGTAGCGACGATGAAAATAAAGAGCATTAGCCCTCGTTTTTTGAATCACTTTTTGGAGCTCTTCTTTTGTATTTCCTTTCCGGACAATAAGTGTTGCTCCAAGGTCTTCAAGCTGCTTTTTAAAATCTTTTAATGCATGATGCAGCCACTACTTACTTGCTGCACCTCTTTGGTGACTTCCTTCATATTGCTCATCATGAATATAGAGCGGAACAACAAGACCTCGCTTGGCTCCTTCGCTTAATGCCTGATGATCTATTGTTCGGAAGTCTTGTCGTATCCAAACAATGGTTATGTTAGTCATTGTTCTGCTCCTTTCTGTATTATGTTAGTAAAAGTACCGTGTTTAGAAAGGATGAACAACTTTCAATGTGTTTCCTTTGTAATCTTATAAAGAAGAAAATGAAATGTTTCCTTTAACAATGTTTTCGCCTTCACATACCCCTTTTATGTGTAATGTTTCTCCTTTTTCCTCTACAGTTAAAGAAATGGACTGTCCTATATATATAGGAGAAAGAAAGGTCATGTTATACTGCTTGACGTATGAGCGTTTTGGGATGGAAGAAGACAGAGCAGCCATTACTTTCCCCATCGAAAGCATGCCATGCCCAATTCGGTCTTTGAACCCATACTTTTTTGCTTCTTCTTTGTTCATATGAATTGGATTATAATCAGAAGATACCTTTGCATAGTTGTTGATATCTTCTTCGCTTACAAAAATGGTATAAGTTTTCATTCTCTTTCTCCTTTGATTAGAGTTGAGGAACATGTTGCAACTTGATTTCCCTTTTCGTTAAAAATAGTAAGTTTTTGTTCGTAAAAAATATAGCCGTGTCGTCTTTTCACTTCTTTAAAGGTATATTCGCACATGTAGTTTGTATCGATGTATAGCGGTTGATTATAGTCAAAAGATTGTGTTCGATGAACGACTCCATGGAATAATTCTTCTTTCGGTTTAAGAAATAAAAAAGGCATAGAAGGAGGGAGGGGGATCGAGGCAAAACCATGTTGTTTGGCTTCCTCTTCAGAAAAATAGATACCCTCTTTTTCGTTAACTGAGTTAGCATACTCTTGAACATCTTGCTTTGTTATCAGAATCGAAAATTTATCATTGATCATTTTATCACCTCAAATAATATAGAGAGTCCAAGTCCGCCAGCAATTCCAGCTGAAGCTATTGCATAGCGGGCATCTCTTTTTTGCCCTTCATAAAAAAGGCAAGTAGCAAGCATGGCACCTGATGCTCCATACGGATGACCGAGGGCAATCGCTCCGCCTCTTACATTAAGACGTTCTATTGGAATGTGAAGTTCGCGAGCGCATGCCACAACTTTAGAAGAAAAAGCTTCATTAATTTCAAATAAATCAATATCATGAACAGTTAAATTTTGTTCGTCAAGCAGTTTACGTATTGCTTTAATGGGTGCTTCTCCAGGGAAGTGAGGATGCACGCCAACTGAAGTGGTACCGAGTATTTTAAGTCCTCTGTACATGTTAAGTTCTTTCGCTCGTTCACCTTCCATCACAACGGTAACACAGCTGCCATCACTAATGCCTGCACAGTTTGCTGCTGTAACTGTTCCATCATGTAAAAAAGAAGGAGCTGCGCGCGAAAAGAGTCGCTCACTAGGTGGTTTACGAGTTAATGTTTCATCACGATCAATCCCAAAGAGAGGGAGGATTTCCTCTTTTAAACTACCGTTGTGAAGAGCTTCATACGTCCTCGTATAGCTGATGCGAGCATACTCATCTTGCTTAGCACGTGTAATGCCGTATTTTTGAGCCACATATTCTGCAGCAAGGCCCATATCAGGATCACCAATTTCATCAGGAGAGAATCTCGCTCTTTTTTTGTAGGAAGAGGTGCTTGTACTTTCTGAACCTCCCGCTAAGTAGCATGTTCCACTGCCGCTTTTAATCAAAGCAGCTGAGAGGCGAATAGCCTCAAGACCACCTCCGCATTGGCGATCAAGCGTTAAGCCAGGGATACTTGGGGAAAGCCCCCCTTGCAAAAGAGAAAGGCGAGCAAGGTTTCCGCCTGGGCCAATGGTATGAGCTAAAATGACTTCATCAATTGTTCCAGGAACACAGCGCGATAGCTCGTAAAGGAGAGGAGCTGTTAATTCTTCTACATTTTTTGTCTTAAAGACGCCATTTTGACGCCCAATTGGCGTTCGTTTTGCTTGAACAATTAAGGCTTCCTTCACTGTATTTCCTCCGTTTCTAGGTGTTTTTTTAACGCTTGCCGAGCAATCTTTCCACTTGATGTATACGGGAGTTCCTTCACAAATCGCCATAACCTTGGTACTTTGTACGAGGAAAGGTGCTTTCGTACAAAGGAAGAAAGTTCTCTTTTTGAAGCATTTCCTACAATAAAAGCAAGTGGTTTTTGTCCCCAATAAGCGTCAGTTACCCCAATGACTGCTGCTTCTTGTACATTTTCATGTTTCTTTAATATTTCTTCAATTTCTTCAGGAAAAATATTTAAGCCGCCATAAAGAATCATATTATGCTTTCGTCCAATAATGTAGAGAAAGCCTTGTTCATCAAGATAGCCCATATCATCAACGGTCATCCACTCATCAGGAGAGTCCATTTCGTCTCCATTTAAATAGCCAAGAAAACGCAGCTCGCTTTTTACGTAAACAGTTCCAATTTCACAAGGAGGGAGCATTTCTCCTTTGTCACCGACAATTTTAATAGAAACATGCTGACAAGGTGTCCCAACAGAAGAAGCACGTTTTCGATTTTCATTATTCAACACAGAAACAAAGCTAAGTTCAGATGCTCCGTAAAATTCGTAATGCTTCATAAAAGGAAAAAGGGCAAGAGCTTTTTGACGCGTGGATGGTTCCCATTTTGCGCCTGAAGAGAGCATTTTAAAGGAGGAATTCACTTTTTCTCCTTTAGAAAGCAGTGCCTCAATCATTGTTGGAACACTGTATACGGTTGTTATATTTTTGGATTTTAGGAGAGAGAGAACAGCAGAAGAAGAAAATCTCTCCATAAGATGGACGGTTCCTCCGAGAAAGAGCGTGCTAATAGCTCCATACAAAAATAAAGAATGAACAAGAGGCCCTGGTACAAGCACACATTCTTCACTATGCATATGAAAATCCGTTTTGTTGCAATCAAAGCTTTTTACCCATGACTTCTGTGAACGTAGAAAAGCTTTTGGTTTTCCTGTTGAACCTGATGTGAATCCCATATAGAAAGGGGAATGTGGGTCAACAGAGAGAACAGGAGAAGGTAACGTTTTCTCTACATCTATTTTCCAATCCTCTACTAAGGTGAATTTCTTTGTAAAAGAGAGTTTCCTAGAAAGAGAGGAGGAAGTTAGTAAAACGTGTGGAGAAGAAAGAGAAAGACGTTCTTCTAGTTCCATTGGTGATGAACGGGGATCAAGCGGGATAGCTGTCCATCCCGCTCTTGATGCCCCAGTGAATATTTGTAAAAATTCTAGACTGTTTTGGAGCAAAAAGGCTACTTTTAAAGGTTTCTTTGAATAGTTTTGAAACCAGCCTGCTGTTTTTTGAATTAAGTTGTTCCACTCTTTATAAGAAAGGGTTTCTTTCGCTGTAACAAGGGCAGGACGAAGTGGATTGCTGTCTGCATATTTTTCGTATGTACTTGTAATATTCATGATTATTCCACCTTTAAAAACGAGCACTCTACGATGCTTTAGATGTTGGTATTTTTAACTTTGGTCGTAATACTCGCGCTAGCTTTAAAATAAAAAAGGAAGCAGCAGCTGCCTTAATAAGGTCGCCAGGTAAATAAACAACGCTAAGCTTTAGTGCATGAAGAAAAGATATATTCATAAAAGCGGCCTGTACGGGAATACCAACTGCATAAGTAGTCAAAATACCTCCTACTATTGTAGCACTAAAAATGTTTAAAAAATTCTGTTTCTTTATTGTTTTATGTACAATAAAACCAGTAACAAAGGCAGCAAGTGGGTAGCTTAATACAAATCCTCCGCTTGGACCAACAAAAACACTAAATCCGCCTCGTCCACCTGTTAAAAGCGGCATGCCTGCTGCAATTAGAAGAAGAAAAAGTCCTTGACTTAAAGCGCCAAGCCGCGCTCCAAGTAGTCCTCCAGAAAGCATAACAACAAAGTTTTGTAGCACAATAGGAACAGGTGTAAAAGATAACATAATAGGTGGAAAAAGACCAAATACGCCCATAATGGCTGCCATCATACTAACAAAAGCAAGTTCTTTTGTTTTCATTATTCGAAAACCCCCTCAATGTATTTGTTAAGAGTTTATAAGAAAAATGGTTTTTATGTCAACTTATTTTTAATTTTAGTTTACGTAAAAAAGAGAAAGACCTAGCAAAAAGGACTCTTTTCGTTGAGAGAAAGATAGGGTAGTGTAAAAGAAATTCAGGAGGAGGTGGCTGTTGTGTTATTAGAAATTGCGGTAACAACAGTGGAAGATGCGCTTATTGCTCAAGAGAATGGTGCAGATCGAATGGTTGTCATGTCGTCTGTTGGAAATGAAGGTGTAACGCCAAGCTTTGGCCTTGTTGAGGAAATTAAGAAATTTTCATTTGTTCCACTAAGCGTTCTTATTCAACCACATTGTCAAACATATGCGTATAACAAGTATGATGTAAAAACAATGTGTCGCGACATTGAAATGATGAAGGAATTAAAAGTAGAAGGAGTATCTTTTGGATGCTTAACAAAAGAAGGAGAAATTGACAAACAGATGTTAGAGCTTCTCTTATATAGAGCAAGAGGGATGCATGTTTCTTTTCACAATGCCTTTGATTTTATAAGAGATCAAGGGGAAGCTTTGGAGCTTCTTGCCCAATATAAAGAAGTAAAAAGCGTATGGACATCAGGGCGTGAGCGAACAGCTTTAAATGGTCTTCCACATATTAAAAGGCTTTTAAAGAAAAGCAATCGTCCACATTTAACGGCTTGCCGAGGGTTAAAACCTGAAAATTTAAAGGCTTTTTTAGATGTTACAGATGTTGAGGAAGTTCACTTGTTTTCAGGTGTTCGAGAATCTTGTCATGTGAGAAAACCAATCAGTGCAAAAAGTGTTGCAAAAGCAAAAGAAATTGTTGAATGGATAAACAAAAAACGTGAAAAATGAGTAAAGGGATTTTATAATGAGTAGTGGGAGGTGTAGAGTATGAAGAAATTAACATCAAAAGAAGAGTTTCAGCAAGCTATTGCAGGTGATGAAATAAGCGTTGGGATTTTTACAACAACGTGGTGCCCAGACTGCAAGCGCCTTGATATGTTTATCGACGATATCATTAATAAACACGACGATAAAAAGTGGTTTACCGTTGATCGTGATGAGCTTGAAGAAGTGGCAGATGAAAACCAAGTAATGGGTATTCCATCACTTCTTGTATATCGAAACGGAGAAAAAACGGCGCATCTACATAGCGCTAATGCTAAAACTCCAGAATCTGTCGAAGAATTTTTGGAGTCTGTAAAATAAGAAAAAGAGAGGCATAATCCTCTCTTTTTTTATGTGCGAAGTGATATAAACCGCAAAGACTGACTTAATACGGCTAGAACAACAGACATATGGTTTTCTCCTTTTGCTTCGACAAAAGAAAAGGAAAAAGAGCTGCTGTTTATCGCTGAAAATCGTTTTGCAAGATCTTGTGCGTCTGTGACCATATGGTCTTTTTCTTCTGAACCAATGCTCACAAATAGCTTTTTATGTAAAGTCTCATTGTGGAGGTTTTTTCTAAACTCTTCTTCTTTTGCTAAGATAGCGCGCTCGTTCCACCAAAGGGAAGGGCTGCTTGCAATATAAGCGCTAAAAAGAGAAGGCTTTGTGTAAAGCGAATAAAGAGCAAAGAGTCCACCAAGTGAATGACCAAAAAGTGCTTCGTTTTCAATATCAATCCGATAGTGTTCTAGAAGCTGTGGCTTCAGTGTTTCCTCTAGAAAAGCTAGAAAAGTATCTGCTCCTCCTGTTTCAGACCATTGTTCGCCGTTTGGTTTCTTCGGTAACTTAAGAGAAGAAGAGGGGGGAGTGAAGTCATAGCATCTTCTCTCAGAAACAAAGTCTTCACGTCTAGCGTCCCCAATGCCAACTACAATCATAGGTAAAACATTCGTTTTTGCAGAACGTCTTGCTTGAAGTCTAACAGCATCACGAAATGTTCTAAAAAAAGCATTGCCATCAAGAACATATAAAACAGGAAATCCTTGCTGTGGAGGAGGTGTATTAGGGACATAAACAGAAATTTGATATGAAACTCCTTCTTTAGAATGAAGGTCGAAAGAGTCTTCGTTGTGATTGACAGACTGAATAGAAATCATCTTTTTTCTCCTCTCATTATTAGTTTGTGATATATACTTTTTCAAATGATTTTTCTTGTTTTTTTCCAATGCTATCGTATCCAAAGCAAACAGGTGCGCCATTATACGGATCAATCATAATGCGTGCTTCAATTTCAAAGACTTCGCGCAGCACATCTTCGATAATAATATCTCGCGGTGCGCCTTTTTGAATGATTTCTCCGTTTTTCATAGCCACAATATGATGAGAAAAACGAGCTGCATGGTTGATATCATGAAGAACCATCACAATTGTGCGCATCTTATCCCTATTTAGATTTTCTACAATTTCTAATACCTCAAGCTGGTGGGCCATATCGAGATATGTTGTTGGCTCATCAAGAAGAAGCACTTCTGTTTCTTGCGCAAGTGCCATTGCAAGCCATACTTTTTGGCGCTGACCTCCTGATAGTTGCCCAATTTCACGATGTTTAAAAGAAGAGGTTCTCGTCACTTCCAGAGCCCAGTTGATCATTTCTTTATCATAAGAAGAGAGTTTGTTTTTATTTGTGCGATGTGGATAACGACCATATGACACAAGTTCTTCTACTTTCAACTCGCTTGGTGAAGTTGGTGTTTGAGGAAGAAGCGCTAAATTTTTAGCAATTTGTTTTGTTGGCATCTTGTTTAGATTTTGACCCTGTAAATACACGTTTCCATGTTTCTGTTTTAAAATACGACCCATTGTCTTAAGCAACGTTGATTTTCCACAGCCGTTTGGACCAATAATAGTAGTGATTTCTCCTTTTGGGATTGTTACATTAAGATCTGTAAACACTGAGAACTTTTCATAGCTTGCAGCTAGATTTTCCGTTCGTAAAATACTCATTTTATTCCTCCTATGCTTTTGCTTTTGAAAGTAAGTAGAGAAAATAAGGAACACCAATAATCGATAACACGATACCAACCGGAAGCTCAAGCGGTTGAAAAATGGTTTTTCCAATATAATCAGAAAGTAAAACAAGCAGCATTCCAATTCCGCCACAAACAGGAATAACGTGTCTATGGTGAACGCCAACAAGCCTTCTTGCAATATGTGGAGACAAAAGGCCAACAAAAGCAATGCTTCCTGAGACAGCTACACATGCACTAACAATCCCAATACTTCCTAATAGTAAAAGTACCTTCTCTTTTTCAACTGAAACACCAAGGCTTTTGATACTTGATTCTTCAAGCTGGAAGAGATCGAGCAAATGAGCTTTTCGATATAAAAGAGGGATAAGAATGAGCAGCCAAGGCACAACAGACAGAACATAGTGCCAGTTAGCATCGTAAATACTTCCGGAAAGCCAGACTGTTGCCATTTCAAAATCAGAGGAGTTCATTTTAAGAGAAAGATAGAGAGAAAGAGCTCCAAACCCTGAGCTAATCGCAATTCCTGTTAAAATTAGCCTTCCTGTATCAATTCGTCCGTTTTGCCATGAAAATATGAAAATTACGAAGGCGGCTAAAAGGCCTCCACAAAGTCCAAAAATCGGCATAATCATGAGGGAAAAGAAGCCGGCATTAGCTATTTGACCTTGAAAGAAAAACATAAATAGAACAATTGCTGTTCCAGCTCCTGAATTAATTCCAAGTATCCCTGAGTCTGCTAGTCCGTTGCGCGTTACCCCTTGAATAACGGCTCCTGCAATTCCTAATCCTAAACCAACTAATCCAGCAATTAAAATCCGTGGAAGTCTAAAATCAAATATAACAAGATCGTATTTAGGATCCTCATTGATGCGTAAAAGCGTTTCTACTACGTTTCGTACCGTCATTTCGAACGCTCCGCTTGTTAAGCTAAAATACCCTGTTGTTAAGATTAATAGCAACAGAATGATAATTGTAAGCGTATAGCGTTGCCATGAATCTTTAGGCATTTTTTTCGCCCCCTTTCTTTTTCACAAGATATAGAAAGAAAGGAATGCCAATAAGGGATGTAACAACTCCAATAGGTGTTTCAAAAGGATAGTTTACAAAACGACTTATCACATCACAAAGAGCAAGAAAAACGGCTCCAATAGCTCCCGCACAAGGAATGAGCCATTTATAATCAATCCCAACTAAAAAACGGGTCATGTGAGGGATAATAAGGCCAACAAAGCCAATCTTTCCAACAAGTGCAACAGTTGTACCGGTTAAAATTACAACTGCTAAAATTGCTAGTGTTTTAATCAATCCTGTACGTTCTCCTAAATTAGTAGACACTTCATCACCGAGTGAAAGAATTGTGACAGATTTAGAGATAAAAAGAGCAAGGAAGATTCCGATAATCCCAGCCGGTACAGAAAGAGTTAAAACGTCCATATCGACACTATGAAGCTTCGCATTGTACCAAAAGCTTATATTTTGGGACACTTGAAAATAAGAGGCAATAGCAGAAGAGATGCCGCTTAAAAATGTTCCAATGACCGTTCCGATGATGGCAAGACGAATTGGAGACAAGCCGTTTGGAACAAGAGACCCAAAACCAAGGACAAGTGCTGCACCAAGAGCAGACCCTGCGATTGAGTAGAGAATCATTGTTGTTGAACTTAAGTTTGGAGAGACAACCATCAAAATTGTAATTACAAAAGCAGATCCATCTGAAACCCCCATAATAGAAGGAGAGGCAAGGTAATTTCGTGTGATTCCTTGCATAAGTGCTCCTGATATAGCTAGAAAAGCCCCGACAAGCAGGGCTGCTAGCACTCTCGGCAAACGAGAGGTGAGAATAACATTGTGATCAACATTCGATGGGTCATAATGCATGAAAGCATTCCAAACGCTAAGAATACTAATGTCTTTTGCTCCATATAAAATGGATAATAGAATCGTAGCAATTACAAGAAATGGAGTGCTACATAAAATTAGAATAGGAATAGCGCTTGTTTTTAGCATATGTGAACGCACCTTACATTATTTTGTTAAGTCTTTCTTTGCTGCTTTCAAGAATTCTTGTTTACTATAAGCTGTTCCACCTTGGAAAAGAGGATCAACAGAATTTACAAATACTTTGTCATCTTGCACTGCTTTTATGCTTTTCCAAATTGGGTTTTTCTGAAGATCTTCTAATGCTTTTGGTGTTTTAGCATTCTCGCTATCTGCAAACTGAACAAAAAGGTAATCTGGATTAATATCTGCAAGTTTTTCAAGTGAAACAAGTTCTTGTGTTTTTACAGGCTTAATTTCTTCTGGTACTTTGATGCCAAAATCATTGTATAGAGAAGAGTTAAAATATACATCTTGTGGGTAAACATACAAGTTACCACCACGTACGCGTACAAGAAGTACTTTTTTATCTTTTACAGATCCACTAATATCTTCTTTTAACTGAGCTGCTTCTTTTTCATAGTCACTAATAATCTTTTTCGCTTTGTCTGTTTTCCCTGCTAGTCCTCCTAAAAGAAGCAAGTTATCTTTCCAATTTGCTGAAACGTGAGAGTATGGAATTGTTGTAGCTACTTTATTTAGCTTTTCAGTCACGTTTTCAGGAGACTTTGATGTCCATAAAATAACGTCAGGATCAACATTGAGAAGCGTTTCCTCATCAGGCTGCATTTTTTCCCCAATGCCTGTAGCCCCATCTAAGTCTTTTGCTAAATATTCAGGTATTTTCCCACCTACTGTAATTGTTGCTGCTGGTTTAATGCCAAGCACCGCAGAATCTTCCATAGATTCTAAGCTTGCTGCTGCAATTTTATCCACATTAGCAGGGAGAGTGTACTCTTTTCCTAAATATTTGATTGTTTGTTCCTTTGCACTTGTCTCTTCTGCTTTTGAATCAGACTGCTGAGCTGTTTTTTCTGTGTTGCATGCAGCAAGTCCTAGTGTAAGTAAAGTAGACATTCCAATTAGAGCAATTTTCTTTTTCATGTTCTTAACCCCTTTTATATTTTTTTATGTACAGCTAAAATAGCGTGTTCACCTTTCTAAAATTTGATACTGATAATCATTATCACTATCAAATATAGCGAGAAATCTTTCAAAATTCAAGGAAGAATTTGAAAAAAATAAAAATAAAAAGCTTCTTTAGGCAACGTGTTTAGGTCTTTATGCTTAGAAAATAAAGGGAAAAGGAGTGTGGAAGAAGAGAAAAGTCTTTATATATAAGGGGAATTTAAAAAATAAAATAGCTCTAGGCTTTTAAAGAAAGATAGTCGAAAAGTTGTTTTTTTTCTTTAAGAAGTTTGAGAGGGTTGACGAGAGTAGTTGAGAAGTATTATCATTTGAACTGTTCAATCGATAGTGAAAATCATTATCAATTGATCTAGTACTACTAAGACAATTTTTCAGCATAGAAAAAAAGGAAGTGAAGATATGGGTGAAGGAAAGCCTAGTGTTGCCCTTATAACAGGGGCAGCCCAAGGGATTGGGAAAGAAGTAGCAAGGAGATTTGCTCAGGAAGGATTCTTTGTTGCTTTATTGGATCAAAATGTTCAAAATCTTCACGCTGTTGAAGAAAGTTTGAAAAGTGAACATTATCAGGTAAAAGCTTTTTCAGTAGATATTACAAAAAGCAAATATGTTGAAGAAATAATTGATGATATCGAAAAGAATATAGGGCCTATTGAATGTTTAGCAAATGTTGCAGGAGTTCTTCGGATGGGAAAAACAGTTGAACTTAGCGATGAAGATTGGGCGGCAACTTTTGCAGTCAATACAACAGGAGTATTTGTTATGTCTCGAACAGTGAGCCGCTATATGATCAATAGAAGACGCGGCTCTATCGTAACAGTTAGTTCAAATGCAGGTCATATGCCAAGAATAGATATGGCTGCTTATGCTTCATCAAAGGCAGCTGCAACGATGTTCACGAAATGCCTAGGATTAGAGCTTGCTCAGTTCGGAATTCGTTGTAACGTTGTAGCTCCAGGATCAACGAACACGGAAATGCTGAAGTTGCTATGGGAAGACGAAAAAGGAGAAGAAAACGTTATTAAAGGTTCACTTGAAACGTATAAAACGGGTATACCTCTTCACAAAATAGCAACTCCATCAGATATTGCTGAAGCCGTTTTATTTCTATCGTCTGACAAAGCAGGTCACATTACGATGAATAGTTTGTGCGTCGATGGGGGCGCAACCCTAGGTGTGTAACCTTAAAAGGAGGAACAAAAGATGAAGCAAAGCGTAATGGAGGAAGCTACAAAACCATTGCTTGAACAGTATGAGAAAGGAGACTTTTTCTTTTCTTCACCAACAAAAACGTTACTCGGAAAAGGAAAAGTAAAAGAAGTTCCTTTTACAGAAAGAAGCGAAATACCAAGCACAGTAAAAAAATTATTACATAATGCAAAACAACAAGGATATGAGAAGCCAGTTGCTGTTGGGGCCATTCCATTTTTGCCGTCTCAACCGTCTAAGCTCATCATTCCTGAACATGTTCATATTGAAGAAACAGAAAAAGTGAAAGAACACGTTTTTTCTAACGAGGACATTCAATATGAAGTACGCTCTTTTCCAAGCGGAGAAGAATATGAAGAAGGAGTAAAAGCTGGATTACAAAGTATTCGAGAGGGAGAAATCAACAAGATTGTCCTAGCTCGCTCCCTTTTAGTATCCGCTTCAAAAGCAATTAACGTACCAGAGCTTTTATATAAGCTCGCTTCAAAAAATCAGCATGGTTATACATTTGCCACTAACGTTAGTGATGAGATAGATAACAAAACGCTTGTAGGAGCAAGTCCAGAGCTTTTAATTGCCAAACGTGGCAACCAAATTGTTTCAAATCCTCTAGCAGGCTCAAGACCGCGAAGCAAAGATCCGATTGAAGATAAACGAAGAAGTGAAGAGCTTCTTTCTTCTGAAAAAGACTTATATGAACATGCGTTTGTTGTTCAAGAAATTGCTCGGGCACTTAAGCCATATTGTAAAAATCTACATGTACCAGAAAAACCAGAGCTTCTTCATACCGAAACAATGTGGCACTTATCAACAGTGATAACAGGAGAAGTAGTAGATGACAGCATTTCTTCGCTTGATCTTGCTCATGTGCTTCATCCAACACCTGCTGTATGCGGGACACCTACTGAACAAGCTCGTCAGAAGATTCAGGATATTGAGCCGTTTGACCGGAGCTTTTTCACTGGCACTGTAGGGTGGTGCAATGAGAAGGGGGATGGAGAGTGGATTGTAACAATTCGTTGTGCTGAAGTACTAGAAGAATCTCTTCGTCTTTTCGCTGGTGCTGGAATTGTTGAAGGTTCTATTCCAAGCGAGGAGCGAGCTGAAACAGCGGCAAAGTTTAAAACAATGCTGCGAGCAATGGGGATTAATGAGGAGGAAAAAGAATGACGTCAGGATTTCCAACGTGGCCGGAAGAGCTTTTTCATTTTTATGAAAAAGAATGTTGGACAAACGAAACGTTTGGCAGCATGTTGAAAGACCGCGCTAAAACATATGGAGAAAAAATCGCTGTAAAAAGTAGTACAAAAGAGTTGAGCTATAGAGAGTTAGATCAAAAAGCAGATGAGCTTGCCGCTGGATTTCAAAAGCTTGGATTGAAAAAAGGCGATAAAGTCGTCTTGCAGCTTCCAAATGAAGCAGAGTTCTTTGAAGTATGCTTTGCTTTATTCCGGTTAGGTGTTCTTCCTGTTTTTGCTTTGCCGTCACATCGTTATAGTGAGATTCAATATTTTTGTGAGTTTGCAGAAGCTGCTGCTTACATTATTTACGATAAGCATGGTGGATATGATTACCGAAAGCTTGCACGTGAAGTTCAAAAAGAAGCTCCTTCTTTAAAACATGTCATTGTAGTAGGAGAGGCGGAAGAGTTCCTCTCACTTAGCGATGTGTATGAAAGAGAGGCTTCTTTCACAGCAGATGTTGGGCCAAATGACTTTGCTTTTCTCCAACTATCAGGAGGAAGCACAGGACGATCAAAACTGATTCCGAGAATGCATAATGACTATATTTATAGTTTGGTAAAAAGTAATGAAATTTGCGGAATGAATGAAGATAGCGTATATCTTACCGTTCTTCCTGTTGCGCATAACTATCCCTTAAGCTCACCAGGTGTACTTGGAACGCTATATGGGGGAGGGAAAGTTGTTCTTGCGAGAGATCCTAGCCCTGATGAAGCCTTTTCACTTATTGAAAAGGAAAACGTCACAATTACAGGTGTTGTTCCTCCTGTTGTGCTTATTTGGCTAGAAGCAAGAAAAACGAGAAATGAAGCCTTATCAAGTTTACAAGTGATACAGGTTGGCGGTGCGAAGCTAAGCGCTGAGGCGGCGAAACGAATTTCTCCTGCATTTGGATGCACGCTTCAACAAGTGTATGGAATGGCAGAAGGTCTTGTAAACTATACGCGTCTTCATGATTCAGACGAGCGGGTAATTTTCACCCAAGGAAAGCCGATGTCAGAGTACGATGAAATTCGTATTGTGGATGAAAATGACCAAATCGTTGGAATCTCTGAAGTTGGTGAACTATTAACTCGTGGTCCTTATACAATTCAAGGTTACTATAAAGGCGGTTCTCATAACGAACGAGCGTTTACAAAAGACGGATTTTACCGTACAGGTGACCTTGTCAAAGTAGATGAAGAGGGTTACATCACAGTAGAAGGACGTCATAAAGATCAAATTAATCGTGGCGGAGAGAAAATCGCGGCTGAAGAAGTAGAAAACCATCTGCTTGCACATGAGGATGTTTATGATGCGGCGATTGTTTCTATGCCAGATCCGTTTTTAGGAGAGCGTTCATGCGCTTATATTATCCCGCATCGTGAGGGAGTGAAAGCAACGAGTCTTAAAAAGTTTTTAAAAGAGATCGGACTTGCGGCATTTAAAATTCCAGACCGAATTGAATTTGTTCAAAAATTCCCGCAAACCCCGCTTGGCAAAGTGGATAAAAAAAGTTTACGACAAATGATTGAAGAAAAGCTTAACCAACAAACTTTAGTATAAAAAAGGAGTGATTTTGATGGGCCTTCCATCTATTACATCATACAATATGCCAACTGAAAAAGATTTTCCAAAAAACAGAGTAAACTGGACGCCTGACGCAAGCCGTGCCGTCCTACTTGTACATGATATGCAAGAATATTTCCTAAATTCTTTTGATAGAGAACAGTCGCCAGTTCCCGAGCTTGTAGAGCACATTGCTTTATTGAAAAAAACGTGCGATAAACTCGGTATACCTGTTGTTTATACAGCTCAGCCTGGAAACCAAGATCCTCGTGATCGTGCGCTGTTACAAGACTTTTGGGGAGAAGGATTGACAGATGATCCAGAGCAAACATCGATTTTAAAAGAGTTATCACCTTCAGAAAAGGATGTTGTGCTAACAAAGTGGAGATATAGTGCTTTTAAACGCACGGACTTGTTAGAAAGAATGAAAAAAGAAGGACGCGATCAGCTTATCATTTGCGGTGTTTATGCACATATTGGCTGCTTGATAACGGCAGGAGAAGCATTTATGGAAGATATCCAAGCCTTTTTTGTTGGCGATGCACTCGGAGATTTTTCTTTAGAAAACCACAATATGGCACTGAAGTATGCTTCAGAACGATGCGCTTTTACATTATCAACAAACAATTTAATTCATCAGTTAGAAAGCAAAAATGGAGTAGACGTAAAAGGAAAGGTAGCTTCTCTTCTTGAAATTTCACAATCAGAAATCGAGGACAATGACGATTTAACAGATCTAGGATTGGATTCTATTCGGATTATGAGTCTTGTGGAAGAATGGAGAGATCATAACGAAGAGATTACTTTCATGACGCTTGCAGAGCAACCAACGATAGCCGCATGGACGAAACTGCTTTCACAAGGCAAAGAAAAAACGTTTGCAAAAGTAGAATGAGTAGGGAGTTGATGAGATGAAGAAGAGTGAAAAAACGCGCTGGGCTCTGTCCGGCGCGCAATATGGTATTTGGTTTGCACAGCAGTTAGACCCGAAGGATCCAATATACAACACAGGTGAATACATAGATCTTAATGGCGATATAGATGTCACAAAGCTTCAAGAAGCAATTAAAATAGCTGTTTCAGAAGCTGATGCCTTGCACGTTTCTTATTCAGAGGATGAAAACGGACCTTTTCAACTCCTCGATGATTCAAAGCCTGTGAACGTTCATTACATAGATTTAAGTCATGAAGAAAATGCAGAAGAAAAAGCAAAGAAGTGGATGCGTGAAGACTTAGCTAAACCTATTTCACTAGAGAAAGATCCTCTTTTTTTACAAGCTGTTTTTAAAATAGAGTCCAAGCGTTTCTTCTGGTATCAACGTATTCATCATATTGCTATGGATGCATTTGGTTTTTCGCTTATCACAAAAAGAGTAGCAAGCCTTTATACATCTCTTCTTAAGGGAGAGAAAGAGGCAGGAACCTTTTCTCCTTTCACCAACGTATTAGAAGAAGATATAGCGTATCACCAATCAAAGAAGTTTCGTGATGATGAGAGCTTTTGGATGAACTATTTTGAAGATAATCCTGATGTTGTGAGTTTAGGGGAAGAGGTTTCTAATCCTTCTTCAGATATTGTGCAACATACTGTATATTTGCCAAGCAACATTGTTAGAGAAGTAAAATCATCTTCTGTCTCAAGTAGAAACTGGCACGAAACGATTACAGCAGCTCTCGCGGTTTACATCCATCGTTTAACATCGACAAGAGACGTTGTACTATGTTTGCCAATGATGAACAGATTAGGGTCTGCTGCTCTGAACGTTCCAACGATGGCTTTGAATCTTCTTCCTCTTCGTCTGCAGATTACTTCGAGCATGAATTTCTTAGACGTTATTGAAGCTGTTTCGAGCGAGATGCGAAAAATACGTCCACATCGCCGCTACAGACATGAGGAGCTGCGAAGAAAGCTAGGAAAGGTCGGCGGGAATGAACGTATCTTTGGTCCACAAATTAACATTATGCCTTTTCAATATGCGCTGAATTTTGGAGGATATAAAGCTACTACACATAAGCTTGCAACAGGTCCAGTTGATGATATTACTTTTAATGTGTACGACCAAGAAGATGAAAATGGTCTCCGTATTGATGTAGAAGGAAATGCTTCTATCTATACAAAAGAAGATATTGCCCTTCATAGCGAACGTTTCTTACAGCTCCTTCAAACGTTTATGAAAAGCCAAACATCTCTTACTGTTGGAAAAGTACCTCTTTTGCTTGAAAAAGAGCAAGCGCAGTTAGCGGAATATAACGATACTACTGTAAAGCTTCCGCCTCAAACGCTAGTAGAACTCTTTGAACAAAGTGTAGAACAATATGAGGGAAGAACGGCTTTTTCAGACAGCTCTGTTTCTCTTACATATAAAGAAGTAAATGAAAAAGTAAATCGACTTTCTCGTTTGCTAAGAGAGCACGGAGTAAAGAGTGAAGATTTTATTGGAATTATGATGGATCGATCGGTAGACATGGCTATTTCGATGCTTGCTGTATTAAAAGCAGGTGCCGCATATGTTCCAATTGATCCAGAGTATCCAGCAGAACGAATCTCTTACGTGCTTCAGGATGCAAAACCTTCGCTTGTTCTAACAGATGAGAAGTCTGCCCCTTCTTTAGATGATCAAACAGTAGATCGTTTTGTACTAGATGAAGAACATGTTCAGTATAAACTCGCCTCTTATGAGGACACTCGGGAAGAAACCGTTTTTGTTTCAGAGGAGTCTCCTGCTTATATGATTTATACTTCTGGTTCAACAGGAAACCCAAAAGGTGTTGTCATTTCAAGAAAGAGTTTAGTCAACTTTTTGCATGCTATGCAGCATGATGTTTCGATGAAAAAAGAGGATAAGTTGCTTGCTGTAACAACCATTTCGTTTGATATTTCAGCTCTTGAACTTTATCTTCCATTTTTAAGCGGTGCACAGTGCGTGATTGCGAAAAAGGAAGAAGTACAAGATCAAGCACAGCTTGCGTCCCTTCTACAAAAAGAAGCAGTAACGGTTATGCAAGCTACCCCAACGTTGTGGAGAGCTCTTCTTTCTTATAGTAGAGAAGCCGTACGAGGACTTCGCGTGCTTGTCGGAGGAGAGGCACTACCAGGAGATCTTTTAGGACATTTCCGAGAACTAGATTGCGAAGTTACGAACTTTTATGGCCCAACTGAAACTACGATTTGGTCGTCTTCTGTCACATTCTCTAAAGATGGTAACGAGACACCGAACATTGGGACACCGATCTTAAATACAACAATGTATGTGTTAGATAGCGCCTTACAGCCTGTCCCGTACGGTACGCTTGGTGAACTTTATATTGGGGGAGAAGGACTTGCTCACGGTTATTTTAATAGACCTTCTTTAACAAGCGAACGTTTTATTGCAAATCCTTTTGAACCTGGAACAAGAATGTATCGCACTGGTGATATTGTGAGGTTTAGTAAAAATGGTTCACTTGAATATGTAAGCAGAGCAGATCATCAAATCAAAATGCGCGGCTTCCGCATTGAGCTGGGAGAAATTGAAAACGTGATTTCAGCTTATGAGACTGTATCTCATAGTACAGTTATTGTACGGAAAACAGATGCTGGCTCAGATCAGCTTGTTGCTTATATTGTTCCTCTAGAGGGAGGAGAAGTTGATACGCGAGCGTTGCGTCAGTACGTTAGTGAACAATTACCAGAATATATGGTCCCAGCTATCTTTATGACGATGGATGAGCTTCCGCAAACTCCAAATGGAAAAATTGATCGCAAGGCTCTACCAGAGCCAGACATTTCAGTTCTAGAAGGAAGAGCGCCACGTACTCCTCAGGAGGAGATGCTAAGAGATTTATTTATCGATGTACTAGGGGTGACAAGCGTTGGCATTGACGATGACTTCTTCCATCTTGGAGGTCACTCTCTATTAGCCTCTGTTTTATTAATGCGTATTCGTAAGACGTTTGGTGTGGAAATTAGTTTACGCGCGCTTTTTGATCATCGTACAGTAGCCGAGCTTGCCGTTCTACTAGAAGAGGGAAAAGCAGCTCGACCACCTATTCAGAAAGTGAATTACAGTGGAGAAGTGCCACTCTCCTTTGCACAGCAGCGTTTATGGTTTCTTCATTATTTAGAAGGATGGAGTCCAACGTATAACATTCCAGTCGTTTCTAAAATTAAAGGAGAACTTGACGTTACGTCGCTAAAATCAGCAATTGGAGATGTAGTTGAACGACATGCTCCACTTCGCACTCTTTATAAAGAAAGAGAAGGAGTTCCTTATCAAGAAATAAGGGAGGAACGCTTGTTACCTTTGACAGTAAAGGAAGTAGAAGAATGTGAACTTGATGAGCAGCTTCAAGAGGCTATTCGCTATTCGTTCCGTCTCTCAGAAGAACCGCCGTTTCACGCTTATCTTTTTAGCCTAAATAAACAAGAGCACGTACTGTTGCTGTTATTCCACCATATTTCTTGTGATGGATGGTCGCTTGCACCAGTTATGAAAGATTTAGCGTTTGCATACAACGCTCGTTGTCAGCAAGAAACGCCTAGTTTTACGCCGCTACCTGTTCAATATAAGGACTATACGTTATGGCAGAAGAGTTTTCTAGAAGGAGACCGAATTGAAGAACAACTTTCATTTTGGAAAAAAGAGTTGGCACAGTTGCCGGAGGAGCTCGAGCTTCCAACCGATTACCCACGACCAGTTCAGTCAAGCTATCAAGGTGGAACGGTTCCATTTTCAGTCGAAAGCAAGCTTCATCAAAAACTTAGTGCAATCGCAAAAGAAAATGGCACAAGCTTGTTTATGGTACTGCAAGCAGGACTTTCTGCTCTCTTCACGCGACTTGGAGGAGGAGAAGATATTGCTATTGGGTCACCTGTTGCAGGAAGAAATGACGATGCTTTAACAGAGCTTGTTGGTTTGTTCATTAATACGCTTGTCCTTAGAACAGACACATCAGGAAACCCTACGTTCCGCGAATTGCTTGGACGCGTTCGCAAGGTGAACTTAGATGCATATGAGCATAGTGATATACCATTTGAACGACTAGTAGAAGAATTAAATCCAACGCGTTCAAGATCAAAACACCCTCTGTTTCAAGTTATGCTGGCTCTACAAAATACGGCAGAACCTTCTCTCGCGCTTAAGGGAACAGAAGCAGAAGTGGAAATGCCTAATGTGGGAGCTTCAAAGTTTGATTTAACAATTGAGCTGCGCGAGCAGTATGACAAAAACGGAAGTGAGCAAGGAATTCACGGATTTTTAGAGTATAGCAAAGATCTGTTTACAGAAGAGAGTGCCATAAAAATGGTCGAAAGATGGTGCAAACTTTTAGAAGAAGCCGTAGATCATCAAGATGAGCACATTTCCTTCTTAGATATCTTAACAGAGAAAGAAAAAACAAAACTAGTAAAACAACCAAGCATCGCTACACAAGACAGTCCGACTACAATTGCTCAATTATTTGAAGAGAAAGCACGTCTCTATCGTGACAATATTGCGCTTGTGTTCGACGAAGATTATTTAACTTATGGAGAACTGAATGAACAAGCAAATAGACTTTCACGCTCTCTTATTGAAAAAGGAGTCGGTCCTGAAGACTTTATTGCTTTAAGTTTACCAAGATCTGTAGAGATGATTGTCAGTATTTTAGCCGTATTAAAAACAGGTGCTGCTTATGTTCCGCTTGATCCAACATATCCAAGTGACAGATTAGAGTTTATCTTGCAAGATACAAAGCCTTCAGGTCTTCTCACATTGTCTAACAGTACGATTACGATTCCGGCTGAGGACGGATTCACGCTTTATTTAGACAGAGAAGATGTAAGCTCTTATTCTTCTTATAATGTGAAAGATGAAGAACGACTTTCTTCATTGGAAAGGAATCATCCTGCTTACGTTATTTATACATCAGGTTCGACTGGAAAACCAAAGGGAGTTGTGATTCCACATCACAATGTTATCAGACTATTAGACTCAACAGAAGAATGGTTCCATTTTGACGAGCATGACACTTGGACGATGTTCCACTCCTATGCTTTCGATTTTTCCGTATGGGAGATATGGGGAGCGCTTCTTAGAGGAGGAAGGCTTGTTATTGTACCACATACTGTAAGTCGATCTCCAAAAGAGTTTCTTCAGTTGCTTGTGCGTGAGGGTGTCACGGTTCTGAATCAAACGCCTTCTGCTTTCTATCAATTTATGAGGGAAGAAAGAGAGAATGAGAACCTAAGAGAAGAATTGAAGCTTCGCTTTATTATATTTGGCGGTGAAGCTCTTGATCTCTCGCGTCTAGAAGAGTGGTATAGCCGTCATGAGGAAAATAGGCCAACGCTTATTAATATGTATGGAATTACCGAAACGACCGTGCATGTAAGTTTCCTAGAATTAGGTCTTGAAAGCATTTCTCATCATGGAAATAGCTTAATTGGTGAAAATATAAAAGATTTAGGGATCTATGTTTTAGATGATTACCTGCGTCCTGTTGCTCCAGGCGTTATTGGTGAAATGTACGTAAGTGGAGAGGGACTTGCAAGGGGTTATTTAAATCGTCCAGGGTTAACTGCAGAGCGATTTGTAGCTAATCCATATGGCAAAGAAGGTTCTCGCATGTACCGAACAGGAGATAAAGCCAGGTACCGTCAAGATGGAACGCTGGACTATATAGGGAGAGCGGATCATCAAGTGAAAATTCGCGGTTTCCGAATTGAGCTTGGCGAGATTCAATCTGTATTGCTTCAGTCCGAGTTTGTTGAAAGTGCCGCTGTTGTTGTTGGAGGAGAAGAAATTTCAACGCAAAAGCTAATTGCTTACTATATCCCTACTTCTAATGGAGAAGGAAAAGAAGAAGAAATTCGCACTCACGTAAGAAATCACCTTCCTGATTATATGATTCCAACGGCTTTCATTGAGATGGAAGAATTTCCGCTTACGGTGAATGGAAAACTTGATGTCAAAAAGCTTCCGCTTCCGGACTTTAACTACAAAGGAGAAGGAGATTATCCACGTACGCCGAAAGAAGAGTTGCTCTGCGATATCTTTACGCGCGTCCTTCAGTTAGAACGTGTTGGCATTCATGATAATTTCTTCAACCTCGGAGGGCATTCACTTCTAGCTGTTGAGCTTATTTCAAAAATTCGAGATGCCCTTGGTGTGGAATTAAATATTGGACATTTATTTGAAGCCCCAACCGTTTCAGGGCTTGCAAGACAGATTGATGAAGGCGGAGAAGAGAACTCTCTCAACGTTCTTTTACCTCTTCGAAAAAGTGGCCAGCGCAATCCTGTTTTCTGCGTACACCCTGCTGGAGGATTAAGCTGGTGCTATGCAGGACTTATGACAGCTTTATCTGCTGATTATCCAATCTATGGACTGCAGGCACGAGGAATTTCAGAAGATAATGCATTCCCACGTACGCTTGATGAAATGGCAGAAGACTACGTAAACGAAATCCGCACCGTTCAACCTCATGGGCCATATCATCTTATTGGTTGGTCACTCGGCGGGAACGTTGTGCATGCCATGGCTACAAGACTTCAACGTGAAGGAGAAGAAGTACGTCTTCTTGCTTTGCTTGATGCATATCCAAGTCATTTCTTACCACTAAAAGGCGGGCCTGATGAAGAAGAAGCTCTTATCGCTCTTTTAGCGCTCGGGGGATATGATCCAGACCATTTTGGAGAAAACGAACCGCTCACAATGGAAAGCGCCATTAACATACTGAAAAAAGATGGATGTGCATTAGCAAGCCTTAGTGACGAAACAATCGTACGCTTGAAGGAAACGTACCGAAACTCGGTTCGTATTTTAGGAGAGTATAAGCCACAGTCCTTTAAAGGAAATCTTATGTTCTTTAGATCAACGATTATTCCAGAATGGTTTGATCCCATTTCACCAGATGCATGGAAGACGTATTTAGATGGAGAAATTGAGCAGTATGACATCGATTGTCGTCATAAAGATATGTGCCAGCCGAAGCCTCTCGCTGAAATAGGCGAGCTTTTAGCGCAAGAGCTTGAAAGAATTGAAAATGAAGGAGAGAAAACGCATGTCAAATCCATTTGAACGTGATGATGAACTGTATGTTGTATTATTAAATAAAGAAGGACAGTATTCTTTATGGCCTGCTTTTCTAGATATTCCGCTTGGTTGGGAAATTTCTTACCGAGAAGACACGAGAGAAAAGTGCTTAGCTTATATTAATGAAGAGTGGACAGATATGCGTCCACTCTCGTTAAAAGAATCTTTAGCAAGCGGAGTTTTAAAATGAGAAAAGAGCTTCATCCGAAAACAGTCATAAGCATTATTTATGTAACAGCAATGTTTATGGCTGCTATGGATGGCACGATTGTGAATGTAGCGTTATCAACGATAAGCAGAGAATTCGGCATTTCCCCGTCTGCGACAAGTTCTTTGAATATAAGCTATATTACGAGTCTTGCGGTTATTTTGCCTCTTTCAGGATGGCTTGGAGACCGGTTCGGGACAAAGCGGATTTTTATTCTTGCGCTGAGTTTGTTTACAGGGGCGTCCATTCTTTGTGGACTTTCAAATAGTTTAGGTGCTCTAAATGTTTCTCGTATTCTCCAAGGAATTGGAGGAGGACTTTTAACACCTGTTGGAATGGCAATGCTTTTTCGAACTTTTTCAAAGGAAGAACGAGCGAGAGCATCTCGCTCGCTTCTGCTTCCAATTGCCGTTGCGCCTGCCATTGGTCCTGTTGTTGGTGGGTTACTCGTTGACATGGC
Source organism: Priestia endophytica (assembly GCF_026790145.1). GTDB lineage: Bacteria > Bacillota > Bacilli > Bacillales > Bacillaceae_H > Bacillus_I > Bacillus_I endophytica_A. Next base: position 166,764 of record NZ_JALAMS010000011.1, on the reverse strand, counting down.
CTCATGGAGATGGATTTTTTATATTAACGTGCCTTTTGGCCTTTTTACGATTATCTTTGCATGCCTTTTCTTGAAGGAGCATAAGGAACAAAAAGCAGGTAAATTCGATGCTTTTGGTTTCTTACTAAGCGCACCTGGTTTATGTTTTTTACTTTATGCCTTTATTGAAGCTCCGAGTGAAGGTATGTCCTCTGTGGTTCTAATAACAGGAATTGCTGGCCTTGTTTTATTAACATTCTTTGTTCTTTTGGAATTGAAAATCGAGCAGCCTATGCTTTTTCTCCGCCTTCTTGCTGAAGACAATTTTAAGAAAATGTGCATGATTTCTTTTTTAGCTTCTGGCGGATTGCTTGGAATGCTGTATGTTTTTCCTCTCATGTATCAAAGTGCGCTTGGAGCTTCTGCGCTTGAAAGTGGGCTTGTCCTTTTTCCAGAAGCATTAGGACTTATGCTTGCATCAAGACTTGTTCCTTTTTCAAACAAAAAGTGGGGAGCCAAAAACGTCATTTCCACAGGTCTTTTAGTTGCTGCTCTTCTTTTTGTTTTATTAAGTTTTGCAGGATCAATCGCTAATCCATGGGTGTTTCGTATCATCTTATTTGGTATAGGAGTTTCACTTGGACATGCTGTTGTAACCGTGCAGTTTACTTCTTTTGCAAATGTTTCTTCTTCTTCAATGGGGCGGGCTACAACGCTTTTTCAAGTGCAAAATCGATTAGGCTCTTCCATTGGATTAGCGGTACTTGCAGGAATTATTGCCCTATTCCAATTTGGATCGTTGTCAAGAGAAAGTTTACTTCCTTATCAAGCCTCATTAGGAGGAGCGGCTCTTATTTTATTTATCGCATTTTTAGTTTCCTTAACAGTAGGAGCACGAGAAAAGACTACAGTAAAGCATAAAAAAGGAGCAGAACTTGCTCAAATTAAAAAGTAAAAAAAGAGGAGAATCTTCTCCTCTTTTTCACATGAAAGGAAATCAATATGGTTGAAGTGTACTTATGCAAATTACCACATCTTTTACAACAAAAAGAGCTAAACTTCTTGTTACAAGGAGTATCGCAAGGGAAAAAAGAAAAGGTCTCCAAACTTTATCATCTTAGTGACAAATATCGTACAACTCTTGGTGAACTTCTTGTTCGGTTCCTTTATGAGAGAAAACATCCATCTCAGCCAATGTGCACGTTTACTCAAAATGCTTATGGAAAACCATACATTAAAGAAAATCTATCCTCCTGTTTTTTTAATATTTCACATTCGGGGGAATGGGTTGCTTGTGCTTTTCATGATCGTGAAGTAGGGGTTGATATTGAAGAAATAAAAGATAAACAAGAGGACGTTGCAAAAATAGCTTTTACAAGCGAAGAATATGAAAGAATCATGAAGGAGGACAAGGAGTATTTTTACGAGCTTTGGGCAAGTAAAGAAAGCTATGTAAAAGCCGTTGGAAAAGGGTTTACGATTAGTCCTGATACTATTTCTGTCAAAAGGAACGATGAAGGAGCAACCTTTGTCTGTGAAAAAGAAAGACATGAGATTCAAGATTTTTTCTGCAAAATATACGATCTTGAAGGGTATAAGCTAGCAGTTTGTGCTGAGAGAACAAGTAAAGAAGAGTTTCTTCCTCCCGTTGTCGTCTCCTTCGCTGAAATTCTTTCTTTTTTAACATAAAAAGACTCAGGCCTTATTAAAAGCCTGAGCAATAGACCATTCACCCCTTACGTATCATACGAGAGTCACATATGATATGTTCACTATAGCAAGGTTTATAAGCCGTGTGAAAAAGCTTGTTAGAAAGCCTTCCCCTGTTTTTATTTCCTCACCTATTTTCTTTTCAAAATATGTAGGATATACTAGCTTTAGCCAACTTTCTGAAATAGAGAATGTGTTTTTACAGAACGAGCTTTTCTCTTTTGTGACTGAAAAAGAGGAGAGGTCGTATTCTTCATAAGCAGAAGTTCATTCATATGGAAGAAAGGCGGAATCTTTAGGAAGTAGAAGGAGGAAAAGAAGTGAAAAAGCTTTATATGCTTTTATTTGCCGTTGTACTCGTGCTTAGTGCATGTAATTCAGACGGCAATGACAATAGCAGTACGAAAAACGATAGCGCTTCTGTACAGCAAGACAAAGTTTATCCAGTCTCAATAGAGGATGCGCGCGGTGAAAAGGTGAAGCTAGAAAAGCAGCCGAAAAAAGTCGTTTCTCTTATTCCAAGTAATACAGAAATTTTATACAACATTGGAGCGGGAAAACAAGTTGTTGGTGTGACGGATAATGATACATATCCGAAAGAAGTAAAAGAGAAGGAATCTGTTGGCGGCATGGAGCCAAACGTAGAGAAAATTATTTCTCTAAACCCGGATCTTGTTTTAGCACATGCTTCTACAATGGCAAGCGGTTCAGATCTTTATAAACAGCTTGAAGATGCAGGAATTAAAGTATTTGTTGTTAAAGATGCTCAAACATTTGATGCTACATACCAATCAATTGAAACAATTGGCGCTTTAACAGGTCATGTTGAGAAGGCGGAAGAAACGATTGCTGACATGAAAGAGATCGTCAAAGAAATTACGGATAAGGCAAAAGAAGTGAAAGACAAGAAAAAAGTCTGGGTTGAAATTTCTTCTGACCTTTACACAGCAGGAGAAGGGACGTTCATGAACGAAATGTTAACCCTTATCGGAGCTGAAAATGCAGCGAAAGATCAAGAAGGATGGGTACAGCTTTCAAAAGAAGATGTTGTTGCCTTAAATCCAGATGTTATTTTAACAACCTATGGAGCAGCAGATAAAAACGCAGTCGAAAATATTAAAAAGCGTCCTGGTTTTGAGGCTGTTAAAGCTGTAGAAACAAACAGCATTACAGATCTCAATTCTGATGAAGTAACGCGTCCTGGTCCACGTCTTGTTAATGGACTAGAAGATATGGCTAAAGCCGTATATCCAGAACTCTACAAGTAAGAAGAGTAGGTTGGTCTCCTTAGGGGACTGGCCTTCTTTATAGTTTTAACCGACAGAACATTTAGAAAAGTTTCGCGTTTCCATATTGAAGAGAAAAGGAGAAAGAGAGTGGATATTTCATTAATTATTTTTGCACATCTTGCTGCTATTGTTCTCGCTCTTTTCATTGATTTTATTGTAGGAGATCCTGAGCATTGGCCACACCCTGTTCGCTTTTTTGGAGCCCAAATTTCATGGTGTGATCGCCTTTTTAATAGAGGGAAACACCGAAAATTGAAAGGGATCACCCCACCGCTTTTTTTATTTTTTTGGACCGTTATAGCGAGTGGAATCTTCATTTACTTTTGCTATCATTTATCATACATATTTGGCATTGTAATCGAAGGCCTTCTTATTTCAACAACAATTGCCAGAACATCGCTTGCAAAGGCAGCCCTTGAAGTCCATGAACCGCTTCACGCAGAAAATATAGACGGAGCTCGTGCTAGTGTTGGAATGATTGTAGGAAGAGATACAGACACGTTGTCAAAAGGGGAAGTAACGCGTGCTACCATTGAAACGGTGGCTGAAAACGTAAGTGACGGCATAACAGCTCCTCTTTTCTTTGCTCTATTTGGCGGAGCTCCTCTTGCTTTATTTTATAGAGCAGTGAACACGTGTGACTCAATGGTAGGGTACAAAAATAAGCAGTATATGGAATTTGGTTACTGCAGTGCCCGGTTAGATGATTTACTAAACTTAATTCCAAGCCGCACAACAGCATTTGCTCTTGTATTAGGCTATATTCACAAAAGTAAGTATACGTTAAAAGAAGTCCTATCAATTGTTAAACGTGATGCCCGCAAGCATCCGAGTCCAAACAGTGGTTTTTTAGAAAGTGCTGCTGCAGGACTTTTAGGCGTTAGACTTGGTGGAGTCAATACATATAAAGGAGTTGTCTCACATCGAGCACATATGGGAAACCCTGATCGAGAACTGAAGGCGTCTATGATTAAAGAGACCATTCAAATTATGAACCGAGGGGTTCTTTATTATTCTTTTTTTATTTTTATTGGAGGTGGCCTTTTTGTTGCCCTCACATGGAGCTAACCCAAAAAATTTTTTAAAAGCGCTCAATGTTCAAGATCGAGAGCTTTATTATGATTTTAGCGTGAACGTTAACCCAATTGGTATTCCTTCTTCTCTTTACGAAGGAATAGAAGAAAGAAATCAATCGATGTTTTCGTATCCAGAGCAGCATGCAGAAACATTAGCAAGTTATATTGCTTTAGGAGAAGAAACAGCTAGTGAAAATATTTTGTGTACAAATGGAGCAGCAGAAGCTTTTTTCTTAATTGCTTCTCTTTTTGCAAACAAAAAAGCAAGCATTCTTCAGCCAACATTTGTAGAATATGAGCGGGCATGTCTTGCATATGGCTGTACAATTCGGCATCTTTCATTAGAGGAAGAAAGAGACTGGCAGTGGAATATTGAGGCTGTTTTAAAAGAAATAGAGAAGGTTGACATTTTATTTGTTTGTCACCCTAACAATCCGACTGGCATGATGTATCCTGAAAAAGAATGGGAACTCGTTTTAGAAAAAGCGAAAGAAAGTCGAACAACAGTTGTGATTGATGAAGCCTTTGCTGATTTTACAGGGGAAAGTTATTCTTTTGTTTCTTATGTGCAAAAAGGGTATCCTGTTATAATTGTGCGTTCTCTTACGAAAATGTATCATATTCCAGGCGTGCGTTTAGGTTATATTATAAGCAATAAAGAAAAAGTGAAAGCACTGCAAGAAAAGCAACCGCCATGGAGTGTGAACGGAATGGCTCAATATATCGGAGAGAAGCTTATGAATGAGCATGAGTTTGTAGCTGAAACAGTTCAATATGTCAAAAAAGAGCGAGAGTTTATATTTCATAGATTAAAAGATCTTGGCTTTTCTTTTATGCCCTCGTATACAAATTACTATTTATGTAAAGTACCAGAAGAACTTGAAGGAAGAACCTTTTTATCATATCTAGCTCAAGAAGGAATCGTTGCAAGACATACGGAAAATTTCCGCTTGTTAGAAGGACGCTACATTCGATTAGCGGTGAGAACACGGGAGGAAAATGAGCATCTTTTACACGTGCTCGGGAATGTTAAGAAACAATGCTCATTTTTCTAACAGGAGGCGTCCGGAGCGGGAAATCTACATATGCAGAAGCTCTTGTTGAGCGTTTGCTTGCTAAAGAAGCTGTATATATTGCAACAAGTAAAAAAACAGATGATGAAATGGAAGAAAGAATAAAAGCTCACAAGCTTGCGAGAAAGGAAGGGCGAGTGCCTTGGCGTACATTAGAACAGCAACAAGGCATGTCTACTCTTTTTTCCTCTTTAAAAGAAACGGACGTTGTGCTCCTAGACTGTGCAACAAACTGGCTTGCTAATGAACTGTTTACACCGCCTTCTTACAATTGGCCGTCAAATTGGGAATGGATCGTAGATAATATGGTGAATGAAGTCAAAGCATTGCATAAGAAAGTGCGTCATCTCATTATTGTATCAAATGAGATCTTTCAAGGAGGATATGAAGAAGGAGTAACGGCAAAGTATATGGAAGCACTAGGTTGTTTGCATGTGGAAATTGTCAAAAGAGCAGATGTCGCAGGAGAGATTGTGGGAGGAATTCCTAGGCTGAAAAAAGGACAGATACATCTATGAAAAAACTCATTGAAATTATTAAAATTGGGCTAAGCTTTTTTACAATCGTTCCAGCAGGAAAAAGAGTAGAATGGACAGAGAGGAAAGTAGCTGGAACGCTGCTCTTTCTTCCTGTTTTAGGTGGCGTTTTAGCCTTCTTATTGAACGGCGTTATAAAAGGAGAAGAGTTGTTTTCTCCGCTTGTCTTTTCGCTTCTTCTTCTTTTTATTCCGATCATCATAACAGGAGGGCTTCATCTTGATGGGTGGATGGATGTTAGTGATGCATACTTTTCTCATCAAAATCGAGAAAAAAAGCTTGCCATTTTAAGTGATCCAAACGTAGGGGCTTTTGCGGTAATTTCACTTCTTGTTTTGCTTTCTTTTCGGTTTATGGCTATTTATGAGCTTGTTCGTGTTGAAGAAGTTTCGTTTCCTCTTCTTGTGATGATTCTAAGCGGTGCTCGGCTTTCTTCCGCTTTTTTACTTATATATACAAAGTCTGCAAAAGAAAGTGGACTCGCTTTTTATTTCCAAAGTGGAATTACACCTCCTATAAAAAGAGGATTTTGGATTGAAGTGCTGCTTTTTTTCGGAGTTTGTGCTTTTGTTTCTCCGCTGCTTTGTTTCGTTTTGGGCGGAGCTCTTTTGCTCTATACGTTTTGTGCTCGTATCTTTTTCCACCGTCAGTTTGGAGGGATTACAGGAGACAGTATCGGAGCAACGATTGAAGGAGGGGAAACTTTTTTATGGATGATCATGTGGTTATTTCAGCTGTTCGTCATGGCATAACAGCATATAATAAAAGAAAAGCATATATGGGATGGAGCAATCCACCGCTTTTAGAGGAAGCATTAGCAAAGATTACCCCATATGAAAAAGAGGATGTACTTGTTGTAGGAAGCGATTTGAAACGTTGTGAGGAAACAGCAAAGGCTCTCTTTCCGAAAGCTCCTTATCATTCTTTTAAAGAGTGGCGTGAGCTTCATTTTGGACAGTGGGAAGGGAAAACGTATCATGAACTAAAAGATAATGTACAGTACCGAAATTGGGTGGATCATCCCTTTACACGTGAAATACCAGGCGGTGAAATGTATACAGACTTCAATGAGCGCATCAATCAAGCTCTTCTTTATAGTTTGAACGAATTAAAGAAAAGTGGAAAAACAAAGTTGGTCATTGTAACACACGGAGGCGTTATTCGCTCTTTACATGAGCGTTTTCTAAAAGAAAACAATGTGTTTTGGAACTTGAATATTGGTTATACAGAAGCTATCACATGGAAGATGACGTATGAAAGGGTAAGGAGGGATGAGTCGTGCATTTCGTATTCGGAGGGGCTTTTAACGGAAAGCGTCAGTGGATAGATGAATATTATGCGATGGAACAGACAGAGACTCTTTCATTTCAGCATCTCAACCGCTCTGTGGCTTTTCATAAGAAAGTGTACATAGTAGAAGGATTTACTTTATGGGTTAGAGAAAGGATAAAAACCCTCTCTATTGAGGACACAAGAGGTCTTGCTAGGAGGATTATAGAAAAGATAAAAAAAGAGGAAAAAGATAAAGGAGCTCATTTTGTTTTAATTGGGACAGAAGTTGGCAAGGGAATTGTGCCAATGGATCCGTTAGACCGTCATTTCCGTGATGTTTGCGGGTATATTTATCAGGATATGATAAAGGCAGCTTCAACAGTTGATTACATTTGGTATGGAATACAAGAACGATTGAAAGGGGAATAAGAGATGGACATTTATACGAAAACAGGTGACAAAGGAAAAACAAGTTTAATAGGAGGCCGCGTTGATAAAGACGATATGCGAGTTGAAGCATATGGAACAATTGATGAGTTAAACAGTTTTGTTGGGCAAGCAGCTTCTCTTATTGAAGCGAAAGAACTAGAGGATATGAAAGAAGAGCTGCTGACAATTCAGCACGAACTTTTTGACTGTGGCAGCGACCTTGCATATGCGAAGAAAGGACACCCGTTTAAAGTGAGTGATGAAATGAGCGAGAAGCTTGAAAAAAGCATTGATCGCTATATGGAGGAATCTCCAGCAATTGAACGATTTATTCTTCCAGGGGGCACACAGCTTGCTGCAACGCTTCACGTTTGTCGTACAGTTACAAGAAGAGCAGAGCGTTTTGTTGTTACAGTAAGTAAAGAACACGAAATTAATAAAAGTGTCTTATCTTATCTTAACCGTTTATCAGACTACTTTTTCGCAGCGGCACGGGCTGCAAATGCACGTGCAAACGTAAGCGATGTTGAATATGAAAGAAGTGCTAAAGTATTTAAGCCAAATAATACGAAGTAAATGCTCATCTCATGCTATAATAGTAAAATTATAGTAATGAGAAAGGATGAGGATAATGGAAGAACAACGAACAAAACTTGATAGCCACGGCGTTGCTTATACCGCCGCGGCTTATATCATGTGGGGAATTCTTCCGCTATATTGGAAGCTGCTTGAAAGCGTGCCTTCAGGAGAAATTTTAGCATATCGCATTTTATGGTCTTTTATTTTTATGATTCTCCTTTTAGCGTTTTCACGTAGTTTTCAAAAGGTGAAAGAACAGTGGAAGTTAATGACAAAAGGGCAGATTATCGCCTTGGCAGGAGCTTCAATTTTAATTAGCATAAACTGGTTTGTTTACATATGGGCTGTAAATGCTAACTTAGTTGTTGAAGCAAGTTTAGGATATTATGTAAATCCGCTTATTAGCGTTTTACTAGGCGTTATCTTTTTAAAAGAAAAACTAAATTTTTGGCAATTGATTGCGGTGTTATTAGCGGCTGTTGGGGTTGGGATCCTTACTTTTCAATATGGAACTTTTCCATGGATTGCCCTTTCCCTTGCTTTGAGCTTTGGATTTTACGGACTTGTAAAGAAAAAGTTAACGTTAGATCCAAAGGTTGGTCTAACACTTGAGACGCTTTTTGTGACGCCTGTTGCTCTTTTTTATGTGCTGTTTTTGTTCGCAAACGGACATGGCATTTTAATGGACGTTTCACTATTAACGGTTATTCTTTTAGCAGGGGGTGGAATTGTAACAGCTGTTCCTCTTCTTTATTTTGCAAAAGGAGCTCAGCGTATTCCACTATCAATGGTCGGTTTTTTACAATATATTGCGCCAACTATTATGCTTTTTGTAGGAACGGTTGTGTTTCATGAACCTTTCTCTTCTTCACAGCTTTTAACTTTTATGTTGATTTGGATTGGCTCGATTATTTTTTCTTTGTCTAAAACGAAGTTTATGCTTTCTCATCAACCGCGCTTTAAAAAGGAAAGTTCGCTTCATTAATGAGGAACCCCACCTGAGGAAAACAGGTGGGGTTTTTTTAGTAGTTTCTTGAGTGAAAGTGGGCATTAAGCTGCCCTTGGAGCATTCTGTTGCGGATTTCATTTGTTTTGTTTTTATTCTTTTCCTCACGGCGAGCAAGCTCATGCCTTATTTCTTTTGTTTGAACTCCTTCCTCAATCTTATCAGCAATATCCATTAGTCGCTCTACATCAGAAAAAGAATATTTTCGAATGCCAGTCGACGTTCTCTCAGGAAAAAGAAGCTGTCTTTTCTCATAATATCGAATTTGTCGTTCGGACAAACCTGTTAGTTCTTTCACAATTCCAATTGACATCACTTTTTTATCACGGTATGAAGCTTCTTCTGTTTTCATATACCTTCACCTCTACTTAAGATAGATGATAATTTTGAAAAATTGAAAAAATTAGGCGGAAAATTATCTATGTGAGAAATTATAACATTTTAAAAAAGAAAATGTAACTACTTATGTTAAGAAAATTAACATGATGATAGTTATTTTTTTTCAAACAAGATAAAGTAAAAAAAAAGAAGTGGAAGGAAGAAGCGTGTGGAACATTCAAAAAAAGAAGAAATTGTTGGGTTAGCAAAGCGAATTATTGAGCTTGATATAGAGCGAGATGAAATGTGGGAGGAACTTACAAGACTAACAGGAGCTCACGCTCATGAAATTCTACGCTACCTTCAAAATAGCTAAATCTAAAAAAACACGACAAAGGTGTCGTGTTTTTTTAGATTGCGCTGTTCAGACCTTGTTCAAGGATTTGAGGCTGCAAGTTTTCGCCAATAAAAACAAGAGACGGTTTTGCTTGTAGCTCAACAGGCATTAAAAGAGGCGTGCCATATGCATATTGAAGCGAATATAATTGATCGTTTCCTTGCAGTCGCACGTATCCTTTAACACGATAAACAGACTGCGGCAAGCTTTTCAAAAAATTTTCAAGCTTTGCGCCATTAAACGCGTTTTCTTCATGATAAGAGAAAGTTTCAATGTGCAAATGATGGTGCATATGTGTCGGTTCATGTGAAGCCGTACGTGAGCGTGTTTGCGTAAGAATATATGAAAGTGGGACACGTGCTTGTGTTGTTAAAATAATTTTGGCTCCCTCATTTATCATTTGTACTTTCATAAGCGTATTTGCTTTTTCATCTTCTGTCAGCAAATCTTCTTTATTTAAGAGCAGAAGGTCGCCGTGTCGAATTTGTTCCAAAAAGAGCTTTTGCGCACGGTTTGAAAGAGAATCAAGCTCAAGGAAAAGTTTGCTATTTACAACCGTAATAATAGACCGAACTGTAATACGCTCTGAAAGAGAAGGTGTTATACATCCGTCAAGCACCTCAATAGGATGAGCAATGCCTGTTGTTTCAATGTAAATGGCGTCAAGGGTATAAGAAGAAATCATTTCTTCAAGTTGCCCTTCAAGCTGTCCTTGAATTGTACAACATACACATCCATTTAAAAGTTCTGCAAGTGGAACTTCATTTGGTAAAACTTCCGAATCTACAGCTGTTTCTCCAGCTTCATTCATTATGACGCCAACATTTCTTCCGTGTTCTTTTTCTTCTTGAAGAAGTTGGCGAAGAAGCGTTGTTTTGCCGCTTCCTAGAAATCCGGATAAAATAAAAACGTCTACTTTTCTCATGCTAAAGTCTCCTTTATTGTTTCCGTAGGTTTATTTTATCACATGAAAATTAAAGATGGGGAAATAGTATCTTTATGAAAAAGCAGGAATTTGTAGTTTTTTGTCGTATAAAGAAGAGAAGGAGGGATGATAAATGAAAATCTTAGTAGTAGGGGCTGGCGGTGTTGGCGGCTATTTCGGAGCTAGACTTGCTGAAAGTGGTGAAGACGTTACTTTTTTAGTTCGTGAAAAAAGGGCAAATCGTTTGCGTGAAGATGGACTTGTTGTGAAAAGCATTCATGGCGATATCCACATTCAACCTTCTCTTGTTACGAAAGAAACTCCACAGATATTTGATGTTGTGCTTTTGTCTACAAAAGCTTATCACCTGCAAGAAGTTATGAAAGATTTAACAGGGTTTGTGGGAGAGGAAACGGTAATTGTTCCTCTTTTAAACGGTTTTGCGCACGTAGAGCAGCTTGAAATGAAGTTCGGAGCCGAACGAGTAAGCGGAGGTCTATGCTTTATTGAAACAACACTAAATGAACATGGACATATTATCCAGACGAGCGGAGTACATAAAATTACATTTGGAGAACGAACAGGTGTAGGCAGTGAACGGATGGATAAACTTGAACAAGCGTTTGCGAAAACAAAAGCAATGTATAAAAATAGTGATCATGTATTGCGAGATATGTGGAATAAGTATTTGTTTATTACAACTCTTTCAAGCGTCACAACGCTAACTCGAGCGCCAATTGGGGCTGTTTTAGAATCAAAGGGTGGCGAACAGTTTGTAGAGGCGTTGATGATAGAAATTAAAATGGTGATGGATGCCATTGAGGCTCCTTTGAGTGAAAACATTGTGCAAAGGCATATAGAGACAATGCATAAGCAAGACTACGGGATGAAATCTTCCATGCAGCGCGATATGGAAAAAGAACTTCACGTAGAAGGAGACCATCTTCAAGGTTATTTGTTACAAAAAGCAAAAGAACAAGGAATGCGCTGTCCATATTTAGAAGCGGTATATCAAAACTTAAAAGTATATGAAGTGCAAAAAAATAAACGAAGCCTTTAAGGGTTCGTTTATTTCAGCTCTTCAATTAAGTATGGAACCATAAGAATGCCTATAATACAGCATGTTGTAACCATACGATGCATCTCAATGATGCCTACAATGAATAACATTGTGGAGAGGTATGTTTGCATAAGTTTTAACGTCCACCGTTTTTCCTCGAATAAGACGTCACTTAGAATGTATACTAAAAAGATTATAAAACCAATAATACCTATTGTAGTTTGTGAAAGATGAGGTCCTAATTGAGTAAAGGCCACTAAACTGAATAGTAAAAGAAAAGCGACACCTTTCATTAAACGAATACGAAAATCGTTACGCATATTTGCTGCACCTTCATAGATGAAATTAACAAGTTGTGACACGTTCATTCATCCCCCTTTTCTTTTAATCTATCCGTTATATTAATAACGTAACATAAAAAGATGAATTGTATGTAAAGCAGATATTAGAAATTAATTAACTTCTTGTTAAGAATAGATGTTTTTTATAACACAGTAAAGTCTAAAAAAGCAACAGTTTATCCAATTTATTAGACGAAAGAAGAGTGAAAAAGTTTCTTTAAAGACGAAAAAATAAAAAACGAAGCCTAACTATTCGCAGTTTATGCGATTTTGCGTTAAAATAAAACTGGCTTTATGGAATTAAGCTTTTGCTAAAGGAGGTTTTAGAATGGAAGTCATTAAGGCAGAGGATGTTAAAAAACATCTTTCTACGTTTTTTCATAAAGAAGTTTACGTGCATTTAGAAACAACGAATGGAGCGTATGCTTCACATTTTAACGATAAAGCAATGAACGTTGGAGCATTTATTAGAAATGCGCGCGTAAACATTCAAACAGGTAAAATCATTGGGCAAGGTCCGTACAGAGTTGGTCTTCAAGTGAATGACGGCTGGGTGTATGCAGAAGGCCTTACACACTATGAAGTAGATGAAGAAGGGCGTCTTTTACTTGCAGGGCACGATGATCAAGGTCGATTAGCCGTTGCTCTTCAGCTAAGTGAAAAGCCGTTTACATAAGGAGCTGAAAGAAATGGAACGCTTATTAGTCATTTTTCCACATCCAGACGATGAAGCTTTTGGAGCAGCAGGAACGATTGCGCTCACAAAACAAAGTGGTGGATATGTAGCATATGCATGCACAACTCTTGGAGAGATGGGACGCAACATGGGAAACCCTCCGTTTGCAAACCGTGAAACACTTCCAAAGATTCGAAAAGAAGAATTAACAGAAGTTGGCGAAATTCTAGAGCTAGATGAGCTTCGTATGGTGGGCCTTCGTGATAAAACGCTTGAGTTTTTAGATGACGAAGTGTATGCAGACGTTATTGGCAACATTATTGACGAGATTAAGCCAACAACGATTATTACGCACTATCCTGGATATGCTGTTCACCCAGATCATAATGCAACAGGAGCGGCAACAGTAAGAGCGGTTAAGCGTCTTCGTCCAGAAGATCGTCCTCGCCTTCTTTGTCACGCCTTTTCTAAAGACCGCCTAGAAGCGATTGGTCATCCTGATGTTGTTCATGATGTAAGCAGTGTGAAAGATATCAAAATTGCAGCAATTAAAGCACACCGTTCTCAAACGCAAGGAATGCTTGGAGCAATGGACTTTAACAATATTGAACAAAGTCCTGAAATTTTAAAAATGCTTGCTCGTGAAGAGTTTTGGACGTATTCTTTTGATGATGAAGGAAAGTAAAGAAGGAAGCAGATGTGATGAACACATCTGCTTTTTTTGTGTTGTAATTGGGTATATGAGGGAATGGAGTTGTGGAAAAGAGGAATGAAAAGCTTTATATTATTAGCGCTGTGTCGCTGTTTTTAGTAGCAAATTTATTTGTGAAAAAACTTTTCAGACTGTAAGTCCCGGGTTCTTGATCTCATTTGAAGGGAAAAGAAAGTATTTTAGAATAGTAGAAGATATTATATTTCTGCTCTTTTTGCATATTTCCGTCGCCTGCCTATGCTTAGGTTCAGCTCTTGCTTTTTCGCTATTGGGAGGAATTGATGAGCGGAGTGTCTGCATGCCTGACAAAACAAATATGATGAATCACTATATCCTCTTAAGCCTGCTTGTCATTATTCTGATTATCATGACTATATTTCATCTTATAAAGAGAGAAGCTTTTAAACAAAAAGCTTCTTTTTTTTATAAACTTGTTCTTCTCTCTGTACATAAAACATCAATAATAATAAGGAGAATGTGAAAATCTATGCACAGGAGTACATAAAGGAGGAAGGATATGAAAAAATGGTGTGGAATTTTGGTGATGTTAGTATTAATCATAACACAGGCCGTTAACGTGTCAGCGAAGGGGGCGAGTACATTAGAAACAAAAATTGAACAAGTGTTACAACATAAAGATTTAAAGGGTGCGATAAGTTCAATTAGTATAAAAGAGGCCAAAAGCGGAGAAGTACTGTATGAAAAGAACAGCTCAGTTCGAATGAAAATTGCGTCCAATATGAAACTCTTTACAGGGGCAGCAGCGCTTGAAACATTAGGTGAGGAGTATAAATTTCACACAGAGCTTTGGCATGATGGAAAAGTGAAAAATGGTGTGTTAAAAGGGAATCTTTATTTAAAAGGAAAAGGAGATCCAACTCTTGGATTAAAAGAGTTACAGCAGTTTTCAGCTCTATTACACGAAAAAGGAATCAAAAAAATTACGGGAAATATTATTGGAGATGAAACGTGGTATGACGATGTTCGGCTTTCAGAAGATATGATTTGGAAAGACGAATCATATGCGTACGGAGCTCAAATATCAGCGTTGACGTTCTCTCCTGATCATCGCTATGAAGCGGGAACAGTTATAGTGGAGACAACACCGACCAAAAATGGTAAGAAAGCTCACATCTCTATATCACCTAAAACGGACTACGTAAAAGTGATGAATGAAACTAAAACAGGAAAAGGAGAAACAGATTTAGAAATTGTCAGAAAACGGAATAAAAATGTTATTGTAGTAAAAGGAATCATCAAGGAGGGAGAGGAACCTGATCAAACAGCCATTGCCGTTGAGGACCCTGCTTTGTATACGACTTCTTTATTTAAAGACGTCTTAGAGAAGAACGGAATAAAAATAACAGGAAAAGTGAAGAAAGAAGAAACACCTCAAAAAGCTCAGTTGATGGAAGTAAAGGAATCTCCTCCACTTGGGGAAATTTTTATTCCGTATATGAAACTGAGTAATAATACAATTGCAGAAATTTTTGTGAAAGAAATGGGAAAAGTACAGTATGGTGAAGGAAGCTTTGAAGCTGGTTTAGCTTCTTTAAAACAAACGCTTTCTGAGATAAATGTCAATGTAGACAATATGATGATTCGAGATGCTTCAGGCATATCACATGTGAACGGAGTGCCAACAGACGAAATTTCTTCTCTACTTTTTCATGCTAGGCAAAAACCTTGGTACGACAATTTTTATGAGTCTTTGCCTTTAGCAGGAGATCCGGATGAATTGATAGGGGGAACGCTCGATGAACGGATGAGAGGGACTGCTGCAGAAGGAAATGTAAGAGCCAAAACAGGATCTATTACAGGTGCTAGCTCTTTTTCAGGATATGTAACAACAGAAGCTGGAGAGGAACTTATTTTCTCAATCGTTTTTAATGCTTTTCTAGAAGAAGAAGTAAAAGATATTGAAGACGAAATTGCGGTTATGTTAGCTTCTCTAAAATAATAAAAAATTAGATCAAAAATGAATAATCTGAAAAATAGTCTTGCACAAAGGGGAAAATCGCGTTATTCTTATTAACAATTCCTCAGTAGAGGAGACTAATTTTATAATGTCCATGCAAGAGGTGCTGTACATACGCTGCAGCTTAAAAGGGAAGAGCGGTGAGAAGCCGCCACGGTCGCGCCACTGTGAAGGGGAGTTTCTATCATAGCCACTGCGAAAGCGGGAAGGGATAGAAGAACGATGAACCTAAGTCAGGAGACCTGCCACTTGTTTGCGCTTTATACCTACGCGTTCATAGGGAGGAGTGAAGGTTTATGTTGAATAGATGGATCCGTTTCAACAGTTCTTAAAGTCGCCTTCTAACTCTCTTTTTTGAAAAAAGGGAGTTTTTTTCATGACTAAAAAGACAATAGAGACGGAGGAAAAAACATGACAGTATACAGTTCAAATATTGGATATCCAAGAATCGGAGAAAAAAGAGAATGGAAGAAAGCGTTAGAGCGTTTTTGGGAAGGAACGCTTGAAGAAAAAGAGTTTAAAGAAGAACTAGATCACTTATTTTTAGAAGGAATTCGCGTGCAAAAGGAAGCGGGAATCACGCATATTCCTGTTGGTGATTTTAGTTTATATGATCATATTTTAGATTTATTATGGACGTTTGATCTTGTGCCAGATCGGTTCAAAAATACAAATAAAACATCGCTTGAAACGTATTACAGCATGGCTCGTGGAACAGACGGGGCAGAAGCCATGACAATGACAAAATGGTTCAATACGAACTATCACTATATTGTGCCAGAGTTTGAGAATGTTACGCCTTCTTTAAAAGAAAATCGATTTTTAGATTATTGGAAAAAAGCAAAACAGAAGCTTGGTGTAAATGGAAAAGTAACTCTTGTAGGGCCAGCAACGCTCGTTCTTCTTGGGAAAGGATATAAAGAAACAGAAAAAGCATCGTGGATTCAGCGCCTTATCCTGCTTTATCAACAGCTTTTGCAACAACTAGATGAAGAAGGAGTAGAGTGGGTCAGCTTAGAAGAACCAATTTTCACATCCCCATTAGATCAGGAAGTATGGAAAGTGATTGAAAACGGCTATGCTGAAATAGCGAAGAGCTGCAAAAATATGAAGTTGCTTCTTCAAACATACTATGAAGCTGTTTTTGATTATAAAAAGGTTCTATCGCTCCCTGTAGATGGTTTTGGACTTGATTTTATTCATGATAGAGGGGAAACAAAAGAACAGCTGAAAAAATGGGGCTTTCCAAAAGGAAAAGTATTAGCAGCAGGAGTTATTGACGGACGAAATGTATGGAAGGCTAATTTAACAGAAACGAGTGCTGAAGTTAAAGAGCTTCTAAATTTAATCGACGGTGACCTTTGGGTACAGCCTTCATCAAGCTTATTACATGTTCCTGTTACAGCCAAGAATGAAAGTCTTCCGAGCTTTTTAGAAGGAGCGCTAAGTTTCGCTAAGGAAAAGTTAGGAGAACTAAAAGCATTAGAAAGCGGAATTGAGAACAATACATCGTTTAAAGATTATGATAAAAGCTTTGAAGCTTTCGTTACAGCACCATTGCGTCATAATCATAAAGTTCAAGAAGAAATTAAGGAGCTTGTACAACTTAAGGCCACGCGTCCACCGTATGAGTTAAGAGCGAAGAAACAGCAGGAAAAGTTAAAGCTACCGCTTTTACCAACAACAACGATTGGAAGTATGCCTCAAACAAAAGAAGTGCGAAGCACACGTTTAAAATGGCGGAAGAAACAAATTACAGACGCACAATATGAGCAGTTTATTCAAAAAATTACATCCCGCTGGATCGCCATTCAAGAGGACCTTGGATTAGACGTTCTCGTGCACGGAGAGTTTGAACGTACAGACATGGTCGAATATTTCGGTGAAAAGCTGAACGGTATGGAAGTAACAAAGTTTGGCTGGGTGCAGTCTTACGGTTCACGTTGCGTAAAACCACCTATTATTTACGGAGATGTATCGCTTAAAGAGCCAATGACTGTGAAAGAAAGCGTATATGCTCAAAGTTTAACAAATAAGCTTGTAAAAGGGATGCTAACAGGTCCTGTTACCATTTTAAACTGGTCTTTCCCTCGTCATGACGAGTCGAAAGAAGTAGTGATGAATCAAATCGGTCTTGCTATCCGTCAGGAAGTATTAGCGTTAGAAGACGCAGGAATAGCTATCATTCAGATTGATGAACCTGCACTTCGAGAAGGCCTTCCATTGCGAGAAGAAGAGAAGGAAGGGTATCTAAAAGCTGCTGCATATGCATTCAGACTTTCTGCTTATGGTGTAAAAGATGAAACGCAAATTCATACTCATATGTGTTATTCCAATTTTAATGAAATTATGAATACAATTGATGACCTTGATGCGGACGTGATTTCAATTGAAACATCACGCAGTCATGGCCGTCTGCTTCAAGCATTTGAAGATTTTCATTATGAAAAAGAAATTGGGCTTGGCGTATATGATATTCATAGCCCGCAAATTCCAAATGAAGAGGATATTATCTCAAACATTAGAGCTTCTCTACGTGTATTAGATGAAAAGCAATTTTGGGTTAACCCAGATTGTGGTCTAAAAACGCGTAAAGAGGAAGAAGCAATAAAATCACTCCAAGTCCTTGTTGAAGCAACAAAGAAATATCGTGCAAGTCTAATAGAAGCTTAATAAAAGAGCACCGTTCATCTGAACGGTGCTCTTTTATTGGAGGAATCTTTCTGAAAAATGGATCGTATCGAAAATTCGCTGTGCCAACAGATCATATCCTTGCTGAGAAGGATGAATATCAATCTTATTTGGTAAATAGGTTCCTCTGTTTTGTGAAAACAAATTCTCTGTCGAAACGTAATAAACATGTTTCTGTGAAGAGGCTGCTTTTTGCAGGGCTACATTAAGGGCTAAAACCCGCTGTTTCAAGTTTTGTTCTTGAAAGGGATTGTCAATGTTTGAAAAAGGAAAATAATATCCAACAACATAGACATCACTCGTTGGGTTAAGGCCTCTAATTCGTTCTAAAATGGTTTCCATATTTTGCTGTGTTTGCTGTAATAAGCTCTCCCATTCGCTATTACTAAGCGATACCATATGTTGGCGGTGTGGAGCAATATAATGAAGAAGATCATTAGCTCCTGCTTGTACAGTAATAAGAGACGCATTTTCAACAGAATGAAACAAATTCTCGTGGTTGCTATACGCATTAACCTCTAAATCTTGAAGAAGATTTGCCGTTGTGTAACCAGGTACAGCAAATTCTTTTGAAAATGCAACAGAACGGCCTTCCTGTTCAAGAAGAGGAACGAGTTTGTCGCTATACCCTTTGCCAACTGTTTTATATGGATTCATGCCTTTTGCTAAAGAGTCGCCAAGAGCTACGTAATACACGCCTTGTACAGAGCCGTAAGCATGTGAAAATGGGACAACAAGAAATAAAGACAGTAACAACATTACTTTTTTCAACTATATCACTCGCTTTTGTCATCTAAAAATCGTTTGCGAATATGTTCCGGTGGAATTTCGCATAAAGTTTTCTTTCGAAACAATCGATAACGGTTTCGCGCTATAATAGAATAAACCTTATCTCGAATAGGGATGGGAATTAAAATGAATCCATATAAGAGATTATAAGGAAATGAAAGCTTGCGGGCAATTTTAAGTGCTGCAGTAGATTTACTATAGACTTTCCCGTTTGTTATGTAAATAAAGCTATCAAAGTCATCCTTTGGAAGATTGAAATCCTCTAGCAGCTTTTGTCCATATGATGACTGAAGAGAAGAGAATGATAAAAGCTCACTGTGATCTCTTTTGATTAAAAACATAACGCTGCTATTGCAAAATGAACATACTCCATCAAACAATACGATATTATTTTCCATCCTTTTTGTCTCCTTTTTATTCTTTCCTTTGTTTTCATGTTTTAAAGATGAAAGAAAGGAAAAACCGTGCATCGTGTTATTAAATTTTATCATAAGTAAGTAACCTTATTATAAGATCGATATGTTAGTGGGGTGGACTTCTCTCATATTCAACTGCTTAAAAAGTGCCTTCAACAGGTATGAAAGAGCGTACCTTAGCCAATGTACTTCAAGATAATGAACAGCAAGGAGAAAAACGCGAACAGCAAACAGAAAATAAATCCTTTAGAATAGAAAAGTGGAAACTTAATGGAATGATAAAAAAGCAGGTTGCTTTAAATAAGGCAGCCTGCTTTTTTCATTAAATAAAGAAAAGAGATGCAAGGGCAATACCAGTAATAGCCCCAAGAGCAACTCCATATGCTGCTCCATATCCGTATCCATACCCATATCCACCAAAGTAACCAAAGCCACGGCCGCCCTGCATTGGCTGAATAAATACTCTGCGCTGTGTTACATTCAAAATTCTTCCTACGTGTGTGCGTCCATGACGGTCATTAATGCGAACCATACGACCTCTGTAGCGACAACATAAGTCATAATATTGCATAGCTTTTCCTCCTTTTCTCTTAGCACTATTAACATATGAGAGAGAGAAAGGAGATGTATAAGCACTTATCTCTATTTTTCTTTTTTAGCTTGAATAATTCGATAGTCTAGCACGCTTTCAAAATCTTTAATTCGCTTCTCGTGACCATCGAGAAAATCATACAGTTCTTTTTCAATGTGTGGAGAGAGAATAAACTCTGTCCCATGCTCTATGTCTTCGTTATTCGTAGCGAGAGAGGGAAGAGGAGAAAGGGTAATAGATGTGAATCCTGCTTCTTTAAGAGACTTTTGCCAATCTTCTATTGAAAGAAGCGATTTTAAGTTGTAAAAAGATAAAAGATCTTCTTCTTGGCTTTTTGTCATTTCAGGTTTTTTTAACATTTCAATAGCTAGTAATGTTCCATCAGGCTGTAAGACTCGGTAAGCTTCTTTTAGTCCTTCTTCAAGATTCATAAAGTTTAAGACAGACTCATAAAGAACAAAATGAAATAGGTTTTCGTCGTAAGATAGATTTTCAGCATTTTCTTCGCGTACTTCAATTGGAATAAGGAAATCATCAAACCTTTTGGCTGCTTTCTCAACCATTATTTTGTTAACGTCACAAGCATCAACAAAACAGTTATATTCGAGAGAAAGAAATGCAGCAGTCTGCCCCGTACCACAGCCAACATCTAGTACACTTG
Source organism: Priestia endophytica (assembly GCF_026790145.1). Classification (GTDB taxonomy): domain Bacteria; phylum Bacillota; class Bacilli; order Bacillales; family Bacillaceae_H; genus Bacillus_I; species Bacillus_I endophytica_A. The sequence goes on along the minus strand of NZ_JALAMS010000011.1, from coordinate 146,259 downwards.
TCTTTTCATCAATTTCGTACTGATCAAAAATATGCTTTGTAAGAAGTAACCCTCCAGGATGAGCTCCGCCAACGCCAAAATTAGCCAGAAAATCAAGATAAGTATACTTTTTCATCTTATCACCTCTCTAGAGATTAGTCTGCTCTAGCCTATGTTAAAAAGGGAGGATAGGGAACAAAATATAAAAATAAGCTTGAATCTTCCGAAAGTTTTAAATATAATAAACTTTATATCTTGTTAGGGGAGTTGACATCATTGAGAGCACTTGAAAAAATTAGTTCATTTGCTAACAGCACATTTGCCTTATGGGTTGTGCTATTTTCGCTATTATCTTTTTTATATCCTTCATCATTTGTGTGGATCAGTAACTACATTTCTATTTTATTAGGTATTATTATGTTTGGAATGGGATTAACGCTATCTTTAAACGATTTTAAAGCGGTATTTAAGCAACCAAAAAGCGTTCTTATCGGTGTTGTAGGGCAATATACCATAATGCCAGGACTTGCTTATGGACTTGCCCTTTTATTTCAGCTTCCACCTGAAGTTGCGATTGGAGTAATTTTAGTTGGATGTTGTCCAGGAGGAACGGCTTCTAATGTTATGACTTATTTAGCTAAAGGAAACACAGCATTAAGCGTTGCTGTTACGAGTGTTGCTACCCTTATTGCCCCATTTTTGACTCCTGTTTTAATTATGCTTTTTGCAAGTCAATGGCTTGAGGTTTCCGCAGCTTCTCTTTTAGTCTCGATTTTAAAAATCGTGTTGCTTCCTATTATATTAGGTATTATCGTGAAGCTTTTATTTAAAAACGGAGTTGAAAAAAGCATAAAAGCTCTACCACTTATTTCAGTTATTGGAATTGTGGCTGTTGCAGCAGGTGTTGTTGCTGTTAATGCAGAATCAATTGCGGATGCAGCTTTAAAAATGGTTTTTATTGTTATGCTTCATAACTTATTTGGTTTGTTTTTCGGCTGGCTTCTTGCTCGTCTTTTCCGTTTAGATGAAGGAAGTCAGAAAGCTCTTTCTATTGAAGTTGGGATGCAAAACTCAGGGCTTGGAGCAGCGCTTGCCCTAGCACATTTTAGCCCGATTGCGGCTGTACCGAGCGCCGTTTTTAGCGTATGGCACAATATTTCAGGACCGCTTCTCGCCACATATTGGGGGGAAAAGCACGAACGAAAAGAAAAGCGTCAAAAGGAAGAACAAAAGCATGTTGTATAAAAGCAGCTCTTTAAGAGTTGCTTTTATTTTTCCTTTATTTAATGTTTTAGAAGATATATGATAAAATAAAACACATAAAAAGGAAGCGAACACTTGTCCGTTCTGGGAATCTCATACTATAATAAGGATATGGAAGGTCGTTACATACAAAAAGGAGGAATTCTATGAGTGAAAAGCGCAATCCAAGCGGTTTCTTAGTAAAACAGCGTGCATTTCTTAAGCTTTATATGATTACAATGACAGAACAGGAACGATTGTATGGTTTACGTTTGCTTGATGTATTACGAGAAGAATTTCGTCCTTTCGGATATCGTCCGAATCACTCTGAAATTTATAAAGCCTTGCACGACCTTATTGAAGATGGGGTTTTGGAACAAGTGAAAAAGAAAAAAGAAGGCATGAAGCTTCAAGAAGTTGTATACTATCGGTTTGCTGGTGAGAATGGACATGAAAAAGCAAAAAAATATAAGCGTCAGCTTAAAGTAGAGTTAGACAGATGTCAATCGATGATTCAAAAAGCGGTACGCGATAATTTTGGTATAAAATAACCCTAGGAATGTTCCTAGGGTTGTTTCTTATATTACGAAGCCGATTTTTCTAATCCTATTTTCTTTTGCGCATTTTTTTGTACATAAAGCAGTCTAAAAGCAAGACCAATAGCTCCTACGGCTAATCCTGTAATAAGACCTACCCAATACCCAAATGCGTGAAGGTTTGTGAAATTAGCGAGAGAATATCCAACAGGAAGACCGATAACCCAGTAAGAAACAAGCGCCATTATAAAGGTTATATTAACATCTTTATGTCCGCGAAGAATCCCTTGAATAGGCGCCTGAATAGCATCAGAAATCTGAAAGAAAATCGCATATATTAAAAAGACCTTAGTAAGTGCTAGTACGTTAGGATCTGTTGTATAAAGAGATGCGATTGGTTCACGCATAATATAAAGGAAGATACCGTTTAAAATAGCTAGGGATAAAGCAATTATAATACCTAAATGACCATATTTTTTAGCATCATGAGGTCGCTGTGAACCCATCTCAAATCCGACCACAATTGTTAGCGCCATCGATACACTTAAAGGAATCATATATAATAAGGAAGCAAAATTCATGGCTGCCTGATGTGAAGCAATTGTAATCGTATCATAGACGCTAAGGAAAAGCGTTACTGCTGCAAAAATACTTGTTTCAAAAAAGATAGAAAACCCGATAGGAAGACCAATTTTTAAAATGGTTTTCCATTCTGCAAAAGAAACGCGATAAGCGCTCTTAAAAAGACGAAATTGCCTGAAAGGTTCTTTTTGCGAGACGGTAAAAACGGCAATAAAGCAAATCACCCAGTAGGTAATAGCTGTAGCATATCCAGCTCCAACTCCTCCTAATTTTGGTGCTCCCCATTTCCCGAAAATGAGCAAATAATTTAATACAAGATTCACAGGAAGCGCAATAAGAGTAATTGTCATACTTACGCGTGTTTTTCCTAATGCATCGATAAAGGAGCGAATTGTTGTATAAATGAAAAGAGGAAAAATGCCCAATGATAAAGCAATTAAGTAATCTTTTGCAATGTGATGAACTTCATTTGTAATGTCCATCATATGAAGAATGGGATTTAAGAGAAGTGCTCCAGCTACGATGACTAAAATTGACATCGCAATGGCTACATAAATCCCTTGAATAACTGAAAAAGAGACGCGTTTTTTTTGCTCCGCTCCAATTAGTTGAGCTACAATAGGAGTGACTGCTAGGAGAATACCTGCAAGACCAGTATAGATAGGCATCCAAATACTTGATCCTATTGCAACACCTGCTAAGTCTTTAGGACTTGCTTTGCCAGACATTGTTGTATCAAAGAATGTCATAAGGTACATACCAATTTGGGTAATGAAGATTGGAATTAAAATGGATAAAAGCTGTTTGAGTTTTTCACTTGTTGTAAATGTTTGATACAAAAAGAATCCTCCCATCTTTTGGTGAATCGTATTCATCCCATGAATTCTAGGAGGTTATCGTATTTTTGTCAACCATTTTTTACATAAGCAGACGAGCAACAAACTTATAAAAAATTTTTTTATTTTCATTAAAATAGGAAGAAAGGTATAAGAACACTCAAAAGAACAGGATGTGAGCTATATGGATTTACAATTGAAAAATAAAAATGTACTCGTAACAGGAGGCTCAAAAGGAATTGGAAAGGCCATCGCAAAAGCATTTATTGAAGAAGGAGCAAATGTAGGAATTGCAGCTCGTTCAAAAGAACAACTTGAAAAAGCGAGAGAAGAGCTTGGAGATGTAAGGATATATGAAGTAGACCTCTCTCAACAAAAAGAAAGAGAGAAGCTTTTTCATCACTTCTTAGAAGATTTCAAAAAAGTGGACGTTTTAGTTAATAACGCTGGAGGAAGCAATGGGGGAAGTGCGTTTGAAACAGAGCTTGATATGTTCTACGAAGCAATGGAATTAAACTACTTTGCTCCTGTTCATTTAAGCAAGTTAGCAGGAACTCATATGAAAGAAAACGGAGTGGGCAGCATTATACAGATTACCTCTATTTTTGGACGAGAAAGCGGTGGAAAAGTAACATATAATAATGCAAAGGCAGCGCTCATTAGCTTTACAAAGGCTTTTGCAAATGAATGTATTCCCCATAATGTGCGCGTTAATAGTATTGCTCCTGGAAGCATTCTTCATCCAACAGGAAATTGGCAAAAACGCCTTGATGAACATCCAGAGAAAATTAAAAAGTTTATCGAAGAGGAAATTCCTGCAGGTCGATTTGGAACAGTGGAAGAAGTAGCTAACGCTGTTTTGTTTTTGGCATCGCCAAAGTCATCATGGCTTGTTGGAACAAGTATTAATGTAGATGGCGGTCAATCTCGCATGAATTTCTAAATATAGGAAGTGAAAAAACAAGATAATACCTTATTATCTTGTTTTTTACTTTTTTATAGGCCAATAGTATGTTACTAATAATACATTTATGTTAAAAATATTACAAATATCTTCTTAACTTCGCTGCTTATTCGTGATATGATAATAAAATCAAAAATTACAAACATGTTACAAGTAAAAATAGAAGCGGGGCTTAATTATGAAGAAAGTGTGTGTTGTTCTGTTTTGTGCGTCTCTTTTATTATTAGGTTTTTCCCCATATATGTTAAAAGCATTCGCACAAGACTTAACAAGTATTCCAGTTGGGAACGAAGGAGAAGATTCTTTTCGAATCATGGGATACTATTCAGCTAACGATAACGTAGATCTTGAAAAAGCAATCCAATGGGAGAGCGTTACTCATGTTATATACGGTAGTTTATATATGGAGAAAGATGGGAGAATCCCTTCACCTCAAGATACAGAGAAATTAAAAGAGCTTGTCTTAAAAGCACATGAACATGGAGTAAAGGTGCTTATAGATTTGAAAGAAGCGGATGCTAGCGCATATGCGGCTCTTCCGGCAGAAGAAACTATACAAAAGACGTTTAGTGAAGAAGTGAAAAATCTTATTCAAACATATGGAGTAGACGGCATCAATGTTGACTGGGCTTCTCAAGATGAAAAAGAAAAGCAGTTGTTTTATATTGAACTTATTCATGAGCTTGATCAAATTTCGAGTGAAAGCCAAACATTGCTTACCCTTTCTGTTCGTCATTCTAATGATGAAAACGAAGCAAGTGAATTAAGTGAAGAAGTAAAAAGTATCTTCGCTGCAGTGGATTGGGTAAACATTATGCCTACTAATGACACCGAAACAATGTCTTATGAAGAGTCAAAGCAAACAATTGCCTACTGGACAGAGCAAGTAGGAGATGGAAATAAAATAACACTTAGCATTCCAGTTTCGGAAAACTTAGAGCCTGTTGAAACTAAGTCATTAGCACAGGAACAGAGTAAACCAAACGATGTAGAAGAAATGCCTAAAACAGAAATAAAAGAAGAAATCCAGGAAACGAAAGAAACGAAAGAAACGAAAGAAACGAAGGAAACAAGGGAAACCCAGGAAACTGTGCAAGAAAAAACAAATCTAGCGCTTAACAAAACAGGTGGCGTAATTGTATTAGAGAATGAAGAAAATGCCGAGCAGAACGAAACAACCCTTAAGCAAATTCATAGTACAGTTACAGAAACAGAGGAACCAGAAGAAACACAAACAGAAAACAAAGTTAAAAATAAAATGCCAAAAAGCATAAAATGGCAGCCAACGAAAACTTATGAACAAGGTGAAATTGTTAAACATAATGGTGTGCTTTATATGGCTCAGTGGCCAGTGCAAGAATTTGAACCAGAGAAAAGTAATGTAGCATATTCGCCTTGGGTTGTAGTGGGCACAAATATGGGAAGTGTTTATGCATTATTGCATTTACAAAAAGAATGCTCAAACTTTTATTGCTTTAAGTAATGTTAAAATTCGAGAAGACCCTCATACATATATGAGGGTCTTTTTTCATTACCAAACTTTCTCTATTGTGAAAACAAAGCAAGCGGGAATAGTAAGAGTATCATCAGCTTTTATAGAGCAAGAAAGGTGAAGAATAGTGAAAGAATCAGCAACATGTAATAACTCACCAAAAGAAAATGTTCCTGGGGTCCTATGCTTAATTTCAATTGCTACAATTCCCCTTGTAATGACATTGGGAAATTCAATGCTTATCCCGATCCTACCAACTCTAGAGAAAGAGCTTTCTATTAGTTCTTTCCAGTCAAGCCTTATTATTACGCTCTATTCCGTAGCTGCTATTATTTTAATTCCCGTTGCAGGCTATCTTTCAGATCGCTTTGGACGAAAGAAAATCATTATTCCAAGCCTTATTATCTCTTTATTAGGTGGGCTGGTTTCTGGGTATGCAGCATGGCAAATTAATGAACCTTATATGATGATTTTAATTGGTCGGATACTGCAAGGAATTGGGGCTGCAGGGGCTTCTCCTATTGTGCTTCCTCTTGTTGGAGATTTGTACAAAGACGAAAAAGAAGTTAGTGCAAATCTAGGTATTGTGGAAACCGCTAATACATTGGGGAAAGTTGTTAGCCCTATATTAGGGTCCTTACTAGCCGTAGTTGTATGGTTTATGCCTTTCTTTGCTATTCCTGTTCTTTGTCTAATTTCTGTCATTTTTCTTTTTTTCTGTGTGAAAGTACCAAAACAGCAAGATGAACCATTACCACTTAACGAATTTTTAAAAAAAGTGAAAAGAATTTTTAAAGAAGAAGGTCACTGGTTATACAGCATTTTTATTGCTGGTATTATTTTAATGTTTATTTTGTTCGGTTTTCTTTTTTATTTAGCAAACAGACTTGAGAAAGAATTTGGAATGGTTGGTGTTGATAAAGGGCTTGTGTTGGCTATACCGCTTGCAATCCTCTGTTTAGCGTCTTTTATAACAGGAAAAGTGATCAAACAAAACAAGCTCTTTATGAAATGGATTACAGTGATTGGACTGCTACTCATCGCTGTTTCGTTATTTATTGCGTCCTTTTTCTCTTCTTTTGTTGTGCTTGTTGGTCTCTTGGTGTTAACAGGGATTGGAATTGGAAGTTCGTTACCGAGTCTTGACGCCCTTATTACAGAGGGAGTTGATAAGGAAGAAAGAGGGACAATTACGTCCATTTATAGCTCTATGCGTTTTGTTGGAGTTGCCCTTGGTCCTCCTGTCTTCGCTATTTTAACAACTCATATGGATAAGGGTCTTTTTTATATAAATGTTGTGCTTAGTCTTATTGGAGGAATTCTCGTATGGTGGCGAATTCAACCAGATAAAGAATGAGGAAGCATCCTTATACAGGTGCTTCCTCATTTTTTTATCTTAATAGAAATTTTATAAAAACTGAAACAAAATAAAAACACAATCGTCTATATATAGGGAAAAGGCAAATAGAGAAAAAAGACAGAACAAAAAAGTGTTGTTGTTTTCTCATTAGCAAATATTGTTTGTTGTATTCTTCGATCACATCCCGTATAGTGTAAAACGTTCTGAGAAAATTCACAGGTGTTTTAAGGAAACGGCAGGAGTTTTATCGGAGAAAAACAAATAATATATATACTACTTAGAGATAGGACAACATATATTAATTCCTAGCTCCACTCACTTTGTTCGATTTATGAAAGAAAATAAAAAACGAAGCATACTTTTAATCGAAAGAGGGTAAAGGGAGTTAGAATAAAGTGCGGCTTTAAGATATGAATAGGTAAAATGGGCTATTTGTAAAATAAAAAGAATAACGTATAATAGGAAAACCTACAAAAAAAGCTCTTTTTCCAAAAATATCATTTGACTTCTATCAGCTAAGCGGTAGAATAGTGGCATACTGTCCAAAAAGCTCTCTTTTATTCTGTTAGGGAGTTTGTCTTTTTTTGTTGCGTTCATTTTCTTATAAAAAAAAGGGAACGTTAATTGTAGAGAGGTGAAAGTATGAAATCGTTTTTCAGGAAAGGTCAACAATTTTTGAACACGCATTTAGGACTTTTCCTATTTATTGCGGTTCTATTTTGGTTAAAAACTTACGCAGCTTATCGATTTGAATTTGATCTTGGAATTGACAATTCAATGCAGAAGTTTTTATTATTCATTAACCCAATCAGCTCTTCCTTATTCTTTTTAGGAATTGCGCTATTTTTCAAGGGGAAAGCGCAGTATAGAGTATTGATTGCGATTAACTTTGTATTATCATTTATTCTATTTGCGAATATTGTGTTTTACCGCTTTTTCAATGACTTCATTACAATACCGGTTTTAAGACAAACTGAAAACTTTGGTAAACTAGGCGGAAGTGCACAAGCATTAATGACACCAACAGATATTTTTTATTTTACAGATACAATCATCTTAATCGCACTTGTTCTATTTAAAGTTGTTAAACCACATGCGGAGAAATTTAGCCGTCGTGGAATTGTAGCTGTTTTTACAGCAGCGATTATGATTTTTGCAGGAAACTTAGCTCTTGCTGAATCAGATCGTCCACAGCTTCTAACACGTGCGTTTGATCGTAACTATCTTGTAAAATATCTTGGTGCTTACAACTATACAATTTATGATGCAATTCAAAGTACAAAATCATCTGCTCAACGAGCTTTAGCAGACAGCAGTGATGTTACAGAAGTAGAGAACTTTGCAAAAGCATCTTATGCAGAACCAAACCCAGAATATTTTGGTCAATTAAAAGGGAAGAATGTTGTTTACATTTCACTTGAGTCCCTCCAATCATTTATGATTGACTATAAGTTAAATGGGCAAGAAGTAACTCCATTCTTAAATAGCTTAGCCAAAGATAGTAATACTTTATACTTTAAGAATCTGTTCCACCAAACAGGTCAAGGTAAAACATCTGATGCTGAATTTATGATGGAAAATAGTATTTATCCATTACCACAAGGTTCTGTGTTCTCAACAAAAGCTGAAAACACGTACCAAGCTTTACCGCAACTATTGAAGGAAAATGGATATAAAGATACAGCGGTCTTCCACGGAAACAACAAAACGTTCTGGAACCGTGAAGAAAACTATAAAGCATTTGGCTACGATCATTTCTTTGATGAAAGCTACTACAATATGGTAGATGGTCATGTCTTAAACTACGGTTTAGAAGATAAACCATACTTTAAAGAATCAATGCCATATTTAGAATCATTAAAACAACCGTTCTATACGAAGTTTATTACGTTATCAAATCATTTCCCTTATCCGTTAAGTGATGATAAAAAGACGATTGCACCAGGAGATACAGGTGACACATCTGTTGATAACTACTTCCAAACAGCACGATACATGGACGAAGCTTTAGAGCAATTCTTCAATGATATGAAGGAAGCTGGTCTTTATGAGAATACAGTATTCGTAATGTACGGTGACCATTACGGTATTTCTGAAAACCATAAAAAAGCAATGAGCAAAGTTATGGGTAAAGATATCAACGACTTTGAAGAAGCACAGCTTCAGCGTGTACCACTGTTTATCCATGCACCAGGTCTTGAAGGCAAAGGTGGAGTGCAGGATACGTACGGCGGACAAGTCGATGTAAGACCAACTGTAGAACACTTACTCGGAGTCGATACGAAAAACCAAATTCAATTTGGTACAGATCTTCTATCAAAAGATCATCAGCAAATCGTACCGTTCCGTAACGGAGACTTTGTAACACCAGAATATACACAGATTGATGATAAAGTGTATGACAACGCAACAGGAGAAAAACTCCCAAGTACAGATGAAACGAAAAAAGACCAAGAGCTTGTACAGAAGAAACTAGAGCTTTCAGATAAGCTTGTATATGGTGATTTACTCCGTTTCTATGACTTAAAAGGGTTTGAACAACCGAAGCGTTCATCATTTGATTATTCAAAAGATGATAAATTAGCAAAAGAACCTGGATTCCTTGAAAAAGAGAAGAAAACTCTTGAACAAGAAAAACAGGAAAAAGAAGCAGAATATAAAGCTAAAGGTTACGGTCTTGAAGCGAGCGAAGAACAAGCAAAAGATGGAGCAGATTATGAGCCAGCAGCGCCAGGATCTGAACTTCAAGGGTCTGAAACGCCACAAACTAAAACTCAAGAGTCTGAAACTCAAGAATCTGAAGCTAAATAAAAAGTGTGAGGGATATATCCCTCACACTTTTTTTATAAGTTCAAAAGCGGAAAAATGAAACTTTAGATAGAGAAAAAACGTATAACATAGTGAAGAAACACCGAAAGCAAACTCGTTCGAATATTTAGATGAAGTGTGCTATTATGAAAGAAAATGTTCGCTAATAGGGAGGAAATTGTAAAGTGATCAAGCGAATCATTCAAACGTTGCTGTATTCAGGTTTAGCTGGGTTTGTAACAATCGTTGGAGCGGCGTTCTTTTTAGATATTCCGCTGTTCTTTTCTATATTAATTGGGATAGGAACGTGGAGCGCAACGGTTCTCCTCTGTTTATGTTACTTTCTTTTGCGCCGAAATTTCCGCTACGATCCGTTTAAAGAGCAAAAAGCATATGTTGACCATCATGTAAAAGAAGCGAGAAAATCACTTCGTATGCTAAGTCAGTCTCGTTTTAAAGTGAAATCAATGCATGTATGGATTAAAATTAACAAACTTCAAAAAGTTGGTCGCTCCATTATTGATATGGTTGATAAAGAACCTGCTCGATTTTATGAAGCACAAGACTTTTTTAAAAAATATTTGCCTTCTACGGTCAAAATTGTTGATCGATATATATTTTTACTTGCGAAGCCAACTAAAAATGCAGAAGTGAAAATTGCGCTAAGTGAAACAGAAGACACGTTAGATGAATTAATTGTGAAATATGATGAAGTTCTAACATCTAGCATTAGCCAAGATCTAACAGCGCTCGAAATTGAGCAGAGTCTTCTTCATAACAGCTATGGAGAAAGTAAACCACCAGCAGGGAAATGAAAAGGGTGATAAAATGAACGAATTCAAAGATAATTCTTTAAGCAGTTTTGATGATTTATTAAGTGACCCATTTAAAACAAATGAATCTTCAACTGAGCTCTCTAAAGAAGAAAAAGGAGAGGTAAAATCAATTGAAAGGCTTTCTCCTCAATATAAAGAAAAAGCAATTAAAATTTCAGAGCAAATTAATCAAAATGATCATCAGGCAATTTTGCAATATGGAGTTGCTGCACAGTCCGAGATTTCTAAGTTCTCTCAAGGCGTGCTTCAGCATGTTCAGGCAAAAGATACAGGACCAGTAGGAGAAGTGCTGACAGATCTTATGGGGAAAATTAAACAGCTTAATCTTGATGAGCTATCAGGTAAGAAACAAGGAAGAGTGGGCCGCTTTTTCTCTACTATTTCTCGTTCAGCAAAAGGTATTTTTCCAAAATACAGCAGCTTACAAGTGGAAATTGAGAAAATTGCTGATCAGCTTGAGCACACAAAGCAAGAGCTGTACCGAGATCTTCTTATGCTTGAAAAGCTCTATGATAAAAACAAGGAGTACTTTGATGCATTAAATATCTATATTGCAGCAGCTGAACATAAACTAGAACTTCTTGAAACAGAAACGCTTCCAAAGCTTGAACAAGAAGCGTTAAAAACGGACAATTATTTAACAGTGCAAGAAGTGAACGATGTAAAGCAGTTTATGACTCGTCTTGATAAACGAACGTATGATCTGAAGTTAAGCAGACAAATTGCTATTCAAAGCGCTCCTCAAATTCGAATGATTCAGGAAGTAAATCAAACACTTGTAGAAAAAATACAAAGCTCTATTCTAACGGCAATTCCTCTATGGAAAAATCAAGTTGTGATTGCTCTTACACTTTTAAGACAAGAAAAAGCAATGGAAGCGCAGCGTGAGGTAACGAACACAACGAATGATTTATTGTTAAAGAATTCAGAGCTATTGAAGAAAAATACGGTTGATATTGCAAGAGAGAACGAGCGTGGGCTTGTTGACATTGAAACGCTCCAAAAAACGCAAGAAAATTTAGTTGAAACATTAGAAGAAGTGCTTCAAATTCAAGCAGATGGCCGGACAAAACGGAAGGAAGCTGAACGAGAATTACAGCACATGGAAGATAACTTAAAAAAACGTCTTCTTGATTTAACGTAAAGAGCCTATGTTTAAAAAAAGTAAGGTAGAGAGAGAAGGAGAAAAGGGTTTTATGAGAAAGTCTAAGGCACTGCAGTCAGGTGTTTTAATTTTACTATTTTTAACGATACTTTTCATGCTTTCAAAAGTATCCTTTGTTATCACACCAATAATAAGCATGATTACAAATATTTTGGCCCCTCTTATTATTGCGGGCGTTCTGTATTATTTGTTGCGCCCGATCGTTTTTTTACTAACGCTTCTAAAAATTCCGAGAATCCTAGCTATTCTGCTTGTTTTCTCGGCTTTTATTACAGGAGTAACAAGCGTTGGAACATACTTATATCCAATTGTATCTCATCAGCTTGCTCAGTTTGTGAACTTTTTGCCAAACGTTGCTCGGGATATAACGGATAATATTCAAGACCTTCAAACCCTTCCATGGTCTGATGAACTTAGAGCTCGCCTTGCTAATAATGATCTTGAAAAGCGTGCAACTGAGATGCTTGGTGAAGTAGCAACAACACTTGGGAATAGCACAATTCAAATTATTGACTTTTTACGTAATACCATTATTGTCATTATTACAGTGCCATTTGTCCTCTTTTATATGTTGAAAGACGGACATAAGCTTCCAAAGACTTTCTCACGCTTTATTCCATCAGCTAAATATCGTGAAGTAACGTATGATGTATTAAAGCAAGCAAGTAGTACATTAAGCGCTTATGTGCAAGGACAAGTTATTGTGAGCTTGTTTGTAGGGATTTGTGTTTATATCTTATATCTTTTGCTTGGGCTTGATTATGCGCTAATTTTAGCTTTAATTGCGCTGTTTACGAATCTAATTCCGTTTGTAGGCCCTTTTATTGGCACAGTGCCAGGCGTGATTGTCGGTTTTATTCAAGAGCCTCGCCTTGCTCTTTACGTGATTATTGGGATTATCATTATTCAGCAAATTGAAAGTAACTTAATTTCTCCACAAGTTATGGGGAAAAAGCTTGATGTGCATCCTGTAACCGTTATTTTACTTTTGCTTGCATCTGGGAGCTTCTTCGGATTTGTAGGCCTGCTTCTTGCCCTTCCAACATATTGTGTGCTAAAAGTTGTTGTTATGAAAGTGTATGAACTGCTGTTTCCATACTATAATGTGCACGAAGAATAAAAACACTTTTACATGTTTGAAAGCTCGAAATGGGGGAACCAACCTAATATAAGTTAGTACAAACTATTAGGAGTTTTTACAAATGGAAAGAGCAGAAAAAGCAGTACGTGAAAAAAGCGAAGAAGAGAAAGAGCAAATTCTTCAAAACTTTGAGGAATTCAAGAACTACTTAGGTGATAAAGTAGAAAAGGGTCAAAAGCTTGGATTAAGCAAAGAAGCTGTTGCAAAGTCAGCGAAAAAAGTAGCAGACTATCTAGCGAAGAATGAAGAACCTAAAAACCGCGAAGAGTACTTACTACAACAACTATGGAAAGTTGGCGAAGAAGAGGATCGTCATCACTTAGCTCGTATGCTTGTTCGATTAACAGACGAAACAAATTAAAAAAGTCGGTGCATCAGCACCGGCTTTTTTTTAGGTTCTCTAAAATATTTTAAAGCACAAAATATATGTTTTTAGTTGTGGAGAAGCCTCTATTTTTAGTAACATAGAAACAGTGGTTTGTTTTATGAGAAAGGGGCTTTTTATGGAAGACAGTAATAAATGGTCGTCGCGGCTAGGTTTTATTCTAGCATCCGCTGGAGCGGCGATTGGATTAGGTGCCATTTGGAAGTTTCCGTACGTAGCGGGAACGAGCGGAGGAGGCGCATTTTTTCTTTTATTTATCATTTTCACGCTTTTTGTTGGACTACCTCTTTTACTTGCTGAATTTGTAATTGGGCGTAGTACTGGAAAAGAAGCAGTTAGTGCTTATAAAGCGCTTGCTCCAAAAGGATGGCCGTGGATTGGAAAACTTGGAGTAGCAAGTAACGTTTTACTTTTAGCTTTTTATAGCGTTGTAGGCGGTTGGATTCTGCTTTACACGATTTTAAGTATTTCTGGAGATTTGCTTGGAAAAGTGTATGGTCCACTTTTTGATACAATTATTGCTAACCCTTTTGTTGTAGTTGGAGCTCAGGCAGTCTTTCTACTCATTAATATTATTGTTGTATCTGTTGGCGTTCAGAAAGGTATTGAGCGTGCAAATAAGTATATGATGCCTGCTTTATTTATTTTTTTCATCGTGCTTGTTGTTCGCTCTCTAACTCTGCCAGATGCAATGGAAGGAGTTCGCTTTTTTCTGAAACCAGATTTTAGTGCGATTACAGGTCAGTCTGTTTTATTTGCGCTTGGACAATCGTTCTTTGCACTTTGTGTTGGACTTTCTTGTATGGTTACGTACAGTTCATATTTAGATAAAAGCGTCAGCCTCACTCGTTCAGCAGGGAGCGTAGCTCTTTTAAATATTTTCGTGTCGCTTCTTGCAGGGCTTGCTATTTTTCCAGCAGTATTTTCATTTGGAATTGAGCCAACGGCAGGACCAGGTTTATTATTTGTTGCTCTCCCATCTGTATTTGAGCAGATGCCGTTTGGGGTTGTTTTCTTAACAATCTTTTTAATTCTATTTTTATTTGCAACGTTAACCTCTTCTTTTTCAATGCTTGAAATTATCACTTCTGCATTAGGAAAAGGAGATGTAGAGAAACGCAAGAAATTTTCGTGGATAGGGGGAATTATCGTCTTTGTTGTAGGCGTATTCCCAGCTCTTTCTTACGGAGCTCTCAGCCATGTTACTCTATTTAATAAGAATATCTTTGATTTGTTTGACTTTTTAGTAAGCAACATGATGCTGCCGCTTGGAAGTTTAGCTATCTCGATTTTCGTTGGATACCGTATGAAACGAGAAACTCTCTTAGAAGAATTTCAAGCTGGAAGTTCAATTGGAAAACGAGTGTTCATTTTGTGGTTGTTCTTACTCAAATATCTTCTGCCTCTCATTATTATTGTGGTTTTTTTAGGCGGATTACCTATTTGGAAATAATAAAACTTCTAATTGCTTACCTCTGTTTTGTTAAAACTCACCCAATGAGTAAAAATTTGGGTGGGTTTTTTAGTTCTTTTGACCCCTTTTTCGAATTCTATGATGTAGTTTGATAGTTAATGTGAGACCTTTTCCATATTTCCATCCTTCTGTAAGAAAGATAAAATATGTATATTGAAAGAGAATTTGCTATAAATATTACCATTTGGTAAGAAGGTACTCTCACAAACCTTGCCTTATGAAAAAAGAGAGAGAAAGGAAGGCAACTGGCATGAGTTATGAAAAACAAGCAACGCAGGGAACGCCTGCTTATATTATTTATTTGTTAGATATTAGTGCCTCAATGAACGGGATGATGAAATCTGGTCAAGGTGAAAAAAAGCGAATTGACGTTGTTGCGTCTGCTCTACAATCTGCTATTCGACAGATGGTATTTCGTTCTACAAAAGGAAGTCGATTGAGCCCGCGCTATCGCGTATCTATCTTAGCATATAGTGATTACGTTTTTGACGTATTGGGCGGTCCGAAAGGAATTGATGAGCTCGCTGGTAAACCACCGCTTAAAAATATCAAAACGCAGCGCTTTACAAACACAGCGAAAGGCTTTCAGGCTGTGGAAGACCTTCTAAAGGAAGAACTTCCACATCTTCAAGAATGTCCTGCTCCACTTGTATGTCATATGACAGATGGAGAATATACAGGAGAAGATCCAGAAGCAATTGTTAAAAGAATACAAGGATTAACTGTAAAAGATGGTAATGTACTTGTTGAAAATATTTTCATTTCCGATGACATTTTAAAAGAACCTGTTTTAGATCCCAAAAAATGGGGTGGTATTCAAGAGCAAACAGCGTTTCTTGATCAATATGGAATGCAGCTAAAAAAGCTATCTTCTCCTATTCCTGAAAGTTACCGAACAATGATGAATGAAACAGGATATAGCATTAAAGAAGGAGCAGTCATGATGCTTCCTGGGGCAAATGAAGATCTTGTGTCCCTCGGCTTTCAAATGTCGGCTGCAACTCCTGTTAGATAGGAGGAAACCATGAACTATTTTAAAAGTAATCAGCGAAAAGAAGAAGAGCTATCTTTTTTAAATACTGACTTCTTTCAGCTTTGTTATGGTTTCTACAGGGCTCGCGAAACAATGGAGAACGAAGAAAAGAGTCAGGATTATCTTGTCTTTCAAGAAGAAAATGGCACACTTGCTTTTGCTCTTTGTGATGGTGTTAGCTTGTCTTTTTATGGAGATGCTGCAGCACAGTTTTTAGGAGATAAGCTTGTTGCTTGGCTTATGAAGCAAGATGAACTTCTGTATGAAGAAGGAGAGACTCTTTTTCATGCTTATTTAGAGACGTTAACAGAAGAAGCTACAAAATATATAGAAGATGTGCCTGTACATTCATATCTTCCCCCATTAGTGAAGAGCGTACTTGAAGAAAAACGAGATAACGGAAGCGAGGCAATGTTTGCTTGCGGGCGAATTGATGCGCTCTCTAATGGACTATATCGCTTATTTTTAAGTAGTGGAGGCGATATTAGAGTACGCTTTTTTTCAGATAATGGAGAGGCAGTTTATCAAAGTAAATTAGAAACAGGGGTAAGGTGGTCAACGAAAAGAGGGCTTATAGGTGAAAAAGCCAATATAGTGATTCAAAAATCATGTGCGTTTCATAAACTTCTTCTTTATTCGGATGGTTTGGCTTTCTTAGATGAAAAAGAGATAGGAAATGACGAGATAAAAGAAGCTATCTCTCATAGCTTATCCACACCTGAAAGTGATGATCTCTCTCTTTTAGAAATTACGTTATAGGAAGTGATGATATGGAAGAAATTATTATAACGTTCATTCATGGAAAAGAAGAGCTTGATCTGCTGCTTCCAAATGATATTGAAGCAAAAGAAGCAGCAAGCCTTCTAGCAAAGCATTTTCAACATGCGTATAAAGGAATGGAGCCACCAGAGATTGAATATTCTTTCGACCAAAAACAGTGGTATAAAGCAGATCCAGAAGAAACGCTAGAATACGCAATGATTTGGGACGGCGTATTCTTGAGACTCTGTAAACAAGGAATGTCTTCATTACCAACTATTTATGAAGGAAAAGATGAACAAATTGAAGAGCTTGTAGAACGCTCTGATGATTATGTGTGGAAAATGATTCAATAAGGAGGACGTTATGAGAAAATCACCATACTTTAAACGTTCACCTCGTTTAAAGCTTGCTTTACCAACAGGGAAAATGGTTGTGCATAGTCCAAAACAAGAACCGCAGGAGCCGAAATTTTCATTTGAATCAATGGTTATTCCTATATTTCTAACGGCTGCAACGGTTGGGATTATGTTTTGGCTGTCCAAAACGGTTATGAACAACAGTATGTATCCAATTTTTATGCTTGCGATGAGCGTACCCATGATTGGTTCTTACACAGCTACAATTGTGATGCATTTTCGCAAAAAGAAAGCACATAGAAATGAAGTCGAAACATTACATAGAGAATATCTAGAGCAAATTGAAAAACATCAAAAAGAAATTGAAGACATCCGTGCTGATCAAGAAGCGTTTTTACGTCAGCATAATCCACATCCTGATCATTGTTTGGAGCGGATTCACCAACGTAAAAGTACGCTTTGGGAGAGAACGCCGCAAACAGATGACTTTTTAGAACTTCGCGTAGGAATCGGAAAACGACCGTTTCAAATGGAAATAGAAGTACCAAATCAGCAAGGATATGATGTAAACCCGCTTATTGCGGAAGCTCAAAAATTACAGGAGCATTATCGTGAAGTTGTGGGGGTACCTGTTACAATTCCATTAAAAGAAAAGCGTGTTGTTGGTCTTGTTGGAGACAGAGCAGAGATTTTAAACTTAGCACGCGTTCTTTCCTTACAGCTTGTGACACATCATTCACCTGAAGAAGTGAAAGTTGTCTCAAACTACAATGAAGAAGAGGAAGAAGAATGGTCGTGGATGCGCTGGCTGCCCCATACGTGGAGCCAAGGGCGAAAGCTACGCTATATGGCAAAAGGGCAAGAAGAGACAACAGAGCTGTTTGAGACGCTTTACAGCATGTTAAATATTCGTAGACTTGAAAAGGGAGCCGACAATAAAAAAGAAGCGCATGTACCTGAGTTTGTGTTCTTTTTAAGCGACTTAACGCTTTTAGAGGATGATCCACTGCTTCCTCTTCTTTTAAATCAAGAAGAAGAAATTGGGGCTTGTACGTTTTTAATGTCTCCTGAAAAAGAGATGTTGCCAATGGAATGTGAACTTATTATTGAAGTGAAAAATGGCGTTGCTAAGCTTTACGAAACATTTGCTGGTGAAGATGAAATTCAATATTTCACAGGCTCTGAAAAAGTAGCTATTGATCAGTTTTCTTTAAAAGAAGCAAAAGAAATGGCCAGAGCAAGCGCACCGCTTCGTGTAAAAGAGTCGGCGTCAATTAATGTACCGAACGTGCTCACGTTCTTATCAATGTACGAAAAACAGCGTGTTGAAGAATTAACTGTGCTTGATCGTTGGACTGAAAACCGTTATCCACTTACGCTTCCGGTTATTATCGGAGTGAGGGAAGGAAATAAGCCTGTTTTCTTGAACATCCACGACAAAATTGAAAAGGGCGGGCATGGTCCCCACGGTTTAATGGCTGGAACAACAGGTTCCGGGAAAAGTGAAGTGATTCAGTCCATCATTTTATCACTTGCCCTAACATATCATCCGCATGAGCTTTCTTTTATGCTTATTGACTATAAAGGCGGAGGAATGTCCAATACGTTTGACGGTCTTCCCCACGTTGTAGCAGCGATTACAAACTTAGAAGATCCAAATCTGATTCAACGGGCTAAAACTTCCCTTCGAGCAGAGCTTGAACGCCGACAAAAGCTGTTTAATAAAGCAGGTAATCTTCAGCATATTGATGAGTATTTTAAATCAGATTGGCGTTTTAAAGAGCCACTTCCACATTTATTCATTGTTATTGATGAATTTGCTCAACTAAAAAAAGAGCAGCCTGAATTTATGGATGAGCTTGTTAGCATTGCCGCAATTGGACGTACGCTAGGTGTTCACCTTCTACTTGCAACCCAAAAACCAACTGGAGTTGTTAACGATAAAATTTGGAGTAACTCGCGCTTTAAAGTGTGTTTACGTGTACAAGATGAAACAGACAGCCGAGAGATGATTAAAATTCCGAATGCAGCGGATATCAATGTGCCAGGACGAGGCTATTTTCAAGTTGGAAACAATGAAGTGCTTGAATATTTCCAATCTGCATGGAGTGGGGCTCCTTATCATCCAGAGAAGGAAGAACAAGAGCGACAAATCGAGATTGCTAAAATTGGGCTAAATGGAGCGCGTTCCTATTATGAAGCTCCAAAATCTGAAAAGGAAACAGAGCAAAAGCAAATCAATGCGCTTATTCACTATATAAGCAATGAAGCAAAACTTGCGGGTATCGAACCACTACAAGGACCATGGCAGCCGCCACTTCCACAGTCATTACCGATTACTGACCTCATTGAATCTGAAAAGTGGAGTGTTGAGCGCTGGGAAGAAAAGAAAGAAGGTTTGATTATTACATCAGGACTTATTGATGATGTTCGCAATCAAACACAGTTTCCAATTTCGATTGACTTGGAAGCAGGGCATTTTCTCATTTACGGGATGCCTGGTTCAGGAAAAACATATTTCCTTCAGTCTGCGCTTTTATCCTTGTTTTTCAACTATGCGCCAAGCGAGTTGAACACCTATATTATTGATTTTAGTCGTCAGTTTCATGACTTTAATTACTTCCCACATGTTGGAGACGTCATTGGAGAAGAACAAGAAGAAAAAATGATGCGCTTGTTTAAATTTCTTCAAAAAGAACTGCGTTTACGCATTTCTCTTTTCTCTGAGCATGGCGTAAGTTCACCTGTGAACTACCGACGTTTAACAGGTGAAGAGTTGCCAGCTATCGTTGTAGCGATTGATGGCTACGCCACATTTAGAAAGACATTTGAAGAAGAAAATGAGCAGTTTGAGTACTTGCTTCGAGATGGAGCGAAATATGGTATTTATTTCATCACAAGTATTAACCAAGCAAATGATATGTACGAGCGATATCGTAATAACTTCCAATCAGCGGTAGCTTTTGAGCTTGCAGATCGTTCAGATTTCCATTTTGCAGTTGGGAGACCTGACTTTGCTGCAACAGACTTGCCGCCTGGACGAGGGTTTATTAAAGGAAGCACTCCACCATACATGTTCCAAGCAGCAACTCCGTATGAAGGAGAAGACGAACTTGAGAAAATGAAATTTCTGCAGGGCTGGGGAAAAAGAATGAAGGAAGAAAATAAAGGCAGCCAAGCATTCTCTATTCCGCTCGTCCCAAAACTTGTTACACTAAAGGACCTTTATAACCGAAGAAATCGAATTAAACCGAAAACATTGCCATTTGGCCTCGAAAAAGAAGATTTAAATGTTCTATCGCTTGATATTGAAGAGGAGAACCATATTATTGTCTCAGGACGCGTTGAGTCAGGAAAAACAGCTCTCCTCCAAACATTGATTTTAGGAATGGGTAGACAATTTAGAAGTGATGAGATTGACATATATCTTATCGAACTTGAGCCAAAACGCAATGGAATGCTTACACTTGCTTCGCTTCCACATGTAAAAGGCTATGCAACAGATCTTACGCAAGCAAACGAGCTTTTTGATGAAATTGAAAGAGAACTCGCAACGCGAGAAGGTGCTTCACTTGATTTCGGAAGTTTTCAAGATGAAGAGGGCCCAACATACAAACCGCTCATTATTGTTGTTGATGATGGAGAGAACTTTATGAGCCAAGTTTCCATGGACTTTAACATCAAACCAAAGCTTGAAAATATCACTAAAACAGCTCGGCAAAAAAATGTACACTTTATCTTTGCTGGAAGTGTAGGAGGATTCACAGCATACGGCCATGACACATGGTTTGTAAACCTTAAAAAGAAATTTACCGGCATTTTACTTGGCTCAACAATGTCAAATGACCTTTATTTCTTTAATATGAGGTTAACGCATAGTGAAACAGACCAAGAGCTTCCAGCAGGAGAAGGTTTTATTATAAGAGGACAGCATGAGAAAATAAAAGCAGCTCTTCCATTCCTCGACAAAGAAGAACAAAAAAGCTTGCTTACGAAATTATCGAAAACTGAGGAATTTGTTGAAAAATGTCGAATTGGGTGTGTATAGAACTAGAACTATAGAATCACAAAAAAATTAATTCAAAGGGAAATTAGTAGTATATTCCTTAGTTGGATAGTTATAAAGACTTAAATTCCTCTAAAACTATTTAGTTTCCTATAAAGTTATAATATATTATTCCATGTAATATATTTACTCTATTTGAATATAAAGGAGCTGCAAAATATTATGTCAATGAAAATTCTTGTTTCACCAGAAGAACTAGATGGAATTTCAAGACAGTTTAAAAACGGTGCAGATCAAAGTCGTCAACAATGTTCAACTTTAAGAAACGCACTACAGTCTCTTGATGGACGCTGGGATGGAGCAACAAAACAACGTTTCTTCACACAGTTTGAACAGTCTCAAAAACATATGGAAGCATATACACAGTTACTTGATTCCATTGGTCAAGAGTTAGCTGATATCGCAACACGTTTCCGTCAAGTTGACGGTCAATAAGACCATGATTGGAGGAAGGCTAGCTACAGCAAAGGTAGCTAGCCTTTCTTATGATAAACCAAAGAGCCGTTATTCAAATAAAGAGTAAATTGTTTTAACTAAAAAAAGAATTGAGGGTATGCTTATGAGCTTTCATCCGGAAGTTGGCGATGAGATTAAGCTTTTCTCGACATCCTACTCATTTACAAAACATCCTGCTGTTGTTGGAATAGATATGCCTTACGGACAAGAAGGCAGACAAGGGACCGTCTATCAGCTTAAAACAACAAAAGCAGGGAGAAAAGACTTTGTAGCTCTTAAAGTATTTCGCGACCGCTTCAGAGGCCCCAATCAAGTAGGGGTTGCTCAAGATATTAAGCCATATGCAGAACTGCCTGGCCTTCGCGTTTGTGCGCGAAAAGTCGTTGAAATAAAAGAACACGAGCATTTGCTTTCCACTTATGAAGATTTGCAATATTCCTTAATGATGCCGTGGATTGAAGGTCCAACATGGGCAGACATTATTGTTGATGAAAAAAAGATAACAAGTGATGAAAGCTTATACATAGCATGTATGTTTACATACATTTTACGAGAGTTAGAGCAGCGCGAACTTGCACACTGTGATTTGTCCTCAAGTAATATTATTCTTCCATTCTTTTCAACTGAACGAAGAGATGGGATTGGAAACATTGAATTTGTTGACGTTGAAGAAATGTATGCGCCACATCTGACAAAACCAAAGTCTTTGCCAGGCGGATCTTTCGGATATGCCCCTTACTATATTAAGGAAGGAAAATGGTGTAAGGAAGCGGATCGTTTCTCAGGAGCTGTACTACTAGCTGAGATGGTCTCTTGGCATAGCGATGAAGTGAGAAAAAATAAAGCAGATGATGCAAGCTACTTTAAACCAGATGAAATTGGCCAAAACAATGATCGATTTAAGCTTCTATTAAAAACAATAAGTGGAACGCTTGGACCAGAAAGCAAGAACTTGTTCAAGAAAGTTTGGAAGAGTAAGAAGTTAGAAGATTGTCCAACGTTTAAGGAATGGTATGACCTTTTCCCTGAAAATGTTAGAAATCGAGTTGAAGAAGATGTCACACGCATTCAAGGTGAAAAAGGGGATAACGAATTATCGGTTCAGGACCACCTTGACATTGCGGCGAAATTTGAAGGATTAGGTCAAAAAGACGCAGCAGAACTTGAGTATCGCTATGTTGTTCATCATTTTCAAGAACACAAATCAATTGTTAAAGAGATTGAGATGTTTCTTGATCATCCTTATGAAGAAAACAGCAGACCTTTTATTGTCCAAGATTACTTAGAGGCCGCTGCTCATTTTGAGAAGCTTTATGACTATGACCAAGCGCTTCTCTTTTACAAACGAGCAAGCATGCTGCCAAGCATTGAACCTTCTTTTAAAACAGAGCTTCAGTTCATTATGAGCGAGCTTGCTGAAAAGCGGGACGAGGAGTCAGGGCAAAAATCAACGACTGAAACATTTCAGGAACTACTGAAAGAAGATGAAGAAAAACGTCCTGTTACACCAATTCAAACAAGACCCTTTACACAAGAAGCAAAAAAACCTGCCAAGCAAAAGGTCGGCACGTTTGTTAAAAAGCGCTGGATTATGATTTCTGTTGTGACGCTTGTTATTGTCACAATTGGCGTTACTGTCTGGGCTTTCCGTTATTCAGCAAATGAGAAGTGGGAAACAACGCTTGCTCATGGAACAGAAGCATATAAAAAAGGCGATTACCTTCAAGCAGAAGAGTATTTTAAGAGCGCAATGGAGCAAAAGAAAAAGCCTGAAGTATACTTGAAGCTTGGT
This sequence comes from Priestia endophytica, assembly GCF_026790145.1. Lineage (GTDB taxonomy): Bacteria > Bacillota > Bacilli > Bacillales > Bacillaceae_H > Bacillus_I > Bacillus_I endophytica_A. Next base: position 122,994 of record NZ_JALAMS010000011.1, on the reverse strand, counting down.
CAACTTTACTTAGCAACAGGTGAAAATGATAAAGCATCAACGCTTTTTGATGAAGCATTTCAGCAAAAAGAGCTATCGAAAAGTAGTCAAAAAGCAAACTACCTAGCAGGGCAGTCTTACTACAGAGAAAAAACGTATGCAAAAGCCATTTCTTATTTTGAACAAGGATATGAAGCAAAGAAAAGCTCGTACTACAACCGCCTTGTTCATGATTTAGTTGAAAGCTATATTGCGATTGGCAAGCTAAATAAAGCAAACTATATTGTTGAAGATATTCCGCAAGATGACGCTGAAAGTCAAGCTCTTTATCAATATTTAAAAGGCGAGCTTTTCTCTATTGTTGAGCGTTATGATAAAGCTCTTACGTACTATAAAAAAGCAGTGGAGCTTGAAGGAACGCGAGATCGCCATGTTGAGGCCCTTTCAGATACGTATGCGCTTATTAATGCGATGCCAAGTACAACAAATGAACAAAAGCGAGCTAACTATGAAGAAGGCATAAGCATTCTAGGTGTTGTGTTAAAAGAAGAACCGAAAAACGAACAGCTTTTAGCGCGTCTCGGACGCATGCACTACGATTTCGGACAACTGCTTACAGAGCTGAACGATAACGGGTCCATAGCGCAATATCGAAAAGCGCTTGATGATTATAAAACAGCATTAGGTCTTGGTGTGAAAAGTGAGAACCTCCTCATTAACACCGCTCTTGCTAGCAACAAAGTGGGAGATAAAAAAGGAGCTGAAGCGTACTTTAAGACAGCGCGTGAGGACTATCCAAACAGCAGCAATACGCTGTTTGTATACGCTAAATTCAAGCTTGGTGAAAAGCAATACAAAGAAGCTGAAACTTACTTCAACCAAGTAATTGAAATGAATGATAACGAAGAATATGTTCAGTCTTCAAAAGATGCTGTTCAAAAGATGAAAGAAAGCAATTTACTTTAATTGGGAGGGAACAACGTGGAAGAACAACAAAATGAGAAAATGTCACCAAAAGCAAGATGGATTATCGGGGGCATTGTCACCATCTGTCTTGCAGTTCTTATCGTAGTGGCAATCCAGCTTAATAAAAAGCAGGAGCCAGAAGTAGCGACAGAAGCAACGCAGGATAAAAAAGAAAAAACAGCAGATGAGCAAATTGGAAGCGACCTTGAGAAAGCCTTAAGTGAATTAAAGAAAGATAAAAGCAGTGAGGATAAGAAAACAGATAGCAAAGATAAAACAACGGCAACAAAATCAAGCGATCCGTTTGCTTATCTTTTTAACCCATCAAAATCAGAAGATCCTTTAACATTCCTAAGCATTGATCCAACAGAGCTTCCAGATGTTCCAGAGCCTGTTGTGAGTAAGAAGGATGCTGTAGCAGGGGTGCAGGATGAAGGAAAGTCGAAGGGTCCGGTTGTTACGCTTCCAATGGATTTAAATCAGACCCCACTACCAGATGTTGATGATCCAAAGCTTTCAGATGGTAGTTTAGATTTAGGGGAAGATGATAATGGTACTGGTGAGGATATTACTTCTAAAGGAGATAGCGAAACAGGCCAAGGAAATGAAGGTTCAGGCCAAGGAAATGAAGGTTCAGGCCAAGGGAATGAAGGTTCAGGCCAAGGAAATGAAGGTTCAGGTCAAGGAAATGAAGGTTCGGGCCAAGGGAATGAAGGTTCAGGTCAAGGAAATGAAGGTTCGGGCCAAGGGAATGAAGGTTCAGGCCAAGGAGATGAGGATGAAAATCCAGACAAGCCACTTGAGAACGTTACCCTTGCTATTCAAGAAGACACATATGAGCGCCTAGCCTATTATGCAAATCAAAACAGAGAAGATGACGTTCTGTATTATGGAAATGGAGAAACATCAAAAGAAGAAGTAGTAAGTTTAATGCAACAAATGCTTAATGAACGCTATAAAAATCCAAAAAGTGAGACTCTTGTAGCCCAACAGCTTATTCAATCATTAAACAGATCACAGCTTAATAGTAAAGAAGCGCAGTTATATAACGCAGAGCTTGCAAAATTACAAGCAGAGATTAAAAAAGTTACGCGTGAAGAGTATGTTGATGTGTATGTGATTGATGGCGGGGACGCAAAAGATCAGCTTTACTATGCTGGAACATTTGCAGATCTTATTAATGGTAATGAACAACAATTAACAGAAGCAAAAAATAGTGTAATGGATGAAGCGGACAAGCTAGCAAGTGAAGCTGCTGCAAATCTAGCAAATAAACTTGAGGAAAGCCAACGTGAAGCGAACAAGCAAAAATTGATTAACGCTATTAATAATTATCAACTCGTTGCGAACTACTCAGAAGAAGAGAGTAAAGAAGCAGATGCCAAACGAAGTGAGGCATTACGAACTCTTAGTGAGATAACCGCTATTGAAGAGAAACAAGAAATTGAATATGCAACAAAGCCAAAAGAAGATGAAGAAAATGATGAAGATAAGTTAAAAGAGTTTTTCGAAGATTTAATGGAAGACCAAAAATATGTTCAAACGCTTCAACAAGCTTCAGCATATGTTGAGAAATACCCAGACCTTCAAGATATAATCGATGAAGCAAGTGAAAAACTTCTTGATCAATCTGTAGAACAGATGAAGAGCAACAGTGCTTATAACGATAAGTATACGAAAGATCATCTTGCTCAAAGCTATGCTGCTTTAACTGGTTTATCAACAGTACCAAGTGAAATTAGTGAAAAAGCACAAGATGAGTTTTACGGCTATCGCTTAGCTATGCAAGCTGAAAAACTAATTGACGAGGATCCAACACAAGCCGTTATTTTTGCTCATGAAGGTTATAAACGTCAAGAAACAGATGGAGCAAAAGGGGTTCTACAAAAAGCGAATACAGCTTTAAGTGAAAAAGCAGTAGCGATGGATGAAGGAAAAGCTGAGCGTGCATATGAGCTTCTAACGGTAACAGCAAAAGATGTAAATGAAGATATCGCACAAACAGCTACGGATCGTAAAACAGCTTATGGATATGTTGCAGCAGGTGAAAAACAGTACAATGCTGGTGAAACCGAAGAAGCTATTGCATATGGAAGTGAAGCAAATCGACTTTATCCAGAGAAGAATCTAGGAGGAGCGCTTGTTGAAAAAGCGGCAAAACACCTACTAGAAGAAGCTGGGCAAAAAGAGCTTACAGCACAAACTGAAACTTACAACTTGATTGTAAATGTAAAAGGTCTTGACGAAAGTATAAAAACTCAAGCAGAAAGTCGTAAGACAGTGATTGATATACTTGATCGAGTAAACACTTTAGAAAAACAAGAACAAAATGTAGAAGAACACACACAACAGGTGTTTTATTACTTAGATGAAGCAGTTGGAGCATCAGAAAACACAGGCTGGTCTGATGAAGAAAAAGCAAAAGTTCAACAGCGTTATGATGCTCAGATAAGCAGTATGTTAGCACAAGCTCAAACATGGAGTACAGGAAGTGAAGAAGAGCAAAAGAAAGCAGCAGTTTATTATAAAGTCATTGCTGAAAAGGGCACGCATGTAGGAGAAGAAACAGTAGCAAATGCTGAAAAAGCATTAAATGATCTTGGATATGAGTAATAGATAAAGAGGCCGGAGAAATCCGGCCTTTATTGTATAAATAATATTATAGATTAAGGTTAGATAAAGTTTTTTTAATAAAGTTAGAAAGAATACATGCGCTAGAGAGCTTAAGAGAGAACATTAGTAAGGGAGAATTTAAAGATTAAATGTCAAAGTTGACGTTTAAATCGAATAACTTAGTAAAGTAAAGGATTGATAAAAATGAGATTACTAGAACGATGGGAGGCAGATGACAAAATGTTTCTAGAAATAGCTATTAAAAAGCAAGTTTTACCGACGCTTTACGGAGGTATTATTGGCGATATGTTAGGAGTACCTGTAGAGTTTAAAAAAAGAGGGACTTTTCATATTAACGATGTCACGGGATATGGAACATATAATCAGCCACCTGGTACATGGTCAGACGATACGTCAATGACTTTATGTTTAGTCGAAAACTTAACGGAAAATGGTAGCCCGCTAGATTTAATGAAGAAGTTTGTACAATATGAAGAGAATGGCTACCTTACTCCTCATGGAAAGATGTTTGATATAGGAATTGCCACTGTAAAAGCAATTAGACGTTTTAAGGAAGGAACACCATTAACACAATGTGGCGGAACATCTGAATATGATAATGGAAATGGAGCAATTATGAGAATTTCTCCATTAGCCCTTATCTTAAGTAAAGATTTTGACTTTGATAAACACGTTAAAATCATTAGACAATATACGGAAATAACACACGCGCATCCACGAGCTATTGTAGGGTCTTTTATTTATGTAGAACTGTTAGTTAGAATGTCTCTGAATGATTCCCTTGAAAAAGCAATTCAAAATATACAGCTTCTTTTTAATCATATTTTTAATGAAGATCATCCCTATCAAAAAGAATTCCAGCACTATGAAAGAATATTTAAAGATAATTTCTTTAACATCCCAGAAGAAGAGATTTTGTCAGGTGGTTATGTAGTACATACTTTAGAAGCGGCTATATGGTGTTTAGGGACGACTTCTTCTTTTAAAGCAGCAGTTTTAAAAGCCGTTAATCTAGGTGATGACACAGATACAGTAGGAGCGATAACAGGGACTTTAGCAGGAATGTACTACAAGATGGAAGGTATTCCTAAGGATTGGCTGGAGAAAATAGTGAGAAAAGACAAAGTTGATGAGTTAATCAAAGACTTTTGTGACGCTAGAGTAGAGAAAGGTATGAAGGAAGGAAAGTATTGATGGTAAGGTTAACATAGAAAATACAAAATACATTTTAAATAAAATCCTTAGTTAGCTTTAAGTTAATTAAGGATTTTTTATAAATTGGTAAAACGTAGGAATAAACCTTTTTAAAAAAGCCGAGGAGTTTATTAATGATGTTTTTATAAATAGCTTTCGGAGATTTTACATAGTCGGTATTAGGGAAGTGAAGGCATTGGATACGAGTAAGGAAGCTTTAAAGATTTTAAGAAACTATGGATGGTATGAAGGAATAGATATTAAAGAAATGAAAGAAAATTTAGAACAATAAATATGAATTACCTATCACTATTCTAAAAAAGGAGCACTCCAAATGAAAAAACTAGCCTGTTTCCATGCTCATCACTCAAATATTGAACATATTGAGGCATCATTACGCAATATGGATATTGAACTTCTACATTTTGTAGATCCAGGTCTTGATGCTCGTAAGAATGATCAAAGTTTTACTGTTAGTGATATACAAAAGAAAATAGGGGATACACTAAATTGGATAGCTAGCACAGGAGTTGATGGAATTTTAATTACGTGCACGTTTTTTACAGCATATCTTAATGAAGAGAAATTGGGGATTTGTATTCCTATTATAAAAATTGATGCTCCCCTATTCCATAAAATTTGTGAGAAAGAGACACCTCAAACACTAGTTTTTACGAATCCTGAAACAGTTAAAGGGACAATGAACCAATTAGATATGTTCGCTGACCGGTATCAGAAGAAGATTAATATTACGCCAATCTTAATAGAAGGAGCCTTCGAGTTTGTTATGAAAGGAGAGAAAGAGAAATATAAAAGAATAGTAGAGGAACGATTAGAAAACCTTCTAAACGAGAGAAGAGATACATCGCTCTCTGTTGCACAGCTTTCTATGGCTCCCCTAGCTCAACATGTGGGGGAGAAGACAGGCATTTGTATTAATACTCCTCTAAACCTGCTCGAAAGCCATATAAGAGAAGCGTTAAATTGTCCTCATGTATAGATTGTAAAAGCGCCGTTTAATATAAAGGATTATATTAAACGGCGCTTTCTATAGAGGATAAGGCTAGTTAATTCGCAATTTCTATAATTTTCCCTTGGGAAGTAAAATATTCATTTATCTCGTCAGAAACTTCTTGATCTGTAATTAATACATCCACTTCATGTGTATGAGCAAAAGTAGCAATAGAGTTTTTGTTGATTTTACTATGATCAAGTAAAGCAATTGTTTTATTCGTAACAGCAACCATTTCTCGTTTTAATTCTACTTCATATAAGCTAAAATCAGTAAGTCCGTCTTTTGTATTGAAAGCATATGCAGAAGTAAAAAGGATATCAATATTAATCTTTCTTAAGAGCTCACATCCTAGTAGGCCTTCAACAGAATTAGAAGAGCTTCGGACAATCCCACCGATTACAATCACTGTTAAGTATGGGTTTTCTTTAAGCAATGATGCTGTTGATAAACCGCTTGTTACAACAGTTAATCTCATTGTAGAATCCCTTAACAGTGTTGCAAGCTCGAAACAGGTAGAACTTGCGTCTAAAAGAATACATTGACCTTCTTCTATATGTTTAATCGCATATGAAGCAATTCTCTGTTTCTCAGTACGATATTTCTTTTCGCGTACTTCATATTTTTTATCTACTACATCTATACCTTTTTCTTTAATCATGGCGCCACCATGGGTTCGGTTTAAGAGCCCTTGTTTCTCTAATTGGCTTAAATCAGAACGAACTGTGGCTGCGGAAAAGTTAAGAAGTTCTGTTAATTCATTTACAGATACTGTTTCTTTTTCTATAACAATTTCCAAGATTTTATTTCTACGTTCATCCGCATACATAATATTTCCCACCTATTTTTTAAAATTAGATTACCTTTTCCATTTTTATTCATTTTTAAAAATGACAAGAGAAGATAATTATTTTTTCGTTTATTTTCTTTATTATTAATATTACCACAAAAAACAAAGAAAACGATAACAAAAGATAAAAAGATGATATAATAAAGAATGAAGTTAGGGATGAAACTATTAGGGAGCGGATATCAAAATGGATAAGGTATATGTTGGTACTAACTGGAAAATGCATAAAACGATTGAAGAAGGACAAGTTTACTTTAGAGAGTTGCAGGAAATAGCGAAAAACAAAGACCTGAGTATGCAGCTTTTTATTATTCCTCCGTATACATCATTATTTCCTCTAAAAAGAGAAATAGACTCTAATATTTTATTAGGAGCACAAAATATGCATTGGGAGGATGAGGGAGCCTTTACAGGTGAAGTTTCTCCTACTATGTTAAAAGAAATAGGAGTAGATTTAGTTGAACTAGGTCACTCTGAAAGACGTCAATTTTATAATGAAAATGATCAAGACTTAAATAAGAAAATTCAAGCTTCTTTAAAATATAACATTACCCCATTAGTTTGCATTGGGGAACACATAGAACAAAAAGAGTTTGGTATTAGTAGAGAATCTCTCTCCATACAATTGAAGGTATGTTTAAAAGGGGTATCTCAAGAACAAGTAGAGGATGTGATGATTGCTTATGAGCCAGTCTGGGCAATTGGTGAAGGAGGGGTCGAAGCTACGTCAGAATATGTTCATCAGATGCATAATCACATTCGTAACGTACTTGTAGAAATGTTTGGGCATGTAGGAAAGAATGTACCTATCTTATTTGGTGGAAGTGTAAATAGAAAAAACGCAATAGATTATTTACAAGGTGAAAATGTAAATGGCTTATTTATTGGACGTTCTGCTTGGGATCTACAAAAATTTGAACCAATACTAGATGATATTGAAAGATTCATTCAAAATAGCAAAGTAGCTAAATAAAAGGAAAAAAGAAACCGATGTAATTGACCACTTTACGTGTTCAATTACATCGGTTTTGTTTTAACATCATATTGGTGTAAGTCGATGAGCTCCTTTTGTTGCTATTACAACTTGTTCGCGGTTATGTTCTTTTAAAACTTCCCCAATTAGTTCCTCTGAGTGTCCATTCCCATAACGAAAAGCTGTATCAATAAAATTGATTCCTCTTTCCAAAGCATGATGGAGTGTTTTTTTTCCTTTATCATCCTCTATATTATTGAAGATATTATATCCACCAATAGCATTTGCTCCTAATCCAATAGGAAGAACGTCTATTTTTTTGTTTTCACTTAGCAATGTTTTAATCATAATGACATCTACTCCTTAAAAATGAAAATTGTTGGTTGAAAGAGAGGACTCAATCAATCAACAATTTTTTGTATTCTCTATCAAGCTGTACTGCTATTATCAGAAATATCTGATATTTTAGCTTCTTTAATATTTCTTTTCTTTTTAAGCCTTTTATCTAAGAAAGCAATAAGTAGTGGGCAAAGTAACATTGTAATAATACTTGCTGTAGCAAGCTGGGCGGTAGCAGCATCTACAAAACGTTGTAGAGAAGGGTCAGCTTCAGCTATAATAGCAGGAGTTAAAGCTGAACTTGCAGCTACTGTGCCAAGGGCAGTTCCGAGAGCGGTTTTCTTTTTTAAGAACAGATTGTATAGGAAGTAAAAAAGAAAACCTGTAAGAAATGCAATTAAACCAAGTAAAATACCTGTAATACCAGCCGTGAAAATAGTATTGATATTAGAGTTAGCTCCGATAGCAAAAGACATAATAATAATGATAAGTGGCTGTGCTTTCGCACAAAGATCACGAAACTGTTTATCAAGATTTCCCCAAACGACACCTATTAGAAGGGGAATAATCATGGCAATTAATGATTCAAAAGGAATACTAGCAAGTCCAGTAGCGCCCAAGGCAACCATGCTTACAAATGGCCCATCTTTAATACATAGAACAGAAATGGCTCCGGCATCACTTGAATCCCCATAGTCTGAACAAAGTGCAATATATAGTGAACTATTAGAGCTAGTTAGTGCACTAATAAGTACAAGTGTTGATAATCCTAAGATTCCTTCAGGACCAAACATAAGACCAACAGCCCAGCCTATACCCGCACCAACAATAAATTTTAAGCCAAGTAACACAGAACCTTTATAGAGAGGTAAACCTGCTTGTTTTATATTAATAGAAGATCCACAAATCAGTAAGAATATCCCCATCATTGCTGATGATCCTTCTTTAAATAAGGCCGTTGTAGGACCACCAACTGACATAACACTAGGGATAAATGTATTAATTAAAATCGCGGCCAATAAGGGAATAATAATTAATCCTCCAGGGACCTTTTGCATTTTATTTAAAATATTCATATTATCACACCTTTTTATAGGAACTACTAACTCTATCTTTTAACTTGAGAAACGAATAGCTTAAATCATAAGTTACTATGCTGCCTTACATATTTGTTAATGGTTTAAGGTCGTTTTTGCACCGGATTTTAAGGATTCTTCAAAGATTCTTCTTATAATAGAGATTGCTGTATTTTCCTTACCTGTTAATCCACCTTTGCCAACAACAATAAGTCCGTCATATTTTCCGCCAATGATTCTTCCTAAATCAGCCTGTGGGATTACATAATCAATTAATTCAATTCCTTGTGCACCTAACAGACGAAGAACGCTTACCATAGTATCCCCGCCAGTCAAATAAATACCTTTAATATCGTCTATTCTATTATTTAGTAGGTTTTTAACGATTTCTCCTAGTCCTGTATTAATATTGCGAGCAGCATCTCCTGGTTGTAATCCATAATATGCTTCCTTCTCTTGTAAATTAAGGACATTCCCGTTTAAGGCACTTTCTAACAATATAACTCTAGAAGTTTGCGATTCTAAAGCAGCAATAGCCTTCTTTGTTGAGCGGTGTATTTCTAGAAATGCGTGATTTCTCTTATCAATGAGTAACTCCGCATCAACAGATATCTGATAAGTACCACTCTCTGAAGATAGCGCTTTCAATTGAGTTTTAGTGACGGGGGAGGCACTACCAGCAACAGCTAGAACGGTTCCTTTTATCTCTTGTTCAATAGTATAGTTATCTATGATTTGTTCGTTATGGGAACCATAACCTTTTAATATAGCTAGCTTTTCTGAAAATGGACCAGGATCAATAGCTAAAACATTCCACTTTAACTCAGTTACAGCTTCTGCAATTGTTTCTACATCCTCAAGTGTCACGGCATCTATAATAATTACTCTTGCATTGTTCTCTCGCTTTTCGATTAGCGTTTGTTTTAATTGTTCTTTTCCTAAGAGTACATCTCCTAATGGAATAATCCCTATTTTTTGTTTTGTTTGCTGTGCCATAAGGCTTGGTACATGCGTCTCTGTAACAGGGGTTCTTACATCATTTGCTACAGGAGTTTTAGATAAAGCAACTCCATCAATTAAGGAATAGCCACCTACTAGAATTCGGTTTGATTGGGGCATTGTTGGAACCATGATAGCTATCGTATCAGCATCTAGTTCTTCAAGCATTGCATCAACTTCAAATCCAATTCCGCCTCTCATTGTTGTATCAATTCTTTTTGAAAAGTAAACAGCACCATGATTCTTTAATTCTCGTACAGCTAATTTAACTCTATTCTGTGCCTCTTCTTTTTTTAAGTGTCTACTGTCGCTGCTAAGAACCATTGCTTGATAGTTTGTTCTTTCCTCGAGTGAGTTTTCATCAAAGAAAGCCGCAGTCGAGATCCCTGATTTAGCTAATAAAACACCAACTGTAGTGGCACCTGTTAAATCATCTGCCACTATCCCTATTTTGCCCATTTTATACCCTCCAACTTATTGAAAATTTAGGTTTAACGAGAAAATGCTTATAAAAGGTAAGCATTCATAGTTAGATAACGTTTTCATAAAGGTGTTAGAATGGATAATTATGTTACAACATTGATTGATATAGAAAATCTTGTTCCTATATCAATCAACGGGAAATTATATTTATTTATAAGCTAAATTCTTTTGTTTCATTTTCCAATAATCTACTGCAACAAGAGTTGCTTCAAGCATACTTACAGAGCCAGCAATTCCTTTTCCTGCAATATCAAAAGCTGTTCCATGATCAACAGAGCTTCTCATAAATGGCAGACCCCATGTAATTGTAATAGAACGCTCAAAATCTAGTGTCTTGCAAGCAATATGTCCTTGATCATGATATAGAGATAGAATAGCATCATATCGTCCTTGTAAACCTAGATGGAAAACAGAGTCAGCAGGTACTGGACCAACTGCATTGATTCCTTGTTCTTGAGCGGTTTGTACAGCAGGAATTAAATGATCAGCTTCCTCAGTTCCAAATAGACCGTTATCAGAGGCATGAGGATTTAAGGCTGCAACAGCGATTTTAGGATTTTTAAGACCAATGCCTACAAGTTCTTTATTAATTTGATGAACAGAATCTAACACTCTTTCTTTTGTGGCATAATCGCAAGCTTCTTTAAGAGCTTTATGGCGGCTAACAAAGAAAACTTTTAAATTACGACAATTAAACATTGTTAATGCATAATCTGAGTGTGTTAGTTCACCGTAGATTTCAGTGTGACCAGGTTGAGGACAATTTGCAAGTTTGATCGCCTCTTTATGTATTGGTGCAGTAGCAACTACATCAATTTCCTTGTTAAGCCCTAACTCTATTGATTTTAAAACATAATCATATGACATTTGTCCCGCTAATTTTTGTACTTTCCCATACTCAATACTTTCACAGTCATAGCTACCAGTTTCCAACACATCAATAATTCCATATTGAAATTTACCTTCAGAAGGGTGATTGATTTTGTTTATCTCAAAATTACACTTTTTCACTTTCATTGCTCTTTTAACAATATCGATAGACCCAATAAGAAAAGGCTTACACTCTTGATAAACTCTTTCTTCTACAATGGTATCTAGAGTAATTTCTGGACCGATTCCAGCAGGATCTCCAATCGTAATAGCTACAATAGGTAATGGTAAGTTTGACATGATACTCGCTCCTTCTAAATTTATTAGATTAATTTAAAACTTTAAATAACTTGAGAGAAATATAGAGACAAATAAAAGACATTCTATAGCGCTTTCAAATTCTATCTAAATTCATTTTACGTCTGTTTTCGTTATTTGTCAATTACTTTTGTATTTTGTGAAAAAACAACAAATAACGAAAATGATTGATCGTATATAATGAGCTTTTCATAATAGTTTTTTTAGTTTACCAGCGCTTTATTAACCCTATATCTATAGTATATGAAGTTTTAATACAGTTTAAAAACCAATGTAATTATTTTTTAGTAAATATATGATTTTCGTTTATTTTTATTTTGTTGAATGTATTGACAAAAACGAAAACAAATGAAAGTATATAATTAGATAAATTATTAAACTATAAGGAGTGTTAATTATGAAAATTGGAATTGGAGCAGATCATAATGCATTTGAAATGAAGAAGAGCTTAAGCGATTATATTCAAGAATTAGGACATGAGGTTGTAGATTATGGATGTGGAGATTCTTGTACAGAAGTGGATTATCCGAAAGTTGCTTTTGAAGTTGCCGAAGATATTAATAAAAATGAAATTGAAAGAGGTATTTTAGTTTGTGGAACTGGAATTGGGGTTGCAATTGCTGCAGGTAAAGTGCCTGGTATTCGGGCGGCACTTTGTCATGATACATATTCGGCAGAACGAGCTCAAAAAAGTAATAATGCACAAATTCTCACAATGGGAGCGAAAGTAATTGGAATAGAACTGGCAAAACAAGTTGTGAAAGTGTATTTAGAGTCAAGCTTTGATGGTGGAAATTCAGCTAGAAAAGTTCAACAAATTAATGATAAAGAGCAAGAGTTTTTAAAACATATCCAAGTATAATAAGAAGACATAAATTCCATCCATTCTTCGCAAAGATCAAGTATTTTTAGCGGATGGATGGTTTTTTAAAAATATGTGAGATCCTATTTAATCAGAAATTGAACTTACTTTTACTGAAATGAGGAGGTAGATTATCCTGGTTAATGTAAAGATAGATCATAACAAATCTGTTCAATTATTAGCAGGTGAATTTCTATCTGTTGCGCAAAAAGCAGCAGTTGCTGTTCATCCATGGATTGGAAAAGGTAAGAAGAATGAAGCGGATAGTGCAGGTACAGAGGCCATGAGGAAACAAATGAATTTAATTGATATGAATGCTGTTATTGTAATCGGTGAAGGGGAAATGGATGAAGCCCCTATGCTATATATTGGCGAAAAGTTAGGAACTGGTACAGGTCCGCATGTAGATATTGCCGTTGACCCAGTGGAGGGAACAACACTTGTATCAAAATGGCAAGATAACTCTTTAGCTGTTATCGCTGTGTCTGAAAAGGGAACACTCCTTCATGCACCAGATATGTATATGGAGAAAATTGCAGTTGGACCAAAAGCAAAGGGATGTATAGATATTAATTGTTCTTTAGTAGAAAATATGACAGCGGTAGCAAAAGCGCTAGGGAAACCTGTGAACGAGCTAACCGTCATGATACAAGACCGGCCTCGTCATGATTATTTGATAAAGCAGGTATTTGAAGTAGGGGCGAAAGTACGCCTATTTTCTGATGTGGATATTACTTGTGCCATTGCCACAGCAATTGATGCACTGGATGTAGACATTTTTGTCGGAACAGGTGGTGCTCCAGAAGGGGTTATTTCAGCTGTTGCTTTAAAGTGCCTTGGCGGAGATTTTCAAGGTAAACTGATACCAAAAAATAAGGAAGAAGAGGAGCGTTGCGTAAAAATGGGGTTAAAAAACCCTAAAGGAGTTTTAAAATTGGACGATATTGTAAGATCTGAGCGTTGTTTCTTTGTTGCTACAGGTATTACAGATGGCATGTTACTTAAAGGAACTCAACAAAAAGAAAATGGTGCAATTTTAACACATTCATTTTTAACAACAGGGGCAAATTCTAAAAAGTTTCAGTTTGTAGAGGCATGTTATTAATAATAGAGATGATCGAGAGGGAACAAGATGAAGAAAATTGCTGTATTAACTAGTGGCAGTGATGCTCCAGGAATGAATGCGGCTATCCGAGCTGTCGTTCGTAGAGGGATTTTTAGTGGGCTCAAAGTTTATGGTGTGCGAAATGGTTTTAGAGGACTAGTTGAGGGTGATTTGATTTCTATGGACCTTGGTAGTGTAGGGGATATTATTCATAGAGGAGGTACAATCCTACAAAATGATTACTGTGAAAACTTTCACACCGTTGAAGTCCAAAAAAAAGCATTAAGACAATTGAAAGATGAAGGAATCGAAGGTCTTATTGTAATTGGAGGAAACGGGGCCATTAAAGGTGCTGAGATTTTAAGTATTCAAGGATATCCTACAGTCTGTATTCCAGGAACCATTGACAACGATGTTCCAGGTACCGATTATACAATTGGATTTGATACAGCTGTCAATACGGCAGTGGAAGCTATCGATAAAATTCGGAATACTGCCTCTTCGCATGATCGCACATATGTTATTGAAGTGATGGGGCGTCATGCAGGTGATATTGCTCTATGGACAGGGATAGGTGTAGGGGCAGAATCTCTGATTATTCCAGAAGCAGAATATGATATAGAAGATATTATTGCTAGAATCAAACATGGTTATAAACGCGGAAAGACCCATAGTATTATTGTTGTTGCCGAAGGAGTAAGAAAAGCGATAGGAACAGAGATGGGAAAAATGATTCAAGAAAAGACTGGATTTGATACGAAAGTGACCATACTTGGACACCTTCAACGTGGTGGAGCTCCTAGCGCTTATGATCGAATGATAAGTAGTCAAATGGGGGCAAAGGCTGTAGATTTACTCAACGAAGGAGAAAAGGGAGTAATGGTAGGAGTGAAAAATGGTCAATTAATCTATAGACCTTTGGAAGAATTAGTGGAAGATCAGCATGTTATTAATCTAGAAATTTATCATTTAGCAAGAAGTCTATCTATATAGAAATTATTAAGTTATTAAAAACTATATAATGGTAAATGAAAAATAAATCTCGATTGCTAGATGCTTTCGAGGTTTATTTATGCATTCAGCAGAGTGGAATAAGAGAAGCCCAAGATACAAAGTCTTGGGCTTTTCTATTCATTAATACGTTTTATCTCCATTAAAAATCGAATTTTTCACGATTACATAATCAACGTTACGGATAGCTTCTAACTTATTGCCACCAGCATAAGAAATAGAAGACTGAAGATCTTGTTCCATTTCTGTTAACGTATCTTGAAGAGCACCTTTATGCTCTACGTACATTTTCTTTCCTTCAACATTTTTCTTTTCGCCTTTTTGGAATTCAGAAGCTGAACCAAAGTATTCTTTGTAAAGCTTGCCATCTTCTCGTACAACAGACTCTCCAGGAGACTCTTCATGACCAGCAAATAGAGAACCAATCATAACCATAGCAGCACCAAAGCGAACAGATTTTGCGATATCACCGTGCGTACGGATTCCGCCATCAGCGATAATTGGTTTGCTTGCGGCTTTTGCACACCAGCGAAGAGCAGCTAGCTGCCATCCTCCTGTTCCAAAGCCTGTTTTAATTTTTGTAATACATACTTTTCCTGGACCGATGCCAACTTTAGTTGCGTCTGCGCCAGCACGCTCTAATTCACGTACTGCTTCAGGCGTTCCAACGTTTCCGGCAATAACGAATGTAGTTGGTAAAAGGTTTTTAATATGTCCAATCATTTTAATCACGGCATTTGAATGACCGTGGGCAATATCAATTGTAATATATTCTGGTGCAAGACCTTCATCTGCAAGCTGTTGCACAAATGTGTACTCTTCCTCTTTAACACCAACGCTAATAGATGCGAATAGTCCACGTTCTTTCATGTCTTTTACAAATGAAAGTCGCTTTTCTGGTTGGAAACGGTGCATTACATAAAAGTAACCGTTTTCTGCTAAGTAAACAGAGATTTTTTCATCGATAATTGTTTGCATGTTTGCAGGAACTACAGGAAGTTTGAACGTACGACCGCCAAACTCGACCGTTGTATCACACTCAGAACGGCTATTTACTACAGACTTAGCTGGAATTAACTGAATATCTTCATAGTCAAACACGTTTTCCATTAGTTACACCTCTAAATACGAATATTTATATTTGAATTCACTTTCAACGTTCGTTAAAAATATACTTCATTTTGAGTTAGTTGTCAAACTTTTATAATATTTTTATTTTTTGAGAGGAAATAATAGTTTTTGTAGAGATTTGAACATAAAAAGTAAGAAAGTAAGCGCTATATTTCTCTTTTCTTTTCCTCATTTAATTATTTCTATAATTAAGAGGGAAAAGGCGTATTGTTCGGATTTTTGACGATCAACTAAAATAAAGTTTGTAGGCGGGATGTAAATTAAAGTACTTTCTGTTTTTTTCTTTTTTAGCATCTTCGTTAAGAATGAACTTATTCAGATAAATTTAAGATAGAAGAATCAGTTTGGAATAGGGAAAGGAATAGACCTATGAAAAGAAGGGGGAAGACGAACCTCCCTATTTCGAATATAAGGCATATATTATAAGAGTGATGCGTAAATAATGTAGCATTGAAGTGCATGAGCCTTATAAGAAAAAGGATAGAGGATGTTGTGAGAAGAAGTTATTTTCTAATGTTTTGTTTGAAAGGTGACCAAAAGGTTTTTAAATAAGCCTCATCTCTTGGATAATCTTGTACATAAGAGAAATAAAAAACCTAGCTTACCTGCAAGCTAGGTTTTTGCGCTGTTATTTTGCTGTTTTATTAATCATATTATCTAAGTATTCTTTAATAGCTTCAGGATTTCCAGAAATTTTTTGTTCTCTTTCTTCGTCTTTCCGCAGCTTTTGAAGCGCTTTTTTTAACACTGTTTCCGCCTGACTTTGGGGAACAACTACAACACCGTCCGCATCGCCAACAAGGATGTCTCCTTGACTGATTGAAACACCTCCGCAAGAAATCGGCACGTTCAATTCACCTACGCCTGCTTTTCCGCTTGCCGCAACAGCTGTACTTTTACAGAAAACAGGGAAATTCAGTTCTTTAATTCCAACAACATCTCGAACAGCACCGTCTACAACAAGTGCACTAACCCCAAGCGTTTGCATCATTCCGACAACAAAATCTCCCGCAATTCCACGGTAGCTGTTTCCTTTTGTGTCTATAATAATAACGTCGCCTTCCCTTGCTTGACGTATGGCCTTTAAGACGGCAAGGTTATCGCCAACAGGCATCTTAACGGTTAGGGCTCGTCCGGCAAATTTGTACTCTTCTTTTAATGGTTTAATAGCTGAGTCCAAGTTATTTAAACCATCCATTGCATCTGATATACATGTTGTTGGTACTTCTTTAAACTGATTTATAATGTAGTCCATCCTTTTTCCCCCTGTACAGTTTAGTAGAAATCAAAAAAGTAGAGATTTAGACAAGCTCAATAGGAAGATTATTTTTCCAAAAAACGTGTGACATTGCTCGTTTTGCTCCTTCTTCATCTTCTCTATGTATTTCAACTTGAAATGATTGAGAATTAAGTACTGTATACGTTAGACCAAGAATACTTTTGGCATCAATCGTTTTATCACCTGTTTTGATGACAATGCTTGATTGAAATTTATTTGCTGTTTCGTTAATCTCCACAACCACTTTTGCTAATGATTTATTTAATGCCATCTTTCACACGCCTCTCCAAATGTGTTAACTCCTTTGTTAGACGGTTTAGCTTCTCTAAGGGTGTTATAAATGTCTACAATGTTCATTATATAATCTTTTCTATAGATTATGAAAATAGAAAAAAAGAATGAATAACCATTAAGAAAACTTATCACAAAACGGGTAAGGTGAGAGAACATGTTAAAAAGAGACAGGGCGAAATTTGTTTCCTGAATATCAGTACTAAATCATAAAAAGAAAGTATAAAAGAGAATAAGGGGAGGGGAAAACCCCTTTTAGCATAAAACTACAGAGTGAAAAATCTTAACAAATATGTTATATATGAAGCATCATTTTTTCTAGCTTTTTGAGCATACTAATGAAAAAGATTTTGGATGGTTATAAAAGGGAGAAGTAAGTTTTAAAAGGAGAGGTAAGATGCGTAGAAGCTATACCGTATTCTTTTTATGTTTATTTATCGCTTGCATTACAGCTGGATTAGGATTTGAACGTCATTTTGATTATGCGATGCTCATTGGAACTGCTCTTGGGATTTTCTTTTTAATTTGTGCAGCTTTTGTGATGGGAAGAAAAAGAAGAAAGTCAAAATTTGAATAAAAAGGAAAGGGCATAAAAATATTTTATGCCCTTTCTTGTGTCCACTGAAAAATGTCTTTTATTAGCGCTTCTTTTCGTTGTTCAAACTGCTTGCGACGATGTCCATTTGCACCTGATGGATGAGGGAAACCTGTTAAGAATGCTTGTTTAATTTTTCCTTCTTGGGCTAAGTTTGTTAGAACACGATCAACAGCTTTTCCAAGGGGAATAACAAGGGCTTTAGAAGGCAACTGTGCAAGCTCCTCTGGGAATATAGTGTACGCGTAAGACGACAAAAGTTTATTTTTATCAATCATAGGCTGAGAACCTGTATAGTTTTTCCCTTTATAAAAAGCAGGATATTTGATAACTGATGTTGTATGAAGAATGTTTCGTTCTGTTGAAAAAAGAGAAGCAGCATCTTTTATCCCAAGCGCTGTCGGAAGACCGCATTCTTCTAACATGTGAATTAAATTTCTTCTCATGCTTCCCGCAAAGCTTCCCGCTATTTTCGATTTTTTTAATCCATATTCTAATGAATGTCCATTAGCTAATTCACTTCTCAACGTTTCATATGCCATTTTCATTTGCTGAAATCCGGGTGTAATTCCAACGATAATCACTTTGGCATCCTTATTGATATATTCATTGTGCGGGGAATAGTAGATTTCAACGTTGTTTTCTTTTCCGACGAGAAAAGATGAATGAAGCAGATGCTCACGCGAGAGTGATTGATTTAAAGGTAAGTTATAAATTGCTTCTAAGCAATCGCTAATATTTTTTATCATGTTGTCGCACCTTTTTAACCTTTTTCTTTCTGTTTTACCCTGAATGAGCATCACTCATTCAAAACGGAAGGTTAAGCCGTGCTGGGACATCTTTATGAAGGTCAGGAGTAAATTGTACTTGAAAAGCATACTCTTCTTTTGAAAAGCAAAGAAGATGGCTATTCCATTTGGCATTTTCTACTTTCTCTCCTAGCTCTTTTATAAAGGACAAGTTAGGTGTGCCAAACGTTACAATCATACGAGGAGCCAAGGCTTTTAGAGCAATCGGAATCCAAGGCCTTGTTTTAGAAACAACAACAGCATGAGCGGTTCCACTTATTACAAAGTTAAATATATCTTGATCTCGCTCTGTTTTCATACTCAGTTTATTTTTTAGCCACTCTCTGAAAACAGGAACAGAAGAAACAGGGAAACCAACTTCCCGGATGTACATAATATGGAGATCTCCTAACGGTTTTAGGACTGTTTCGTCAACACTTTCATGAGCAATAATTTCTAAAAGATGACCGTCTCCGTCTCGAAAATAAAGGTTTCTTCGTCCGTTCTCATCATCAATATATTTATCATTTTCTTGCCCTAGGAGAAGCAAGCCAGATTGACTTAAAAAAGAGGCGGATTCATAGAATAGCGAATATGGCACTTGGAACGCGACATGAGCAGGGGATACGGGAGTATATTCTTCTTTAAAACTTAGCGTTGTATAAGAGCTGATCTGAAAACGGATAAATGTGGAAGATTCATAGGTGATAGGGAAGTGAAGACGCTCTTTATAAATTTGTTTAACACCTTGAATGGATAGTGTATGGAGCTGGACATCAGAATAGTGAGTAATCATTGATAGGTCTCCTTTTAAGTAATGATGGAATTTGTACGATAAATAATAAAACAAATTAAAAAACAGAATGTACCGTAATTTTTCAAGTTATTGATAACTATAGTAACGATATCCTGTTTCGTTATGTATAAATGAAGGTTCTAGAAGTCCAATATTGCTGTAATGTCGAATTGTTTTTATAGAAGTGCCGCAGAGTGAAGTCCCTTTTCTAGCCGAGTACATCTTTAACACCGCTCTTTCATTTAGTATACAATATCCACTCGATTTTGGGATAAAATGTATTTGATTATGGTTGTCTTTCTTTCTACATTGCTATTAAAATGAAAGAAAAAATAGGGAGGAAGAGTGTTTATGTTTTTGAGGAAAGTGAGTCTACTGCGTCATAAAGTGCCTAGTTTCGAGCAGTTTCCTTTTTCAATTCCGGTCATTGGAGCGCTTGAAGAGCTCGATTTTAACACGTGCGTAACTTTTTTTGTGGGAGAAAACGGGTCTGGTAAGTCCACACTATTGGAGGCGATTGCGTCAAATTGTGGCTTTCATCTCTCTGGAGGCGCTAAAAATAATCAGTATAGCACGTATGAACAAAAACCAATTTTAGATGAATATATTCGCTTATCATGGATGCCGAAAGTCTCGAATGGTTTCTTTTTAAGAGCAGAATCATTTTATAATTTTGCTACATATCTTGATATCCTGCAGAAAGAACATCCTGATCAAGATGTTTTTAAAGCGTACGGAGGAAAATCTTTGCATGAGCAGTCACATGGAGAAGCATTTCTTTCGCTTTTTTCACATCGCTTCAATGAGAAAGCTCTCTACCTTTTAGATGAACCAGAAGCAGCACTTTCCCCAGCAAGACAGCTTGCGTTACTAAAAACAATTCATGATCTTTCTAAAAAAGGGAATGCACAATTTATTATCGCTACACATTCTCCTATTTTATTAGGCTATCCAGAGGGAGTTATCTTGAATTTTGATTCTTCTTCCCTTGAGGAAATACCTTATGAAATGACAGATCATTACCAAATTACACATTATTTTTTACAAAACCGGGAAAGAATGCTTCATCATTTACTGACAGAAGAAGACGAAACAAAATAGAAAGAAGGTGTAATATGCTAGAGCGTTTTTTAATGTTAAGTCCAAGGAGTCAAGTTGCTTGTTTAGTTCTATTAAGTGAGACGGTTGTAGATCGATTAAGGGGGATAGAAGGGTATTCAGAAGCAAAAGGAGCGCTGAGACGCTGTGCGGACTGGTCGAAAGTTCAAAGAGAAAAAGGAGATGATCTGTACTCATTGCTTGAGGATGGAAGCGATGAGTCAGGTTTATTTAATTATACAGGGTATATAGATATGGAAGAGGAGACTGAACAGGTTTGGGACTGTGTTGTGAGTACAGTAGCGTATACTGCTTATTGGGCTTATACCTATGAGGGACAGAAGTATGTTCCTCAAACGCTTGAAAGCATTGATGAAGAGCTTATCGAACATTTTTTGGTGAGCTTTTATACGCTTGATCCGAGTCATCAGCAAATAGTGGCTGAAACTATTGCCGAAGTAGAAAGCTTTCTCATATAAGAAAATTCACAATGCCAAGCAATTCTTCTTTGTAGTTTTTAAAATTCGTTTTATAATAGAAAAGTTACTCCTCTATAACAGATGTCGTATAGGGGATGAGTTGTGATAAGGAGGTTTTCTGGATGAGAAAGATCTATTTACTTTCGCTTGTACCCTTTATTGCTATATTAGGGTTTCTTCCCTTTGTAAACAGAATAGAGCCTTTTGTATTAGGGTTACCTTTTAATATGTTTTGGATGGCCTTATGGACAGTGTTAACATCAGTCATTCTAGGCATTATGTACAAATTAGACCCGCGAAACCGGGAAGGGGAAGAAAAATGAATTTGGCACTTTTTATTATTTTAGCATTTTTACTTTTAGCTCTTTATTTAGGTATCCGTGCTTCAAAGGGAAAAGAAATGAACTTAGAAGAGTGGACAGTAGCAGGCCGTGGTTTTAGTGGAATATTTGTTTTTCTACTGATGGCGGGGGAAATTTATACAACGTTCTCCTTTTTAGGAGGAAGCGGCTGGGCGTATGGAAAAGGAACGCCTGCTTTGTACGTTATGATCTATATTACGCTTTCTTATGTTCTCTCATATTGGCTTCTTCCAAGCATTTGGAAATATGCTAAAGAACATAATTTAGTTTCTCAATCAGATTTTTTTGTAAGTAAATATAAAAGCCCGTATTTAGGTGTGCTAGTAGCAATCGTTGGTGTTATTGCGATGATTCCTATTATTGTTGTTCAGCTTAAAGGGCTTGGAATTATCGTGTCACAAGCTTCATATGGAGCTATTTCTCTTTCGACAGCTGTTTGGGTAGGAGCAATTTGTCTGACGGTGTATGTAATGATTTCAGGAATTCACGGTTCTGCGTGGACAGCGGTGATTAAGGATCTTATGATGGTTGGTATTATTGGATTTTTAGGAGTGTATCTCCCCCTTCATTATTATGGAAGCTATCACGATATGTTTCAAGCCATTTACAGTGCAAAGCCTGAGCTTTTAAAGCTACCAGATGAAGGCTATAGCGTGTCTTGGTTTATTTCAACCGTTATTTTACTTGTGCTTGGCTTTTATATGTGGCCACAAGTATTTAGCTCAACATATACAGCGAAGAGTGGAAAAGTCTTTCGCAGAAATGCGATGATTAGTCCACTTTATACACTTATGCTTCTTTTTGTCTTTTTTGTAGGATATGCAGCTGTTTTAAAAGTTCCAGGCTTGCAGGGAGGGGACGTTGATTTAGCTTTATTAAGCTTATCAATTCAGACATTTGATCCATGGTTCATTGGAATCATTGGAGGTGCTGGGCTGCTAACAGCGCTTGTGCCTGGCTCCATGATTTTGCTCAGTGCTTCAACACTATTATCAAAAAATGTTTATAAAGTATTCGTTCCGTCTGCACCTGACGAGAGAGTTGTTAAATTAGCGAAAATGCTTGTTCCTTTTATTGCTCTTATTTCAGTTTATTTTACGTTAAATGAAGGAACAACTCTCGCCACAATTTCACTTATGGGCTATAACATTATGACGCAGCTTTTTCCAAGTTTGATTTTTAGTTTGAGAAAACGCAACTTTGTAACAAAGCAAGGAGCAGCGTCAGGTATTATTGTTGGACTTGCTACTGTAACTTACATCACGCTAAGCGGAACAACGATTGCAACATTGTTCCCTAACATTCCTCAGGGAGTAAAAGATTTAAATATTGGATTCATTGCATTATTTATTAACGTAATTGTAACGATTATTGTAAGTTTAATGACGAAAAAGCTAAATAAGGGGCAAAGTAACATATAATATATTCTTCATTCCTCCATTGCAAAATGGGGGATTTTTCATGAGTAGTGGGTCAAAATGTTAGGGACATAACTAGCTTTTAACAATCCAGTATCCATCAAAAAAACGGTCTGAAATTAAATTCAGACCGTCTTTTATTTAAGCTTCAACGCGTGTGAAAAAGTTTGGTAAATAGTCTTTATGCGCTTCTAGCATTTCATCTAAAATGACTTTAGCCATTTTATCAGATGGTACAAGCGGGTTAATTGTTAAGGCAAGAAGAGCCGTGTCATAGCTTCCTGTTACAGCAGCTTCTGCGGCAACGCGTTCAAATGATTTAATTTGGCTAACAAGTCCTTGAGCAGCAACTGGAATTTCACCATTCACAACCGGACGAGGCCCTTCTTTTGTAATAACGCAGCTTACTTCAACAGCAGATTCTGCCGGGATAAATGAGATTGCCCCGTTATTGATTGTGTTAACAGGTTGAATATCTCGCTTATCGTTATAAATAGAAGAAATTAAGCGAACAGCTGCATCGCTATAGTAAGCACCGCCACGTTCTTCTAACTGAGGTGGTTTTACGGCTAGATTTTCATCTTTGTACAGTTCGAATAGTTCAGTTTCTAGCTTTTTCACAACTTCCGCGCGCGTTGTGCCTTCTTCAAAGTTTTTAAGCTCTTTTTGCAGCGTTTGTTCTTTTTTATAGTAGTACAGGTGGTATGGGCATGTGAGCGCATTTAAAGCTTTTAAGAATCCAGGCTCCCATTCTTGACCTTCGATGTTTTTCACAAAGCTGCTGTTTTCAGGATCTGATAGCTTTTCAATTACTTGTTCTTTTACGCTAACTCCGTCCAAGTAAACATCTAGTCCATATACCATATGATTTAAACCAGCAAAATCAATAGAGATTCGAGAATGATCAACATCTAATAATTTAGCAATCCCCATTTCCATTCCGATTGGTACATTGCACAAGCCAACAATTTTCTTGTGATTGCTATAGCGAAGAACAGCTTCAGTTACCATACCAGCTGGGTTTGTAAAGTTAATGAGCCAAGCGTTTGGACATAGTTCTTCAATATCGTTCACGATGTCTAAAATAACAGGAATTGTGCGCAGACCTTTGAAAAGTCCACCTGGTCCATTCGTTTCTTGTCCTAATACGCCATGTTTTAATGGAATGCGCTCATCTTTTGCACGAGCATCAAGAAGACCAACGCGAAGCTGTGTTGTAACAAAGTCAGCATCTTTTAATGCTTCCCTGCGGTCTAAAGTTAAATGAACTTCAATATCTAATCCAGATTTTGCAATCATGCGTTTTGCGAGATTGCCAACAATCTCTAGTTTTTCTTTTCCTTCTTCTATATCAACAAGCCAAAGCTCTCTTAGTGGCAATTCATGATAATGTTTAATAAAACCTTCTACTAGTTCAGGTGTATAGCTTGAGCCTCCACCAATAGTTACAATTTTAATTCCTTTTGACATTGTGAAAACCTCCAATAACTAAAGTTGAGTACACGTTAATTGTAATCGCTTTACTAAAAGAGAGTAAATAGAGAGAGGGTGTTTAGGTTTTTATGACGTTAAAAGGCATTTGTTACATTTCCGAAACACTATGTTTCATGTTATTCTTAAAAGAAAAGGGGGGAGAAAATGTTTTCAAGTGAAATGATTTCTTCGTTTAATGAACTTGAAACTGCTTTATATAACTACATTTGTAAAAATGGAGAAAAGGTCGTATATATGCGAATTCGCGATCTTGCTAATGAAACGCATGTTTCAACGTCCACCATTTTACGGTTTTGTCGGAAAATAAACTGTGAAGGTTTTTCAGAGTTTAAAGTAAAATTGAAGCTTCATTTAAATCAATCGCAGGAAGTTAAAGTAAAAAGCAGCCAATATGCTCTCTCTGAGTTTGTAGAAAGAATTGAGAGTTTTCAAGAAGGAATAAAGAGAGCCGTCGATCTTATTACAAGTTGTGATAACGTTATTTTTATTGGAACAGGAAGCTCTGGTATTTTAGCTGAATATGGTGCTCGATATTTTTCGAGTATTGGAAAGCTATCTATGTATGTAAAAGATCCTTATATGCCTATTCAGGCCAATTTTTTACATAATAGTACAACAATAGCTCTGTCTGTATCAGGAGAAACTAGCTTTACCGTGTCCCACATTCATCAGTTAAAAGAGAGCGGAAGTCATATTGTGAGTATTACGAATAACAAACATTGCACAATGAGCAAGATGGCTGATGTGAATATTTCTTATTATGTAAACGAAGAATGGATAAATGGAGCGAATATTACCACACAAATGCCTGTTGTCTATCTTTTAGAAGAGATGGCGCGTGAGGTACACCGTGTTTCAACAAGAGCAAAAAATTAGAAGGTTTTTCGCTTGATTGTGTAAGGTTGAACAAATTGAACGTTGTCTCAATGGAAAAGGTCATTTACAATAAAAGAAATCAATTATTTTGGGGAGGTAGTATTTACATGGAAAGCAAGAAGTTTACTGGTTATGTTGGTACATATACAAAAAGGGGAAGTAAAGGAATCTATTCCTTCACACTTGATGTGGAAAATGGAACGCTTTCTTCTGTGAAGGAAGCGGCACATGTAGATAATCCTACATATTTAACATTAAGTAAAGATGAGAAATATTTATACTCTGTAGCAAAAGTAGGCGAAGAAGGTGGACTTGCTTCATATGTTGTCACCGGAGGAGAACTGAAAGAACTTAATACAGTAACAGCAGAAGGAGCACCTCCTTGTCATGTAACAACAAATGATGAAAATACAGAAATTTATACAGCAAACTATCATAAAGGCACAATTGAACTATATGAAGTTAATGAGCAGGATGGCACTGTAAATACTGCACTTGACATTGTTGCGCATGAGGGATCTGGTCCACATGAAAGACAAGAAAAGCCTCATACACACTATGCAGGACGAACGCCTGATGAAAAATATATACTTGCTATTGATCTAGGAAGTGATCAAATTGTAACATATGTAAGAGAAGGTAAAGAACTTAAGCAAGTAGCTACACTTTCTACGAAAGAAGGAAGCGGTCCACGTCACATTGCATTCCATCCAAATGGAAAGTATGCATATGTTATGACAGAAATTAGCTCAGAAGTTATTGTACTTCGCTATGATGAACAAAGCGGTGCATTTACAGAGCTTCAATACATTTCAACTATTCCAGAAGACTTTACGGAGAACAATCAAGGAAGCGCTATCTATTTATCACATGACGGACGATTCGTTTATGCGGGAAATCGCGGTCACAATAGCATTGCTGTATTCAAAGTTCACGGTGATTCAGGATTGCTTACATTTGTGGAACATACGTCAACAGAAGGAGACTGGCCACGTGATTTTGTATTAGATCCAACAGGAAAATTTGTGGTCGCTTCAAACCAAGAGTCAGACAATCTTGTTCTGTTTAGAAGAGATGAAGAAACAGGAAGACTTTCCCCTCTTCAAAAAGATGTAACTGTTCCAGAGCCAGTATGTGTGAAATTTGCGACACTTCCACAATAAGAATAAAAAATAAAATCGGTTTTGGGAGGAATCCCAAAACCGATTTTATTTACGTTGTTCATTTAAATAATGATGCCAAATGTCTTCTTCTTCCGCTGATGTTTCACCAATGAGCGTAGAAAAATCAACTTTTTGACTAAAAAGGTCTTTTAAAAGATTGAACTGCTTAAAAGACCCTGAAAATTTTTTGAGAGAAGAAGAACGAGCAATTTTTTCTAGGTTTACTATTTCTGAACCTCTCAGCTCTAAGTCTTTAAGCTGTGGAAGGGTTGCTAATGCTTCGGCATCTTTTACAATACAATCAGAAAAAGTAAGCTGTTTCAGTTTCTGCATCTTCTTCATAAAATCAAGATGAAGAAAAGATCCTTCTGAAATCTCAAGTGTTTGAAGGTTAGTTAGTTGTTCAAGAACTTCTATTTCTTCTTGTTTTACATTTTGTAAGTCTGAAATAGACAGGTGTTTTAATGGCTTTATTTTTGAGAGAGCATAAAGTTGCTCACCGTTTTCAATAGAAACGAAAAGAGACTGAATGGATAGCTGTGAAAGTCCACTGTAATTAAGATGTCCCATCTCTTTGATATGAAGTGTTTTTAAGACTGGAAATAAAGCAAGCTGTGCTAAATCTTTTAAGGCTGTTGCACTTACGTTTAATTCTTTTAAATGAGGAAGGTGACTGATTGATCTTACGTCTTCAACAGGAGTATGTGCTATAAATAACTTTTTTAACCCGTTCATCCCTGCAAGAGGCCTTAAATCTTTTACATTATTGCCACTTAAAATAAGCTCTTTCATTTCTGTACAAAGAGAAAGAGGTGAAAGGTCATTTACCTTTGGCCCTCTTAGAAAATAAAGTTGTTTGCTTTTTATAAACTGCTGTGGAGACAAGGATGTTTCATCAACAATTTTTCTCCATGATGAGTTAAGCGAATTGTACCACTGCTCTAGCTCGTTTGGTGATGTAGAAGCAAACTGAGGACGAAGTACCGGAAGACTCATATCAGACAGCTCATCAAAAAAATGATCGCCACCGCTGTCTCCATATGACCAGGATACTGTGTCATCCTCATCATATATCGTATAATTTCCGCTTCGAATTGTTTTTAACATAAAGCGAAGAAAGTCATTCAGGCTTTGGGCAATAACATATTTTGTTTCTTCATCTCGTCCAAAATTAATAACTTGGCCCTTCATTCCTTGCACATCAGGAGAGAGATCAACGCCCATATTATTGCCACCGAAATCTTTGCTAATAGGGATCCATTTAGAGCTTGTATATAGTTCTTCTATCCAGCCAGTTGGCACTGAGTAAGAATCAATTTCTTCATTTAAATCAGTCCCTATACTTTTCCATACCCTCCATTCTTCTAGAAGCCCATCTAATGAAAGAAAAGGAAGACCAAAGAAAAAACCTGGCCCATTTTCTCCTTCTCCATCACTATAAAGGTATAGTTGACGAAGTTCGCTTGGAAACGTAACGCCAATTTCTTTTTCTACTTCTTTTATCTTTTCCTCTGAGGCAGGAGGATTAAGAAAGGAAGAAAATAAAGGGGTCATTTCTTGTTCGAGATCCTTCATAAGAGCATTCATACCGGTTTCTCCTTTATCTTTTTCTTTTTATCATACAATAAATAAGCATTTCCATAAATAGTGAAAAGGTGATAAATAGTGGTAGAAGAGTAGCTGCTCACTACATTTTTAAAATAAGTCGTTTCCAATATGGAGTGTTTTGTTGTATAATGGATAGCGTTGGCTTGCAACCAAATCTACAATTGAACAGGATGTTTTAACTATGGAAAACAAACAATATAGAGTATTGCTTTATTATCAGTACGTAAAAATCGAAAATCCAGAAGAGTTTACGGCTGAACATTTAGCATTTTGTAAAGAACTTGGGCTACTAGGTCGTATTCTAGTTGCTGATGAAGGTATTAACGGAACAGTTTCTGGAACAGTCGAACAGACTGAACAATATATGAAAAAAATGCATGCGGACCCACGTTTCGCAGATATGGTCTTCAAAATTGATGAAGAAGATGAGCATGCATTCCAAAAAATGCACGTTCGTTATCGTCCAGAGCTTGTAAATCTTCAGCTTGACGAAGATATTAACCCACATGAGTTAACAGGAAAATATCTTGAGCCAAAAGAATTTTATGAGCAAATGCAAGATGACAATACGCTTGTTATTGATGCACGTAACGACTATGAATATGATGTTGGTCACTTCAGAGGAGCGATCCGTCCGGATATCCGTACGTTCCGCGAGCTTCCTGATTGGATCAAAGAAAATAAAGAAATGCTTGATGGTAAAAAAATCTTAACGTACTGCACAGGTGGAATTCGCTGTGAGAAATTCTCAGGATGGCTTGTACGTGAAGGATTTGAAGATGTTTCTCAACTTCATGGTGGAATCGTAACGTACGGTAAAGACCCTGAAGTGCAAGGTCAACTTTGGGATGGACAATGCTACGTGTTTGATAAACGTCTAACAGTTCCTGTTAACAGAGTAGAACACGTTGTTGTTGGGAAAGACTACTTTTCAGGCGAGCCTTGTGAGCGCTATGTAAACTGTGCAAACCCAGAATGTAACAAGCAAATTATCTGTTCAGAAGAAAATGAACATAAATATATGCGCGGCTGCACGCACGAATGTCGTGTGACACCAAGAAACTTATATGTAAAAGAGCACGATCTTTCAGAAGAAGAAATTCAAGAAAGATTAGCTGTTATTGAACGTGAAGAAGCAGCAGTGAAATAAAAAATCCTCCTTTTTAGGAGGATTTTTTTATACACATTTAAGCAAGCTATAGCGCTGTGTTAAGGCGTCTAAACGATGTTTAATAAGCATATGAAGTTCAGCTTTGTACACAGTGCTTAGGGCTTTTTTGACGTTCATTTTTATAATAAAGGCATTAATTTGGTCTTTTACATAGTTCTTTACTTGATTTTCGTAGAATAAATGTTTTGAACGAAGTTTTTGTTCTACGTCGCGTACTAAGGAGAAAGAAAATTGAACAAGTTCATAGTCAGGTTGAAGCATGAAATCTTGGATTCTCATAAGATAGCCTCCTTATTTACATTGTCGTAATAAAGTTTACAAAAGATCAACAGAGAAGTCACTCAAAAGTTGTCGAAAATAAAATAATTAAAAATCACTCTTTATATGTATGATAAAAAGAGAAAGAGGTGTACAAAAGAGGTAAATAAATTTTATACCCGTATTTTAAGAGGGGAAAACAACAAAGCGTACTTTCTATCATATATAGAAAATACGCTTTATTTACTGACCGTAAAATAAAGTATACGCTTTCAAAAAGGGCAATTAAAATCACTAAGGCTAAAAAAGAAGCTCCATGTCAGGTTCTTTTTCGCTATTTTCATTTTTGAACTTATTTAATTTTACTAAAATGAGGTATCCCCTCCAAGTTAGAAAAGTAGGAATTTGGAAATGCTATTATAGGGATAAAGTAACAACTTTTGGGAATGGAAGTGTAGTAAAAGGTTTTTTTAAACGTGTTTAGGGAATAAGAAAAAGAGAAAAATTTGTTATGAGGGAAAGCAAACAACCTAAAGCAGATTGTTTGCTCGTCTATCATCCTTTTGAAATAATAAGAAGAAATAAAAGAAAAAGGAGTCTGATACATATGAAAGTATTACTTATCGGTGCCAACGGAGGAGTTGGACAACATATCGTGCCACTTCTTCAAAACAGTACAGAGCATAGCGTGCGTGCAATGGTTCGCAAAGAAGAACAAGCTGAAAAATTAAGAGATAATGGCATTGAAGCTGTTGTGGCAAGTCTAGAAGGCACAGTAGACGAGATAGTAGAAGCGGGAAAAGCTTGCGATGCATTTATCTTCTCAGCAGGTTCAGGTGGAGGTACAGGAGAGGACAAAACTCTTCTAGTAGATTTAGATGGTGCGGGAAAATCTATCGAAGCGGCTGAAAAGCTTGGAATTGAACGATTTGTGATGGTAAGTGCTCTTCAAGCCCATCACCGTGAAAATTGGAACGGAAACTTACTTCCATACTATGTTGCGAAGCATTATGCAGATAAAGTATTAGAAAGCAGTTCACTGAACTATACAATTGTTCGTCCAGGGGGCCTTCTAAATGATGCTGGAACAGGTAAAGTTAAAGTTTCGGAAAATCTAGAAAGAGGATCTATTCCACGTGAAGATGTAGCAAAAACGGTTGTAACTGCTCTTACAGAAGAAGCAACGTTTAAACATGGATTTGATTTAGTTTCTGGAGAGCAAGACGTTTCAGAAGCACTACGTTCTTTATAAGTAAAAAGACTAAGAAAGAGAGAAGGAGGTGTCCTTCTCTCTTTTTTTTGAAAAAGAAGCAAAAAAGAATAGATCGAACGGACTATTTGAAAATCCATTTACATCCTTTTATAGAAAAAGGTTGATGTTAAAGAAAATGATAACTACAAACCCCATTAGAGCAATAAATGTTCGTGATTTTCTATATTAGTAAAAAGGAGGAATATATCCTTCTTTTAGGTATTTTACACTACTAAAAATGTTTTTTATATAGGATATAAAAGGGAATAGTGTATGAAAAATAAGTAAATTTACTTACGTGATTTACCTTGACCAGCCCCCGATTGTTACTTATTATGGAAAAAGAAGTTTTTAAGAGCTCTTATTCAGCGCTGATACATAAAAGAGTGAAGGGAACTAAAAAATACATATGGCAAATTCAGGTGAGGAATTGTGCTTTAAGTAACAGGAGGAGAACGTGTTATGTGGAAGAAATTAAGTGTTGTAGGGATGAGTTCAGCACTAGCTTTAAGTTTAGCTGCATGTGGATCTGAGTCAAGTTCGAAAGAAGAAGGATCTTCGTCTAAGAGTGATGTTATTGAAGCAACAATTAAAGATGCGGCATATGTAATTTCAAGTGAGGACGATGGTCAATCTGTAGACTCTGAAACAGGTCTTCTTGAGGTCAATGTGAAAGTTACAAACAAGACAAATTCTTCAATTATGCTTGATTCATATGATGGAGTTAAGCTTTATGATGGGGACGAGCAGATAGAACCTGAAAACGTATATGATACAGAAGTAGGCTTAGATGACGATAGCAGCGGCACTATTGGCGGCAAAAAAGTCAAGAATGTAAAGTACTACTTTAACGTTGAGAAAGATAAAAGTTATGAAGTTGGTTTAAAACCAAGAACAAAAGACGTGGAAGATGAAGCTGAAGAAGTGATGCTCAAGCTAGATACAAAGAAATATGATGATAGTTTTGAGGCGCTTCAAGATCCTGCAAAAGCAGTTGAAGCATATGTGAAAACTCTTTACTTTGGTGAAAAAGATAAAAACTATGACAAACTAGTTTCAGCAGATAAAGAGAAAATAGAAGAACAAGCAAAAGAAGCATTTGTTGATAGAATGAGCACAGCAACTAGTGGTACAAATGTAGATGACTCAGAAATGAATAAGATGTATGACACTTATAAAGCAACGCTTGCAGAAAAGGCAAAACTGGAACCAAGAGTTGTAGCAAGAGGAAAAGATAAAGCAGAAGTGAAATTAAAGTATTCAAGCGTTTCTCTTTCCGACGTTTATGATTCTTTAGGTGATTATGCTAAGGAGTACATGGAACAAAATGCAACATTTGACCGAGAAGTCGCTTATGAATATGCAGTTACAAAATTTGATAAAATCATGGAAGATACAGATGCAAAGAACAGTTCATACGACATGACTATTGACTTAAAACTGAAAGACGGAAAATGGGAAATTGACTCATCTGCCGTAAAAGATTTTAACACAGCATTTGGTGAAGGACTGCTTTAATAAGGAGAGTAAAAATGAAGAAGTGGATACTAACTAGTGCCGCTATAGTCCTTTTACTCATAGTAGGGGCAAGCATTGTGGTTCAACAAAACACACAAAGTCCTGAAGAAGCAGTCAAAGAGTTTGAGAAAGCTGTTTCAACAAAAGATACGGATTTATTGAGTGAGCTTATTGTTCCAAATAATGAAAAAGCACAGGTCAATAAAACTTCCCTACAAGCGTTTGCAAACTATTTACAATCTAATAGTAGCAGTCTAGAAGCGATTGAAGATAGCCTGAACGAGCAGCTTAAGGAAAAAAACTTTACCGAAACGAACTCACAGGTGAGTCTTGTGGAAGACGGAAAAGAGCTGTTGTTTTTTCCAAAGTATAAATTTGAAGTGAAAACAATGGAGCTCGCCATTACGGGAGAACAAGAAGGCGAGAAAGTAACCCTTTCCTCCAATGGATTTAAAAAGGGGCTTCCGAAAGAGAAAGATTCTCTATATGGTCCATTTCTTCCTGGAGAATATACGTTTAAACTATCGGTAAAAACAGATCTTGCTACATTTATTGGAGACCGTAAAAAAGAGCTGTGGGGAACAGGGAAAACAAGTCTTCTAATTGACTCCGAAAAGATGGCTCAGTCTGATGAAAAAGTGAAAAAAGATTTGGTTTCGGCAGTAGAGCTGTTTAACAAAGATTTTTCACGCTACGAGACATCTGAGTTTCAACTTTCTGCTTTTTCAAACGCAACGCAAGAATTGATGAGTGGCGAGTCCAATTATGGAGAAGGATTTGAAGAGGTCAAAGATGCCTTAGATGAAATTCAGTCTCAATATGAGGGAGGCATTGTTGATCTTGATTCTCTTGATATTTCGTATTTCGACGGAAAGTGGAAAGCAAATGCATCTGCAGCTGTTTCCTATATGAATAAAGTCAAGGTTAGCGGCGGAAAAGAATTTGAAGATTTGTCCTACGGAGCGCTTCGTGACTATCAGTTAGTTTACAGTTCAGAGAAAAAACAATGGCTGATTGATGGCATGGACGAATATGATTACGATGATGACGAAGTAGAGAACTGGGAATATACCCAGGAGACAAATCCCAATAATCCTGTCTTCAAATGGACACGTGATGGGAAAAAAGATGAAGGTAGTTATTACTAATATAATAGTAGAAAAAAAGCTCTTGTTTTTAAACAAGAGATTTTTTTCATTTTCTTACAATTTTTACGTTTTTTTCATAGCTCCTTAACAATTAGCGTGTAGAATAAGCTGAAAGAAAAGGAGGAGAGAAAATGAAAGGACTTAAAGCTTCCCTAGCTCTTTTTACAGCAGCAAGTGCCTTTATAAGCAGTGCTTCTTTGGTGCAAGGTGAAGAAAGGGAGTTAACAGTAGACCGAGAAGATGATGCGCTTCAAATTAAAAAAATCGCAAGTTATGATAGTAGATCTGGTGAAGGTGGAACCGAAATATTAGCTTATGACATACATACAAAAAAAGCATTTGTAACAAACAGTGTGAAAAAATCTATTGATATTGTTGATTTTTCAACATTAAACAAGAATGAAGACCTCTCTTTAAAGCCTTCTGCAAGCATTTCTTTAAAACAATTAGGAATTGAGAATGCGGATGGAATTACAAGTGTTGCAACACACCCGAAAGCGAACTTTATAGCTGCTGCTGTTCCGAGCAGTCCGAAGCAGGAAAATGGTTATATTGTATTGCTTGATAAAGAAGGGAGTTTTTTAACAAAGATTGAGGTAGGGGCTTTGCCTGACAACATTGTTTTTACTCCGGATGGAGAGACTCTTCTCGCTGCAAATGAAGGTGAACCAAGCAGTAACTACAAGCAAAATCCAGAAGGTTCTGTTTCCATTATTAATGTAAAAGAAATCAATAATCTTAAAAAGGAAGAAATCAGAAAATCTAATATTAAGGCGATAAATGTTTCTTTTCAAGATGTACCAATTCGAGGAGAAGTGAGAAAGAAGTCAAAAGGCACTTTGATGGAACAGCTTGAGCCCGAGTATATTACAGTTGATGAGAAAAGTGAGTATGCATATGTATCTCTTCAAGAAAATAACGCGATTGCAAAGTTGAACTTAAAAACGCAGAAGTTTGACGAGATTGTAGGATTAGGAGTGAAAGATCATTCTCTCAAAGAAAATGCCCTTGATGGAATGAATAATGGGAAAATTAATATTGAACCCCTGCCTGTTTTAGGAATGTACCAACCAGATGCGCTTGATTATTTTCAAAAAGGCAACAAAGGATATATCGTAACTCCGAATGAGGGAGATGCCCGCGACTATGAGGTTTATGGAGAAGAGAAAACCATCAAGGAACTTCTTAATAGCGGTGAGAAAATTGAACTGAATGCCAAACACTATAAAGGTTTTACTCAAAAAGAAATAGATCAAATGGTTCAAAATGGGCTTTTCAACGAGAACAAGCTTGGAGATTTAAAAGTAAGCATTGAAGAAGGGAAAAATAAAGACGGCGTCTATGAGTCTCTGTATTCTTTTGGAGGGCGTTCTTTTTCCATTTGGGATGCTGAAACATTAGAAAAAGTATATGATAGTGGCTCCCAGTTTGAAGATATTACGGCTAAGGTTTATCCTGAAACGTTTAATTCCTCAAATGATAAAGTAAAACTAGATAATAGAAGTGATGATAAAGGGCCAGAGCCAGAAGCTGCAGAAGTAGGGGAAATTGGTGGTCAAACGTATGCTTTCATTGGTCTTGAACGGATGGGAGGCGTGATGGTTTATAATATCTCAAATCCTACAAAAGCACACTATACAACGTACTTTTCAAGTCGCGATATGTCAGAAGATGTGAAAGAAGATTCCGCGCCTGAAGGGATAACGTTTATTGATCAAAAGGACAGTCCAACAAAGACGCCACTTTTAATCGTTTCTAACGAAGTATCAGGAACTGTTGCTCTGTATGAAATAGAAGGGAAAGCTAAAGAATTTAAAGATGTTCCAAAAACTCATTGGGCATACACATATATTCAAGAACTTGTAGAAAAAGGCATTGTAGATGGAAAAGAGGATGGTACTTTCTCTCCTCAAGAAGAAGTAACACGGGCTCAGTTTGCTAAAATAGTAAAAAGAGCGTTAAATATCCCGTCTGTTTCTCACGCTGCTCCTTTTAAAGATGTTCCAGAGTGGGTAAGTGACGATGTTAATGCGCTGTATGAAGCAGGAATTATCCAAGGCAAAACTAAGGAAATTTTTGCGCCTGAACAATCCATTACCCGTCAGCAAATGGCTCTTATGATTATGAGAGCATATGAATGGAAAAAAGGAAAGCTTTCTCATATTGAACAAGCACCATTTAAAGACAGAGGAATGATTTCAGAAGAGGCGCAGGAGAAAGTTGATGCTCTTTATACATTAGGAGTTATGAGTGGGAAGAACAGCGGCAATTTCTCCCCATATGAATCGTCTTCACGGGCTCAAGCTGCAAAAGTACTCTCAAAACTCTTATCTTCTCTAGAATAAAAGAGCAAGCCTAATAAAAGGCTTGCTCTTTTATTATTTTACATCTTGGACTTCTTTTGAAACATTTTTCATTGGTTTTGGTTTCTTTACATTTTGTGTAAGGCGATCGATCTTAGCAATATCGTAAACGCCTGCTCCGACGATCTCTGCTACATCTTGAAGTTTTTCTTTACTAATCTTGTCAATCGTATCATCTGGGGTATGATACCATGGTTCTGTTGGCTCATGAATAAATAATGCAGATGGTATACCAACTTCAGCGAAAGGAACGTGATCGCTTCGGTCTCCTTGTCCATATGGAGTTCGTTCTCCATTCAATCGTTCACTAGCAGCGCCTGCAACATCTGTTACTGTGTTAGGCTGCCCACTTACGGTATTCATCACAAGATCGCCTGCATCTTTGCTTCCAACCATATCAAGCTGGAACATTGTGCGTGTTCTAAAAATATCGTTTTGTCCAAGCGAATCTACGTATTTTGTAGAGCCGATAAGACCGTTTTCTTCTGCTCCAAATGTTACAAAACGAAGTTCAGTATCTGTCTTAGCTTTTGCCATCACTCTAGCTAGCTCTAGCGTTACAGCAACACCTGATGCATCATCATTTGCTCCTGGTGCTCCTTCAACAGAGTCATGATGGGCCCCAACAACGACAATTTCACCTGTATCTTTTTTCTGATTTGAAGCTTTTTTCGTTGCAATTACATTGTGAGAAGTTCGTGTTTCTAATTTTGAACCTTCAACTGCGATTTCAGCATTTACAGTTTCTCCGTCTTGAAGCTTTTTAGCGAGTTTTTCACCAACATCTTTTGGTAAAGAAAGAGCAGGAACATAAGCATCATTAGCTCCACCGAGCGTTCCATTTAACTCACCGTCTTCATTGTTATAAATGATTACCGCTTCCGCTCCTTTTTTGGCTGCATTTAGTACTTTCTCAGCAAAAGAGATGTTTCCACGTTCAATTAAGGCAATTTTTCCTGTCAAATCAAGGTCTTTTACATCGTCTTCAGTACCTAATCCAACGTACTGAAGCTCACCTGTTGCTTGTCCATTTCCTGTATATGTTAAAGCTTGAGGAGTGTACTCTGTATTATCGTTCTTAACGTCTAATGAGAGTGTTGTTGGTGGAACATATGCTTCAAAAGTAAACGGCTGAATTTGAACATTATATCCATACGAAGAAAATTTCTGCTGTATGTATTGAACAGCATTGTATTCAGCAGGAGTGCCTGCTACTCTTGGTTGTGAAGACAAGCGGGAAATATGACTGTATATGTTATTAACATTAACACTTTGAACGATTTTTTGATCTTCTTTTGTAAGTGCGGATGTTTCAACTTGTGAAGCTGCAAACGAAGAGGATGGGATTCCAAAAGTACTTGTTGCTAGTCCTGCTATAAGTGCGACAGAAAGTAGTGGCTTTCGAAAAGGATATCGTTTCATAAAAAAACCTCCTAGTTTTTACTATTTTCATTATTAATGTTATAATATTTTAAAAATTTAGTTAAGTTAGAAAAGTACTAGTTGTAAATAATTTGTAATGTATATAGTAAAATAGAAATGTAGGGATAATTTATTACATTAGTAAATACTAGGATTAGTATTCAAAGGTTAAGAATAAGAAAGGAAATACAGGAAAAAGATTGAAGTGTAGCCATTAAAAATATGTGGTTTATTTTCAATAAATAAAGGAAAATGAGTATAGTAAAAGAATGATAGGGATTAAATGGAATGGAAATTAAAGAATGTAGGTCTATTTATACAATTCTTTTATCCTATTTGTTATTAAACCTAGAATATTTTAGCCGATGTAAAAAAGAGAGGTAGAGTTTATGGAGGTGTACAGCGGTGGGAAACAGAATTACGTTAGATTATAATGCTCAAAGCTTACGATTTTTATTAGAAATGATTTGTGAAAAGAAAAACCAGTTTACTCACCAAGATCTCGTTTATTGGTGTGATAAATTTGTCATTAAATATTATAAATATGAAGAGCACTCATACATAGAAGATTTACGAGATCAGAAAATAAAAGAAGAAGCAACAGCTTTTCAAGTGGCGCAAAATATAGGATGGCAATGGTACGTACATATTGCTCAACACTATACACCGCTTGAAGTTGTGCAAGCAGACTTAAATACTGTTCAACTGCCTCTTGAACTTTTTCAAAGTTGGTATG
Organism: Priestia endophytica; assembly: GCF_026790145.1. Lineage (GTDB taxonomy): Bacteria > Bacillota > Bacilli > Bacillales > Bacillaceae_H > Bacillus_I > Bacillus_I endophytica_A. Next base: position 85,077 of record NZ_JALAMS010000011.1, on the reverse strand, counting down.
AACAGATGAATCTTTCACGAAATTGGGAAGAAGTTTTTGAAGCGCGTTACGAAGAGAAGCAAAAGGAAGAAACGACCCTTTCAAGAATTAAAACATATGGAAGACGTAGAAAGAGAGATATTTACAGAGAAATAGAAGGAGGAAAAGTAGAAGGCCAGTTTTATTAGGTCTTCTGCTTTTTTCTGTAATGATTTTGTTAGTTTTCAACATTTCGTGAGAAAACCAGTTTGCTCTTATATAAAAGATAGAAATATATCTTATTTCATCAAATATTGTCAAACGATTTATAGGTTGGGGACGTTTGTGAAGCGAAGATAGCGGGGAATACATTTATATCATAAAGTGACGTGCTACAAGAAACGTTAAAAAAGGGAGGGAGACAAATGAAATACAAAGTAAAACATTGGTTAAGACTAACAACGGACGAACGCTACCTTTTACTTTTGGCAACTTCTATGATACAAAAAGAAAAACGTTAATAAAATAGAGGATAAGTCCGCTGCTAGTCTTCATAATGAAGAGGGAAGCTTTTTTGTGAGGAAAACTTGATATAATGAAAGAATAAGAGCAGGAAAAAAGGAGAGATGAGAATGAAAATTGATACTGTATTTTTATGTTCTCCAAGTAAGACAGTAAGTGAAGATGCTTATGTTATAAATGAAAAACAAAACATTTATGGGGTCTTTGATGGAGCAACACCTGTCACTCCTTTTCAAAATAGCAAAGGACAAAATGGAGCATATCTAGCTTCTCGTTGCTTTCAAGCGTATTTTACTGAAGAGGTGAGACAAGAGGAGAGTTTGTTAGAATCCGTTGTTAAAGCAAATAAAAAGTTATTAGAGATGATGAAAAGTCATCATATTTCAATTCATAAAAAAGAAGAACTTTGGTCAACATGCGTAGCCTTAATCAAGTTGGAAAAAGAGAAAATTCAGTTTGCACAGCTTGGTGATTCAATGATTGTAATGGAAAATAAAGAATGCAAAGTTACTGTTCTCACGAAAGATACGGTAAAAGGGATAGGATCCCGTGCAAAACAAAAAAGAGAAATGGAGCGTTTAAGAGGAAAAGAGAACAACGATGAAGATTTTTACCAAAAAAACTCTCTATATTCTTTACGTTATAACCGAACACTAGCGAACACCCCTAATGGCTATTCTGTTGCAAATGGAGAAGAAGAAGTAAGAAAGTATATTCAGTATGGAGAGATTCAAAAAAATGAGGTTAGCTGCTTATTACTCGTAAGCGATGGATTTTTTCATCCATCAGAAAGTTTAGAAACTACATATCAACATATTCGTTCCGGAGGATTAGAACGCTATGCATACAAGTTGGCGAAGTTAGAGAGTGAAAATAACTTACACTCAGATGATAAGACAGGTATCTTGCTTCAGTTTTAAGGTAGAAGAGGGGGAGTAACAATGGCTCGACATGCAATCGTAACAGGGTCTTCAAGCGGGTTCGGCTATGCGATTTGTTTAAGGCTTGCACAAGAAGGGTTCTATGTATATGCAACAATGAGGAATATTGCAAAAGGAAAAGACTTGCTCGAGGAAGCTGAACAGCTCCAAGTTAAGCAATATATTACTGTAAAAGAACTTGATGTAACGAGTGAAGCATCACTTGCAGCTTTTCGCGAAGAACTAGCACAAATAGATGAAGTGGATGTGCTTGTTAATAATGCAGGATATGCAGGAGGCGGATTTGTTGAAGACTGCGAGTTAGCAGATTTTAAACAACAGTTTGATACAAATGTGTTTGGAGCCATCGCTCTTACAAATCTTGTTTTACCAATTATGCGACAAAATCGAAAAGGCACTATTATTAATATTAGTAGCATAAGTGGGAAAATAGGATTTCCAGGCCTTTCTCCTTATTCCTCTTCAAAGTTTGCGCTTGAAGGATTTTGTGAAAGTTTGCGCCTTGAAATGAGACCATTTGGTGTTTATGTGGTGCTAATAGAGCCAGGATCATATAATACAAACATATGGACAAAAGGAAAAAAGGTCGCAAAAAGAGAACAGTCTGCATACGTGGCACAAATGAAGAAAATTGAAAATTACATTGAAGGCGGAAAGGATCGTTTAGGAGACCGGAGCGAAATAGCTGATCTAGTAGCGAAAATCGCTAATCATCGCTCTCCATCACTTCGCTATGCTGTTGGCAAAGGAGTAAAGCTGAACCTTTTTGCGAAAACAATACTCCCTTGGAAGTGGTGGGAAAAGATTGTATTAAAGCAGTTAAAATGAGTCTTTTTGTAGGGAAGTACTCATTTTTCTTGAAAAAGTATTGTCCGAAGTGGTGATAATGATTATAATTATCAATGAGAATAAAAATCAATCACAAATTTAAACGTGTATATAAAAATAATAACGTGTTAATAGAAAACTTTAGGATGGAAGAAGAGGTGGAACGGGATATGTCTATTATGGAAACGAAAGAGCTGTCTATTTCTTACGGAGATCGTAAAATTGTAAGCGACTTAACAGTGGAAATCCCAAAAGGAAAAATCACCACAATTATTGGACCAAACGGATGCGGAAAATCAACAATTTTAAAAACAATGTCACGTATTTTAAAACCAACGTCAGGCGATATTTACTTAGATGGTAAAGCTATTCAAAAGCAATCTACAAAGGAGATTGCGAAAAAGATGGCAATTTTACCCCAAATTCCAGAATCTCCAGGTGGCTTAACAGTAGCTGAACTTGTTTCATATGGACGTTTTCCACACCAAAAAGGATTCGGAAAACTGAAGGAAAGCGATAAAAATATTATTTATTGGGCTCTTGAAGTAACAGGGATGTTAGAGTTTAAAGACCGTTCCCTTGAAGCTTTATCAGGCGGGCAACGTCAGCGTGTTTGGATTGCTATGGTTCTTGCACAAGAAACAGATTTGCTTTTACTTGATGAGCCAACTACTTATTTAGACTTAGCACATCAATTAGAGATTTTGCAGCTTCTTCAAACGCTTAATCAACAGGAGAACCGAACAATTGCAATGGTTATTCATGATCTTAACCATGCAGCTCGATTTGCTGATTATATGATTGCTGTAAACAGTGGAGAAGTTGTATGTAAAGGAACGCCTGATGAAGTAATGACCCCTGAAGTATTAGGAAAGGTTTTTGGAATTGATGCGGAGATTGTGCGTGATCCAAGAACAAACAAGCCTGTATGCTTAACATATGACTTGATGCCAGCAATTGGTGCTAAAACACCTGCTGCAGTCTAAAAAAAGGCGGATTCTATCCGCCTTTTTTGCATGTTGAGAAGATATAAAAGTTAGCGATGTTCTTCTTGAAGTTCTAATAGGATATTGAGCTGCTCTTCCAATCGGTTTGTTTTTGGATTATGAGGTCCATAGAACTGCTGATAAAATTCTAGCTGTTGTCGCGTTGAATTAATTAAAATCTCTAGCTCATCTATTCGCTCCATAATTAGATACCCCCTCAAATTAATAATACCAATAAAAGGATGATATTAGGAGTTGTTACAAAAAATGATAAAAAGGGAATATTTTTAGTTTCTTAAAAGGGTTTAATTATTAGTTGTAAAGTCACCTTTAAAAAGAGGAGTTTAGGACTTTTTTCATGGTATATTATTAAAAATATCTTCTTGATTTTGTTTCTGAATAAAAATGATTTATACTAGGTAGTAATCATCTTTTGGAGATGGTGTTCAAAAGCCACGTTTCTTGAATAAGAGCGTGGCTTTCGCTTGTTTTATAATGAAACTAATGAATTTCTTATATAACTAAAATAACTGCATTCTGCCTTTTTTCACTTTTACAATTGGAGTAGACTTGTACTGGACATATTTTCTTTTTTTCTTACTTGATATTTAAAAGAATAAAATGTGGGATAGTAAAAGAAAAGAGAATAAAATATTATAGAAAGAAGATGTTTAACATGATGTCCTTACATAGTCATTCACCTCGAAATGAAGGTGACCTGACGTGAAAGTTGTTCCTTTTCTCATTACAATAGCAGTAGGAGTCCTTATATGGTTTATTCGAGAACCTAGTGGGGTAGACCCGAAAGCTTGGCATTTACTAGCCATTTTTGTTGCCACAATTATTGGTTTTATTCTTAAACCATTGCCAATGGGATCGCTTGCTATTTTGAGCTTAGCTGTCGTTGCAGTGACAGGTGTTTTAACAATTGACCAAACATTAAGCGGATTTGCCAATACAACAATTTGGCTAATTGTGATTGCCTTTTTCATTTCACGCGGCTTTATTAAAACAGGTCTTGGCACACGTATTGCTTACTTGTTTGTGAAGCGATTCGGAAAAAAGACGCTTGGCCTATCGTACTCACTCCTTGTTAGTGATTTATTGCTTGCGCCCGCTATTCCAAGTAATACAGCACGCGCAGGAGGAATTATTTATCCAATCATTGCAGCTTTGTCAGAGACATTTGGCTCAAGACCAAATGATGGAACAGAGCGTAAAATGGGAGCATTTCTTTTAAAAGTTGGATTTCAAGGAAACTTAATTACCTCAACAATGTTCCTAACAGCCTTTGCGCCTAATCCACTTTCAGCAAAACTTGCGCATGATGTAGCAGGTGTTAACATTACGTGGACAGGTTGGGCCGTTGCAGCCTTTGTGCCTGGAATTATTAGTTTGATTGTAATTCCACTGTTAATTTATAAAATTTATCCACCGGAAGTAAAAGAAACCCCAGAAGCTGCTTCTATTGCAGAAGGAAAGCTTGCCGAAATGGGGCCGATGAAGAAGGAAGAAAAGTTTATGATCGGCGTTTTCTTTCTTGTTCTGATCTTATGGATTTTTGGGGAGTCTTTCAATATTGCGTCAACAACAACAGCTCTTATCGGTTTATCTGTTTTATTACTCACAGGCGTATTATCTTGGGACGATATTAAAAATGAGAAAGCAGCATGGGACACGCTTGTTTGGTTTGCAGCTCTTGTAACGCTTGCAACCTATTTAAATGAGCTTGGTCTTATTCCATGGTTCAGTGATGTGATGAGTAACGTTGTTAGTGGATATTCTTGGATCTTAGCGCTTATTATACTTGCTATTATTTATTATTACTCACACTACTTTTTCGCAAGTGGGACAGCTCACGTTAGTGCGATGTATGCAGCCTTTTTATCAGTTGTTCTCGCTGCAGGGGCTCCAGCAATGCTTGCAGCCTTATTGCTTGCTTTCATTGCCGGTTTATTTGGAGCAACAACTCACTATGGTGTAGGACCTGCACCTGTATTATTTGGGGCAGGCTATATTCCGCAAAATAAATGGTGGTCAATTGGTTTTATCATTTCAATTGTTCATCTCATTATTTGGGTTATTATTGGTGGTCTATGGTGGAAAATCCTTGGACTATGGTAAGAAAAGAAGAATAAGCCGCTTGCTATAGCAAGCGGCTTATTCTTCTTTATTTGCATAGATTTGTTCCGTGCTTCTCGAGTATATTTCAATCATATTTCCAAACGGGTCTTTACAATATACCATATAATAAGGTTTATTCTCTTGAAGCTGCCACGTTTTACTTACGCGCTCTCCGCCTTTTTTTACAATCTTGTCTGCTAGTTCATCAACGTTTTTATGAATCACACAAATATGAAAAAAACCAGGCGTCCATGGCGGAGGGGGCGTTCCTTCTGTTTTTGGATGCTTGAATTCAAAAAGCTCAATGCCCACTCCATTTATAGCACTAAGATGAGCTTTTCGCTTATGCGTAACTTCAGCACCACATAAATCCTGCCCTAGATCACCTTTTTCTCCAGGTTTTGCTTTCATTGTGTAAGGTCCTGCAATAAGCTCAAAGTCTAGTACGTCTTTATACCATGAAATAGCTTTATCTAAATCTGATACAGCTAAACCAATGTGTGTAATAGCAACCATAACATTACCTCCTGTTTCTTATCTTGTTGCCTTTTTGGGAGGATAATAAACACGAGGAGTAGATTAAATTAACAGACGCTTGTCCTTCTCAATTTTTCCTTTTAAAAGCTTAAGTTCTTCGCCTTCAGTAAGCAAATCAATAAGAACTCCGTTGAAAATATCATGATTTTGTTTTTTGTAATTAGATTGCAGATAACGTACTCTATACCATTTTTGATCATGTTCAAAGTACATATAGCGACCATGAGTATAATCTACCCAAAACTTCGTTTTCTTTCCGTTTAGTAATTTAGGAACATACCCCCATGTTCGTCCTTGATGAGAAAGTGACATAAGCGGTCTAGAGGTATTGATTGCTTCATAATAAAGTTTATGTTTTATATCAAATAGCATCATCTTCTATTTCCTCCTCTAGCTTTTTTAAAATTATAGTAGAGAAAGCGTTTATTTATGTTTATTTAGGACAACTTTTTCGGTTTAGGAAGCAATTTTGAATAGAATTTTTGAAAAACAGCTATACTGATGTTACATCACTAACAGGAGGACAAAAACATGAAGGAACGTTGCAACGTATGTAAACTAGAAAAGAAACCACATAAACAAACAAAAGAAAATCGATATTGTGAAGATTGTTGGGACATTATTAATAAAAAATATGCGGTAGAATCATAAAAACCCTTCGTAATGAAGGGATTTTATCGTTTATAAGGAGTTTTCAGATAAGGGAGAGAAATCTTCCTCTTGTTCTGATACATGGTTCTTTTCAATTGGTGAGCGTTTATGATAACGTCCAAGTACTGCACTCATCATGAAAATAGCAATAAAAGAATAGAGAACATGAACAATTCCAAATACAAAGATTGCCCCACAAAGAATCATGAGATCTGTTGTAAACATCGTTTTTCCTGGATTAATACCATATTTTTTATCAAGATATACACATAGCATGTTAATACCGCCGAGCGATGAGCCGTTTCGGAAGAGGAAAATTAGCCCAATCCCAATAAGAATTCCTGCAAGAGGCGAGGATAGAAGAGGGTGAGGAAGTGAAATAGGAAGCCATTCAGAGAAGAAGTCAGAAAGAAAAGAAAGAAGAGTTACGCTGACAAAGCTTCGAATAGTAAACAGCACACCAATTTGAGTAATAGCCATAAAATAGAACGGCAAGTTAATAATAAAAAATAAGATGCCGAATGAAAGTCCTGTTAAAGGGTGTAAAACCATACCAAGTCCAGCAGTTCCCCCCATGACAAGATGTGAAGAAGTTAACAAGTTAATTCCGAGAGAAACGGCTATGCAGCCAATTATAATGGAGACCCAACGTTTTATGCTTTCCATACTTATACTCCTTTACTTTCTTGATTTACTTTATCAGTATAAGATAGTCAAGGATAGAAGAAAACAACTTTGTTAGATAATATGACAAAGAAATAGTGTGTTTAGAACGAAAAGTGTAATTTTCTGAATATTTTGTTATGTTTCTTGACATATAGTTTAAATATCTTGGAAAAAGGGCATAAAGAGAGATATCTCTATAAGAGAACACATATTTTATAAAGGAAAGGAGTTGAGAAAAATGAAAGGTTCAACAATAATGAAATGGATTACAGGTGTATGTGAAGCATTGCTTGGTATTCCTTTTTTAGGAGGACTCTTTGTTCTTGCAAACGGGTGGGCTCCACTGCTGTTTATGGGAGTTGTTCATTTAATTACTCTTCTTTTATCTGTAAGAGATAATGAAAACAAGTATGGAAGTATTTTTGGAATTATCACTTCTGTTGTAGCTTTAATCCCTGTTGTTGGAATGGTTATGCATATTATAAGTGCTTTAGTTTTATTTGTAGCAGCCATTCGCTCTCGTCGTAAAACTCAAGTTATGTAGAGGTTTACATATGAAAGTGAGAAAAGGCAAGCAGAGATGCTTGCTTTTTTATATTGGGGAAAAGCGGAAAAACGAGTGGAAAAGGAACAATTTGTGTTTTTTCGACATTTAATGAATAAACTAGCGTTATTTGTCAATGTTAATAAGTGAACAAATTGTGAAATTTATGTGTCTAAAATATGAACTTTTTATTGAAACCTGTTCAATAATATGGTAATTTTAAAAAAAGGAGCTGATTTGCGTGAGATTAAAAAGAGGGAAAGGCCAAACAAATGAGATGACGGAAATGTGTAAACTGATCGCTTCTGGAGAACTTTTTGTGGGGGTAATTATCTTTGGTTTAAGTTTCATTGCAAGCGATTACAACAAAGATTATATTCTCACAATGCTCGGATTAGGGATTATGGGAGCTGCAATGGCTATGTTTGGATTTGGTTTGTTTCTCGGATTAATGGATGGAATGAAAAACGAAAAAAAATTAGCGGCTGAGTACAAGCTGTCTCCGCTCAAACCAAGCCGCCATACATTAAAAGAGAAAAATCCTGACTGGAAGCCATTGCCTTAAGCAGTGGTTTTTTTTTTAGGAAGAAATTATTTCGGTGGAAATGGCAAGAGAAAAAGTTCACAAGATAACTTGCTTTTAAACAAGAAACTTTCGGTGTGGTTTAACATATCGTTTAAGCTCAAACGTCAGCTGTTTTCTCATCGTTGTTCCCTCTACAGCTCTAGCAATGTCCTTAGCGTCCGGGAAGATACCAAACTCATTAAACCGAACGCGGATATTTCCTTGAAATAAGAGCTTGTCTTCTTCTGTTTTAACTGTAGAAGAAACAGCTACTTCTTTTGTTCCTAAAGAGTCAACAGTACGGGGATAAACGTCTGTAAGTTTAAATTTAAAGATATACTCCATTGTGATTTCCTCCTTTTTTATAGAAGAAAAGCTCCCTTCTATTGAAGAGAGCTTTTAAGTTGCCTCTGGTGGCGGTGTCTCGTTGTTCTTTGAACGCAATTTAATAAAACGAACAAGATTTAAAACAACGGTCTTACAAACCGCATAAACAGGTACAGCTAAAATCATGCCGAGGATACCTGCTAAGTTTCCAGCTACAAGTAGCAAAATGATAATTGTAAGTGGATGTGTGTCAAGTTTCTTCCCAATTACAAGAGGAGAAATGACGTTTCCATCAATTTGTTGAACAATAACGACTACGATAATGACAAAAATCGCTTTTGATGGAGAATCCAAAAGAGCGACAATAAGAGCGGGAGCAATACCGATGAACGGCCCTACATATGGGATAATGTTTGTAAGTGCTGCAATAATCCCAAGAATAATAGCGTAAGGAAGACCGATAATTAAGTAACCAATAAAGGTTGCAAGCCCAACGAACAAACAAACAATCATTTGTCCTTGAATATATGTTGCAAGCGTTTGGTTTGTATCTTTTAAGATTTTTAATCCTTCACTACGATAGCCTGTTGGAATGAAATTCATCAATGCTTTTGGGAATTTATCGCCGTCGCTAAGCATGTAATACAGGATAAAAGGAACGGTAACAACAGTAAGCGTTACATTTGTTAATACGCTAAAAATAGTTGAAAAACTGTTTGATAAATGTTCAGGAAGTGATGATCCTACATTTAATACCGTGTTTTGAATTTTTTCAATTGATACATAATCTTGTTCAACTACCCATTTAAATGCTTTTGAATTGGATAACTCATTGATGAATCCTTGCGCTTGGTTTATGTATTTCGGCATATTGTCCACTAGATCATTCACCTGACTTGAAAGAGAAGGGCCAATAAGTGAGCTAACTAATGTAATCACACCGATAAATAAAACATAAAGAGCTAAAATGGCAAGCGCTTTTGGAAATTTAAGTTTTTGTAAAAAATGCACGATAGGGCGAAATAAAAAATACAAAAATCCTGAAACAAGAACAGGAAAAAATAAAGTAGATACAAAAATGACGATGGGATTAAAGATAAATGAAATTTTTGTACAAACAAAAATTAATATAGCAATCATCAGTAATTCAAACGTCCAAAAATGAAGCTTTGACTTAAACAAAATCTTTCCTCCAATCACAAAGAATAAAAGGGATACCTCTTGCTACTCGAAAATTTACCATTTTCCATAAATAGCGTCAATATTGAACATGTTTATCGTACAGTAAGAAATTTTACTACTCTCTATTATACCTTTTTTTAGAAAGAAACACAGAAAAACGGAAAAAGAAAAAGTTGTTAGAAAAATAAAAATATTGAATATTTTATCACATTGAGTATATAATAAAACAAACCACTAACAATACTCATTTATGTGCAGATTACATGCATGTAGTTGAGTATTTTATTTTGTAAACAACACAAACAGAAAAGAGGGCTAGTACCTCTTTTCTGTTTTTTTATGGCTCATATTACACCTATTTTTTTAAAAAAGAGAAGAAAATTCTATTTTCATCTCTTCTCATATATGGTATGATTACAATGTTTTTGTCGGCCCCGACTTTTCAGAAGAGGAAAGTCACTACAACTACAACTGAATATTGATAAAGGAGTGTTAGCATGAACACACTACGTAAACAATGGTTTGGAAATATTCGAGGAGATGTGTTAGCTGGCATTGTTGTAGCTCTCGCTTTGATACCAGAAGCTATTTCCTTCTCAATTATTGCAGGCGTTGATCCTATGGTAGGACTGTATGCATCTTTTACAATGGCAGTCACGATTTCTATTTTTGGCGGAAGACCCGGGATGATTTCCGCGGCTACAGGCGCAATGGCTCTCGTAATGGGAAGTTTAGTTTCTGACCACGGTTTTCAGTATTTATTAGCGGCTACAATTTTAACAGGAGTGCTTCAAATTCTATTTGGCGTTTTAAAACTGGCTCGCTTTATGAAGTTTGTACCGCGCTCAGTTATGATTGGATTTGTGAATGCATTAGCTATACTTATCTTTATGGCTCAACTTCCTCACTTTAAAGGGGAATCTTGGCCAATGTATGCTTTACTTATTGGTTCTTTAGCTATTATTTATCTTTTTCCGCGTGTTACTAAAGCAGTTCCGTCTCCACTTGTCGCAATTATTGTGATCACACTTGTAGCCGTATGGACACATGCAGATGTTCGTACTGTCGGAGACATGGGAACACTTACAAGCTCTCTTCCTGCCTTTTTTATACCAGACATTCCGTTGAATTTTGAAACATTGAAAATTATTTTTCCTTATTCATTAGCACTTGCGCTTGTAGGGTTATTAGAATCGCTCTTAACGTCTCAAATTGTTGATGACATGACAGATACGGAGAGCAATAAAAATCAAGAGTGCAAAGGACAAGGGGTTGCAAATATTGTAACAGGCTTTTTTGGAGGAATGGCAGGATGTGCGATGATCGGACAGTCTGTTATTAACGTGAAATCGGGTGGACGCGGGCGTTTATCTACGTTTGTTGCCGGGATGTTCCTTATGTTTCTTATTCTTGTGTTGAGTAACGTTGTTGTTGAGATACCGATGGCTGCGCTTGTTGGTGTAATGGTGATGGTCTCTATAGGTACATTTGATTGGAGTTCATTAAAAGGAGTCACAAAAGTGCCGCTTACAGATTCAATTGTGATGGTTGTAACCGTCATTTCGGTTGTTGCTACACATAACTTATCAATTGGTGTAATCATAGGTGTAATATTAAGTGCCATCTTTTTCGCTGGAAAAATTTCTAAAGTCCATGTCAAAAAGAATGTTGGTAACAATGGAGAGAAAATCTATCATGTAGAAGGACAGCTTTTCTTCGTTTCGGTTACAGATTTTCAAAAATCGTTCGACTATAAAGAAGATGTTCAAAATGTAACAATTGATCTAACAAATGCTCACATTTGGGATGACTCAGGAGCAGCGGCCCTTGACAAAGTTGTTCTAAAATTTCATGAGCAAGAAACAGACGTGAAGCTCGTTGGTTTAAATAAAGGAAGCGCAAACCTTCTGAAACGATTAGCTCCACAGCATAAACTATAAAAGTATAGTTGTAGTTGATAGTTGGGTTGCGGAAAGTGACAAAACTCATAAAAAAGGATCCTTATATAAGGATCCTTTTTTTATCATATTATAAATTTGTCCTCTCATACACTGCAAAGAATGCAAAAATGAGGAGGGCCTTTGATGTCATATGAGGATTATCAACATGAGTATTTGTCTGAAGAAGAAAGATTAAAGATGACACCACAGCTTATAACGCTTGTCGATCCCTACGTATATGAAGCACTTCAGTCTCTTGATGAAAAAGATGTGGTTATTGAAACAGCTCGTGGAACTGTCAGAGGGAAAGTGAAGAAAGTAAAGCCTGATCATGTTGTTGTAGAGGAAAAAGGAAAAGACTTTTATGTGCGCATTTGCCAAATCATTTGGATTATGCCTGACTGAAAAGTGACTGCCCTGACTTCTACAGTCAGGGTAGATTTGTAATAGCGCTTTCATGTGTATAGATGGCAACTTACAAATTGCCCGGAACGAATTTCTCTTAGTAAAGGTTGTCTAGATTTGCAAGCTTCGTGAGCAAAATGGCATCTTCTATAAAAAGGGCAACCGTTAGAAGGACATAATGAACTAGGAGGCGCTCCTTTTAAAACAATTCTTTCACGCTTATAAATTGAAGGTACTGTTGACATTAGAGCTTGCGTGTATGGATGGATCGGTTCTTCGTATATTTGAGATACGGTTCCTTTTTCTACTATCCTTCCTTTATACATAACTGCCACTTGATCGCTAATATAATAACTGGCATTTAAATCATCTGAAATAAAAAGGTACGTAATTGCTCTTTTCTTTTTTAGATGAGAGAGAATATTTAAAACCTGTGACTGTACAGATAAATCGAGTCCAGACAGGGGATCATCTAAGATTAAAAGCTTTGGTTGTAGTACCAATGAACAAGCAATGTTTACAAGCTGCCTTTCCCCAGGAGTTAATCCTTGGATAGGATGATAAGCTATATGAGCTAAGCCCATGCTATTAAGTAGGTGGGAAATGAGACAATGTCCGTTCGTATTGCTACACATTTCGTGAGTTTCTAAAACTTTCTCTAACATTTTGAAAACGGTATAGTGTTTGTTCCATTTAAAGCTTGCTTCTTTGTCTACATATTGGATATCTTTTTGCAATTTTTTATCTTTCTTTCGGACGAGTTTTGTAATATCTCTTCCTTCAAATAAGACTTTTCCAGTTGTAGGAATAAGTAGTTTGCCTATAATTCGTCCAAGCGTTGATTTGCCACAGCCACTTTCACCAATCAAACTGAAGGTTTCTCCTTTAGAAATAGATAAAGAGATGCCGTCCACTACTCGTAGGACAGAAGTATTATATAGTTTATTTTTTATATAATGTTTCTCCATATTATAAATTTCAATAAGTGAGGGGGATGCTTGCATAGGAAATCCTCCTTTTTGAATTTTTGATAAAAAAAGAGATACTGTGAAGAGGTAGGCATCCTCATCAGTATCTCCTCCGGTTGACCGGTTGAACTTTAAAGTTATCTAAACTGATCGAATTAGTTGGTTTAAAAAGAAGGTACCTCACAATATCTTAATTGTCAAATGTTTATGCTTCTTTGTGAGAAAAATTATAGTTTATTTTTACATAGTTTAGTAAAAAAAGGTTGACAAATAAATTTTCTTTTCTGTATATTATTATTCAAAGTTATTAAAGTTTATTATTCCGATTGTTTTTGTTGGTATTAAATGGCTTTTCAGGAGGGATAGGGATGACAAATTTTCAAAATCAACACTTAGACACAAAAGCTATTCATGCAGGGCAAGTTATTGATTCCACTACTTTTGCACGTGCGGTACCTATTTACCAGACATCGTCATTTTCGTTTCAAGATAGTGAGCATGCAGCTAGTTTGTTTGATTTAAGTGAAGAAGGATATGTTTATACGAGAATCATTAATCCAACTACAGACGTTTTTGAAAAAAGGGTGGCAGCTCTTGAGGGAGGCATAGGGGCATTAGGGGTTTCATCAGGTCAGTCTGCAACCGCTTTTTCCATCTTAAATATTGCTTCTTCCGGGGATGAAATTGTCGCTTCGAGCAGCTTGTACGGTGGAACATATAATTTATTTTCAACGACGCTTTCCAAATTTGGGATTACTGTGAAGTTTGTTAACTCTGAGAATCCAGAGAATTTTAAGAAAGAGCTAACAGAGAAAACGAAGGCTATTTTTGCTGAGACCGTAGGAAATCCAAAAGGAGATGTGCTAGATATAGAGGCAGTAGCTACCATTGCTCACCAACATAAAATTCCTCTGATTGTCGATAATACGGTTCCAAGTCCTTATCTTCTTAGACCGATTGAGTTTGGGGCAGACATTGTAGTGCATTCTGCGACAAAGTTTATAGGAGGTCACGGAACAACAATTGGAGGAATTATTGTTGATAGTGGGAAATTTGACTGGGAAAAAAGCGGTAAGTTTCCAGACTTAACAAACCCTGATCCAAGTTATCATGGGTTAGTATATACAGAGGCTGCTGATGAAGCAGCTTATATTACGAAAGCTCGTGTTCAACTTCTAAGAGACTTAGGTTCAGCTCTTTCTCCTTTTAATTCTTTTTTGCTTTTACAAGGTTTGGAGACGTTGCATCTTCGACTGCAAAGACATAGTGAGAACGCTCTTCAAGTTGCTAGTTTTCTTGAAGGTCATGAACTAGTAGACTGGGTCAGCTATCCAGGACTTAGCAGTCATCCGACGAACAAGTTAGCTAAAAAGTACCTTCCAAAAGGGCAAGGAGCAATCTTGACGTTCGGCATTAAAGGAGGTCAAAAAGCGGCAACAAAACTTATTAATTCTGTTCAGCTTTTTTCTCATTTAGCTAATATTGGTGATTCAAAGTCACTGATTATTCATCCTGCAAGTACAACACATCAGCAGCTGACAGAAGAAGAACAACAATCATCTGGCGTCACTCCAGAACTTATCCGTCTTTCAGTTGGAACAGAATTTATCGATGATATTTTAAAAGATTTAGATGATGCTCTTAGAGCAAGTCAATCCTAGCCATTTATTTTGTTTTATAACTGAGTTGACTTATCAGAATAGTGGGTATATACTAAAGGAAATTTAGGAACCGATCGAGCAGACGAAGGTCCGACCAAAAAAGGGTTGGATCTTTTTTGTTTTTAAAAAGCGGTGAGAGAAGATGGAAAAGGAAAGATGCTATTCTTCTTTGGATTAACCTTGTTAATCATTTTTTTTTGAGGATCACAAAGCAGTGTCAGGAGGGAAAGAATGTTTAATCATAAAGAACACCTAGTACAACAATTGCTTGAGCTTGGTATTTATAAAAAGGGTGAGTATCATCTTTATGAACTAAGCGTTTCAGAGCTTGAAGTCGAATATTATAATCAGTTAAATAACGAAAAGCCAATTGGATAACCAAAGGCCTACTATTCACATAGTAGGCCTTTTTTGTTCAAAAATAAAAGAGGTGAAAAGTTGATATACCCTGTTATAGATGGTGCAGAGTCTTTTTTTATAAAAGGTAACTCAGTTGGTCTTCTCCTTTCCCATGGATTTCTGGGAACACCTCAAAGTGTAAAAGACTTAGGAGAACAATTTGCTCAACTAGGTTATATGGTGTATGCTCCTCGTTTAAAAGGGCATGGAACGCACTATAAAGATGTGGAGAAAGCAACTCATGAGGAATGGTTTTCTGATTTAGAAAAAGGATATAAACGTTTGAAGAGATATTGTTCAGTCATCTATGTAGTAGGGTAGTCAATGGGAGGGACGCTTGCTATTTTGTTGGCAAATAAACACCAAGGAATAGAGGGCCTTATCCTTATTAATGAGGCATTATCTGTGCCAAGTTATGAATTATTGAGAAATCAACTAACTCCTCGCTATATAGAGGAAAGTAAGCCTGATATTAAAAAACAAGGTGTAGTTGAAATAACATATAGTAAAGTTCCGCTCCGGTCCATTCATCAGCTTCAACGTTTAATGAACCAAATTACAGTCGAGGAGCTAAGGAACGTAAAGATTCCTCTTTTAAGCTTTAAGTCCTTAGAAGATCACATTGTTCCTCCAGAAAATACTGACTATATCATGCAGCATGTAAGTTCGTTAAAGAAGAGGTCAATTTCTTTGAGTGATTCCTTTCATGTTGCATCAATGGATAATGATAAAAACAAAATTGTTAGAAAAACGCATGCTTATATACAAGAAAACACCCAAGGAAAAGAAATATTAGTCTAAAACTGATTAAATCACCAAGAGCTCTCATATGATGAACATTTTAGGGAGCAAGACCCCACCTTTTGAAATGAAAGGGGAAAATTATCAAACAATATAGGATTGAGAAGAGGGAGAGAAAATCATGAAGAAAAAGTACCTTTTTATCTTTTTAAGTTTAATCCTGTTCATTCTTTCAGCTTGTTCATCATCTTCTAGTGAATCTTTAAAAAAAGAAGAAAGTCAACAAGATCAACCCGTCACTCTACGGATTGGAGCTTCTTCAACTCCGCACGCAGAAATTCTTGAATTTATAAAGCCAGCTCTTAAGAAGGAAGGAATCAATCTAGATATTCAAACGATTACAGATGGAATTCAAACAAATGAAAGCACAGCAAATGGAGAGCTTGATGCTAACTTTTTTCAACATACGCCTTTTTTAAAACAAACGAATAAAGATAGTGGCTTAAACCTCGTTAAAGTGGAAGGAATCCATATTGAACCTTTTGGTGTATATTCTAAAAAAGTGAACTCAATTAAAAACTTGAGAAAAGGAGGAAGCATTGCTCTTCCGAACGATCCTGTTAATTTCTCACGCGCGTTAGAGCTTTTTGACGCGAATCAAATAATTGAACTTGATAAGGGAGATGCTCAGAATAAACAATTTACGTTAGAAGATATTAAAAAGAATCCACGAGAGTTAGAGTTTATCAAAGTCGATGGGCCCCTACTTCCTCGTTCATTAGATGATGTTGATGCAGCAGCCATTAATACAAATTATGCCCTAGAAGCCAAGCTCAATCCGAAAGAAGATGCCCTAATAATAGAAGATGATCATTCTCCATATGTGAATATTTTAGTTTCTCGTCAGAATAATAAAGACGACGATTTTATTCAAAAGCTAGCTAAAGCGTTAACGACGGAAGAAGTTAGAACGTTTATTAACGAGCATTATAAAGGAGCGGTAGTACCTGTTTTTTAAGAAGAAAGAAATAGCCAGGAGGCTTAAATGAAACTTAAAGCGATACACGACAAAATTTATCATTAATGGGGGAGAGCGTGTTGATTCAATTTAGAAATGTCTCTAAAACTTTTTATACAAAGTCTAGGAAAATTCAAGCTTTACACAATATCAATTTAACGATTGAAAAAGGAGATATATTTGGGGTTATCGGTCATAGCGGGGCTGGTAAAAGCACGCTTATCCGGACGGTAAACTTATTAGAACAACCAACAAAAGGTGAAATTATTGTGAACGGAAAAAACTTAGTGCATTTATCAGAAAGAAAAATGCGGAATGCAAAGAAAAACATTGGCATGATTTTTCAACATTTTAATTTGCTAGAATCCAAAACCATTTTTGATAATGTGGCTTTACCTCTTCGCTTAATAAAGGCTTCAAAAGCCTTTATTGCAGAACGAGTGAAAGAGCTTTTAACATTTGTAGGATTAGAAGATAAAATCCATCACTATCCAAACCAATTATCAGGAGGACAGAAGCAGCGAGTCGGGATTGCAAGAGCACTTGCAACAAATCCATCGATTCTCTTGTGTGATGAAGCAACATCTGCTTTAGATCCTGAAACAACGCTTTCTGTTCTACAGTTACTAAAACAAATTAATAGGCAATACGGCATTACCATTCTCATGATTACTCATCAAATGGATGTTGTTAAACAAATTTGTAATAGAGTAGGAGTAATGCATAACGGAGAGCTTATTGAGGAAGGACGAATTATCGATGTGTTTTCAAATCCCCAAAACCCTATCACAGAAAATTTTGTGAAAACTGTTATAAAAGATGATGTGCCAGAAAGGGTGTTTGATTACTTGAAGTCGAAAAATGATAGTCGCGTTTACAAAATACGCTTTGTAGGAGAGTCTACAGGGCAGCCGATTATATCAGAAATTGCTAAAGCATTTACCGTTCACATTAACATTTTATTTGGAAATATTACAGAGTTGCAAAACGTTCCTTTTGGGCATTTAATTGTAGAATTTCAAGGAGATGTGAATGAAATTCAGCGCGCTTATGAACACATTTCAGCACAAAATATCGTCATTAAGGAGGTTGGGTAGGAAATGGAAGTAAGTACAGAATTGATTTTGCAATCACTATGGGAAACCTTATATATGGTCAGTATATCCCTTGTTTGCGGCTCGCTCATTGGCATTCCGCTAGGAGTTTTATTAGTCGTAACAAGGAAAGGTCATATTTTAGAAAATGCGTTTATTTTTTCTATTTTAAATCCTATCGTGAATATTCTTCGGTCTATTCCTTTTATTATTTTACTAATAGCTATCATTCCTTTTACTAGATTACTAGTAGGAACTTCTATTGGCACTACTGCAGCTATCGTTCCGCTTGTTCTTCATATTGGTCCTTACATGTCAAGACTAGTAGAAAATTCGCTCTTAGAAGTTGATAAAGGGATTATTGAATCTGCCAAATCAATGGGAGCGACGCCTTTACAGATTATTTATCATTTTCTTTTTCCAGAAGCGTTCGGCTCTATTGTTCTAAGTATTACAACTGTGACTATCGGTTTGGTTGGTGCAACGGCAATGGCGGGCGCAGTTGGTGGAGGCGGGTTAGGTGATTTAGCGATTACATACGGCTATCAGCGTTTTAGCACCATTACAATTGTCGTAACTGTTGTGATTTTAGTTGTTCTCGTGCAATTCATTCAAATGTTAGGTCACTTTTTTGAACGAAAATTAAGAAGAGCTTAGGAGGAAGAAGGATGAAAAAAGGTCTCGGATGGATCATAGTATTACTGCTGTGCATAGGATTCTTGAGCGGCTGTCAAGAAAAGACGGCGAGCACTTCAGAACAAACGATTAAAGTAGGCATACGGACTTCAGAGTTGAAAACGTGGGAGTTTATTAAATCAAAAGCAAAAGAAGAAGGGTTAAACATCGATATCGTGACTTTTACTGCAGCTGTGGATCCTAACCAGGCTCTCTCAGAAGGGGATATTGATGTTAATGCGTTTCAGCATGTTGCGTATTTGGATACGTTTAATGAAAAGAATCATACTGATATTGTTCCAATTGGCACAACCATTATCGCACCGCTAGGTCTTTACTCTAATAAATATAAAGATTTAAAACAGCTTCCAAATGGAGCAAAGATTGCTGTACCTAATGATCAATCGAACTGGGGAAGAGCTTTAGTGCTTCTGCAGGAAGCAAACTCACTAACAGTTGTAGATGATTTTGATGGAAATGGGGGAGAAGACAAAATTAAGAAAAATCCTAAAAACCTAGAAATTATTCCGGTTGACTCAGCAACTACGCCGCGCGTAATGGAAGACGTTGACGCTTCTATCATTAATAATGGGGTAGCTGTTGAAGCAGGACTAGGATTAAAGGATGCTCTTGTTCATGAAAGCAAAACGGCTAAACCGTATATTAATGTTATTGCAGCAAGGAAAGAAGATCAAAATAATGAAACATACAAAAAGCTTGTTCACCTTTATCAAAGTGACGAAGTTGCTAATTATATAGAAAAGACGTTTAATGGAAACTATTTACCTACTTTTATTCCCTTAAAAGAACTCCAAAGTTAAGAAAAGAGAAATGGACGGAGGGGAGCTCAAGATTTTAATGAAGGAGGAAGACGGTTTATGAGCAAAAAACAGATGAAGTTGGCAGCTTATCTTGTTGGAACAGGAATGCATGTTGCCTCGTGGAAACATCCAAAAGCAAATCCGAAAGCAAGCATAGATGTTGAACATTATAAACAATTAGCCCGCGTTGCTGAAAATGGGAAATTTGATATTGCTTTTATTGCAGACAGTTTAGCGATTAATGAACAATCTCACCCTAATATTTTAAATCGATTTGATCCCATTGTTTTAATTACAGCACTAGCAGAAGCTACGTCTAAAATTGGAATTGTTGCAACTGCCTCGACTACGTATAGCGAGCCATATATTTTGGCTCGCCAATTTGCTTCTGTTGATCATATAAGCAGAGGTCGCGCGGGGTGGAACCTTGTGACAACAGGCGATGCTACAGGAGCTACGGCTCAAAATTTTGGTCGAGAAACTCATGAAGAACACGACGTGCGTTATGAACGGGCGGAAGAATTTATTGACGTTGTACAAGGACTTTGGGATTCATGGGAAGACGATGCGTTTGTATTGGATAAAGAAAAGGGAATGTTTTTTAATGAAGAAAAACTGCATAGACTAAACTATAAAGGAACCTTCTTTTCTGTTCGTGGACCGCTTAATATTGCAAGATCTGTACAAGGTCAACCTGTGATCGTTCAAGCCGGCTCTTCTCCTTCAGGTCAACGTCTTGCCGCTCGTACAGCAGAAGTAGTTTTTATCCATAAAGACAGCAAAGAAGAAGCAAAAAAGTATTATCAAATCTTAAAAAGTCAGGTGAAAACATTTAACCGTGATCCTGAGAGTTTGTTCATTCTTCAAGGGATATCACCCATTATTGGCCGCACAGAAGCAGAAGCTCACGAAAAGTATACTGAACTACAGCGTCTTCTTTCATCCTACGAAGGGCTGCAATTTTTATCAGGATATATGGGGAATATTGATTTTACAAAATACCCTTTAAATATGCTAGCATCAGAGATTAATTTCCCGAAAGTAAACGGCATTCAAAGTCAGTTTGATGAAATGAAGCGTATTATGAAAGAAGAAAAATTAACCGTTGGAGATTTATACTATCGTTTTGTTGGAGCGGGAAGGAAGGATGCGTTCGTAGGCACGCCTCACCAAATTGCTGATGAAATGGAGAAATGGATAGAAGAAGGAGCTGCTGACGGATTTATGCTTCAATGCCCCTTACTTCCGGCAGGATTAGAAGATTTTGTTCAATATGTTGTGCCTCTTCTCCAAGAGAAAGGAATATACCGGAGTGAATATGAAGGAACAACGCTAAGAGAACATTTAGGCCTTAGGAAACCAAAGAATCGATACGCTCGTTCAATATATAAAGGGAGCTTATAAAAAATGAGAACGGTTTTGAAATAAAATCATACTATACCTATAGAAATTAATAGATTAAAAATATTTGTTTTTTGCGAACTTTTAAACCGCATAATTTATCGTTAATTTGCTTAAAAGGAGCAGATATTATGACCATTTTCCGAAGCGTCCACGATCTCATTGGCCGGACACCTCTTTTAGAAATCACACATTTTTCTCTTCCTTCAAATATTCGGTTGTTTGCAAAGCTTGAATATTTCAATCCAGGAGGAAGTGTGAAAGACCGTCTTGGTCAGCATCTTCTTCAAGAGGCATCCCAGAGAGGATTAGTACAAAGCGGTGGAACCATTATTGAACCAACTGCAGGTAATACAGGAATTGGGTTGGCTCTCGCTGCCATTCATAAAGACGTGAACGTGATTTTTTGCGTACCGGAGAAGTTTAGTGTAGAAAAACAGGAACTAATGAAAGCGCTAGGAGCTACCGTAGTGAACACCCCAACAAAGCTTGGAATGAAAGGAGCCATTCATAAAGCGCAGGAGTTGTTAAAGGAAATTCCAAATTCATATGCTCCACAGCAGTTTGCGAATGATCAAAATCCTGAAACATATTACAAAACATTAGGACCTGAAATATGGAAAGAGCTTGGTGGGAACATTGACGTATTTGTTGCTGGAGCAGGCACAGGTGGAACTTTTATGGGGACGGCGAAGTACTTAAAAGAACAAAAGAAAGAAGTTAAAACCGTTATTGTAGAACCTACAGGCTCTATTCTAAATGGAGGAGAGCCTGGTCCTCATGAAACAGAAGGAATTGGGATGGAATTTCTTCCTTCATATATGAATCCTTCTTATTTTGATGCCATTCATACGGTAGAAGACCATCATGCTTTTACAATGGTTAAAGAGTTAGCTCGTAAAGAAGGGTTGTTTGTTGGAAGTTCATCTGGTGCTGCTTTTTATGCGGCACTACAAGAAAGTAAAAAGGCAAGTCAGGGATCAAACATTGTAGTGATTTTCCCTGATTCAAGCGAACGCTATTTAAGTCAGCACATATATGGAGGAGAGTAGAATGAGAAAGAAAACTAAGCTTATTCACGGTGGTATCTCGACTGACAAAGAAACAGGAGCGGTTTCTATTCCTATATACCATTCAAGTACGTATAAACAAGAAGAACCAGGTGAGCCGAAGGAATATGAGTATGCTCGAACAGGAAATCCAACTCGTTTTGCTGTAGAAGAACTTATTAAAGATTTAGAAGAGGGAGAAAGAGGCTTTGCATTTAGTTCAGGAATGGCTGCCATAACATCTGTTGTTCTTCTTTTTCAAAAAGGAGATCATTTTCTTTTAAGTGATGATGTATACGGAGGATCTTTTCGGGTCATTACGAAAGTGTTAAGTCGCTTTGGCATTGAGGCGACATTCATAGATACAAGTAAGGTTGAAAATATAGAGCCGGCGATTAAAAAAAATACGAAGGCAATCTTTATTGAAACACCAACAAACCCGTTACTAAAGATTACAAATATAAAAGAAGCGGCCGCAATTGCCAAGCGCTATAACCTTCTTACGATTGTAGATAACACGTTTAGTACGCCTTATTGGCAAAATCCGATTACGCTTGGAGCTGACATTGTTCTTCATAGTGCTACAAAATATCTTGGTGGGCATAGTGATGTTGTAGCAGGATTAGCCGTGGTGAATAACAAGAAACTAGGAGATGATCTCCATTTCGTTCAAAACTCAACAGGAGCCATACTTAGTCCACATGATTCATGGCTTCTTATGAGGGGCATAAAAACGCTTGGCATTCGAATGGAAGAACATGAGCAAAACGCAAGGAAGATTGTAGACTTTTTAGTTCAGCATTCAGAAGTGAAGAACGTGTACTATCCTGGTCTTTCTTCTCATCCAAATCATTCACTAGCTGTAACCCAAGCACGAGGATTTGGTGGAATGATTTCGTTTGAAGTAGAGACAGAGGAAAAAGCAAGAGAACTAGTAAAGAAAACAAACTATTTCACACTTGCTGAAAGTCTTGGAGCTGTTGAGAGCTTAATTTCGATTCCAGCTCTTATGACTCATGCTTCAATTCCAAAAGAAAGACGTGAACAATTAGGCATTACAGATGGATTAATTCGTATTTCAGTAGGTCTTGAAGATAAAGATGACTTAATAGAAGACTTAAAAGAAGCTCTATCTTTTCAATAATGTAAAAAAGACAAAGATATCTTTGTCTTTTTTTGTGGAGGGGGAGAGCTTTTTTGTTATTTCCATTCATAACGTTGACATGCTTTATAAAGGCCTATATAATACAGAACGGACTTTATAAGAAACGGTAAAATTTTAGACAGCAAGAGAAAGGAGGAATCATATGAAAACTGTTTATAAAGATCTTTTACTCATTATAGTTGGCTCTCTTCTTGTTGCAGCATCTATTGATTTTTTTGTTGTACCGAATAAGCTTGGAGATGGGAGTTCTGTTGGAATTGCTCTTGTCCTTTATTATCTTTTTCATATCCCAACAAGCGTTAGTACCTTTGTTGTTAACATTGTGTTTATTGCTATTTCAGCTAAGTTTTTGACGAAAAGAACAATTGCTTACACTGTGTTAGGCGCTTTTATGACGTCTGTATTCCTGAGCCTTGTTGCGTTTATTCCATTTAAAGTAGAAGATATGATTTTAGGTATTGTATTCGGAGCCCTTTTAATGGGGGCTGGTCTTGCTCTTATTTTCATTGCAGATGGTTCTACGGGGGGAACAACACTTCTTGCCTATTTGCTGAACTATACAAAAGGCTACAATATTTCTAAAAGTATGTTTTATATGGATAGCTTAATTATCTTGGCATCTGTTGTTGCAATTGGTGTACACAATACGCTTTATACGTTTATTTTTGTTTATTTGTGCGCTAAGATTGTGAACATTTTTATCGAAGGATTTCATAATAAAAAAGCTGTGACAATTATGTCTGCAAAACACGAAGAAATTGCAAATTACGTAACGAAAAATTGTGGACATGCCGCTACTATTTTTTATGGATACGGTTTTTATGAAAATAAAAACAAGCATATTATCTATACGGTTATTAAAAAGAACGAGTTGTTAAAAGTAAAGCGAAATGTAACCAAAATAGATCCGCAGTCTTTCATTGTGATTCATGATGTAAAAGAAGTTGTAGGAGGCAAATTTGGATTTATAAGCTCTTCTGCAAAATGAACAAAAAGCTTTTAAGGTGAACGATCATCTTAAAGGCTTTTTTATTTTAATGGGAAACAGGAAATAGGAAAAAACAATGGGTGAATGAGACAATCCCTTCTTCTCATACAACGTAATAGACAGCATTGTTGTCATAAGGGGGGTACAACTATGATTAAACGAATAGATAAGCTGCTTATCGATTTACCCAAATCTGTACATCCAGATGCTAATGCTGCTGCTGCCGTGCAGGAGCTTCTAGGCGGGAAATTTGGCGAGATGTCAACGCTTAATAACTATATGTTTCAATCTTTTAACTTTCGTCATAAAAAAAAGTTTCGTCCTTTTTATGAACTGATTGCAAGTATCACAGCAGAAGAGTTCGGGCATGTTGAGCTTGTCTCAAATGCGATTAATTTAATGATTGAAGGAACAACATTTCCAGAAGATCCAGACCTTGCTCCAATGAGGGATGCGAAGGATAAACGAAACACGCATCATTTTATTGCAACAGCTCAAACCGCAATTCCTGCTAATTCAATGGGTCAGCCGTGGACAGGAGATTATGTTGTAACAAGTGGGAATTTGATCTTTGATCTTTTGCACAACTTTTTTCTTGAATGTGGAGCACGCACGCATAAAATGCGCGTATATGAAATGACAGATCATCCTGTTGCACGGGAAATGATTGGATATCTGCTTGTACGAGGTACAACGCATGCGGTTGCTTATGCAAAAGCACTTGAAGTTGCAACAGGTGTTGATGTAACAAAGTTGCTTCCAATTCCAGACCTCGAAAATAAGCGTTTTGATAGCGCTCGGAAATTTGAAGAGCAAAATGTTCATACGAAACTATATACATTTAGCGATGCGGATTATAAACAAATAGCGAAAATTTGGAAAGGACCTCATCCATCAGATGGAAAGCCTGTTCAAGTTGTAGATGGAACGCCAAGAGGAGGAACAATTCCAGACTTAGAACCCATTACAGAAGAGTTTGCACCAGGTATTTCAGAGGAAGACTTTATAAAAATATTAGCTCGTTTAAAAAGCTCTGCTGGCATATAACATGTTGTCCCTATTTAAAATGGGGACTTTTTTGTAGAAAAAGCACTGTTTCTTTTTGAGAAAGTAGCCTATTGTTATACTTTGTACAAAGCATACTGAACGAAATAACCAATCTAAAAAAGTAGGAACCATTCGATATAGCAGGAGTAGAGAGAAGAAACATAAAGAGATCCTTCATCAAGGAAAAGAATTGAAAACAAACGGGAAAGCCACCCTTACCGTAAGTGTGACAGAACAATTCATTGTTCTGTTATTTTTAATACAAAAAGAAAACCCTTTCATAAAAAGTGTTTCTAGCCTATTCTTAATACATAAGAAGGGGGATTAAAAATGGGGGAAGAGGTTTCTATGCAACATAGTGCAGAATGGTGGAAAGCCGTTGCTCACTGTATTCATGATGGAATTCTTGTTATTGATAAGCATGAAATTGTAAGAATGATTAATCCAGAATACACAAAGATTACAGGTGTGACACAACATATTATTGGAAAACCGCTCAGTGCATACAGACGTGGTGCTAAGCTTCCACAAACGTTAAAGGATGGAAAAACAAGAGCTGGGGTGTATAGAAAAACAGAAGATCGAGAATATATGGTGGATATGGCCCCCATTATATTGAATGGGGAAGTTGTAGGAGCTGTTTCAGTTTGTAAAAGCTTAACAGAAGTAGATAAGCTTTCTCAGGAATTAAAAAGGCAAAGAGAAAAGGTTGAAACATTAAAAAGTCGGATGAATAGAGCTTATGAAGCAAAGTATACGTTTAAAGATATTATGGGTAAGAGTGATAAGGTGAAAAAAGCCATTTCTATTGCTGAAAAGGCTTCAGCATCCTCTTTTCCTGTGCTTATAACAGGGGAGAGTGGAACAGGAAAAGAGCTATTTGCCCAAAGTATTCATAATAAAAGTGAACGAAGTGGACGGGCATTTGTTCCTGTAAATTGCGCAGCCATTCCATCTTCATTGCTAGAAAGTGAGCTTTTCGGATACGGGGAAGGAGCATTTACAAATGCGAAAAAAAAACGGCAAGCCAGGGCTCTTTGAAGTAGCGCATGAAGGGACCCTATTTCTAGATGAAATAGGTGATATGCCCTCGAGCCTCCAGGCTAAACTTCTTCGTATTTTACAAGAGAAAAAGCTTCGAAGAGTAGGAGAAACAAAAGAGCGAGAAATCGACGTAAGAATTATTGCTGCGACACACCGTAATATCGAACAGCTTGTGCACAAAAAACATTTTAGAGAAGATTTATTTTATCGATTAAACGTTATTCGCATTGAAGTTCCTCCTTTACGAGAGCGAAAAGAAGATATTTCTATACTTATTGAATCTCAAGCTTCTGAATTTACTTCGTGCATTTTTGAAGAGGAAGCTGTTCGCATCTTAAGAAGTTATGAGTGGCCAGGAAATATTAGAGAGTTAAAAAATACTGTAGACTATGCTACTTGTATGGCAGATAACGAACAAATTACAGTAGAAAACTTACCCTCATTTATTGTAAAGAAACGAGAAAAAAGTAAAGAAGAAAGTGAAACATTGCAAGAAATGATAAGAAGAAGGGAAAAAGAATACATTCAAAAAGCATTAAGTAAATGCGGACACAATATTGAAGGAAAGAAAAAAGCAGCGGAGTTATTAGGCATCTCTCTTGCTACTTTGTACAACAAGTTAAAGAAGCTTAACATGTGAGATTTCTAAAAGGTTAGAAAGAGTTCTAACCTTTTAGAAATCTTTTCTTTTTCTCCTCTTATATAAGGAAATGCATTTTAGAGAGACGAGAACAGTTCTAGAAATTTAGAAAACTACAAGAAACCGTTTTCGATATAAATTTATCGTTAGAGAGTTTCTTTTCTTTAAAAACCGCTGTTTTTGAGAAAGTAATGTTAGAAATGATCAGGTTGGCATGCATCTTGCACTATATAAAGTAAGAAAGGATGAAGAGGAAAGGAGAGAAAAGATGAAAAGAACTTACTTTAAAAAGTTTTTTATAGCTAGTATAGCTGCTTGTTGTTTTTTCTGTATGTCTGAAAGTACAAAAGCACAAAGATTTATCGATGGAGCTCATAGTGTCACAGTAGAACAATTCAACGGTGAAAAAGGGAACTGGCTTACAACAAAGAATCCTCATCAGCTTCAAAAAGCAGGAGGATTATCAGGTGCCACCTTGTGGGGAGAAAAAGAAAATGAGACAGGATTTTATCGCTACTACAGTCCAAAAGAAGTGAAAGGAAAAGAAATTCGGGGAGCGTTTGAAGACGCTCGTTTTGTTATTCGAGTTCCCAGGGACTGGAATGGAAAGCTTGTTGTTTCAGCTCCAGGAGGAAATGCGAGTGAAATGTCTAATGATCTTCTCTTCAGTGATTATGTATTAGAAAAAGGATATGCATATGCTTCAACAGATAAAGGAACATTTGGTGGAGACAATGCACTTATTTCAAAAGACGACTCCCTAGCAGAATGGCATATGAGATTTCGGCAATTAACGAAAGCCGCTCAATCGTATTTATCAGAGCATTATAAAAGTAAACTTATCTCTCCTCAAGCTGAAGGGGCAGGGAAGCTCGTTTCATTAAAGCATCCTATCCCAACATATGCTGTTGGTTATTCTAATGGTGGATATGTTGTACGGCTATGCGCTTGAGCATGATAATGAAAAAAATCCTCTCTTTGATGGTGGAGTTGATATGGCGGGAGTACTATGGAGAGCAAATGAACCAAACTAGATTACATCTTATACGCAAATTGTTCAACATGCAGGAGCCGCTCTTTACGGAAAAGGCAAGAAGAAAGAAAAAGCCATTGAAGAGATGTATGAAGCAGGTCTTCCTAAAGGAACAGAAAACTACTGGTTTTATTCAGATCAGCATAAATGGTTCAATACGTTAAATAGATATCGAGATGAGCTGGATCCAACAGCTAAAAAAACAATACCGTGGCAGCAGTATACGAACTATGATCACTTTGGGCTGCGCAACAGGTCCAATGACTATATTTTTAACGGCTATCATTTTGATAAAAGACCAGATTATGTGAAAAAAACGGTGAAAGAAATTGAGAATACAGGAGAAATCAAAGCCCCGCTTATTACTGTTTTTGGAACATGGGACGCTGTTTTATTCCCTGATGTTCATGCCTATCCGTATGAAAAGCTTGTTAAAAATAATGGAAGCGATGATTATCGTCTTTATATGATTGAAAAAGGTGCGCATTCTGATGCTCTTGTACGTAGTGAATATGACATCGGAAAAGATAGACAGCCGCTTGCTCCTTATGTTCATCAGAGCTTTGACCTTGTTATTGAATGGGTAGAGAACGGCCAAGAGCCACCAAGAAGCAAAAAAATCGCTACACCACAAAATAGACTCAAAGTAGAAAGCATTCAAAATGGAAAGGAAATAGAACCTTATTAGCCGAAACAAGATAGGGGGAAAAACATGATCGCGTTGTTAGGTTTATTAACAATCGGAACTTTTCTTTTTCTCCTCATGACAAAACGGGTTTCTGTTTTAGTTTCTTTAGTACTTGTACCAATTTTGTTTGGTTTAATTGGCGGGTTTGGCCGTGACTTAGGAAATATGATGTTAGACGGACTTATCCAAGTCGCCCCAACCGGAATTATGATTGTTTTCGCTATTTTATACTTTGGCTTAATGCTTGATGCAGGGCTGTTTGATCCAATGATTGTAAAAATAGTGGCTGTCGTAAAAGGTGATCCCTTAAAGATTGTAGTAGGAACAGCTTTTCTGACACTAGTTGTCCATCTAGACGGAGACGGAGCAGCAACATTCATGATTACAATTTCAGCGCTTTTACCTATTTATAAAAAATTGAACATGAATCCTCTTATTCTATCAGGAGTTGTAGGCTTAGCTGCAGGAGTTATGAACATGACACCATGGGGAGGACCAACGGCAAGGGCAATGGCAACACTTGATGCCCAGTCTTCAGATATCTTTAATCCTATTATTCCAGCAATGCTTGGAGGAATGGTTTGGGTCCTATTTGTTGCTTATATATTAGGGAAAAAAGAACAGAGAAGACTTGGGGTTTTAAAAACCGATGAAGACTATAAAATGCTGTCAGAACAAGCAGCAGCTGTTGATGAAAGTGCAAAACGCCCTAATTTATTTTGGTTCAATATTTTATTAACTTTAGCTTTGTTAGTTTCCCTTATTGTTGAACTGCTTCCAATGCCTGTTTTATTCCTTGTGGCCTTTGTTATTGCCTTGTTTATTAACTATCCGCATCCAAAAGACCAGCAAGAAAGGCTTACAAATCATGCAAGCAATATTATTGTTGTTTGTACAATGATTTTTGCTGCAGGTATTTTCACAGGAGTTTTGACAGGAACTAAAATGATTGAAGAGATGTCTTTATCACTTGTCTCTATTATTCCAGATTCACTTGGGGGATATCTTCCTGTTCTTGTTGCTATAACAAGTATGCCACTCAGTTTAGTTTTCACTCCTGATGCGTATTATTTCGGAGTTTTACCCATTTTGAGTGAAACTGCTGCAAACTTTGGAGTGAACCCTCATGAAATTGGAAGAGCAGCTATTTTAGGACAAATGACAACAGGATTTCCGCTTAGTCCTCTAACGGCCTCTACCTTCATTCTTATTGGACTAACAGGAGTAAGCCTAGTTGATCATCAGAAATTTATTTTTAAATGGGCTTTTGGTACAACGCTTGTTATGACTGTTCTCGCTCTTTTAACAGGAGCTATTTCTATTTGAGGTGATAAATATGTTAAGAATCGGATCTGGAGCGGGGTTTTCAGGAGATCGGTTAGAACCTGCGCTTTTATTAGCACAAAGTGGGAAGTTAGACTATCTTGTTTTAGAATGTTTAGCAGAACGCACGATTGCTCTTGCTCAAAAGCGGAAGCAAAAAAATGAAAAAGAAGGGTATGATCTTCTTTTAGAAAAAAGAATAGAGCTTCTTTTACCTTCGCTTCACAAACATAACGTTCGTCTTATTACAAATATGGGTGCTGCAAATCCCATTGAAGCTGCAAAAAAAGTAGTTGAGATTGCCAAAAAGCTTAATATTCCTGTGAAAGTAGCAGCTGTAACTGGTGATGATGTTTTTCACAGCATTGATTTGACAACACCTTCTTTAGAAACAAATGAGCCGTTGTACTCGTATCAAAAAATTGTATCTGCTAATGCGTACATTGGTATAGAGGGGATTATCTCTGCTTTAGAGACAGATGCGGACATTATTGTCACAGGTAGAGCTGCTGATCCTTCCCTTTTTTTAGCTCCTATTGTGCATCACTATGGTTGGTCATTGACAGATTACAATAAGCTTGGGCAAGGAACAGTTATTGGTCACTTGCTTGAGTGTGGAGGGCAAGTTGCAGGAGGATATTTTGCAGATCCTGTTAAAAAACCTGTACAGGACCTCGATACATTAGGGTTTCCGTATGCAGAAATTGAAAAAGACGGAAGGGCGGTTATTAGAAAGTTAGAGGGAACAGGAGGGGAAATAAATTTAGCAACAGTGAAGGAACAGCTTCTCTATGAAGTACTAAATCCTTATGAATATATAACTCCTGATGTACGCGCTGATTTTACTTCTGTCCATTTAGAACAAGTGGAAAAAGATGCTGTTCTCGTTTACGGAGGTAGTGGAAGCGAGAAGCCTGAACATTTAAAAGTAAGTGTTGGCTATCATGCTGGTTTCATTGGGGAAGGGGAAATTTCCTATGGCGGAGAGCATGCACTTAAACGAGCGGAACTTGCAGGAGAAGTTATAGGAAGACGTCTAAATGATTTTTTTCCAGATCTTCAAATCGATTATATCGGCTGTTCTTCGCTGCACTATTCATCATTTAATCATAGAAATCAACCATATGAAGTGAGGATGCGAGTTGCAGGAAGGACAGATACGCTAGAGAGGGCAAGGTTAATAGGAGAAGAAGTTGAAGCTCTCTATACGAACGGACCTGCTGGCGGTGGAGGAGCTAGAAAATATGCTTATGATGTTATTGGGATTGTGTCATCCTTTATACCTCGAGATAAAGTAAAGCTAAGTATAACAGTAGAGGAGCATATAACACATGAAAAAACTATATGATATCGCTCATAGTCGAGCAGGTGACAAAGGGAACACGCTTATGCTTTCCCTTATCCCTTATAATGAACAAGATTATCGTTTGCTTTGTGAAAAGATAACAGCAGAAAAAGTGAGAAAACATTTAGAAGGAATTGTAGAAAGGGAGGTTATCAGATATGAACTTCCTAATATTTCGGCTTTACAATTTGTGTGTTATAACGCTATGCGTGGAGGTGTGACAACATCATTAAGCATTGATACACACGGAAAGAGCCTTAGCTATGCTCTGTTGGAAATGGAAGTTGACGTGTAAAAAAGTCCTGCCTTGTAGGCAGGATTCTCTTACAAAATATTAAAATCTGTCACAAGAGAAACAACATTTCCTTTTTCATCAATCCCCCAATAGGAGGCATAAAATCCATCTCCATATCCAGAAGAGAAGATTAGGGTATTAAGATTATGTTCTTCATCAAGGATTAAATTTCCCCACATATCATCGTGTTCTTCAAGTTTTTCTTCTAGAACGTCATCATAGAAGCTAATAAAGTCATCTCCAAGCTCGTTGATTTTCTTCCTTTCGAGCTCTTCCATCTTTAGTACAGCACTTCCATCAGCAAAACAGCTTAAACCTGTATCAACAGGATGACCAAAAATCATATTTTTCTCAAGATTTTTAATATGTTGACCAGGTTTTGTTGCCATTTCAAAGCGAACTGGCTTTTGATTTGAAAACGTAATAAGAGCTCCGGCGACAGAGTTTTCTTTATCTAATAGTAAAGAAACAGGATATGAGCCAGGTTGAATATTTTTTTGGAAAGGGGTACTTTCCTCAAAAAAATTAGGATCACATGCAACGACATTTCCAGATATAATGGTAATGTTCTCGATAGATTGATAGTGTAGGTTTTCTTCCTCATGAAGAAGAAAAGAAAGTAGCTCTTGCATATGTTTTCATCCTTTCTAAGCCAATAGTCTTTCTTAGTATAACAGCAAATAAGAAAAGAAATTTCAACTCTATACGTTTTTAGTGAAAATAGTACTAAAAAAGTGTTTGCAAGCGCAATCATTATGTTGTATACTAAGTTCATAGACAAGGATTGTTACTGTTCGGCAGGCAAAACCTGAATTCATTAGAGTGTTATAGGCTTCTATAATGCTGTCATGAGTTCGGGTTTTTTTGTTAGCGAACAAAATCTCAGTGACAAGGTGAATCATTATGCGCATAAAGAAAATTTTCAACAATAACGTTATTCTTTCAGAAAGTGAACATAATCAAGAAATAGTTGTAATGGGAAGAGGACTCGCTTTTCAAAAGAAAGCAGGAGACGAAGTTGAGGAAGAGAAGATTGAAAAAACATTCGTTATTCACTCAGAATCTACTGCTAACAAATTATCTGAACTTCTCAAAGATATTCCGTTTCTTCATTTAGAAGTATCAAATGACATTATTGAATTAGCTCAAAAAAAGCTATCATGTCAGCTTAATGAGACGGTATACCTTTCATTAACAGATCATATTCATTTCGCACTAACCCGCTTTAAAGAAGGACTTATCATTAAGAACCCGCTTTTATGGGAAGTTAAGAAATTTTATAAAGATGAACACGCTGTTGCTCTTCTTGCTTTAAATTTGATTGAAGAGCGTACAGGCATCCGTTTACCAGAAGATGAGAGCGCATCAATTGCTCTTCACCTTTTCAATGCCCGTCAAGATTCATCAGGCATGGAAGAGACAATGGAAATGACAAATATCGTCAATAGTGTTGTAAATATTGTGAACTACCACTATGGTATTTCCTTTGATGAAGAGTCTATTAATTACAATCGTTTTATTACACACTTACGCTATTTTGCTTACCGAATGCTACGCGGGGAGCTTGAGCATGATGAAGAAGAAAATTCTCTCTATGAACAAGTGAAAAATCAGTATCCTGCAGCAGATGAATGTACAAAAAAAGTACAGAAATATTTACAAAAAGAGTACAATGTTAAAATGACGAAAGACGAGTTATCATACTTTATTATTCACATTCATAGAGTTTCTAATCGAGAAAAAAATAAATAACGACACTCATTTAGGATTGTTACTGGTTAGCA
Organism: Priestia endophytica; assembly: GCF_026790145.1. GTDB lineage: Bacteria > Bacillota > Bacilli > Bacillales > Bacillaceae_H > Bacillus_I > Bacillus_I endophytica_A. Next base: position 51,722 of record NZ_JALAMS010000011.1, on the reverse strand, counting down.
GGCAAAACCTGAAGAGAACAGAGAAAAGACTACGATCTTTTTGTGTTCCCTTCAGGTTTTTTACGTTAAAAAGGAGGAAAGAGATATGGATAACAAGCAGCTTGGTAATGAAATTGTAGAACTAGTTGGTGGAAAAGGAAACATCATATCCCTTGTCCATTGTGCAACACGCCTTCGTTTCAAGCTTCGAAAGCATAGCGAAGCAAATAAAGATGCTCTAACGAATCACCCAGAGGTGATTACAGTTGTTGAAAAGGGCGGGCAGTTTCAAGTTGTGGTTGGAAACCGCGTTGGAAAAGTATACAGCGAGATTATGAAAAACCATGCGATTAAAGGTGGAGATGAAGGAGCAGAAGGCGGCGGAGAAAAGGTTAGCGTTGTCTCTCGCGTCTTTGAATATATTTCAGGAACGTTCTCGCCGCTTATTCCCGCTTTAGCAGGAGCAGGGATGATCAAAGCCCTCCTTGCCGTGTTAACTCTTTTAAACGTGTTGGATGCTAAAAGTACAACATATGCCGTTTTAAATGCCGCATCTGGAGGAGTGTTTTACTTTCTCCCAGTCTTTGTTGGTATTACAGCAGCACGGAAATTAAATGCAAATCCATTTGTAGGGGGAGCCATTGCAGCAGGACTTTTGGAACCCAATTTTACGGCTCTTATTGAACAGAGTGGAAATATAAACTTTTTAAATATTCCACTTCTTGCAATTGATTACTCTTCAACGGTTTTCCCGATGCTGATTGCGATTGCGATTTATGCACTGCTTGAGAAAGTATTAAAGAAATACACGCCAGATACAATTCAACTATTCTTTGTACCAATGATCAGCTTGCTTATTATGGTTCCTTTGACGGCGCTTGCATTTGGTCCTTTTGCTGAATATGTAAGTGCCGGCATTGCAGCAGGAATTGTCTTTATGCTAGATAAATCAGCAATTCTTACAGGAATTTTAATTGCTGCTGTTTGGCCGATCCTCGTTATTTTAGGAGTTCACTGGGGAATTACGCCAATTTCGATTGCGAACTTTTCACGCGGTGGAGATATGATTAACCCAATTACAGCAGCCGCAACATTTGCTCAAATGGGAATTGCGCTTGGTGTTTACCTTCGCGCTCGCAAAAACAAAAACTTGCAGTCCCTTTCATTAGCTGCCCTTTTATCAGGATTATTTGCAGGGGTAACAGAGCCAATTCTTTATGGAATTATTCTACGCTATAAAAAGCTTATTCCAATCTTACTTGCATCAGGCGGACTTGGAGGAGCCTTTATTGCGGTGTTCGATGTAAGAGTGTTTACGTTTGTATTTAACAGCATGTTCACAATTCCTGCTTATTCTCCAATGGTAGGATATGTGATTGGAATTAGTATTTCATTTGCAGCCGCAACGATTTTAACCTTTATTATTGGAGCTGAAGGCAAAAAGAAAGAAGTGGAAAAAGAAGAAGGAAAAGCAGAGGTAGCAGCAACTGCAGAACCTGCTGTGACTAATATGAAAAACAGTCAAAAAACTGAACTTTCTTCTCCATTAGTTGGAGAAATGATTCCATTAGAAAATGTGGAAGACCCTGTTTTTTCAAGCGGTGCAATGGGAAAAGGTGTAGCTGTTGAACCAACAGAAGGGGTTGTATATGCGCCGTTTGATGGAGAAGTATCTATTTTATTTCCAACAAAGCATGCAATTGGCTTAAAAAGTGAGGATGGAATCGAACTGCTGATCCACGTTGGACTTGACACAGTACAGCTTGATGGCAAACATTTCTCAGCATACGTTTCTCAAGGAGAGAAAGTGAAAAAGGGAACTAAGCTCGTCACATTTGACATTGAAGGTATTCAAAAAGAAGGATACCGAACAACAACGCCTGTTATTGTAACAAATACAGATCAATATTTAGATGTTGTGACATCAACATTTAAGCCTGTGAATAGTAAAGAGCCTGTGTTTACCGTTATAAAATAATAAACTGAGAGGAAGATGAAAAATGGCTACATTTAAACCAACATTTCCAAAAAACTTTTACTGGGGTGGAGCAACTGCTGCTAACCAAATCGAAGGAGCATTTAACGAAGATGGAAAGGGATTATCAGCTGCAGACTTTGTAGAATATATTCCAAAAGAAGAGCGCACAAAAGATAATGCAATGGAAATCACCTCAGAACAAATTCGTAAAACACTTAGCGGTGAGAGTACAGGACGTTTTCCAAAACGTGAAGGAGTAGACTTCTATCATCGCTATAAAGAAGATATCGCTCTTCTTGCTGAAATGGGTTTTACAGCTTTTCGACTTTCTATTCATTGGTCAAGAATTTTTCCAAACGGCTATGATGAAGTGCCAAACGAAGCTGGTCTAGCTTTTTATGATCGCGTGTTTGATGAACTCGCAAAATATAACATTGAGCCAATTGTAACGTTATCTCATTATGAGACACCAAACGGACTAACAGAGAAATATAACGGATGGGCAGGACGTGAAGTGATTGATCATTTTGTACGCTACGCGGAGACGGTCTTTACTCGCTACAAAGACAAAGTAAAGTTTTGGATTTCGTTTAATGAAATTAACGTGATTACATTAAGTCCATTTACAGGAGGAGGGATTGTGTCAGACCGTGAGGAAAATCCGGTACAAACGAAATACCAAGCTCTTCACCATCAGTTTGTAGCAAGTGCTCTTGCGACGAAAAGATTGCATGAAATCAATCCAGAAGGAAAAATGGGTTGCATGTTAGCAAGAATGAGTCACTATGCAAATACACCAAACCCTGAAGATGTCTTAAAAGCTCAAAAAGACAATCAAGATAATTTGTTCTTTACAGATGTTCATGCAAGAGGTGAATATCCAAAATATATGGAGCGTTTCTTCATTGAAAATGATATTAAAATTATCAAAGAAACAGGAGACGATGAAATTATTAAACAGTATCCTGTTGACTATATTACAATTAGTTACTATATGTCTATGCTGTCATCCTCTGCTCCTGAAGGAGAGCGTACAGATGGAAACTTGATGAATTCTCTTAAAAACCCTTATTTAGAAGCATCTGATTGGGGTTGGCAAATTGATCCTGTTGGTTTGCGAATCGTGTTGAATGATATGTATGACCGCTATAGACTTCCAATCTTTATTGTTGAAAATGGCTTAGGTGCATATGACAAAGTAGAAGAAGACGGATCAATTCATGACACGTACCGTATTGATTATTTACGCAAGCACATTGAGCAAATGAAAGAAGCGATAGGAGATGGAGTTGAACTGCTTGGTTACACATCTTGGGGACCAATTGATTTAGTTTCGATGTCAACGAGCGAAATGTCTAAACGATATGGATACGTTTACGTTGATAAAGATGATGATGGAAATGGTACATTAGAAAGAAAGAGAAAAGATTCGTTTTATTGGTATAAGCAAGTCATCGCAAGCAATGGAGAAGAACTATAAGAAACGAAAAAACCGGTATGAACTTACATGCCGGTTTTTTAATCTGTAAATAGAGACCGTTTATTTTGTATGTAATGGAGAAGAAGGGATTTTGGATGCTAAATCTATAGAGTGAAAAAAGAGAGTATTTTTGTGTAAAACGGGAACAGTGATAAGAGATGAAGTTCTTTTCTACACGATTTTCAGAAAGTGTGAAAAGTTTGACTGCTGAACGAGAAAGAAGGTAAAATGAAAATAGAATGAATATTCATTCTTACTTAAGAGATGCTTGTTGAGAGGATGGACATCATGCAAAATAAGCGCGATAAGATTATGGATGCTGCACTCGAGCTTTTTGCAGAGCGAGGTTTTAACGCTACAACAGTTCCAACAATCGCTTTAAATGCTGAAGTAGGAGCAGGGACCATTTATCGTTATTTTGAGCATAAAGAAGCTCTTGTTAATGCTGTTTTTCAGCGGTGCGTAGAAAGCTTTTCACACCATTTACAAGAGAACTATCCGAGTGATTCCGGTATTAGAGAACAGTTTCGACACTTGTTTTTTAAAGTAGTTGGTTTTGCCCGAGATCATGTTTATGCTTTTTCATTTTTAGAAAGCCAAAGCAATGCGCCCTATCTAGATTCAAAAAGTATTGACATTTTCCAAGAAATGATGGATTTTTTCTATCAATTTTTAGAGGAAGGAAAGAAAGTAAATGTTATTCGCTCTGTACCAACAGAAGCGCTGTTTGCGATTGTGTACGGTGCATATGTTGAGATAGCAAAACTTTTGCGTAAAAAGATTCTTTCAGAAAGTGATCAGCTTATGAATAGTTTAGAAGCGTGTTGTTGGGATGCGGTGAGAGTGTAGAAATTCTACCGCTTTCTTATTAAGGAGAAAAGAATGAACATTCATTCCGTTACATTAATTTATGAAAATAGAATGATAGATACCTATATTTTTCGTCAGTCTATCTTATGAAACAATTGCACAAAAAAAGAGGAGGCTTTTCTCATGGAAAAAGAACGTACTATTCCACAACCTAAAACTTATGGACCGTTAGGCAGCTTACCGCTTATGGATAAAGATAAGCCAATGCAAACATTTATGAAAATTGGTCAGGAACTAGGCCCTATTTTTCAATTTCAATTTCCACACGCTTTAGGAACATTTGTCTCAGGACATGATTTAGTTGCTGAAGTATGTGATGAAGAGAAGTTTCAAAAGCAGCTAGGAGTGTCTCTTACAAGCGCTAGAGAGTTTGCAGGTGACGGACTTTTTACAAGTTATACAGAAGAGCCGAATTGGAAAAAAGCCCATAATATTTTATTACCAAGCTTTAGTCAACGCGCAATGAAAGGTTATCATCATATGATGCTTGATATTGCAACACAGCTTGTTGAAAAATGGGAACGTCTAAATAAAGAAGAAGAAATTGATGTACCAGAAGATATGACTCGTTTAACACTAGATACCATCGGTCTTTGCGGCTTTGGTTATCGTTTCAATAGCTTCTACCGAGAAGGAGCTCATCCATTTGTAGATAGTATGGTGAGAGCATTGGATGAATCAATGAATAAAATGAATCGTTTACCTATTCAAGATAAGCTGATGGTGCGTAAAAAACGTCAATTTCAAGAGGACAAAATGTTCATGTTTGAACTAGCTGATGAGATTATTAAAGAGCGTAAAAAACAAGGAGAGGTAGATGGAGACGATCTTCTTGCCCATATGCTAAATGGAAAAGATCCTGAAACAGGAGAGAAACTAGATGATGAAAATATTCGCTACCAAATGATTACGTTTTTAATTGCGGGTCATGAAACAACGAGCGGTCTTTTATCATTTGCGATTTACTATCTCTTGAAAAATCCGCGCGTGCTCAAGAAAGCATACAAGGAAGTTGATGAAGTATTAACAGGAATGCCTACTTATGAAGATGTAAGAAAGCTAAAATATATTCGAATGATTTTAAACGAAGCCCTACGACTTTGGCCAACTGCTCCAGCTTTTTCTCTTTATGCGAAAGAGGATATTATGCTAGGAGGAAAATATCCAATAGAAAAGAACCAAAGCGTAAGCGTTCTTTTAGGAAATCTTCACCGAGACAAAAGAGTGTGGGGAGAAAATGTGGAAGAATTCCGACCAGAACGGTTCCAAGATGAAGAGAAAATTCCAATGCATGCGTACAAACCGTTTGGAAACGGTCAGCGCGCATGTATTGGTCAACAGTTTGCACTACATGAAGCAACGCTTGTACTAGGAATGATCCTGCAAAGATTTAATATTGTAGATCACAGAAACTACGAACTAAAAGTAAAAGAAACTTTAACATTAAAACCTGATAATTTTACAATTCAAGTAAGTCCTCGAGAGCGCGAATATGCAGCTCTAAACGATCATACAAGCGAAAACAAAGCAGCTGAAAAAGTAGAACAAGACGTTATCATTGAAGAGCATAACACACCGCTTCTTGTTCTTCATGGATCAAATTTAGGCACTGCTGAAGGAATTGCAAATGAACTTGCTGAACTTGGCGAGAGATACGGTTTCTCCACAACTATTGCTGCTTTGAACAGCTATAGTGGCAAGCTGCCAACATCAGGCGTTGTCTTAATTGTTTCAGCTTCCTATAATGGAAAAGCTCCAGATAATGCAACGGAGTTTGTGAACTGGTTAGAAACGTCAAAAAATGATTTATCAGGTGTTCACTATGCTGTGTTTGGATGTGGGGACAGAAACTGGGCAAGTACGTATCAACGCATACCGAGAGTTATTGATGAAAAAATGACTGAGCTTGGTGCAGAACGGATTGTAGATAGAGGAGAAGGAGATGCAAGCGGCGACTTTGAGCTTCATCTTGATGAGTGGAAAAATCAATTGACGAAAAAAGTGAAAGAAACATTTAACGTCGAAGAAACGAAAGAAGTAGCAGAGAAAAAAGGATTAAACGTGACATTTGTAAAAGAAAACGTTCAGCATCCACTTGTCAAAACGTATAAAGCACAAGAAGCAGAAGTTCTGTTAAATAAGGAGCTTCAGCGAGAAGAAAGTGGTAGAAGTACACGTCATATTGAAATCTCTTTACCAAATGGTGTTTCTTATAAGGAAGGAGATCACCTCGGTATTCTTCCGCAAAATAGTGCTGAGCTTGTTAATCGAGTATTGAAGCGTTACGGATTAGACGGCAGTGAGAGCATTATGTTAGAAGGCGATGAATATGGACTTCAACACTTACCGTTGAACAAACCTGTACGAGTGCGAGATGTTTTAACTTTTAATGTTGAATTGCAAGAACCTGTTTCAAGAAAAGCACTACAGGAGTTAGCGGAAGCAACCGTTTGTCCGCCACATAAATATGAACTTGAAGCCCTCCTAGGAGATCACTATAGTGAAAACGTGACGAACAAACGATTAACAATGCTGTCTCTTCTTGAAAAATATGAGGCATGTGAATTGTCATTTGAGCGCTTTTTAACACTTTGCCCACCGTTAAAACCGCGCTATTATTCTATTTCAAGTTCACCGCTTAAGAGCAATCAAAAAGCAAGTATTACAGTAAGTGTAGTAGAAGAAAAAGCATGGAGTGGAGATGGAATGTATCATGGTGTTGCTTCATCTTACCTTGCTCAATGTCAAGCTGGTGAAAAAGTGATGATGTTTATTAATACACCTCAGTCTCGTTTTGAGCTTCCAGCTGACGAAAGTACACCGCTTATTATGGTTGGACCAGGAACAGGCGTTGCTCCGTTCAGAGGCTTTTTACAAGCCAGATCTGTGTTAAAAGAGAAAGGAAAAACACTCGGAGAAGCCCATCTTTATTTTGGTTGCCGAAATGAAGCCCATGATTTTATTTACAAAGATGAACTTGAAAAAGCAGAAAGTGACGGTATTGTAACACTGCATACGGCATTTTCAAGAATGGAAAGCTGTGACAAAACGTACGTTCAACACTTAATAGAACAGGATGCAGCAGAAGTGATTTCTATTCTTGTTGAAAAAGAAGGAGCTCTTTACATTTGCGGAGACGGCAAAAGTATGGCTCCTGCTGTAGAAAGTACGTTGAAAAAGGCATATCAAGACATAGAACATAAAAGTGAAGAAGAAGCAGAGCGTTTTCTTCTCGATTTAGAAGAACAAGGCCGCTTCGCAAAAGATGTTTGGGCAGGATAAATAGCAAAAGGAGCTAACTAAAGTTAGCTCCTTTTATTGTATATCTTGAATGCCTGATAAACGAATCGAAAAAATATTTTGCTTTTCATCTTTCAGAAATAAAGTTTGATCTAAGAGGTTAAGATTATGAACGCGCCCTTGACAAGTTTGCAGAAGCCCATCTTCATAATAGTTAATTGTAAGCAACCGGTTTTTTCGTAGCGCTTTTAAAATCATGACATTCTCCTTTGTTATTTATATTAAAATTTTTAATGTTTTATAGAATTTCCTTACTTTTATTATATACAAAAAAGGTAAGCGTTTTCAATAAAGTTATGAACAATTTGTGAATCATTGTGCAAAAGAAAAAAATTAGGGAATGGTATAGCGGGTAAACAGCTTAAAAACAAGCTCTCTTCGTGTGAATACACCTGTTTTAAGAAAGATAGATTTTAAATGATCTTGCACTGTATAAGGAGAAAGAAAGAGATCATTTGCTATTTCTTTAGTTGAAGAACCTTTAATTAAATAATCTAGGATATTACTTTCACGTTTTGATAAATTATAATACTTTTTATTAAATGGTTAGAATATCTGTTGAAGAGGCCTGAGCAATATTTATGGCTATGTTGAAATCCTCTTTATCTTTTATTAAGAGTAAAGAGGAAAGCGTTAGAAATCCGTACTTTTGAAGAGCAAGTAACGTATGTGCTGACCCTTCCTCACTTCCTAGTGTCCGGTAGCAGAGAGCTTGAATTGACTTTGGCAATTTGTCTCCTTCTAACGATTCAGAAGCTCTTAGGGTATCTAACATCTTTATCCCTGTTTTTGTATAAGATATCAGTTTAAGATCAGGAGAAAATAACAGCATTTTAGGTTGTAAAGGAACGGGTTCTAAAAATAAATGATAAAAGGTCTGAAGTCCACGACCAATCGAGGAAGAAAGGTTTTCAATAAGCTCTTTTTCTTCACTTTGAAAGTGTTCTTCTGTTTTGAATAACGTTAAATACCCAAAACATTGATTTTTATATACCAAAACAGCACGAAGTTCGTCCTTGAATCCGGCGGGTTTTAAGATAGATGTGTATCTGTAACTTTTCTTAAGTTGTTCTTCTTTTTGTTCACTTAGCACGGCTACTCGTATTTCTTCATAAAAAAGTCTTGCATAGTGATTTACGTCTTGTTGTAAATATTCATTTTTAAAAATCTGATGATGAATACTTTCAATGTTATGCTCTGTAACAGCTCCTATAGAAAGTAATGTGTGAGGGTCTACTGCAGACAGGCAATATGCTTGAAAAGAGAGTTCTTGCTGTAAAAGTGTGATAACACGTTGCCGGTATGTCCAAGACGATGTGTATGTTTTTTCTAAGCGATGTAAAGCTGTATCAATTTCACGCCACTTTTTCATATCATTGCTCCTGATATTTTTATTTCCCCATGTTTCTGGGATCGTCTTTTTTTTCTTCTTCTTTATAATTGAGAATAGTTCTTAATTAATTTTATCGAAAAGAGTAGAGATTAGAAAGACTTTATAGGAGGAGAAAAGATGAAGGAAGTAAGCAATATGAATTGGCATAGTGATGAAGTATATAATTATCAAGCGAAAATACCCTTGAAAATTCCAGGATATGATGAACTTTATAAGATGATGAATTATCTTATGTCAGTATATGTCTCTTCAGAAAACAAGCATATTCATATGCTTATCGTTGGGGCTGGAGGAGGACAAGAACTTATAACTCTCGGGAATAGAAATAAGGGATGGGCATTTACAGGAGTAGACCCTTCTATAAAAATGCTTAGTATCGCACAACAGCGCACTAAGAAAGCAGGGATAAACGCCACTTTTATACATGGAGAGGTAGAAAGCATAACAGGAAAATTCACAGGTGCAACTTACATGCTTGTGCTTCACTTTTTGAAGGAAGCAGAACAAGAGAAGTTGCTAAAAGAAATAAGTGAGCGATTAAAAAGTGGCGCTCCTCTTTTTGTAGCTTCTATTGTTGGTGAAAAGGGAAGCGAGTTTCAATGGCAGATGAAAGCATGGAAAGAATACATGCTTTCAAACGGAATTCCTATTGAAGAGTGGCTTAACTTTGAAAAATCAATAGATAATACCATTCATCTTATTTCAAGTGCGAAAATGAAGCATCTTTTAAACAGATCAGGATTTACAGAAGTAACAAAGTTTTATAAAGGTTGTTTAGTAGAAGGGTGGGTGGGGATAAATGGATAAAAAGCATTTTAATGGTTCTTTTTTCCTGTCTTTCATAAAAAATCGATAAAAAATAAAAAGATTAAATTTTTTTTAGTCAAATCCATTGATATAAGAAATATTTTTCCTTATAATTGATTTATAGATTGAAAGTGCTTTCAGAAAACAGTACGTTTTGAAAGCGCTCGCCATATACTAAAAATTTGAAATTCAGACATGATATACAACAGGAAGGGGAATGAACCTTGGATTTCTATCTACTAATTATGACGCTAATATCTATCGCAATTGTGGTTGTTGGAGTTTCGGTGTTCAAATGGCATGCTTTCATTAGTTTGCTTGTAGCTAGTTTATTTTTGGCTATAACATCAGGACTCTCGTTAGATAAAATTGTAACCTCTTATGAAAGCGGTGTCGGCGGTGTACTTGGACACCTAGTTGGAATTTTAGCACTTGGAACAATTTTAGGAAAAATGATGGCTGAATCAGGAGCCGGTATGAGAGTTGCTGACTTCTTCATTCGATCTTTCGGACGTAAGAAACTTCCATGGGCAATGCTTATTTCAGGATTTGTTATCGGTATTCCGGTCTTTTTTGAAGTAGGAATTATTATCTTAATTCCACTTGTTATTTCGATTTATAAAACAACAAAGCAAAACATTCTATTAATTGCACTTCCAGTTATCGCAGGTCTTTCGATTGTGCACGGAATTGTACCTCCGCACCCTGGGGCAATGACAGCCATTGGGATTTATAACGCAGACCTTGGCAAAGTTTTAATTTATTCTCTTATTATTGCCATTCCAGCTGCAATTGTTGCAGGACCAGTTTTTGCAAAATGGGTTCATAAACGAGTAATTCCAGAAAAAGAGCCCGAGCTTATTCGTATTAATACATCATCAAGCAGTTTACCAAGCACAGGCGTTTCGTTTTTCGTTATTTTACTTCCGATTCTTTTAATGGTTCTGTCTGTTGTAGCACCTACAATTGAAGCGTTACCAAAGTTTGTTATTCAGGCATTAGAGTTTATTGGTAATCCACTTGTAGCTCTTTTACTTGCATGTTTTGCTGCTTTCTATCTTTTAGGATTCCGTCAAGGCATGGATAAAAATATGGTGAAAAAGCTTACTGAAGATGCTGTACTGCCTGTTTGTTCTATCATTTTAATCGTTGGTGCTGGTGGAGGATTTAAACAAATTTTAATTGATAGCGGTGTTGGAGAGTCAATTGCTCAGATGGCTGAGCATCTATCCCTTTCACCAATTGTCCTTGCCTTTTTAGTAGCTGGTCTAATTCGTATTGCAACAGGTTCTGCAACTGTTGCCCTTACAACAGCTGCTGGTATTGTATCACCTGTTGTCGCAAACATGACAGGCGTGAACTTAGAGCTTCTTGTTATTGCAACAGGCGCAGGTTCACTTATGTTCTCCCACGTCAATGATGCTGGCTTCTGGCTTGTTAAAGAGTATTTAGGTTTAACTGTAAAAGAAACGTTCAAAACATGGACTGTACTTGAAACACTTCTTTCCTTCATTGCTTTTGCTGGTGTGTTAATTTTCGATATTTTTGTATAAGCAATAAAAAAGGCGTTCTTCTCTTTGGGAAGAACGCTTTTTTATAATGGAGTTCATCGCTGATTAAGGCGTTAGCCTCTACTATACTGGTGGAGGTATGGCGATTCTTCTTTTCCTCCTATCATGGTCTTTCACTATTCAAATTTATAAAAGAAAAGACATTTAAAGCCTGCTTACAACAGGCTTTTTTTATATGACAAAAACACAAATTTAACCTTTGTACGAACCTCTTTAAAATGCATTGGATATGAATAAACAAACGTTAATATTCCGAAAATAGAGATTGACACAAAATGGCCCTATTGAATATAATGAAGTTAATACATGAACATATGCTCATATAAGGCGGTTAAGTCTTTTGATCTTTATTCATAGGAAAAATGTATTTTTATGGAGAAAGTAAGGTGAGGGCTAGTGGAAGATCGGAGAGAAAGAGTGAAGAGAGAACTTTTGTTAGAAGGTCTTGATTGTGCGAACTGTGCAATGAAAATCGAAAATGGAGTAAAGGCACTAGAAGGTATTGATCGTTGTACAGTGAACTTTGCGACTAAAATGTTGACATTTGATGTAGAAATGAACGAAGAAGAGAAAGCGCTAGAAAGTGTTAAAAAGAAAGTACATTCACTTGATTCACATATTAAAATTAAAGAAAAAGGTGTAGAGACGTATACGCTCTATTTGAACGGTCTTGATTGTGCGCATTGCGCAGGGAAAATAGAGTCAGAAATGGGCAAGATTCCCGCTGTTCAGAAAGCAAGCGTTGATTTTGTTTCAAAAATGCTTCACATCACGCTTGCTTCTGAAGCTTCCTGGAATAGAGAAAAAGAAAAAGTTATTCAAAAAATTAATAAAATTGAATCTGGAATCACAGTGGAAGAGGAAGAAAGTTCTTCAAAGGAAAAGGATGAGCATGGGCGTTCTATATTATGGCGTTTAGGTGGAGGAGTTTTGCTAACAGGAATAGCGATGTTTGCTTCTTTACCGTTTCCTTTTGAATTTGCACTGTTTCTTATCGCATACGCTATTGTTGGTGGAGACGTTGTGTATAGGGCAGCAAGGAACATTATTAGAGGGCGCGTGTTTGATGAGCATTTCTTAATGACCATTGCAACGATTGGGGCATTTCTGATTGGCGAATATGCAGAGGGCGTTGCTGTTATGCTTTTTTATCAAACTGGTGAATGGTTCCAAAGTCTAGCTGTTAATCGTTCTCGTAAATCAATCAGCGAAATGATGAACATTCGTCCTGATTATGCAAATCTTAAAGAAAGTGAAGGGAACAAGAAAGTTTCACCAGAAGAGGTGAAACAAGGCGATATTATTGTTGTGAAGCCTGGCGAAAAAATTCCTTTAGATGGGATGGTCCTAAATGGAAGTTCATCAGTAGATACTTCCGCTCTTACAGGAGAATCGCTTCCACGTGAGGTTGAGAAAGGAAGCGAAGTGCTGAGCGGATTCGTAAATAAACAAGGTTTATTAGAAGTAACGGTTACAAAAGAATACGGAGAATCAACGGTTTCAAAAATATTAGATCTTGTTCAAAACGCGAGCAGTCGAAAAGCGCCCACTGAAAATTTTATTACTAAATTTGCCCGCTATTATACGCCTATTGTTGTCATTATTGCTTTTCTTCTCGCTTTCTTGCCTCCACTCCTTTTCACAGGGGCAACGTTAGCTGACTGGACATATAGAGCACTTGTCTTTCTTGTTATTTCATGTCCATGTGCGCTTGTTGTTTCTATTCCACTAACGTTTTTTGGAGGAATTGGAGCAGCATCTAGACGAGGTATTCTTGTAAAAGGTGGAAACTATTTAGAGGCACTAAATGATGTGAGATATGTTGTGTTTGATAAAACAGGAACACTCACAGAAGGTGTATTTGAAGTTGTTCATGTACATGCTGAAAAAAGTTTTACGAAAGAACAAGTCTTATATTATGCGGCATATGCTGAGCAACATTCTAATCATCCAATTGCAGAATCAGTAAAAAAAGCATACAACGGTAAAGTGAATGAAGGGCTAATTACAAGCTATAGTGAAAAAGCGGGTCATGGGATTGAAGCAGTTGTAGATGAAGCACAAGTTTTAGCTGGAAATGAAAAACTTATGAATTTGTATTCTATTTCCTATAGCAGAGCAAGTGAGTATGGAACAATTATTTATGTTGCAGTAAATAATCGCTATGCAGGCTATCTTGTTATTTCCGATAAAATAAAACAAGATGCTAAAAAAGCCCTAAAGTCTTTAAAAAGGCTTGGTATTAAAAAAACAATGATGCTTACAGGAGATCAAAAAAGCGTTGGAGAAAACGTTGGAAAACAATTAGGGATTGATGGAGTATATGCTGAGCTTTTACCACAGCACAAAGTTGAAAAAGTAGAAGAGCTTGACAAGGCTAAAGAAAAAGCGGAAAAACTGATTTTTGTGGGAGATGGGCTCAATGATACGCCTGTTCTTGCTAGAGCTGACGTTGGGATTGCAATGGGAGGACTTGGATCTGATGCAGCGATTGAAGCAGCAGATATTGTTATTATGACAGATGAGCCTTCTAAAATTGCTGAAGCAATCTCTCTTGCTAAACGAACAAGAAAAATTGTATGGCAAAACATTAGCTTTGCTCTTGGCGTTAAGGCAATTTTTCTTCTTCTTGGAGCGTTTGGAATTGCTACAATGTGGGAAGCTGTATTCTCAGATGTAGGTGTTACGCTTTTAGCTGTCTTAAATGCGATGCGAATTTTAAAAAGATAGGGAGAAAAGCCGAATTTTCGGCTTTTTTTCTTGAAAAGAAAAAAGGAGAAAGAAAAGGGTTTCTGCTATACTAATGAAGAATACTAGTTTAGAAGAAACTGATAGGAACGAGGTGATGAATTGAAAAGTAACCAAAGCTTTCGTTTGAAAGTAGCTGCTCTTATTACAGGGGTGTTAGCAATGGGTATCGCTTTTTTTCTTTTATCAGCAAACAGCAATTCAACTAAAACAAGTACAACTTCTTCAGAGGATGAAATAGCTCATTCCTTTTCCTTAAACAACCAACCGTTGCTTGGTGAGGAAGATGCACCTGTTACAGTTGTTGAATTTGGAGATTTTAAATGTCCAGCATGTAAAGCATGGGGAGAAGAGATTTTTCCAAAGCTTCAAAAAGAATATCTTGAAAAAGATAGCGTGAATTTTTCATATGTAAACGTGCTTTTCCATGGGGAAGAGTCTGAGCTAAGCGCTCTAGGAGCTGAATCGATACTAAAGCGAGATCCTAAGTCTTACTGGAATTTTCATAAAGCTTTATTCAATGCCCAACCAACGCAAAATCATAATGAAAAATGGGTAACTGTTTCAAAGCTTACAGAGATTGCAGGAAATACAACAAATGTGGATCTTGTGCAGTTTAAACAAGATATCGAGGCAAAAAGTATGCTTTCAGATGTTGAAAAAGATATGTCTCTTGTGGAGGATTATCATGTTGTTTCAACTCCAACTGTAATGATTAATAACAAAGTTGTAGAAGATCCGTTCAACTATAGCGAAATTCAAAAAGCAATTGAGGAAGAACTAGAGGAGAGTACATCATGACTGAAAAAAACAATCGTTCCATCATCTTTTTATACGTTGCTTGGCTTGCTTCTATTATTGCAACGTTAGGAAGTTTATATTTTAGTGAAGTACGCGGATATGTGCCGTGCGAGATGTGCTGGTATCAGCGCATTGCTATGTATCCTTTAACAGTAACAATGGGGATTGCTGTTTTTAAAAGAGATCTGGCTGTTAAAAAATATGTTTTACCAGCCTCTATTATTGGCGGGCTGATTTCTGTTTTTCATTATTTAGAACAAAAGGTACCAGGATTTGCAGCCATTAAACCATGTTCAATGGGTGTTCCTTGTAGCGGAGAGTATATTAACTGGTTGGGCTTTATTACCATTCCATTCTTAGCTTTCGTTGCTTTTCTTATTATCACAATTTGCTTACTGTTTGTAAAAAAGGAAGACTAAAATGAGCATAGTGGAAAAGATGCAGCCACTTGTAATTTTAAGCGCTATGATGATAGGATTCTTCCTTTCTAAAATAGCGCTTTTTGCTACATATGCACCTCTCTTTCTTTTGCTTTTTCTATTTTTTATATGTTTTTGCTTCCTTTCCTTTTAGCGATCATTATAAAAAGGAGAAAGGGGAGTACAAAAGTGGAGAGCATTTTTTACAAGCAAAGGAATGCTATTCTTAAGTTTGTCTGTAATGATGATGTTTACTTCAGAAGGAAGCTATCTTTCTCGTCATTTCTCAGTTTTATACGTGTTATTGCTTCCTCTTCTTGTTTTCTTTACCATTGCTTTTCTAGCCGTTTTTTTAATTAGTAAAATATTAAGATTTAAAACAAGTGATAGAGTAAGTCTTCATTTTATTACACTTGCAAGAAATTCACCACTTGCCCTTGCTATGGCTGCAGCAGCCTTTGAAAATCAACCAGAGGTTTCTCTTGCACTTATCCTTGGACCACTTATTGAGCTCCCGCTGCTAGCCTTTGTTGCTTATTTATTGTTGCAGAGAAAGGAATATCGGAATTGATATTTCTTTCTTTGTAATTGACAAATGTAGGGGTTTTTTCTATAATTTTATTGAACATCGGTCAATAAAGGGGAGAAATGATGTCACCTCGAAAAGCTGTAAAACATGAGCTAACAAGAGAAATGATATTAAACGTAGCACGAAAGCTATTTGCTACAGAAGGATATAGTCATGTCTCAATGAGGAAGATTGCTAAAGAGCTAGACTATAGCCATGGAGCGCTCTATTATCACTTTCAAAACAAGGCAGAGCTTTTTTCTGCACTTGTTAAAGAAGATTTTTCACTTTTAGATGAAAAGTTTTATGAAGTGATGAAAAGAGATATAGGCGCTGACGAGAAACTTCAGTCTGTGCTTTTAACTTTCATTGAATTTGGTCTCACATATCCAAATCACTATGAGGTTATGTTTCTTACAAAAGATAAAGAAGTAAAGTTTTATCACCATAGTGGCCCAGAAGAAAGCTACAAAAGGTTTGCAGAGGCTCTTAGTACACTTTCTAAAACGAAGCTATCGATAAGTGAAGCATGGTCTATCTTCTTATCTCTTCATGGATTTGTAGCACACTACTCATACTGTGAGCAGTCGTTTGAAGAAGTGAAGGATATGGCAAAAGCACACGTTATGTTTTTATTAAAAAAGATTTAAAAATAGATGAGGAGTTTCCTCATTTATTTTTACCTTTTAATTAACCGGTGGTCAAAAAATAAAAGGAAGTGATGGATATGAAGAAAGCTCTTGTTATAGGAGCAACAGGTGGAATGGGGAGTGCTCTTGTATATGAATTGATTGAAAGAGGAATCAAAGTTATTGCTTTTGCTCGAAATGAAAGAAAACTTCACCGTTTTTTCGGAAAAGAAGACCTTGTTACAATTCAAACAGGGGATGTTTTTCATAATTTATCTTCCTCTGTTGCCGGAGCTGAAATTATTTTCCATGCTGGGGCACTTCCATACGCCCAATGGCAAGAAAAACAGGAACCATTTATGAGGTGTATCATAAAAGCAGCAAAAGAAAACAAAGCGAAGCTTGTCGTTGTTGACAATATCTATGCTTATGGAAGAAGTAAAGGAGAAAAAGTGAGAGAAAATGACGAGAAAAGCCCTCATACAAAAAAGGGGAAGATTCGGCTTCGCTTAGAACACTTGTTAGAAGAATCAAAAGTTCCTTATCTTCTTGCTCATTTTCCCGATTTTTACGGCCCACGAGCAGAGAATACACAGATTGACTATTTGCTTCAAAGTATCATTAAAAATAAAAAAGCAATGTTTGTTGGAAATCAAACAATAAAAAGAGAATATATTTATACTCCAGACGGAGCAAAAGCTCTTGTAGAACTTGCTCTTTGTAAAGAAGCTTACGGAGAGACGTGGAATATCCCTGGCTATAGCGGAATTTCAGGATCCGAATTTCTTTCTTATATTAGAGAATACACAAATTATCAGAAACGAGTAGGAACAGCCACAAAAACAATGGTACGGCTTATTGGCATTTTTGATCGTAATATGAAGGAATTTATAGAAATGTTTTATTTAAATGAGGACCCTCTTTTTCTAGACGGAACAAAATACGAGCATAGAATCGGAAAAATTCCAAGAACTCCTTATAAGGAAGGAATAAAACAAACCATTGATTATATGAGGACAGAAAAGACAGGAAACGCTTCTTAAGCGTTTCTTTTTTTTTTTTTTACAAAATTTGAGAAAAGAAAAGCTATTCTTCTTTTTCCTACACTAATTATGTGTAAGTCACATATATATATAGGTATACCCATTAAAACTATGAGGATTATTTAAGAACTTTTTCGTAACTTTCATATTTTTGCAATCGTTTTCATAAAAGGAGGAAAAAAGAGTGTTAAAAGCCTTGCAAGCATTTTTCTCTCTCGCACTTTGTCCACTGTTTGGTAGTCCTTCTGCATCAAGTGATTGTAGTTTTGAAACAAGAGAAACGTTTAAGGAAGGGGAGTATGGAGGAAAAAGCTACAAGCTTTACGTTCCAAGTACGTATGACAAAGAAAAAGCATCTCCATTACTTGTTATGCTTCACGGCTGTACCCAGTGTGCAACGGACTTTGCGATTGGTACTGAGATGAATATGCTAGCGGAAGAACACAATTTTCTTGTCCTCTACCCAGAACAAGATGCTAAAAGTAATCCAAACAAGTGTTGGAATTGGTTTGAACCTCTTCATCAAGCGCGTGGTAGAGGAGAGCCTGCAGCCATCGCCGGAATGATTGAAGAAATAAAAGAAGCGTACACAATTGATAATCATAAAGTGTTTATTGCAGGAATGTCAGCTGGAGGAGCAATGAGTATTATTATGGCTGCAGCCTATCCAGAAATTTTCTCAGGACTTGGAGTTGGAGCAGGATTAGAATATAAAGGAGCTACAAGCGTTTTTGATGCTTTAAATGTTATGAACAATGGAGGACCAAATCCGTTTGAACAAGGTTACTTAGCATATAAAGAAATGGGAGAAAGGGCAAGAGTTATTCCAACTATTGTTTTTCATGGAAGCTCTGATACAACAGTTGCACCAATTAACGGAGAGCAAGTTGTTTCACAATGGATCGTTACAAATGATCTAGTGGAAAGGCATAATGCAGGATGGATTTGTCATGGAGTAAATGAAACAATAAAAGGAAAAGTGAGAAATGGAAAAGAATATACACATGACTTGTATCGAAACAAACGAGGGGAATCTATTGTTGAGAAATATACGGTATTGAACATGGGGCATGCATGGTCAGGAGGAAATGAAAATGGAAGCTTTACAGATTCTGAAGGACCTCATGCAAGTAAGATCATGTGGGATTTTTTTATTAGAGAAAATGGGGAAAATGGATATTCAAATCAAAAAAGCTCTTGAAGAAATCTTTTCAAGAGCTTTTTTCATGTTAAGATTTTTCTTCTTTATTGTTTGTAACCCCTAATACATCAAGTAAAAATACAAAGACAGGTATTCCGACAATCAATCCCCATACTCCAAAAAAGTGTTCTGAAAAAATAAGCACAATAAAGGTGAAAAAAACCGGAAGCTCTGTTTTGGCTGACATAAGTTTTGGATTTAGAAGGTAAGCTTCAATAGCATGAATAACCATAATCATAATCAATAAGTATAGAATCATTGTAAATCCACCAATTGTATATCCAATGATGGAAAGTGGGATAAGCGAGAGGATAACCCCAGCAACAGGAATAAGACCGAGGAAGAAAATTAAAATCGCTAGCCCAAACAGCTGTGGGAAATCAAAAAACCAAAGGCCGATTGTTGTAAGAACACAGTTTACAAGAGCAATAATAAACTGAGCTTCAATGACTTTTCCAAATGTCCTAACGAATTTACGACCGAAGAAAGCAATCTCTGTGTAAAAAGCAGACAGCTTACTTTGCTGAAACTTTTTGCTGAACATAATAAGTCTTTGTTTTTCCAAGAGGAAGAACATGCTTAAAATTAAAGACAAAAAGATTTGGACACTTAGAATACTAAGATCTGTTAAGTATTTGTATAAAAAATTAAATCCTTGTTCAATATAAGTATTTAAATTTACGCTATCAAATGTATTTGAGATAAAGGAGAAGAAAGGAATATCTTCTGGATTTAGATAAAATGCTTTAATTTGTTTTACAAGCTCTTCAACTTGTGTTTTAATAACTGGATAAAATCTAAAGCCACCTACAATAAGTCCAGTGACAAGTAAAACATAAAGAATAAGCACGATGAGCTTTTGGCTGATGGGTACCCATTTATGCACCCATTTTGTAACAAACGTTTGCACTCTATCCATTAAAAAAGTAAAAATAAACGTTAACAAAATAAAATTGATCATGCTTTTTAGAGCGAAAAGAGCAAGCGCTAAAATGAGGAAAATCAAGAAGCGTCTAAAACCGCGGTTTTCCCAGAGTTTTGCTAATCCAGTCATTGTTTACATCTCCCATAAAAAATATAGTGTACTCTTGTTTAACCCGCTATTATGGGAAACTACAGAAAATATTAAAAGGAATATTTAAAAACTGCTGTGCATTTCCGAACGTGTATCGTGTTAAACCTATCTCTTAATATTATATGCTTTTCATGTTTAATTTTAAAGCTGTATTAGCGATTTTGAATATTTAATTAAAGATGAAAAGAGAAAAACTCCCTTTGAAAGCAAAGAGAGTTTCTAAATATAAATGAAACGTACATTATTTCTGACTGTCTTTTAAGACTTCTTCCATTTTACTAAACGTGTTTTGAACACTTTGAGAAGGAGTTGTCGTAAAGAAACTTACAACTACAACGGCAAGTAAGCTTGCGAAGAAGCCTGGAATCATTTCATACATAAAATCAGACATCCCTGTTTGTACCCAAGCAAGCACAACAACAGTACCTACAATAATTCCGGCAAGAGCACCCCACTTTGTCATACGTCTCCAGAATAGACTCAAAAGAATAGCAGGACCAAATGCTGAACCGAAACCAGCCCATGCATAGCCAACAAGATCTAAGATAGTGCTATTTGGTGTATATGAGAGAATAACCGCAATTACGGCAACAATTAAAACAGCGAGTCGCCCAACTGTAACAAGCTCTTTATCAGAGGCATTTCTCCGGAAGAACGTTTTATAAAAGTCCTCTGTTGCTGCACTTGATGTTACAAGAAGCTGAGATGAAATTGTGCTCATAATAGCGGCTAAAATAGCGGCTAGTAAAAATCCTGTAATATAAGAGTTAAATAAAATGTCAGATAACAGGATAAAGATCGTTTCAGGATCATTCAATGTTATGTTATTTTCTGTAACATAGGCTAATCCAAATAGTCCTGTTAAGCAGGCTCCAATAATAGCAATAATCATCCAGCCCATTCCAATACGTCGAGCTGGTTTTAATTCTTTTATAGAACTAATAGCCATAAAACGAACAATAATGTGGGGTTGGCCGAAATATCCTAATCCCCAGGCAAGAAGTGAGAAGAGACCAATAACTGTTGTTCCTTTGAAAAGATCCAAATGTGTTTCATCAATGCTTTTGATGGTATCAAATACATTCGTTGGTCCACCTAAGTCGAATAGCACAACAACTGGTACTAGAATAAGAGCAAGAAACATAATAATACCTTGCACAAAATCCGTTAAGCTTACAGCTAGAAAGCCACCAAAAAGCGTATAAGCAACAACAACAATAGCGATGAGAAACATTCCATAACGATAGTCTAATCCAAAAGCAGATTCAAATAATCGTCCACCTGATACTAATCCAGATGAAGTATAAAGTGTAAAGAAAACTAAAATAACAAGTGCTGATACTAATCGCAGTATACGGCTTTTATCTTCAAATCGGTTTTCAAAATAGTCAGGAATCGTAATGGAGTCATCAGCAACATATGTGTATGTTCGAAGCCGTGGAGCTACAAGTAAATAATTTAAGTATGCTCCAATGGATAGCCCGACAGCAAGCCATATTCCAGATAATCCTGTTGTATACAATGCACCAGGAAGCCCCATAAGCATCCATCCGCTCATGTCAGATGCTCCTGCTGAAAGGGCAGTAACTGCTGGACCAAGTCCGCGTCCTCCTAACATGTACCCCGATATATCATCTGTTGATTTTTTATATGCATACCAACCTATTGCGAGCATCCCTAAAAAGTAAATGCCCAATGTAATATAAGAACCAATGCCCACCAAATCTCTCCCTTGTTTGTTTTTACGCTTTAAGCGCTGATGAAGTGAATTATTTCTCTTATTCTATGAGAAAATAATTTAACTATTCGGACTATTATTGTAAAGTAAAAAAGACTAGGAGTAAAGTCTGTTTTGAGTAAATATGACTATTATCACCGAAAAAGGTAAAAATATCAAAGAGCCAATAAAATGATATGTTTAAGGGAATATAGCTTGTTTTAAAGAATTTGAAGAGAAGGAATATAGTTCTTTTTACCTATTTGGAATCCCTTGTTAAATTCGTATTCTTATAAGAAAGAGAGAAGCGATTTATTCTCTTTCTCTTCATATTGCAATTGGATACATTTGCTTTATAATATAGAAGAGCTGCATTTGTAGTTATTAGAATGTTAGACTTTAAAAAGTGCAAAAAATAAAAATTTTATAAAGTTTGGAAACAGGTGTAAAGCATAGTTTGCTTGCTTAAAAGGGAAGTCGATGAAATTTCGACACGGACCCGCCACTGTGAATGGAGTATAGGAGCTTTAAATAGACCACTGAACAAAAGTTCGGGAAGGAATAAGGCTCTTTTCCTTAGTCAGGAGACCTGCCTGTTTTAACATCGCTGTTCGACCTACGGGAGTTTAGGGAGGTGGTTAGAATGCCTGTTTTCTTAAACTTTATGAATATAAAAGCATGTCTAACCTTTGAAAGGGGAGACATGCTTATTTTTTTAGCCTAGATAAATAAAAGGAGAGATAAGAAAATGAAAAAAGCACGCAGTTATCCGGTTATTTTAGCTCTATTATGTTTTATTTTTTTAGCTGTAGCAGGCTGTGCAGAAGGACAAGATAGGGCAGAGTCAGACTCAAAAAAATTATCCTTTGCATTTCCGTGGAGCCCAAAGAGCCTTGATCCACACGGTAGCGATAGCTGGGAAGTAATGCGATCTGGTGCAGGGGAAACACTTGTAAAACTTAATGAAGACTTAAAACCAGAACCTTGGTTAGCAAGCAGCTGGGAAAGAAAAGATGGCAAAACGTGGACCTTCACATTAAGGGAAAATGTAAGCTTTCATAATGGAGAGAAAATGAGCGCTGAAAGTGTAAAAAAATCGCTTCTACGTTCAAATGAAAAAGATTTAAAGGTTAAAGATTTACTAAACTTGGAAACTATCCGTATTATTGATCATCACAAAATTGAGATTGTTACAAAACAACCAAACGAAGCTTTAATTTCACATCTAGCCGATCCATCTACAATTATTGCAGATGTCTCTACATTAGATGAAAAAGAGGAATATCCTGCCCTTACAGGAGTTTTTCAATTTGAGAAATTTAACAAAGACGAATCGCTGATTATGAAGAGAAATGAGGGCTACTGGGGACAGAAAGCAAGAGTTGAAGAGATTGATATAAAATTCATATCAGATGGAAATACGAGACTTATGGCTTTACAATCAGGAGATGTTGACGGTGCTGTTGATATTTCAACAGATCAAATTAGCGTGCTGAAAAACAGCGACAATATAAATGTCTTAACTGCTCCTTCACTTCGAACTCATATGATGATGTTCAATATGAACTCAGCTCGTGTAACAAATCTTTCCGTTCGACAAGCAATTGATAAAGTCTTGCCGAGAGAAGAGATCTTAACGTCTATTATGAAAAATGAAGGAACGAAAGGAAACGGTCCATTTCCAGAAGTATTGTCTTTTGGAAAAGTAAAGCAGAGCCAAGAAAATCAGTCTTTTGATTCGTTAATGAAACAAGGAGGCTATACGAAAGAGGATGGAATATGGACTAAGAGTGGAGAGCCTTTGCAACTAACAATGCTGACTTTTCCTCAACGACCAGAGTTGACGGTAATGGCTGAAACGATTCAAAGTTCCCTATTAAAAGAAGGGATAAAAGTAAAGGTAAGAAGCGTGGAAAATATTGATGATGTTCTTGCGGAGGATAATTGGGACTTATCTATGTATAGCATGCTGACAGCACATACGGGAGATCCTCAATACTTCTTAAACTTGTTTTATAATTCTAAGAGCCTAGCAAATGTAAGTCATTATAATTCAGCTAAGGTAGACAAACTGTTAACAGAGTTAAATCAAACTTCTGGAGAAAAAGAGCGTGAAGAAATCGCAATAAAAATCGGTAATCAAATTAATAAAGATATTCCTCAATCTTTTATCGTTTATCCAAATACCGTATTTGGAGTGAATGAAAAGGTGAAAAACTTTGAGCCAAGTCCAATCGAGTATTACTATATTACTCCAAACGTTGATGTGAGCTCATCTTAAATGATTCGCTTTATCGCTGAACGCGTTGTACAGCTTGTTCTTGTGGTTTTTCTTATGTCAACATTCACTTTTTTATTGCTTAGGATAGCCCCCGGAGATCCTGCACGCCTCATGTTAACAGCTCATAACGTGCCTGCATCACAGGAAGCTTTAGATAGCGTAAGAGAAGAGCTTGGCTTAACAAGCACACTCCCCGTTCAATATGTGCATTGGATAAAAGACGTATTTACAGGACAGTGGGGAGTGTCCTATATGTCAAAACAGCCTGTACTTGAAGAAATTGTGAGAAGAATTCCAGCCACATTTGAACTAGCCCTAGGCGGTTTAGGGGTTATGCTTTTTATGACTTTTCTTTTTGGAATGTCAACAGCCCTCCGTTCACAAGGAATAGTGAATCATTTTGGGAAGGGACTTGCGCTTGTTGGCTCATCTCTTCCATCATTTTGGCTAGGATTTTTACTTATATATATTTGTTCTGTAAAGTATCAGTTGCTTCCTTCAATGGGAAGAGGGAGCTTAGAAAATTTAGTATTGCCAGCTATCACACTCGGTTTTGGACTTGGAACAGTGTATGCCCGCGTATTCAGAGAGCATTTGCTTGATGTTTTACAAAAGCCTTTCGTGAAAGCAGCAAGAGCAAGAGGTCAGTCCGAGTTTTCTCTTTTAACAGGTGAAGTATTAAAACATGCTATATTACCAATGATTACGATGACAGGGACGAGCTTTGCTTTTATGCTTGGCGGGAGTATCATTGTTGAAACGGTTTTTTCTTGGCCTGGATTAGGCCGTTACATCATTGATGCAATTAATATGAGAGACTATCCTATTATTCAAGGGTATGTTATTTTTACGACTTTTTTATTTGTGCTAATTCATATTTTAATAGATATATTGTGTAGTTTTGTTGACCCTCGGTTACGGGCCAACTAGGAGGAAAAAGAATGACACATCAGTTTTATAACAAATATAGCCGAGGGATGAAAGGTGTAAGTTTTCTTATCGTTCTTTTACTTGTGGGACTGTTAGCGCCTCTTTTGGCACCGCATAATCCTTTAGATACGAATTTGGCCCAGCGGTTACATCCGCCAAGTTCTACTTATCCATTTGGCACAGATCATGTTGGAAGATGTATACTGTCTCGTATTTTGTATGGAATGAGAATAAGTATTGGAGGAGCTTTCCTCATTATGATTAGTACGCTTCTTATTAGCCTTCCAATTGGTCTTCTAGCAGGATACAAAAGTAGAAAGGGTACCTTTTTTCTGCGCATTATGGATGGTTTTCTAGCTGTGCCTGATATTGTTCTTACTATTGCTATTGTTGGTGTGCTAGGGCAAGGATTTATAAATATGATGATTGCGGTTGTAATTGTTCGGTGGGCAAACTATGTGCGCATTGTGCGTAGTTTTGTTTTAAATATTTGTGAGGAAGATTACATAAAAGGAGCAAGAATGGCTGGAAATACGCACTTTCAAGTGATGGTAAGATATGTTATTCCCTCTATTTTTACGCCACTTGCTGTTTTTATCTCTCTTGATATGGGCAAGATTGTGCTTTTAATGGCAGGGTTATCTTTTCTTGGATTAGGTGTACAACCACCAACGCCTGAATGGGGAGTTATGCTTCATGATGGAGCTTCTTATTTTCAAAGTGCTCCACACGTTATGCTTTTTCCAGGGCTCTTTGTTTTACTTTTTGTATTAGCATGTCAGCTTATAAGCGAAGATTTAAAAAAGAATAGTGGTGAACGTTAAATTGAAAAATGACGCGTTGTTGCAGGTGGAAAATTTAGAAATCTCCACAATTATAAAGGAGAAGAAGGTCCCTCTCATAAAAGGAGCTTCATTTCATATTCAAAAGGGAGAAATTGTTGCTTTAGTAGGAGAGAGCGGTTGTGGAAAAAGCCTAACAGCTCATGCCTTAGTTGGCCTGCTTGAAAAGAACTGTCAAGTGACAGGAGGAGCCATTTATTATAAAAGTAAACGTTTGGATGACAGAAATAAAAAAGATTTTCAGCGGATAAGAGGACGTGAAGTAGGCTTGCTTATCCAGGAATCTTTGAACGGTTTAAACCCGCTTCACACTGTGAAAAAACATATAAAAAGAACGCTTAAAAAGCATAGAGATTTACCAAAGGATAAAAAGCATATTTATGAGCTCTTACAAAGTGTGGGATTTAAAGATCCAGGCTATATTTTATCTTCCTATCCATTTGAACTTAGCGGTGGTATGCGTCAGCGCATTCTTCTCTCGATGATGCTTAGTTTAAAACCATCTCTTCTTATTGCAGATGAACCAACAACAGCTCTTGACACAATCAATAAAGAAAAAGTAATGCAGTTGCTAAAAAAACTTCAAAAACAATATGGGTTAACTGTTTTGCTTATTTCTCATGATCAAGAGAGTGTGGCAAGAATTGCAGATCGAGTCATTAGAATGAAGAAAGGAGGAAAGATAAGCGTATGTTCTTAAAACTAGAGTCAGTTACAAAAGAATATGGAATACAAAGACGCTTTCGTTCCTCCTCTATAACCGCCGTGGATACGGTAAGTTTGAATATAGAAAAAGGAGAGCGGGTAGGATTAGTCGGGGAGAGTGGAAGTGGGAAAAGTACATTAGCAAAACTAATTACAAAATTTGAGAGCATTACAAAAGGTGAAATTTTTATAAATGGATATTCTGTACATAATGGGGATTTGAGCGAGCTTGAGTTATATAAAAAAGTTCAGCTCGTTTTTCAAGACTCCTCTTTTTCCCTCTCTCCGCGGATGTCTGTTAAAGCTCTTATAGAAGAGCCATTGCGAAATTTCTTTAAGTTGAATAAGGAAGAAAGAGAGAAGAAATGCTTTTTGTTGATTCAAAAAGTGGGTCTTGATGAAACATTCTTAGAAAGATATCCAAGAGAGTTAAGCGGAGGGCAGAAGCAGCGAGTATGTATTGCAAGGGCAATAGCTGTAGAGCCTGAGCTTATTATATTTGATGAAAGTCTCGCAAGTCTTGATCAAACGGCTCAAATGTCTATCATTAATATGCTTCTTAGTTTACAAAAAGAAAAAGGGTTAGCATACTTATTTATTACCCATGATTTAGCATCAGCCAAAAAGCTTTGTGAAGGGATTGCTGTGATGTACAAAGGTAAACTTGTTGAAGTAGTAAAAGACTGGAAAACCGAGCCGTTTACACATCCTTATGCAAAACTCCTTTTTTCATAAAAATGAAGTAAAAACCATCTTTTTATAGATGGTTTTATTTTTTACCATAAAAAGTAATCGAAATGAACTATAATTAACGCTATAATACAAAGAAAAATGAAAATCAGCTTGATTATTCTATATTTTTGAAACGCTTTAAGGTTTCAATCGTTATAATAGAGGAGAAAAAGTGAAAGGAAAGAGGGGAGACCTTGTTTATTGTAGAACTATTATTTGTTGCAATTATCTTGTTTCTTATTTACAGCATTTTGCCAACGCTTTTCATTCGTTTGTCTTCTCTTCGTATTGTGAAGAAAGGCGTAGAAGAAAAAAAGATTTCTCTCACTTTTGACGATGGTCCACATCCTCAATATACGAAGAACCTTCTTGATTTATTGAAAAGGCACAATGTAAAAGCAACTTTTTTTGTTGTAGGAGAGCATGCTTTAAAGCACCCGCACTTATTAAGAAGAATGGTTATTGAAGGCCATGAAATAGGGATTCATCACTATAAACACAAAAGTGGATGGTTTTTAACACCTGGAAAATTGAAAAAAGAACTCAAAATGTGCCAAGAGGCGATCGAGCATATTACAGGAAAAGAAGTGAGATATTATAGACCGCCATGGGGCCATTTTAATATATGTACACTAGTATTAGCAAAAACATATCAAATTATTATGTGGTCTGTAATCTTACAAGATTGGAAAACCGAAAAGGGAGAAAGCACTCTCTCAAAACGCTTAATCGAAGGGCTTGGTGATGGTCATATTTATCTTTTACACGATAATGGTTCCACATTTGGAGCCGAAGAACAGGCTCCTCGTGTTATGATTGAGCAGCTTTCTTTGTTTTTAGATGAAATGCACAAAAGAAATTTCACCTGTGTAAGCTTACAAGACCTTATAGTAGGGAAGAAACACTATAGAATAGGACATTAAAAAATGAATGTAGATCAAATTACTGAGTATTTACTAACATATGGATATTGGATTATTTTACTTGTGTTATTTTGTGGAATTGTTGGAATACCGGCTCCAGAAGAGACGTTTCTTGTCTTTATAGGTATGCTTATTGCCAAACATCAGCTTTCATTTTATGAGAGCATTGGAAGTGCTTTTGCAGGAACATTAGTTGGAATGCTCTGTGCCTATTTTATAGGAAGAAAAGTTGGTAGCCCATTTGTAAAAAAGTTTGGTAAATACATTAAGATCACAGAGGAGAACAGGGAGGAAACATATAGTAACTTTAAACGCCATGGGAAGTTATCAACGTTGTTGTGTTTGTTCATTCCGGGTTTTCGCCAAATAACACCGTACGTAGCTGGAATCACGGGATTTCCAGTTCTTTCATACCTGTTTTTTGCAACACTTGGGAGCGGCTTATGGGTTGTATTGTATATTATAGGCGGCTATTTTATTGGAAATCGTATCCCTGTTGAATATGTCTCATTTTTAGGACTAGCAGCATTGATTGGATTTGTTGTAGTGATTATTGTGAAAAAACGAAAGAAAACAAGCTAAATAAGGAGGTGCATTTCTTGAAGAAAGTTCTTTTTTTACCTTTATTTCAAATGCCATCTGGTCATCACCAAGTGGCAGATGCACTTATGTATGAAATTGAAAAAACAACGGAAAATGTAACATGTAAAAAAGTAGATTTCTTAAGCTATTGGAATAAACATATCGAGAAAGTGGTGGAATCTAGTTATTTAAAAATGATTCATGCTTTTCCTAATATGTATGACTGGGTTTATCGCAATTTTATGTACAACCAATTTACAAACAAGCAAGTTTCTTTACTAAATCGCATTTATAGTTTGCGTTTTGAGGAAAAGATGCTTCAGCTAATTCAAGAAGAACAGCCTGATTCTATCGTTTGCACACACTGTTTTCCTTCTGCTATTTTAAGTCGCTTAAAGCAGCGCAAGGCTATCGATATTCCTGTTGTGAATGTATATACGGATTTCTTTATCAACAGTATTTGGGGTGGGGCTGAAATTGACTACCATTTAGTGAATGATATACAGATGAAGCAAGAGCTTATCCAACGTTTTTCTATTCCTGCTTCACATATTTTTATAACAGGAATTCCTGTAAACGGGAAGATTGGAAAAGAGTGCAGCTCTTCTAAAAAAATGAAAAAGCAGATTTTAGTTGCAGGAGGAAGTATTGGATTAGGGAAAATGAATGATTACCTCCAGCAAATTAAACATTCAAGCAATTATCACTATACCGTTTTATGTGGGAAAAATGAAAAGCTGTACGAAGAATTAAAGAGATGGAACATACCTCATATTGAACCAAAGGCCTTTATTTCTTCCCGTGAGGAAATGAACGAATTATATGCAAGAGCAGATGCACTTGTAACAAAGCCGGGAGGAATTACAATTAGTGAAGCATTAAAGCTAGGTTTGCCTATTTTTATTCATTCCTCGCTTCCAGGTCAAGAGCGGATCAATTTAAAACGAATCATTGATAAAGGGCTTGCTGTAATGCTTCATGAAGACCAAGGATTTGAAGAGCAGCTTTCAATTGTTCTAGAAGACAAATGGAAAAGAAGAAGTCTTATTAAACGAATGGAAGACATGGTAAACAAACGCGAAAAAATTGCATATGAAATTATTGTAGATATTGCTGTTAAAACCTCGTTGCTTCATGTGCGTCATGTTTAATAAGGAAAGTTTGTAAGTAACTTTTTCAATTGAGATGTTAAATGAACGTAAGGTGATAATATGAAAAGCTATTATTTCTTTCTCTTTTTTGAGTTATCCACCTTCATCTTTTAAGTACTTCATTGAAGAAAAAGCATTCTTTCTAACCCTTTTTGATCTTCTATTTTAGGTGAAATTAGGGTGAAAAGTCTCCTTTAAAAAGGATAATATGGTCTTTTAGGACAAGATTTAAGAAAAATGAATGATATGAAGAAGAAAAATTCTCAGAAAGTGTTTTTCTACAATTTGTAATTATTATACAGAAAAATAGCAAAAACCCTCTTTTGAAAGAGGGTTTTTTTTTATTTACAAATTTATTGAGAAAGAAATAAAAGCCTGATGCTTTGAAGGGTAAAGAAATCTAACCCTTTAAAGTGAGTAAAATACGAAAATAAAAGACACATTAAATTAATTTATGTTATTTAAAAAAGAGATTGATTTTTCATAATTTAATTTACTTACTTAATATGTAGATGCTTGTTTTCGAAAAAACAGGGGTATATAATATCCTACTGTAGGACATAAGTCAATGGACGATTGATTAAAAAATGTGTACAAATTAGAAACAAATAGCTTTATGGTAAAGATAAAATACCAATACACAATTAGGGGTACTATAATGTGTGAGTATTTGTCTTACACCTTGTGCACGAGAACATTAAAGGAGCGGATTTTATGCGTCACTTACACGTATCTTCTGATGCGATTGAAACAACTTTAAGAGGAAAAGACGTACTAGCAATGCCAATGCTTAATAAAGGTGTGGCATTTACTGAAGAGGAAAGAAAAGAACTTAGACTTGAAGGTCTTCTTCCTCCAACTATTTTAACACTTGATGAGCAAGTAAAACGCGCTTATGAGCAGTTCAAAGCTCAGCCGGATAACTTACGTAAAAATGTTTCTTTAAATGACTTGCATAATCGTAATGAAGTGCTATTTTACAGACTTTTAACAGATCATCTTAGTGAAATGCTTCCAGTTGTGTACACGCCAACTGTTGGACAAGCCATTCAAGAATATAGCCATGAATACCGCCGTCCTGGTGGGGTATATCTTTCAATTGATAATCCAGAAGGTATTGAGCAAGCGTTCAAGAACACTGGAAAATCACCTGAAGATATTGATTTAATGGTTATTACGGACTCTGAAAGTATTCTTGGAATTGGTGACTGGGGTGTTGGTGGAATTAACATCGCGATTGGTAAATTAGCTGTTTATACAGCAGCTGCTGGTATTGATCCAAGCCGTGTGTTACCAGTTGTTCTTGATGTTGGTACAAACAACAAAGAACTTTTAGAAGATCCACTTTATATTGGAAATCGTCATGAACGTATTCGTGGGGATCGCTATAACGAATTTGTCGATACATTCATTGAAAAAGCATTAGAACAGTTTCCAAATGCGCTTCTTCATTGGGAAGACTTTGGTAATGTAAATGCTCGCCACATTATCGAAAAATATGGAAAGAAAATTCTAACGTTTAATGATGATATTCAAGGTACAGGAGCTGTTACACTTGCCGCTGTATTCTCAGCTGTTCAAGTAACAAAAACACCGATTAGCGAACATCGCGTTGTTATCTTTGGACCAGGAACAGCAGGTATCGGAGTTGCTGATCAAATTCGTGATGCAATGGTTCTTGAGGGGATTTCTAAAGAAGAAGCACATGCACGCTTCTGGCCAATTGACTACCGTGGTCTTTTAATTGACGACATGGATGATTTATTAGGTTTCCAAGAACCTTATGCACGTAAGGCATCAGAAGTTGAAGGCTTTGCGCGTGATGACGAGGGTAAAATTTCACTATTAGAAGTCGTTAAACAAGTGAAGCCAACGATCTTAATTGGAACATCTGGTCAAGCAGGTGCGTTCACAGAAGAAATCGTAAAAGAGATGGCAAAACATGTAGAACGTCCAGCCATTTTACCGATGTCTAATCCAACAAAACTTGCTGAAGCTGTTCCAGAAGATTTACTGAACTGGACAGATGGAAAAGCTCTAATTGCAACAGGTAGTCCATTTGATCCTGTAACATACAAAGGCGTAACATATGAGATTGGACAATCCAACAACGCATTTGTATTCCCTGGATTAGGACTAGGTTCAATTGTAGTAAAAGCAAAAGTTATTACAGATAGTATGTTTGCAGCTTGTGCTGATGCTGTAGCAAAAATGGTAGATAGTTCTAAACCTGGTGCATCACTACTTCCAAGCATAAAACAACTTCGTGAGGTTTCCGTATCAGTAGCCATCGAAGTTGCAAAAGCAGCAATTGAAGCCGGTGTTGCTGAAGAAGTACCAGGAGATGTAGAAAAAGCGGTAAATGATGCAATTTGGAATCCTGTTTACCGTACAATCAAAGCAACTAAATAAGCATTAACAGAGAGTGAGGTTTGAGTTTCTCTACTCAAGCTTCTCTCTTTTCTGTTTTATTTTAAGGAGGATTTTTCATGGGAATTGAGCATATTCTTGTTATTTTAGCCCCCATCTTTTTCGTTATTGCATTAGGCTATTTAGCAGGATACTTTAAAAAATACAATATGGAAACATCAAAGGGGCTTAACACGTTTGTTACAAAATTTGCGTTACCTGCCCATCTATTTGTAGGGGTTGTAACAACATCAAAACAACAATTTATTGAAAAATGGCCATTTGTTGTAACTATGTTTTTAGGTATTGTTGGTTTTTATATTATTCTACTTATTGTTTCTCGTTATGCTTTTAAAATGGATTTAACAGGAGCATCCATGATTTCATTGAACTCTGCTCAACCAACGTTCGCTTTTATGGGAATTCCTGTACTAGGGAGTTTATTTGGAGCAGATGCAGTAGCAATTCCAATTGCCATTACAGGGATTGTTGTAAATGCACTTTTAGATCCACTTTCTATTATTTTCGGTACAATTGGACAACGTGGAGATAATAAAGAGGAAAAAAGCGAGAGCTTGTGGAAGATTACCATTAAATCGGTTCTTCATGGTTTATCAGAACCGCTTGCATGTGTTCCGCTTATCGGGATTGTCATTGTATTAATTGGTATTCCAATTCCTGAACTTTTCAATGATATGTTAAACCAAATTGGTACAACAACATCTGGTGTAGCCCTGTTCGCTGTTGGGGTAACAATTGGAGTTCGTAAAATTAGTTTCAGCGTTGTGTCATTTGCAATTGCATTATTAAAAGTTGCTGTACAACCACTTGTAATGTTAGGAATTGCTACAATGATTGGTCTTTCAGCAGACGATACAGTAAAAGCAATGTTACTTGTAGCTTTTCCAGGTTCTGCAGTTGCAGCACTAATTGCAACGCGATTTGAAAAACGCGAAGCAGAAACAGCTTCAGCTTTCGTTATTAGTGCCATCCTTTCGTTGATTACGTTACCAATTCTTATTACATGGTTAATGTAACAAAATATGATTTATAATGGAAGGCATTTTTGAACATTAAGGAAGAAAGAACTCTACTTTTTAAGTAGAGTTCTTTTTTTGTGAAGTTTTTTTCTATAATAGAGGAAAAAAGTCTTGCATCTTACGTAACGTAACATTTTAAGATAGAGAAGGAAAGGAATGATGGAAGGTGATGAAATATAGCATTGGTCAGTTTGCAAAGAAAACAGGTGTTACGGTAAGAACACTGCGTTACTATGAAGAAATCGGTTTATTAATTCCGGAGTGTACAAAAACCAACCGGCGTTTTTATTATGATTCTCATCTTAGCTCTCTACAAAAAATTATTTCATTGAAGTATATCGGTCTTTCGCTTGAAAAAATTAAGAAGTATCTTAATGAAGAAGTATGGGATCTGCGACAAAGTCTTCTGTTTCAACGTCAAATCATGGAGAAGGAAAGAGAGAAACTTACAAATATTATTAAAGCGCTCGACAATGCGCTGGCGATTTCTAAAGAACAAAAAGAACTAAGTCCTTCTATATATGTGGCTATTATTGATAGTTTTCAAATGGAAGAAAAAAGTAAGAAAGCATTGAAGCAAATTTTGCCGGAAGATACAATTGATCGTATTTTTAACATTTCAGATGAAGAGCAAATTTTGCTGAATCAAAAATGGGTTAACATTTTTGTAGAACTAACAGATCTTTATAAGGAAGGAATAGAATCTAGTTCGCTTCTTGTTCAAAAATGTATTGGAAAAGTATATGATTTGCTCGTATCTTTTGTGGGAGAAGACTTATCTTTAATAAAAGAAATAAAAGAAGAAGATTTACCACAAGACTTATTGAAACTTCCTTCACCTTTTTCAGAAGAACAGCAAAAATGGATGGATGAAGCTTTTGAGCATCACTTTACTTTAATAGAAAAGAAAGAGAAAGGATAAGGGATATGGAGAAGGAAAATACAAAAGCAAACTTAGCCTCATTTTGGCAGTTACTAAAGAGCATAAAGCTTCCTAAAGCTATTATGATAACGGCATTAACGTTAAGTTTATTAGAAACAGGGGCTGCTCTTATTGTTCCACTTTTTACAAAAAATTTAGTAGATAAAGCAGCTTCATCTGCTCTTGAGACATCTGTCATTGTTATACTCATTCTTGCTTTTATGTTACAAGCTATTTCAGGTGGTATTTCCTCCTATCTGATTATGTACGTAGGGGAAATTGTGGTCTCTCGCTTACGAAGTAACCTTTGGCGGAAAGTTCTTTTTTTAGAAGTTCCTTACTTTGATAAACATCAGTCAGGCGAAACAATGAGTAGAATTACGCAAGATACAAATACAATTAAGACCCTTGTGACTCAGCATCTTGTTTCATTTTTAACAGGTATTGTCTCAATTGTTGGATCTGTTATTATTTTGCTTTTTATCGACTGGAAAATGACGCTTGTTATGATATTGGCAGTTCCTTTCTCGCTACTTCTTATTATCCCACTAGGACGAAAAATGTACAAAATTTCAAAAGCGACTCAAGACGAACTTGCTTCATTTTCAGGAGAGCTTGGACGTGTGCTTGGTGAAATCCGTCTTGTGAAAATGTATAGTGCAGAAAATGTAGAGGTTGAAAAAGGAGAGGAAGGAATTAAAAAGCTGTTTCGCTTTGGATTAAAAGAAGCTCGAATTCAGTCTGTGCTTCATCCCTTTATGACACTTATTATGATGTTGGTAATTGTGATTCTTATTGGATACGGGGGAGTAAGAGTTGCTTCTGGGACCCTTACAGCAGGATCTCTTGTTGCAATTATTATTTACATGTTCCAAATTATCGTTCCATTTAGTCAGATGGCAACATCTTTTTCTGCTCTTCAAAAAGCACTTGGGGCGACAGAGAGAATTGGAGAAATGCTGAACTTACGAACGGAAGAAAAACAGAAAGGGAAAAATTTAGACGAAGCACTTGTAGATATTGAACTTAAGGATATTTCTTTTTCCTATAACGATGAAACCCATATCTTAAGAGATATTAACCTTCGTATTCCAAAAGGAAAAACAACTGCTTTTGTTGGTCCAAGTGGTGGAGGGAAAACAACGCTATTTTCGCTCCTAGAGCGATTTTATAAGCCAACTTCGGGAAGTATTACAATAGGAGAAGAAGATATTGATAGCTTTACGCTTTCTTCTTGGAGAAAAGCGATTAGCTATGTTTCACAAGAAAGTCCTATCATGTCAGGAACAATTCGAGAGAATATTTGCTATGGAGTAGGCAGAGAAGTGAGCGATGAGGAAGTAAAAGAAGCTGCTAAACTTGCTAATGCAAAAGAGTTTATTGATAATCTTTCAGATGGATTTCATACAGAGGTAGGAGAAAGAGGAATAAAGCTTTCAGGAGGACAGCGCCAGCGCATAGCTATTGCAAGAGCTCTTATCAGAGATCCAAAAATTTTGTTTCTTGATGAAGCAACGTCTAACTTAGACAGCTCTTCAGAACACCTTGTGCAACAAGCTTTAAATCGTTTAATGAAAGGCCGAACAACCCTTATTATTGCTCATAGACTTTCCACTGTTGTTCATGCCGATCAACTTGTTGTAATCGAAAAAGGGGAAATATCAGGTGTTGGGACACACGAAGAGCTTTTGAAGAACCACAATCTTTATCAAAAGCTTGTGCGGCAACAGCAAACGGAAAGATAAAAAACGTGCGGTATAGAAACCGCACGTTTTTTATTTAAACGGAAGGACTAATCATGTTTTCAGGTTTTACAACTTTGTCAAATTGCTCTTCTGTAAGAAGATCTAATTTTAGAGCCGCTTCTTTTAATGTTAATCCTTCTTGATGAGCATATTTAGCAATTTTAGCCGCATTTTCATATCCAATATGAGGATTTAAGGCTGTTACAAGCATAAGTGAATTTTGAACATTTTCTTGGATTTTTTCCAAGTTTGGTTCAATTCCTACAGCACATTTATCGTTGAATGCTTTCATTGAATCGGCAAGAATTCTTGCTGACTGAAGGAAGTTATAAATGATTACCGGTTTAAAGACGTTAAGTTCAAAGTTTCCTTGACTTGCTGCAAACCCGATTGTTGCATCATTTCCCATTACTTGAGAAACAACCATTGTCATTGCTTCACTTTGTGTT
This sequence comes from Priestia endophytica, assembly GCF_026790145.1. Taxonomy (GTDB): domain Bacteria; phylum Bacillota; class Bacilli; order Bacillales; family Bacillaceae_H; genus Bacillus_I; species Bacillus_I endophytica_A. Next base: position 15,432 of record NZ_JALAMS010000011.1, on the reverse strand, counting down.
GGGTTTACTTTTCCTGGCATAATAGAGCTTCCTGGTTCATTAGCAGGGATTATAATCTCTCCAATTCCGCAGCGAGGACCGCTTGCTAACCAGCGTACATCATTAGCAATTTTCATTAAATCTGCCCCAAGAGCTTTTAAGGCACCGTGTGCGTATACAACTTCGTCATGACTTGTTAAGGCATGAAATTTATTCTGAGCAGAAGTGAACGTTTTACCAGTGATTTTACTAATTTCAGCTGCTACACGATCTCCAAATTCAGGGTGTGCATTAATGCCTGTACCAACAGCCGTGCCGCCAATAGCAAGCTCTTTTAGGTAGCCGATGCTCTCTTCTACCATTTTTTCACTTTTTTCAAGCATGCGGTACCATCCACTAATTTCTTGACCAAGTGTAAGTGGAGTTGCATCTTGAAGGTGTGTACGACCAATCTTAATGATGGAATCAAACTGCTCTGATTTTTGTTGGAACGTTTCTTTTAACGTACGTAATGAAGGAAGAAGATGATCTTCAACTGCAATTACGCCTGCAACATGAAGAGCCGTTGGAAACGTGTCATTTGAGCTTTGAGACATGTTAACATCATCATTTGGATGAAGACGCTCTTCGCTTCCTGCTTCTTGTAAAATTTGATTTCCTCTGTTCGCGATTACTTCATTTGTATTCATATTTGACTGTGTACCGCTTCCTGTTTGCCAAACAACAAGTGGAAAGTGGTTTGTTAACTTTTCTTCAATTACTTCATCCGCAGCTTTTGCAATTGCGTCTGCTTTTTCTTTTGATAATTTTCCTAAGTTATAGTTACTTAGTGCCGCGCTTTTCTTTAAAATAGCAAATGCTTTGATCACTTCAAGAGGCATTTTTTCTGTTCCAATTGGGAAGTTTTCTTTGCTGCGCTGTGTTTGAGCAGCCCATAGTTTGTCTGCTGGTACTTTCATTTCGCCAAGCGTATCTTTTTCAATACGGTATTCCATTGTAGATCCCCCTTGAAATAAATAAAATAGTGGTTGTCTATTCAATATTACCATATTTTTATGATATGGTCACAGCGCTTTCATTTTTCTTTCCTTTATTCTTTTTCTTCAGAAAGTGTTTTTCTTCTAGAACGTAAGCCCTCCTTGATAGAAAGCGTTTTCTAAAAATGGTTGAATTATCAGAATTTACAAAAAACATGTAAGGAAAACTCACAAACTGATTTTAAAAAAGACGCAAATTTGTAAATATGTAAATACAATATATGTTTTAATTCCAGAGGGGGAACTGTAGTGGAAAAGCAAAAACTCGTTGTAATTGGAAATGGAATGGCTGGTGTTCGAGCTGTAGAAGAGATTTTAAAATTAGACCCTAATCGCTTTTCGATTACGATTTTTGGAAGTGAGCCACATCCAAACTATAACAGAATTATGTTATCAAAAGTCCTTCAAGGGGATACGGAGATTTCAGATATTGTGTTAAATAGTCTAGAGTGGTATGAGGAAAATAACATTACTCTTCATAAAGGTGAAGAAGTAATCAAAATTGATCGTGAATCTAAAATGTTATTCACTAATAAAGGGCGCGAAGAAAGCTATGATAAATTAATCATTGCTACAGGTTCAAACCCGCTTATGATTCCATTCAAAGGAATAGACAAAGAAGGGGTTGTTACATTTAGAGATATAGCAGATTGCGAAAAAATGGTGGATGCATCAAAACAGTACAAGAAAGCAGCTGTTATCGGAGGTGGACTTCTAGGGCTTGAAGCGGCGAGAGGATTGCTCAATCTAGGGATGAAAGTCGATGTTATTCAAAATATGCCGTACGTTATGAATAGACAGCTTGATGAAACAGCTGGAAACTTGCTTCAAAAGTCACTCGGAGAACAGGGAATGAATATTCTTGTTAATCATGATACAGACGAGTTTTTAGGTGAAGAGAGGGTAACGGGAATTCGCTTTAAAGACGGTTCGGAAATAAAGGCGGATTTGATTGTAATGGCAATTGGAATTGTTCCAAATACCTCTCTTGCAAAAGAAAGTGGTTTGACGGTTAACCGAGGAATTGCCGTTGATGACCATCTACAAACGAGCGATCCGGACATTTTCTCAGTTGGAGAGTGTGCTGAACATAGAGGAATTGCTTACGGTCTTGTTGCACCGCTTTATGAGCAAGGAAAAGTATTGGCACATCGCATTCTTGAACATGATTGTGCTCCATATGAAGGTTCTGTTTTGTCCACGCAGCTTAAAGTATCAGGCGTAGACGTATTTTCAGCTGGAGAGTTTATGGAACATGAAGTGGAAAATGCCTATGCCATTAAAATATTTGATGAAGTATCGAATGTTTACAAAAAGCTTCTTGTAAAAGATGAGAAATTAATTGGAGCTGTGCTTTTTGGTGATACAAAGGATGGAAATAAACTTTTCCAAATGATTCAAAAAGGAAGCACTATTGAGGGATTGAGTCCAACTCTTTTCTCAACAAATAGTGGAAAAGAAGAGAGTCTTGTTGCTTCGATGAGTGATGATGACATTATCTGTGGCTGTAATGGAGTTTCAAAAGGCACCATTTGTAGCGCGGTTTCAGAAGGCGGATTAACGAGCGTTGATGAAGTCAAAGATGTCACATCAGCGTGTCGCTCGTGTGGAGGCTGTAAACCACTTGTAGCTGAACTGATTAGTTTAACAGCCGGAAGTGAAGTAGAACAAAAAGAAGCGATTTGTTCATGTACGACTCTTTCTCGTGATGAAGTTGTAGCGGAGATTAAAGAAAAAGGCTTAACACACAGCAAAGAAGTGATGAATGTTCTAGGATGGAAAAATGATGAAGGATGTTCAAAGTGTCGTCCAGCGCTTAACTACTATCTTGGTATGATCGATCCAGAGCAGTATGAAGATGAACGCGAGTCTCGATTTGTAAATGAGCGAATGCATGCCAATATTCAAAAAGATGGAACATTTTCTGTTGTACCGAGAATGTACGGAGGTGTTACAAATCCAAAAGAGCTTCGCAAAATTGCTGATGTTGCAGATAAATATAATATTCCTCTCGTTAAAGTAACAGGTGGGCAACGATTAGATCTCCTTGGAGCAAAGAAAGAGGATTTACCGAAAATTTGGGAAGAGCTTGATATGCCGTCAGGATATGCATATGGAAAAACGCTTCGCACCGTTAAAACGTGTGTAGGAGAATCATTTTGTCGCTTTGGTACTCAAGATTCTATGGGGCTTGGCATTAAATTAGAGAATAAATTTCAACGACTCCAAACCCCACACAAAGTAAAAATGAGCGTTTCAGCTTGTCCGCGTAACTGTGCAGAGTCAGGCATTAAAGATGTAGGGATTGTAGGAATTGAAGGAGCTTTTGAAATTTATGTTGGTGGAAATGGAGGAACCCACTTAAGAGCAGGAGATTTACTTTGTAAAGTAGCGACAGAAGAAGAAGTGATGGAAATGTCCTCAGCTTTTTTACAATATTACCGTGAAAATGCAAATTATTTAGAGAGAACCTCAGCTTTTGTAGAACGCGTTGGTCTTGCTCACATTAAAGAAGTACTTGATAACATGGATACAAGAACAGAGCTTAACATTCGAATGGATAAAGCATTAGCTGTTACAACAGATCCTTGGCGTGAAATTATTGAAAATAAAAATACGAAAAACGAACTCTTTACAAATGTAATGCTTCAAAAAAGCTAAGGGGGAAAAGTAGATGAAAAGCACAGTAAAGTCAAAAGTAGAGATTGGGCATCTTAGCGATTTTCCAAAGCAGCTTGGAAAAACCGTTATTGTAGGGGAAGAAGAGCTTGCCGTTTTTAGACTGTCAGATCAAAAGGTGAAAGCTGTCACAAACAGATGTCCACATAAGAATGGTGTACTTGCTGAAGGGATTGTGAGCGGTGAATTTGTTTTCTGTCCGATGCATGACTGGAAAATATCCCTTCAAGATGGAAAGGTGCAGGCTCCTGATATAGGGTGTGTCCATACTTACGAAGCTGTTGTAGAAAATGAAAGAGTATATGTCATGATATAAAAAAACGCGAGTTCTTTGAACTCGCGTTTTTTTATACCGTCACTGTTTGTGGTTTTTGACCTTTCTCGTTCATAAGGCGAATTTGAGAAGGAGTAATTTTTAAGATGATATAGTTTGGATCATCTTTTTCATCAAACCAGTGCTCGAACTCGTCTTCCCAAAGCTCGTTTTTCATTTTTTGATCCTCATAGATTTCAGCAGTACCTTCAATTTCAACATATGAGTCTCCAAAACCTTTACCATCATAACCTAGTAAAATATGAACGTTTGAGTTTTTTTCGATTTCTTCTGTTTTATGTGTTTCTTTGCTTGTTGGTGTATAAAGTGTTAAATCGTCATTAAAAAATGTCATGTAACGAGAATTTGGTTTGTTTCCTTCAATTGTTGCAAGTGTACCAATCTTATTATTTTCTAATACTTTTGCAATTTTTTCTTTTACATCTTGAACTGTCATAATCATTCCACTCCTTTGTTTTAACTCTTATTCCTATTATTCCATCTTTAAAGAGTTGTTAAACATGAAGAGTGTGTTCAACTACTGAATTATTACAGTAACGATAAAACTTTTAAACTCCTTTTCTTGTAGCACTTGCACAAATTCATGTGCTTTTTGAAACGATTGAAAGCTTCCAGAAACAACGGAATACTCTTTATTTTCATCTTCTTTCTCAATGAGGATGAAAGTTTCGATACCTGTTTCAAGAAGCTCTTGTTGCCTGATAAGAGCTTCTTTCTCTGTCTTAAAGTTTCCTGTTATAACACGATAGTACATTATCTCAGAAACAGTTGGATGCAGATTGAAAAATGCAGCAATTCCCTGTGCATGCCCTCTAGCAATCATTTTTAGGTAGGTTTTATCTTGGAGAAGTTTTGCATCCTCTACATTAGAAATGAAGCCGTTCTCAGTAAGGATAGCAGGCATATTAGTTTCTCTTAGTACGAAGATATTAGCCCTTTTTTGTCCTCGGTCTGGGATGGTAATTGTTCTAGTAATAGACCCGTGTAAAACATCCTGTAATTCGAGACTGTTAGTAGATTTTGTGTAAACGAAATCTTCGTACCCTCTTCTTGTTCTAATGCTGCTCGCATTACAATGAATGGAAATGTAAAGATCGGCATTCCAGTTATTAGCGCTTTTCACCCGATCATATAGAGGGATAAACACATCATGATCACGGCTCATTTTAACTTGCACGTTTTCATAATTAAGAACGAGAATTTCTCGAAGGAATAGGGCTATTGATAGGTTAACCTCTTTTTCAACAATTCCATTTGCTGTAGCTCCTGAATCTGTTCCACCATGGCCAGGATCAATGAATACTTTTAGCATTGTGTCATCTCCTTTCATTGTCTCTTACCGTATCGTATGAAAGAAAAAGAGAGTAAGCGTAGATAAAACAACTAGATTAAGAGAGTTTTTTCACTATTTTTTCTTCTTTTGTCTAAAACAAATAGAAAAAACGTCTAAAAAAAAGAGTGGACAATATAATAGAAGTAAAAGGAGTGAAAGAGATGGTTTTTGCTGCTTCTTTATACCTTGCGGCGGGCTTTTCATTTCTCATTGGAATGAAAAGAGACGTTAAGTTAAAAATTGGGGGAGTTTTTATAGGGCTTTTTCTTCTCTTTTTAAGCGGTGTTTTTTTAATTCGTTATAAAACAGGCTATTATGGTCTTTCAGAGCAAGAGTGGCTGAATAAAAGTGGCGTAACAGCATTAGGAGATTGGGTACTTCCTTTTTATTTCATTGGTTCTTTTTTGTTGCTTTTTTTGATTGATTATCGTTTTTTCTATGTGGCTTTTACGAGTAAAGGAGTTTCGAAATGGGGGCTGCTTTGTCTAACAAGTATATTTAACGTGCTCTATTTAATTGGATTTGCCATTTGTCTTGCGCTTGTTACGGTGAGTCTTTATCCGATCTGGCGATAAAACGCCTCATTCTTAATGAATGAGGCGTAATTGTTTATCGACCTTCTGGGAAGACGCGACGTACAAGCTCTGAGAACTCTTGTCCAATGCCTTCAACAGGTTTGCCATTTTGAATGTCGTTTACATAACCACCAACGCGTTTTACAAAGTCTGGGTTTGAAGATACGTATACTTCATCAACATTATTGTCCGCTTTTTTCACTACATTGCGCACTTTTTCTTTCATTTTATCTGTCATTTCACCTTTTTGGTTGTTATCCAATACAGTAGCAACATAAGCATTTTCGCCTGTTACAATGACGTGAGCTGTTTTTACTCCATCAATATTTTCAATTTTTCCTTTTAAGTTCTGATCAACGCGCATATCGTCGTTATTATTGTTGTCGTTGTCATTGTTGTTATCGTCGTTATTGATTTGGTAAGGACCAGCATCGTTCATATCATAGTTATTCATATTGTTATCTGTTGCATCGTTCATGCCGCGATCATAATCAGCATTGTAGCGAACGTCACGCGCATTATTGTCCATCCCACCTTGACCTTGTTGGTTGTCGTTTGCTCCACAGCCTGTTGCTAGAAGAAGAACAGCACCAAGAGTAAAAATAGAAAATTTCAAAGTGTTCACTCCTTTGTAGTATTGATACGTTTGTTAATTTGCGTCATAAAGGTGCACATTATACAAAGGATGAAAAAATATATCATAAAAAGCAAAAGAAAAACGTTTTTGTACCTTTAATAAATACATTTGTTCTTTTCTCGTGGAATTTTTGAAAGTTTTTTTCAATAAAAGCTTAATTTTTTGAAAATTTGTGCTATGATAGTAACAATATTTTATTTCAGCATTGTAAACAATCTATTGAAGAAGGTGTATGAGGAATGAAAGTAGCAAAATTTGGTGGAAGCTCTGTTGCGAGTGCAGAAAAGTTTATGAAAGTTGCGGATATCGTCATGGCGGATCAGGAGAGACGTATTGTGGTAGTTTCTGCTCCAGGAAAACGATTTAAAGACGATATAAAGATGACAGATTTGCTCATTGCTTTGACAAACCAAATTTTAACAGGAAATTCCTATGCGGAAGAGTTTAAAGCAATTATTGTGCGCTATAAAGAAATTGCAGATGGCTTGAAGCTAAAAAGTTATATTTGTGATGAGATTGCAGAAAATCTCCAAGACATTATTGATACATACAAAGACGACGCTAACCGTCTGTTAGATAGTGTAAAAGCAAGTGGTGAAGACAATAATGCAAGGCTTATAGCTTTTTATCTCCAAAGTTTAGGTTTAAAAGCGCAATATGTAAATCCAAAAGAAGCGGGCATCTTTGTAACAGACGAGCCAGGAAATGCTCAAGTTCTAGAACAATCGTATAGAGAGCTAGCCAATCTAAGAGAACGAGAAGAAATTCTAGTTATTCCCGGGTTTTTTGGCTACTCAGAACAAGGAAATATTGTAACATTCCCGCGGGGAGGGTCTGATATTACGGGTTCCATCGTAGCAGCGGGTGTAAAAGCAACAATGTATGAAAATTTTACAGATGTAGATTCTATCGTGTGCGTCAATCCTACAATTGTCGAAAAGCCAAAAGATATTAAGGAAATTACGTATAGAGAAATGCGCGAGCTATCTTACGCAGGATTTTCTGTTTTCCATGATGAAGCTCTTCATCCTGTTGTAAGTCAAAAAATCCCTGTTTGTGTGAAAAATACGAACAACCCACAAGCGCCAGGGACGTTAATTGTAGCAGAGCGTGATTATTTAAAACAACAGGTGGCAGGAATTGCAAGTGATGAAGGATTTTGTAGCATTTATGTTTCAAAATATTTAATGAACAGAGAAATTGGTTTTGGACGTCGACTGCTACAAATTTTAGAAGATGAACAGATTTCTTATGAACATACGCCATCTGGCATTGATGATATGTCTATTATTTTGCGAAAATGTCAGCTTACAAATGGAAAAGAAGAAAGAGTGCTTGAACGCATTCAAAAAGAGCTGAAGGTTGATGATGTTAAAGTCCAGTATGGTTTAGCTTTAATTATGGTAGTAGGAGAAGGGATGACAAGCTCTGTTGGAGTGGCAGCTAAAGCAACAAATGCATTCGCTGAAGCGGGAGTAAACCTTGAACTGATTAATCAAGGATCTTCAGAAGTAAGCATGATGTTTGGCGTAAAAGAAACAGAACTAAATAAGGCTGTGCAATCTCTGTACAAAGCGTATTTTGAACAACCTGTATCAGCGTTAACTGTATAAAAAAGAGCGGTCAAAATTGACCGCTCTTTTTTATACGAGAACTTTTTGTTCTTTGTTGAAATATTGATGAATTACATCGTATTCACAGTATGGAACATTTTCTTTTCCAATGACTTGATAGCCATCAAAACCAAGACCAGTTAGTACAATAAGGTCATCTTTATCCGCAAGTGAAAGAGCTTTATGAATACCGCAAAATCAAACGTTTATGAGGAAGATTTGTAACAGCTTTAACAAGACTTTCTAATGCTTCTGGTGTATGTGCATAATCTAGAATAATTTGGTGAATTGGATAATTGGTAAGGAGCTGGAATCTTCCTTCAGGGCCTGTAATAAAGTTTGCTGCTGTTAAAAGATCTTGTATCGATATTTTCATAAGAAGACATGCAGAGAAAGCAGCAAGAAAGTTCGCGATATTATGATCTCCATGAATGGGAGCTTTGACAAGGTAGTTATCTCTGTATACATGCGATTGAAAGACTGTCCCCGTTTTCTCTACTTTTATGACCTTAGCAAAAACATCTGCCTTTTGTTTCATACTATATGTAATAACTTGTCCTTTAAATAAAGATAAAATGTCTTTGCTCATTCCCTCATCATCTAGATTAACAACAGCTTTCTTAGCGCGTGTAAAAAGCTTCAGCTTTGCCTTTTTGTATTCTTCAAAGCTGTTATGAAAATCAAGATGATCTGGCGTTAAATTCGTGTGAACGGCTATATCAAATAAAATCCTTTCTACTCGTTTTTTGCTCAATAGCGATAGAGGTTACTTCCATTGAAACTGCTTTTAACCCTTTTTGAACAAAGTGAGAAAAAGTTTCATGAAGGTCAGGTGCTTCAGGGGTTGTATGGGTCGTGTGAGTGAAGTTAAGTTCTTTTTCATGATCCCAAATACCAGCTGTTCCAATTGACCCTGTTCTCATTCCAACTCCATTTAATAGAGAGCGTACATATGCGGTAATCGTTGTTTTTCCATTTGTACCCGTTATACCAACAGTTGTTAAGGTTTGATTAGCATGATGATAGAAATAGGAAGAGAAAAGACCCATCACAGTTTGTGCCACGCAGGCAGAAAAACGCTGTGTTTTTTCGTGCGTTTCGAGAATCATAGGAGATAGAAGAAACGGTTCCTTCTAAAGGTCCATAAAGGCTTTGAAATGGCAGGCTATCTTTGTGATTATGAAAAGAAATTTTCATCTAGATTCGCTCCCTCTTATTATGATGTCCCTAAAAAAGTATGCGATCATGCTGTTTACGGTCATGAGATATTTCGCTTCATATTAAGCTAACGACGTAAAAATATATTTGGATTCTATATTTCAAAAAAGATAGTTTCCACTTTCCCGAAAGCATCCTTTATGAAACCGATTTACTTCAACGAAAAAATAGTAAAAGGGTTTAAAAAAAGTTGATTTGATGCAAACTGAACGTGACAACAGAAAAAGGAGTTTTTCCATGAATAAAAGCATTCACGTTTTTTTGTTGAGTATCCTTTTTTTAACAGCATGCAGTGGAGCAAATACAGAAACACAGCATCACAATTCTATAGAAGTAAGTGAAAAAGCCGAAGATATGTATAAAACAACACTGAAAGATATTGATGGGAATACAATTGGAACAGCCACGTTAACAGAAGGTAAAAACGGGGTTACCATTCACTTGAAAGCGGAGAACTTACCATCAGGTATACATGGATTTCATATTCATGAAAAAGGGGAATGTAAAGGAGCTGGATTTGAATCTGCTGGAGGTCATTTTAATCCCTATAATAAAGAACACGGGTTAGACAATCTGAAGGGTCCGCATGCAGGGGATTTGCCGAATATTGAAGTTGACCAGAATGGCAAGGTAGATGTAAAAGTTGTAGCTCCTCTTGTTACATTAGAAGGAGGAAAAGAGAACTCTCTGTTTGATGAAGATGGCAGTGCTCTTATGATTCACGAGAAAGCAGATGATAACAAAACAAATCCTGCCGGAGATGCAGGAAGTAGAATTGCATGTGGAGTTATTCAAAAATAAATGATAGGGTGCAGTTTTCCTGCACTCTTTTTCTTTTGTAAAAAAGTAGAGCAACCCGTTGTGAAAGATTATGAATGTTTGTCTGAATAATTTTGACGGTTTTTGATAGAAAATGATTGATTTTGAAAGATGTTCATGTTAAATTAAGTTAAGCAAAAGATGAAAGCGTTTGAAAGAGGCGATGTCTTCATGCTAACACAAGAGCGACATGAGTTAATTTTAAATCTCTTAGAAGAAAAAGACACAATTAAAATTAGTGAACTGATTCATATAACAGGAGCTTCTGAGTCTACAATAAGACGAGATCTCAGTCAGCTTGAAGAAGAAAACGTACTCAAACGCATACACGGAGGGGCAACCCTTTCTCGTAAAAAAGCGTTTGAGATGAGCGTTGCTGAAAAATCAGCTCGAAACATTGAAGAAAAACGAAAGATCGCTCACTATGCGGCAAGCCTAATTGAATCTGGCGACTGTATTTTCTTAGATGCAGGAACAACCACATATGAAATGATTCCGTTTTTAACTGATAAAGATATCACAGTAGTGACGAACGGATTACCCCATGTAGCTCACTTAGTACAAAATGAAATTGTTCTTTTTGTTATCGGAGGAGCTGTGAAACATAAAACAGGGGCCCTAATCGGAGTTAATGCGCTTGAAAGTCTAAAGCAATACAGGTTTGATAAAGCATTTATTGGAGCGAACGGTGTTGATGCTGTTTATGGATATACAACACCAGATCCAGAAGAGGCAATGGTTAAACGATGTGCTATAAATCTTGCAAAAGAGAGCTTTATCTTGGCAGATGAGACAAAAATCTCAGAAGTGAGTTTTGCTAAAATTGCAGATTTAAACCAAGCCGTTGTCATTACAAATGAACTAGAAGATGAACAAAAAGCTCTATTAAAAGAAAAAACAGATATAAAGGTTGTGACAACATGATTTATACGTGTACATTAAATCCTTCCGTTGACTATGTTGTTCATGTGAAGGAATTTGACTTAGGTGGATTAAATCGAACTTCATTTGATACAAAACATCCAGGGGGAAAAGGAATTAACGTTTCGCGTGTCTTGCATCGACTTGGATTAGAAAGTACAGCACTTGGTTATACAGGTGGATTCACAGGCCAGTACATTAAAGATATCCTTGAACAAGAAGGCACAAAAACGGCATTTGTGGAAGTTAATGAAGATACACGCATTAATATTAAGCTTAAGGCAGATGAAGAAACAGAAATTAATGGACAAGGCCCAACGCTAACTGAAGAGAATCTACAGGCATTGTATCAACAGTTCTCTTCATTAGAAGAAGGAGACTTTGTTGTTTTAGCAGGAAGCATTCCAAGTTCTGCACCGAAAGATATTTACGTGACGCTAACAAAGCTAGCTCGTAAAAAGGGCGCGCACGTTGTTGTAGATACAAGTGGAAAAGACTTATTAGATATCGTAAAAGAAGGACCATTTTTCATTAAACCAAATCATCACGAACTTGGTGAACTCTTTGATGTTAGTATTCAAACAGCTGAAGAAGCTGTACCATATGCAAGAAAATTAATGGACATGGGAGCTGAGAACGTTATTGTTTCAATGGCTGGACAAGGTTCTTTACTTGTTACAAAAGATAATGTCTACAGAGCCAATGTTCCAAAAGGCGAACTGAAAAATTCAGTTGGTGCAGGCGATTCTCTTGTAGCTGGTTTCTTAGCTAGTTATGTGAAAGACGGAGATTTTGCAAAAGCATTACAAGTTGGAGCAGCTACAGGAAGTGCAACAGCATTTTCAATTGAACTTTGTACGAAAGACCATATGGAATCGTTACTACCGCAGATTCATGTTACAGGTATGGATGAGTAAGGGGGAAACAAAATGAAGATTACAGATTTACTAAAAAAAGATACGATTATTTTATCGCTTCAGAGTACAGAAAAAGCTAATGTAATTGATGAACTAGTTGGCAAACTTGATGAAGCAGGACGTTTATCAAGTCGAGAAGGGTTCAAAGAGGCAATTTTAGCTCGTGAAGCACAAAGTACAACAGGAATTGGTGAAGGCATCGCTATTCCACATGCAAAAACAAGCGCTGTTGATACGCCTGCAATTGCTTTTGGTGTATCAAAGCAAGGTGTAGATTATGAGTCACTTGACGGTCAAAATGCTCATTTATTTTTCATGATTGCGGCAACAGAAGGAGCTAATAATGCTCACCTTGAGACATTATCAAGACTTTCTTCTTTTCTAATGGATGCGAATTTCCGTGAAACGCTTCTTCATGCATCTTCAGAAGACGAAGTGATTGCAGCAATTGATGCAAAAGAAAGAGAAGAAGAAGGCGAAGAAGAAGTTGAACAACCTTCAGAAGGATTAATTTTAGCTGTTACAGCCTGTCCAACAGGAATTGCTCATACGTACATGGCAGCTGATAGCTTAAAAGCAAAAGCTAAAGAATTAAATATGAATGTTAAAGTTGAAACAAACGGCTCAACAGGTGTTAAAAATGCACTTACTGCTGAAGATATCGAAAATGCAGCAGGAATTATCGTTGCAGCTGATAAGCAAGTTGAAATGGAACGTTTTAAAGGCAAAAAAATTATCCAGGTTCCGGTAGCTCGTGCCATTCGTGAACCACAGATGCTTTTAGAAAAAGCATCTAGAGGTGAAGGAAGTACGTATCAAGGAAACGGTGGCAGTGATAAAAGTGAAGAATCGGGTTCATCTGAAAAGAAAGGAAATGCTTTCTATAAGCATTTAATGAACGGAATTTCAAATATGCTTCCGTTTGTTGTAGGTGGCGGACTTCTTATTGCTATTTCTTTCTTGTTTGGTATTGATCAAGATGGCGGAATTAACAACCCATTCGCAAAAGTTTTAAATCAAATTGGGGCTGAAAACGCATTCCAACTATTAGTCCCTGTTTTAGCAGGTTATATTGCAATGAGTATTGCAGATCGTCCTGGTCTAGCTCCAGGTATGGTTGGTGGATACTTAGCTTTCACAGCAAACGCTGGATTTTTAGGTGGACTTATTGCAGGTTTCTTAGCAGGTTATGTTGTATTAGGAATTAAACGTGCTTTAAAAGGTTTACCACAGTCATTAGAAGGATTAAAACCTGTTCTTCTTTATCCGTTTTTAGGAATGTTAATTACGGGTCTTATCATGGTCTACGTAATCAATGGTCCTGTGGAAGCAATTAACACAGGTCTTCAAAACTGGTTAGGCGGTTTTGGTACAGGAAGCTTAGTTTTCCTTGGTATTCTGTTAGGTGGAATGACGGCAATTGACATGGGTGGCCCAATTAACAAAGCAGCATTTGCCTTTGGTATTGCAATGATTGATGCTGGAAACTATGCTCCACATGCAGCTGTTATGGCTGGTGGAATGGTACCACCACTTGGTTTGGCACTTGCAACAACAATTTTCCGTAAAAAGTTTACACAACAAGAACGTAATACAGGAAAAACGTGTTACGTTATGGGCTTAACGTTCATTACAGAGGGAGCAATCCCGTTTGCAGCAGCAGATCCACTTCGCGTTATTCCAGCTGCAGTTGTGGGTGCAGCAACTGCTGGTGCTTTAACAATGGCGTTTCATATTAAGCTTCTTGCGCCACACGGTGGAATCATCGTCTTCCCATTTGTGCAAGGAAGCGCACTTCTATATCTATTAGCAGTTGTAATCGGAGCGATTGTAACAGCGTTACTTGTAGGAATATTAAAGAAAACAAAGAGTGAATAAAATAGAGTCGTTCTTCTTAAATTAAGAACGGCTTTTTTTGACGAAAAATATGATTTAATGGATATTTTTGAATGTTACCTCTTGGGCTATATGATATAGTAAAAAGAGGAAAAGCACCTACAGAAAAAGATTTCCGAATATTTAAAAATTAATTAATTTAAAAGTGAAGGAGGAATAAGGATGAAATCTAATTTAACAGTAAAAATCATTATTGCTTTAATTTTAGGGGCAGTTGTCGGAATTTCTTTACATGTAATCTCCCCTGATACTTTTGAGGGTGTTAACAAATACTTATTTGTCCCATTAGGCCAGATTTTTCTAAAACTTATTCAAATGTTAGTTGTTCCAATTGTTCTTTTTTCTATCATTTTAGGAGTAGCTGGGCTTGGTGATCCTAAAAAGATTGGTATTATTGGAACGAAGACAATTGCTTTCTTTCTTATTACAACCGCTTTAGCTATTACAATAGGGATTACTCTTGCGTCTATCATTCAACCTGGTACATTAATGGACGTTGATGCTTCATCAAGTCCAGGATTTGAGGCTGAAAAAACACCAGGCTTTGTAGAAACTCTTTTAAACATTATTCCATCAAACCCTATTGCTGCTATGAGTAGTGGCGACATGTTGCAAATTATCTTTTTTGCTGTATTTATTGGAGTAGGGCTTGCTGTACTAGGGGGGAAAACAGCAGGTATTTTAAAAATAGTAGAGCAAGGAAACGAACTTATGATGTACTTAGTAAACGTTGTAATGAAGTTTGCTCCATATGGTACATTTGGTTTAATCGCGACAGCTTCAGGCTCACAAGGATGGGAAGCAATCAGATCAATGGGTCTTTATATGAGTGTTGTATTAATTGCTTTAGCTCTTCATTTTTTCGTTGTCTATGGAGGAGCAGTCGCACTTTTAGGAAAGTACAATCCGTTTACATTTTTCAAAAAGTTCTTCCCAGCAGCAACAGTCGCATTTAGCTTATCAAGCAGCAATGCCGTTTTGCCACTTAGTATGAAAACGGCACAAAATGAATTGAAAGTTCCAAAAGCAATCAGTGGTTTCGTACAACCGCTTGGGGCGACAATCAACATGGATGGAACTGCTATCATGCAAGGTGTTGCAACTGTTTTCATCGCTCAAGTTTATGACGTGAATCTAACGTTATCACAACTTGCTATGGTTGTATTAACAGCTGTACTTGCAAGCATCGGAACAGCAGGAGTTCCTGGTGTAGGTTTAATCATGTTAGCAATGGTATTAGAATCTGTTGGTTTGCCTGTAGCAGGAATTGGATTGATTATCGGAGTAGACCGTCTTCTTGACATGGTGAGAACCGCTGTTAATATTACAGGAGACGCAGCATGTGCGATGTATATTACAAAGTCTGAAGAACAAAAAGGACGTTTACATTTAAATGAGTCACTTGATATGAAAAATTAATCTTAACAAAAAGACTTCCCATTATAATAGGAAGTCTTTTCAGCTTGTAGACAAA
>NZ_JALAMS010000010.1:0-6712 GCF_026790145.1 Priestia endophytica | reverse complement strand
TAATTTAGTATCTATAAAGTCAGTACCAAGAATGTAAATTTTCATGCTTAAGAACACCATAATTGTTACAAGAAAAGTGTTTAAAATGTTTTGAATCACTTGTTTTGTCTTTTGGCCGTTATGAATGTCGGCAGGCGCTATGACTATTGCTAAAACATAGTTAAACGTCAATTCAAAGAATAGTTTGGCTAACTTAATAGCGATTGTCAGCAACGTAAAAGCTGTAATTGCTAAAGTAACCATTACATTGAACCAATCGATTTCGTAACGATAGTACTTCTCTTTAAATGCCGTAAACCAACCATCATCTAATTCAGCTTTCTTTGGATTCCCTACCTCATCATAATCCAAACGATTAGAAACAACCTCAAGTCCTACTTTAGACATTTGTTTATTTTCCCCTGCAGGGTCAAAATCCTTATCAATTGCTTGTGTGATATTAATTTTTAGAATTTTACTTTCTGGTATCTTGTTAGGATGCTCAAGTTCAGTCGTTTTCCAACCAGTTACATCGAATTGAGCCAAATCCGTTATATTATCCTTTACAATTTCTTCAGCCGTGGAACCGTCTGATTGTTCTTCAATTGCATCAATCGCTACATCGGTAAATTTATTTGCCTTATCAAGACCTGTACCAAGTAAAAAAAGAACAACCAATGCCAAGAACATATTCACGGCAATCGCTTCACGATCAACTTTCTTTTGAAAGATAATAAGATATCCGGTATAAAGAAACGATAAGCCCATTAATGTACCAGCAAGGGGAAAAAGCATATCAACAAGTGCTTCAACATCGCTATCATTAAAAAAGGTTTTTATAAGAAGAATGCTGTCTGTTACATTTTCAAGACTGTCCACTAACCATGCCAAACCTTTGATAATAATCCAACCAATCCAACGCATCATGTAAGAAACTGGGTTTGTTATTTCGAGAAAATCATCAAATTTTTCAATTATCCCTATTACTTTGTCGTCCATTGGAATTCCCCCTGGTTAACTGAAAAATTGGCAGTTAACCTGGTTTTTTCAGTTAACTTTATTTTAAATACTCTTCCTTCATATTTTGCACAAACTCTTCAACTTCGGAAGGAATCTCATCCTCCGAGAAATCCGTAAAATCCAACTCTTCTTTCATTTTGCCATCTTGGTAAAAAGCAAAGGTTCCAGTATACTGCTCAATAGTCATTTTCGAAGTATCCTGTTCGTAAAGTTCTGATTCAGGTAGTTCTTTACCATCAAACACATAAAAATCAATCTTTTCAGCCTCGGCAATACTTTGAATTTCTCTTAAATTCATTTGATCGCTTTCTTTATCAGAATCAGAGTCAAATGCCGATTTCACATATAAAAACCCTGTTTTTTTATCATCCTGAAACGCTTTAACTTCCTCCAAATTGAGTTCAGTAGCTTTGCCACTCCCACTTACATCATCGCTCCCACAAGCTGAAACAATTAACATAAGCAATAAAACAAGACACCCAGTTAGAACCTTTTTCAAATTCATTTAAATCTCTCCCTTTTCTTTTTGATTTATATCAAAACTGCACCTTTCACCGTTTTAGTAGAAGATACAAGTCTATATAAAATCATGCCTTCATCACCATCCATGGTAAAAGCATCAGTTAAAATACCGCCTTCTTCACACTCAATAATATGTTTCTTTAAAAAATCCATTTGAAGTTGATTTAATTGTTTTTTCATAGCAATCTCTCCTTTAGTGTTGCTATAATGAAAATGTCGGTTTTTCATATAGCTCTTCCTATTTTGAATTCGATTCGAATTTGAAAAAGGGGGGGCTTTTTTTATTTCTTCTTGTTATAAAACTCTTTTTCTAAAATTTCCTGTAAATACTCTCTTTTCTTCACTCCTTTATCAATGCATCTTTTCGCAAATTCTTTGTACAAATGTTCGGGGATATCAGCACTTAGACGCTTGAATCCTTCGGGCGACTTTCCCAAAATAAATGTTCCTCCTTTCGCCCATGTCGTACGGTCGTACGACTTATAATTAAAATATACATGGTAAGACATTCCAAGTCAACCCATTTTATTGAAATTTCTTACTGAATTTTGGTTGCCTTCAGGCAACATTTAGAGCCTTTAGGCTAATATTTTTTCAACGAAAAAAATATAAAATGAGTCTTGCAATTTCATTGCCGAATTGCTATTTAAATAGAGTGAGAAGGAGCAAGTTAAAGAATGTTGTTATATCAACGTTTATAAAAGGTAGGGTGTGGGGAAAAACCCACACCTGTGTGGGAAAAAACCCACACCTAATAAATGTAAAAAGCACATAAAAATAAAAAAGCAAGGAGAGAAAATCCCACTTGCTTTTCAGAATAAATATATTGGTAACTTATGTTTTTGTGAACTACCTTCAACTTTAAAGTTCTTTAAAGACTTTTGAAAAATTCTTTGTGTTGCTTTATCTACATCATCTTTTGCTGAACAGCACATAACATTAGGGTTAACAAACCAAGTTCTACTAGTACAAACTCTACCCTCTTCCGTAGTCATACCACTTTCTGCAACAGCTAAGATTCCTTTTTTCATAAGGTCATTCATCATATGCGATACTGTTGAACGGTCACGTTCTAATATCTTAGCAAGATAACTAGGTGAAGCTGCGTTTACATTTACCTCTTCCGAATCTTCTTCATTTAGTTCTATAAGGATATTTGTTTTAAATTCTACATAAGGAACTAAATCTAGTAAGAACGCTTTTTGGGCATTTGTTAAATACTTTATTCTTGCTAAGTAATTGTAGTTTTCCATTATAATTTGCACAAACTTCACTCCATCACTTTTTTTCTTCTTTTTCCCGATGAAGTAATTCTCACCTGTTGTTTTATGTAGAATTTCTAGAAGCATTTTCTGTTGATCCCCAGACAATCCAACTCCAACTTGTCCAAGCAACTCTTCAATATCTGAATCTCTTTTTTTAGCATTTTTAGAAGCCTTGTTAGAAGCGTTAATAATAGCTTGTTGTCCTTCTGGAAGAGCTTTAAAAGCTTCTTCTTTCTCTTTACGTTTTTGTTCTCTTTCTAATCTTCTTTGTTCGAATTCATTTTTCACTTTAATTCCCCCATTTTTTGTAGAAGGAATTAAACCCATATGTTAGAATGCATATATAACAATGTTAATAAGGGTTTAATCTATGGGTTTAATTCCTTCTAAGATTGAATTCCTTCTATATTTTTCTTGAAAAGCCCTCAAGTTTTTGCCGACTGGAAGGGCTTTTCTCATGCCTTCTTTTCTTATTCTCTAATTTTTCTATCAATTCCAAGTAATAGTTTATCATTAATAGTCTTGGGCTTGTACCCCATTCTATCAACTAGAATCCCTTCTAGAACCTTCGCACGCTTCGTGTAATACAAATATTGCTCCTCTGAAAAAGAAACCGTCTCAGCGTCTATATGAGCTTCCTCAGCCCCTTTTTTAATTAGTCTCATCTGATTGTAGGCTTCTGACCTTTCCTTCCGAACTAATCTCAATAAAACCAATAAGTCGTATGTGTGAAATCCTTCTAGCTCGAAAAAAGGTAACTCGCAATGTTCCAAATACACAAAGTTTTTTCTCTTTGGTCTACGAGGATCTAGAGGAGCTTCGCAAAAAGAGCAACTATTACTCTCTTGATTTTCAGTTCCACAATAGTGACAAAGCATCAATCGTACTCCTCGTCATAATCATCTTCATCATCCTCTTCTCTATCAGGAAACTTTGTTTCATGTAGATTATCAATGGCATATCTAACAACATCAGCAACCGTTACTTTACCTATAGATTCCTTTCCATAAAGGTTCATTAAATCTCTTACTTGTCCTCTTACCTTATCATTCAGTCGAACAGATAAACGTTCACCCAAATCAATTTCTTTCATCACGGAACCCCCTGTCACCCATATGTTTTCTAGTAAAATATAACATGTCACCCATAGTGTGACAACTATTTTTTTCTAGATTGTCTCCCGTAGTATGACAATTGTTTTCTAGATTGTCTCCCGTAGTATGACAATTGTTATTGCCATGAAGGCTTAAAGGTTGCCATGAAGGCAACCAGTTGGTCTCTAAGTGATTGAGCATGAATGATTTCATAGACCATTCACAAGATAATAAAGGAAAAGCCTTGTGTAATCTAGTATTCTAAATACATGAACGATTTATAAAACGTGACGTGGACGGAGGGAGGAAAAGTTGTTGGAAAAAGAATGGTATACAGTCACCCAAACGGCGGAAAATACCAATATTCCATCCGATACTGTTAGAAGATATATACGCCAACATCGTAGTTATTTAAAGACCCGTAAACGTGGACATGGTTATCAGATTCATATAAATTCGCTACCAATCATTCATGAAATTCGTCGTTTATATGATGAAGGGATGAACGTTAAAGATGTAGATGAACAGCTTTCGAATGTCCACCCGATGACGATTGAATTAATAGATGAACATAAACAAACAAGACAAACGATAGATGTTGCACTGGCATTGCATGAAATGAGAGAAAGCTTTATTGAAGTAATCGAAGCACAAAAAAAGGAACTTCAATCAGTAAAGGAAGAACTTGCAGTTGCAAGGCAGGAGATCCAAGAAGTTAGGAAATCAGATGAACAAGGTAAACAAACTTTAAATGATTTAAATAATGGAATAAATGAATTGATGAAAGACATGAATGAGAAAAAGAAACCATGGTGGAGTAGAAGATTCTTTTTAAAATAAAGGAGTGCCCTTCAACAACTAGGACACTCCTTTTTCACTTGAATTTTAAAACATACTTCAAGAAAAAAGAGAAAATTGATCTCCGTTTATTCTTCCATTAAATCAGCTAACACATTTTCCAATTGTTCAACCCTATCTGTCATTTTTTCCATAGCTTGAATGTTTTTTGCAATAATCATTTCTAGTCGTATTTCTCTTTCAGTTATTTCTTTTTCATATGCGATTTTTTCAACAGCAGATTTCAAAAACTCTTGTCTTGAAATAGACTTTTTCTTTGCCGTTTCATCTATTTTTTTTACTGCAATGGGGTCTATGTTTCTTAAAAATATGTCCATGATTTAACGCTCCTTTTGAATAAAAAACAAATTCGGATTTACCACTATCTAAAAAGAGAAAGAGCATAAGGAAAAACTGATATCACCTACGGTAATATACTAGGCAAAGCCTAGTGTTTTAGTGGTATCATGAAAAATTGTTTAATGTCCACTTTGCGTCCTCTTATTTTTGACCAATGTCCACTTTGTGTCCCTATCGTTTTTTGGAAATGTCCACTTTATGTCCGTATGAAAAATAAAAAAAGAGAAGAGAAAAACCAAAATCCCCTTCTCTTTTTGTTTATCTTTTTCTATGATTTTGACGAAACTTTTCAATATTTTTTCTTGCACTTCCGCCAGCATTTTCACTAATTTGATAGGACTTTTGAAATTTTTGTACAGGTTCATTCTGTTTGAATTTACCTGTGATTACATTTCCTAAATGTCTTGTATCTCTATTAGTCTCTCTTGAAACAGATGGTGCACTTTGCACTGTCCCTCCATTGTTTCCAGAAGGTGAAGGTGTATTTTCTACTGTGCTACTACTACTTGGTGATACAGGCGGTGGTGCACTTTGCACTGTCCCTCCATTGTTTCCAGAAGGTGAAGGTGTATTTTCTACTGTGCTACTACTACTTGGTGATACAGGCGGTGGTGTACTTTGCACTGTTCCCCCATTGTTTCCAGAAGGTGAAGGTGTATTTTCTACTGTGCTACTACTACTTGGTGATACAGGCGGTGGTGTACTTTGCACTGTTCCCCCATTACCTTCAGAAGACGATGTACCAAATGATTCAGTTGTTGTACCAAACGATTCAGTACTTTGTGTAGTAGAAGATGTTGTACTTCCTGCTGTTCCGTTTTGTGTTGAAACAGATGATGTTGTATCAAGCAATCCATTACTTTGTGTAGAAGATGTTGTATTTCCTGCCGTTCCGTTTTGTGTCGAAACAGACGGTGTTGTATCAAGCGATCCATTACCCTGTGTAGGAGATGTTGTGTTTCCTTCTATTCCGTTTTGTGTAGAAACAGACGGTGTTGTATCAAGCAATCCATTACCTTGTGTAGAAGATGTTGTATTTCCTAATCCTCCACTTACTCCCCCGTTTCCAATTCCTTTCGCTTCCATTTCTTGATGTAGTCCTTGAGGAGAGTTGCCATTTCCTTCTTGTTTTGCTTGTTCTTCTTGTTGCATTTCATTTTCTAAAGAGGATGCTGATTCTTGTAAACCTGCATTGATCTCCTCAGAAGCAATTGAGTTTTCACCATTTTCGGTTTCAACTTTGCCATTTTCCATCATTTCTTTTAGATTCTCATTTTGACTACTATCATTCTGTTGATTTGATTCTTTACCCTGCGATTTACTGTTTTGAGATTGCTTATTTTGTTGCTCAGACGCCTTGCTAACGTTATTATCTCCATTGTTTTTAGTTAGACCTTGCGCCATTCCCGCAACTCCTGCAACTCCACCAAGACCTTTTAGAGCAGCAGATTTACCTGCACTACTTAATCCTTTAAGTCCTTTGCTAACGCCTTTAGCACCTGCATAAGCACCTGCCAATGCGCCATAACTTGATTTTAGTCCTGCATCAATGCCGAATAACCGTTCAACGATGTTTGGACCATCTATTACTGCAAGAGAAAAAGCGAATAGAGCAATGAGATATGCAACACCATC
>NZ_JALAMS010000009.1:0-84582 GCF_026790145.1 Priestia endophytica | reverse complement strand
GACTTTGTCTACAAGCTGAAACGAGCCTTTTACAAGGCTCGTTTTTCTTGTAATGTTTGACGAGAGGACTTTTAACGCATAAAATCAGAAGGAAGATGGATGAAGAAGGGATGAAAATACGGTTGCATGCATTGGTTAGAAAAAAAGCAAGGACGTTTTTAATATTAGGCTTTTCTGTCCTATTTTTGCTTTTTACAATTACATTTGCTGTGATGATAGGGTCTGTCTCCTTATCACCACTTTTAGTATGGAAAATTATCTTTTCACATATGCCTTATATAAATCATTACATAGACGGATCAGGATCACTTGCTCAATCCGCCATCATTTGGCAAATTAGGCTTCCGCGCGTTTTATTAGCTTGTATTGTTGGGGCAGGACTTTCAATTGCAGGAGCTGCGGTTCAAGCACTTGTGAAAAATTCAATCGCAGATCCATACATACTTGGAGTATCGTCAGGAGCTTCTGTTGGAGCGACGCTTGTTATTACGGCAGGCGCTTTTTCTATTTTAGGCATTTATGCTCTTTCGATTGCGGCTTTTGGTGGCGCGCTTTTATCTGTTTTAGGGGTATTTTTTCTTGCTCAAGTACGAGGAAGAATTTCTACAGTTCGACTCCTTTTAAGCGGAGTTGCTGTATCTATGATTTTAACAGCGCTCACAAACTTTATTGTTTTATCTGCACCAAATGCAGAAGGAGCCAAAAGTGCACTCTTTTGGATGATTGGCAGTTTAACTGGGGCAAGATGGGATTATTTATTGATTCCTTTTGCTGTCTTTTGTTTTATATTTTTATTTTTGTGGTCTCAATACCGAGCTCTTAATATTTTATTGACTGGGGAAGAGTCAGCCGTAACGTTGGGGATTAACGTTCATCTGTTTCGCAAGCTTTTAATTATCGCGACAGCTCTTCTAACAGGTGTTATTGTTTCTGTGAGTGGAGCTATTGGATTTGTAGGCCTTATGATTCCTCACATCGTTCGTCTTTTTGTTGGTTCTAATTACAAGTATGTGATTCCGTTTAGCGCACTGTGGGGCGCCATCTTTTTAACATGGGCCGATGTATTAGCGCGTACGGTGATTTCTCCGCAAGAACTGCCAATTGGAATTATTACGGCTCTTGTTGGAGGTCCGTTTTTTATTTGGCTACTGAGAAAAAGTACGTACGCTTTTGGAGGAGAGTAAATGATTAGCATTAAACATGTAACAACGCTTATTGGAAATCAGCTTATTATAGATGATGTTTCTCTCTCTGCTGAAAAAAAACAGTTTGTTGGGATTATTGGACCAAATGGAAGCGGGAAGTCTACGCTTCTCAAAAATATTTACAGAGTATTGCCGTTATCAAGTGGAAAGGTAATGATTAACGGCCATGACTTTTTGAAAATGAAGCCAAAGGAAGCTGCAAAACAGCTAGCCGTTGTTAGCCAAGAAACACCGGTTACGTTTGATTTTTCGGTAAAAGAAATGGTTTTAATGGGCAGAGCACCATATAAGAGGATGTTTGATTTTGATCATTCAAAAGACGACGAGCTTGCCCTAGAGATGTTGAAAAAGGTAGGTATGGAAACGTTCATTAATCGAAACTTTTTGACGCTTTCAGGAGGAGAAAAACAACGCGTTATTATTGCGAGAGCTCTTATTCAACAAGGAGAAGTTCTTATACTAGACGAACCAACAAACCATCTTGATATTCATCATCAGCTTCATATTATGGATGCTGTAAAAGATACTAATATGACGGTTATCGCCGCTCTGCATGATTTGAATATTGCTTCTATGTACTGTGATTATCTCTTTGTAATGAGAGAAGGAAAGATATTTGCGCAAGGAAGACCTGAAGATGTGCTAAATGAAACATTGTTAAGAGAGGTCTTTGAAGTTGAAACGATCATACATCAACATGAAACGCTAGGAAAACCACATATTACGTTTTTACCAAATCGTTTTGTGAAAAGACAAGTATGAAGAACAGGGTATAAGCAGGATTTTTAGGTAGAAGTAGGGAAAGAAGACATCAATAGGTGTCTTCTTTTTTGATTAGAAAGATAAATAGGTTTAAAGTAAGCTTGCGAACTATGAACCTTCTGTTTTTGCCTTTGTTATGATGGTTGCCTTGAAAGGAAGAAGGAAAAATTTTGTGCATCATCAAGTGTATTTTCCAGAAAGTTATCAAAGGAAATTTGAAGATATTTTCGTCCGTAAAAAGCTTCCTGAGGACCCTACTATTTATATTTCGAACTTCTCTTACAGCGATAATAGTGTAACTCCTGGTGATAATTTATTTATTTTAGTAAATGCTCCTGCCGTTACCTCCATTACAAAAAAAGAAAGTGAAAACTACAAAGAAAAAATTTATAATAAGTTACTCGCATATGGAGTGGATATTCGGAAAGATAAAGTAGCTGAAAAAACGATAACGCCATGCGATATAGAAGCCAAGTTTTTTGCGCGTCGTGGTGCCCTCTATGGAATAAGCTTAAATCGAAAAAAAGATAGTTTCCTAAGGCCTTCTAACGTCACAAGAGATATAAAAGGGCTCTATTTTGTTGGAGGAAAAACACATCCTGAAGGAGGCTCTCCAATGGTTACGATTAGCGGACTTAACGTTACTCATCACATTTTAAACGAAAATCGAAAGAAAAGTTCGAAAGTCTTTTGACAGTTATGGGGGTAATTCGCTAATATAGTAAATTGTGCTCCTTATTTTTTTTAGAAGGTGGAATGGTACATTTGGCTTTTTGGTTCTTTATTGTTTTATTCATGTTTATCGTCATTTTCCGTCCGCTCTTAGAACGGCGGGCAGTGAAAAAATGGGGGAAAAGTAGCAAGCGAATTCAATTTTTTGTTGAGCAATCTCTTTTTTATATTATTATTTTGCTTGGCTATGTGACGCTTTTTAAGTATGAGGGCATTTCTTTCTCTTTTATTGGTTGGAAAGCCACAAGCTTTTCTGCCTTTCATGCTTCACCACTCCCTAGTTTTTTCAAATACTTAATTCTTGCCCTTTTTGCCTTTTTTATTATTACGGTTATTTTAGTTGCATGGATTAAACGAAACAAAGAAGCAAACATTTTTGGAGAGGAAACGCTAGCTTCATCCTATCATGTATTCACACCACAAAAAAAAGAGGAAGTTGCAAGCTGGTCCTTTTTTTCGTGTCTTCACGTAGCTGTAGAATCGCTTGTCTACTTTCCGTTTTTTTACTTCCTATATGTTCACATTTTTCATGTAACAAATATATGGCTCGTGCTCGTTTTTATTACGTGCGCTTACTATGTGGTGCAGCTTGCGTTTTCGTATGATCGGTTAAGTATTCAGCCATTTATTATCGGGCTCTTTTTGTCATCGCTTTATGTGCTGACAGAATCTGTTTTGCCACTTTTGCTCTTTTACATTTGCAACTTTGTTTTGGAAATTTATCATGTGGAAGAAGAATTCCAAAGACAGAAGCAGGCTTAGAAACGCTAGCTTTTGTTTTTTGAGTTGTTCTTTTTAAAAAGGGTATACTGATTTATAACTACATAAAAGAGGGGAATTTATTATGAGATTATTTTCACATAATGACCTGGATGGAGTAAGTCCAGCTATTTTAGCTCTTCGTGCGTTTTCAAAGGAAAATGTTCATTATTCATGCGTTGGCATTTATAAAATTGATGAAGTAATTGAAGAGTATTTAGAAGAAAATGAAGATATAGAAGAAGAAATTTATATTACAGACATTTCGGTCAATGAAGAAGTGGCTGCAAAATTAAATGAACGCGTACAACGTGGACAAACGATTCTTCTATTTGATCATCATTCATCAGCAAAATGGCTTGATGAAACCTATGAATGGGCTACAGTAAAAGCAGTGGATGAAAAGGGACAAAAAACGTGTGGGACAGAGCTTTTTTACCACCATCTTCTTAAAGAAGGGAAATTACAACAAACTTCTGTGATGTCTGAGTATGTTGAACTTGTTCGTCAATTTGATACATGGGACTGGTATGAAAATAATAATGAAAAAGCGAAGAAATTAAATCATTTGTTTTATTTAATTAAACGAGAAGATTTTATTGAAACCGTATTAACCGCATTAGATAAAGAAGAATTTGCATTTACAGAAGTCCATGAAACCATTTTAGCTCTTGAACAAGAAAAAATTGATCGCTATATCCATAATAAAAGTCATCAAATGATCAAGGAACAGCTAGAAATTGGAGAGACGCAATATACTGCTGGAATTGTATTTGCAGAGAACTACCAATCAGAGCTTGGAAATGCCCTTTGTGTAGAAGACGAAGAGCTCGATTTTGTAGCTCTAATCGATATGGGAAAACGCCGTATTGGTTTTAGAACAGCAAGAGATAACGTGAATTTAAGCGAAATTGCCGCCCGTTTTGATGGAGGAGGACATCCAAAAGCAGCAGGATGCTCCTTAGGAAAAGAAACGTTTGATCTTTTTGTTCTTCATACGATGTTTTCAGAAACAGAAGCCTAAGAGTTTATCTTAGGCTTCTAAGTCGTGAATGGGAATTTCAGAGAGGGAATGCTGAGAGGATTTTGGTAACGAGATCTCGAGCAGTCCTTTTTGATAAGTTGCTTTTGCGCCTTTTTTTCGCACGCTCGAAGGAAGAGATATTTCTTGCTGAAATTTTTTCTCTCCATTACTTTCAATAAAACAGGAGAATGGACTGTGAGAAACCTTTAGATGAGCTAATGTAGAACGATCTGGAACTTTTACTTGTATGATACAGCTATCATGCGTTTGAAATATGTCATACATAAGCGCTGTTTCACCTTCTGAAGTTTTAGTATGGGACATTTGCAACGCTTGTTTAAAGAAATCATTATTTTTAATGAAGTCTGGTAAAGGCTGTGACATTGCAGAGGATAGCACGCTTTTTAAATATTGATCCGTCTCTTTATTGTTTCGCTCTTTTCCTTGTTCAAAAGGCCAAGAGTTAGATTTCCATGGAAACACGCTTTTTCCTCCTTAGTATCTTATTCTCCTTTACTATATGGCAAAGTACCCCTAAAGGTTATTTCTGTACTTGGTCCTTTTTCATTGATATGATAGTTATAAAACCCGATAAGTTTACAATGATTTGAACGGAGCGTGATTTTGTGACAGCAACATTTATCAAAACAGACTTTCAAAAGGAATGGCTACAACGACTTAATCCCCTTGTAGAAGAGTTTGCAAGCAATGGAGCAGAAATTGATGAAAAGTCTCTTTTTCCAACTGAACATATTGAGAAATTAAAGAAAATTGGCTATACGTCTTTATCCCTGTCTAAAGAAGCAGGTGGAGAAGGATTAGCGCTTTATGATCTTCTTCTTTTTCAAGAGAAAATTGCAAGTGGAGATGCTTCAACAGCTCTTGCTATCGGCTGGCATATGGGAATTACAATGGATTTAAATGATAAAAGGAATTGGCCTGAAAACACTCTTCATACTATGTTTCAAGAGATTAAAAATAAAAAACTTTTAAATGGAGCAGCGACAGAGCCCAAAACAGGAAGTCCAACGCGAGGAGGACGCCCTGAAACAACAGCTATAAGTCAACAAGACGGTTTTCTTATGAATGGTCATAAGACATTTACAACAATGGCTCCTGCCCTAGATTATTTTCTTGTGAAGGCATGGGTAGAAGAAGAAGGAGCAGTTGGAGAGTTTATCGTGCCTAAAACGGCAAAAGGGGTTTCAATCGAAGAAACGTGGGACATGATTGCTATGCGAGGTACAGGTAGTCATGATTTGCTTTTAGAGAATGTTTTCCTTGAGAAGGATAAGCTTGTTCGATTATTAAGAGGAGGAAATAAGAGTGAAGCAAGCGGCTGGCTTTTGCATATTCCAGCATGTTATTTAGGTGTTGCACTCGCTGCTCGAAACTATGCTATAGAATTTGCTAAAACTTACTCTCCTAACAGCATAGAAGGCACGATTAGCACATTACCAAACGTCAAAATGGGACTTGGAGAAATGGAATTAGAGCTTCTAAAAGGACGTCAATTTTTGTATGCTGTCGCGACAAAATGGGACGAATGTGAAACAAAAGATGAAAAAGACAGCTTGCTTGAAGAGCTTTCAGCAGCAAAGCTTATCGCGACGAATTGTGCTATTAATGTTGTAGATAAAGCAATGCGCATTGTTGGATCAAAAAGTTTACAGCGTACAAATCCACTTCAACGGTACTACCGAGACGTACGTGCAGGATTGCACAATCCACCTATGGACGACATGACAATTATGAATTTAGCGCAGTCAGCTCTAGAAGAGTAAAAAGACCTTTTTCAGAAAGGTCTTTTTTATGTTTTTTGACAGAAAGGAAAATCTTTCTTATAATTATCTTTTATTGCATTAATTTAGAGAAGGTGGCAAATTTGAACTATTCTACACATGTGGCAACATCACTTGCTGCCGGTACATATCTTACAACGGTTACGAACGTGCCTTTTTCTGTTGCTTGCTTAGGAGGAATTGTGATTGGAAGTTTGCTTCCTGACATTGACGAGCCAAATTCTTTTGTAGGGCGCCGAACGTTTGGTTTATCAAAATTAATCAAAAAAACGTTTGGGCATAGAGGGCTAACGCATTCACTTTTATTTTGGCTTTTGTTTTCGCTTCTTTACTACAAGTTTCAGAATGATTTCACCCTTGGATTGAGTTTAGGGTATGTTTTTCATATTATTGGGGATTTCTTCTCTAGGCAAGGTGTACCGCTTTTCTTTCCGTTTACAAAAAAGAAGTTTCGTGCACCACTTACGTACAAAACAGGAACGGTTCAGGAAAGAGCACTTCTTGTTGTAGCACTTGTTGCTTTTGTATATATTGTGTACAGATATAAACTGTTTGTGACGGTTTTTTAACCATTTATATAAACCATCCGCCCTTTTTGTGCATATGTTATAAAAAAGGGCGAAAGGGTGGTAAGAAATGGTCATGCAGTTGTTTGCTTCTGTTATTATTTTAATTTTAGCAGCTTGGTTAATGGTACATTTATTAGATGATGGAAAAAATGAGGAGATTCATTTAACGCCCAAGCGATTATTTCGCTTCTTGCTTGCCCTCATTATTTTAGCTGTGACCGTGACAATGGTTGTTTCTCTTTTAGTTATGTAAAAGCATCCATTTGGGATGCTTTTTTATTGCAAAAATGCAAAAAGTTCGTAATGTCTCCGTAATGAAAAAGGGGTTGTAAGTCATATAGCAAGTGAGTAAAATAAAAGAGTAGATGAAAATAGGGAGGATCCTATGGTGAGGAGAATATTATTCGTCACGATGTTGCTTCTGCTCGCAATTTTTGCCATTGATCAAGGCTTAAGCGAAAAAAATAAATTATTTCTTGAAAAACAAATCATCGCAGAAGCACAAGAAAGTCATATTATTGATTTTGATCAAGCTTTTGATTTTAAATGGGACAACCTATATGTATTCCCAGGAAATACGTCTGTGAAAGAAATTAACAAAACATTGGGCTTTGCTTGGCCAAATGCTAGTTCAACAGGAATCTCAAAAAGCGACAGCCATCAGCTTATCGTGTTCGTTAAAGATAATAAAGTAACTAGGTATGCTAAAGTACCGTCTCAGTACGGAACGCTTACTCCAACAGATGATGAAAATGTATATAAATTCACTTAATAAAATCCCCCTTCTTTAAGGGGGATTTTTAGCTGTCCAGCTTGATGTGGGATGAAAGTTGGTAAAAATGAGGGTTTCGAAGCCCTTGATTTCCAAACATAACATTAAATTCAAAAGGTGCATCTTGACATTACAAACGGCAACATCAAAGCCAGTATGGTTAATATTCAGGGAAGAATCGGTTTTTTGAACAATATCAAGCGCTTCTACTGGAATGCCTTCGTATGAAATTTCTCCACGTATCCGCCAGTACGCTTCCATAATATGCCCACCAACCAATACGATACATAGTTCACAGTCAATTGGAAGATATTCTTGAACATATAAAACGTCTCTTGTTGAGCAGTATGTTAAGAAATTCGCCTTTATGTTCAAACTTACGTTCAGGTTTGATGTAAGTTACATTCTTCATCCCGATTGTACAAAAAGGGTTAAAACTAATCCACATGCTGAAATAATTATATACCGACTTTTTGAAATTTGGATATGAGAATGTGAACAAAGTGAAAGGAAATAATTAGCTTGTAGCTCGTGGTTTCTCATTCATATTTTTAGGCGGTTTTGTTTCAATTATAGATTGATCAATACTTGCTTTTAGCGCTTCCATCATATGAGCAATTGTTCTTTCTTGCTTTGGCTTCTCTTCCTTTTCATGGATATACTTAAGAAGCGCTTCTTGATAGTCATCATGAAATACTTCTGGCTGAAAAGGTTCTGTTAAGTTTTCGATAAGGTCTACAGCAAGCTTTTGATCTTGATCTGAAACCTGATCTGATAACCTATCGTCTCTTATATGACGTATATTTTCATAAGGATGAAGAGTGTGAAGAGCTAATATGTTTTCATAGGCGCGAATAATAGCATATTGATCGCTTGAATATAAAAATATCTTTGTCAAAGCAAACGTATTTGTAGCTTGTAATGCCGCTCGAAGAATTTCATAGGCTTTAATGTTTTCCTTTAAAGGAAGTACAAAAAAAGTTTTATTATAGTAAAGAGGATCAACCTCTGCTTTTTTTAGAAAATGAAAGATGGAAAGTTCTTTACCTAAGAAAGGAGCTTTTACCATATTTATTTCTTCCTCTTCTAGCTGAATAAAAGTTCCATCTTCACGCTCATACCCACGAACTAAATCATTGTGGTCAACTTCTACATTACAGTGTGGACAAATTCGTTTCTGTTTGATCGGTGTTGAGCATTCTCGATGAAGCAATCGGAGCTTAACATCAGCATTTTCAACAGCTGAATGAAGTCTAATAGGTACTTCAATCGTTCCAAAATGAAGCTGACCTTTCCAGATTGTATGAAGCATATTTTCACCTCTTTTTCCATATTGTTTCTCTTTCATTTTAGATTTATAACATGAGTTTGAGGATAAGCTGCTTTTTTTGTATAAAAGTACCTAGTTCCTCTCATTCTAAACAATGAGAAACCAAAAAGAAGGTGTAATAGATGGATTTGTTAAAGAAACTAACAGAAACACCAGGAGCTCCTGGATTTGAAAAGCATGTTCGAAATATTATGGAAGAAGAGCTGGCATCTTGTGGGGCAGAGATTGTATATGACGGTCTTGGCAGTATTTTTGGTGGGAAAGAGGGAAAGGAAAATAAAGTTAAAGTAATGATCGCTGGCCACATGGATGAAGTAGCGTTTATGGTTTCTGAGATTACAAAAGACGGTTATTTACGTTTTTCACCGCTTGGTGGATGGTGGGATCAGGTTCTCTTATCACAGCGTGTTCAAATTGTAACAGAGAAAAGGACATTCACAGGAGTTATTGGTTCTAAACCACCCCATATTTTACAACCTGAGGAACGAAGTAAGGTATACCCCATTCGTGAGATGTTTATTGATATTGGTGCCAAAAGCAAAGAACAAGTAAAAGAATGGGGCATTCATCAAGGAGATCCTATTATTCCTATTTGTCCTTTTGAAATGCTCCCAGATGAAGATACAATCTTAGCTAAAGCCCTTGATAATCGAGCTGGTTGCTATCTTGCGCTTCAGTCTTTAAAAGAGCTTGGAGAGGATCATCCTAATAGGGTGTTTGCTGGAGCAACTGTTCAGGAAGAAGTAGGTTTAAGAGGAGCGGGAACTTCGCCTTACATGATTGACCCTGATGTTGCTATTGTGTTGGACGTTGGGATTGCAGAAGATGGACCAGGCATGGGAGGAGAAGACAAACCGAAGCTTGGAGGAGGCCCCCTCATCAGTTTTTTAGATGCTTCAATGATTCCAAACATCCCGTTTCGTAATCTTGTCATTCAAACAGCAGAAGAGCAAAATATTTCTTATCAAACTGAAATTATGACAGGAGGAGGAACAGATGCAGGGAAGATCCATCTTTATAAACAGGGAGTTCCGACCATTGTCATTAGTGTTGCAGCCCGCTATATACATAGCCATGTTTCAATGGTAAGTAAGCGAGATCTTGAAGATGCTACAAAGCTCATCGTCGAAGTTGTTCGGAAGTTGGATGAAAGAACAGTTGGGACACTTTTTGTTTACCCCTTTTTTCTTGAATTTTTGTAAAAAGAAAGAGAAAGGGGGTGGAATGCACATTTTTGTACCGATATTTAATAGAATTCATATAGTAGAGTATAAGCATTTTTCATAGAAATAGACAAGAATGAGGTGGTGAAAACATGGTAAAAGTGATGCTTGATCCAGGACATGGTGGAACAGATCCAGGTGCGGTAGCCAATGGACTTCAGGAAAAGAATTTAACACTAAAAATCGCTATATATACAAGAGATTATTTGCTTGCTAACTACCGGGGAATTGTTGTACGAATGACGCGTTCTGACGATCGGTTTATATCTCTTAATAGCAGAAGTCAACAAGCTAATGCTTTTAAAGCGAATCTCTTTGTTTCCATTCATATTAATTCAGGTGGAGGGACAGGCTTTGAAACGTACCGATTTACAGGGAGAGCGAGTTCAACAACCCTCTCTTTACAGAGCAATCTTCATTCTGAAATTTTAACAGCGATGAGGCCGTTTGGAAATGTAGGAGACAGAGGTCAAAAGCAAGCAAACTATGCGGTTCTTCGTCAAACAACAATGCCTGCTAATTTAACGGAAAATTTATTTATTGACCGAACAGCAGATGCAACCCTTTTGAAAAATGAAGCGTTTTTAAAAGCGGTAGGAGAAGCTCATGTTCGAGCAATCGCCAAAACACTAGGTGTTGCACCAATCTCTCAGCCAAAACCGACGCCAGCGCCGGAGCAGCCGGGGGAAAATGAAGGAGAAAGAACGTTGAACTTACAAGAGTGGCAATGGAAAGAGCTTGCAGAAGTTTATGCTAAAGCAAACCAAAGCGGTGTTTTAAAGAGCGATCAGTGGACAAAAAAAGCTCAAAATAAAACATTGACTGTTGATTAAGCCATCTTTTTAAACGCTATCTTAATTGGGCGATAGAAATGGAACGTAAAAAGGTGACAATCTTGTCACCTTTTTTACCTTATAGCCAAGTGATTTTTGGCTCTGTTTTGTTTAAAATACGTTTCATATTGGCAAGATGGCGGTAAACTACAATAAAAGCAATGAGACCCATAATAATACGAAGTGGAATATCATTAACAAAAAATGTATAGGCGAAAGCAAGAACGGCTGTAATGACGGAGGATAGGGATACATATTTAGATAGATAAAGACAGATGATGAAGCATACAAGAATCCCGACAAACAGCAGCGGCGTATATCCAAGAAGAATACCTGCGCTCGTTGCAACCGCTTTTCCACCGCGGAATTTTGCAAAAAGAGGGAAAACATGTCCTACAACTGCAAAAATACCAAAGAATAATGCATTCATATCAGCACCAACAAGAAGTGGAATGACTGTTGCGACAGTTCCTTTTAAAATATCAGCTACTGTTACAATAATACCGGCTTTTTTCCCTAATGTACGGAATGTATTTGTGGCCCCTAAGTTTCCACTTCCGTGTTCTCGAATATCAATGCCATAGCCTACTTTCCCAACAATTAATCCAAATGGAATAGAGCCGAGAAGATAAGCAAGTACCAAAAGAAAAATGGTCATGTGTTAAGCTCCTTTATATGTATATGTTCACTAATTTACACTCGTTCACATACAAGTTCATCTCATTTTATCATGAAATATTATATTGTTAATAGAAATATTTCATAAATGTATGGCAAAATAGTAAAAGCTATAATAAATTTATAAGCTTTGAAACAAAAACTTAAGAATAAACGTTTTATGAAGGACATTAACTTATGGCAAATTGGACAACTTTTTTGAAATTAACAGGATTTTCGTTTAATCTAAAGAATAGCTAAGGAGTGAAGAACATGAATATACCTTCTCGAGAAGATCTTGGAAAAATATTGAAAGATAGCAAAAAGATTGCGGTTGTCGGTCTTTCAGACAATAAAGATCGAACATCTTATCTTGTATCAGAGGCTATGCAAAAAGCAGGGTATGAAATTATCCCAGTAAACCCGAACGTAAAGGAAGTACTCGGTGTTCCTGCTGTTGCCTCTCTTACTGATATTAAAGAACACGTTGATATTGTAAACGTGTTTCGCCGCTCGGAACATTTAGTAGACGTTGCAAAAGAATTTTTAGAAATTGATGCAGATGTGTTTTGGTCCCAGCTCGGAGTTGTAAATCAAGAAGCATATGATCTGCTTGTTTCCAAAGGATACAAGCCTGTTATGGACCGCTGTATTAAAGTTGAACATGCTTTAACAAAATAAACCATAACCCGATGTCATATGACATCGGGTTACCTGTTAGTGTTATGCTACAATAATATAGAGAAAAAGGCTTATTATAGCTTGTTTATGAAGAACGCCGTTTTCATTTTAAGCAAGTTATGGTAAAATACAAAACACACGTTCCCTTTTTGTTTTAATATAAGAAAAGACATCATCACATATCATTTATAAATTGTGAGATATTAGGGTAAAATGTGTTGCTATACATAAAGAAGTTGTTTGAAAGGGGAATGTTGCTTGACTACGAAACAATCATTTAGTTACAACGAAGATGCGATTCAAGTGCTAGAGGGGCTTGACGCAGTACGAAAACGTCCGGGAATGTACATTGGAAGTACAGACAGTCGCGGACTTCATCATTTAGTATATGAAGTGGTAGATAACTCAGTCGACGAAGCACTTGCTGGTTTCGGAGATTATATAAAGGTAACGATCCACAAGGATAATTCAATTTCTGTAAGTGATAAAGGGCGTGGTATGCCAACAGGAATGCACAAATTAGGGAAACCGACGCCAGAAGTTATTTTAACTGTGCTTCATGCAGGAGGGAAATTTGGACAAGGCGGCTATAAAACGAGCGGAGGTCTTCACGGTGTTGGGGCCTCTGTTGTGAATGCCTTATCAGAGTGGCTCGTTGTTACCATCAAGCGAGATGGTATTAAATACGAACAACGTTTTGAAAATGGCGGAAAACCCGTCACAACGCTTGAAAAGATTGGAAAAACGAATCAAACGGGAACAACCATCCACTTTAAACCAGATCCAACTATTTTTTCTACAACAACTTATAATTATGAGACACTAAGTGAGCGCTTACGAGAATCTGCTTTCTTATTAAAAGGCATGAAGATTGAAATCATTGATGAGCGACATGATGAAAAAGCGCTCTATCATTATGAAAATGGAATTGAAGCTTTTGTTCAATATTTAAATGAAGATAAAGATATCCTTCATTCAGTGTGTTCTTTCGAAGGGGAGCAAAATGGAATTGAAATTGATTTTGCCTTTCAGTTTAATGATGGATATTCAGAGAATATTTTATCATTCGTTAACAATGTGCGTACAAAAGATGGAGGAACGCATGAGGCTGGTGCCAAAAGCGCAATGACGCGTGCGTTTAATGAATATGCACGCAGAACAAACTTGTTGAAAGAACGTGATAAAAACCTTGAAGGGACAGACATACGCGAAGGGCTTGCTGCGATTGTTTCTGTTCGCGTGCCTGAGGAGCTTTTGCAGTTTGAAGGGCAAACAAAAGGGAAGCTTGGTACAAGTGAAGCACGTTCTGCCGTTGATGCTGTAGTTGCAGAGCATTTGTCTTATTATTTAGAAGAAAACGCAGATGTAAGCTCTATGCTTGTCAAAAAAGCAATTAAAGCACGTCTTGCAAGAGAAGCAGCTCGCAAAGCTCGTGAAGAAGCGAGAACAGGCAAGAAACGAAAAAAATCAGAGGCTGTATTAAGCGGAAAATTGACGCCTGCTCAATCGCGTAACCCAAATCGAAATGAACTTTACCTTGTTGAGGGAGACTCAGCAGGAGGATCTGCTAAACAAGGTCGTGATCGTCGCTTTCAAGCTGTTCTACCGCTAAGAGGGAAAGTCATTAATACCGAAAAAGCAAAGCTTGCGGATATATTTAAAAATGAAGAAATTAACACGATCATTCATGCAATTGGTGCTGGCGTTGGGCCTGAATTTTCGGTTGAAGATACAAATTACGATAAAGTTGTGATTATGACAGATGCAGATACGGATGGGGCTCATATTCAAGTCCTCTTGCTTACTTTTTTCTATCGCTATATGAAAGATTTAATCGAAGAAGGAAAAGTATTTATCGCTCTACCACCGCTTTATAAAGTAAGTAAAGGAAGCGGTAAAAAAGAAGTCATTGAGTATGCATGGAGCGATGATGAGCTTCAAGGAGCCATTAAAAAGGTCGGAAGAGGCTATATGATTCAGCGTTATAAAGGTCTTGGGGAAATGAACGCTGATCAGCTTTGGGAAACAACGATGAACCCTGGCACGAGAACGCTTATTCGAGTACGTATTGATGATGCGGCACGGGCTGAGCGTCGCGTTACAACGCTTATGGGTGACAAGGTAGAACCGCGTCGTAAATGGATTGAAAGCCACGTAGAGTTCGGGCTTGACGAGGATCCAAACATTCTAGATAACGAACATGTAACGGTCGCGGAGGAGGAATGAAAATGGAACAAACAGAACGCTATTTAGATTTACCATTAGAGGATGTTTTAGGTGACAGATTTGGTCGCTATAGTAAATACATTATTCAAGAACGTGCGTTGCCTGATGCGAGAGACGGATTAAAACCAGTACAGCGTCGTATTTTATATGCTATGCACGTAGATGGAAATACAGCTGAAAAAGGATTTCGTAAATCTGCTAAAACAGTGGGAAATGTTATCGGTAACTATCACCCGCACGGTGATTCATCTGTTTACGATGCAATGGTCAGAATGAGTCAAGATTGGAAAGTACGCAATGTTTTAATTGAAATGCACGGAAATAACGGAAGTATTGATGGAGACCCTCCAGCTGCAATGCGTTATACAGAGGCACGCCTATCTTCTATTTCACAAGAGCTTTTACGGGATATTGATAAAAACACAGTAGAATTTGTCTCAAACTTTGATGATACAAGCACTGAGCCAACCGTTTTACCAGCTCATTTTCCAAACTTACTTGTAAATGGATCAACAGGAATTTCAGCTGGTTATGCTACAGATATTCCTCCTCATAATCTTGTGGAAGTTATCGATGCTGCGATCATGAGAATTGACAAAAAACAAGCTACAGTAGAAGAGCTTATGAGCGTCATTAAAGGACCGGATTTTCCAACAGGTGGTATTATCCAAGGTGTAGCAGGAATTAAAAAGGCATATGAAACAGGAAAAGGCAAAATCATTGTTCGTGGTAAAGCGAGTGTTGAAAGCCTTAAAGGCGGAAAAGAACAGATTGTCATTACAGAAATTCCATATGAAGTAAATAAGGCAAATCTTGTGAAGAAAATGGATGAACTTCGTCTAGATCGCAAAGTAGAAGGAATTGCGGAAGTGCGAGATGAGACGGACCGCACTGGTCTTCGCATCGTAATTGAGCTTAAAAAAGATGGAAATGCTCAAGGAATTCTGCATTATCTTTACAAAAACACGGATTTACAAATTCCATACAATTTCAACATGGTTGCTATCCACAAAGGACGTCCAAAATTAATGACGCTACCAACCATTTTAGATGCATATATTGATCATCAAAAAGAAGTTGTGATTAATCGTTCGAAATATGAGTGGGAAAAAGCAAAAGAACGCGAGCATATTGTAGCAGGACTTATTAAAGCTCTCTCTATACTTGATGACGTGATTGCCACAATTCGAGCTTCAAAAGATAAAAGAGATGCTAAAAATAACTTAATTAAAAGCTATGAATTTACAGAAGCTCAAGCTGAAGCTATTGTATCTCTCCAGCTCTATCGTTTAACAAACACGGATATCACGGCATTAAGAGAAGAAAGTGAAGAGCTACAAAAGAAAATTGATGAGCTAGAGCAAATCTTGAATAGTGAGCAAAAGCTTCTCTCTCTTATTAAAAAGGAACTTCGTCAAGTTAAGAAAACATATAAAACAGATCGTTTTACAGCAATTGAGGAAGAGATTGAAGAGCTAAAAATTAATTTAGAAGTGATGGTACCGTCAGAAGATGTAATGGTAACGGTAACGAATGACGGATATGTGAAAAGAACAAGCCTTCGCTCTTACAATGCTTCAAATGGCCAAGATTTTGGTATGAAAGAAACAGATCATATTTTAGGCTGTTTTGAGGTGAATACAACTGAAACTCTTCTATTATTTACAAATAAGGGGAGCTACTTATATATGCCAATTCACGAGCTTCCAGATATCCGCTGGAAAGATCTTGGACAGCATGTGTCAAGCCTTATTCCTCTTGATAAAGAAGAGCATCTTATTCAGGCATTGCCAATTGAGGACTTTAAGAAGGAGGATTATCTTCTTTTTGCAACAAAGAACGGTATGGTGAAAAGAACAGAGTTAAAAAGTTTTAAAGCCCAGCGCTATTCAAGACCGTTAATGGCTTTAAATGTTAAAGGAGACGACGAAGTTGTTTCTGTGATGCGTACATCAGGTAATAGTCGCATTTTACTTGGTACAAAGGCAGGCTATGTTTTACTTTATAATGAGGAAGAAATCAATGTTGTAGGACCACGGGCAGCAGGAGTAAAAGGAATCAATCTGAAAGATGAGGATGTTGTTATAGGGGCTGAAACGTTTATAACACAGCATGAGGAAACACAGGCCATCTTTGTTACGCAAAGAGGAGCTGTTAAGAAAATGAACTTAAAAGAAGTGGAGCAAACATCAAGAGCAAAAAGGGGAACAATGATTCTTAGAACGGTTAAATCTAATCCTCATAACCTAATTGGCTTTACAATTGTAAAGGAAAACAGAGCTATTAGGATAGAATCAGCAAAAGGAATGACTGAAAAAGTAATTCCAGCTAATATTCGTGTTAGCGAGCTGTACAGTAATGGTTCATTTATAATGGATGAAGCTGAGGTTGGAAAAATTATTTCGATGTGGATAGAGAAAGAGTCGTGAGTTTTCGCGACTCTCCCTTAAAATAGCATTGAAATATATACTGTTAACGCAGTTATATGAATAACACCAAAAAGAGCGAGTATTTTATACCGCTCTTTTTTTGTTGAGCAGTTTTGCGCAATGAAAGAATGAAGCTTTCGTCCAATTGAGGTTGTAAGCCCTAATGTAAAAGCAAGATAAAGGAGAATTTGAAAAAAAGGAAAAGAAGGAGAGCGTAAAGCACTAATGAGGGGAGAAAACACAAGAGAATGCCAAGAAGTATAAAAAAGAAGACTACATACACTAAACAAAAAGAAAGAACGTAAAGTATGAATATTCATTAGAACACCTTCCAATTTATGTTTATTTTTATTATACAAAAATAATAATTACTAATTCAAGTTTTTGAGTGAAAAAGAGGGATGTGAAAAACTAATCATAATTTTTTTAGGAGAATAATAAACTTTGATATGAGTACATTGGAGGAGGAGAAGCATGAACATCCAATATCTTTATACACCACAACAAATCCACGGCTCAGTTGATATCCCTGAATGGGGAAAAAAAGCTTTTATGAAATTTGAACGAGAAGTACTTATTGAAAACTACCCTTGTCAAGCTGCTGTTGATGCTTTTAAAGAGGAGATGCTTTATTTTACTTTTGTAGATTCTATTTATAAATATTATTCGCTTAAGCAGTTTGCTGAAGGGATTAAACATTATGTTGAAAAAATAGCTCCACAAAATAAAAAAACAGCTCTTATTGCGCTTTTTAGAGAGCGTGGTCCTGTTCAAGATATAAGAGAATATGAGCGACAGTTTTGGGATACTGTTCAATATTTGCACGTTGTTGATGAAGGAGGATGGCCTCAGCATATCGCTAAAACCCCTAATCATCCAAACTGGCAGTTTTGTTTCGCTGGACAGCCATTTTCTCTTATCTGTCAGACTCCTGCACATGAGAAACGAAAAAGCAGGTATAGTCCTAATTTTACAATTGTTTTTCAACCAAGAGAGATTCTAAAAGAAGAAAATGAAGAGTTAAGGGACCTTGTAACAGGAGTGAAAAAAGAAGTTGTAGCGTATGATCAAATTTCTCCACACCCAGCACTTGGATGGAACACATCACAGCAGCAAAAAGAATGGAGAAAATACTTTTTACGTGATACAAATGATACACCTGTTGGACAGTGTCCATTTCGAGCGAAGACGGAAAAATTTCAGTCCACAAGAAAAGATCGTTAATTAACTATTTTTCTCTCTTTTCTTTTTTTATAAAATATGCTGAAATAAAAGGATAAGGATAAAAGGGGAGAGAGAGAATGAATATTAGGTATGCAGTAGAAAAAGATTTACAAGGAATTGTAGACATTTATAATGATGCAATTGAACATACAACGGCAACGTTTGATCTAGAGAAAGTAAGTATAGAGGACAGAAAAGGATGGTTTGATGAACATGTTCACCGCTATCCACTTATTGTTGCAGTAAAAGGGGAGAAAATTATAGGATATGCTACGCTTTCTCCCTATAACAAGAAAGAAGCGTATAGCAAAACGGTAGAACTATCTGTTTATGTGGATAGAGAGGAACGTGGCCAAGGAATTGGACGTGCCCTAATGGATGAAATACTACACTTAGCTAAAGAGAATGAACATCGTGCTGTTATTTCACTCATTACAAAAGGAAATGAGCACAGCATTAGCATGCACAAAAGATATGGTTTCTTCCTATGTGGAGAGTTAAAGGAAGTTGGCTATAAATTTGATCAGTGGCAAGATGTGCTCTTGTACCAACTTTTAATAAAATAAAGAAAAGACCGCAAGTTAACGAGTCTAAGAGAATATACTGTATAAAAAGCAGCAGAAATGAGAGAGGAGTCGTTAACATTGGGGGAAAATAAGTACAACGCACATCATAAAGTTGCAAACGAAATTAGTGGAAAACGAAAACTTAAAGCTAAGCTTCTGACTGAAAAGATTCAGAAAGCATTACAAAAATATGAAAATGAAAAGACTAAGCGTGCATAACGCTTAGTCTTTTTCATGTTGAGCAACTACACACATTGTACGGCATAAAAAAGATAAGATATCAAAGAGAGTGTGTACATACATTGTTGAAAACTCTTTTAATTCTAACAGAGTAAGCTCCTCGTTTTCAGGGTTTTCTCTTAATATATCTAGAAGTTCCTTTTTGTAGTGACGAAATTTGATTTCTATAATCCACCTTTCCGTTTTAGATATGTGAACTAAAAAAGCAAGATGATCGTTTGCATCAATCTCAAAAATACTTTGAGAAAAAGCGACTTTAACGATGGCACGATCTTTTAAAGAAGGATGATCTAGAGCAAGGGTATGATCAGGAACTTTACGGAGCATTCCAAGGCTGCTATAAAGATGATATAAGCAATTCTGATCATATCTATATATGGAATAAGGATTGCCAAATTCTAAGTCTGATAGTGTTAAAGTTTCCTTTTTTAAAAGTTCTACTTTTTGTAAAAAGCGAAGTAAAAGATGATGAAGATCTCGATACTCGTTTGTCATTTTTTCTCCGAATATTTGAAGCTCCTCCATATTCTCTTGAGCTTGAGAAAGAAGCCCATAAAAATCACGATTAAACTCGTTTGCTTTTGCTAACTTTTGGAGGAGATTATCTCGCTCTTCCTGCCATTTTTCTACAAAGTGAGCAAGTTTTTCTCCTGTTAGTTTCTCCTCTTTATCTGCAAGCTTTTCTATACATTCCTTCATTTCGCTAAATGAAAAGAATTCTTCGTCTAAAAGAGTTTGTATTGCTTTATATTCAGATCTGTATTTTTTATAAATATGAAAATGAAAGTGCTCTGATTCGGGATTGCTCATACTTGTGATTGTATAAAAACGAAGTGCTCTAAATCCATTGACAGATATCATAAGAAAGAGAAAGATAAAATGAAATTCTTTCGGGGTATTCTGGAAATTAAAAAAAGAGAAAAGCCAAGATAATGTTAAAAAGAGGTTTCGCCAATCACCAAGCATTTTCATTCCTACAAGGAAAAGAGAACGCATCATATAAAGAAAAAGGGAAAAAGGCGACACATCTGCTTCTGTTTCTTTCTTTTTTGTACGCATTTTCTCAATAAAAGGATCTGTATGCAAGATAAGTTTTTTTATATAAGAAATCATGCGCTCTTTAGAAGTCATCTCTCTTCACCTCGTTCTCTTTGATATCTTGGAAAAGCCCTATCATAAATAGCGTATGAATGAAATAAAATGTCATGACAGGATTCTTTTCTTTTTTATTGAAAAGGATATATAAAGGGTAAACGTGAAAAACACATTTCCAGTTAAGGGGATGAGAAGATGGAGAAAATTACGTTAGAAAAAGTGGTCAAAAAGCATTGGGACTACTTTTCAATTTTAAGTGCCCTCTATTCTCTTTCAGAAAAACGGAGTGGGATTATAAAGAGCATGGGGCTGTTATAGAAGCATTGAGAAGAACGGATTCAACGCTTGAAAAAAACAAAATAGTGAAATTAAGCTTTATATTGCTAATATGTCACAACATCATATACAGCTTATAGTGAGGCATCTTTGCAATCTAGCCCAACATGTTTATTATATAGAGGGAAAAATCGATAAGAAGTACCCTATTTATGGCCACTTATTTCAAAAGGAAGAAGAAAGTCGTTTAAAGGCTATTTAAAAATTGCTGCGATGCTCGCAGCAATTTTTTTATTGAAAAGGTGATCCAAAGAAAATTCCTAATAGCTTAATGACCAAGAAGAAAACAAGATGACGGCTTTCATACAAATTTTAAGCGCCACGCTAAACGGCAGTTTAAATGACTTACATGATGTAGGAATTAACATTAGCGATTTATAATAGTCAATTTGAGGAGAAAAGCTTGTAAAGACATCGTAAGCTTTCTAGAATAATAGTCCTCATAGATTGAAGAAAAGAACTCCTTTAGTGGCGTACTTTTCTTTATAAAGAAGAGGAAAAACACTTATTTTGACTGTTTCTGTCGAGGAAAGAACAGGGGAGTTAGGGAAAAAGGCTCTCATTTTTTAGGTATAAACATGAGATAATTGAAAAGCCAGAAAAGTTTGTAAAAGGAGGAATTTTATGAGAAAGACTTTGTCTAAATTTTTAACAGTCTTTATTCTTTTTTCTCTTACGCTAGGGGGCAGTTTATCTAGCGTATCTGCTAAAAGCACGTCTTCTCTTCCTGTAAGCAAAGTTGATGTTGGAAAAGAAGGCATGGTAGCAACAGCAGAGCCTTATGCAACTAGGGTTGGACAAGAGGTGCTTGAAAAAGGGGGAACAGCTGTTGATGCAGCGGTTGCTGTTCAGCTCGCTTTAAATGTAACAGAGCCGATGATGTCAGGCATTGGTGGCGGGGGATTTATGATGGTTTATGACGGCAAAACAAAGCAAGTATCCATCATAAACAGCCGGGAAAAAGCGCCAAGTGATGTAACCGCAGATCTTTTTCTAGACGAAAATGGAAAAGCTATTCCATTTAAAGAACGCCACACGTCAGGGAAAGCTGTTGGAGTGCCAGGTACGCTCCTTGGACTCGAAGAAGCACATGAAAAATGGGGAAAAATGAAGTGGAAAGCTCTTGTTAAACCTGCTGAAAATCTTGCAAAAGATGGATTTAATGTGAGTGATACGCTTTCAGATAGTATTGAAGATAGTAAGGACAAGCTGTCGGAAGAAGCAAAAAGGGTGTATGCGCCAAACGGACAAGTTTTAAAGGAAGGAGCACTTTTAAAACAAAGAGATTTAGCTAAAACCTTACAATTAATTGGAAAAGAAGGATCTCAAGCCCTTTACGATGGAGAATTAGGAAAAGCCATTGTAAAAACAGTCAAAGATCATGGCGGAAGTATGACAGAAGAGGATTTGGAAGATTATACAGTAAAAGAACAAACGCCAATTAAAGGAACATATCACGGTTATGATATTATCTCAATGCCTCCCCCAAGTTCTGGAGGATTGACGGTTTTACAAATTTTAAAAATGCTTGAGCCTTATAATATTAGTCAGTATGGTGCACGGTCGAAAGAGAAGTACAATCTTGTCGCTGAAGCAATGCATCTCGCTTTCGCAGACCGAAATAAGTATATTGGTGACACGGACTTTGTGGACGTCCCCATT
Organism: Priestia endophytica; assembly: GCF_026790145.1. Taxonomy (GTDB): domain Bacteria; phylum Bacillota; class Bacilli; order Bacillales; family Bacillaceae_H; genus Bacillus_I; species Bacillus_I endophytica_A. The sequence goes on along the minus strand of NZ_JALAMS010000009.1, from coordinate 62,455 downwards.
TCAGGCATGCTTAATGAAAACTATTTAGAAAAACGAAGTAAAGAAATCGAGCTTTTGAAAGCAAATAAAAATGTAAAACCAGGAGATCCATGGAGTTATCAAGGAGGAAAACCTGAAACAGAATACGTGCCGAAAAAAGATGACAAAGAAATTGGGCAAACAACGCATTTTACAATTGCTGATAAGTGGGGGAATCTTGTTTCCTATACAACAACAATTGAACAAGTTTTCGGAACAGGAATTATGGTACCTGGCTATGGAATAATGTTAAATAATGAAATGACCGATTTTGATGCTTATCCAGGAGGGCCAAATGAAGTCCAGCCAAATAAGCGTCCGATGAGCAGTATGTCGCCGACTATCGTTCTAAAAGATCACAAGCCTGTTATAACAGTAGGATCTCCAGGAGGACCAACTATTATCGCTTCTGTTGCTCAAACATTGATTAATAAAATTGACTATGGTATGTCGGAAGAAGCTGCCATTGAAGAACCACGTATTTATACTCCGACATATCCGAATATTAGATATGAAAAAGGAATTCCATCTGAGACAATAAAAGAGCTTGAAAAGTTAGGATACAAATTTGATGATAAGCCAGAAGAGATTGGAAATGTACAAACAATTGATATTTATGATTCTTTTTATCTGGGTGCAGCTGATTCATCAAGAGTTGGTAGTGCAGCTGGAGTGGACACTGTAAAAGGTAAATAAAAAAAACAGCAGGGAGTTTCCCTGCTGTTTTTTTACGAGAGTTTGATATTTTGAGAGTTTGAGTATGGAAGAAACGGTTCATTTGGTGAACTATAGTGATCGATGACATCCGTAATTTTGGTCATCCAGCCATATGTGCCATTTGCAATGCCACCAACATGAATTCCATAGAGCTTATGTGTAACAGGATCATATGTAATAGCTCCGCTGTCTCCCCCTCTAGAATAAAAAGAACCTTCTTCACCGCGAATAAAGGCTGTTTTTAGCTCTCCATATCTATCATTCGCAAAATCTACAGTTGTGCTGCTCTTCGTTACATAACCGCACGTAACACCCGTTGTGATACCGGATTTGCAAACATAGGCATTTTGATAAACAGGAGCATAGCCTGTAATAAATGAATCATAGTCACTTTTATCTTCAGCACGTTCATAGAAGAGACGTGTTGCGTAGCGGCCGCTTGCAAGAGTATTAGCATCAAGTGAAATAAGACCAACATCAATGCCTGAATAGTTAGCTGTTGAATGATCATGACCAACAACGGTTGATCCTTGGTAGACGACGCTTTTATCCCCATTTAGACAATGACCTGCTGTAAGCAAGAAATAACGACTTCCTTTTTGAGCTACTCCAGCTGTTGTACAATAGTTTCCTGCGCTATCATGTACGCGAATCCCTCCGCCAAGCTTCGTCCAGTCTCTTTCTCGAGAAAGCTGAATGCGTGGGGAAGAAAGGTCAGCATTTTCTTGAATTTCTACGATCGAAGGAAGTGCTTGTGTTAACTTCTCTTTATCAATAGATGACATGTTATGGACCTCAAGAATCACTTTTTCATGCTCTGTATCAATAGAAGTCATCATTGTTTTGTTTTGTTCGGCTAATCCTAGCTGTCTCATGTTGTGCCAAAGTTGTTCTTCTACATGTTCTAAATCGCTTGTGCTGTAAGCAGCACGTTTATAATGTACAATAGGAGCCGTTTCTTTCATAAGAGATGGTCGGTAAGCAAGAGTTGTTTCACGTATAAGGTCATTTACTTTATTTTCGAATGTTTTTACTTTTTCATTTCTCTCTGTAAAGCCGAGCGTAATTGTCCCATCATCAGCAAAATAAACGGTTCCATAGTTTTTAAAAGCATCATAGCTTCCAAACACTTCTTGTATTAACTGTTCTACGTTATCTTGATTTTGAGATCGAAAAAAAAGTTCGTCTTTTGTTGGAGAAGATGATTCCGCTTGTGCTGTCAGCGGCATTAGTAAAATACCTAGAAAAAATAGTAAAGCTGTTATCGTGTGTTTCTTCATTTTTTTGTCCTTTCTATGTACAAAATGAATCATATATACCTTTCTTATTATATACGAAAAAAACGTGAAAAGGGGCAAGAAATACCGATTCTTCTTCACAAGGAACGAAAAGGTTTTGTTTCTCTTACTTACAAAGTATAATGAAAAGTGGATATTGGAGGTTATAAAAATGAAAACACTTGTACTTGCAGAAAAGCCAAGCGTTGCTCGTGAAATTGCACGCGTTCTTGGCTGCACTAAAAAAGGAAAAGGAAGCATTGAAGGTGCTAAATATATCGTCACATGGGCATTAGGGCATTTAGTTGAGCTGAAAACGCCTGAAGATTACGATAATCGGTATAAAACGTGGAAATTAGAAGATTTACCAATCATGCCAAAAGAAATGAAGCTAAAAGTAATGAAAAAAACAGGTGCTCAATTTCAGCACGTATCACAACTTGCCAAACGAAAAGATGTAGGTGAACTTGTGATTGCAACAGATGCCGGTCGTGAAGGTGAGCTTGTTGCTCGCTGGATTATGGAGAAAATTCATTTCAATAAACCGTTTAAACGTCTGTGGATTTCTTCACAAACAGATAAAGCAATTCGAGATGGATTTAAAAATCTTCAACCTGGGCAAGCATTTAACCGTCTATATGAATCTGCTCTATGCAGAGCTGAAGCAGATTGGCTTATTGGACTTAATATTTCAAGAGCACTTACAACAAAATTTGAAGAGCCGCTTTCAGCCGGTCGTGTTCAAACTCCAACACTTGCAATGGTATTCGAACGAGAGAAGACGATTCAATCGTTTAAACCTCAGACATTTTGGACGATTGAAGCAGAGTTTACTCAATTTAAAGCACAATGGCAAGGAAGCAAAGACAAACGTATTTTTAAGCAAGAAGAAGCAAAATCGAGATATAAAAAACTTCAGGGAACGAAAGCGGTTGTCAAAAGCATTCGAAAGAAAAAAGGAACGGAAGCTCAGCCATTACCGTATGATCTAAATGAATTGCAGCGTGAAGCAAACAAGCGATTCCAGTTTTCAGCGAAAAAGACGCTTAATGTATTGCAGAAGCTGTATGAGCAACATAAGCTTGTTACATACCCTAGAACAGATTCTCGCTATTTAACAACAGATATGGTTACAACAATGCGAGACCGTTTAGAAAGTATTGCAGGTACTTATAAAGAAGAAGTTCGCCCGCTCTTAAAGGGAAATCCAACATTGCCAAAACGAGTTGTAAACAATGAGAAAGTAAGCGACCACCATGCGATTATTATTACAGATCAGCCCCTATTTTTAAACGATTTATCAGCTGATGAGAGAAAGCTTTACGAGCTTATTGTAAAACGTTTTATTGAGCTTTTTTACCCTGCTTATGAATATGAAAAGATGACAATTGAGCTTGATATTAATGAAGAACGATTTGTTGCACATGGAAAACGAACGATTGAACAAGGATTCAAAGGCCTATTTGGTGGAGGGGACAATGACCAAGCTCTTCCGCTTTTAAAAGAAAACCAAGAGCTTACTGTACAAAACATAGATCTTAAAACAGGTCTAACAGAACCACCCCAACGTTTTTCAGAAGCAGACTTATTAGCTCAAATGGAAAAACATAATCTTGGAACACCAGCAACTCGAGCTGATATTATTGAAAAACTGCTTAGCGCAGAATCTATTGAAAGAACAAATCATCGTCTCTACCCAACTAAAAAAGGAAAGCAGCTTATTGACCTAGTCGCAGAAGAATTAAAGTCACCAGAACTTACGGCAAAATGGGAACAAGAACTTGAAAATATTGCAAGAGGAAAAGGAAACGCCAAAACGTTTATGGCCAATATTAGAAAGCAAACGGAAAAAATCGTAAGTGACGTGAAAAAAAGCGAGAAAACGTACAGACCTCATAATTTAACAGGTTCAAAGTGCCCAGAGTGTGGAGAGTTGCTTCGGGAACGCAAGGGGAAAAATGGGCGAATGCTCGTTTGTTCAAGTCATGAATGTTCTTACCGTAGAGCAAAAGATCCGAAGCTCTCAAATCGTCGCTGCCCACAGTGTCATAAGAAAATGGAGATTCATAATGGCAAAGCAGGAACGTATTTTCAATGTCGTCCCTGTCAAATTACTGAAAAAGCACAGGATAAAAAGAAGAAAGTATCAAAACGAGAAGAAAGAAACTTACTTAAGAAATATAGTGATGATGGTTCATTCGGTTCAAGCTTAGGAGATGCATTAAAACAAGCGTTACAGAAGAAAGATTAGCAAATATCCCGCAGAAATTTTTCTGCGGGATATTTATATTTTTAAAAGAAATGGTGCAAAATAGAAAGAACTTCTAAAAAGAAAAAGAGCATATAAAAATGTTGACAATTGTTCCAGCGCACTTTACCCTAAGAAAGATATAGTTATTCCGTAAAGTTTAGGGAAATAATATTTTACAAAAAGAAGTAAATTGAACATGCATTTTATTTCCTTAACAGCAACAAGACATTAAACGAGTTAGGTGAGAGGTATATGAAGCATATTTTTCAAATTTATCGAAATGATTGGGTTCGCATTTTTAAAGTTCCAATGGCTCTTTTTTTAGTTGTAGGGCTTATGATTCTTCCATCCCTCTATGCGTGGTTTAATATTAAAGCATCATGGGATCCGTATTCCAATACAAAAGATATTGAAATTGCTGTTGTGAACAAAGATGAAGGAACATTCATTCACAAGGGAAAAATTAACAAAAAGATAGACGTCGGAGAAGAAGTAGTAAAGTCTCTTAAAGAGAATAAAGACTTAGGTTGGAAGTTTGTAAGTGAGAAGGAAGCACAACGCGGCGTGAGACATGGGGATTACTACGCAAGCCTTGTTATTCCAAAAGATTTTTCCAAAAAAATTGGAACAGTTCTCGAAGAAAATCCTCAGAAACCACAAATTTATTATAGTGTAAACGAAAAAATTAATGCTGTGGCTCCAAAGATTACATCAAAAGGTGCCTCAAACGTCACAGAACAAGTGAGTGAAAAGTTTGTTAAGACAGCAACGAAATCAATGTTTGAAGAGTTTAATCGAATAGGAATTGAACTTGAGCAAGAGCTTCCAACAATCCGAAACTTTGAAAATCGTGTATTTGCACTAGAGGAAAAGCTTCCTGAAATTGAAGATATGGGGAACAAAGCGCTTGAAATTGAGCAGAAACTTCCTGAAATTCGTGAACAAGGCCAAAAAGTTGTGGAGCTTGAAGAAAAACTTCCTGAAATTCAAGCAGCAGGGCAAAGTGTTTTAAAAATTGAAAAAGAGCTTCCAAAAGTTAAGGAAGCAGGAAATGAGATTATAGAGCTTCAAAAGAAGCTTCCTGAAATTAAAAGTGCAGGAGATCGAGTTGTAGAGATTGACCAAAACTTTTATAAAATTGAAGAAGGGTTAAATAAAGCGCTAGAAGATGCTAAAAAAGCAAATGAAATTGTCATGAAAGCACAGTCCACCCTTCCGACAATTGAGAACATTGCTAATAAAGGAAGCGAATTTTCACAAGGGCTAAATGACTTTTTAGAGAAAAATGAAGGAGCGTTTAACGAAGTAGCTCCTGTTATAAAACAAAATCTTGTCCTTCTTAATCAAACGGCAAAAGATGTTGCAGGTGTCACAGAGGAATTAAAAAACGTTAATGATGAAAATAGAGCAACATATATTGAAACGCTAAGTGCTTTAGAAACACGTTTGTCTTCAGGCATTGATGCTGCAGATCGTACAGTTGATTTACTTACAAAGCTAAATGAATACACGGGAAATAATGCTCTAGCAGGAGTCATTAACAGGGTAAATAACGTAAAAGATAGTTTTACTAATCAGCGTGAAGCGGTTGTAAACATTGAAAATGCTTTAAAAAGAGGTGAGCAGCCTTCGAGTGAAGCGTTAGATCGCTTAAATACGCTTGCAACAGATGCAAACAACACACTATCTAATGTGTTGGCAAACTACGACTCTTCTATCGTTCCAGCTGTTAATAGTGGGTTAGATGAGCTTACAGAAAACGCAAAAAACGCAAATAACGCTGTACAAACAGCAAAAGAAAAGCTTCCAGACATTAAAGGTGTGTTAAATGATGCTTCAAGTGGTCTCCAATATGGACAACAAGAACTCACAAGTTTACAGGAGCAGTTACCAACTATCCGCGACCGTATTCATGAAGCAGCAACAACTATTTCTAGTAAAATGGATGACTTTACAAACGCTGTAAACAGCGGATCTGCATTTGTACAAAATGACCTCCCAGCTGTTGAGGCTCAAATTCATAAAGCAGCAGATTTTGTGAACAATGATTTGCCTGAAGCAGAGAAAGAAATCCAAAAGGCAGCAGATCTTGTTCAAACAAAACTTCCAGAAGTAGAAGAGACAGTTCACAAAGTAGCAAATCTTGTTCGTGATGACTTGCCAGACCTTGAAGACTCTGTTAAAAATGCTGCAGACAAAATTCGAGATTTTGAAGGGGAAAATGATCTAGGAGATATCATTGAGCTCTTAAAAAATGATGTTCAAAAAGAAAGTGACTTTTTTACAAGTCCTGTTCAATTAAAAGAAGATAAACAGTTTCCAATTCCAAACTACGGATCAGCTATGACGCCATTTTATACAGCTCTTTGCTTATGGGTAGGAGGACTACTCCTTATTTCATTACTCCGAGTTGATGTAGAAGATGTTCAAGAAGGAACAAAAGGAATGCATATTTACTTCGGACGTCTTCTCACCTTTTTAACAATTGGATTCTTTCAAGCGCTCATTGTTACGCTTGGGGACTTGTTTATATTAGGGTCATATGTAGCAGAACCAACGGCCTTTGTCTTATCGGCAATTTTTATCAGTATTGTTTTCCTGACGATTATTTACACATTCGTTTCCGTATTTGGAAACATCGGCAAAGCGTTTGCGATTATTTTGCTTGTGCTCCAAATTTCAGGCTCTGGAGGAACGTTCCCTATTCAAACAACGCCACCATTTTTCCAAGCAATTAATCCATTTTTACCTTTTACGTATGCTATTGGTTTGCTGCGTGAAACAACAGGTGGAATTGTGCGAGATATAATGATTCATGATATTCTATTACTTGTCTTGTTCCTTTTCATAGCTATTTTACTTGCCTTCCTTCTAAAAAAACCGTTATCAGGTTGGGCTGTAAACGTAGCGAAGAAAGCGAAAGAAAGCAAAATCATTCATTAAAAAAGGGGAGCATTATGTTCCCCTTTTTGTTTATTACTAAAGTATGTTAAATTAGTAAAGGATATTTAAAAACAAAGAGGGTTTAGCACATGAGAAAATTTGTGATAAGCGATATACACGGAAATTATGATGGGATGATGAAACTATTTCAATTTGCTAAGTTTGATCCATTGAAAGATCAGCTTGTTGTGATGGGCGACATGATTAACAGAGGCCCACAGAGTGGTAAGGTGTTAAGAGAAATCAAACAGCTTCACGAAACATATGAAAATGTTTATGCTACAATTGGCAATCATGAAGAAATGATGCTGTGGTACTTAGATCAAAAAAGCGACATGTGGGCTCATTTCGGAGGAAAAGAGTCTGCAGCAGACATTAATGATGTGTTCAAAGAAGAAGGTGTCACACAAGCAGTAGAATGGGTGAAGTCGTTGCCACTTTATATGGAAGATAACCAATTTATCTATGCACATGCTGGGATGTTATCTTTAGAAGATCGAAACAAGCGCAGCAACCTTTGGCTTAAAAAGAAAGAGCTTTACACATTAAATCCTCAGCTTTTTTTAGCACGGTTTAATGGAAAAATTCTTATCCATGGTCATACACCAACATGTTTTGCCATTTGTGATGGGGCAAGGTTAAATATTGATCTTGGAGCAAGTGTTATGAAAAATGGCCGACTCGGTCTTATTGAGCTAGAGCAAAAAGTAGTTTACAGTTATCACTTCGGGGAAGATAGAGTTGCGATGGAGAACATTAAAGATCTTGCACATCAGATGAATTGAAGCCAAAAGCCTGCTTTAGATAGCAGGTTTTTTTATTTACACAAAACTAGTATTTCTGTCTAATCATGAAAGTATAAATGTACATATACTTTCAGTAACAAGGAGATAGGAGCTGATAGAAATGCCAAGAAGATTCCGAGGAAGAATTAGAGCAGTAGAAGGCTGTGACCGAGACCAAGATTAAGACCAAGTAGGCGGAGTTGACGACATTAACGATTTTGATGATGTCGGAGGAAGAAATCGAAATGGAAACAGAGCAACAGCTAATGTATATGACAGTGGAAACTCTAACGTTGAGCTAACGTTAGATATCGATGTAGATGGCGAGTCAAGAGCACGCGTGCGCTCAAGAGCAAATTCAAACAACAATGATGAAGAGTGAATACCATAAAAGAAAGCGAGAAAAACCTCGCTTTCTTTTGCGTTTTTTAGAAGAGCTAGTGATTTTGTCTAAGCAAAACAAGACAAACGTACATAACCTAGTACAAAGTGGAAAAGAAGGAGAGAAAAGTTATGAAGCAGTCGTCAGGTGCATCAATACACTCTAGTGGTAATGCAGATGTTGATGTAACAGTGCAATTTGATACATCTCCGCTTGCGTATGCACTAGCCTGTTTCTTACATGCCACAGATCGAATTAACAGCGAGCAGTTTTCAAGAATGGTGAAAGATTTAGATTCATTAGGTCTTCGCGGAAAGATAGAGGAAAATAAGCAAGAGGTAATGAGAAAACAACGTCAAAGTGTGAAAAATGAAGTTAAGTTTGCTCGAACATTCGTAGGGAAATTAAAGGGAAAAAAACGATAAAAAAAGCAGGCAGCCGTAGCACTGCTTGCTTTTATATTACAAGTTCAGAAAGCGTTTTTTGGATGTCAAAAATGCTGTCGTCTTTTCTAAATTGTTTAGCAATAGGTGTTGCTCTTCCTGATACATAAATTTTTAGCTCAGCATCTAAATCAAATGTTCCTGCTGTTTCAACGCTAAAATGTGTAATGCTTTTATAAGGAAGGGAAAGATATTCTATTTTCTTTCCTGTAACACCTTGTTTATCAACAAGAATCAGTCGTTTGTTTGTAAAAACAATAAGATCTCGAACTAGTTTGTAAGAAGCACCGATTTCTTCTCCAGTCATTAAAAGTCGACTAAGTTCTTTCTTTATTTCCTCTTTGTTTGCTTCTGTTGCATTTCCCATCAATCCATTAAAAAGACTCAAATCAATCACTCCTTTTCTAATGTATACGGTTGAAAGGAGTAATAGGTTTCATATTTCTAAATGAACTTTTAAAATTTTTATTGCAAATTTCTTACGGTATTTATATAATACTAACTGTAATACAACTGTTAATACAGTTAATACATAAAATAAAGGGCAGCGGAAGGAGGAAAGAGATGATCTCATTAGATCTACGCAGCCGTAAGCCTATTTACGAACAGCTTGTTGAGAAATTAAAAGAGCTAATTATTCATGAAGTATTTAAAGCAGATGAAAAACTTCCGTCTGTTCGATTTTTATCAAAAGAACTAACGGTAAATCCGAATACAATCCAAAAAGCATATCGAGAGCTTGAACATCAAGGATATATTTATTCTATTCCAGGTAAAGGGAGTTTTGTTGTTCCACAAGCTATTACAACAAACAATGAGAAGGTGGAAAAAGTGAAAAGTGATTTAGTGAAAATACTTTCAGAAGCCTTGTATCTTGGGCTTGATAAAGAAGAAATTGTGCGGTTGATTGAAGAAGCAGAGAAAACGGTGAAGGGAGGAGAGATACGTGATTAAGTTTGAGAACGTAAAAAAGGAATTTGAGAGCGTTGAAGCAGTTCAAGGTGTAAGTGGAACGATTGAAAAAGGTTCTATTTATGGTTTGCTTGGTTCGAATGGCGCGGGAAAAACTACCCTTATGAAGATTTTAGCAGGAATTTATAAAGAAGACAGCGGCAGTGTGACAGTGGATAATCAACCTGTATTCGAAAACGTTGAATTAAAGCAAAAGCTTATTTTCATTCCGGACGTTCTTTATTTTTTTCCGCAAACAACGATTCGTCAAGCTGCTAACTTTTACCGGGATACGTATACAGCATGGAACGAAGAACGATTTCAAAAACTCTATCACGTATTTAACATTTCACCTAAGAAAAAAATCCAACGGTTATCAAAAGGAATGCAGCGGCAAGTTGCGTTCTGGCTCACGCTTTCCGCAATGCCTGACATTTTACTTATGGATGAACCGCTAGATGGGTTAGATGCGGTAATGAGACAGAAAGTAAAGAATCTTCTTATTGAAGATGTTGCGGAAAGAGACATGACAATTTTGATTTCCTCTCATAATTTACAGGAAGTTGAGGATCTTTGTGATCATATTGGAATTTTACATAAAGGAGAACTTTTGTTTGAAAAAGACCTAGATGATTTAAAATCAGACGTTCACAAAGTTCAGCTTGCTTTTAAAGGTGATATTCCACAAGCACTGTTAGAAAAGCTTGACCTTTTATATGAAGAAAAACGAGGAAGTGTTCTGCTTTGTATTGTAAAAGGAAAAGAAGAGCGCATTTCTTCCCTAATCAAACAATATAGTCCTGTTATTTTTGATATTCTACCGTTGACACTTGAAGAGATCTTTATTTATGAAATGGGAGGTGTTGGATATGCGGCAGAAAACCTCCTTGTTTAATAAAGGGATTTTTGTTCAAGATTTACGAAGTGTTGGATGGATTGGGATTGTATATTTTCTGTTGCTTGTAGCGGTTGGACCGTTGCAAACATTACTTAAAGTTGAAGAATATCGTAAATCCGTCTTAGAGCCCCAATCCTATATGCGAAGTCGAGTGATAAACTTCTTTGAGTTGGATAGTGCTCACGTTTTATTAACTTTTACTGTTCCTGTTGTGTTATCCATCTTTTTATTTCGTTATCTTCATACAAAAATGGCAGCCAATTATATTCACAGTTTACCAATGAAGAGAAGTACTCTATTTCATCAGCGAATGTTAACAGGTAGTTTACTATTACTCTTGCCACTATTAATAGATACCTTTATTATGTTTGGAATTGGACAAGGATATGATCTAGGAACAGCCTATTCTTTTAAAAGTCTATCACTTTGGTTTGTTACTTTGCTTCTATTTAACCTGTTTGTATTTGCAGGTAGCACGTTTGTTGCTATGTTCACAGGGATGTCCCTTCTTCAGGGAGCACTAACTTATATTATGTTTATACTGCCAATTGGGATTTTTATGATTATCTTACAGTATGAGGATCTGTTTCTTTTCGGATTTTCTTCTGAACTCGTACAGAGTGGATATTCTTCTAAAATTTTTCCTATAGAGCGAATGGCGAATATAACAGATGGTCCCCTTTCTTTATTAGAATGGTGTATTTATATTTTACTAATGGTTTTCTTCTACATTGTTGCTCTACTCATATACAGACATAGAAAGACAGAAGCAGCTACACAGGCTATCGTTGTGAGGCCACTTCGACCTGTATTTAAATACGGGGTCACTACTTGTTTTATGTTAGTAGGTGGAGTTTACTTTTGGAGCAATCAGGAAGATATAAAATGGCTTATTGTAGGGCTTATTATAGGTTCTTTAATTGGTTATATTATAGGAACCATGATTTTAGAAAAAACATGGCGTATCTTTTCGAAATGGAAAGGATATATTGGTTTTGCCATTGCTGCTTTTATTATAATGTTTACACTTAATTTGGATGTCTTCGGATATGAAAATCATGTTCCGAAAAGCAATGAAATTAAACGTGTTTATGTAAGCTCAGAATATGTTGATATAGAAACTCTTTTAGCTAATGATAACGAGTTTAACAGATATATTGAAGAATCGATTAAAAACGGAGAATTTAATTCTGAAGCTGAAGCAAGAAGATATTATAAAAGAGAGTTCTTTAAAAATAAAAATGATATTAACAATGTGATTACGCTTCACAAGTCTATTGTAAATGATAAGGAAAAGCTGCAATCGCTGCATAACAGCCGGGATAATATGGTGATTTTCGTTTATGAGCTAAAAGATGGAAGTCACGTTATGCGTCAGTATAGTTTACCAAATAATAAATATGATAATGTATACAAACCAATCGTAGAATCTGATGAATATAAAGAAAACCTTTATCCTGCTTTAAGTTTGAAAGAAAATGAAGTTCAGCAAATTATTCTAACAAACGGTATAGGTTTTATAGAGAAACAAGAAGTAATTTCTGATTCAAATGATGTTAAAGAATTGTTCAATCTTATGAAACAAGATGCAAGAGCACAAACATATGGAGATATTATAAGAGGAAAAGGGATGTTAATTAATACAGAATTTATAACTGGAAAAGATCGTATGCGAACGGATCAGATTCCTCTTACGTTTACGAAAACTATAAAATGGCTTAAAGCACACCATCTCTATGATAAAGTTGTGCCAAAAGCAGAAGAGTTTGATTATGTGGTTGTGAAGAAATATAACATTAATGGATCTCACGAAGAAATTGCTTCAACAGAGGAAATTACAGATAAAGATAAAATTAATCAGCTTATTAAATTAAGCTCTGATAAAGGTTTGGAATATAGCATAGATTTCGTATCAAAAAATGGACGTTCTAATTATGAAGTAAATGTTCAATATGAAGACTTACCAAATGACATTAAAAAGCAACTAAACTAGAAAAAGAGAATAAGAGAGGAGAGGAGTCGTGACACATTCTACACCGTCACAGCTTATGACAGTTTGGTATGAGCAATATCGCCATGATTTATGCCGATATGTACGCACGATTGTAAAAGATGCTTACCAAGCAGAAGATATTATTCAAGAGACATTTGTCAAAGCTTTTCAGCATATTGAATCACTTGAAGCTGTTAAAAAACCACAGAAATGGCTCTATAGAGTTGCTCATAATTTAGCCATTGACTTTTTAAGAAGAGAAACAACAAAAGATAAAACAGAAGCAAACATGAAGTTTAGCTATTTTCCTGCTCCTTCAACAGAAGAAGTTGTTTCAATAAGAGAAGCATCAAAAGAACTGGTTCAAGCGGTAAATATGCTAAAACCTTCTTATAAATCGGTCGTTATGATGCGTAAGATTCAAGGGCTTTCCCTTGATGAAACTTCTGCGTTGCTTTCATGGCCGAAAAGTAAAGTGAAAGTAACGTTATGCAGAGCATTAAAGAAATTGCGAAGTACAAAAGAATCTCAGTAAGGAAAAGCTCTCCAATAAAATGGAGAGCTTTTTTACTGTCTTCTGTTGTAGGAAAGAAGAAATGCATGTTACGATAGTTATGGGTAAATATGTAAAAATAAGTTTTTTTTAGAAGGAGCTGGTCCCTAATGAGTGAGTTTGCATTAGAGGTTCAAAATCTACAGAAGAAGTATGGGAAATTCGAAGCTTTGAAACCGTTAAATTTAGCTGTGAAAAAAGGAGAGTTATTTGGCTTTCTTGGTCCGAATGGAGCAGGGAAAACGACCACGATTAAGATGATGACAGGTCTGTTAGAACCGTCAAGCGGAAAGGCTGTAATTGGAGGAACAAATATATGGACATCACCAATTGAGGCAAAGAAAAAGATCGCTTACGTTCCAGATCAGCCTAACCTTTATCCGAAGTTAACAGGATGGGAATTTTTAGAGTTTTTCGCTTCTGTTTATCAAGTTCCAGAAGATAGGTTTAGACAGCGAGCTGAAAAACTATTAAACTTGTTTGATTTAAAACATCGTGCAGATGAGCTTACAGAAGGATATTCACATGGAATGAAGCAAAAGATTGCCTTGTGCGGCGCTCTTATTCATAAGCCAGATGTTTTATTTTTAGATGAACCTACAGTTGGTCTTGATCCCAAAAGTGCAAAAGTGTTAAAAAACTATTTGCGAAAAATATGTGATGAAGGAACAACGGTTTTTGTATCAACGCATATTTTAGAAATTGCAGAAGTGATGTGTGATAGAGTCGGAATTATTTTAGGAGGAGAGCTTATTGCCCTTGGAACGATGAAAGAACTCCGCGAGCAAGGAGGCAGAGAAGGAGCAACGCTTGAAGATATTTTCTTAGAGCTAACAGGTGGTAAAGAAGGGGAAGCACTTATAGCCGAAATTTCAAAAGATGAGGATGATGCTTCATGATGAAAGAGATGCTTAAAGTTCAGCAGCGCATGCTTTTTAATAGCATACGATCTCAAGGAGCAAAAGGCGCTTTTACATACGGAATATCCGCTTTGTTCATTCTCGTATTAATGATCATTTTAGCGCGGCTTACGTGGAGCCTTGCTTCGAACCTACCAGATGGGTTGTTCGAAAGTTTTTTACCGTATATTTTATTAGCAATGTTATCATTCATTTTATTAATGGGAATTCCTCAAGTGTTTAAAAATCTTTATTCAGCAATTGACCTTCAATTCCTATTTACAATGCCAATTCCTACGAAAACGATTTTTTGGGTCAAGTATATTCAAAGCATTGTAGGGATTCCACTACTTGTTTTCCTGTTGTTTTTTATTCCAGCTTTAACATTTGGGATTCACGGAAATGTATCCATTTTATTTTATTTTGTTGCCTTTGTTGTGGGAGCAAGCATTGTGTTGATTGGATTATCAATTGCTTATTTATTTAATCTTGGACTTATTCAGATTGTGCCTCCTTCTCGTGCAAACGAACTTATGACTGTTATGAGTGCTTTATCTGGATTGCTTGTTTATGTCTTGTTTCAGCTTCCAAATCTTTTGAACGATTCTTCAAGAGGGGCCAATATGATCGAGAATTATCAGTTTCCGAACTGGACACCAATGAGTCTTGGAGGAGAAGCGCTTTTTCAGGCTAGAGTTGGAAGCATCGATTTTCTTCTGCCGCTTTTCTTCCTTCTTCTTCAGGCTGTTATTTTCTTTTTTCTTTCCTCACTTCTTGTTGAAAAAGGATTCAGAACAGGGTGGATTCGACTTAGTGAAGGGTCAAGGAAAAAGAAAAAAAGCAAGAAAGCCAAAAGTTCAGGTGCTGTGCGACATCCTGTTATGGCACTAGGTTTAAAGGAATGGAAGGCCATATCAAGAGATTTAAGGGAATGGATGATATTTATGCCTCTTGGGTTCTTTTTAATCTTCCCTATAATTGCTTTTATGAATAATGGAGAGGGGCTAAAAATTCTTATTCAAAATACAGAGCTTACATTGGTGATTGTTCAAGGTGCGTTTTTATTTATTTATGCTGTGTTTACAGGAAGTCTAGCAGCTGCCTCTATCGGAAGAGAAGGCCCTGCAGCTTGGATGCTTAGTGTTCTGCCTGTTACAGGGGTTCAAGTGGCTCTCGGAAAGCTTTGGATTAGCTGGTTTTTACCGTTTGGAATTTTATCATTCCTTGAAGGTGTTGCTGGAATTTTCTTAAGCTGGCCGATTCATTATCATCTTATTGTACTGATTATGAATGCATTTGTAGCGCTTGGCATTAGTTCCATTGGAATTTGGATCGGAACCATAGGAGCGAGGTACAATCCAAACAGTCCTCAGCAGCGTAACAGTGTAATTTCAAGTCTTTTTCTTTTACTCCTGTCTTACGCTTATCTTTTGTTGATGTTTGTGCCGTTCGTTTTATTAATCGTTCCAACAGAAGCGATAAAGCTTGTTGAAAGTTTAAAAGGTGAAACAAGGGGCTTTTTCTCTTTTATTGTCGATAACTCCGCTTTTTTATTGGACTTAAAGCGCCAATCAACTCCACTTGGCATTTCAATAGGATTTATTAGTTTGATTGTCATCTCGTGCTTTGTTACGTACTTTATGGTGATGATTGCAGGAAAACGGATGGATGGAGGCGTCGATATTAAATTTGTTGAAAACAAAGGAAACGTTCGTTTTAAGAAAAACTCCATAAGCCGAAAATTATAAAAAACCAGCCGTTAGGCTGGTTTTTTATATCTTAACATCTACTTTTCCGTCTTTTTTCAGTTCATTCACTTTGTTCATCAAGTTTTCTTGCTGATTTTGTTCTTCAAGGCTTTGTTTAATTTGAGGTTTTACATCCTCTAATTTTGGAACTTCTTGCTGTTGCTTACTATCGCTTTGCTTCAGCTGTTGTACTTGTTGATCATAAGTATCTTGAATCTGTTTGTCTGTTACTGTTCCTTTAGGGATTTCTTTTTCCACATATTTGTTCGTTTGAACAACGTCACTAATTTGAGCCTTCAAGTCATCTAAACTTAAATCAGCTTCTTTTAATGCTTTATTGAATTCTTTATCTGTTTTATAAGGTTTTTTAACTTCATCAAGCTCTTTTTGAATTTCTTCGTTTGTTGCTTTATAGCCTTTTTTAGCAGCATCTTGAGAAATCAATTCTTGGTTGACTAGACCATCTAACGTTTGTTTCTTTATTTGTTTAGCAGCTTCTTTTGAAGTTGGATCTTGTCCATATTGTTGCATTTGACTTTGAGAAGTAGAGAGAGCCATATTATAGTCGCTTCCAAGTATTTTTTGTCCGTTAACTGTTGCAACTACTTTTTTCTCATCTACTTTTTGTTTAGCAAGCTTTTCTTGCATTTCTTTCATTTGTTTTTCTTGATCTTTTTTACTTGTTTGCTGTTCAGTTTGAGTATCTTTTGATTTATCGCTTGCATTGTCATCGTTTGAACCACATGCAGTGAGCGTAACGGCTAATAATCCTGCGATAAGAGGATACGTGAATTTCTTCATGACTTTCTCCTTTCTGAAACAAAAATAGATATCTTTTCTAAAAAAGTATCTAGTGGGCATTGTAAAGCATATCGATAGAAAAAGAAACCTTTGAGCTTTATTTTTGCACTTTGTAATCAAAATGAAAAACTTTGTAATAGCGAATGCAATGGAAAATAACTCTATAATGATGAGGTTTTACTTCTAATATGTACGAAGAATCTTTAAAAAATAACAAGACTTTGTAAAATGAACAATAAAGCACCGTGTTATAATAAACAAAAAAATACTTAAATGCATAAAAGTGGGGAAATAAATGGAGAAAATTAAGGTGATTATTGCAGATGATAACTCATTCGTCCGCGAAGGAATGAAAATTATTTTGAGTACATATGAAGAATTTGATGTAGTGGGCCTTTTTGTAGATGGAAAAGAAGCTGTAGCGTATTGTGAACATCACTCTCCTGATGTAGCTCTGTTAGATATTCGTATGCCTAATATGAACGGAGTTGAAGCAACAAAGATGTTGAGCGAGAAAACAAACGTAAAACCGCTTATTCTCACAACGTTTGACGATGATGAATATGTATTGGACGCAATAAGGAACGGGGCGCGTGGTTATTTACTAAAAAACAACGATCCTGAGCGAATCCGGGATGCTATCAAAAGTGTTTATATGGGACACACTGTTATGCAAGATGTTGTACTTGATAAAATTAAATCAAACTTACAGCCTGCTAAAGAAGAGGTAAGAATTGATCAAAATCTTTTTACAGAAAGAGAAATTATGGTTATGTCTCTTATTGCAAAAGGACTTTCTAATAAAGAAATCGCGGCAAAGCTGTTTATGTCAGAGGGAACAATCGCAAATTATGTGAGTACGATTTTATCAAAAGGTAATTTAGGACATCGAACAAAAATTGCCATCTATTATTTAACAGGGAAAGTAGATTAATGGTTAGAAAAGAACAGCTAATGGAAGAATGGGTTTTATACAGTAAAGCGGTACTGCTCTTGTACTTTATCCTCCAGTATGTAAATGAGGGTGGAGAAAAAGTTCCATGGGTAGTATGTTCACTTTTACTTTATGTTTGTCTCAATGTTTTACTTTATATTATGAAGAAAAGAAACGTGAAGCTTGTTGTATTGCTTTTATCTCTTACAGTGCTTGTTATAAGTACTACATTGCTTCATATCTTCTTTCTTTTACTTCTTCCGTTAAACATATACGAACTTCTTTTTTATCAGAGGAAAAGACTAGAATGGGGTATGCCTGCCGCTCTTATTGTTCTCTTTTTTCTTCCGTATCATGTGCAAATTTTATACGGATTTGTGACTGTCTTTACATTTTTAACGTTTATAATATTAGCTCGCTATACAAGTAGAATTGTTTTCTTGGAACAAAAAGAATTAAATCTTCGCAAGGACCTTCACGATACAAAGCGAAATCTTCATGAAAAAGAGGAATGGAAAAAGCAATCTCAGTATATGTTTAAGCTTGAAGAACGCAATCGTCTTTCTCAAGAAATTCACGATAAAATCGGGCATGCAATGACAGGAGCTTTAATTCAGATGGAAGCCTCAAAACAGCTTCTAGGGCGTGATGAAAAAAAAGCAAAAGAGCTTTTGCAAAATGCTATTAATATTTCCAGTGAAGGAATTGAAAGTATCAGGTTGACGTTAAAAAAAATTAAACCTCCCTCAGAACAAATGGGCGTAAATCAGCTTAAAACGCTTATTAATGAGTTTATCGTTCGAACGAACGTTTCTACCTCTTTTTTGTATAGCGGAGATTTAGATAAAATGGGACCAATCTATTGGAAGATTGTGTATGAAAATATTGCGGAAGGACTTACAAATTCTCTAAAGCATAGCAATGCAAGTGAGATTACAGTTGAAGTAGCTGTGTTAAATAAAGTGGTTAAGGCCGGAATAAAAGACAATGGAACAGGAGCAGAGAAAGTAATAAAAGGAATGGGAATTATGGGAATGGAAGAGCGTGCTGCATCTTTAAACGGACAGATTATTGTAGATGGATCAAACGGCTTTTCTGTTACAACGCTACTCCCTTTATCATCTTAAATGTGTTTCTTCCTGAAAAATAGTGAATATTCTCATCTAAAAAACATGAACTTCTGCACTACGGAAGTTCATGTTTTTTATTTACAATGAGAAAAGATAAGGAACTGAAAGGGTGATGGTATGAACGTTTTAGAATTGAGAAATGTCACAAGAAAATTTAATGACTTTATCGCTGTTGATAATATGTCTTTATCAATCCAAAAAGGTGAGATTTTTGGTTTGCTTGGAGCGAATGGAGCTGGAAAAAGTACAACGATTAATATGATAGCAAGCTTGTTGCAAATTACAGAAGGTGAAATTGAGATTTTAGGAAAAAGCATTACTAAACACCGAAAGTTTGCCAAAATGAATGTTGGAATTGTTCCGCAAGATATTGCCATTTATGAAAATCTAACAGCAAGTGAAAATATTAAATTCTTCGCTGGACTTTATGGACTAAGAGGAAGTTTGTTAAAACAGCGTGTTGAAGAAGCTTTAGAGTTTGTAGGGCTTATAGATAAAGCAAAAAGTTTTCCGAAAAGTTTCTCAGGAGGAATGAAACGCCGTCTGAATATTGCATGTGCGATTGCACATCGACCAAAGCTATTAATTATGGATGAACCAACGGTTGGTATTGATCCTCAGTCTCGTAAACACATTTTGGAATCAGTCAAAAAGCTTAATGAAATAGGTTCTACCATCATTTACACAAGTCATTATATGGAAGAAGTAGAAGCGCTATGTACGAACATTGCGATTGTTGACCATGGCAAAATTATTGCAAAAGGATCAAAAGAAAATCTTAAGTCGCTGATTACAGATGTAAAAGAGCTATGGGTTGAAGTGAAAGATCCCTTGCATGTTAATTGTGAATCTATCGAAGAAATTGGTGGAGTAAAGCGTGCAAGCATTGAAGGAAATATAATTAAAATTTATTCAGATGTAGAAATTCAAAACTTGAATAAAATTATTCAAACTTTACTGAAAGCAGAAGTAGAAATAAGTTCATTGGAAGAAAAAGCGCCTAATTTAGAAACGGTGTTTTTAACATTAACAGGGCGTAATCTAAGAGACTAGGAAAGGAGGGAGGATTTATGAGGATAATCAATCTGATGGTAAAGGAAGTAAAAAGCTACTGTCGAGATAAACAAATGTTTCTTTTTTATCTCGCTCTTCCGATTGGTCTTATGTTTATTTTAGGAACAGCTCTTTCAGGAGCGTTTTCAAAAGATGTATCTATTAATGAGGTGAACGTTCTGTATAAAAGTAAAGGAGACAGTGAATTTACCGAAAGTTTTAAAAGTTTTATAAAAGAAATGGAGAAAGAAAATGATCTATCTTTTAAGGAAGCAAAGGGAAGATTAGATGGAAAAGAAGCGATAAGGAAGGGGGAATATACAGCTTATATTGAACTTCACTCAAAAGAGGTGAAAATTTATAAAAATAGCACTGCTTCTGTTGAACAAAGCGTTGTTCAAGCTATTATGCAAAATTTCGTAGATCGATATAATGCTGTATATGAAGTAGCTAAAATAAATCCTAAAGGAATAGAAGAAGCTATAACAGCAAGCAACAGTGACTACATGAAAGAAAGGTCACTAAACTCACCAGATAAGCCAAATGCGATGGATTACTACGCTGTTGTGATGACAACAATGACAGCATTTTTTAGCTTGTTTCATAGTTTTCATCTTTTAAGAGGAGAAACAGTGCTTCATACGAGTGACAGACTTCTATCTTCACCAATTAGCAAGTTTGAAATTTTCGTTGGCAAGGTTTTAGGGAATTTAGTAGTGAATATGATGTTCCTCTTAGCAGTTATTTTATTTAGTAAATACATTTTTAAAGCGAATTGGGGGGATCATCTTTTTCTTATTTTCCTCCTTTTAGCTACGGAAGTATTTCTAGCCGTCAGTTTAGGAATTTGTATTAGCTATATTGCTAAAACCCCTCAAACAACAAGCGTTATTTCCATTGTCTTTGTACAGCTCGCTAACTTTTTTGGAGGAGCATATTTTCCTTTCACAGCAGAAAAGGGCACATTTTTGCATCTTATCGTAAATCTTTCTCCCCTTCATTGGGCAAATAAAGGAATTTTAGATGTTATATATGCTGGAAGTTTTGACACAGCTTTCACTGTTCTCTTTAGTAATATAGGGATCGCTTTACTGCTTATTTTAATCACTATTTTTGCTTTGCAGAGACGGGAGGGACTATAAGTGAAAGAAACAGGATGGATTATAAAAAATATTATAAAAAGCTTGTTAAATATGAAAGGAGGTCTTCTTTTATATTTGTTTATTCCTCTTGCAGGGATTATTTTATCAACGGTTATACATGGAAGTGCCAATCCGGACATCCGAATTGGCGTTGTTGATGAAGATAAAAGCGGACTTACAAAAGACACTTTCTCGTTTTTAAAAGGGCTAGAAAATACGAATGTTGAAAAAATTTCAATTAAACAACAAGAGGAATCTCTAACAGCAGGAGAAAAAGATCTTATTGTTATTTTTAAAAGCGGATTTGAAGAAAGTGTTAAAAGAGGAAAACCAGAAGGGGTTGAGCTTGTATCTCTTAAAGGAGAAGAAGCGACGGCTTTTGTAAAAAGCTATCTTTCTAGTTATATTGATAATGTGGCTTCAATTGCGCGTGGAACAGAGGGTAATGAAGAGTTTCAGCTTGTTTATAACCGCTATCAGAACTCTGAAGTTAGGGTCACAGCTGCAGCTCTTGAAAACACATCTCAGTATAAGCAAATGACGTACAGCTCCATTGGTTTTCTAATTGTCATCATGTTGTCCTTTGCTATGTCACTATCACTGCTTATTTTAAAAGAGAAAGAGACGAGAACTTATTATAGAATTACGGCAGCTCCTATTACAGCAAGACAGTATGTAGCAGCAAATATTATTGTAAATATGATTGTGATGAGCGTACAGGTTATCTTAACGTTAACCGTTATGAAAGCTGTTTTTCACATTGATTACGGAATGCCGTCCTGGAAACTTTTTTCTCTTATGTTCTTATTCTCTTTTGTTTCCGTCGGGCTTTCATTAGCGCTCATTTCCTTTGTAAATTCAACTTCTGCAGCACCTGCTTTACAAAATGCCGTACTTATTCCTACATGCATGCTATCAGGCTGCTTTTGGCCTATTGAAGTCATGCCAGATTCTATTCAGAAAATTGCTGACTTTCTTCCACAAAAATGGGTATTAGAAACTATTACATCATTTCAAGAAGGAAGAGGATTAGAAGATTTGTATATGAATTTTATTGTGCTGTTTTCATTTGGGATTGCTTTCTTTTTGATTGCTATCTATAAATTTAGTCGAAATAAAAGTGTAAGAACGTTTGTTTAACAAAACTTGTCTTGCCTATAATCAAAGAAGTTAAAAGAATAAAAAGAGCTAATTTCTGATATAGAGCTGGGAAATTAGCTCTTTTTATAAGTTGCTGACGTTCTTATTGTAACTAGTAAATAACAGCAACCTGAAGCATGAGACTCGAAAACTAACAAATATATATTTTAATAGGATATGGTAAAATTTATAAAAAGGAGGACGTGTAATGACCCTTAAATTTCATATTGTTGATGTATTTTCAAAAGGGCGCTACAGCGGAAATCAGCTTGCTGTTTTTGAAAATGCTCGTCATTTATCAACAGAAGAGATGCAGAAGATTGCAAAAGAAGTGAATTTCTCTGAAACAACTTTTATTTTGGATGATAAAGAAAGGGATGGAGCGTGGGACGTAAGGATTTTTACCCCAACAGAAGAGGTTCCATTTGCAGGTCATCCCACATTAGGAACAGCACATATTATTAGACAACATTTATTAGAAGAAGATGTGAAAAATATTACCTTGCGTTACAAAATTGGCCCAATTTCAGTTACATTTGAAGAGGATGGAAAAGTTTTTATGCTCCAAAACGAACCAACATTTGGGGCAACGATTGAAAAAGAAGAAGCTGCTGCTGTTTTAAATATAGGGACAGAAGAGCTTTGTGATACATATCCTGTTCAAGAAGTTTCAACAGGACTACCTGTCATTATTGCTCCTATTAAAACACTACAAACCGTTAAAAACATTGTTGTGAACGAAAGATCTTATTTTGAAATGATAAAAGATAGAGAAGTAAAAGCAATCATGGTATTTTGTCCTGAAACAGTAGAAGGGAATACGCTGCATGCTCGTGATTTTTGCTCTTACTATGGAGTCCCAGAAGATCCAGCGACAGGAAGTGCTAATGGCTGTCTTGGTGCCTACTGCGTCTACCACAGCTATTTTGGGGAAAGCTCTATATCTATGACGGTCGAACAAGGGTATGAGATAGGAAGACCTTCTCTTTTGTTTGTAAAAGTAAAAAAGGATGAGAAATTTCATATCGAAGTTGGTGGATATGTCGAACATATTGCTTCTGGTGCATGGAACGTATAGGTTAGGTGTTAGGTAGGAAAAAAAGTCGCCTTCTCAATGAGAAGGCGACTCCTTTGTAGTGACATTTTTTGTTTACTTAACAGCTTCTTTTAACTCTTTCCCTGCTTTAAAGGCAGGTACTTTTGAAGCTGGGATTTGAATTTCTTCTCCTGTTTGTGGGTTACGGCCTGTACGAGCTGAGCGCTCACGTACTTCAAATGTACCGAAGCCAATGAGCTGAATTTTCTCTTCTTTTGATAATGTTGATGAAATTGTGTCAAACAAAGCATCAAGAGCTTTTGTTGCATCTTTTTTGCTTAGTTCTGCTTTTTCAGCTACTGCATTAATTAAATCTGTTTTATTCACACTAAACACCTCTTCATTTTAGCTTTTGTGTAGAAATATCCTTTATATGAAACATTTTACAAGCATCATCTCTTCTACACAAGAGAAATTGTTTAAAATAAAAAATTAGTTTGGTTATACATGAAGCATGATATGTTTTTATGATAACCTGTTATCAGTAATAACCGAATCTTTCATAGAATAAACCTTTTCTATTAAAAAAATTTATTTTGCTCTCCTAAGATGATATTTGTACAATAGGAAAGATGGGGAAAAAGCACTTTATAAGCGGAAAAGAACCGTCTATTGGAAGAGGCTCTAGAAAGAAAAGTTTGCTATAAAGAGAGAAAAATAATCTATTTTTAAAGGGAAAGATATCAGGAGGGATACAGTGGCAGATTGGACAATGCTAACAGAACAAGAACGAGAGCAGCTTTCAAATATGATAGAGGAAATGACGTCTTCAGCAAAAGAAAGCGATGTGAAACAAACAAGCGAGAAGATTCATCGCTTTATTGATTTATTGGAAGAAAAGCAGCAATCTAAAAAAAGATAGTATTATAAAAAGGCAGAAGAGTTTCTTCTGCCTTTTGTTTTTATTGTTCTTCTTTTTGCATTTCCGCAAGCTTTGCAAGTAGAATATGCTGTGGCATATGCATAATTTGCTCAAGCGGCATATTCAGCGACTGTGCTAGTTTTTGAGCTGTTTCAGCCGATATTTGTAAAGGTCTCATACAAGTTTCTCCTTAGCTTTTTTTTTATCATATCATAAATCAAAGCTGTACGTGACCCTTATTTATACCACTCTTGGATCCGTTCATCTTTTGGAAGAAGAAACGTTAAAAATCCAAGGATAGGGAGGAAACCTACGCTAATGATCGTTGGATTAAGACCTATTTTATCAATAAAAAACCCTAAAGCAACGCCACCAATAGCTCCCATTCCAAATGCCAATCCAACGGTTAATCCGGACATTGTACCAATTTTCCCTGGCACAAGTTCTTGTGCATATACAACAGTTACAGAAAAGCTAGACATTAAAACGAGCCCAATGAGAGCTAGAAAAAAGTAAGCTAAGAGCGGACTGACGTATGGGAGGGAAAGTGAGAATGGAACGGTTCCAAGCATTGAAAATAAAATCACGTTTCTTTTGCCGAAACGATCTGCAAGAGGTCCGCCTAAAAATGTCCCAACGGCTCCCATGAGAAGAAAAAGAAAAATATAGCTTTGAGATTCAGAGATACTTGCTTCATAGTTTTGAATCGTATAAAAAGCATAAAAATTAGAAATAGCACTAATATACCAAGAACGGGCAAAGATGAGAAAAATAATAATAAGTAATGCGCCTTTAATTGCCTTTTTAGATTCTACATTCATCTGGCGCTGTGCTTTTCGCTTCTTCGGCGTATACATAACAAGGCGTGAACTATACCATCTAGCAATATAAAAAAGTAGAGCAACGGCCACCCCGCCAAAGATTGTAAACCAAGCAGCTCCACCTTGCCCAAGCTTTGCTAGCACAAGGGCTGTCATTAGAGGAGCAAGCGCTTGCCCTGAATTTCCTCCAACTTGATAAATAGATTGAGCAAGCCCGCGTCTATTTCCAGCTGCCATGTAGGCTACACGCGAACCTTCTGGATGAAAAATTGCAGATCCAAGCCCGATAAAAAATACACAAAGTAAAATAGTTTCAAATGAAGGAGCAAAAGCAAGAAAAAACATGCCAAGCATACTGCTTGTAAGCCCAAGTGGCAGAGCATAAGGGATCGGCTTCTTGTCTGTATAAAGCCCTACAACAGGCTGCATGACAGAAGAAACCATGTTAAGGGTAAAAGAAATAAGTCCAAGTTGTGTGAATGTCAATCCCATTGATCTTTCTAAAATTGGAAACATAGCAGGGATAACAGCTTGTAAGGCATCATTTAATAAATGACAAAGTCCAATAATAAATAAAATGTTGTACACTGTTATTTTTTCTATGTTATCCGGTTTTGGTGCAGCAACAGTAGTTCCCATAAAAAAATCCTCCTTTCAAAATATGTAAAATAGAAAAGCTACTCTTTATGATAGGCACAAATGAAAAGGAATTCAAGATAAGGGAGAGAAAAGAGATAAAAAAAGCTTGTAAAACACAATGATAATCATTATCATTGTATGGAGTTATACTATAATGATAAGGGAGGAAAAAGGTGTTAAAACGTTTTTTTTCATACTATAAACCATATAAGAAACTTTTCATCCTTGATTTTTCATGTGCTGTTTTTGTTGGGATTTTAGAGCTTGCTTTTCCGATTGCTGTAAATGAAGTGATTGATCGTTTACTTCCTATGGAAAACTGGACTGTTATCTCATTGGCATGTTTAGGTCTTTTGGCTATTTATCTTCTTAATACAGGTCTTCAGTACATTGTAACTTTTTGGGGACATAAACTTGGTATTAATATCGAAACAGATATGAGAAGAAAGCTTTTTGGTCACATGCAAAAGCTCTCTTTTAGCTACTATGACGAAAATAAAACAGGACATTCGATTTCAAGGCTGACAAAAGACCTAGAAGAGATCGGGGAAGTTGCCCATCATGGACCTGAGGATGTATTTGTCGCTATTATGACGCTTCTAGGCGCATTTGGAATTATGCTTACGATTAATTGGAAACTTGCTGTACTTTCTTTTATCGTTATCCCATTTTTAATGATTTGTGCTATTCACTTTAACAAAAAGATGACAAAAACGTTCCGTAAAATGTTTAGTGATGTAGGGGATATTAATGCCCGCGTAGAGGATAGCATTGGAGGCATTCGCGTTGTAAAAGCATTTGCAAATGAAGAACATGAACAAAAACGCTTTGAAGTAAACAATGAACGCTATCGCCAAACAAAGCTTCAATCTTATAAAATTATGGCTCAAAATATTATGGCCAACTACATGCTTATGCGCACTGTAACACTCTTTACTCTTTTGTTTGGAACGCTTTTCGTTATAAAAGGTCAGCTTACATATGGAGAGTTTGTTGCGTTTCTTCTCCTTTCTAATATTTTAATAGGACCAATTCAAAAAATTAATGCGGTGATCGAAAGTTATCCAAAAGGAATTGCCGGGTTCAAGCGTTATACTGAAATCATGGATACACATCCTGATATCGTTGATGCAGAGCACGCTAAAGATATGACGGTAAAAGGAGAAATCCGTTACGAAAACGTTGCATTTCGATACAAAAATATGGAAAGAGTCTTAAATGGCCTAACCCTTTCTATTAAAGAGGGTGAGACAGTTGCGTTTGTAGGTCCATCAGGAGCAGGAAAAACAACTTTGTGCAGCTTGCTTCCTCGTTTTTATGAGATTGAAGAAGGGCAAATTACAATTGATGGCGTAGACATTCGGGACTTTACTCTTCAATCACTGCGTAGCCAAATTGGCATTGTGCAGCAAGATGTTTTCCTTTTCTCAGGTACGATTCGGGAGAATTTAAGCTATGGTAAGTTAGACGCAACAGAGGAAGAGATAGAAGAAGCAGCTCGTAAAGCCCAGCTGTCTGACTTTATTTCAAATCAGTCTGACGGACTTGACACGATTATTGGAGAGCGAGGAGTAAAACTTTCTGGCGGTCAAAAACAACGCCTTGCTATTGCACGAATTTTTCTTAAAAACCCACCAATTTTAATTTTAGATGAAGCAACCTCTGCTCTTGATACTGAAACAGAAGTTGCCATCCAACAAGCGTTAAATGAGCTTTCAAAAGGGCGCACAACTCTTGTTATTGCTCATCGTCTTGCTACAATCAAAAACGCAGATCGCATTATGGTGGTCACAAAAAGTGGTATAACAGAACAAGGAACACACGATAGATTGCTAGGAGAAAAGGGAATATATAGCCGTCTTCACCAGGCACAGTTTGGATAATAAAAAAGATTCAGCAGTTATGCTGAATCTTTTTTATTTGAAAATCTCTTGAAACTTTTCTAATGTTATATCTGGTCCGATGCCGAATCGGTTAAGCAGCAGTGGGTTATCTCCAGGAAAGACGTAGCCTTTTTGTGTTGTAAAGGCTAGGGTAAAGCCTGCATCTTTGACAGCTTGAACAGATGTCTCATTTAAGTGTCCGAAAGGATAAGCAAAGTATGCAGAGTGAGATGGAAGTGCTTGTCTACTTTGTTTGAAGTCTGCTAACACTTGCTCATAAGGAAGTTGGGTAATCATCCCGCGTTTATTCTCCTCATTCATTGAATGAAGTGCATTTGTGTGAGAACCAAACGAGAACACATCCTTCATTTTCTCCATATCTTGATAGCTTAAAAAGTCTAATCGATCTGGATTGAATGGTTTACTTTCTTTTGAAATTCTACCTGTAATAATGAAGTTTTCTGCTTTAAATCCATATTTTTTAAGAATAGGATAAGCATACTCTCTCGAAGAAATAATCCCATCATCAAATGTAATGACAACAGATTTTTCAGGTAACGCTTTTTTTCCTTGTATGTAAGGCTCTAATTCTTTGAGCGTAATAGCAGTATAGCCGTTGTCATGAAGCCACTTCATTTGTTCATCAAAGGCTTCAGGAGTAATAGTTGTGGAAACATCTCTGAAGTTATGATTCTCCTCATCTTTTAAAAGGTGATGATACATAAGAACAGGAACGCCATTCTGTTTTTCAACACTATCTTTTGGAATGTAACCGATAAGACCGCCAACGTTCACTTCCATCCAATCTTGATTTGTATCTTTTGCTTCAATTTGAGTACGCTGATCAAATTCGCCAATTTTTTTAGACGTTTTAGACATTGAGCGATAAATCGGAGTTGATTTTTTTACTAAGAATGTTTCTCCCTCAAAAGCGCTCGTTAGCGACTGATCTTTGACAGCTGTTGCACTCGCTATTTTCGTTTCCTTGCGTGGAACATAGCCAACGTCGTTTCCAACAGCAACTCGCCACCAGTCTTGGTTAAATGCCATGTAGTTGCGATACTCAGTATTCTTAGTTAAATACCCTTTAACTTCTCTTTCAGTGTAAGGAGAAGGAACAGAATAAATTGGCGTGTACTCCTTTTCTGTTACGAGAGCTTGTGGAGCTTCTTCTGCATTTTCTTTCTTATAGAAGAGATATGAAGCAAATCCGACAATAAATACTAAAAACAAACAAGATAAAACAATAACCCCTTTTTTCTTCATCTCAAAAACTCCTAAATTTTTTTCTCTATATGTGAGTATAATAGACTCTCTTTACATTTGCAATGAAAATGTAATAAAAGTGTAATATATAAGGTAAAAAATGATAATTATCGGAAGATATTAACTAATTTAAATTCATTGAATATTTCCTCTATACTTTTTGTAAATCTTTACTATATGTTAAAATAAAGGGAAGGCATGCATTTCGTAAACTTTTTGAAAAAAGAAGAAAAGGAGAAGTTTTGAGAAAGGGATGGAAAGATGGATCGCTTATGTAAAGCAGGTGGTATAGTTTTTTCTATTTTCACCATCATATTGGCTTTAACTATACTCATTATGGAAAAGAAAGGGAATATCGAGAATTTTAACGTTGTTTCTTGGATGCTAGTAGCTATGTCTCTGTCACTTATCTTCAATAACATAACAGAGTTTAAAAAAGAAAAAAGGGAAGGTCATGTATCGTGTGTCGTTTTAGGAGGGGCTGTGCTTCTTCTGCATTTTACAAATGTGTTGTAATACATAGTGAAAAGAGTAAAAAACGGTTCCGGAATAATAAATATACATAGAAGTTAATATATGCTAAAATATAAGCTAATAAAAAGGGGGTGAAGACGTTGGGAAGGCGCTATGGAGAACGATTAGTCAGAAGAATGTAACCGTATTAATTGAAAACAAAGGACCGTTTTGGCTTGGGTACCTATCTCATGGTCATCACTCTACGGGTAGATATAAATAATTTTTATAGCGGAGGTGATTCCCTCTTTTTAGAGGGGATAAGTTGGACACGACCATTATCATTAATTTAATATTAGTAGCTCTTTTAATTGTATTGACAGCCTTTTTTGTAGGGGCCGAATTTGCTGTTGTAAAAGTAAGAATGTCGCGCATTGAGCAGCTTATCTCAGAAGGAAATAAAAAAGCGGTTGCTGTAAAGAAACTAGTAACCAATTTGGATTATTACCTTTCAGCTTGTCAGCTCGGAATCACAGTGACAGCTTTAGGTCTTGGGACGCTTGGAGAACCTACTGTAGAACGACTTTTGCACCCTGTATTTCATGAATTGGGCATTCCTACAGCTTGGACAACAGTTGTTTCTTACGCGCTTGCATTAGGTATTATGACGTTTTTACATGTTGTCTTAGGAGAACTTGCTCCGAAAACATTGGCTATCCAGTATACTGAAAGAGTTACGCTTTTGTTAGCTCAGCCGCTTGTGCTATTTGGGAAAATTTTATTTCCTCTTATTTGGCTTTTAAACGGCTCAGCGCGTATTATCCTTCGCATATTTGGGGTAAAGCCTGCGGGTCATGAACAAGCACACTCAGAAGAAGAGCTTAAAATTATTATGACGCAGAGTTATCAAAGTGGAGAAATCAATCAAACAGAGCTTTCGTATATGCAAAACATCCTTTCATTTGATGAAAGGGTTGCAAAAGATATTATGGTACCAAGAACAAGAATGATTGTTTTTGATCAGGAGATGGAAAAGGAAGAGCTTTTACAAATTATTGATGAAAACCACTTTACACGTTACCCTGTAACAGAAGAAGGAGATAAAGACAAAATTATCGGTGTTGTAAATGCTAAGGAAATGGTCACAAACCTTGTTCTTGGACGATCATTAAATATGAAAAAACATATCCATCCGATTCCTTTTATTCATGAATCAACACGTTTGCAAGATGTGTTAGTGAAGATGAAAAAAGAACACATTCATATTGCCGTTGTTATGGATGAATATGGAGGAACGTCAGGAATTATTTCGATGGAGGATATATTAGAAGAAATTGTTGGTGACATTCAAGACGAATTTGATACTGATGAAATTCCAGACGTAGTAGAACAAGAACAGGGCTACTATCTTTTAAATGGACGCGTTCTTTTAGATGATTTAGAAGAGCGATTCGGAATGACGTTTGATCAGCGAGAGAACGTTGATACAATAGGGGGATGGATGCAAGTGAAAATGGCTTCAACCCCAGATGAGAATCCTGTTGTTGAAGATGATCAGTACCGTTTTGAAGTAGTAGAAATTGAAAATCATCAAATTCTTCAAGTCTCTTTCTTAATTAAAGAATTAAATGAAGAAATGGAAGAGGATACGGAACGAAAGCACGGATAGGAAAGAAAACTCAGAAGCTCCTGCAAAATAGCAGGAGTTTTTTTATGGAGAAATTCACTTAAACTTGTCCACTTTTTATCAATGAAGGACTCCTTTAAGAGGAAGACCTTCCACTCTAGTGTTCACATCCGGACAATAATAGAGCCGCCTCCACTTGGTGCTGTGACCGTTTGACTTTGTTCAGGAGCTTTTCGATCTAAACGCTCAAGAAGCTGTTTGTTTTGCTCAATAAGTTGCTGAACTTGGTAAGAAAGATAATTCAAACGATATTCTAAACTTCCTTCTCCATATGGAAATGGGGGAGTAGTAGGGTGGGCAAAATTTTCATGATGTGATGAAGAATAATTTTGTTCATTTTGGTTGTTCGGCTTATAGTTTCTTTGATAATAATGAGGAAAGTAAGAGTGATGATGCACATGTATTACCTCCTTTTACGAGTCTCTTATAATATATACGAAAGATAAAATTCGGGGATTTGTCCTAAAAAAAATAGACAAATGCCTAATAAAAAAGCCGCATTAAGCGGCTTTTTTTATTAGTATTGACGATAAACATAAGTATCTTCTGGTTCGCTTATCTTCTCGTACTTTTTCACTTTTAAAACAGGAATTGTTTTTTTGAATGGTTGATAATACATTGTGTCTAGTTCTCCACTTACACGTAGCCATTCGTCATTTTCCAAGTCCATATCGTCTGGGAATTGAATGAGCATCCCATAGACACCCGAATCTGCTACACAGTGAATAATTCCGAATCTAAATAGAAAAACTTCATTCTTCTTCAAGTCATCACTATTATAAGAAAAACCGGTTAGTGATACCATTTTTCCTGTGAACTCTCCAGGGAAATTATAGATGGTTTCCATTCCCTTTAAATAATTGTCGTCATTTAGAATAATGGAGTTTTTCTTTTCATACTGTTTCTTTGATTTATCCATTAATTTTTCGTAATCTTCTGCTCCGTAATATGTGCTTGTATCAGGTTGCAAAATTTGATGGTTACTTGATGCATCATCACCTTCTAGAATAGGAAAGTGAAATCCTTTTGCTTCAACCATTTTTGAATCAAGCGTTGCAATTGGGAAGCACATAACAGCAACGAGAGGGAAAATCATAATCGGGTACACAACGAGCTTTTTGTACCATTTATCTTCATCATGACTGTGATCATGGCCACAGCTGCATGAATGATCATGTTCATGATCATCGTGATTTTTCTTATCACCATCTTTTACGTAAAAATAAACTTGAGCAATGGTTAGTAAAATAAAGATAAATATCGTACTAAATGAGATATAGCTATATTTCATATTAATATATTTATTAATTGTTCCTGTAGCATGCAGGTGCATAAAAATAAAACTAAAACCAATTAAGATTAAAATGCGTACCACTTTGTCTCCTCCTTTACAAATAAGAAATAATAAGTGCTCCTAAAAAGACAAAAATCGTAACGTAGAAGAGTAGGAAAAATACGAGTTTAGACTTAAAAGTTCCGAGCATAACAAGCATATTTTTAATATCAAACATTGGACCAAATACTAAGAATGCAACAAGTGAGCCATTACTGAACGTGCTTCGGAAAGATGAAGCAACAAAAGCATCAGCTGATGAGCAAAGAGAAAGAACGAAAGCGAGTGCCATCATTATTATAATAGACATAATAGGTCCATCTCCTAAAGAAAGAAGTGTGGATGTTTTAACAAATGTTTGCATCGCTGCCGCAATTAAGGCTCCAATGATAAAAAACTTACCAACTGAGAAAAATTCATCTAATGTGTGACGTACCATATCGCTAAACTTCTTCGAAAAAGCAAGGGAATGGTCATGATGATGGTGTGTAGCCTCATTGCGTAGCTGCCCGTCCTTAAATTGAAGGGAGATAATCCAACCAGCAAAAAGAGCTACAATAAAGGATAAAATGCACCGATAGCCAACCATCTTCCAATCATTCCCAAATGCTACATATGTGGAGAAAATCACAACAGGGTTGATAACAGGTCCTGTTAGCATAAAGCTTGTAGCTCCATGAAGAGGAACTCCTTTTCCGATAAGTCGTCTTGTAATAGGGACAATGCCGCACTCACAAGCAGGAAAAAGGCTTCCAAGCACAGAGGTCACTATAACAGAGAGAAAACGATTCTTAGGAATAATTTTAGCTAGCATATTTTCTGTAATGAACATTTGAATCACGCCCGAGATAATGACGCCAAGAACGACGAATGGTAGGGCCTCTACTAATATACTAATAAAAACCGTATTCATTTGTAAAAAAGATTCTTTTGACATAAGTCTTCCATCTCCTTGTAAAGTAATCGTAATCCACGTTGATGAAAGAGAACAACAAAGACACATAGTTACAAACGAATAGAGAAATAAAAAGTTTCACTATGTGAAGCTTTTTTTATTTAAGAATGTTTGAATTTTAGACAACGTGAAATATTTACCTAAAAAAGGAAGAACTACATTATGGCTAAAACAACGCTGGTCAAGCGTTAATTCGTTCACTACAAGAATGGAATATTGATCATATATACGGTCTTCCAGGAGATTCTATCAACAATGTAATGGAGGAGTTAAGAAAAGCAAAAGAGCAAATTAAATTTATTGGAGTCCGCCACGAGGAAGCAGCATCTCTCGCTGCTTCAAGCTACGCAAAAATTACAGGGAAAATAGGGGTGTGTTTATCAATTGCAGGTCCTGGAGCAGTTCATCTTTTAAATGGGATGTATGATGCAGCATCAGATAGCGTACCAATGCTCGTTCTTGCTGGACAAGTATCAACTGAAAAACTTGGGAGAGATGATTTTCAGGAAATTAATTTGCAGCGCATGTTTGATGACGTAGCCGTGTTCAATAAAACGGTGCAAAGAGCAGACACGCTCCCAGATCTTTTAAATCAAGCAATTAAAACGGCATATGCTAAAAAAGGGGGCGCTATTTTAACCATTCCAGACGATATCCTTGTTCAAGAAATTGACGAGAGTTTAATGTATACCTCATCAGTTTTTAGAGAAGCTCAGATTGTTCCAAATGGAGAGGAGGATCTAAAGAAAGCTGTTACATATTTAAATGAAGCAAACTATTCTAGTCGGTGCATTGCTGTTATTATTAATCCCAGGAGCCATATTTTTATGGATTTACATAAGAGATGAAAAACAGAAGGAACATTCCGTGCTAAGGAATTTTCCTGTTTTAGGGAAGGTACGCTACATCTTAGAGAAAATTGGACCTGAAATGAGACAGTATTTATTTCATAATGATAATGAAAGCAAGCCATTTTCACGGATAGAATATGAGCAAACAATGAAATCTGCTAAATATAAAAGCAGGTTAATTGGTTTTGGTTCGGAGCGTGAATTTGAGCGTCCTGGTTACTATATTGCAAATTCTCTATTTCCAGCTCAGCGTGAGGAGCTGAAGGTTGATAATAAGCAAAAAGTAAAAACAAAAGTTTATAAAATAGACGAAGATAACTTGTTGAGACGAAAAGAACATCGAGAAGAGGTAGAGGCTTCCCCATATCTTCTTCATGAAGATGCTGTGCAAATTATTGGTGAGCATACATGTGAAAAGCCTTTCTATGTAAAGGGAAACGTTGGGCAATCTGCAATAAGTTATGGATCGCTTGGGGATCGGGCTATTACAGCTCTTTCTAAAGGGCTGAAACTTGCCGGAGGAACATGGATGAATACAGGAGAAGGTGGATTGTCGCCTCATCATTTAAAAGGGGTCGCAGATATTATTTGTCAAATTGGCCCAGGTCTTTTTGGAGTGCGAACGAAAGATGGAGAGTTTTCATGGGAAGAATTTAAAAAGAAAAGTGAAATAAAAGAACTGAAAGCATTTGAACTGAAGCTTGCTCAAGGCGCAAAAACAAGAGGTGGCCATGTTGATGGCAGAAAAGTAACAGATGAAATTGCTGAAATCCGTCAAGTTAAGGCTGGAGAATCGATTGATAGCCCCAACCGTTTCAAACAGTTTAGCAGCAGAGAAGGAATGCTTGATTTCATTGAAAAGCTCCGTAGTATTGGAGGAAAGCCGGTCGGTGTGAAGCTTGTTGTAGGGAATGTAAAAGAACTTGAAGAGCTTATCGCATATATCGCAAAAAGTGGGAGAAGTCCAGATTTTTTCACAATTGATGGAGGTGAAGGAGGAACTGGAGCCTCTTATTCAGAACTTGCTGATGCTGCTGGGTTGCCGATTTATACAGCTCTGCCTATTGTAGATGATTTACTACGAAAATACGGAGTTCGAGATAAAGTAAAAGTATTTGCTTCTGGAAAATTGCTTACGCCTGACAAGATTGCAGTAGCGCTTGCAATGGGCGCTGATTTTGTGAATATTGCTCGCGGCATGATGTTTTCGGTTGGATGTATAAGAGCACAAGTTTGTCATACAAACAATTGTCCTGTTGGGGTTGCAACAACAGATCCTAAACTGCAGAAAGCCCTTATAGTAGAAGAAAAATCATTCCGTGTATGTAATTATATCTTGTCTCTTCGAGAAGGGTTATATAATTTAGCTGCAGCAGCGGGTATCACTTCTCCTGTTCATTTTTCAAGAGAACATATTGTTTTTAAAGATGAAAAAGGCAACATTGAAAAACAAGAAAAAAGGGCAAAAATATCGAGTTGAAGAATAAAAGTAGGAGAAACTAGCGCAATCTAAAACGAGTCTTTCTTGAAATAATCTATACATCTATACTAAATCATGGTAGATTTAGTAGGAGCAACAAATGCACCATTGAGGAGGAAGAGAAAGAGCATGAGTAAGATTGAAGCAGGAACGATTGTGACGCTAGAAGTGGAGCGTGAAGCACCGTTCGGCGTATTTTTAACAAATGGCAGTGAAGATGTATTGCTACATGAATCAGAAATTATTGGTGAAATTGAAGTTGGCGAAGATGTAGAAGTCTTCCTTTATCATGATAAACAAGAACGTATTACAGCTACAATGAAGAAACCAAATATTCAAAAAGGGCGCTATGGATGGGCGCAAGTTGTTGGCGTTCAACGTCATTTAGGGATTTTTGTTGATATTGGCATAAGCACAGATTTGCTTGTTTCCCTTGATGATTTATCAGCGCTTGAACATTTGTGGCCTGAAGTTGGTGATTGGTTATATGTGAGCATTAAAACGGATCGTAAAGGTCGTCTTCTTGGCCGCCTCGCGACAGAAAATATTATGGAACAAGTAGCGCGTAAAGCTCCTAAAACTGCATATAACAGCGACATTACAGGAAATGTGTATCGTTTAATGAAAATTGGCAGTTTCATGATTTCAGAAGAGGGATATCGCTGTTTTATTCATGAAAGCGAACGTAAACGTGAACCACGTTTAGGAGAAAGAGTAAGCGGTCGCGTTATTGATGTAAAAGAAGATGGCACTTTAAATGTATCTCTTTTTCCACGTAAGCAAGATAAAATGAGTGATGACGCAGAAGAAATTTTAGCTTATATGGAAGGGCGAAATGGTGCGATGCCATATAGTGATAAAAGTCATCCAGATGACATTTTAGAACAGTTCGGAATGAGCAAGGGAGCTTTCAAGCGTGCGCTTGGAGGGTTAATGAAACAAAAGAAAGTGTATCAAGAAGATGGTTGGACATATATAACGAAATCTTAACAAAAAAAGCCCTTTCTAAAAGGGCTTTTTGTCAAAATGATTGAAAATTCATATATTTTTTACATTTTGAAGCAGGATATCTCCTCTTCGTAGCGAATATTAAACTAAATAACGCAAACTAGAGGAGGTTTCTACTTATGATTATAGTAGCAGAAAAACATGCTTTACACAAAGCCGTATCTCACGGTGAACAAACGATTATGGTGAAAGGAATGATCGGAAAGCTTCTATCACCGCTCACAAACGTACAGCAAAAACCGAAAGATCTTTGTATTACGATGACCCCAGCCGTTGCGGCTGCTATTATTGCACCTCTTGCTGATATAACAACAGCTCTTGCTATTACGCTTATTCTCGTAATTGGCCTTGTCACAATCGTATCTATTTTCAAAGATTATCATATGGAAAATACGTATGACGGACTTGTACTACACAAGAAAGCGTAGCATATTTTGTATTTATTAGATGACCTTATAACTCATATTTTGATGTAGAAAGATAATAGAGATCAAAATGATTTCTGTTATCTTTTTATCCCATCTAAATTTCTTTCAATTCCGTTTTCGATTTTTTCAAGAATACGGAAATATTCCTTTGTTTCATCCTCTGTTAAAACCGCGAGCATTTTGCCCCAAAATTCATCACGCTTTTTTAGAGCGTTGCGAACAAGTTCGTTTCCTTGTTCCGACAGTGTTAGCCAAACAATGCGACGATCCCGGCTATCACGCCGTCTTTCAATTAAATCATATTCTTCAAGCTGATTAAGAGTAATAGTTGTGGCCCCAGACGATAACTCCAGTTTTTTGGATACATCAACAACCATGCATTTTTCTTTTTCGTAAATAAATTTAAGCATATAATATTTTGTCGGAGTAATGTTGTAAGGAAGCTTACTAC
The DNA here is from genome assembly GCF_026790145.1 of Priestia endophytica. GTDB lineage: Bacteria > Bacillota > Bacilli > Bacillales > Bacillaceae_H > Bacillus_I > Bacillus_I endophytica_A. Next base: position 25,184 of record NZ_JALAMS010000009.1, on the reverse strand, counting down.
ATAATTCTTCAACAAGCTTTTTTTTATGGCGAAAAAACGTATCCTTCATACGATCCATATGTTCTAACTGTTCTTTTATCTCTTTTGGATATTCACTCATTTTTGGTAATGCCCCCTTTATAATAAAACCAAAACGCTTTTTATTCTCCTTCTATTATAATAATAAAAAAAACGTTTTCAAATAAACCTTTCTAGAAATTGTTCTTTTCTCCTTCTAATGAACTAAGTAAAAAGACTTTCATTTTGAAGTTTTACGCTTGAAAAAATAATATTTGTAAACGTTGTTGTATAAGAGGTCACATCGTTAATAAAATCTTCAATCTGTTCAAGCTTTTCCACAGTTAGCATGACCATAAAACAGGACTTTCCTGTAATACGATAGCAGAATAAAGCGTTAGGATGCTGCTCAATAAACGTTTTAAATGCTTCATGTTTTCCATTTTTAACGGTAACTTCAATAATACAGTCAATAGAATAACCAAGCTTTGTTCTATTGACGTCAATGGTATAGCGTTCAATGACCTCTTCATCTTCAAGTCTTCTAACTCTTTCAGCTACAGACGGTGGGGATAAATTGACTTTTTGACTAAGTTGTCGTATTGAAAGCCTCGCATTTTTCTTTAGTTCTTTCATAATTTTAATATCTAACTCGTCAATTTTCATACGCAACCTTCTTCTTCAAAATTTATATCAAATAAAATTTATCTCTTGTTTTTTAGTTTCATTTGAAATGTGAAAAAGTTCTTTTTCTTTCTATAATTGTAACATAATTTACTTGAAAACAGGAAGGAAGAGGAACAATGACAACAATATCCTTATCATTAAATGGAGAAACTTCATTTCAAAAGCTTCTAGGACATAATGAAGAAGTAATGAAAAAGTGGAGTGAATTAGGGGAAGTACTTGAAAACACTATGTCGCTTTCAAAGGATTTAAAGGAACATGTGCGAACAGCACTTGCTCATGGAAACGGCTGTCTTTATTGCAAAGCTAAAAGAGAACCTGAGAAAAATATTCAGGATGAAAAAACGATAAAGGCTCTCGGATTTGTGAGTGTTTTTTTAAGAGTAGGGAGCGCTATCCCACAGGGAACTTTTGAAGTATTAAAAGAAACGTTTAATGAAAAAGAAATAAGCGAACTTTGCGCTTTTGTTTGTTTTACGACCGCTTCTCAATATTTTGGTGAAATGATGGATTTACGTCCATAATATAAGAGCTCCCCTTATACAGGGGAGCTCTTTAAAAAGAAGCGAAAATGCCTATCTTATTCATTTCTTTATATACAAGTGTTTCAGTAAGATCAAGAGAAAGAGTATTAAAATCAAACGCTTGAAGTTCAGGAATAGAACAGAGAATTTGAGCTAGTTCTTTACTCACAAGGGTTGTTTCCCTTCCTTCTAAAAGCTTCTTCTTATATCGATTAAACTTCTTATCAAGCGTTTCAACATTCTCATAAAGGCTGTCAATAGACCCATAAAGCTGGATAAGAGGAAGAGCTGCCTTTTCGCCAACGCCACGGCAACCGGGAATATTATCACTTTTATCGCCAAGCAGTGCTTTAACATCTACCCATTGAGAAGGTGAAATGCCATATTCCGTTTGAAAATCTTCCATTGTAAAAACGTTATCACCACGTTTTCCTGCGACAATTTGAGCTACATCTTCATTTAATAGTTGAAATAAATCCTTATCATTGCTATAAATATAACACTTTCCTTCCTCTTGAACAGTCCATGAAAGGGATAAAGAGCCGATAAGGTCATCTGCCTCATAGGGGGCAAGAGCCATCTGTTTAATTGAGAGAGCATCTAATATTTTTTGACATGTTTCGTATTGTTCAATAAGAGGGGGAGGAAGTTCATTACGAGTTGCTTTGTAAAAATCGTATTTTACTCGGCGGTCTGTCTCATTTCTTTTTACATCCCAAGCAACTAATGCATGTGTTACCTCATATTGTCTAAAAAGCTGAAATAGCTTTCGAAAAAATACATTTAAAGCATTAATATAGGCGCCGTCGATATTTTTTGTAAGATCTTCTTCATCTCGTCCATATGCTGTAGCAAAGTAACCGCGACTAAGCAAATTGAAGCCGTCAATTAACAGCAGCGTTTTTTTCTTCATTATAGTAAGCTCCTTTTGAGTTATTCCTGCTCTATTATAGAAGAAAAAGAAGAGGGAAGAAAAGGGAGATTTTATTGAAAAAATAACCAAAAAAATTATAAGAAAAAATTGTTGCTTTTATATATATTCGTATGGTAAGATTCCATATGTAAATTAACTTTATAAGAAAGTAATTACCGTAGTGAATATACAATTTTATGTAGTAAAAAAGTAGCTCTCTTAAAAAAAGAGCTTATTCTACGGTTTTTATTTAATAAAGTTAAATATAAATTTAATTAATTATTTTAAATGGAGAAAGGAGCAAGATTATGTCAAGAGGTCGTTTAGTTTTAATCAACATCATTGGTATCATCGTTATTTTAGCATTAGTTGGAGGCGGCGGGTACTACTACTACCAAAACGCTAACTACATCAAAACAGAAAATGCACAAGTTATGGGAGATGTGAAAAGCATCACTGCTCCACAGTCAGGGAAATTAGCAGATTGGTCTGTTGAAGAAGGCGAAGATGTTTCAAAAGACAACGCTGTTGCTAATGTAAATACAGGAGAGGGCAGCGTAGATGTAACAGCTCCTGAAGATGGAAAAATCGTTAAAAAAGATGTTTTAAATAATGAAGTAGTACAACAAGGTCAAGCAGTTGCTGAAGTAGTGGATATGACTCAACTTTATGTAACAGCTAACATTGAAGAAAATAAGCTAAAAGATATTGAAAAAGGTGACGATGTAGAAGTCACTGTTGATGGTGACGAAGGTACAACAATTGATGGAAAAGTAGAAGAAGTAGGTTCTGCAACAAACTCACTTTTCTCTTTAATGCCAAGCACGAATACTGATGGCAACTATACAAAAGTAACACACACAATTCCAGTTAAAATTTCAATCTCTAACTACTCTGAGAATGTTTTACCAGGAATGAACGCACAAGTAAAAATCAACAAAAACTAATAAGATAGATAATTTTTGAAAAGGGAAAGGAGGAAATTTAATGGCTTCATCTGTTAATGGAAACTCAGGTTCAAAAAACTCTGGTCAAGGCATGCTTCTAGCCATTGTTATGCTTGGTTTGTTCCTAGCTATTTTGAACCAAACGCTATTAAATGTAGCCTTACCCCATTTAATTAATGAATTTGGCGTAACAGCAAGCAGTGCACAGTGGCTTTTAACAGGTTATATGCTCGTCAACGGAGCACTTATTCCACTATCTGCTTTCTTAATTGAACGTTTTGGAGTTCGTAAGCTATTCCTATTTGCGATGTTTGTATTTACGCTTGGATCGCTTATTTGTGGGATTGCAACAACGTTCCCAATTATGCTTGTTGGCCGCTTAATTCAAGCCATTGGTGGTGGTGTACTTGCACCACTTGTTATGGCAATTATTGTTCAGATTTTCCCACCAGAAATGCGCGGGAAAGGAATGGGGATCTTTGGTCTTGCGATGATGTTCGCACCGGCTATTGGACCAACTTTATCAGGTTGGGTTGTAGAAAATTATGATTGGCACCTTTTGTTTGAAGGAATGGTTCCATTAGGTGTAATCGTATTTGTTTTTGCTTTCTTTAAATTAAAAGATATTCAAGAAGGGAAAAACATTAAGGTTGATGTTTTTGGTGCGACAACTTCTTTGTTAGGTATGGCACTTCTTCTTTACGGATTTAGTGAAGCAGGTCAAGATGGATGGACAGATCCTATTGTCCTTTCAACAATGATTATTGGAGTTATCCTACTTGCGGTGTTTGCAATCCAACAATTGCGTTCACCACATCCAATGCTAGATATGCGCGTATTTAAATTTAATATTTTCACACTATCAAGCATTATTAACATTGCACTTACAATTAGCCTTTTTGCAGGTATGTATTTACTACCAATTTACTTGCAGAATATTCGCGGGTATACACCGCTTGATTCAGGTTTATTACTACTACCAGGAGCGATTATTATGCTTATTATGTCGCCGATTTCTGGTATTCTATTTGATAAGATTGGGCCAAGACCGCTTGGTATCGTTGGAATGATTATTACTGTTGTTACAACGTTCCAGTTTACACAACTAACATTAACAACGTCATATGCACATCTACTAACTGTGTATATGTTCCGTTCATTTGGGATGTCGCTTCTTATGATGCCAATTATGACAGCAGGTTTAAACCAGTTGCCATCTCGTCTGAACAACCATGGTTCATCAATGTCAAATACGCTACGTCAAGTTAGTGGATCAATTGGAATTAGTCTTGTCACAACGATTTTTACAAACCGCACAACGTTCCATTTAGGTGCTTTAACTGAGAATATGAATACATCAAACACTGGTTTTATGCAAAGCTTTCATGAGCTAACAGTCAAAATTGCTTCAGCTATGCATGTGCCAATGGAACAAGCACAGCAAACAGCTGTGAAGCAAGTGTATGCTAACGCAAGTGAGCACGCTACTGTAATGGGCATTAACGATGCTTTCTTCTGGGCAACAGGAATTGCTGTTATTGGTTTGATTTTAAGCTTTTTCTTACGTGATGTTCGTAAAGATCCACAGACAAAAGAAGCAATTGAACCTGTACAAGAAGAAACAAAAATGCTTCCAGCTCCGAAAACTTCTTAATAATTTAAAGGGAAAAAGGGGGAGAAATGGTTATGAAGATTTGTATTGTTTATGATAGCGAAGGCGGACATACTGAAGAGCTTGCAAAATCAATTGCTGAAGGAGCTCGTATGGTACAAGGTGGAGAAGTTTTTCTCCGCTCTGTTCATGAAGCAAATGTAAGAGAGCTTCCAGAGATGGACGCAATTATCTGGGGATGTCCAGGGCACTTTGGAACAATCAGTTCAGGCTTAAAAGCTTGGATCGATAAGCTTGGATATCTTTGGGCAGAAGGGAAATTAATTAATAAAGTTGGGGCTGTATTTTGCACAACAGCTACAACACACGGTGGACTTGAAGCTACAATGCTTAATTTAATTACGCCAATGCTTCATCAAGGTATGATTATTACAGGTCTTACTGGAAATATACCAGAAAATGCCCTTTACGGTTCTTACTACGGCGTAGGCATTACTTGTCCTGTTGAAAGCAATGGTCTTCTTTCTGAAGAGGATAAACAGCTAGGAATGGCACTAGGAAAACGTGTTGCAGGAGTAACAGCTAAATTCAAAGGTCAGCAACTGTAGGTGATTATATGTTAACAATTATAATCATTGCGGTTATTGCTGTTGTACTTATTGCACTTATTGTTTCTGTGAATATTAGAAGTCTTTCTCGTTCGAACGAGAAAAAAGCAGTGAAAACACAGCCTTCCGAAGAAAATACCCAACAACCAACAGAAACGAAGAAACGTGAAGAGCCTGCTGTTGAAAAACGTGAAGAGCCAAGAGCTGTAAAAAGAGATTCAAACGAAATGAACGATAATGCGTACCGCCAAGCGCTAAAGAACATGAGCGATAAAGAAAAGAAACCAGAGTCTTCATCATCATCTAGTGAAATGAACGACGATGCTTTTCGACAAGCACTCAAATCTATGAATAAAAAAGATAATGAATAGCGATGGAGAAGGGATGAGACAGGATGGCTAACGGAGAAACGATTAATAAAGCCCACAAAACGATGATGAGTATTACAAAGAAAATCAGGTTATCGGCTAAGCATAATCTTCATCCTTATAACATCACGCCCCTTCAGTTTCAAACGTTGTTTTTACTTGACTGTGAGCGTTCTCTTTATGTGAAAGAACTTGTTACAGAGCTTAATATTAAGCCAAGCGCTGCAACTCTTATTGTGGATCGTCTTAGTGAACAAGAACTTGTGCATCGCTATCATGATAAGAAAGATCGCCGCATGGTTAAAGTAGAACTTGCTACAAAAGGACGTGCGCTTGTGCGAGAAGTAAAAGGTAAGCATTTAGAAATGCTGACAGCCTATTTCTCTGTTCTAGCGCCAAAAGAGCAAGAAACGTTGGTGGATTTGCTCGGCAAATTAGAGAAGAATATCCCTGTCGCTTAAAAAAACGCGTGCCTGTTGGCGCGCGTTTTTTTATATAGATACTTCCTTTATAGGTTCTGCGCTTTTTTCTTCATCGGGTTCTTCTATTCTTCTTAGAATTTCACCTTTTATAAAGGGAAGAGAACTCCCTATTAGAAGGAGGGTAGCGGGAAGAAAGGTCAAGCTGAATGAGAATATAAAAGAGATTAGCGCACAAGAAGCGATTGAGATAGAATATGCTTTAATATGCATAGGAGACAAAATTAACAAAACGATCGTAATGCTTGCAATAAGACAAAGGTAGCTCCCAGAAATTCCACTATACTGCCCTGTTGCTTGAAGATTAACTAGTAAAAGGCCGATATAAAAAAGGAGAAAACCACCTACGCTGTTTAAGATAAAGCTTTCTTTCTTTATATTATAGCCGCGTTTCTTTTGAAGAAAGACTCCAACTGTGAGTAAAAGAGAAAGACAGAAGGCAAAAGGAATAAAAGTAAGGAAACTATACAGAGCGCTAATAACCTCAAGCAATACAAAAACTCCTTTCTTGCATGGTTTATTAAATATATGTGAAAAACAAAAAGAAAAGTACCTTGTTTTTACTAGTTTTTTTGTCTTGTTCTTTTTCCCTTTTTTTCGTTTTTTAAGCTTTTTTTCATAGGACAAAAAGAGCAGGACTTTACAGAAAGAACAAGAATATAAAAGGTACGTAAGGTGGTAGAAAGCGTTTTCTCGAAAAGGAGGAGTACAGTGAAAAAAAAGCTTTTAAAATGGGGAATAGCTCTTTTAGCTTTAAGCTTTGTTACGGTAGGAGGAGAAAAGAAAACAGAGGGAGCATTCTCGCCTGTTGTGAAAGGGGCTCATGGTGTAGAAGTTACTGTATTTGATGGGAAAGAAGGAAGGTTTCTTACAACAGTAAATAGTGAGCAGTATCAAAAGGCTGCACTTTTTGGAAACGAAAGCTTAATTCCTTATAAATGGGGAAGCAAAACAGACAATACGGGATGGTATAACTACTATAAGCCCCAACAGATAACGGGAAGGGAAATAAGGGGGAACTTTGACGATTCAAAATTTATCATTCGGGTGCCAGACAAATGGAATGGAAAACTGGTTGTTTCTGCTTCGCCAGCTACACGAAATGAAACAAGTACAGATTTGTTGTTTAGCGACTATATGTTAGGAAAAGGATACGCTTATGCAGTAACAGATAAAGGAACACAGGGGGAGATTGATCCTAATGATGCTCTTGGCAAAGTGAAAAATGCGCTTGCTTCAGAGGAAGATAGCATAAAAGAATGGAACGAGCGATTTCGGCAGGTAACAAAAGCTGCACAAACCTATTTGGTGAACAATCATGCTTCATCTCTGATTAAAAAAGGAGATAAATCAAATAGCGCAAGTAAGCTTATTACAAAAGACCATAAAGTTCCAACATATGCTATTGGAATTTCTAACAGTGGCTATGTTGTTCGCTATGCCCTTGAGCATGATGGAGTAAAATACAGTGGAGAGCCACCTTTATATGATGGTGGGGTAGATTGGGAAGGTGTTCTTTGGCAAAGTAACAACGATAATTTAATTACTTCTCTTACAGACGTTGTAAACAATGCTGAGCCTGCTCTATATGGAGAAGGAAAGGAAAAGCAAAAAGCAATAAAAAGAATGTATAAAGCAGGATTACCAAAAGGATCTGAAGAACTCTGGCCTTACCATGATTTAGCGTACTGGTTTGTTACGCTAAATATATACCGAGATGAATTCGATCCTAACGCTCCAAAAAAATTAGCTTGGGAAGATTATTTAACAATCATAAACGGTGTACGTGATCGCTCAAATGACCATATTTTTAAAAACTATAACTACTTCAAGCGTCCTAAACAAGTAAGAAAGAACGTGGCCCAGATTGAGAATACAGGAAACATCCAAGCGCCTCTTATTAGCATAGCTGGATCGCTTGATGCTCTCATTCCACCAAGCATTCATGCAGAGCCGTATGAAAAGCTCATAAAGAAAAATAAAAAGGACCATATACACCGCCTTTATACGATTGAAAATGGCAATCACGTTGATAGCCTTGTTTGGGATCCAAGTGCTGATTCAAAAAAGAAGCTTCAGCCACTTCTACCTTATGCCCATCAGTCATTTGATTTATTAGTTAATTGGGTAGAGAAAGGGACGCCGCCACCATCAAGCGGCACAATTCAAGCACCTACAAACCCTCTTCATGTAAGAGATATTGTAACAGGTAAAGAAAAAGATCCTTCTATGTAAATAAAGCTGAGAGCAAACAGTCTTGTTTTGATAAAAGCAAGGCTGTTTGTGTTTTGTGGTAGATTGATGAAAGTATATATCCTTAATAAGGCAAGATGGGAGCTGAAACTTTCAAAAAAGTTTGAAATACGATACAATAAAAGTAAACCTTATTACAGAAGGTTTCAAAAATACTCCAGCATATGCTAGGAGATTTATTTTTACAAGATTATAGTGTTCAAGTGGTATAAAATGATTTAGCAACTAAATATTATGATGAGAAAGGAGAGGTGTTTATGAAACAAGTATCCTTTTCGCTGTTGCCTAGACAAGCAGGAACGTATAAATCACTTGTTGATTCGTCTATGCAGTCTAAAATTTTGCGGAATTATATTTTACATGAATATCAACTGCCAGAGCAGCTTAGCATTATTAATGAAGGAGATAAGAAAGGATTAAAACTTGAGAAATTTTTATTTGATGAACCTACAAATATAAGACTAAATGAACTTGTAAAACATGTTCGAAAAAACGGTTATATTGCAAATAGATCTTCTCTTATGAGACATATTTTATCCCAACTTATCACAAACTTAAAGAAAAACAGCACCATCCCTCCAAAAGAAAGAGCTGTGCGCCCACTCAACTTTTATTTTAAAAAAGGGACAAAAGAAGTGCTGGAGCAGTTCGTATCTTTTCGCAATCGAAATGCCGTTATTGAGCGATTTATCCTTGAGGACTACAAGCCAAGTGATGTGAAACACCTTCTTGATAAACCAAAAGAACTAGAACAAATGAGAATAGGTGTTGATAGGAAAGCAATTGAAAAGCTTGATGAATTTGTTGAAAACATCGCCCAAAAAGGTGTTACAAGAACAGCTCTTATGCGTGACGTTGTTGAAAATATTATTGCTAAATTGTCAAACACAGATACACGGAAGCTTATTGCAGAAGCCCGTTTGCAAAATGCTCTTTTTGAATATGAACAAGCATTTGGGAAAGATGTGCTAAGAGAACAACTCTACAAATATGTCACATATGATGAATCAGACCCTGTCCATTAAAAGCTAATAAAAAGAGATTTATAAAGAAGAAGAAAAAGGAATGATTTTAAAATCATTCCTTTTTTTGTATAAAGTGATTGACTATCATATTAACGATGTTAATATTAATATTGTTAATATGAAAGGGGAACTGTTGATGAATATTAAACATGTTATACTAGGATTTTTACTGGAGGAGCCAATGAGCGGCTATGATTTAAAAGGGAAGATAGAAAACTCTGTTTCCTATTTTTTTGATGCTTCCTTTGGGGCTATCTATCCAGCACTCAAGCGACTTGAAAAAGAACAGCTTATTTACAAACAAATTATTCAACAAGATGGAAAGCCTAATAAAAACCTATTTGTGATAACTGAACAAGGAAGAGAAGAGTTTTTACGTTATATAGAAAGTCCGCTTCATCCAACGCTTATTCGTTCAGATTTGCTTATTCGCATCTTTTTTGGAAGGAATACGAGCAAGGAAAAGCTAATAGAGTGGCTATTAGTAGAAAAACAGAGAGCGAGCAGACAAGCTGAACATCTAACAAGTTTGAATGAGAAATATCCTAAAATGGATCGTTATCGAAAAATTACGCTTCTCTACGGAATTGATGAAGCACTATTTACGTTAGAGTGGATTAACAAGGAACTAGCTTCTTTAGAAAAAGAGGAATAGAGATGAAAGAAAAACGAATTGTATTCATCATGTGTATTGGAATGTTTTTATGCATGTTAGATTCTACTATTATGAACATTGCGCTGCCAGCCATTCAAAATGATTTAGGCACAACGCTTGAACAAAGCTCATGGATGTTGAATATCTATACGATGACAATTGCTGTATTAGCTATTCCGCTTACTCGCTATGCCACAATGGTGGGGAAGAACAAAGTATATATAGGAGGGCTACTTTTATTTGGACTTGGTTCCTTACTATGCGGATTTTCCTCAAGCGGTACATTTTTAATTTTTTCTCGCTTTGTTCAAAGCTTAGGAGCCGCTGCTCTTATTCCTTTAAGTCTTGTTATTAGTATAAGTGCTCTTCCTAATACAAAACGTGCTTTTGCGTTAACGATGCTAGGAGCTACGCAAGGCCTTTCCACAGCTCTTGGCCCTTCAATAGGAGGAGCTATTACAGAATTACTAAGCTGGCACTGGGTTTTTTACATAAATATGCCTCTCTGTTTAATAGGAGTGCTCACATGTCTACGTTTTCTAAATATGAAGAATGAAGAGAAAGTAAAAGCAAAAATGGATGGTGGTGGCCTTCTTTTTTCGACCGTTTTTTTATTTTCTGTGACCCTCGTGCTCATTAAAGGAAATGAGTGGGGCTGGAACAGCGGCTATGGGTGGAGCTGTTATATCTTAAGTTTTCTATCTTTCATTTTCTTTATTTTCATAGAAAAGAGAGTGAAAAGCCCAATGATTGATTTCTCACTTTTTAAAGATCGACTTTTTCTCGGTTCGATTTTTACAGCTTCAACAGGTTACCTTTTTTTAGTAGGTGTTATGGTTCTTTTACCTCAGTTTCTGACACGCTTTCAAGGGAAAAGCGAGCTTGAAGCAGCTTTTCTTGTAACACCTGTTTCAGCAGCTATCTTTCTTTTTTCTCAATTTGTAGCTCTTATGGTGAAAAAAATAGGATTTATTATTCCTGTTGTCATTGGTTTTTGTATGATGGGGGTTGCATATTATTTACTATCAAAACTGACTGTTGAAAGTACATCACAACAAATTGTAACGTTGTGTATTCTACTTGGAGTAGGATTTAGTTTTCTTATTGCGACTTCTACGATTGCAAGTACTTCTAATTTTGAAGGAGAGCTGTTAGATTCTTCGCAAAGTGTCTTCTCGATGCTTCGCGGTGTTGGGACTGTTCTTGCTGTAGCTATCTTTGTTGGTTCTTTAACAGCACAAATGAACACCGAAAAACAGGAAGTTGTAAATTATGCACAAGGGGTACTTGAAAAATCAAACTTGATTCAAAATAAAGAAGAATTGCTAAATTTAACAAGCAACGTAATAGATGAAAACAACGAGATGACGCAAGAAGAACTTATTAAAAGTTCCATACATAGTAAGTTTAGGAATCAAAATGAAAAAGAAAATGTTCAAGAAGCTCTTGAGGTTAAAAGGGAGCTACAAAATTATGTTACTGATGTTTCTAAAGAAGCAAAATATAAAATGGGAGAAAGCTTCGGTAATTTATATAGAACGGCGTTTCCTTTTCTTTTCCTCTGTGCTTTTCTTGGTCTTTCTTTACGCTTTCTCCTTATCAAAAGAAGAATCCGATAATAGAACCCTCCTTTGAAAACAGAGGAGGTTTTTTTCTTTCTCTTTTTTCTTCTTCCTTTAACAAAATCTACAACATCTATTAAAACTAGCTTAATATATCAACGATATAGTAAAGACCATAGAAGGATTCTGGTAGAAGTTAGCTAAAAATACCTCTTTTTACTAATTTCGTTTTTTAAAAAGTAAAATATTGTGACGAGCACTGTTCGGCTAGTTGTTGGAACGGTTGGAATAGAAGTTAGAGGAGGATGTAAGTTGATTACATTAAATGAAATTTCAAAAGTGTATGCTAACTCACAGAAGAGGGCAGTAAATGCTGTTTCTGCAACAATTGAAAAAGGAGAATTTTTCGTTCTTGTCGGTCCATCAGGTTGTGGAAAGAGTACGCTTCTTCGCATGTTAGCGGGTCTTGAAGACATTACAGATGGAAGCATGTATATAAAAGGAGAGTATGCAAACTTTTTGCCACCTAAAGATCGTCATCTTGCAATGGTATTTCAGAATTATGCTCTTTATCCTCATTTAACTGTAGGGGAGAATATTGTTTTTGGCCTCAAAGTCCGAAAAATTAAAAAGGATGAGCGAGAAAAAAGACTGAAAGAGGCTGCAGAAATGGTTGGATTAACAGAATACTTAAAGGTAAAGCCAGGACAGCTTTCAGGTGGACAGCGTCAGCGTGTTGCCTTAGCTCGAGCTATCGTAAGCCAAACGCCTATTTGCCTTATGGATGAACCACTTTCTAACCTTGATGCTAAGCTTAGGGGGCAAATGAGAATTGAAATTAGGGAAATTCAGCAGCGGCTTGGTATTACAATGATTTACGTTACACATGATCAAATTGAAGCAATGACAATGGGAGATAGAATCATGGTTCTAAACAATGGGGAAGTTCAGCAAATTGGAACTCCACTTTGTATTTATAATGAGCCTGAAAATGAATTTGTTGCTTCTTTCATTGGATCACCCTCCATGAATATCGGAAAAGGAACTTTTATAGATAACGGAGTAGAAATAGGAGATTTCCATATTCCTTTTTACAGTAATAAGAGAGGGGGAGTAAAAGTAGGAATTCGCCCTGAACATATTCAACTAGATGAGAATGGGCAAGAAGTTACTATTCATTCTGTTGAAGTATTAGGTTACGAATCAATTATTAATTTCTATATGGGAGAGTCCGTTTGGAAAGCAAAAGTTTCTTCTCAAGTGATGTTAGGAAAAGGGGACAAGATAAAACTTGGTTTCCCTTTAGATAAACTTTATTACTTTGATGTAGAAACTTCAGAACGCATTCTTATACAAGAAATGAAGGAAATGGTGGGCGTGTAATGGAAATTGCTAGAAATGTAAATCAAGAACCAAAGTCTAACAAGGTGTCAGTGAGAAAATCTGATTTAAAAGTAGGGCTCCTTTTTCTTGCTCCCTCTATTTTGCTGTTTTCTGTTTTCCTTTTTTATCCGCTTGTAAGAACCGTCTACTATAGCTTTCATATTACAGATATAACAGGAGAACAAAGCGTTTTTGTAGGAATGGAAAATTATCTGTTTTTATTTCAAGACCCCGTCTTCTATGAGAGTTTGAAAGCTACTTTCCTATTTGTGCTCTATACTGTGCCAACAAGCATTGTAGCAGCTCTTTTTCTTGCACTTCTTTCAAATGAAAAACTAAAAGGGATTGGTTTTTTTAGAGTAATTTTCTCCTCTACAATGGGCATATCAGCAGCGGCAAGTGCTGTTATTTGGCTGTTTTTATTTCATCCAAGCGTTGGCTTTTTTAACAACGTATTACATTCACTAAACTTACCTGTTGTTCAGTGGCTTATCAATCCAGATTGGGCGCTTTTGTCTGTGTCTATCACAACAATATGGATGAACCTTGGGTTTTCGTTTTTGATTTTACTGGGTGGTCTGCAAAATATTGATCAAACATTATATGAAAGTGCAGCTATTGATGGGGCTGGGTATTTTACTAGACTATGGCGCATTACTCTTCCATCCCTTTCCCCGACGCTCTTTTTCATTACAACCGTTACGCTTATTAACGCATTTCAAAGCTTTGGGCAAATTGATATTTTAACAGGAGGAGGGCCAAATGATGCGACAAACTTACTTGTCTACTCCATTTATAAGGAAGCCTTTGTTAACTATCACTTTGGAACAGCAAGTGCACAGGCCATCGTACTTTTTGTTTTCATCTTCATTCTTACCATTTTGCAGTTCAAATTTGCTGAACGAAAGGTGCATTATCAATGAGAGAGAAAAGGAGCAAGAGATTTATTTTTTATACACTATTAATTATTAGCGCTCTCGTTACCTTCTTTCCAATCTTCTATGCTATTTCTGTGAGCTTTATGAGTGAGGGAGATGTAAGAGCGAGAAAATTGTGGCCATCAGATTTTACATTTTCTAACTATGGAAGTGCTTTTGAACAAATGCCTCTTCTTCATTACTTAAAAAATAGTTTTATTGTTTCATCAGTTGTGATGATCGGTCAGCTTGTTTTATCAAGTCTAGCAGCTTATACATTTGCTTTTTTGCAGTTTAAAGGAAGAAATGTACTATTCTTTATTTTTATTTCTACAATGCTCATTCCGTGGGAAGCTACAATGATTCCGAATTTCCTTATGGTTCAAGGTCTTGGGTGGACGAACTCTTATGCTGGTTTAACTATTCCTTTTTTCGCAACAGCTTTTGGCATCTTTTTATTAAGGCAGCATTTTCTTACTGTTCCGTATGAACTTCGGGAGGCATCTTTGATTGAAGGATTGGGACACTTTGGTTTTTTAACGAGAGTTGTTGTGCCTTACTGTAAAACAAGTTTTATTACGCTTGGTGTATATAGTTTTCTTACAACATGGAATATGTACCTTTGGCCACTTCTTGTCACAAGCGATGATAGTGCAAGAACGGTTCAAATTGGAATGAAGCAGCTTCGTTCTCAAGAAGTTGCAACAGATTGGGGAGGTGTTATGGCAGGGGCTACGATTATTGTAATTCCAACGTTAATACTTTTGTTTTTAGGACAAAAACAGCTACAGCAAGGGTTAGCAAAAGGAGCCATTAAATAAGGGAAGGAAAGGTGAAAATTATGATGTTTTTGAAAAAAGGTACGGCCGTGTTAGCGGCTGGGTTTATGGCTATGAGCTTAGCGGCCTGTTCCTCTAATAGTAGTAGTGGAAATGCAAGTGAAAAAAAAGAGGTAGCTCCTGTTGAAAAAGAAGGAGATAAAACGGTTGTTAGGTTTTGGCATGCTATGGGCGGGGATACCCAAAAAGTATTAGATGATATTGTACAAGATTATAACGAATCACAAGATAAATATGAGATTAAAGCAGAATTTCAAGGCACATATGAAGAATCTTTAACAAAGTTTAGAAGTACAAAAACATCGAAGACTGCTCCTGCTCTTGTCCAATCAAGTGAAATTACAACGAAATATATGATTGACAGCGGGAAGATTACCCCTGTGCAAGAGTGGATGGATAAAGATAATTACGACACGTCTCAGCTAGAAGAAGCAATCACCAACTATTATACAGTGGACGATAAAATGTATTCAATGCCTTTTAACTCGTCTACACCTGTTTTAATTTATAACAAAGACGCATTCAAAGAAGCTGGATTAGATCCTGAAAAAGCGCCGCGTACATATTCAGAATTGAAAAAAGCAGCAAAAGCTTTAACAAAGAAAGAAGGAAATTCCACAAAGCAATACGGGTTTTCAATGCTTAACTATGGATGGTTCTTCGAGGAACTTCTCGCAACGCAAGGTGGACTTTACGTTGATCAAGAAAACGGTCGCGAGGGTACAGCAGAAAAAGCAAAATTCCAAGGAAAAGAAGGGGAGCGCATTTTTAATTTATTAAATGATATGAATAAAGAAGGCTCTCTTGGAAACTATGGTACAAACTGGGACGATATTCGAGCAGCCTTTCAGTCAAAGCAGGTTGCGATGTATTTAGATTCGTCAGCAGGTGTTCGGAATACCATTGATACAGCAGACTTTAACGTTGGTGTTGCTTATATTCCTCATCCTGATGAAGTAGATCCAGAAGGTGTTATTATCGGAGGAGCATCTCTATGGATGACAAATATGGTAAGTGATGAAACACAGCAAGGAGCTTGGGACTTTATGAAGTATCTTGCTACAAAAGAAGTACAAGCAAAATGGCATACAGGAACAGGATATTCATCAATCAATCCAGATGCTTATGAAGAAGAGCTTGTGAAAGAGCAGTATAAAAAATATCCACAGCTTCAAGTAACCGTTGAACAACTTCAATCAACAAAGAAATCTCCTGCAACGCAAGGAGCTCTTATTACAGTATTACCAGAGTCTCGTGAAGCCATTGTTAAAGCTTTAGAATCGATGTATGAAGGAAAAGATCCGAAACAAGCTCTTAAAGAAGCAGCAGAAGCAACCGAGAGAGCAATGAAGCTTTCAAATCGTACAGCTCAAAAATAAAGGATAAAGAAGTCGGCCTTATAAGACCGGCTTCTTTATCCTTTTGTATGGTTAAATCTTTTATCTTGTTATTTTTAATATTGAATTATCTAAAAAGAAGTCGGCTAAAACGGAAATAAGTAAATTGTCTGTATCAGAACTTTTTCAACGAGAAGCAGAGAAAGTGAAAGAACTAAAGATTATAAACGGATTTTGTCCTTAAGGCAAGGCGAAAAGAGTATGGTCGTTCACGCCTTTGCAGTGCTTCATGGCGAATTTAAGCTGAAATATTACTAAAAAAAGGAATTTTTTAAAACTTTCTTAGAAGTTAAAGATGAGATGACTCTTAAAAAAACTGAAGAAGGGGAGATGAATTAACCGACGGCTAATTCAAAACCCATGATTTGATTTATTTCATTACATAACTTTTGTTCTGTTTTTTTAAATAATATGAAGATAGGAAAAAGAACAGTATATGATAGCAAGGACAAGTTTTTCTACGAACGGGATGTTTTGACTGATTTTATGCATCTATGCCAAAGTCATTCTTCTAATCAAGAGCGGCTTTTTTTATTTCTTCTTCATCCTTTCATTGAAAATGTTCGTTAAAGGATATATCTTTTAGA
Source organism: Priestia endophytica (assembly GCF_026790145.1). Classification (GTDB taxonomy): domain Bacteria; phylum Bacillota; class Bacilli; order Bacillales; family Bacillaceae_H; genus Bacillus_I; species Bacillus_I endophytica_A. Next base: position 8,431 of record NZ_JALAMS010000009.1, on the reverse strand, counting down.
GAACGTTCGTAATTGATTGTAGACTTAAACAGACATTAAACAGAATGTATTTCTCTTAAAACTAAGGAGTTTGTAAAAGTAAACTTTTATGGACGTTCATTTTACGAACTATCTGTTTATGTTCGGTTTTTATGGAGTGAAAAGGTAATTAATGGATATGGGAATTATGCTCGTTTATAATATAAAAAAAGCGCCAACTTGTTGTTATTAAACAGGTTGGCGCCTTTTTTCTACCTAGAACATGTTTTATATTAACTGTAATTAAACATTATATAAATTTTTAAACATTTTTGTGTAAAATATCCAATTAATGTACAAATTAACTGTTATTTGTGTAATAATGGTAATTGTCAATTATTTTAAATTTTTAAATAATTGACAATATTTATTATACATAAGGGAGGAGAAATAATGAAATCATTTAGTTTTAAGATGATACTAGTGGCTATTCTTTTTCTAGGATCAGGACTTTTTACGTCAAGTCAAGCATTTGCAGCTACACCTTCTTTTCAGATGCCCTTTCCATGTGGGCAAACCTGGGAAGGACAGACACGTACTAACCATAGTCCCCAGAACTCTGTTGACTTTAACCGGGCAAATGATGAGGGAGATAAAGTCGTCGCCTCTGCTTCAGGTAAGGTTGTTACGGTAAGAGATCTTGGAAATTCAAGTTATGGAAAATATGTTGTTATTGATCATGGGAGTGGATGGTCTACATTATATGCACACTTGAATTCTTTCAATGTATCTAGTGGACAAAGTATCTCTCAAGGACAGCAGGTTGGAACCGTTGGGGCTACAGGGAATGTTACGGGGGCTCACCTTCATTTTGAAGAACGGTATAATGGTACAGCGCAAAAAATCATATTTAATGGTTCTCAAATTACCTACTATGGAACAAAGAACTATACCAGCAAAAATTCCTGTTCTTCTAGTGGTGTAACGGGAACCGTTCATACAGATTCAGGGGTTTCAATTAATGTTCGTTCTGGCCCAGGGACTAATTATGGAATTGTCGGGTCAGTTTCAGATGGACAGACTGTAACCATTACTTGTCAGAAACGTGGGGAAACCGTTACAGGAAAATATGGAACAAGCGATTTATGGAATTACATTGGAAATGGTTATATATCTGATACTTATGTCTATACCGGTTCAGATGGACAAGTCGCTCCTACGTGTAAGTAAAAAAAGTAGACATCCAATATTTTAGAAGAGAGAGGGATTAGGATGAAGAAACTAAAAATGATGAGTATGCTATCCATTATGATAGCATCATTGTTCTTTTTTTCTAGTAACACGTTTGCAGTACAGTATTACACGATTTCTACTAACAGTGGTGTTCCTATAAATATGCGTAGTGGCCCAGGGACTAATTATCCTATTATGCTTTCTATTCCTAGTGGTTCAAAGGTTCCTTACTATTGCTACTCTTATGGCACGACTGTAACTGGGAAGTATGGAACGAGCAACATTTGGGATCAAATACAGTGGAAAGATTCACGTGGAGTAGTAAACATAGGATATATTTCCGACACATATGTCTATACCGGATCGGATGGACCGGTAGGAATTCGGTGCGACTGGCCTTAATAAAAATCCTAATAGGAAATAATCCCCTAATTAAAATGTACTGAGTAGAGAACGATTAGTACTTGAAATAAAGCTCCTGTCCTCCATGATACCCTCAGAGAACAGGAGCCCGTATTAAAAAGAGTCCTTTGCTCATGGGCAGCAAAGGACTTTCTCATTTATATGGATAGGGGGAATGCATTAATAGTTTGTCCAGTTTGATAGACTCATATGCATACCCAATTTAAAAATTCCCTGAAGGGCTTATATCCGATAATCAACATTATGGTAACTAGTTTTGTATATCCTATCCACTTTTTATTTTAGAATTCATCAGTTAGACAGAGTATTATTAACATAACACTTTTTTCCTGTGATAACATTAATTTAAGTGAATTTACAAATAAACCAGGGAGAGGTTAGAATGAAAATTCGTTTAGTGAAAGAGTCAGATTACTATATAATATCTCCTTTAATTAATGATTGGTGGAATGGAAGACAAATGTCTAGTATGTTGCCAAAGCTATTTTTTGATCATTTTAAAAACACAAGCTTTATCGCTGAAGAAGAAGGCAAGATTATAGGCTTTTTAATTGGATTCTTATCTCAATCCCATTTGAATGAAGCATACATCCATTTTGTTGGAGTACATCCAGAATATAGAGGAAAAGAGATTGGAAGGCAATTATATAACTATTTTTTTGATGTTATTAGACAACATGGCCGTGATACTATTCGTTGTATAACATCTCCTATTAATAAAGGGTCCATTGCTTATCATACTAAAATGGGATTTAAAATTGAGCAAGGGGATAAGGAATTTGATAATGTATCCGTACATGCTAACTATGATGGGGTTAATCAGGATCGAGTTCTATTTGTAAAGTATTTGGCTTAATTCAACGTGTGTTGTTTGAAAATTAAGAAATGTTGAAATGGAAGGGGAAAGCTAGTGGATACAATAAAGCTACAGAGAATGAGCCAAGAGGAATTTGATTTCTACATACATAATAAGGTACCAAGATATGCGGAAAGTATAGCTGAAAATACAAAAATAGGTGAACAGCAAGCATTGGAAACTGCTGAACAAAAGTTAAAAAGTCTTTTACCAAAAGGAAACAATACTCCCGGTCATTTATTATTTAATGTAATTCAAGATAATAAATTCATCGGTTACATATGGATCAAGATTAGTGATGAAACGAAACAAGCAAAATATATATTGAAGAGCAATTTAGAAGCCAAGGGAATGGTACATTAGCTATACAGCTTGTAGAAGAATTATTGATTGAACAAGGAATTAAATCGTTTAGTTTACATGTATTTGGCCATAATACTGGAGCTTTTAAGCTATATGAAAGAATTGGATTTAATATAGTTGGGGTTAATATGCAAAAAAAACTAACCTCTACACGATAAATTCTTCATTCGGTAATGCGTATTATGCGAACTAAATACTATTTAAAATCAATTTAGCTTATGTAAAGACTGAAAAGGAGAAATATATGATTAAAGGAGAAAATATACATATACGAACATTTAGAACTGATGATGCTCAAGCCATGTTGAAATTACAAACAGAAAATCGTGATTTTTTCGAGCAATTTGCAATGACTCGTAGTGGTCACTTCTATACAATCGAAGGACAATTAGAAAGAATCAAAAAGGCTGCCGAACATGTAAAACAAGATCAGGACTATTATTTTGGGATTTTCGAAAATGACGAGAACAGGCTAGTAGGAACAATCAATCTTTTTCATATTATTCGAGGTTCATCTCAAAGTGCTGTTATTGGATATTTTTTAGACAAAAAATATAATGGTAAGGGATTTACTACTGAGGCTACAAAACTGATTGTAAAATATGCATTTGATGAATTGAAATTGCATCGTATAGAAGCTGGGGTACAGCCTCATAATATTGGTTCTATACGGGTATTAGAAAAAGCAGGGTTCCATAAAGAAGGCATCGCTAAAAGAAACCTTAAAATAAATGGAGAATGGAAAGACCATCAAGTTTTAGCTATCATTAATCCAAAAGACTGAGATAAATACTTTAACCTCTCTTTTAATAAGTGGAAGGCATGTACTTTCAATAAAATAAGAGGAATGTTTAGCTGATTTAATTGTTTAAAGACTTTCTTCATAAATGGAGAAATAAATTCCTTTTTTAACCATAAAAGAGATTGACCACCAGTATATTGGTATTATAGTATTAATATGGGTATTTTTAAAAATATAGAATGTTAAGTTCGGAAATTGTCAAAAGAAAGGGATATCTATGAATCATACTAACTCACACATAAGACCTATTAATGCTGCAGATATTAAAAAATTAATACCGTTAGTTAGATCCTATATTGTGGATTTCTACAAATGTCCAAATCCATCTGATGAAGAATTATTTAATCATATTAATTCTTTAATTAAAGAGCCAAGTTTAGGAAAGCAATTTGTAATTGAGAGAGAAAACGAGTTTTTAGGCTTTGCTACTCTCTATTTCACTTTCAGTACCACTAAAGTTAAGAAAATTTCTATCCTGAATGACTTATTTATAAGAGAAGACTATAGGGGAAAAGGATTAGGAGAGAAGTTATTTGAATTTGCGTTAGCTTATTCTCAGAATAATAATTATGCTGTTATGAACTGGAAGACAGCTTCTGATAATAAAACAGCTCAATCCTTATATAATAAGAAAGGTGGGGTAAATACTAATAATACTTGGATTAATTATGAAATCAAGTTATAGAACTTCTAAAGTACTAAAGGGATTTCTAAAGTAAAGCTTAAATAATAAATACATTTGTTAATTAAGGTATTACATAATGACTGAGCTTTTTCTATAAAGTTAAACAAGGCCATCTCTTATTAAGGGATGGCCTTGTTTAGTTAGAGGGACAGTTTTGTAGATTCATATACATATATGTTTTATAAATAGGATTTTTACTAAAGGTACGACAAGGAGATTTGTGGTATGTGTGAGGGCAGTTTCCATTTCAAAAGAAAACATGAAAACAGTATAAAAGGATGTCTCTTTACCTGAAAGAGAAGTAAACAGCGACAAGGGGAGTTGTGGAAAATGTAGGTGAAGATTCCACAAGTATATAGTAGTTGTTACCTTGAAAATATATAGATAAAGGCTTGGATTTTGCATTTATCTTATGATTTTATAGAACGCCACTACTGAATGCAAAATTCAAGCCCTTTCACTATCCTTTGTTTTATATGCCTCCTTGAGAAGGATTAATTATCTTGGTTTAATTGTTCCCATTCACTTAAGTACATTCGTTTTGTAATATTCTTAGGATTATCCATCTTACAAATAAATTCTAGGCTATTTCCATCCGGATCATTAAAATGAATTTTAGCATGAGCCATACCACTGTGTGCCATAACGAATGGCTCAAAAGGTTCGAAACCAAATGCTTCCCTAGGTGTATATCCTCTTTCATTTAACCATGAAACAGAGTGTCTTAAACCATCTAAAGAAACTTGAAAAGCAATGTGCCTTATGGAAGGATGATATTCTAGTTCTACTTTATCTGTTTCCCAAAGTCCTAACCAACTTTTATTCTTTTCAATCCACAAAAATGCCAACCTATCTTCATGACTATGTGAAAATTCTAGACCAAGTCCTTTATAAAATTCTATAGAACGTTTTAAATTGCTCACGGGCAAATGTGCTTCATATAATCCTTCAATCATTCCTTTCATCCCTCCCTGACTACATTATACAAAACATTCCAATTTTTTCACTTAAAATTCAGACCTTTTAATAATTGTTTATATACAAAAAAGTCCGTAAAAGTACACTTTTATGGACGTTCACTTTGTGAACTATCTGTTTGTATTCACTTTTTATGGAGTAGAAAGGTAATTAATGGATATGACCATTATGCCTGTTCATAATAGAAATAAATGTAAACTTGTTGTTGTTAAACAGTTTTGCGCTTTTTTACTACATGGAACATGTTTTATATAAACTAGAATTGAATCAAAAATTCAGTAATGTTAATTTTAGAATAACAAAGTTATAGAAATACTTTAACTAGCCATATTTCCTTGACATAAATTTCTTAAAACTATAACATTGAATATAACTTAAATATATGCACTAGGGGTGTTATTTAACTGAGATGAGTATTAACTCAAACCCTTTGAACCTGAACTAGCTGAAACTAGCGTAGGAAAGTGTAAACTCTAATACATACTTAAAGAGCGATTGTGCCTTATTCTTAATATGTAATTATTTGTTTTTACGCAATTTTCCTATGGGAAGGTTGCGTATTTTTTATTTTATCTATCATTTTATTATTTAAGTTTCATCAAAATTAAAAATATAGGAGTTGTTATGATGACTAGAACAGTATTAGTAACAGGTAGTAGTAGAGGTTTAGGAGCAACTATTGTAAAAACATTGGCACAACAAGGATTTCAAGTGGTTATTAATTACTATAAAAGCAAAGATGCTGCTGAGAAGCTTGTTTCTGAGATTGGTGAAGAGAATGCTATTGCAATTCAGGCTGATGTAACAAATCGTAAAGAAGTAGATAAATTGATAGAAAAAGCAACGGAATATTTTGGTCAAATAGATGTTGTAGTCAACAATGCATTAGTAGACTTCAAATTTGATCCAAACAAACAGAAAACCTTCACAGAACTCACTTGGGATGATTATCAAAAACAACTAGATGGTACTTTAAAAGCAGCATTTAATGTAGTTCAAAGCGTCATACCTCAATTTATTGAACGACAAAATGGAAGTATTATAAGTATAGGTACTAATTTATATCAAAATCCTGTTGTACCCTACCACGAATATACAACAGCTAAAGCTGGATTAATAGGTTTTACACGTAATATCGCTTCTGAATTAGGACTATATGGTATAAAAGCGAATGTAGTTTCAGGTGGATTATTAAAAAAGACTGACGCCAGTGCTGTTACAACACCAGAAGTGTTCGATTTAATTGCTCAATCAACGCCATTGAAGAAGGTGACCACACCTCAAGATGTAGCCAATATGGTCGCTTATTTATCTTCGGAAAATGCGAACGGTATTACAGGTCAAAATTTCACAGTAGATGGCGGTTTGACAATGAACTAATAGCTTAAATTACCATAGATAATCCTTCAAAAAAAGGAGTATACAAGACAATTAATAATGATGTATTTTGAGGTGTGAATAAATGACAAAAACTAAAGAAAAACAACTACACTTAGGTGTTTTGTTGTATGGTTGTGGCCACCATCAAGCTGCTTGGTTAATGCCTGACTCAAGCGTTGAACGTATTGGAGATATTTCCTATTACCAATATTTATCACAATTAGCAGAAAAAGGTTACTTTGACGCAGTATTCTTTGCTGATAATCAATCATTTCCAGGTAAACATTCTAGTGATATGCCAGCATTTTGGTTTGATCCAGTAGTCAATTTAACTGCTATTTCTCAAGTGACAAATCATGTGGGATTAGTTTCAACAATTTCAAGTACTTTTTCTAATCCTTTTACAGCTTCACGACAACTATTAAGTTTAGACCATATTACGAAAGGACGTGTTGGTTGGAATCTCGTTACGTCAATGACTGATTTAGAGGCGTTAAATCATAGTATGGAAAAACTACCTTCTCATGACAAACGCTATGAGAAGGCAGATGAATTCGCTGCTTTAATGAATAAGTTATTTCTTTCATGGGACAGTAATGAGTTTCTACATCATCGAGAAGAAGGAAAATTGATAAATCCTTCAAACATTCAGCCTTTTAATCACGATGGTACCTATTTTAAAGTGTATGGCCCATCCACTACGCCAAAAAGTCCGCAAGGTAAACCAGTATCAATGCAAGCAGGAGCATCTAAACAAGGCATTGCATTAGCCGCAAAATATGCCGATGCAGTCTATTCAGTGTCGTGGAACTTAAAGCAAGCAAAAAAATTTCGCAAAAAATTAGATGAACAAGTTAAACAAAGCGAAGACAGCAATAGACATATTAAAGTATTTCCAGGCTTAGTAACCTATGTAGGTCATACTCATGAAGAAGCTTTAGCCAAAAAAGCAGCATTAGATGAGCAATTACCTCTTGAAACAGCTTTAAAACAGTTGAGTTTCTTTATTCAACAAGACTGTTCTAATTGGGAAATTGATAAAGAAGTACCTCAATTACCTCCAGTAGAAGAATTTACGGGTCCAGTTGGACGTTACGAAACGATACTAGAAATTATTAATGATACACAACCTACAGTAAGAGAATTATTAGGATATCTTAATGCAGGCGGTGGACATCACACGCTGATAGGTACACCCGACGAAATTGTGGATCAGATGGAAGTCTGGTTTGAAGCTGGTGTGGCTGACGGATTTAATCTTATGCCTCCTACATTACCCGGTAGTTTAGAAGACTTTGTTGAACTAATTGTTCCTGAAATGCAAAAAAGAGGTATTTTCAGAAAGAAATATGAAGGTCATACCTTCCGTGAACATTTAGGATTAACATAATAAATTATTATAAAATGACTGTACTAGTTGAAGAGATAAGATGTTGGTATTAGTATAAAAACTTGAGAATCTTCTCGTAAGTTAAATAACTATTTTATTAATGCATTATCATTTTAACAATTGTTTTATTTATTACTTGCTAAATCCTTATTTATAATTAATGTACCATAAAAAGTAAATAGTTACTTTTCATTAAAATGAATGATTAGTTATACAAAAATTAGTAAAGAGGAAAAGTAAGTATAAATGGTTTTGTACTTCCGTAAAAGTCTATATAAATGAAAAGAAAAAGCGCAAACTCGTTGTTACTGAACGGGTTTGCACTTTTTTACTTCCGCGAACATGTTTTATGGTGCGACAAGA
>NZ_JALAMS010000008.1:0-173291 GCF_026790145.1 Priestia endophytica | reverse complement strand
TACTTAAAGGGGATAATACCAATAAAAGTGATGAACGGTCTTTTTAAAAAGTCTTATTTTCTTAGTTTTAAAACAAGTTCTTCGCTTGGCGTCACAAACACAGTTTGCTGCTGCTCATAAATCACAAACCCTGGTTTCGAACCACTAGGCTTTTTAACATGTCGAACTTTTGTATAATCAACAGGAACAGAACTGGATTGTTTTGCTTTGCTAAAATACGCTGCTAAATGAGCAGCTTCTCTAATCGCTTCTTCTGAAGGATTTGTATCGCGAATCACAACGTGCGAGCCTGGAATATCTTTTGTATGAAACCAAAGCTCATCTCGTCCTGCTACTCGATTTGTTAAATAGTCATTTTGTTTATTGTTTTTGCCAACGAGAATGGAATACCCGTCGCTTGATTCATATGCTTCAAGTTGAGGTGTTTGATTCTTTTGTTTTTTAGACACTTTCGTTTCTTTCTTTTTCTTCAAATAGCCTTCCTCTGTTAGCTCCTGACGAATTTCAGCAATATCTCTATGCGTCGCAGATTCCATTTGTTGGATCAGCGTTTCAAAGTATTGAATTTCTTCTGTTGCTTTTTGAATTTGTTCCTGTACAACAGTAACCGAGTTTTTCGCTTTTTGATAGCGATGGAAATAATGCTGTGCGTTTTGAGATGGCGTCTTTTGCGGATCAAGCTCAATTGTCACTGTGCCCACGTTTTCATCATAGTAGTTGATAACTTCTGCTTTTTTATCTCCTTGCTTAATCGCAAAAAGATTTGATGTTAGAAGTTCGCCGTACAATTGAAATTTCTTCGCTTTTTCAGCATCATCAAGCGTTGTTTTAAGCTTTTTAATTTTCTTTTCATTTTTCTTTTTCTCTGTGTTCATAAATTGTAGGAGGTCATGTGCTTGCTGTTTTACACGATCTCGTTCTGCTTTTCCATAGTAAAAACGGTCAAGAGCTTCACTTAACAAAGAAAAGGTAGAAACTTCACCTTCTAGATGTGTAAGAGGGATCATATAAAACGCTTCTTTTCCTTCATTTCTAATAATCTGCGGAGTGAACTCTTTCTCTTTAATCTTAGCCATAAGCTCAACAAAAGCTTTCGGTACTGTTGTGCGATTAGCAAGACCAGATGTGTGAATAACTTCTCTCGCTAAAAGAGGCGAAACTCCTTCAAACGAACTAACAAGCTGACCGTCTAGTTTGCCGCTGTTGAAGTCCACTTTTCGTAATACTGTTTCCTCGTCTGCTTGGAATGGATTTTCCTTATTTTGAGCAGGTGGAAAAACGTAAGAATGACCAGGCAGAACAGTGCGATGACTGTTCACAGATGGTGAAAGGTGCTTAATGCTGTCAATAATCGTCTCTTTTTTATGATCAACTAAAATAATGTTACTATGGCGGTTCATAATTTCAATATAAAGAGATTTATGCGTAACATCACCAAGTTCGTCACGGCCCCGCACTTCAATTTTTAAGATGCGATCAAGCTCAATTTGTTCAATAGAATCAATAATACCGCCTTCTAAATGTTTGCGAAGCAACATGCAAAACATCGGTGGCGTACTTGGGTTCTCATAGCTTTCATTTGTTAAGTGAACACGCGCGTAGCTTGGGTGCGCAGAGAGAAGAAGTTTATAGTTTGTTCCTCCCGCACGTACGCCAAGAATGAGCTCATTTGTAAAAGGCTGATACACTTTTGTTATGCGTCCGCTTTGTAACTTCTCTACTAACTCTTCTTTCATTGCATATGTAAACATTCCGTCAAATGACATTTTAACACTTCCTTAACCCCTATTTAAAAACTTGCGTCTCTTTCTTTCTAATGTAAAGTATAGCATTTTTTTGGACGAGTCTGAATAAGCTTACCTTAGAAGAGATTAAAAGGCAAAGGGTGTGAACGTGTGTCATGAAGTGGCATGAAATGAGTGAGAATACTGTCCTGCACACAGCACAAACAAACAAAGAAAAAGGACTAGATGAAAAAGAAGCAAAAGGTCGAATAAGAGAACACGGCTACAATGAGTTAAAAGAAGCGTCCAAACCGTCTGCATTGCTTGTGTTTCTTGCTCAGTTTAAAGATTTTATGGTCCTTGTTTTACTAGGAGCAACGCTTGTTTCAGGTTTCTTAGGTGAATACATTGATGCTATTGCTATTATTGCCATCGTTTTGATTAACGGTGTCTTAGGTTTCTTTCAAGAACGGAAAGCCGAAAAGTCACTTGATGCTTTAAAAGAACTTTCAGCACCAAAAGTAAATGTATTACGAAATGAAAAATGGAGTAAAGTGCCCTCAAAAGAACTTGTGAGAGGAGATATCATTAAATTTTCGACAGGAGATAGAATAGGGGCTGATATACGGATTATTGAAGCAAAAGCCCTTGAAATTGAAGAATCTGCTTTAACAGGAGAGTCTGTTCCTGCTGTAAAGGAAACGAACCCACTTCATGATGAAAATCTTCCCCTTGGTGATCAAACAAATATGGCATTTATGGGAACGCTTGTGACAAGAGGGGGTGGAATCGGCGTTGTTGTTGAAACTGGAATGAATACGGCAATGGGACAAATTGCAGATCTTCTTCAAAATGCTGAAACAGTAACAACTCCGCTGCAGCGAAAGCTTGCACAGCTTGGAAAAATTTTAATTATCATTGCGCTTATTTTAACAGCGCTCGTTGTGTTTGTTGGTGTATTGCAAGGCCATGACGTATACAGCATGTTTTTAGCTGGTGTAAGTTTAGCTGTTGCAGCTATTCCAGAGGGATTACCTGCTATTGTAACCGTTGCGCTATCGCTCGGTGTACAGCGAATGATTAGAAAAAAAGCAATTGTTCGTAAACTTCCAGCCGTTGAAACGCTAGGGTGTGCCTCTGTTATCTGTTCAGACAAAACAGGGACGCTTACGCAAAATAAAATGACGGTAACTCATGTTTGGGCAGGAGGAACAACATGGGGAGTCACAGGAACAGGATATGCACCAGAGGGGAAATTCAGGCTTGATGATCGCGATGTAAATCCTCAAAAATCAAGAGAGCTTTCTCAAGTTCTTCTTTTCGGATTGTTGTGTAATAACACAAATATTTTGCAGAGGAAAAAGGAGTATGTTCTTGATGGAGATCCAACTGAGGCAGCTCTTGTTGTAGCAGCTCGAAAAGCTGGATTAGAAAGAGAAGAGATGCTAAAGCAGTTTACAATCGTAGAAGAATTTCCATTTGATTCAACTCGTAAAATGATGAGCGTTATTATTCAAGACAAAGAAGGCAAGCGCTATGTTGTTACAAAAGGGGCTCCTGATGTTTTATTAACAACAAGCTCTCAAATATTATGGAAAGAACGTCTTGAATCACTTTCTGTTTCTCGCTACAACGAAGTGCACAAAGCTGTTGAAGATTTAGCAGCACGAGCTCTTCGTACAATTGCAATTGCTTATAAGCCACTTTCAAATCATAATAAACTAACCGAAAAAGAAGCAGAATCAAGTCTTACCTTTCTTGGCTTGCAAGGAATGATTGATCCGCCTCGCACAGAAGTAAAAGAAGCTGTGAAAGAATGTAAAGAAGCAGGGATTAAAACAGTGATGATTACAGGTGATCATGTTATTACAGCTCAAGCAATTGCAAAAGAGCTTGGTATTTTAACGAAAAAAGGGAAGGTTCTTCAAGGAACAGACATTACGTCAATGTCTAAAGAAGAACTTGAAGAGATTGTAGAAGATGTTGACGTCTATGCTCGTGTCTCTCCAGAGCATAAGCTGAAAATCGTAAAAGCACTGCAAGCAAAAGGGCATGTTGTCGCAATGACAGGAGATGGAGTGAACGATGCTCCTGCCATTAAATCAGCGGACATCGGGATTGCTATGGGAATTACGGGAACAGACGTCGCCAAAGAAGCGTCATCTCTTGTTCTTCTTGATGATAACTTTGCCACAATTAAGTCGGCTATTAAAGAGGGGCGTAACATCTATGAAAATATCCGGAAATTTGTACGCTATCTGCTTGCTTCGAACGTTGGTGAAATTCTAGTTATGCTTTTTGCAATGCTTTTAGCGCTTCCACTTCCGCTCGTTCCAATTCAAATTCTATGGGTAAACCTTGTGACAGACGGACTTCCAGCAATGGCCCTTGGACTTGATAAACCAGAAGATGATGTGATGAAAAGAGGTCCAAGACATCCAAAAGAAGGTATATTTTCTAGAGGCCTTGGATGGAAAGTAATCAGTCGAGGGTTTTTAATCGGAATTGCGACACTCCTAGCGTTTATTATTGTATATGACGAGCAAAAAGGGAACTTGGCGTACGCTCAAACAGTTGCTTTTGCAACGCTCGTGCTTGCTCAGCTTATTCATGTCTTTGATTGCCGAAGCGAGAAATCTATTTTTGATCGAAATCCATTCGGAAACATGTACCTTATCGGAGCAGTATTATCTTCTATTCTACTTATGGCAATTGTAATTTATGTTGAACCGCTTCAAGCGATTTTCCACACGGTGCCAATCATTGGACGCGATTGGTTGCTCATCATCGCAATGGCGAGCATCCCAACATTCTTACTTGCAGGCTCATTTTTAACAAGGAAGAAGAAGTAAAAAAGGAAAGAAAAGACACGACAAAACAGGGGAGTTATTGTTTTGTCGTGTCTTTTTTTATGGTATAATGCAAAGGGTTATAAAGGGAGATTTCCTTTTGTAATAAAGTGTTTTATAATGAATAATTAAATAATTTAACGAAAAAGTTACGTAGTAATGCTTAAAACATGAAAAGCACATATGCAAGGTTTTAAGATAAAGGGAAGCAATGGATGTGATAACATGGTAGTTAGTATGACTGGTTTCGGGAGAGGAAAAGCCGAAAGTGAAAAAAACGCGGTAACAGTTGAGATGAAGTCTGTTAACCACCGATTTTGTGAAGTGATGGTTCGTATGCCAAGACAGCTTGTTGATGTTGAAGACAAGCTTAAGAAAATTGTTGGCGAATCTATTAAAAGAGGAAGAATTGAAGTATTTGTCACGGTCTCTGGAGAGCGTTCGAGTACAAAAAGTCTTCAAACTGATTATTCACTTCTTCAACAATACGTTGAAGCGTTAAAAACAATTGAGAAAGAGCAAAATTTACCTCCTCAATCTCTTTCGTTCCAAGACATCTTAGGAATGGAAGGTGTTTTCACAACGCAAGATGAAGAGGGAGACAATACAGAAGTTAAAGAACTTGTACAAGAAGCGGCAAGAAAAGCGGTTTCAGACCTTTATAAAATGCGTCAAAATGAAGGAGAACGGCTAAAAGAAGATTTGATGAATCGTATTTGTCAAATTGAAAAGAGCTGCGAGGAAATCGCGAAGCTTGCTCCAACTGTTTCAGAACAGTACCGAGAGCGGATTCAGAAAAAGCTTCAGGAGCATCTTGGTGACTCATTTGACGAGCAGCGTGTGCTGACAGAAGTTGCGATTTTTGCAGAGAAAGCAGACATCAGTGAAGAGATTACACGCATTAATAGCCATATTAGAGAATTTAAGGAAACGCTTGAAAGCGGCGCTCAAATGGGGCGTAAACTTGACTTTCTTGTCCAAGAATTAAACAGGGAAGGCAACACAATAGGAGCAAAAGCTCATAGCAGCAGCATTGCTAGTTTAGTTATTGATATAAAGACAAATCTAGAACGAATTAAAGAGCAAGTGCAAAATATTGAATAGCCCCTTGTCAAAAGTACAGCGTTCATATATAAATGAAGCAGGGACTTTTGATACATAGGGTTTAAAACAAGAAAAAAAGTCTACAATGTTATCATTCATAAATGGTGAAAAATAGAGTGTGGAAGCTGAGGAGGCTTGTTGATGAACAGCAAGTTTATTAATGTTGGTTTTGGAAATTTTGTATCATCAGGGCGAATTATTTCTGTTGTGCACCCTGAATCAGCCCCAATCAAAAGAATGATTCAAGATGCAAAAGAAAGAAGTACACTTATTGATGCAACGCTTGGTCGTAAAACACGATCAGTTATTATTATGGACAGTGAACATGTTATTTTAGCTCCTGTTCAACCAGAAACCATTTCACAACGACTTGAATCAAAAGGTGAACAACTGACGGAAGGGTAAGGTGTAGCAATTATAATGAAAGAAAAAGGAATTTTAATCGTCCTTTCAGGGCCATCAGGTGTTGGAAAAGGTACGGTACGTAAAGCATTATTTTCGGAGGAAGAACTTTCTCTTCAATATTCTATTTCAGCAACAACTCGTAAGCCGCGTGAAGGAGAAGTGCATGGCGTGGACTACTTGTTCAAAGAGCGCGTGGAATTTGAAGAAATGATCAAAAATGATCAACTGCTTGAATGGGCAGAATACGTAGGAAACTATTACGGAACGCCTGTTGAATATGTTCAAAAAACGCTTGATGAAGGAAAAGACGTATTTTTAGAAATTGAAGTACAAGGGGCAATGCAAGTTAAGAAAGCATTTCCTGAAGGACTTTTCATCTTTTTAGCTCCACCAAGCCTTTCAGAGCTTCGCAATCGTATTGTAACAAGAGGAACTGAGTCTGAAGACCTTATTCATAACCGCTTAACAGCTGCAAAAGAAGAAATCGAAATGATGGATTCTTATGATTATGTAGTCGAAAATGACAAAGTCGAGCATGCTTGTGATAAAATTAAAGCAATCGTAACGGCAGAACATTGCAAACGTTCACGAGTAGCTCCTCGCTATAAAAAATTACTGGAGGTTGAATGATGTTATATCCATCAATTGACACACTTATGACAAAGCTTGATTCAAAATATACGCTTGTAACAGTTGCAGCAAAACGTGCTCGCAGCTTACAGGAATATAACGACCTTATGGTTGAAAATCCAGTATCAGACAAGTTTGTAGGATGTGCACTTGAAGAAATTAATGCAGGTGCTCTACATTTTGAAAAATCAGAAAACTAAAATGAACGTAGAATAACAACCTATTATGATTAGGTTGTTATTTTTTTAAAAGATAAATGTAAAAGGTGGGAGAAGAACGTTGGAAGGAAAACGTATTGTATTAGGAGTAAGCGGAGGAATTGCTGCTTATAAAGCAGCTGCTTTAACAAGTAAGCTCATTCAGAGTGGAGCAGAAGTAAGAGTAATAATGACAAAGTCAGCAACAAAGTTTATTACACCCCTCACATTTCAGGCACTGTCACGAAATCACGTTTATACAGATACTTTTTTAGAAGAAGATCCAACCGTTATTTCACACATTGATGTTGCAGATTGGGCAGACTTGATTATTGTAGCTCCAGCAACAGCTAATACGATCGGAAAGTTAGCGAATGGTCTTGGAGATGATATGCTTACAACAACACTTTTAGCTACAACGGCTCCTGTTTGGATTGCTCCTGCGATGAACGTACATATGTATGATAACAAAGCTGTTCAGCGTAATATTATGACGCTTTATAACGATGGTTATCGCTTTATTGAACCATCAGCAGGATATCTTGCCTGTGGATATATTGGTAGAGGAAGACTTGAAGAGCCAGAGAAAATTGTCGAGCTTGTAAAAGAGCACTTTGCGCCGAAAAAAGAACAGCTTCTCGTTGGAGAAAAAATTGTGATTACGGCAGGGCCAACGCGTGAGAACGTAGATCCCGTGCGCTTTTTTTCCAATCGTTCAACAGGTAAAATGGGTTACGCTTTAGCACAGGCTGCTAAAGATCTTGGAGCGGATGTTACCCTTATTAGCGGCCCCACAAACTTAACGCCTCCAACAGGTGTTACATTTGTAGAAGTTGAAAGTGCTGCAAACATGCTTGACGCCGTTATGAACGTTTTTAACGATGCTTCTGTTGTCATTAAATCAGCTGCTGTAGCTGATTATCATCCAAAAGTAACTTTTGGACAGAAAATGAAGAAGAAAGACGGAGATTTAGCGATCGAAATGGAACGAACAACAGATATTTTAAAAACGCTTGGGCAAAAGAAAGCTGGTCAGTTGTTAGTTGGATTCGCAGCAGAAACAGAGCATGTTGAAGAATATGCTATGAAAAAGCTTCAAACAAAAAATGCTGACCTTATTGTCGCTAATAATATTTCAACAGAAGGTGCAGGCTTTGGGGGAGATACAAATATAGTGACGCTCTTCTATAAAGATGGACATCATCAAGACCTTCCACTGCTTTCGAAAAAAGATGTGAGCGAAAGAATTATGAATGAAGTTGTGAACTTATTAAAGGAACGGTCAAAATGAAAGTAGCAAGTATTATTGTAGATGTTTTAGCAAAAGGAACGGATCGCCCTTTTGACTACATTATTCCACAGAGTCTAGAAGACGTTGTTGTAAAAGGAATGCGTGTTATTGTTCCATTCGGTCCTCGTAAGATTCAAGGATTTGTGATTAACATAAAAGAAAGTTCAGATGTTGCTCGCTTAAAAGAAATTGACGAGATGGTTGACCTTCAGCCTGTTTTAACAGAGGAGCTGCTTATCCTTGGGAAATGGTTGACAGAAGAAACCCTATGTTATGCAATGTCAGCTTTTCAAGCGATGCTTCCTGCAGCAATGAAAGCAAAGTACGATAAAGAAATCTCGCTTCCTTCTGAAGAGGTAAAGCATCAACTTCATGAAAGTGTGCGGCCTCTTTTTTCAAAAGGGAGCATTAGATTTAGCGATGTGAAAAACCATCCTGCCGCCCCTTATCTTTTAAAAGACATAAGTAAGAACTTTTTGGATGTCACGTATATTGTTAAAAATAGAGTGAATAAAAAAATGCTGAGAGGCGTTATAATCTCTCCTTCTATGAAACAAGAAGACATTGAGAAATATATGGATGGACTCAGTAAAAAAGGTGAAAAGCAGAAGATTGTTCTTCAATATATGCTTGCTCAAAAGGAAAAGATGAGCGTAAAGCACTTGAAAGATGAGCTTGGTATTACAGATGCACCTATTAATTCACTGATTTCGAAAGGTTTCCTAGAAAAGATTGAGATTGAGCTGTATAGAAATCCGTTTGCAGAAAGAGAGTTTCAAAAAACAAGTGCGCTTCCTCTTACAGAAGAGCAAAGCAAAGTTATTAAACCAATTCATACAAGTATTGAAGAAGATAAGCATAACGTATTTCTTTTGTATGGGGTAACAGGAAGCGGAAAGACAGAGGTATACCTTCAATCTATTCAGCGTGTTCTTGAAAAAGGGGAAGAAGCGATTGTTCTTGTTCCTGAAATTTCGCTCACACCTCAAATGGTCACAAGATTTAAAGGACGGTTTGGTTCAAAAGTCGCTGTTCTCCACAGTGGACTTTCAGCGGGAGAAAAATACGATGAGTGGCGCAAAATTCAGCGAGGAGAAGTGTCAGTTGTTGTTGGAGCTCGCTCAGCTATCTTTGCACCATTTAAAAATTTGGGCATTATTATTATTGATGAAGAACATGAATCAAGCTATAAACAGGAAGAAAACCCACGCTATCATGCAAGAGATGTTGCCATTTATCGAGGGGAGTATCACAATTGTCCTGTTGTTCTCGGAAGTGCAACGCCAACACTTGAGTCATTTGCGAGAGGAAGCAAAGGGAATTATACTCTTTTAACACTTTCTAAGCGCATGAATAATGCCCAAATGCCCGGAGTTGAAAAAGTGGACATGAGAGAAGAACTTCGTAATGGCAACCGTTCTATGTTCTCGACCGTTCTGTTTGAAAAAATGAAGGATCGATTAGCAAAAGGAGAGCAAATTGTGCTTATGTTAAATAAGCGCGGTCATTCTTCTTTTATCATGTGCAGAGACTGTGGTTTTGTGCCTACTTGTCCACATTGTGAAATTTCGTTAACGTATCATAGACATCAGAACTTGATGAAATGCCATTACTGTGGACATCAAGAGCAACTTGCAATAAAATGTCCTGAATGTGAAAGCGATCATATCCGCTATTTTGGAACAGGTACTCAAAAAGTGGAAGAAGAGCTTACTAAGGTGATTCCAGAGGCATCTGTTGTGAGAATGGATGTTGATACAACGAGCCGCAAAGGCTCACATGAAAAACTACTTGCTAAATTTGAAAGTGGCCAAGCCCAAATCTTACTTGGTACCCAAATGATTGCAAAGGGTCTTGATTTTGAAAATGTAACGCTCGTTGGTGTTCTCTCAGCAGATACAATGCTTCACCTTCCAGACTTCAGAGCATCTGAAAAAACGTTTCAGCTTCTGACTCAAGTAAGCGGAAGAGCAGGGCGCCACTCCCTGCCAGGAGAGGTTGTTATTCAGACGTATACGCCTGAACATTACAGCATTGATCTTGCGAGTCATCATGACTATGATGCTTTTTATAAAAAAGAGATGATCATGCGGAAGATGCTGAAGTATCCGCCGTTTTATTATTTGGCACTTGTGACAGTATCACATGAAAATATGGCTGTTGCAATGGGAGAAACGGATAAAATCGCAGCCTTCTTACAAAACAAGCTGTCCTCTAATGCTATTATTCTTGGCGCTGTACCATCTCCCATTGCGAAAATTAAGGATAGATATCGTTATCAATGCATGATAAAATATAGAAACGAACCAGACCTTTTTTCTTCTCTACACTTTTTATTAGAGCAGTACAAAGGGAAAATGCAAAAGCAAAACTTAACGATAAACGTTGATTTGAACCCTTATGTTATGATGTAAGGGGAAAAATAGATAAAAAAATAGATGTGAAAGGTTCAAAGAGCTATTTTAGTTTTTTGGACCTTTTTATTTGTTTTATAAAAGTGGTACAATGTAGTAATGAAAATAAGCGGATGCGGAGTTAAGTGCGAACAAAAGAAAGGCAGTGAACGAATTGACAAAAGTCGTATTTATGGGAACACCGGATTTTTCAGTTCCGGTATTAAAAACATTAATAGAAGAAAAATATAATGTTGTAGCGGTTGTAACACAGCCTGATCGACCAAAAGGGAGAAAGCGCGTTCTAACGCCACCTCCTGTAAAAGTAGAAGCAGAAAAACACGGTATTCCAGTGCTTCAACCCGAAAAGATTAGCGTTGAAGAAGAATACCAAAAAGTACTTTCGTATGAACCAGATTTAATTGTAACAGCAGCATTTGGCCAAATTTTGCCTTCCTCAATTTTAGATGCGCCAAAGTATGGCTGCATTAATGTACATGCTTCACTTTTACCAGAGCTGCGTGGTGGAGCACCAATTCATTATGCCATTCTTCAAGGGAAAAAGAAGACGGGTGTGACAATTATGTATATGGTGCCAAAGCTTGATGCAGGAGATATCTTAACAAAAGTGGAAGTAGCCATTGAAGAAAAAGATCATGTTGGCACACTTCATGACAAATTGAGTGAAGCAGGAGCATCTCTTTTAAAGGAAACTATTCCACAGCTTTTAAACGGTGAATTAACACCTATTGCTCAAGACGACAGCAAAGCAACATTTGCTTCAAATATTAAGCGAGAGCAGGAAAAAATCGTCTGGACAAAAGAGGGGGAAGAAATTTATAACCATATTCGCGGTTTACATCCTTGGCCTGTTGCTTATACCACACTAGATGGTGACGTGTTAAAAGTATGGTGGGGAGAAAAAGTGGAGTCAGAGAAAAACGAAGCTCCTGGTACGGTTATTAAAATTGAAAAAGACGGTTTTATCGTAGCGACAGGAAACAGTACGGCTATTAAAATAACGGAACTTCAGCCTGCAGGGAAAAAACGTATGACGGCTGCTCAAGTTCTTCAAGGATCACTAATTGAGACTGGAATAAAGCTAGGGGACGATTATGAGTAACTACAACGTGAGACAAATTGCGCTTGACGTGTTAATTGCAATTGAACAAAATCAAGCGTACAGCAACTTAACTTTAAATCATCAAATTAAACATCATAAGCTTTCAAATCTTGATGCAGGTCTTTTAACTGAGATTGTATATGGAACAGTGCAACGCAAGTTGACAATTGATTATTATCTAGCACCATTTCTAAAAAAACCGAAAAAAATGCAAACATGGGTTATTGTATTGCTTCGTTTATCGGCTTACCAAATGATCTATCTTGATCGTATTCCGTCACATGCTATTATTCATGAAGCAGTTGAAATTGCCAAAAAACGCGGTCATCGCGGTATTTCTTCAATGGTGAATGCCGTGCTTCGTAACCTTCAGCGTGAAGGTTTAGCATCAACTGAAGAGATTGATCATAAGTTGGACAGACTTGCTACTGAAACAAGTCATCCAAAATGGCTTGTGAAAAGGTGGAGCGATCAGTTTGGGTTTGATAAAGCAAAAGCCATTTGTGAAGCAAACCTACAGCCTCCAAAACAAACGATTCGTGTAAATACAAAATACTATAAGCGTGATGAAGTGCTTTTGCGTTTAAAAGAACAGGGTATTGAATCTGAAAAATCTGATTTGCTTGCCGAAGCAGCAGAAGTAAAAAAAGGAAATGCTGCAAATACTCAAGCTTTCAAGGACGGACTCTTTACTGTGCAAGATGAAAGTTCAATGCTTGTTGCACATGCTCTAGATCCACAAGATGGTGATCATATTTTAGATAGCTGTGCAGCACCAGGTGGAAAGACTACGCACATTGCTCAAATGATTCAAAACGGCAAAGTGACGGCTCTTGATATTCATAATCATAAAGCATTGCTTATTGAAGGACAGGCAGAGCGTCTTCGCTTAGAAAATGTGGATGCAAAAGTATGTGATGCAAGAAAAGCGGGGAGCTTATTTGAAAGAGAGAGCTTTAATCGCATTCTTGTTGATGCACCTTGTTCTGGCTTCGGTGTTATTAGAAGAAAACCGGACATCAAATATACTAAAACAGAAGAAGATGTAATGAAACTTCAGCAGATTCAGATTGAAATTTTATCAGCTGTTGCTCCGCTTTTGAAGAAAGACGGTGTTTTAGTATACAGCACATGTACAATCGATCGTGAGGAAAATGGGGATGTTGTTCAAGCATTTTTAGAGGCTCATGAAGATTTTGAGCTTCATCCACAGTTTAAAGACAGAATGCCTGCTAAAGTAGCTGGTAAAATAGAAAATGGAACACTGCAAATTTTGCCAAGTGATTTTGGCACAGATGGGTTTTATATAGCTTGTTTTCGCAAGAAAGTGTAAAATATGGGAAGTAGCATAAAGTGATTTTCTAAAAAAGGAGGTAGATTCCTTTTTTAGAAAATCATCAAGAGCTATGAAAATGAACTGAGGTGGAACTATGGGAGCCGTTTATTTAACAGACCAAGGTAAAGTTCGTCTTCATAATGAAGATTCTGGAGGCGTTTTTGAAAATAAGCATGGAGAGAAAATTGCGGTGATTGCCGACGGAATGGGAGGCCATCGTGCAGGCGACATTGCTAGTTCAATGACAGTTGAACAGCTCCATACTTTTTGGGAAGATAAAGCACCTTTTCATTCACCAGCAGAAGCTGAACAATGGTTCTTGGATACAATACATAAAGTTAACAAACAGCTTCTTCTATATGCCGAAAATCATGAAGAGTGTAAAGGAATGGGAACCACTTTTGTTGGAGCGCTTTGCACATCTTCTTTTTGTACAGTCGCTCATGTTGGAGACAGTCGATGCTATCTTTTAAACGAAAGCGGTTTTTCACAACTTACAGAAGATCATTCTCTTGTCAACGAGCTTGTTCGCAACGGTCAGATTTCAAAGGAAGATGCCGAGCATCATCCAAGAAAAAATATTCTCCTCAGAGCTTTAGGTACTGAGAAAAATATTGAAGTAGATGTTAAAACTGTTGAAGTAGAAAAGGGAGATTTTTTACTTTTATGTTCTGATGGATTATCAAATAAACTATCAGATGAGAAACTAAAAGAGATTCTTACGAGTGAAACAAGCATTGAAGCTAAAGCAAAATCTCTTGTTGATGTAGCAAATGAATTAGGTGGAGAAGATAACATTACGCTAATCATTGTAGAGTTTGAGCATGAAAGCGAGTGATTCCAATGCTTATAGGTAGAAGATTAGGCGGGCGATACAAAATCCTAAACCCTATTGGCGGGGGCGGGATGGCTAATGTTTATTTAGCGCGCGACGTCATTTTAGAAAGAGATGTCGCGATTAAAGTGCTGCGCTTTGACTATGCAAACGATGAATCATTCATTAAACGCTTTCATCGAGAGGCCCAGTCAGCAGCAAGCATAGATCATCCAAATATCGTAAGTATTTATGATGTTGACGAGGAAGACGAAATTTATTACATTGTCATGGAATATGTACCAGGTCAAACATTAAAAGAATATATTGGGGAACATAGTCCACTTCATATTGAAAAAGCTCTTGATATTATGAAGCAAATTACATCTGCTATTGCTCACGCTCATGAATTCGGCATTATACATAGAGACCTAAAACCTCAAAATATCTTAATTGATCACGATGATCGTGTAAAAGTAACAGATTTTGGAATTGCGCTTGCCCTTAGTTCATCAACAACAATTACTCAAACAAATTCTGTACTAGGCACTGTTCATTACTTGTCTCCAGAACAAGCAAGAGGAGGACTTGCTACTAAGAAATCAGATATATATTCACTTGGTATTTTACTTTTTGAGCTTTTGACAGGAAGGGTTCCTTTTTCAGGTGAATCTGCTGTTTCCGTTGCACTGAAACATTTACAAACGAATACGCCATCACCTAAGCGGTGGAATCCTTATATCCCGCAGAGTGTTGAAAATATTGTGTTAAAGGCAACAGCCAAAGACCCTTTTTATCGCTATGATTCTGTAGAGGAAATGGAATATGCTCTGTCTGTTGCATTAAATCCAGACAAGCTCAACGAAGAAAAATTTCAAGTTCCAGATGATGAAGAAGTTACAAAAGCCATTCCAATCATCAAAGAAGATGATATAGAAGAGGATGAGCATACGCTTGTTCATCATAAAGAAAGCACGCAAGCGCCGACTGAAAACGTCCCCCAGGACAAGAAGAAACCTAAAAAGCGAAAGGGTAAAATCTTTCTTATTACATTTTTAACGCTGCTTTTTCTAGCTGGAGCAGGACTTGCTGCAATAACGCTTGTTCCATCATTTTTAGCTCCAAAAGATGTTAAGATTCCTGAAGTTGCGGGGAAAGAATATGAAGAAGCGTTAAAGCTTCTTATTTCAAAAGGATTTGACGTGAATTCTCCAATTGCTCAATCAAGTGAAACAATTGAAGAAGGAAAGATTATTCGTACAGACCCAAAGGAAGGCAGCACTGTCAAAGAAGGTGACCAAATTACTCTATATCAAAGTTCTGGAAAGAAGAAAACAGTGTTTGATGACTATACAGGACGAGACATAGATGAAGTAAAAAAATTATTAGAGCAGCGCGGATTTAAAAATATTAATGTTGAAGAAGAAGAAAGTGAAGAACCAAAAGGTACCGTTATTGAACACGATCCAGATGAAAACGATGAGGTTATTGCGGAAGATACTGAAGTAAACTTAAAAGTGAGCAGCGGACCTCCTGCTATCGTTTTGCAGAACTACGAAGGATGGCAGGAAAAGAGTGTTCGTGACTTTGCTACAGCAAATGGATTAAAAGTATCCACCAAAGAAGAGTATTCAGACGAAACGGCAAAAGGACTTGTTGTGTCTCAAACCCCAACTCCTGGTACTCAAGTTGAGCAAGGAACAACGATTAATATCATCGTTTCTAAAGGAGAAGAGCCTAAACCTCCGAAGGAACATACGGTGGAAGTTACGATTCCTTACGAACCTTCTGAACCTGAATCTGAAAATGAAGTGAATCCAAATCTTCAACAACTGCCACAAAAAGTCGATGTATATATTGATGATGCAAATCATGATAGCAATGTTCCATTTGAATCATTCACAATCATAGAGGATACAGTTAAAACCTATACCCTTACAGTGAAACAGGGTGAGACAGCAAGCTATAAAATTGTGAGAGACGATAAAGTTCTTCAAGAGGAGACAGTTCCTTATGAAGATGATGAATAAACAAGGAGTGACGTTATGCCAGAAGGCAAAATTATTAAAGCACTTAGCGGGTTTTACTACGTTTTAAGTGGAGATGAAACGATTCAGTGTCGAGGGAGAGGGGTATTTCGCAAACAAAAAGTAACCCCTCTTGTTGGAGATGAGGTAACGTTTCAAGCTGAAAATGATAAAGAGGGATATGTGCTCGGACTAGAGGATCGCAAGAACTCACTTGTTCGCCCTCCTATTGCTAATGTAGATCAAGCTATTCTAGTCTTTTCAGCTGTTGAGCCAACGTTTAGTACTACATTGCTTGATCGTTTTTTAGTGCTTGTTGAGTCACATGACATTGAGCCAATTATCTGTATTACAAAACTTGATTTGCTTTTAGAAGAGCAGAAAAAAGAGCTTGACGTTTTTGTTTCAGATTACCGTGAAATGGGATATGAAGTCCTTTTGACATCAACATTAGATGAAAATAGTGTTCAGATGCTTCTTCCATATTTAGAAGATAAAGTAACGGTTGTAGCAGGACAGTCTGGTGTTGGTAAATCTTCTTTATTAAATGTGTTAGATCCGAGCCTTTCCTTAAAAACAGATGACATTTCAACATCGCTTGGGCGTGGAAAACATACAACAAGACATGTTGAACTCTTATCTATTGGAGGAGGATTTGTGGCGGATACACCTGGTTTTAGCTCCCTTGAATTTACAGAGCTTGAAGCAGAGGAATTACCATATTGCTTCCCTGAAAT
Organism: Priestia endophytica; assembly: GCF_026790145.1. Lineage (GTDB taxonomy): Bacteria > Bacillota > Bacilli > Bacillales > Bacillaceae_H > Bacillus_I > Bacillus_I endophytica_A. Next base: position 156,661 of record NZ_JALAMS010000008.1, on the reverse strand, counting down.
GGTTCGGGTGAGCGAAGGATGTAAGTTTAGAGGTTGCTTGCATGTGAAAGAACCAAAGTGTGCCGTTAAGGAAGCGGTAGGAAATGGAGAGATTCCGTCTTATCGCTACGACCACTATTTAAACTTTTTAGATGAAATTAAACAGAGAAAGCCGAGGTATTAGAATAATGAAAATTGCACCTTCTATTTTATCTGCTAATTTTAGTGAGTTAGGAAAAGAAATTAAAGAAGTGGAAACAGCGGGAGCTGACTATATCCATGTTGACGTTATGGACGGGAAATTTGTTCCTAATATTACGATTGGTCCGCTTGTTGTTGAAGCAATTCGTCCAATTACAAGCTTGCCGCTTGATGTTCATTTAATGATTGAAAATCCAGATCAGTACATTCCTGCCTTTGCAAGAGCAGGTGCTGACATTATTTCTGTTCATGTAGAAGCATGTCCACACTTGCATCGTACAATTAGCCTTATTAAAGAACAAGGAGTAAAAGCTGGTGTTGTACTAAATCCTGCAACACCAATTGATTCTATTAAGCATATTCTTGAAGAAATTGATCTTGTTCTTTTAATGACGGTGAATCCTGGATTTGGAGGCCAAACATTCATTAAGAGCGTTCTTCCGAAAATTGAGCAGATTGCCCAACTGATTGAAATTCGTGGTTTAGATATTGAAATTGAAGTTGATGGTGGAGTAAATACACAAACTGCAAAGCTTTGTAGAGAGGCAGGAGCAAATGTTCTTGTAGCTGGTTCTGCGATTTATAATGAAGAAGATCGTGCAGGAGCTATCAATGCACTTCGGGAGAGTTACTAAAAGATCAAACTTTTGTTTGGTCTTTTTTTATAAAGAAAGGGGAGTCAATATGAAAATTAATATATTAGCAGGAGCTCCACAGTCAACAATACCGCCCCTTCAAGATAGTGAAACAAAATGGATTGGTGTTGACCGCGGTGTATATACATTAATGGAGCAAGGAATCATGCCTATCCAAGCGTTCGGAGATTTTGATTCATTAACAGAGCTGGAGCTTAAACATATTCAAGATGTTTTTCCCGAATTGAAAGTGTATCCAGCTGAAAAAGATGAAACAGATTTAGAAATCGCGGTAAATTGGGCTCTTAACCAAGAAATTGAAGAAATTGATATATACGGAGCAACAGGTGGTCGTCTTGATCATATGTTTGGTGGAATTAGCCTTATTTATAAAGCTCTTCAGAAGAATGTACGTGTTCGTCTTATTGATAAACAAAATACTTTAACAATGTATAAGAAAGGAACATATAACATTAAAGCTCATTCCCTCTATAAATATATTTCCTTTGTCCCTTTTTCCCTTGAGGTTGAAAACCTGACGTTAAAGGGTTTTAAGTATCCATTACATAAAAGATGTGTTCCCGTTGGTTCGACGCTTTGTATTAGCAACGAACTTATTCAACAAAACGGTACTTTTTCGTTTACAAAGGGCATATTAATGATGATAAGAAGCAATGATTAAGTTGCTTAGCTAGTGTCATAATAAAGCTCATAATGAATAGAATATACGGTTGTTGAATCTTATTTCTTCTCGCGGTGACGAGTAGGAGGGGAAAAAATGAAATTTTATACAATCAAACTTCCGAAGTTTCTTGGAGGAATTGTGAAGGCGATGCTCAATTCGATGAAAAAAGGGGAATAAAAAAAGCACCATTATATGGTGCTTTTTTTATTAAACGCGCTCAACTTTACCAGATTTAAGAGCACGAGCAGAAACGTAAACACGCTTTGGTTTACCATCAACTAAAATACGAACTTTTTGAAGGTTAGCACCCCAAGTACGCTTATTAGCATTCATAGCGTGAGAACGTGCATTACCTGTACGAGTTTTACGACCAGTGATTACACATTTACGAGCCATATTGAGTTCCTCCTTACATAACTAACATCATTGACAATTATCAAAAATACTATATTACTTTACCATACGTACTTTTATAATGCAATAGTGCGAGCTTAACCTTTCAAGAAAATTTCCTTGACAGTCTATAAAAACAGGAAATAAGTCTAAGTTGACGAAATGATAAAGAAAGCGATTAATAACACAATAGGAGTTAAACTTTCAAAAAGACTTCAGGTATAGTAAAATAGCGTTAATCTAACGGAAGAAGGGAGACCCAATACTATGTCCATTGAAATGAAAACACAGTATGGTCAAATTGATATTTCAACAGATGTTGTCGCAACGATTGCTGGTGGGGCTGCTGTAGATTGTTACGGTATTATTGGAATGGCATCTAAAAATCAAATCAAAGATGGGATTTCCGAGATCTTAAGAAAAGAAAACTTTACAAGAGGTGTTGTTGTAAGACAACTCGAAGATGAAATTCATATTGATATGTACATTATTGTGAGCTATGGAACTAAAATTTCTGAAATCGCTCATAATGTTCAAACAAAGGTGAAATATACGCTAGAACAAACAGTAGGTTTAACAGTAGAGTCTGTTAATATTTATGTTCAAGGCGTTCGAGTAGTTAACGTGTAAGTTAGGAGGAAATGTTGTGTCAATAACAACGTTAGACGGAAAGCATTTTGCAAGGATGATTCAGAGTGGTGCTCAAAATCTACAAAATAATGTAGAGTTTGTGGATGCTCTGAACGTATTTCCTGTGCCAGATGGTGATACAGGAACAAACATGAACTTATCTATGAGTTCAGGAGCTAAGGAAGTTGGCACAAAAGAAACTGAAAATATCGGCGAAGTTGGACAACTTCTTGCTCGTGGCTTATTGATGGGGGCAAGAGGGAATTCAGGTGTTATCTTATCTCAGCTTTTCCGAGGATTCGCAAAATCAATTGAAGGAAAAACGGTGGTAGATAGCGGAGAATTTGCTGCTGCATTTCAAGCTGGAGTTGAGACAGCTTATAAGGCAGTCATGAAACCAATTGAAGGAACAATTTTAACAGTTGCAAAAGAAGCAGCCGAAAAAGCGCTTAATATTGCAAAGACGGAGAAAGATGTAATGCTTGTAATGAAGGTTGTTTTAGAAGAAGCAAAAGCTTCTTTAAAACGAACACCAGATCTACTTCCTGTCCTAAAGGAAGTAGGGGTTGTCGATAGTGGTGGACAAGGTCTTGTCATTATTTATGAAGGATTTTTAGCTTCGCTTGAAGGAAAAAACTTGCCAAATGTGACGGAAGTTCAGCCATCTATGAACGAACTTGTGAATGCTGAGCACCATAAAAGTGCACAAGGACATATGAATACGGAAGATATTAAGTTTGGCTACTGTACAGAATTTATGGTGAAATTTGATGATAATAAGCTAGCATCGTCTCCATTCTCTGAAGAAGCATTTCGCAATGATTTAAGTGAATTTGGAGATTCTCTTCTTGTTGTAGCAGATGATGATCTTGTGAAAGTTCATATTCACGCCGAACAGCCTGGTGAAGTTCTTACATACGGACAGCGCTATGGAAGCTTGCTTAATCTAAAAATCGAGAATATGCGCGAACAGCACAGCACAATTGTTCAAAAAACAGAAAAGCCTTCTTTACCAAAGAAACAAAAAGAGTACGGCATTGTAACGGTTGCAATGGGACAAGGAGTGTCAGCTCTTCTAGAGAGCATTGGCGCAACAGTAGTACTTCAAGGTGGACAAACAATGAATCCAAGTACGGAAGACCTTGTTAAAGCGATTGAAGATACAAATGCTAAAAAAGTCATTATCTTACCAAACAATAGCAATATTGTGATGACAGCTGAACAAGCAGCAGATGTCGTAGGAAAGGATGTAGTTGTTGTTCCCTCTAAAACAGTACCACAAGGAATGACAGCACTGCTCTCTTTTAATGGTGAGCGTAATTTAGCTCAAAATCAACAAGAAATGACAAGTGCTTTAGAAAATGTAAAGTCAGGACAGGTCACATATGCGGTTCGTGACACGACAATTGACGGCATTGAAGTGAAAAAGGACGATTTTATTGGTATTTCTGAGGGGAAAATTGTGATAAAAGCACATAGCTCTTTAGAAGCTCTTCAGCTTTTGTTAGCTAAAATGATTGACGAAGATGATGAAATTGTAACTGTTCTTTACGGAACAGATGCAAATGAGGAAGACATTAAAAAGCTTGAGCAACATGTCGCGGAAAACTTTGAAGATGCAGAGCTTGAAATTCATGAAGGAAAGCAGCCTGTATACCATTATATTGTAGCTGTGGAATAGAAAGGGTACTCAACATTTTTGTTGAGTACTTTTATTTGTGTGGAAAAATTTTTTTTGCTAAAAAAGCGTAATAAGGGTTGTAGTGTCAGCGTATCTGAGGTACATTATTGTTGCTTGCATAACCCTTTTTTAAGTGCATAATCATTTACGAGTATTGGCTAAGTTTGTTATATATAGTATAGTAATTTGATTTTCAGCTTAGAGAGGGATTACTATGGATATTTTAATTGGAACAATGTTACTGATTATTGTTCTGGTGTTTTTTACGGTATTTAGCTATAAAGCACCATATGGAATGAAAGCAATGGGTGCTTTAGCAAATGCAGCGGTAACATCGTATTTACTAGAAGCTTTTCAAAAATATATTGGCGGCGATATTTTTGGAATTTCGTTTCTTGGTGAGCTAGGACATCTTGCAGACGGAATGGCAGGAGTAGCTGCCGCTTCACTTGTTTGTTTGGCTCTTGGCGTTTCTCCCGTATATTCTTTAATGATGGGCGTAGCTTGTGCTGAAATGGGACTTCTTCCAGGCTTTTTTGCTGGATATATGATTGCTTTTTTAGTAAAAGTAATTGAAAAACGTTTTCCGGCTGGACTTGATTTATTAGGTTCAGTTATTATTGCTGCACCGCTTGCTCGGTTTATTGCAGTAGAGGTTACCCCATTAGTAGACGCTACGCTTCTTAAAATTGGTGGCATTATTGACCAAGTAACATCATCAAGTCCTCTTTTGATGGGGGTTATACTAGGGGGAATTATTACAGTTGTAGCAACTTCTCCTTTAAGCTCAATGGCCCTAACAGCCATGCTTGGACTAGTTGGTCTCCCAATGGGAATTTCAGCGGTTGCTATTGTTGGATCAGCTTTTTTAAATTATGTACTGTTTGATCGCCTTAAGTTTGGTTCAAAAAGAACAACTATTGCGATGACCATTGAACCATTAACACAGGCAGACCTTGTTGCTGCAAACCCGGTTCCTATTTATGTAACAAATTTTGTTGGAGGAGCTATATCAGGGGCTGTTGTTGCCATGTTTGGCCTTATTAATAATGCAACAGGAACTGCAACCGTTGTAGCAGGACTTGTTGTCATGTATGGATTTAATGACCCTATTAAAGTAACGATTTGTGTGTTAATCTGCGGAGCAATTGGCATTATATGTGGATTACTCGGTTCATACGTATTTAAAAACTTTAAAATTACACGCGAAGAGGAAGTCCGCGGAACAAGACATGAAGCAGCGTAGAGAAGCAAGTAGGCAGCATATAGTACTATATGCTGTCTCTTTTTGAGAAATAAAAAAACTTCAGTATGCAGAGGAGAGAGTTTATGAGATTTAAATCTGTATTCGATATTATTGGTCCTGTTATGATTGGTCCATCTAGTTCCCATACGGCAGGAGCAGCCCGCATTGGAAGAGTAGCGCGAACAATTTTTGGGGTTCAACCTGAGAGCGTTATCATTTCATTGTACGGTTCTTTTGCCGAAACATATAAAGGCCATGGAACAGATGTAGCACTTGTTGGTGGCTTGCTTGATTTTGATACGTCAGATACTCGTATTCCGCTGAGCTTAAACTTGGCTAAAGCAGCTAAAATGGATGTTACGTTCATTGAAGAAGAAGCACTTAGCGATCATCCAAACACCGCTCGCTTATTTTTAAAAGCAGGTGAGAAGGAAATGGAGATTGTGGGAATTTCAATCGGCGGCGGAACAATTCAAATTGTAGAGCTAAACGGTTTTAAACTCAATTTATCTGGAATGAACCCTGCTATTCTTGTTGTGCACAACGATCGGTACGGTTCCATTGCAGGAGTTACAAATTTACTTACTAAATATCATGTCAATATTGGCCATATGGAAGTATCGCGCAAAGAAAAAGGAAAAGTGGCGCTAATGGCCATTGAAACAGATGAAAATATTAATGATGAAGTGATTGAAGAAATTAAAGGACTTCCAAACGTGTTACAAGTTACAAGAATGATAGATTAAAGAGATGGGGGAAACGATATGTTTCGTAATGTAGCAGAATTAGTGGAGCTTGCCGAAACACAAGGTAAAAAGATTTCACATATTATGCTTGAACAAGAATGTGAAGTAACAGGATTAACAAAAGAAGAAATTTTAGAGAAGATGAGTCGCAATTTAACAGTGATGGAAGAAGCGGTTGAGCGTGGCTTAAATGGTGTTCAATCTGTCACAGGTTTAACTGGAGGAGACGCTGTTCTCCTGCAGAATTATATTAAAACAGGGAAATCACTTTCAGGGGACCTTTTGCTTGATGCTGTGAGTAAGGCTGTTGCGACAAATGAAGTGAATGCTGCAATGGGAACAATTTGTGCAACACCAACGGCAGGAAGTGCAGGGGTTGTTCCTGGTACACTTTTTGCTGTTCAAAACAAGCTCCATCCCTCTCGAGAAGAAATGGTTGAGTTTCTTCTTACAGCAGGTGCGTTCGGATTTGTTGTAGCTAACAATGCTTCTATTTCAGGAGCTGCAGGAGGCTGTCAAGCAGAGGTTGGTTCTGCAAGTGGGATGGCAGCTGCTGCTATTGTAGAGATGGCAGGTGGAACACCCCAACAATCAGCTGAAGCAATGGCGATTACACTGAAAAATATGTTAGGCTTAGTATGTGACCCTGTTGCAGGTCTAGTTGAAGTACCGTGTGTTAAACGAAATGCAATGGGAGCTAGCAACGCGATGGTGGCAGCGGATATGGCGCTTGCTGGAATTACAAGCCGAATTCCTTGTGATGAGGTCATTGAAGCTATGTTCAAAATAGGTCAAACAATGCCTGTCGCGCTAAAAGAAACTGCGCAAGGAGGGTTGGCGGCAACACCAACAGGTCGCAAACTTCAGGAAAAGATCTTTGGTAGTTCGCTTACAAAAAGTGAATAAATTACAGCAATTATCTATTACAGCTTTAAAAGGGATCGGAGCAGAAACGAATGCATCGCTAAATTCGCTTGGTATTCTATCTGTAGGTGATCTTATTGAATATTTTCCGTATCGTTATGAAGATTACCGTCTTCGTGATTTAGCGGAAGTTAAACATGAAGAAACGGTAACAGTAGAAGGGATAGTACATGGTCCCCCAAATGTGATGTTTTATGGAAAGAAAAAGTCACGGTTAACTTTTCGCATACTTGTCGGAAGATATGCAGTAAACGTAACCGCGTTCAATCGCGGTTTTTTGAAAAATAAATTGCAGCTAAATGAAACGGTAACAGTAACGGGAAAGTGGGATAAAAATCGTCAAACAATCTCATTAAAAGAATTGAAAGTTGGTCCATTTAAAGCTCAGCAAGAAATTGAGCCTGTCTACTCTGTAAAAGGAAACTTAACCGTTAAGGCACTTCGACGTTTTATTCGTCAAGCGCTTAGCGAATATGGCGAAGAAGTAGCTGAGCTTTTACCAAAATCCCTTTTAGACAAATATCGTCTCCTAGAGCGTAAAGAGGCATTGAAAGTGATTCATCTTCCGAAAACGCACGAGGAACTTAAATATGCAAGAAGGCGCTTTGTATACGAGGAGTTTCTTCTCTTTCAACTAAAAATGCAGGTGCTTAGAAAAAGAGAACGAGAAGGTACAAAAGGGATGAGTCAACATATTCAAGCGAAGGATATTGTAGAGTTTACAAAACAGCTGCCGTTTCCCTTAACAGGAGCACAAAAGCGTGTTGTAAATGAAATATTTGCTGATATGAAGTCGCCGTATAGAATGAACAGACTTCTTCAAGGTGATGTTGGATCAGGAAAAACAGTTGTAGCAGCTATTGCACTTTTTGGTACGGTAAAAGCAGGTTATCAAGGGGCGCTTATGGTACCAACTGAAATATTAGCTGAACAGCATGTTTCATCGTTAAAAGAACTTTTAGGTCGTGTCGGTATTACAGTGGAACTTTTAACAAGCTCTGTCAAAGGAAAACGTCGTCGTGAGCTCTTAGAAAAAGTAGAAAGTGGCGAAGTGGATGTTTTAGTTGGAACGCATGCTCTTATTCAAGGTGAAGTAATGTTTAAAAAGCTTGGGCTTGTTATTACAGATGAGCAGCATCGATTTGGTGTAAACCAACGTCGAACATTGCGCGAAAAAGGTGAATTTCCAGACGTTTTATTTATGACAGCAACTCCAATTCCTAGAACGCTTGCAATTACGGCTTTTGGAGAAATGGACGTCTCTGTTATTGACGAGATGCCTGCAGGAAGAAAAGCGATTGAAACGTATTGGGTAAAGCATGATATGCTTGAAAGAATTTTGCAGTTCGTGCAAAAAGAGCTTGTGAAAGGAAGACAGGCATATGTAATTTGCCCGCTCATTGAAGAGTCAGAAAAGCTCGATGTACAAAATGCTATTGACGTTCATGCAACACTTCAACAATACTTTGGGGATAAATGGAATGTAGGTCTTATGCACGGAAAGCTTCATCCAGATGAAAAAGATGAAGTAATGCGAGAGTTTAGCGAAAATAAGACTCAAATTTTAGTTTCAACAACTGTTGTTGAAGTAGGAGTAAACGTTCCGAATGCCACAATGATGGTTATTTATGATGCAGAACGATTTGGTCTTTCTCAGCTTCATCAGCTTCGTGGCCGTGTCGGAAGGGGAAGTGAGCAGTCATACTGTGTATTGCTTGCGGATCCAAAATCAGAAGTTGGGAAAGAAAGAATGAAGATTATGACGGAAACGAACGATGGATTTGTTCTTTCTGAGAAAGACTTAGAACTTCGCGGTCCTGGAGACTTTTTTGGAAAGAAACAAAGCGGTCTTCCTGATTTTAAAGTCGCTGATATGGTGCATGATTATAGAGCGCTTGAAACGGCTCGTGATGATGCCACAAAGATTGTTAATAGTGAACAACTTTGGAGAGATAAGGAATTCACTCCGTTGTTAACGCATCTTGAAGAAACAGGTGCTTTAACAACAGAAAAGCTAGATTAATAGAATAAAGCTAGAGCTGTTCAAGACGGACAGCTCTTTTCTTCATGGAAAAAAGGTTGCAAAGCCTATCATTTGATTATATACTGCTATTAGTACCTAGTATTAAAAAGCGGATGGTGGAGCATGAGATTAAATAAAAAGGAACGGAAAAAGCAGTTACAAGAAACAATTGATCAAAACCCGTTTGTAACGGATGAAGAGTTAGCTGAACGTTTCTCTGTTAGCGTACAAACCATTCGGTTAGATCGCTTGGAATTGTCGATTCCTGAACTTCGTGAACGTATTCGGCATGTTGCCTCAACACAGCTAGAAAGTAAAGTCCGTTCTTTACCAATTGAAGAGGTTATTGGTGAAGTGATTGACTTGAATCTTGATCAATCAGCGATTTCTATTTTTGATGTAAAAGAAGAACACGTTTTTAAGCGTAATCATATTGCACGTGGTCACCACCTTTTTGCACAGGCCAATTCACTTGCTGTTGCTGTTATCAATGATGAATTGGCGTTGACGGCTAATTCATCCATTCAGTTCCACCAGCCTGTTAAGCTAGCGGAACGTGTTGTAGCGAAAGCAAAAGTGAAAGAAAAAAGTGCAAAAAAAGAACGAACAACTGTTGAAGTATTAAGCTACGTTGGACAAACGCTAGTATTTTCCGGTCTATTTGAGATGTATCATTCAAATAGAGCAGGAGAGGGGGATCACAATGAAAATCACAATTGATGCTATGGGCGGTGATCATGCCCCAAAAGCGATAATTGAAGGAGCAGAGCGAGCAATTGCTCATTTCCCTGATTTACATATCATTTTAGTTGGGGATGAAAACCTTATTCATCCACACTTGAAGAATAAAGAACGAATAACAGTTTTACATACGGAAGAAGTTATTGAAGCAACGGACGAACCTGTTCGGGCAGTACGTCGTAAGAAAAAGGCTTCAATGGTGCTTGCTGCTCAACAAATTGCGGACGGAGAAGCAGATGCTTGTATTTCAGCAGGAAATACAGGTGCTCTTATGGCAGCAGGTTTATTTATTATCGGACGCATTCAAGGGATTGAACGTCCAGCTTTAGCTCCAACACTACCGACTCGTACAGGAAATGGATTTTTACTATTGGATGCAGGCGCAAATCCCGATGCAAAGCCAAATCATCTTCTTCAATATGCTATTATGGGAAGCATTTATGCTAAAAGTGTATTTGGTATTGAGTCTCCTCGCGTTGGGCTGTTAAATGTAGGAACAGAGGAGAAAAAAGGGAGCGACTTAACAAAACAAACATTTCCACTTCTTCAAGATGCCGATATTAACTTCATTGGAAACGTTGAGGGAAGAGACTTATTAGAAGGTGTTGCAGATGTTGTTGTAACAGATGGTTTTACAGGAAACATTGCGTTAAAATCGATTGAAGGAACAGCGCTTTCTATATTTTCAATGCTGAAAGAGACGCTAACAAGTTCATTTAAGAGTAAGGTCGCAGCAGGGATTCTAAAGCCGCAATTAAAAAAACTTAAAACGCAAATGGACTATACGGAGTATGGTGGAGCCGGTCTTTTTGGACTTAAGGCACCAGTTATTAAAGCTCACGGTTCTTCAGACGATAACGCTATTTTTAATGCTGTGAGACAAGCGGTATTAATGGTAGAACAAAGCGTGCCTAAAACAATCGCTGAGCAAATCGCTGCGCAGAATAAAAAACAAGAACAAACCATAGAAAGTGAAAGGAAGGAATAAGCATGAGCAAAATTGCATTTGTTTTTCCAGGACAAGGCTCACAAGCTGTTGGGATGCTAAAAGATGTATATGAAGCATCAGAAGACGCGAAAAAGATGATTGATGAAGGAAATGAGACGCTTGGCTTCTCACTCTCAAACTTAATGTTTGAAGGACCAGCAGAAGACCTAACATTAACATATCATGCACAGCCTGCTTTATTAACAGCAAGCGCAGTGCTTTTAAATGAATTAACCAAAGAAGGGATCAAGCCAGACTATGTAGCAGGACATAGTCTAGGAGAATACAGTGCACTTGTTGCAGCAGGCTCTATTTCGTACATTGACGGAGTAAAAACGGTTCATACACGTGGTCAATTGATGAATAAAGCAGTTCCAGCTGGTGAAGGAACAATGGCAGCTGTGCTTGGTCTTGATGCAGAAGAACTTGAAAAAGTAACAGCTGAGATTAGCGAGAATGGTGATGTTGTACAACTTGCAAATATTAACTGTCCAGGACAAATTGTTATTTCGGGTACTGTTGCAGGAGTTGAAAGAGCAGGAGCACTTGCAAAAGAGCGCGGAGCAAAACGTGTATTGCCTCTTAACGTAAGCGGTCCATTCCATTCTGCTCTTATGAAGCCAGCTGCAGAAGAATTTAAAAATGTGTTAGCTAACATTACAATTTCAAATGCGAGCGTTCCTGTTGTAGCAAATGTAACAGCAGAACCAATGACAGAGGCGAAAGAAATTAGCGAGCGTCTAGTTGAACAGCTTTATTCACCTGTTCGCTTCCATGAATCAGTGGAAAGAATTCTGAATGACGGTGTTGATACATTTATTGAAATTGGGGCAGGAAAAGTGCTGTCTGGATTAGTCAAAAAAGTAAATCGTCGTGCAACGGTTCATGCGGTATACGATATGGAATCATTACAAAAAACAGTTCAATCTTTGAAAGATGGTGAATGAGGATGTTAAAAGATAAAGTAGCTCTTATTACAGGTGGCTCACGTGGTATTGGTCGTGCAACAGCGCTTGAACTTGCTTCATTAGGAGCAAAAGTTGCTGTAAACTATGCAGGAAGCGAAGGAAAAGCTCAAGAAGTAGTTGAAGAAATCAAAGCTATGGGTGGCGAAGCTATCAAAATCAAAGCAGACGTAGCTAATAGCGAAGAAGTTCAAGCTATGATCAAAGAAGTGATTGGAACATTTGGTTCTTTAGATATTCTTGTGAACAATGCGGGCATCACACGTGATAATTTATTAATGAGAATGAAAGAAGATGAATGGGATAGCGTAATTGCGACAAACTTAAAAGGAGTATTTCTGTGCACAAAAGCTGTTTCTCGCCAAATGATGAAGCAGCGCAGCGGGCGCATTATTAATATTTCTTCTATTGTAGGTGTAAGTGGAAATGCTGGACAAGCGAACTACGTAGCTGCAAAGGCAGGCGTAATCGGATTAACAAAAACAAGTGCGCAGGAATTAGCAGCTCGAGGAATTACGGTTAACGCTATTGCACCAGGCTTCATTGCAACAGATATGACAGACGAGCTTTCTGAAGAAGTGAAAAACGGTATTCTATCGCAAGTACCACTTGCAAAATTTGGCGAAGTTGCAGATGTTGCCAAAGTTGTTGCATTCCTAGCATCAGAAGGAAGCAAATATATGACAGGCCAAACACTCCATGTTGATGGCGGAATGGTAATGTAAAAGAGCTTTTGAATTTTCTTTCTGAAGTTCTAGTAATTTGTTGAGGAATCCACTATAATGACTTGAGGGGAGGTGATAGTATGTCAGACGTATTAGAGCGCGTAACGAGTATCATCGTTGATCGCCTTGGCGTAAAGGAAGAGGAAGTGAAACTTGAGGCTTCTTTCAAAGAGGACCTTGGCGCTGATTCCCTTGACGTAGTTGAACTAGTTATGGAACTTGAAGATGAGTTCGAATTAGAAATTTCAGATGAAGATGCTGAGAAAATTGCGACAGTTGGTGACGCTGTTACTTACATACAGAATAAGCAATAAGCTGTCCTTACTTTTAGAAGAGTCCCGTTTATATAACGGGGCTTTCTCTACTTTTATCGAACATCTTCTCCATCATACCTTTAAGTTTTTGATTTACTGCGAAAATTTAAAGATGTGAAAGGGCTTCAGTACAATTGGAGACAACTTATTATGACGAAAACCTCCCTTTCTGGAGAAAGAGATGGAAAATTGAAAACGGAAGAAACCATTGGAGGTATTTATGGCAAGACATCGTTATTACCCTAAAAATCAAAAATTACAAGAAAAAATTAAAAAACAGTTTCAAGAACTTCAAGAGAAAATGGGTATTTTATTTGACAACGAAAAACTGTTAACACAAGCATTTACTCATTCTTCATATGTAAATGAACATCGTAAAAAACCGTATGAAGATAATGAACGCTTGGAATTTTTAGGTGATGCTGTTCTTGAACTAACAGTATCAAAATTTTTATTTAACAAATACCCAGCAATGAGCGAAGGGGAACTTACGAAGCTTCGTGCTGCTGTTGTATGTGAACCATCTCTTGTGAAGTTTGCAAACGAGCTTCAGTTTGGCAATTACGTTTTGCTTGGAAAAGGTGAAGAGATGACAGGTGGACGCCAAAGACCTGCTCTTTTAGCCGACGTGTTTGAAGCATTTATCGGTGCTCTTTATCTTGATCAAGGGCTTGAAGTGGTCGAAAAATTGCTAGCACAAACCGTGTTTCCTAAAATTGATGCTGGTAATTTTACGTATGCAATGGATTTTAAAAGTCAGCTGCAAGAGCTTGTTCAGCGTGACAGTCAAGGGCTTTTACAATATCAAATTCTTCAAGAAAAAGGCCCAGCACATAATCGTGAGTTTATTTCACGAGTGCTTCTAAACGGAGCAGAGCTTGGTACTGGTGTTGGCAGATCAAAAAAAGAAGCAGAGCAAAAAGCTGCACAAGTAGCTATTACTGCTTTAACACTTTTGAAAGAACAATAAATCTATGATATACAACTTTAACAAAAGTAAGGAGGAAGTAAGATGTTCCTCAAACGACTAGACGTGGCGGGATTTAAGTCTTTTGCCGACAAAATTTCCGTTGATTTTGTTCAAGGAATGACAGCTGTAGTCGGACCGAATGGAAGCGGAAAAAGCAATATCACAGATAGCATTAGATGGGTGCTTGGAGAACAATCTGCCCGCTCTTTGCGCGGTGCAAAGATGGAAGATGTTATTTTTGCTGGCAGTGATACGAGAAAAGCATTAAACGTAGCGGAAGTAACGTTAACGCTTGAGAACAGCGAACAGTTTCTTCCTATTGATTATCACGAGGTAAGCATTACAAGACGTGTCTTTCGCTCAGGAGAAAGTGAATTCTTTATTAATAATCAGCACTGTCGTTTAAAAGACATTATTGATCTATTTATGGACTCCGGTCTAGGGAGGGAATCATTTTCTATCATTGGCCAAGGGCGCGTTGAGGAAGTGCTCAGCTCAAAATCTGATGAACGAAGAAAGATTTTTGAGGAAGCAGCAGGTGTTTTAAAGTATAAGATACGTAAGAAGAAAGCAGAGCTTAAGCTTGTTGAAACGCAGGATAATTTAAACCGTGTGAGCGACATTTTATATGAGATTGAATCAGGCCTTGAACCTTTAAAAATACAAGCTTCTATGGCGAAAGACTATTTAGAGAAAAAGGCAGAGCTAAAAAATTACGACATTTCTTTGACTGTTTATGAAATTGAAGAACTTCATAAAAAATGGGAGAAATTAAAGCTTGAACATGATCATCATAAAGAACTTTCTAGAACGTTAAGTGAGTCTATTGCTAAGAAAGAAAGTCATATTGATGAAGCTCAGAAAAATATGAATGCGCTAGAGCAATCCCTAGAAGAGTTGCAAACGGTTTTATTAAACGTTAGTGAAGAGCTCGAGAAAATTCAAGGGCGGAAGCAAGTGCTTATTGAAAGAAAGAAACATGCTTCAAAAACGCAAAGTGAGCTTGAGGAAAGTACAGAACACCTTGAGGAACAAGTAGCCTTCTTAGCTAAAAGTAAAGAGGAAGCATCAGAACTTCTCAAAACATATGAACAAAATGTTTATAGATTAAAAAAAGAGCTTTCAGAAAAGCAGTCTCTTTTTGAAAGTTATAGTGAAGATCTGGATGAAAAGCTCGAAAATTTGAAAAGTGACTATTTCGAAAAAGCACAGCAAGAAACGGCACTTCGCAATGAACGTCAGTTTTTAGTGAAACAAATCGAGCAAAATAGTGAAAGACAAAATCGTTTAAAAGAAGCGAACAAAGAGCTATTTAGCGAACATCAGAAACTTGAAGGGGAGCATAAAAGGCTTGATGGAGAAGTTTCTGCTGCGAAAGAGGAATTTGATAAAGCAGTTAATGAAAACCTAACATTAAAACGAGATGTTGAAGCTTTAACAGAAAAATATAGAAAAAAAGAATCGCTTCTATATCAAGCATACCAATATGTTGAACAAACAAAGTCAAAGCGCAGCATGATGGAAGATATGCAAGATGGGTATACAGGCTATTTTCAAGGCGTAAAAGAAGTGTTAAAAGCCCGCGAAAGCGCCTTAACAGGAATTGAAGGGGCAGTGGCAGAGCTTATTACAGTTCCAAAAGAGGTAGAAATAGCGCTTGAAACAGCGCTTGGCGGGGCAATGCAGCATATAGTTGTTTCAGCAGAAGAACAAGCAAGAAAAGCGATTGCTTATTTAAAGAAGCGAGGTAGCGGTCGTGCCACATTTTTACCTCTTTCTACGATTAAAGGAAAAAGTATTCCTCAGTCTGTTATTGAAACGATGCAAGGATCTCCTTCTTTCGTTGGAGTAGCCCGTGATCTCATTTCATATGAGCAAAAGTATGAAAATATTGTTTCAAACTTGCTTGGGACCGTCATTGTGACCAAAGATTTACGAGGAGCTAATGAGCTTGCTCGTCTTGTTTCACATCGCTATCGATTTGTAACATTAGAAGGAGACGTTGTAAATCCAGGGGGATCAATGAGCGGGGGAGCTTCTAAGAAAAACAGCTCATCTCTTATTGCAAGAAAGCGTGAGCTAGAAGACCTTGTTGCAAAGCTTGCTGAAATGGAAGAAAAAACAGGATTGCTTGAAGCAGAGGTTAAGGAACTCAAAACGTCACTTGCTCAGGCTGAAAAACAGTCCCTTGCACAAGGAGAGAAAGTTCAAACATTAAAAGAAGAGTACGAAGCTTTTAATGCCAAGATGAGCGAGCTTCTGTTAACTGAAAAAAATACAAAACGACGTCTTGAAATGTACAATAGTGACATGACACCGCTTTTTGAAGAGCAAGAACGCTTTAAGCAACGAGAAGCAGAGTTAAGGGAATTACTACAAGCTTCTCAGGAGGCCATGAAGCATCTTGATGAAGAAATTCAGCTTGTTACAGAGCAGAAAAATTCGGAAAAAAGTTCAAAAGAAACTGTTCAAGGGGAGCTTACAAATCTGAAAATTGCGCTTGCAGAAGCGAGTGAACGTCTTGTTTATCAGCGTGAAAAAGTAGAGCGTGCAGAGCAGGATTTACACGCTTCTTCTGCAGCTCTTTCTAAACAAAAAGATCAGCTTTCATTCTTAAAAGAACAGATGAAAGAAGGTTTTACAAGTCAGCATGATTTAGAAGGTACGCTCTTAGCTAGAACAAACGATAAAGAAGAAACGGCTAAGCTTATTAGCGAACGCCGCAAGCAGCGCACAGAGCTTCAAGAAGAGCTTGAGACGTTCATGGCTGAACAAAAGGAACTTAAGCGTCAGCAAGAACAGATGATGGAAGCTTTGAAAGATGAAGAAGTGCAGATTAATCGCTTTGATGTTGAGCTTGATCAATATTTAAATATGCTGAGAGAAGAGTATATGATGAGCTTTGAAGCTGCGAAACAGCAATATCCTCTTACTCTATCCCCTGAGGAAACGCGCAAAAAAATCAGGCTTATTAAACTTGCTTTAGATGAACTTGGTACAGTTAATATAGGCGCAATTGAAGAGTATGAGCGAGTATCTGAGCGATATACGTTTTTAAGTGAACAAAAGGAAGACCTTGTTGAAGCAAAAGATACACTTCATCAGCTTATTGAAGAGATGGATACGGAAATGAAGAAAAGATTCAGTGAAACGTTCACAAGTGTGAGAGAGCATTTTAAAGAAGTATTTACAAAGCTCTTCGGCGGTGGACGAGCGGATTTAAAGCTCACTGATCAAGAAGATCTTCTAAATACAGGTATTGATATTGTGGCACAGCCGCCAGGTAAGAAGTTGCAGAACCTTGCTCTTCTTTCAGGTGGTGAGCGTTCGTTAACAGCTATTGCGCTTCTCTTTGCTATTTTAAAAGTGCGACCTGTACCGTTTTGTGTGCTCGATGAAGTAGAAGCAGCACTTGATGAAGCAAATGTACAGCGTTTCGCGAAGTTCATCAAGACATTCAGTGAGAAAACACAATTTATTGTTATTACACATCGCAAAGGGACAATGGAAGAAGCAGACGTTCTTTATGGGGTAACAATGCAGGAATCTGGTGTATCTAAGCTCGTATCTGTCAAACTTGAAGAAGAAAAGCAGTATGTTTAAGAAAGGTGTGAAACGTTCACATGAGTTTTTTTAAGAAACTAAAACAAAAGTTTTCAGGAACTGAAGTAGAGCAAGAAGAAACAAAGAAATACGAAAAAGGGATGGAAAAAACAAGAAAGTCGTTCACAGGACGTCTTAATGACCTTGTTGCCCGCTATCGTAAAGTTGACGAAGATTTCTTTGAAGAATTAGAAGAAATCCTAATTAGCGCTGATGTTGGCGTTAGTACAGTAATGGACTTAATTGACGAGTTGAAAATGGAAGTAAAACGCCGTAACATTAAAGATTCAACAGAAATCAAAGACGTTATTTCAGAGAAACTTATTGATATTTATTCAGGAGGAGAAGAACAGTTTTCTTCTTTGAATATTCAACAATCAGGCCTTAGCATTATCCTCTTTGTTGGAGTAAACGGCGTTGGAAAAACAACAACAATTGGAAAGCTTGCTCATCAGCTTAAGCAAGAAGGTAAAAAAGTGATGCTTGCAGCAGGCGATACGTTCCGAGCAGGAGCAATCGAACAGCTTGAAGTATGGGGAGAACGCGTTGGTGTTGATGTTATTAAACAAGCGGCAGGGTCAGATCCAGCTGCTGTAATGTATGATGCAGTTCAGTCAGCTCGTTCAAGAGGAGCAGATGTATTACTTTGTGATACAGCAGGACGCCTTCAAAATAAAGTAAACTTAATGAATGAGCTTGAAAAAGTAAAGCGCGTCATTTCTCGCGAAGTTCCTGATGCACCTCATGAAGTATTGCTTGTTCTTGATGCAACAACAGGACAGAATGCAATGAGCCAAGCTAAAACGTTCTCAGCGGCAACAGACGTGTCAGGCATTGTTTTAACAAAGCTTGATGGGACTGCAAAAGGTGGAATCGTTCTGGCGATCCGTAACGAATTGAGTATTCCAGTTAAATTCGTAGGCCTTGGTGAAAAGGTAGAAGATCTTCAGGAATTTGATCCAGAGAAATATGTATACGGCCTTTTTGCAGGGCTTATGGAAGAAGAAGACGAAGAATAAAAAGACTGTTAAGAAAAAAACTTGACATTTGTTTTTAAAATAAGTACACTATTTGAGTGTAAAGGTTTTTCACTTAACAAGGGCGTGATTGGTTGTGCTTGAAAAAACAACAAGGATAAACTATCTGTATGATTTTTATCAATCATTATTAACTTCAAAACAGAAAAGTTATATGTCGCTTTATTATTTAGATGATTATTCGCTTGGAGAAATCGCTGAAGAATATGGCGTGAGTCGACAAGCTGTTTATGATAATATAAAACGTACAGAACAAATGCTTGAGCAGTATGAAGAAAAGCTCGGCTTGTTTCAGCGATTTCGTCAAAGAAAGCAGCTTTTACAAGATCTTCAAAAAGCTGTAAAACAGCATGATGAAGAGCAGACGCTTTCTCTTATTGATTCGCTTGAGAAATTAGATTAGGGGGCGGCATAGTATGGCATTTGAAGGATTAGCCGACCGTTTGCAAAGCACAATTCAAAAGATTAAAGGCAAAGGTAAAGTTTCAGAAGCAGACGTAAAAGCAATGATGCGTGAAGTTCGCCTTGCCTTACTTGAAGCAGACGTTAACTTTAAAGTTGTTAAAGAATTCGTCAAAAACGTGAATGAACGCGCTGTTGGGCAAGAGGTTATGAAAAGCTTAACGCCTGGACAGCAAGTTATCAAAGTTGTTAAAGAAGAGTTAACAAAGCTAATGGGTGGAGAAGAAAGCAAAATTGCTACTTCAAACCGTCCGCCAACCGTTGTTATGATGGTTGGTCTGCAGGGGGCCGGTAAAACGACCACAACAGGAAAATTAGCAAATCTTCTTCGCAAAAAATACAATCGTAAACCTCTGCTAGCTGCTGCGGATATTTATCGTCCTGCAGCAATTAAACAGCTTGAAACGTTAGGAAAACAGCTCAGCATGCCTGTGTTCTCACTTGGTGATCAGGTAAGCCCTGTTGAAATTGCACGTAAGGCCATTGAGCATGCAAAAGAAGAGCATCATGACTACGTTTTAATTGATACAGCAGGTCGTCTTCATGTTGATGAGACGTTAATGGACGAGCTTAAACAAGTAAAAGAAGTGGCAAAGCCAGATGAAATTTTACTTGTTGTAGATGCGATGACAGGCCAAGACGCTGTAAATGTGGCAGAGAGCTTTAACGAACAATTAGGATTAACAGGTGTTGTTCTTACAAAACTTGATGGAGATACGCGCGGTGGTGCGGCTCTCTCTATCCGTTCTGTAACGGAAACACCGATTAAATTTGTCGGGATGGGTGAAAAGCTAGATGCTTTAGAAACTTTCCATCCTGAGCGTATGGCGTCTCGTATTCTCGGAATGGGTGACGTGCTAACGCTTATCGAGAAGGCACAAGTGTCTGTTGACGAGGACAAAGCGCGCGAATTGGAACAAAAGTTACGCACGCAATCTTTCACATTTGATGATTTTCTAGAACAGCTTGGACAAGTGCGACAGATGGGACCGCTTGATGAAATTCTTGGAATGCTTCCAGGAGCAAACAAGATGAAAGGCTTGAAAAACGTTCAAGTAGATGATAAGCAAATTGGTCATATTGAAGCGATTATTCGTTCAATGACAAAGCTTGAAAAAGAGCAGCCTGAAGTCATCAATGCAAGCCGTAAAAAGCGTATTGCAAGAGGTAGTGGTAGATCTGTTCAAGAGGTCAATAGACTTCTTAAGCAGTTTGATGAAATGAAGAAGATGATGAAGCAAATGACAAACATGTCAAAAGGCAAGAAAAAAGGATTTAAACTTCCTTTTATGTAGTGTTAAGAAAAAACACTTTACAAACAAATGCAGGATTGATAATATATTATCCTGTGTGAAACAATTTCGGAGGTGCTTTAATAATGGCAGTAAAAATTCGTTTAAAACGTATGGGATCTAAAAAGTCTCCATTCTATCGTATCGTAGTAGCTGATTCTCGTTCACCACGTGATGGACGTTTCATCGAAACAGTGGGAACTTACAATCCACTTGAGCAACCAGCAGCAGTTAAAATCAATGAAGAGCTTGCTCTTAAATGGTTAACAGACGGTGCTAAACCATCTGATACAGTACGTAACCTTTTCTCTAAAGAAGGTATCATGGAGAAATTCCACAACTCAAAATTAAGCAAGTAATGAAAAAAGGGGAGGGATAACCTCCCCTTTTTTTTACTTCTTTTATATAATAAAGATAAGAGGAGGGAGTGCGGGTGAAAGTTGTCCAAAAAGTGATTGTGAAACAAGTATTAACTGAACAAAGCAAGGAAAAGTTAAGGAATAAGTTTATTCTTGAACAAAAAGGGCTGCAAAATGAAATTGAGCAGTTGCGATTTCAGTTAAAAAAGATTGAAAATATGAAAAAACCATCAGCAGCATCGCTTGAAAAACAATTCGAAAAGGAACAAAAAACCCGTTTAGAAAAACTCCGTATTATCGATTTTCAGCTAGAACAGCTTAACTTGCTCCCAATTGGCAGTGAGCTTGAAGAAACAAAGCTAGATGCTATTGTAGAAGTAAAAGAAGGCGACAGCTGGGAAGAATTCAAAAGTTTACAAACGATTCTCGTTAAAGATGGAATTGTGATTGAAATTCGATAGAGGTGAAAAGCAATGGAAAAGTGGTTGAACGTAGGGAAAATTGTGAACACGCACGGAGTTCGCGGTGAAGTCCGCGTTATCTCTCGCACAGATTTTCCAGAAGAACGTTATAAAGTTGGAAATGAGTTATACATATTCAAGGACAATGAAGAAATCAAAGTTGTTGTAGCAAGTCATCGTCAGCATAAAAATTTTGATCTTCTTACATTTGAAGAGTATCATAATATCAATCAAGTGGAGCCGTTCAAAAACTGTCTCCTTAAGGTACCATCTTCAGACCTTGTTGAATTAGAAGAAGGAGAATATTACTTTCACGAAATTGTAGGTTGTGAAGTATACACAGAGGAAGGAAACCTTGTTGGCACAATCAAAGAAATTTTAGCCACAGGAGCAAACGATGTGTGGGTCGTAAAAGCATCTGGAAGAAAAGATATCCTTATCCCGTATATTGAAGATGTTGTAGCAGACATTAATGTCGAAGAGAAAAAAGTAATCATCAACGAAATGGAAGGGTTATTAGACTAATGAAAATTGATGTTTTGTCACTGTTTCCTGAGATGTTTCATGGTGTCCTTGAAAGCTCCATTTTAAAAAAGGCACGTGATAAAGGAGCGGTTGATGTAGCTGTTACAGATTTTAGAGAGTACGCAGACAACAAGCATAAGACAGTTGATGACTATCCATACGGCGGTGGTGCTGGTATGGTATTGAAGCCACAACCTATTTTTGATGCTGTTGCTGATCTCAATAAAGAAGGCTCAAAAGCTCGTGTTGTTCTTCTTTGTCCACAGGGTGAACGCTATACCCAAAAAAAAGCAGAGGAGCTTTCAAAAGAAGAGCACCTTATCTTTGTTTGTGGTCACTATGAAGGATATGATGAGCGAATTCGTGAACACGTTGTAACAGATGAGATTTCAATTGGAGACTTTGTGTTAACGGGAGGGGAACTTGGAGCCCTTGTGATCATTGACAGCGTCGTACGCCTTCTTCCTGACGTTTTAGGGAACAAAGCATCTGCTGTTGAAGATTCATTTAGTACAGGCCTTCTAGAGCATCCTCATTATACTCGACCATCAGATTTTAGAGGGATGAAGGTACCAGACGTCCTTACATCTGGCGATCATAAACGTATAGCGGAGTGGAGAGAAGAGGAATCGCTGCGTAGAACATTCCTAAGAAGGCCTGATCTGCTCGAAAACTATGAGCTTTCAGAAAGTCAAAAGAAGATGCTGGATCAGATTGAAAAAACGCGTCGTTCAGATGGTTAAAAGATATTGCATCTAGTGATGGGATGTGCTAAGATAATGTTTGTGGCTTTGGGCAGTGCTGTCCAAGCTTTGAAAACGATGTTCCGCTGCAATGATGCGAAAGCATTGATAAGAGCATCTGTTGGAAGGAGATGAAATCATGCAACAATTAATCCAAGATATCACAAAAGAACAATTAAAAGGTGACTTACCTGCTTTCCGTTCTGGAGATACAGTTCGCGTACACGTTAAAGTTGTTGAGGGTACTCGTGAACGTATTCAGGTGTTCGAAGGTGTTGTAATCAAACGCCGTGGTGGTGGAATTAGCGAAACTTTCACAGTTCGTAAAATTTCTTACGGTGTTGGTGTTGAACGTGCATTCCCACTTCATTCACCAAAAATCGCTAAGCTTGAAGTTGTACGCCGTGGTAAAGTACGTCGTGCGAAACTTTACTACCTACGTAACCTTCGTGGTAAAGCAGCTCGTATTAAAGAAATTCGATAATCCAAAAAGGAGCTTGTCTGACAAGCTCCTTTTTTCAAATTTCTAAACTATTTTAGGCGAGATTCGCCGATTTTTACATAAAGGTTGAATAATCATTATTTTTTTATGTATAGTAGAGAGGTACATTTTAGCTGTTTGGAGGATAAACTATGGCTCGTAAAAAAAATGAAACAGTAGAATGGATCAAGGCCATTTCGATTGCCGTCATTATTGCGGCAATTATTCGATTCTTCTTCTTCACTCCAATTGTGGTAGATGGAGAATCAATGATGCCAACTCTACATGATCAAAACCGCATGATTGTAAACAAAATATCTTACAAAATTGGTGGGCCTGATCGATTTGATGTTGTGGTCTTTCATGCTCCAGGTGGCAAAGATTACATTAAACGCGTGATTGGTTTACCAGGAGATCACGTGGAGTACAAAAACGATACGCTTTATATTAATGGAAAGGCGTACGAAGAACCGTATCTTGATCAATATAAAAGCGAACTTGACGACGGTATGCCGCTTACGGAAGATTTTAAACTAGAAGATACTCCAGGTGGCGATAAGGTCGTTCCAGAAGGCGAAATTTTCGTTATGGGAGATAACCGACGCAATAGCCGAGATAGTCGCGCGATTGGACCGGTTTCCTTGAAAAAAGTAGTTGGCACAACAAGCATTGTGTACTGGCCTTTTAATGAAATTAGAACGGTTGATTAAAAGTAGGTGAATAATAATGACCATTCAATGGTTTCCAGGACATATGGCGAAAGCTCGTCGCCAAGTTACCGAGAAATTAAAACTAATTGATATTGTTTTTGTGCTTGTTGATGCACGCATCCCTCAATCTTCACAAAACCCAATGATTGACGAACTTATTGCAAATAAGCCACGAATCATGCTGCTAAATAAAGCGGATAAAGCTGATCCAAAAGTGACGGAACAGTGGATTCAGTACTATGATGAAAAGGGGATTCCAGCTCTTGCTATTAACTCACAGAATGGCAAAGGAATGGACCGTATTGTCTCACTCTCTAAAACCCTTTTAAAAGAAAAGTTTGATCGTATGAGACAAAAAGGAATTAAAAACCCACGTGCAATGCGAGCGATGATTGTTGGGATTCCGAATGTTGGAAAATCAACACTTATCAATCGTTTAGCGGGAAAAAATATTGCTAAAACAGGAGATCGTCCTGGGGTGACACAAGCGCAGCAGTGGATTAAAGTAGGAAAAGAACTCGAACTTCTAGATACGCCTGGGATTCTCTGGCCGAAATTTGAGGACGAGCTTGTTGGATTAAAGCTTGCTACAACAGGGGCTATTAAAGATACAATTTTAAATTTGCAAGATGTAGCAGTTTATGCACTGCGCTTTTTGCAAGAGCGTTATGAATCACGTTTAGAAGATCGTTATGGTGTGACAGAGCGTTATGAGGAGATTGTAGACCTGTTTGACTTTATCGGTGCTAAACGGGGCTGTTTAATGGGTGGAGGTATTGTGGACTACGACAAGACAGCTGAGCTTGTTTTGCGTGAAATTCGCGCAGATCGTCTTGGTCCCCTTACATTTGACTATCCTGATGAACTCCGTGAAAGTGAAGAGGAATAAATGAAAAGGATGCTTAAAAAGCATCCTTTTTTAATAGAAAAAAAAGAAAAAAGGACGATATAAAAGATGAGTGAAAGCATTAAAGAAATTAAAGCAAAGTTAGAAAAGGTAACATCTAAAAATGATCCATTTCTATTGCAGTGTGCAACAGACGAGCGTAAAGGAGTTCAAAAGCTAGTCCTGCAGAAAGAAAAGTGGTTTAAAAAACAAGAAGCGTTAGAAGAGCAATTTCTAGAGATGATGAAATATGAAAATACGCTTTATGCAAAAGGTATAGATTTAATCGCAGGTATTGATGAAGTTGGCAGGGGACCTCTTGCAGGTCCGGTAGTTTCAGCAGCTGTTATTCTTCCTCATGATTTCCGTGCACTTGGTTTAACAGATTCTAAAAAGCTTTCTGAGAAAAAACGGGAAAGTTACTATGAGCTCATTTTAGAGAATGCTCTTGCAGTTGGTATAGGGATTATTGGACGAGCAGATATTGACTCATTGAATATTTATCATGCAACACGAAAAGCAATGGAAAGTGCTATTAGGGAGCTTGAGAAAGAACCTGACTATTTGCTTATTGATGCAATGAAGCTTCCGAACGTTTCTATTCCTCAGCTTGATATTGTCAGTGGAGATGCAAAAAGTATTTCAATTGCGGCTGCTTCGATTGTAGCTAAGGTTACACGTGATCGTCTGATGAAAAAACTCGGTGAAAAATTTCCTGCGTACGGGTTTGAAAAACATATGGGGTATGGAACGAAAGAGCATCTAGATGCAATTGAAAAGCACGGTATTATTGATGAACACAGACGTTCTTTTTCACCAATTAAAGAGTATGTTAAAAGCTAGAGGTGAATTATGAATATTTCTTTTTTGCGCTCTTCGCTGTTAGAAGGAATTCAACATTCCACAGTGCTACCTCTTAGAGATGGAAGCATTGTGAAAGGAACCATTCAAAAGTTTTTTAAAGGAGACATAGCGCTTGTTTCTGTAAATGGCCAAAGCATTGTAGCTAAATTAGAGCGCTCTTTATCTGTTTTGCGTCCCTATTATTTTGAAATAGATATTAAAGACGATTTGCCAAGCTTAAAAGTCGTTGGAGAAGAGTCAGGGGATAAAAATAGGCAAAACATATTGCAAGCACTAGGAACAAGAGGAAAGAAGGAAGAGAGTTTAGCCTCTTTTTTGCTTTCTAAAAGTATTCCTTTTTCAAAAGAGTTTTTAACGACTATCGCTAAGGAAACATCACCTTCTTTTCCACCCCCTGAAAAAAAAGCTGTAGAGACGATGATTGCGCGGAACTTTACGCCATCTAAATCTATTTTCCAAGCTTTAAAATCGCTAGGAGACGCTTCTCTTGCTCCACTTTTTAACGAACTTACAACTCTTGCTAATCGTGAAGGATATGGTGAAGAACTTGTTAAGTTTAAAGGTGCTTTTAGGCTAACAAAAGGAAGAGAAGTTCTTTTCCATTTAGTAAAAGGCTGGTTAGAAGGAAATATCCCTTTTCGTATTCTGCAACAGACAGGGGCAATTGAAAAGGGTGTTTTGGAACAGCAGGCATTAGTGAGCTTATCTCCTAAAGGAGAAGAAGCAGAAGAAATTACAACTATGAAAAAAACGCTTCTGAACAATTTACCAAACATGGAAAAAATGCCGTTTTTTCACAAAATGGTAGAGAGCATTGAAAAAAGTCCTAACTTAAGAGGAAAGCTTACTCAAGAAGGAACCTCCTTGTTCATAAACGAAGAAGGAAAAAACATTTTAACAGAGGTGAACAAGCTTCTGCAAACTTCTTTTCAATCTAAGGAGTTTCACCGTATATTATCAACCTTATTTTCATCCTTAGGTCTTACATATGAGAGTGAGCTAAAAGGAGAAAGCTCTGGAGAAGGATTAAAAGGAGCTCTTTTGAAAATGCTTGAGCAACCCCTACCATCTTTTTTAAGAGAACGAGCAGAAGAGATGGTGCATAAATTAACCGCTCTTCAGCTCTTATCTTCTGATGAAGGACAAGGACCTATTACTTCTTTGTACGCGCAGTTTCCGCTCTACGTAAGGGAAAAGCTAACAGAAGTCTCCCTTCAGTGGAAAGGAAAGAAGAGAGAGGATGGAACCATTGATCCAAACTACTGTCATATTCTTTTTCACTTAGAGCTTTCTTATTTGCAAGAAACGGTAGTCAGCGTCCATGTTCAAAATCGAGCGATTATCATAGATATTATAAATGATCATCAGGATATTAAACCTATTATGGAATCTTTAAAACCATCACTTCGTCTCGGTCTGAGCGAGCTGGACTATTATCTATCAGACGTAAAAGTTTTTGCAAGTAAAGATAACACATCAAGTTTAGCTCAAGTATCGTATAGTGGATATAAAGGAGTGGATCTTAAGATTTGATGAAAAAAAATCATACTCTAAAAAAGCGGTAGCTCTTGCCTATTTAAAACATGAGAAAGCACCAAAGGTAGTGGCAAAAGGAGGAGGAGACGTTGCGCGGGATATCATTGAAAAAGCAAAGGAAAACAATGTTCCAATTCAAGAAGATCCGTCTCTTGTAAACTTGCTTCATAATTTAGAGCTGAACGAGCGTATCCCAGAAGAGCTTTATGAGGCGGTAGCAGAGATTTTTGCTTTTATTTACAAAATGGATGAAAAAGCAAAAAAATAGAACAAATTTCTAAAGAAAACGCCATCATTTCTGAATCTTTTATAAATTTCGCAAGAATAGTAGACAAGTAGACTTCCATTTTATACAATGAAAGCGCAGTCTATTTTTTTGAAATGACGTTAGGAGGATGGGATATGAATATTCATGAGTATCAAGGAAAAGAGCTCCTTAGAAAATATGGTGTAGCTGTTCCAAATGGCCGCGTAGCATTTACGGTAGAAGAAGCGGTAGAAGCAGCAAAAGAGCTAGGGTCAGATGTATCTGTTGTAAAAGCACAGATTCATGCAGGTGGCCGCGGTAAAGCCGGAGGGGTAAAAGTTGCGAAAAACTTGGACGAAGTTCGTACATATGCCGATGAGATACTTGGAAAAACGCTCGTAACTCATCAAACAGGTCCACAAGGAAAAGAAGTAAAGCGTTTACTTATTGAGGAAGGTTGCGATATCCAAAAAGAATATTATGTTGGAATCGTATTAGATCGTGCTTCTTCACGCGTTGTGCTTATGGCTTCTGAAGAAGGTGGAACAGAAATTGAAGAAGTAGCTGAAAAAACACCTGAAAAAATCTTTAAGGAATATATCGATCCAGCGGTTGGATTACAGGGGTTCCAAGCGCGTCGATTAGCGTTTAATATCAATATTCCAAAAGAGTTAGTAGGTCAAGCTGTAAAATTTATGGCTGGTTTATATAAAGTATTTGTTGAAAAAGATTGCTCAATCGCTGAGATTAATCCACTTGTAACAACAGGGGATGGAAAAGTAATGGCGCTTGATGCAAAACTTAATTTCGATTCAAATGCTCTTTATCGTCAAAAAGACATATTAGAGCTTCGTGATTTAGAAGAAGAAGATGTAAAAGAAATTGAAGCGTCAAAATATGACTTAAGTTACATTGCGCTTGATGGTAACATCGGCTGCATGGTAAATGGAGCAGGTCTTGCAATGGCGACAATGGACATTATTAAATATTCAGGCGGAGAGCCGGCAAACTTCCTTGACGTAGGGGGCGGTGCAACGGCTGAGAAAGTAACGGAAGCGTTCAAGATTATTATCTCCGATCAAAATGTAAAAGGAATTTTTGTCAATATTTTTGGTGGCATTATGAGATGTGATGTTATTGCTGAAGGTGTTGTTGAAGCAACAAAACAAGTAGGACTAGATTTGCCACTTGTTGTTCGCTTAGAAGGCACAAACGTTGAGCTTGGCAAAAAGATTTTGAAAGAATCAGGTCTTAACATTACAGCTGCAGAGTCAATGGCTGACGGCGCTGAAAAAATTGTTGCACTTGTGAAATAAAGAACAGGAGGGGTAAAAATGAGCGTATTTATTAACAAGGATACAAAAGTTATTGTACAGGGGATTACAGGAGCGACAGGTTTGTTTCATACAAAACAAGCAATTGAATATGGAACAAAAATTGTTGGGGGCGTAACTCCAGGAAAAGGCGGCACAACAATCGAAGGAGTACCTGTTTTCAACACTGTTGAAGACGCAAAAAAAGCAACAGGTGCAAACGCGTCAGTTGTGTATGTTCCACCTGCTTTTGCAGCAGATGCAATTATGGAAGCAGTTGATGCAGACCTTGACTTAGTTATCACAATTACAGAAGGTATTCCAGTAATTGATATGGTGAAAGTAAAGCGTTATATGGAAGGAAAGCGCACAAGACTTGTTGGACCAAACTGCCCAGGTGTTATCACACCAGAAGAATGTAAAATTGGTATTATGCCAGGATACATTCATAAAAAAGGTCATGTTGGGGTTGTGTCACGCTCTGGAACACTCACATATGAAGCTGTTCATCAACTTTCACAAGCAGGAATTGGCCAGTCAACAGCAGTAGGAATTGGTGGAGACCCTGTTAATGGCACGGACTTCATTGATGTGTTAAAAGCCTTTAATGAAGATGAAGACACATATGCTGTTATTATGATTGGTGAAATCGGGGGTACGGCAGAAGAAGAAGCAGCACAATGGGTGAAAGAAAATATGACAAAACCTGTTGTTGGCTTTATTGGAGGTCAAACAGCTCCAGCAGGCAAGCGTATGGGCCACGCTGGTGCGATTATCTCAGGTGGTAAGGGTACGGCAAGCGAGAAGATTAAAACGCTTAACGCATGCGGTATTAGCGTTGCTGAGACCCCTTCTGTTATGGGAGAAACGCTTATTAAAGTGCTAAAGGATGAAGGAATTTACGATAAGTGTAAAACGCACGATATTCCTGTAAGTTCATCACAGTCTTAAAATAGGAAGTTCAACCGTTACCATTTAGGTAACGGTTGGTTTTTATGGCGATTTTTAGAACAATTAAAGAGGTGAATTATGAGAGAAAAGTTAATTTTATTATCACACTGCAGAAGGGTTGGATGGAAATCCATACTCAAACTTCTTCAGTATGATTCCTCCCTATCTTTTCTAAGAGAAGCTTCTCCTGCTCTTCTTCAAACCATTCTTCAACTTCCAAGTTCTTCAACTGAAATTGTCTATAAAGATTTGCAAACTATTCCAATACAAGATATTCTAAAGAAATATAGCGCTCAAAATATTCGTTGTATAACAATTACGGATCCTGAGTATCCGGCGTTATTAAAGAATATTTATGACCCTCCATGGGTTCTTTATACAAAAGGAGATTACCGGTTATTAAATAACAAATCCGTTAGCATCGTTGGAACGAGGACGCCAACAAGCTACGGTATAAAGGCTACAAAGGCTTTGTGCAAACCTCTCGTGGAAGAAGGATGGACAATTGTAAGCGGTCTTGCAAAAGGGGTGGATGCGCTTGCACATAAAGAAGCTATTCTTCATGGAGGCAAAACTGTTGCTGTATTAGGAAGCGGGTTTTATAACATTTATCCAAAAGAAAATTGTTATTTAGCAAGTGACATCGCTAACAATCATCTGTTATTATCGGAATACAACCCTTTTATAAAACCGCATCGAGCGCATTTTCCGCTACGGAACCGTATTATTAGCGGTTTATCGTTTGGAACGATTGTCATTCAAGCGAAGGAAAGAAGCGGTTCTTTTATTACAGCTGACCAAGCGCTCTCTCAAGGAAGAGAGGTTTTTGCTGTACCTGGCTCAATCTTTGAAGAATGTTCAAAAGGAACAAATAAGCTTATTCAGCTTGGCGCAAAATTAGTATGTAGTGCTAAAGATGTAACAAGCGAAATTCATTTTCAAGTAAAAAATGAACAAGAGGTTTGACAAAGTGCATATAAGTATTTAATAATAATGAAGATTTTATTCTACCTCTTTAAGGGAGGACAATAGTATGTCGGACTATTTAGTTATTGTAGAGTCGCCAGCAAAGGCGAAAACAATTGAAAAATATTTAGGGAAAAAATACAAAGTAAAAGCATCAATGGGACATGTTCGAGATCTTCCAAAAAGTCAAATGGGAATTGATACTGAACATGATTACGACCCAAAATACATCACTATTCGTGGAAAAGGGCCTGTTTTAAAAGAACTTAAGACAGCAGCTAAAAAAGCAAAAAAGATTTTCCTAGCGGCCGATCCGGATCGTGAAGGGGAAGCAATTGCTTGGCATTTAGCTCATAGTCTTGGCGTTGATACATCGTCAGACTGCCGAGTAGTATTTAATGAAATTACAAAAGATGCAATTAAAGCTTCTTTTAAACATCCAAGATCTATTAATATGGATCTTGTTAATTCTCAACAAGCTCGTCGTATTCTTGATCGTTTAGTAGGGTATAACATTAGCCCACTTCTTTGGAAAAAAGTGAAAAAGGGATTAAGCGCTGGACGCGTTCAATCTGTTGCAGTTCGATTAATTATTGAACGAGAGCAGGAAATCTCACGCTTTCAACCTGAAGAATACTGGTCAATTAACGCGAACTTCTTAAAAAGTGAAAAAGAATTTCAAGCATCTTTTACTGAAATGGATGGCAAAAAAACAAAACTTTCATCAAAAGAAGATGTTGAAAAAGTTCTAGCTCGACTTGATGGCAATGAATTTTCAATTCAAAAAGTAACAAAAAAAGAGCGCAAACGAAATCCAGCGCTTCCTTTTACAACATCTTCCCTTCAACAGGAAGCAGCTCGTAAGCTAAACTTTAGAGCAAAGAAAACAATGATGCTTGCTCAACAGCTTTACGAAGGAATTGATTTAGGGAAAAAAGAAGGAACAGTTGGTTTAATTACGTACATGCGTACAGATTCAACTCGTATTTCAGAAACGGCTCAAACAGAGTCTTATGAATATGTAAAAGATACGTTTGGTGAAGAATTTCTTTCAAAAGAAAAGCGGAAAGAAAAGAAGAATGCTAACACTCAAGATGCTCATGAGGCAATTCGCCCAACATCTATTCTGCGTTCACCTTCTGAGATTAAACAGTATGTATCAAGAGATCAACATCGCTTATACAAACTGATTTGGGAACGATTCCTTGCAAGCCAAATGGCACCAGCTATTATGGATACGATGGCTGTTGATTTAGTAAACAACGGTGTAACATTTAGAGCGAACGGCTCAAAAATTAAGTTCCCTGGCTTTATGAAAGTGTACGTAGAAGGAAATGATGATAAAGTGGAAGAAAAGGAAAAAATTCTTCCAGACATGACGGAAGGAGAACAAGCGTACTCAAAAGATATCGAACAAAATCAGCATTTCACTCAGCCGCCGCCTCGCTATACGGAAGCACGTCTTGTGAAAACGATGGAAGAGTTAGGTATTGGAAGACCTTCTACATATGCTCCAACGCTTGATACTATTCAACGCAGAGGATATGTTGCGCTTGATAACAAAAGATTTGTTCCAACAGAGCTTGGTGAAATTGTACTGGAACTTATCCTTGAGTTCTTTCCTGAAACAATTGATGTGGAATTTACAGCCAAAATGGAAACAGACCTTGATGAAATAGAGGAAGGTAAAGTACAATGGGTATCGGTTATCGATGAATTTTATCGCGACTTCGAAATACGTTTAGAAAAAGCGGAAAAAGAAATGCGCGAAGTCGAGATTAAAGACGAACCTGCTGGAGAAGATTGTGAACTGTGTGGTTCACCTATGGTCTTTAAAATGGGTCGCTACGGAAAATTTATGGCATGCTCAAACTTTCCTGACTGTCGTAACACAAAGCCGATTGTAAAAGAAATTGGCGTTGATTGTCCGAAATGTGAAGACGGTCAAGTTGTGGAACGAAAATCAAAGAAAAAACGCCTTTTCTATGGTTGCACAAATTATCCAAGCTGTGACTTCTTATCTTGGGACAAACCAATTGCAAGAAAATGTCCAAAATGTGAAAGTCTCCTTGTTGAGAAAAAGCAGAAAAAAGGTGTTCAAGTTACGTGCACTGAATGTGATTACAAAGAAGAAACGCAAAGCTAGACCTTTTTCGTGGTGAGCACAACGTTGTGCTCACCACTTTATCTGTTACGGAGAAAAGAAATTACATCTGGAGGGAAACAAATGTCTGAAAAAATCGTTAATGTAATAGGAGCTGGACTTGCTGGAAGTGAAGCAGCTTGGCAGCTTGCTAAAAGAGGAATTAAGGTGCATCTTTACGAAATGCGCCCTGTTCGTCAAACAGCAGCACATCATACAGATAAATTTGCGGAGCTTGTATGCAGTAACTCGCTTCGTGCCAACACGCTTACAAATGCTGTTGGAGTACTGAAAGAAGAGATGCGTCATCTAGATTCTGTTATTATTTCCTCAGCTGATGCTTGTTCTGTTCCAGCAGGCGGAGCACTAGCTGTTGACCGTCATGAATTTGCGGCACATGTAACAGAGCGTGTAAAGCATCATGAAAATGTAACAGTATTTAATGAAGAAATTACAGAAATTCCAAGCGGACCTACTATTATTGCAACAGGTCCATTAACGTCTCAAGCATTATCTGAACAGCTTAAAAGTTTAACAGGAGAAGAGTATCTTTATTTCTATGATGCAGCAGCTCCCATCCTTGAAAAAGACAGCATTGACATGGATAAGGTATACTTAAAGTCTCGCTATGATAAAGGAGAAGCAGCATATTTGAACTGTCCAATGACAGAAGAAGAATTTGATCGCTTCTATAATGCGCTTATTGAGGCAGAAGTTGTACCGCTAAAAGAATTTGAAAAAGAAGTATATTTTGAAGGTTGCATGCCAATTGAAGTGATGGCTTCAAGAGGAAAGAAAACAATGCTTTTCGGGCCATTAAAACCAGTAGGTCTTGAAGATCCGAAAACAGGAAAACGTCCGTATGCTGTTGTACAACTTCGTCAAGATGATGCAGCAGGAACACTTTACAATATCGTTGGTTTCCAAACACATATTAAATGGGGACCTCAAAAAGATATTGTTCGCTTAATTCCTGGGCTTGAAAATGCAGAAATTGTTCGTTACGGTGTTATGCATCGAAATACATTTATTAATTCACCAAGACTTCTAAAACCGACATATCAATACAAAGATCGTGAAGATTTATTCTTTGCAGGACAAATGACAGGTGTTGAAGGTTACGTAGAATCAGCTGCAAGCGGACTTTTAGCAGGACTAAACGCAGCTCGCTATGTGTTAGGTGAAGAGCTTTTAGTTTTCCCTCAAGAAACGGCTCTTGGAAGCATGGCTCACTATATTACACATACAAGTGATAAAAACTTCCAACCGATGAATGCAAACTTTGGAATATTCAAGGATCTCCCAGTTCGCATTAAAAAGAAACAAGAGCGCAATGAACAGTATGCTAAGCGTGCACTTGAAATAGTTCAAAATTTTGTGAAAAATATATAAATTATTTGCGCGGGCTACTAAAAGTGTGATAATATTTAGTAGCCTTTGCGAGGTGAAGCAATGATAAATGTGAAAGAATCTTTAAATTGCTATCTTGAATATTTACAAATTGAGAAAAATTACTCACAATATACAACGCTGTGTTACGAGAAAGACATTTTATTGTTTATGGAATTTCTAGAGGAAGAAGGAATTAAAAGATTAGAGGACGTTACATATAGCAACGTTCGTATTTTTTTAACCAAGCTTCACGAACACAGCTATTCTAAGCGATCGATTGCCCGTAAAGTATCAGCTTTGCGAAGTTTTTATCGCTTTTTATCGCGCGAGCATACGGTAAAAGAAAATCCGTTTACGATGGTATCCCTCCCAAAGCGTTCGCACCGCAACCCTTCGTTCTTATATAAGGAAGAACTTCAACTGCTTTTTGAAGTAAGCGATGTTTCTACACCGCTTGGTCAAAGAGATCAAGCAATCTTAGAACTTTTATATGCAACGGGGATAAGGGTAAGTGAGTGTGCTTCAATTATGCTGAGTGATATCGATATGTCAATGAAAACTCTTTTGGTTTATGGAAAGGGAAAGAAGCAACGCTATGTACCTTTTGGGAATTTCTCATATGAAGCCATAAAAAAATATAGAGATGAAGGTCGTCTAAAATTGCTCCCAAAGAGTAATATTGATTGTAAGGCACTCTTTGTGAATCATAGAGGTCAGCCTTTAACAGCTAGAGGCATTCGCTATATTTTAAACCGTATTGTTAAGAAAACGGCAGAGAACATTCATATTACTCCTCATTCTTTGCGTCATACTTTCGCAACGCATATGTTAAATGAAGGTGCTGACATGAGAACTGTTCAAGAACTTCTAGGACATGAAAATTTGTCAACAACTCAAATTTATACACATGTGACAAAAGATCGCCTTCGTTCTATTTATATGAATCATCATCCAAGAGCGTAAGCGACATAAAAGGATAATATGAAAAAAGAACACAAGAACATATGCTGAAGGAGAGATGTATATTATGGGTGACTTTCATGCTACAACGATTTTTGCGATTCAACACAAAGGCGGTTGCGCAATGGCAGGAGATGGACAAGTAACGTTCGGAAATGCTGTAGTAATGAAACATACAGCAAAAAAAGTACGTCGTCTTTTTCATGGAAAAGTGCTAGCAGGGTTTGCTGGATCTGTGGCAGATGCGTTTACTCTTTTTGAAATGTTTGAAAATCGCCTTGAAGAGTACAACGGTAATTTGCAGCGTGCAGCTGTTGAACTTGCAAAAGAGTGGCGCAGCGATAAAGTGTTACGCAAGCTAGAAGCAATGCTTATCGTAGCAAACGAAGAGCATATGCTACTTATTTCAGGTACAGGTGAGGTTATTGAACCTGATGATGGAATTTTAGCTATTGGTTCTGGTGGGAACTATGCGCTATCTGCAGGTCGTGCGCTCAAACGATATTCAGGTGAAAACATGTCAGCGCGAGATATTGCTAAGGCCTCTCTAGAGATTGCCGGAGATATTTGTGTTTATACAAACGATCAAATTATTGTAGAGGAACTTTAAGGAGGGAAGAACAGAATGTATACAGAACTTACACCGCGTCAAATTGTTGAAAAACTTGATCAATATATTGTTGGACAAAAGGAAGCAAAAAAGGCCGTTGCCGTTGCACTTCGTAACCGTTATCGCCGCAGTAAGCTAAGTGAATCACTACGAGATGAAGTTGTACCAAAGAACATTTTAATGATTGGGCCTACTGGAGTAGGGAAAACAGAGATTGCTCGTCGACTAGCAAAATTAGTGGGAGCTCCTTTTATTAAAGTTGAAGCAACGAAGTTCACGGAAGTCGGTTATGTTGGACGGGATGTAGAATCAATGGTACGAGACCTTGTGGAAACTTCTGTTCGACTTGTGAAAGAAGAAAAAACAAACGAAGTACGCGGGCAAGCAGAACAAAATGCAAACCAACGCATTGTTGATCTTCTCGTTCCTTCTAAACGTAAAAATACTCAATATAAAAACCCATTTGAAATGCTTTTTGGTGGTCAAGCTGAAGGGGAAAAACCTCAGCAAGAAACATCAAACGACGATGCATCAAGCGAAATGGAACGTAAGAGAATGGCTCATAAGCTTGCGCTTGGAGAACTTGAGGAGCATTATGTAACAGTTGAAGTAGAAGAACAGCAAGCTTCTATGTTTGATATGCTTCAAGGTTCGGGTATGGAGCAAATGGGAATGAATATTCAAGATGCGCTAGGTAATTTCATGCCTAAGAAAAAGAAAAAGCGTCGGTTAACAGTACGCGAAGCTCGCAAAGTGTTAACAAATGAAGAAGCACAGAAGTTAATTGATATGGATGAAGTAACGCAACAAGCAACAGAGCGTGCCGAACAGTTTGGAATTATTTTTATTGATGAAATCGATAAAATCGCTCGTAAAAGCAGTCAATCTTCATCAGGAGATGTGTCACGTGAAGGAGTACAGCGCGATATTTTGCCAATCGTTGAGGGTTCAACAATTATGACAAAGTATGGTCCTGTCAAAACAGACCACGTATTGTTTATTTCAGCAGGTGCTTTTCACGTTTCAAAACCATCTGATCTTATTCCAGAGCTTCAAGGAAGATTTCCAATTCGCGTTGAGCTTGGCAAATTATCAGTAGATGACTTTGTCCGTATTTTAGTTGAGCCTGATAATGCTATTATTAAACAATATACAGCATTATTGGAAACTGAAGGTATAAAAATTGAATTTTCTGACGAAGCTATTAAAAAGCTAGCTCAAGTAGCATTCGATGTAAACCAGGATACGGATAATATTGGAGCTCGTCGTTTACATACAATTATGGAAAGACTTTTGGAAGATCTTTCATTTGAAGCACCAGATGTAACGATGGAGAAGATTGAAATTACTCCACAGTATGTGGAAGAGAAACTTGGCTCAATTGCTAAAAACAAAGACTTAAGTCAGTTTATTTTATAAAGTCAGCCTTTTGGGGAGAGGGAACGCTTCTTAAAAGAAGAGGCGGATAGACTTTACAGGGAACAGAATTATTTACAATTTTCAGGAGGCAAAATCATAATGAATTTATTAGATAAAACAAGAAAAATTAATGCAATGTTACAGAAAGCAGCAGGGAAACCTGTTAACTTCAAAGAGATGGCTGAAACACTTCGTGAAGTAATCGAAGCAAACATTTATGTTGTAAGTCGTCGCGGTAAGCTTTTGGGTGTTGCAATTAATCAGCAAATTGAAAATGAGCGTATGAAAGAAATGTTTGAAACACGCCAATTTCCAGAAGAGTACACTAAAAACCTTTTCAATATTAGAGAAACATCTTCTAATCTAGATGTAAACAGCGAGCATAGCGCTTTTCCTAATGAAAACAAGGATTTATTTATGAGCGGTTTAACAACAATTGTACCAATTAACGGTGGAGGGGATCGCCTAGGAACTCTTGTATTAGCACGTTTAGAAGAGAAGTTCACAGATGATGATCTTATTTTAGCTGAATATGGGGCAACAGTTGTTGGCATGGAGATTCTACATGAGAAAGCTGAAGAAATTGAAGAAGAAGCTCGTAGCAAAGCGGTTGTTCAAATGGCAATTAGCTCACTATCTTACAGTGAATTAGAAGCGATTGAACATATCTTTGATGAGTTAAATGGAAACGAAGGCCTTCTTGTAGCAAGTAAGATTGCAGACCGTGTTGGTATTACGCGTTCAGTAATTGTAAATGCACTTCGTAAACTTGAGAGTGCAGGTGTAATTGAGTCTCGTTCACTAGGTATGAAAGGGACGTACATCAAAGTTCTAAACAACAAGTTCTTGCTTGAGCTTTCAAAACTAAAAGCAAACTAAATGATAGTTATAAAGACTTAGGTCAATAAACCTTTATTAGAAATAGCACTTACTAAAGTGCTATTTTTTTGCGCTTTAATCGTACCTTTTTTTGTCGAAAGATCTTATAATGTTAAAGAAAAGTAGGGTAACCAATTTTAACATAATAAACAAATAACTTATATTTTTAATAAATATTAATATTTTATATATAAATTGTTAATTTTCTTTTAAGATTTCAAAAAAAAGAGTAAAGAAACTTAAGAAATCATAGACATATCATGTCCTTTTTCCTAAAATGGATAATATCGGCACGAAAAAAATGTCGAAAAGAGGCAAGGAGAGAAATTTATGAAACTTTTTTCACAGACGATGAGTTCAATCCAAAATGGATTAAACTATGCTTCGTTGAAACAGAAAACAATTTCAAACAATATTGCTAACGTAGATACTTCTGGATATAAAGCAAAAACGGTATCTTTTAAAAGTATGCTTCAAGCTGAGCAAGATAATCTTCTGAAAGCTACTCGCACAGACCCTCGTCATTTTGAATTTTCAACGTCCTCTTCTTCTCTAGGAGTTACAACTGTACATAATGCTTATCAATCAAACGGCAATGGAGTTGACGTTGATAAGGAGATGACAGATATGGCTCAAAATCAGCTTTATTATCAAGCTTTAGTAGACAGAATGAGCGGGAAATTTAACTCACTTAACACCGTCTTAAGAGGAGGAAATTAATTTTGTCAATTTTTAGTGGATTAAATGCCAGCGCTTCAGCCTTAACAGCAAATCGCTTAAGAATGGATGTTACGGCTTCAAATATCGCTAATGCGAATACAACAAGAGCGCAATATGTAAACGGAGAATGGCAACCATATCGGCGCAAGATGGTAAATATAGCACCGGATAGTGAAAAACAGTTTTCAACTGTTTTTCAAAAAGCTTTAAATACAAATAGTACAGGTGTAAAAGTCACAGGAATTGAGGAAGATTCTGAACCTTTTAAACTTGTATATGATCCAAGTCACCCAGATGCTAATGATCAGGGATATGTACAGCTACCAAATGTTGATCCATTAAAGGAAATGACGGACCTTATGAGTGCTTCTCGTTCGTACGAAGCAAACGTTACAGCACTTAATGCAACAAAAGGGATGTTAGTAAAAGCATTAGAGATTGGAAAGTAGGGTGTAACGATGATTAATGGAATTACAAACATATCATTGCAGACTGAGGCGCTTCAGCCTAAAAATGAATCGGCTAGCACAAACCAAAGTTTTTCTAATTTTTTAAAAGACGCAGTAAATAAAGTTAATGAAGCTCAAAATGAGTCAGATGCTATGACAACAAAACTTGTGAATGGGGAAGATGTAGATTTACATAATGTGATGATTTCGTCTCAAAAAGCAAGCGTTGCCCTGCAGGCTGCTATTCAATTCCGTAATAAAGGAATTGAAGCTTACCAAGAAATCATGAGAATGCAGATCTAAATTTATTTTCCAAAGTTTAGCGGTTATTGGACTCTAAATAAATAGACAAGAAACATAACCGGGGGAAGAAAATGAAAGAAAGATTAACAAGAATTAAAGAGTGGAGTACTGGATTTTGGAGAGAGCGAAGTAAAAAGCAAAGATGGTTCTTGATTGCAGGATTAGTCATTATTTTAATGGCAATTATTGTTGGGTCTATGCTTGCTACCCGTGAAAAATTTGTTCCTCTTTATAGTAATCTTTCAGCTCAAGAAGCTGGACAAATTAAAACGGAGCTCGATGCAAAAGGGGTATCCTCAGAGTTAAGTAACGGTGGGACAACCATTTCTGTCCCAAAAGAAAATGTAGATTCATTGAAAGTAGAGCTTGCGTCTCAAGGCATTCCGAAAAGCGGCAGCATTGATTATTCCTTTTTTAGTGAGAGCTCAGGATTTGGAATGACAGATAACGAGTTTAGCGTCCTAAAGGTAGATGCCATGCAAACGGAGCTTGCAAATCTTATTAAAGAAATTGACGGAGTACAAGATGCAAACGTAATGATTTCTTTACCAAAAGATAGCGTATGGGTGAGCGATAAAGGCGAAGAAGCTCAAGCTTCTATTGTTCTTACAACAAAGCCTGGCTATCAATTTGACGATCAGCAGATTCAGTCTCTCTATCACCTTGTGTCTAAAAGCGTTCCGAATTTGCCAACAGATAATATCGCTATTATGAATCAATATTTTGAGTACTATGATCTGGCAAATAACGATGGAAAAAATCCTGAGGGTGGGGTCGCTTCTATACAGTCTCAGTATGCGATGAAAAAGCAGGTTGAACGAGATATACAAAGAGAAGTTCAGAAGATGCTTGGCGCGATGATTGGTCAAGATAAAGTCGTTGTCTCTGTTTCAACAGATATTGATTTCACTCAAGAAACAAGAGAAGAAAACCTTGTGGAACCTGTTGATAAAGAGAATATGGAAGGAATTGCGGTAAGTGCTGAACGTTTAACAGAAACATATACAGGAGAGAATGCTGCGCAAGGGGGAACTGCTGGGACCGGAGACGGTGAAGTCCCTAACTATGAGAGCAGTGAAGAAAACGGAGACGGTGACTATGAACGAAAAGAAGAAAAAATCAATAATGAAGTGAACCGTATCCGTCGTCAGATTGTGGAAAGTCCTTATAAGGTAAAGGATCTTGGTATCCAAGTTATGGTGGAACCACCAAAGAAAAATGATCCAAATTCACTTCCAACTGGAAGTATTGATGATATTCAACAAATTCTTGGCACAATTGTTAAAACAACAATTCAACAAGATGATGATGAACAAGCATTAACAGATGAACAAATCGAAGACAAAATTGCTGTATCTGTTCAACCTTTTAATGGAAAAACGGCTGTGGTACAAGAGGCATCTTCTTCTATTCCACTATGGATGTACATTGTTGGGGGAATATTGCTTCTAGCTGTTATTATTCTAGCTTTCCTACTCATTCGTAGAAGAAGAAAAGAACGTGAGTGGAAAGAGGAAGAATGGGAAGAAGCATATACATTAGAAGAAGAGGTAGAGGAAGAGGAAGAACAGCCTCTAACAGAAGAACAGCAAAGAAGACAGCGACTTGAAGACTTAGCACAGAGCAAACCTGATGAGTTTGTCAAACTTCTACGTTCGTGGTTAACAGAAGATTAGGAGGAAGACATTGTGGCAAGAGTGGAACAAAAAGGTGCGTTAACAGGAAAGCAGAAGGCAGCCATCCTTTTAATTACGCTTGGACCAGACGTTTCAGCATCGATTTATAAACATTTAACAGAAGAAGAGATTGAAAGTTTAACATTAGAAATCTCAGCTCTTAAAAAAGTAAATTTAGAAACAAAAAATAAAGTGTTAGAAGAATTTGAAC
Organism: Priestia endophytica; assembly: GCF_026790145.1. GTDB lineage: Bacteria > Bacillota > Bacilli > Bacillales > Bacillaceae_H > Bacillus_I > Bacillus_I endophytica_A. Next base: position 115,617 of record NZ_JALAMS010000008.1, on the reverse strand, counting down.
GTCTAGCTGTTGCTCAAGACTATATTTCTCAAGGTGGAATTGGCTATGCCAAAACCGTTCTTGAGAAGGCACTTGGAGCAGATCAAGCCGCGCTTATTATTAAGCGTTTGACATCGTCTCTACAAGTCCGCCCATTTGATTTTGCTCGTAAAGCAAATCCAACTCAAATCTTTAATTTTATCCAAAATGAACATCCGCAAACAATTGCCCTTGTTCTTTCTTACTTGGAGCCATCACAAGCAGGCCAGATTTTATCTTTACTTCCGCAAGAACAGCAGGCAGATATTGCAAGAAGAATGGCTGTTATGGATAGCACATCACCTGAGGTTATTAATGAAGTTGAGAAAGTCCTCGAAAGAAAGCTTTCTACAACAGTTACTCAAGATTATACACAAACAGGCGGTGTTGAAGCTGTTGTGGAAGTGCTCAATGGTGTTGATCGTTCAACAGAGAGAACAATTTTAGATACGCTTGAAATTCAAGATCCAGAACTTGCAGAAGAAATTAAAAAACGTATGTTTGTTTTCGAAGATATCGTCATTTTGGACAACAGAGCAATTCAACGTATTATTCGAGAAGTTGGTAACGAAGACTTGCTTCTTAGCTTAAAAGTATCAAGTGATGAAGTAAAAGAAGTTGTTTACCGAAATATGTCACAGCGTATGGTTGCTACTTTTAAAGAAGAAATGGAATTCATGGGACCTGTTCGATTAAAAGACGTAGAAGAAGCACAATCAAGAATTGTAGGAGTTATTCGTCAGCTCGAAGAATCAGAAGAAATTGTGATTGCGCGTGGCGGAGGGGATGATATGATTGTCTAATATTATTAAAAAACATCATGGATTCCAACATGCTCAAGATGGAAAAAAGATAGGGATACAGCCTGTTCAATTCAAAATTGAAACAGTAGAAGAATGCGAAGTTCAAAAGCAGCGAATGCGAGAGCAAGCTGAAAGTGAAGTTCAGCAAGCTCAAACAGAGGCGGAAAGAATACGTTTTAGAGCACAAAAACTGCTTCAAGAAGCAGAAAAAACGGTTGAAGAAAAGCGTAAAGAATGGCAATTAGAATATGAACAGCTTTCGGAAAGAGCAAAGCAAGAAGGTTTTGAAAAAGGTTTTTTTCAAGGAAAACAGGAAGCTGAAAATCAATATAAAGAGCTTCTAAAGGAAGCGGAAGCAACGATTCACCATGTTCAAGACTCTTATTATCAGTATATTGAACAATCAGAGATGGTGATTTTAGAGCTTGGGATGAAGGTTGCGAAAAAGATTTTGAATATTGAACTTGAGGAAAATGAAGAGAAGTATATTCATGTTGTTCAAAAAGCAGTTAAAGAAGTTCGTGATCATAAGAATATTCATATATACATCTCGCCAAAATACTATACGCTTGTCTCTCAGCGAAAAGAGGAGCTTAGCCTGCTTTTAAGCTCTGATACTTCCTTGTTCTTTTATCCAAGTGAGGATCTTGGTGAAACAGATTGTATGATTGAATCTTCATTTGGAAAAGTAAATGCAAGCATCGACAGCCAGCTTGCTGAAATTAAGAAAAGCCTCGTCGAAATGATAAAGGATGAGGAAACGATATGAAAGTAAAAGAAATTTTAGATAGGATAGAAGACATTTCTTCATTCAAACGATACGGGAAAGTTACGAGAGTAGTAGGGTTAATGATTGAAGCAAGAGGGCCAAGCACTTCTATTGGAGACATATGCTACATCCACTTGCGCAATGGAGCAGCACATATTAAAGCAGAAGTAGTAGGTTTCAAAGAAGAGTTTGTTATTCTTATGCCTTACAAAGATGTACGCGATATTTCGCCAGGCTGTATTGTTGAAACAACATCAAAGCCACTCCAAATCAAAGTTGGAGAAGCTCTTATTGGACGTGTGTTAGATCCGCTTGGTCAGCCGTTAAATGGTGAAGAACTTCCAAAAGGTCTTTTCAACGTTTCAGCTGAAGAAGATCCACCAAATCCGCTTGAGCGTCCAACAATTCGTGAACCAATTGAAGTTGGAGTTAAAACAATTGATACGCTATTAACTGTTGGAAACGGTCAGCGGCTAGGAATTTTTGCGGGAAGCGGAGTTGGAAAAAGTACCCTTATGGGAATGATTGCCCGAAATACAAACGCAGATTTAAACGTCATAGCGTTAATTGGTGAACGAGGTCGAGAAGTTCGCGAATTTATTGAACATGATTTAGGTGAAGAAGGATTAAAAAATTCCATCGTCATTGTTGCAACATCAGATCAACCTTCCCTAATGCGTATTAAAGGAGCTTATACAGCAACATCTATTGCAGAATATTTTAGAAATCAAGGAAAGAACGTTATGTTTATGATGGACTCTGTAACTCGTGTTGCAATGGCACAGCGTGAGATTGGGCTTGCGGTTGGTGAGCCTCCAACAACAAAAGGTTATACTCCCTCTGTGTTTGCTACTCTTCCAAGACTTTTAGAGAGAACAGGAAGAAACAAAAGGGGATCTATTACAGCTTTTTATACAGTTCTTGTTGATGGGGATGACATGAACGAGCCTATTGCTGATACAGTAAGAGGAATTGTAGACGGTCATATCGTGCTTGATCGAGCTCTTGCAAATAAAGGCCAGTATCCAGCTATCAATGTTTTAAAAAGTATAAGTCGGGTGATGAGCAGCATCGTTACCGAAGAACATAAAGAGAAAGCAAATCGATTAAGAGATCTTCTCTCAACATATTTAGAGGCGGAAGACTTAATAAATATAGGGGCGTACAAAAGAGGATCTTCTCAGAAAATCGATGAATCAATGACTTTATATCCTGAAATTATTAGTTTCTTAAAACAAGGAACAGATGAAAAAATACGTTTAGAAGAAAGCATTGAAGAGCTGAACAACCTAGTATAAAAGGAATGAAAAATGTGAGTTTTCAGTTTAAATTTTCTAAAGTTATGGCAATTAAACAATCTGAAAAAAATCGGATGCTGAATGAATACAATGAAGCTGTCAGGCAGTTTGAAGAAGTTGGTCAGCGTCTTTATCAATGTTTGAAACATAAAGAGAATTTTATTGATGAATATAATGAAGAAATGAGCATAGGTGTTTCTGTCGAGAAGTTAAAACAGTCTCAAAACTATATGGATTATTTAGAACGTGAAATTGAAGTTCTTCAACAAAAGATGAACATCGCTCGACAGACATTGAGAATTAAAGAAGTTAAGCTACGTGAGAAAAACATCGAAGTGAAGAAGTACGAAAAGATGGAAACAAAAGCGCTTATCCATTATCAAAACCTCCAACGAGAGAGCGAAGCAAAACAAATGGATGAAGTATCTATTCAGCAATACTTATTGAAAGGAATTAGGTGAGGGAAAGCTTATGAAAAAACAAAAGGCGGAGACAGAAAAAGAGCCAAAGCGTAAGAAAGGGCCTCTCCTTTTTATTATTTTCTTACTCTTTCTTCTTATTATAGGTAGAGCAGGATACTTTCTGTTAAGCGCTAGTGGAGTTGATGTTAAAGAAAAAGTATTCTCAGCCCTTCCTTTCTTAGATGAAGAAAGCGACCAAGAGGCATCATCTCAGTCCACGAACTCATCTGGCACGCAAAATCTAGAAATGGAAGTATTGCAAAAAAAGATAAAAGAGAAAGATCTTGAAATTGAAAATCTTCAAGTGAAGCTTGAGCGTGCAAAAGCAGAAATGCCAACTGAGGAAAATAGTGAAGAAACGGAAGCAAGCACAGGGGAAGAGGAAGGCTCTCAAACAGCGGAGATGAAGAACCTTGTTCGTTCATATGAATCGATGTCACCTAAAAATGCGGCCCTTATTATAAGTGAATTGAAAGAAGATCAAGCTCTAGATTTACTAGGACAACTAAAAACAGAAGCGCTCGCAAACATTTTGGCAAAAATGGAGCCTGACGTGGCTGCTAAGTATACTGAACTTTTGGCAGAAGAAGCGAACGTTCAATAAGGAGAAAAAGGAATGAAACTTACTACATCCGAAATAGTACAACTACATTCTTTAAAAACATCTCTTGAAAAAGAGCAGAAGATGGCTTCTCCTCTTTTTCAAGGTTTGCTTCTTCAAGCAGGTATAGAACAGGAACAACAAAGTCAACAGATAGAAGAAAAGGAAAGCATAAATGATGATAATATAGCGGCATCAGAAGATTTAATAAGTCTTCTTTTTTATCAACATATAACGTCAGAGTCCTCGGAAGATAATCCCTTGGAATCAAGGGTGCAAAAACTTGAGAAAATCTTCACAGAGAAGAGTGGGTTAGATAATCTCTTTCCTATTGATGAAAAGGGAACAGGAAAAGAGATTCAAGAAATGCTACAGATTGTTCAAATACTTCAAAAAGAATTAATTCAGGGAAACGCTCATGATGCTGAATTGGTTTTTTTAATGCAAAAAAGCCCTTTATTTGCAGATATGAAGGAGACATTAACAAACGATGAAATGAGAGCTTTAAAAGTTTTTTCAAAGCTGTTAGAGGTCGTTCCAACAAACGTGAAAGATGAGATTTTAAAGGGATCATCTAAACTACCTTCAAGAGAAGAATTAGAGCGCATGCTTTCTCATATTGATCAGAAATTAACTACTCTTTCTCAGAGGAAAGAGTTCTCTTCTCCGTTTGCTTCTTTTCCTTTTCCCTCCTTTAAAAGAGGAGAAGAAGGAAAGGGAATGTTAGATACTCAACATAACTTTTTGTCTACTATTCCAAGTGGGACAATGAGTAAAGTCCACCAGCTTGTTTTTTATATTGGCAATAACGGTTCTTCACAGGAAGATGGGCTTGTACGGCAGCTTCAGCAAGCTTTTCAGCGTAGTTCTCTCTTTGTTCATGGAAATCAAACAAAGCTTCTCATTAAGCTTCATCCACAAGAGCTTGGTACTATAACGGTTCAGCTTGTAAAACAACAGAATAAGCTCACTGCTACAATTGTAACAAGTACATCAGCTACAAAGGAGATGCTTGAACATCATCTTCATCATTTGAAAAGTGCTCTAACCCATCAAGGCGTACAGGTTGAAAAAATGGAAGTGCTTCAACAGTTTTCAGCCGCTGAGGGTTCAGATGCTGAGTTAAAAAGAGATTCTCCTGATGAAGAAGAAAAACAAAAAGAACAACAATCAAAAGAGCAAAAAGAAGAGAATCGCTTTGAAGATATTTTAAAAGAGCTTGAAATGATAGAAGAAATGTAGGTGCTAAAAGTGGAAATTAATAATCGCTTTTCTTACGAAACAATGCAAGCTGAGAAGCGGAAAACGTCTTCTTCAGGAAGCGAACTTGGAAAAGATGATTTTCTAAATATTTTAATGACTCAACTTCAGAACCAAGATCCATCAAATCCTGTTGATGATAAGGAATTTATTGCTCAATTGGCGACTTTTTCGACGCTTGAACAAATCACAAATTTGAATACAACGGTTCAAAGTTTTATTGAAGAACAAAAACCGAACACACTTTTACAACTGCAGAGTTTAATAGATCAAAAGGTGACCTGGAGCTCAACAGAAGAGAATGGTCAAACAAAAAAAGAGCAAACAGGCATCATTAAAAGTGTTTATATGGATGATAATCAAATGATGTTTGAAACAACTGAAGGATTAAAAGGGAACACAGCGGACCTTGATAAAATAGGGGTGCAAAATGCTGATGTTTTAGGAAATGCAAGCAATCTTATTGGACGAACAATAGGATGGCAGGAAGATGGGTCTGAAAAAGAGGCTGCTGTTACAGCGGTTTCTTTAAAAAATGGAATTCTTCTTTTTGAAATGGAGAATGGAAATACGATTAAACAAAGTCAAATTACAAGAGTTTTATCATAAAAGTTTAGGAGGAGAATGTATATGTTACGTTCGATGTATTCTGGGATTAGTGGAATGAAAAACTTTCAAACAAAGCTTGATGTGATTGGAAATAACGTTGCTAATGTAAACACGGCTGGATTCAAAAAAGGAAGAGTTCTTTTTAAAGATATGATAAGTCAGCAAGTTGGAAGCGCAAATGCTCCAACGAACCAAAATGGTGTGAATTTAGGCGGGATAAATGCAAAACAAATTGGCTTAGGTTCACAAATTCAGTCTATTGATACTCTTCATACAGAAGGAAGTACACAGTCAACAGGTCGAACGCTTGATTTGTCTATTGCCGGAGATGGATATTTCCGAGTTCAATCAGGAAGCGGTGAAGAATTTTATACAAGAGCAGGCAACTTTTATGTAGATGCTAGTGGTGCCCTTGTTAACGGAAACGGCTATAGAGTTTTAAATACGAATAACCAAGCCATTACGATTGGAACAAATGCTGAAGATATCGCTATTGATACTTCAGGAAGAATCAATGTGAAAGTAAATGGTAACTGGAACGTTGTATCAACACTCGGACTTACTCGTTTTTCTAACCCAGAAGGATTAGAGAAAGCAGGAGGTTCATTATTCCAATCTTCTGCGAACTCAGGAACACCTTTGAATGGTACACCTGGCGCGGATGGATATGGTGAAGTAATGTCAGGAAGTCTTGAAATGTCAAATGTTGACTTATCAGAGGAATTTACAGATATGATTGTAGCTCAGCGCGGTTTTCAAGCTAATACAAAAGTAATTACAACATCTGATGAAGTATTGCAAGAGCTATTAAACCTTAAACGATAGAATCATAGGAGTTGAGCATTTAGAATGATTATGCTGACGCGTCTAAATGGCAAAGAATTTACTTTGAATGCTTTATATATTGAACAGGTGGAAGCATTTCCAGATACAACGATTACGTTAACAAATGGGAAGAAGTTTGTTGTAAGAGAAACGGTCGAATCTGTTTCCACTAAGGTGAGCGCTTTTTACGGAGAAGTTCATATTTTAGGTAAAAAGAATGTGCAGGGAGAAGAAGATTGATGGGTAAAAAAGTGAGAATCATAACGATTATTATTTTTCTTTTACTGCTTGCTGGAGGCAGTACTTGGTTTTTCCTGTTTAAAAAAGAAGGAAAAGCAGAAGAAGTAAAAGAGCCATCTATTGATGAAGTTGTGGAGGCTTCTATAAATATTGATGACGTTACAACGAACTTATCAAGTGGAAATTATGTAAAGATGTCATTTACTCTTCAAACGAACAGTAAGGAAGCAAAAGAAGAGCTAACAAAACGAGAATTTCAAGTGAGAGATCTTATGATTAAACAGCTTTCAAATATGAAAGTAGAACAATTTCAAGGAAAAGAAGGGATTTCTTCACTTGAACAGATATTGAAAGAAGAAATTAATAGTTTGATGCAAGAAGGAAAAGTTGTAAAAATTTATACAACCTCCAAAATAATACAATAAATGACAAAGCGTCTTAAGGAGGTGCGTATAGCTTGTCAAATGAAGTATTATCTCAAAGTGAAATAGATGCCCTACTTTCAGCCATTTCAGCTGGTGAGATGGATGCAGAACAACTTCGCAAAGAAGATCGTGCTAAAAGAGTAAAAATATATGATTTCAAACGAGCGCTTCGCTTTTCAAAAGATCAAATTCGAAGCTTAACGCGCATTCACGAAAATTTTGCTCGCCTTTTAACAACGCATCTTTCAGCACAGCTACGTACATATGTACAAATTTCAGTAGCATCTGTTGATCAAATTCCATATGAAGAATTTATACGGTCAATCCCTAATATGACATTTTTGAACATTATTGAAGTTCCTCCTCTTGCTGGGAGAGTACTTTTTGAATTAAATCCACAGGTTGCCTATGCAATGCTTGATAGACGTTTAGGTGGGACAGGCTCTAGTGTAAACAAAGTTGACACACTAACAGAAATTGAAACAAAGTTAATTACAGATCTTGTAGAGAAATCGCTAGATTCATTTGAAGAAGCTTGGAGCAGCGTTGCTAAAATGAAACCACAGCTTTCTGACTTTGAAGTAAACCCTCAATTCCTTCAAATGGTTTCGCCAAATGAAACAGTTGTCGTTGTTTCGCTTACAACTCAAATTGGGGATGTAAAGGGAATGATTAACATTTGTTTACCACACGTTGTACTTGAACCTATCGTCTCAAAGCTTTCCATGCACTATTGGATGCAGTCAACGAAAAAAGAGCCGACCTCTGAAGAAACAGAACTTCTAAAAAAACGTGTGTATAGCGCAGAGCTTCCTATTGTAGCAGAGCTCGGTCAAGCGAAAATTACAATTGAAGACTTTTTATCACTTGGAAATGAAGATGTGATTTGTTTGGATCAATCGATTGGTCAACCGTTAACAATTAAAGTAAATCATATACCTAAATTTAAAGCACAGCCAGGGAAAATGGGACGTAAAATGGCTGTACAAATCTTAGAAAAAGTGACGGGAGGGGAAAGCGATGAACAATGACAACATGCTTTCACAAGATGAAATAGATGCTCTCCTTCAGGGAAGTGACGATGACTATGAGAGCTTAGAGCAGGAAAACGTTGATCAGCTCTTAACAGAAGAAGAACGCGATATTTTAGGTGAAATCGGAAATATCTCTTTTGGGAGCTCTGCCACCACTTTGTCTACTTTATTAAATCAAAAAGTAGAGATTACAACCCCTGGTATTTCCCTTATATACCATCATGATTTAGCAAGAGAATTTCCGTATCCTTGTGTTGCTCTTCAAGTAGAGTATGTAAACGGATTAAGCGGAGTGAACTTATTTATTATTTCCCAGAAGGATGCCACAATTATTGCTGATCTTATGCTTGGAGGAACAGGGAAAGATGCTGCACCTGAGCTAAACGATATCCAGACAAGTGCTGTCGAAGAAGCAATGAATCAGATGATGGGAACATCTGCGACATCTATGTCAAAAGTATTTCAGAAAAAGGTAGATATTTCTCCTCCAAGTCTAGAGCTATTAAATATCATTGAAGGAGAAGGTACAAAAGTCGTACCACCAGAAGAAACGCTTGTAAAAGTGGCCTTCAAACTGAAAATTGGCGAGCTTATGGACTCAGACATTATGCAGCTTATGCCTCTTCGTGTTGCGAAGCAAATGGTAGGCAGTTTAACTCATCGAGATGTAGCACGTAAAAATGATTCAAATGAACCGATAAAAGTAACAGAAGAAAAAATGGCAGAGGAACAGAAAATGATGAAGGATGAAAAACAATACTTTGATTATGAGCAAGACCGTTCGATGAATACAGAAAAGCAAGATACTCCTTACGAGTCTCGTCCTTCTCAAACAGATGTTCAGCAGGCTACTTTTTCTGAATTTGAGCCATCTCCAATTCAAAAAGCGGATACGAAAAACTTAGATATGTTATTGGATGTTCCTTTAGATGTAACAGTTGAGCTTGGAAGAACAAGAAGGTCTGTTAGAGAAATTTTAACTCTTTCATCAGGATCTATTATTGAGCTTGATAAATTAGCAGGTGAGCCTGTTGATATATTAGTAAATAACAAGCTTGTAGCTCAAGGAGAAGTTGTCGTTATTGATGAAAACTTTGGGGTGCGTGTTACAGATATCGTAAGTCAACGAGATCGTTTAAACAAATTAAGATAAGAAAGTAAGATTGATGAGGGGGGCAAGGGAATGTCAAAGCGGATTTTAGTTGTTGACGATGCTGCGTTTATGAGAATGATGATTAAAGATATTTTAACGAAGAATGGCTACGAAGTTGTAGCTGAAGCTGCAGATGGACTGCAGGCTATTGAACAATATAAAGAGCATAAACCAGATCTTGTAACAATGGATATTACAATGCCTGAAATGGACGGCATTCACTCACTGAAGGAAATTAAGAAGGTGAATCCAAATGCCAAGGTAATTATGTGCTCAGCAATGGGACAGCAAGCGATGGTTATCGATGCTATCCAAGCTGGTGCAAAGGACTTTATTGTTAAACCATTTCAAGCAGATCGAGTTATTGAAGCAATTTCTAAAACATTAGGATAAGATATGGAGCCAAGGTGTTCTCTACACCTTGGCTATGAAATTTCATAGAAGAGGTGGCTTTTGTTGAAAGTGTTAAAAACGATAGCTGATATTATTTGCGTGTTGTTTTTATTATCTCCATCCATAGCATTTGCAGCCAGCGAGCCATCTGTTAGTGATTGTCTAGAAAACAAGGAAAAGTGTGGGGGAACGGCTCAAACAACCAAAGATTCTAAAAATCAAAGTGAGAGCGCACATAATTTTGTGTCCGCTTGGGACTACGTCCAAGTAGTAATAGCTTTTATTTTTGTTATTGCCCTTTTATATGGAGTTTTAAAATTTGTAAACAAGCGGAATCATGGACTTCAAGCACATAAACTTGTTCAAAATTTAGGTGGAACAAACTTAGGAAACAATCGCTCTGTACAGGTGGTCAAAGTAGGAGAAAGAGTACTTGTGGTAGGAGTGGGACAAAACGTTGAACTTTTAACACAAATTACGGATAACGAAGAAAGAGAAAAGCTTTTACGCGAATACAATGAGCTTGGAAGTAGCGAAACATATAAAACGCTTCTTCCTACTTTTTTGGAAAAACGCAAAAGAACACAAAAGGATTTTAAGACTGAATTTCAATCTCGTTTACAAGAAATGAAAAATGAAAGATCAGAGCTTTTAAATAAGATGGAAAGGAAAAACGGCGACGATGAATGAGTTTGTAAATCTTTTCAATACGACAGACACAGAATCTGTATCAACAACAATAAAACTGCTTTTGTTGCTGACCGTTTTTTCTTTAGCACCAGGCATTTTAATTTTAATGACATGCTTTACAAGAGTTGTTGTTGTACTCGCTTTTTTAAGAACAGCACTTGGAACTCAGCAAACACCTCCAACGCAAGTACTTATTGGGCTCGCTTTATTCATTAGCTTTTTTGTCATGGCACCAACGTTTTCAGAAGTGAATAAAGAAGCGCTACAGCCGTTATTTAACAACGAAATTAGTTTAGATGAGGCTTATGATAAAGCAGCACTGCCTATAAAGGAATTTATGACCAAGTACACAAGGGAGAAAGATCTTGCTCTTTTTTTAAACTATGAAGGAGCAGAAAAGCCTGAGTCAATGGAAGAAATCCCAATGCGTGCTCTTGTGCCTGCTTTTGCGATTAGCGAATTGAAGACGGCTTTTCAAATTGGTTTTATGATTTTTGTCCCGTTTTTAGTTATCGATATGATTGTCTCAAGCATTTTGATGTCAATGGGGATGATGATGCTTCCGCCTGTCATGATTTCTTTACCATTTAAAATTTTACTTTTTGTTCTTGTAGATGGTTGGAACCTTGTTATTAAATCCTTACTCTTAAGTTTTCAATAGGTGGTTACTATGAATAGTGAATTTATTATCTCGTTAGCAGAGCGTGGAATATGGACCATTCTTCTTGTAAGTGGACCATTGCTTTTACTCGCGCTCGTTGTTGGTTTGCTTGTTAGTATTTTTCAAGCAACAACTCAAATTCAAGAACAGACACTCGCTTTTATTCCCAAAATTGTGGCCGTGTTCCTTGGGATGATTTTATTTGGGCCATGGATGCTGTCTACAATGGTTGAGTTTACATATCAACTTTTCAGTAACTTGCATCATTATATAGGGTGATTGAAATGGACCATTTACTTTCTATTCTCCCAACTTTTTTACTAGTGCTTGTTCGCATATCAACGTTCTTTATTGTGGCTCCATTTTTCTCTTATAGGACGATTCCTTCGTCGCACAAAATAGGATTTTCAGCTTTGCTAGCTATTGTATTAACAAGCGCTATCGGAGCTGAAGCTATTCCAATTGACGGGCGATTTTTGTTCTTGAGTCTAAAGGAATGCATTGTTGGCATTAGCCTTGGTCTTATTGCTTATATTGCTTTTAGCGCTATTCAAACAGCAGGAAGTTTTATTGATTTCCAAATGGGCTTTGCAATTGCTAGTGTTATTGACCCTCAGACAGGAGCTCAAAGTCCGATTGTTGGACAATACTTATCTATTTTTGCCATGTTATTTTTATTATCGGTTGATGGTCATCATTTATTAATTAATGGTCTTTATGAAAGTTTTCAGCTTGTCCCGCTTAGTCAACTATCACTTCACTTTGGAGAAGAGTCGTTTATTAAGACTGTCATTTATGGGTTTTCGTCTATGTTCGCTATTGCCCTTCAGTTATCGCTTCCGATTGTAGCTGCACTCTTCCTTGTTGATGTTGCTTTAGGGATAGTAGCCCGTACAGTACCACAGCTGAACATTTTTGTTGTTGGATTTCCTGTAAAGATTATGGTTACGTTTTTACTCTTAATTATCGTCATTGGCAGCTTGTTTTCCGTTATGAAGGAAGTGTTTGATTTAATGCTTGAAGTAATGATGCAGCTCGCAGCTCGCCTAGGAGGGGAATAATGTTAAAGCTTGATCTCCAGTTTTTTGCGGGAGAAAAGACGGAAAAAGCAACTCCAAAGAAAAGGCAAGATTCAAGAAAAAAAGGACAAGTAGCCAAAAGTCAGGATATCAATGCAGCCCTTGTTTTCTTGTTTTTATTTCTTTATTTTTCGTTTGGAGCCAAGTTTATGCTAGAACAGTTTTTAGATATTTTAGCAGAAGGATTCTCGCATAATCTGCTCTTCGATATTACAGAGCAAAACATCATGAAAGTATTTATGGACCTTCTTCCTAAAATCGCATTCGCCGTTCTTCCTATTATGGCAGTGGCTCTTATTGGCGGGATTTTGACAAACTATGCTCAAATAGGACTTTTGTTCTCTACTGAAACATTAAAATTTGATCTAAAAAAAATCAATCCCATTACGGGCGCTAAGCGAATTTTTGCAATGCGTGCCCTTGTGGAACTTTTTAAGTCTGTATTAAAAATTTCATGCATTGGGCTTGTCACTTTTTTTATTTTATGGGCGAACTTAAAAGAAGTTCTTCTGTTAGCACAAAAAGGTGTTCAAGATGCTATGCCGACAATTGGAAAACTTATTTTTCAAATGGGGATTGCAGCGTCACTTGTGCTGCTTTTTATTGCGATTTTGGATTATGCTTATCAGCGCTACGACTATGAAAAAAACATTCGAATGTCAAAGCAAGATATTAAAGACGAGCATAAAAACACGGAAGGAGACCCGCAGATTCGTTCAAAAATTAAGCAGAAACAGCGGGCAATGGCAATGTCACGTATGATGCAAGATGTACCTACAGCAGATGTTATTATTACAAATCCAACACACTATGCTGTTGCTCTAAAATACGATGAACAAAGAGCAGATGCGCCTTACGTTGTGGCAAGCGGAGTTGATTTTGTTGCTCAAAAGATCAAAGGAGTTGCCACACAACATGATATTACAATGATTGAAAATCGACTGCTTGCCAGAGGGCTGTATGAGCAAGCTGAAGTAGGACAAGCCATTCCTGAAGAATTTTTTAAAGCAGTGGCTGAGATTTTAGCTTATGTATACCGGATTCAAAAAAAGATTTAGTATTCTAAACAAAGGAGGAAAGAAAAAACGTGACAGCAAGAGATCTACCAATTATATTAGGCGTTGTTTTAATTATCGTTATGCTCGTTATTCCGCTTCCAACGTGGTTGTTGAGTGTCCTGATCATGGTCAACATTTCCCTTTCACTTCTTGTTCTCCTTATGGCGATGAATATGAGAGAGGCATTAGAAATGTCCGTGTTTCCGTCACTTCTTCTTGTATTAACGCTTTTTCGCTTAGGGTTAAACGTTTCGACAACTCGTTCTATTTTAGGTCAAGGGGAAGCTGGGGGAGTAGTTGAAACGTTTGGGAACTTTGTTGTAGGGGGAAACCCTCTTGTTGGATTTGTTGTTTTTATCATCTTAATTATTATTCAATTTATTGTTATTACAAAAGGAGCGGAGCGTGTTTCCGAAGTAGCGGCACGTTTTACACTTGACGCGATGCCAGGGAAGCAAATGAGTATTGATGCTGACTTAAATGCTGGTATGATTTCGGAGCGTGAAGCCGTTGAGCGCCGCGAAAAAATTCAGCGTGAAGCAGATTTTTATGGAGCAATGGATGGAGGAAGTAAGTTTGTAAAAGGGGACGCTATTGCAGGAGTGATTATTACAATCATTAATATTGTCGTTGGAATGATTGTGGGTATGATGCAGCTTGGCATGTCTCTTTCCGAAGCTTCGACAACGTATACGCTCTTAACGGTTGGGGACGGGCTTGTGAGTCAAATTCCTGCCTTAATGCTTTCAACAGCAACAGGAATTATCGTGACAAGAGCAGCGTCTGACGGAAACTTAAGTCAAGATATTACAAAGCAGCTTTTTAGGCTACCTCCTGTTTTGTATATTACAGGGGGAACTATTATTTTCTTAGGACTCGTTACGCCGATAAGCGATGTATTAACGCTTCCTCTCGGTGGATTGATTGCTTTTGGAGGATATATGATCTCAAAACAGCAGAGTAAGGAAGAAGAAACAGAAGATGAGCTTGCCCGTGAAGAAACGCAACTTGATGAGATGAAAAGTCCTGAAAGTGTTGTTAGCTTATTAAATGTAGATCCGATTGAGTTTGAATTTGGCTATGGGTTGATTCCTCTTGCAGATACGAACCAAGGAGGCGATCTTCTAGATCGAGTTATTATGATTAGAAGACAGCTTGCACTTGAACTTGGCCTTGTAATGCCTGTTGTTAGAATAAGAGACAACATTCAACTACAACCAAATGAGTATCGCTTGAAAATAAAGGGAAACGAGCTTGCAAAAGGGGAGCTTCTTCTTGATCATTACTTGGCAATAAGCCCTGGTGAGGAAGAGGAAGGAATCGAAGGAATTGATACAGTGGAGCCTGCATTTGGCATGAAGGCAAAATGGGTAAATGAAGAGATGAAGGAAAGAGCAGAAATGCACGGCTACACGGTCGTTGACCCTCCTTCTGTTGTGTCAACCCACATTACAGAAATCATCAGACAAAACGCTCATGAACTGCTTGGACGTCAAGAAACAAAACAGCTTATTGATCATGTGAAAGAAACATATCCAATTTTAGTTGAAGAAATTACGCCTGCAATTTTAAGTGTTGGCGATATTCAAAAAGTACTGTCTAAACTACTGAGGGAGAACGTTTCTATTCGGAACTTGCCCGTTATTTTCGAAACGCTAGCAGATTACGGGAAAACTTCCTCAGATCCAGATTTGCTTACAGAGTATGTACGTCAATCACTGTCTCGTCAAATTACTTCTCAGCATTCACAAGAGAACAATGGCCTAAAGGTGATTACTCTGTCTGGAAAAGTAGAAAAAACAATGGCAGAAGCAGTACATCAAACAGAGCATGGAAACTATTTGTCGCTTGATCCGACTGTTTCCCAAACAATTGTTCAAAATATTGCTCATGAAGTTGAACAGTTTTCACTTTACGAACATCATGCCGTTATTTTATGTTCACCAGCCGTTCGCATGTATGTGCGTCAGCTTATTGAACGCTACATTCCACAAATAGCGGTTCTATCGTATAACGAGCTTGAGCCCTCAGTTGAAGTGCAGAGTATTGGAGTGGTAAATATCTAATGAAAGTAAAAAAATATAGAGTTAAGACAATGAAAGAGGCGATGGACAGGATTCGTGGGGAACTTGGAAGAGAAGCGGTTATTTTAAATTCAAAAGCAGTGAAGACGGGCGGATTTCTCGGGCTTTTCAAAACTAAAAAGCTTGAGGTCATTGCTGCTGTTGAGAGAGGAACTCAAGCTGCTACCTCCGTAAAAAAAAGAGAAGAGAAGCCAAAACAACAAGCTGCTCCATCTCTTCAATACGAAGAGCTTTTATTAGAAATCAAGTCATTAAAAGAAGCTGTTTCGTCCTCTTCTGCGGAGAAAAAGTTTGCAAGCTACCCAGAGGCAGTTAAAGAAGTTTTCGTACATTTAGAGAATCAGGGAATACAAGAATCAATTTTAGATGAGATGACGCCATTGCTTCTTGAAAAGTATTTTCTTGGAGAAGCAAACGTAGTAAAGGAAGCAAAGCATTATATAAAAGATCTTGTGATCCCGCTTTATATCGAAAAAAAAGCTAAAAAATGTATTAATCTTGTAGGACCAACAGGAGTCGGGAAAACAACAACTCTTGCTAAACTTGCGGCAAAGTATGTTTTACAACATGGAAAAAGCGTTGCATTTATTACAACAGACACGTACAGAGTATCCGCCATATCACAACTGAAAACATATGCTGATATTTTAAATGTTCCTCTTCTTGTTTGTTATAACAAAGGAGAATTTGAAAAAGCGCTCGAAAAATTTGTTTCTTATGATTATATCATTATTGATACAGCAGGACGAAATTACAGAGATGAACAGTATGTAAAAGCATTGCAAAGCTTCATTCCCTTTCAAAATAATATGGATACCCATTTAGTTCTAGCCTTAACGGCAAAGCAAAACGATATGGAAGAGATTGTGTCTCGCTTTTCTTCATTGCCTATTCAGTCTTTTCTTTTCACAAAAAGTGATGAAACATCGTCATTAGGAGCAATTATTAATATGATGAACAAGTATAAAAAACCAGTTTACTATATAACAAATGGCCAAGATGTGCCTGATGATTTACTGTCGGTTACAGAAAATAATATTGCGAATTTTTTATTTAAGGAAGAGTGATGATGAAAGATCAGGCAGAACGTCTTAGACTAAAAATGCAAGGAATCAAAAAAACGAAAGCATTAGCTGTATTAAGTGGAAAAGGAGGAGTAGGGAAATCTCATTTTTCCATTAACTTTGCTCTTTCTCTTCATAAATTTGGCTATAAAGTGCTTTTGTTTGATATGGATGTTGGGATGGGTAATGTAGAAATTTTAATGGGAATATCAACAGAGTATACAATTGCAGATGTTCTACATGGAAATGTATCAGTACAAGAGGCTGTGTCAAAAAGTAGCTATGGCATTGATATCCTTTCAGGAGGAACAGGATTAAATACGCTTGTTGAAATGGATGAGGGAGACATAACTCATTTACTTGCGCAATTTGACGACTCTTTTGTGCAATATGATTATGTTATTTTTGACATGGGAGCAGGAATGTCAAAGAGCGTTTTATCCTTCTTAAAGGCAGCTGACGAAATTGTTGTGCTCATAACGCCAGAGCCAACATCATTAATGGATGGATATGCTTCTGTGAAGTTTATGATGATGGAGTCCCTAGAAGGTCCTTATAATGTTGTAATAAACAAGACTTCTTCCTTACGAGAAGGGGAGGTTGTTTTTGGACGAATAAATAAAGTGACTGAAAAATTTTTAAACGGTCAACTGAGCTATTTAGGGCGAATTCCGACCGATTCTGCAGTCACAAAAGCAGCGATGAAACAAGTACCATTTTCTATTCTCTATCCAAATGGAAAAGTGACAAAAGCAGTGGAAGAGCTTGCAGCATCTTTTGTAAACCCTGCTTCTACAAAGTCTTTAAAAGGTGGGTTTCTAGCTCGGTTAAAACATCAGTTTCTTGAAAAAAGAGAAAGATTATAAAAAATACGTTTCTCGAAGTAGTTTGTAATTTAGAAAGTATTGAGGTGGACAGCATGGAGATGAATCAATATTTGGATATTTTTATTGATGAAAGTAAACAGCATCTTCAAAATATGTATGATTATCTTCTAAAAGTAGAGAACGGTACGCGAGAAGACGGAGTTGTGCACGAAATTTTTAGATCTGCTCATACGCTAAAGGGAATGGCGGCAACAATGGGCTATGAACATGTAACAGAGCTTACGCACGGATTAGAAAATATTCTCGATGAACTTAGAAATGAAAAGATAGATTGGTCTAATGATCTCATAGATTTAATGTTTCAAGCGGTAGAAGAGCTTAGCGAATCCATAGATAAGATTATGAAAGGGGAAGGAGCCCCATTATTTAAAACAGATACGCTAACAGAACTTCATGAATTTCTATTGTACCCATCTCTTTCTAAAGAAGGAGAAGAAAAGTCTCCCTCGTCTCTTTCTATAGATGTTGATAGTATAATAAAAATCCAGCTTGCTGAAGATTGCTTATTAAAGGGAGCGCGTGCTTATATGGTGCTTCAGAAGATCGAAGAGTATGCTACTGTTATTAAAACTTCTCCAAGCTTTGAAGAGATTAAAGAAGGTAATTTCACAGAAGATTTTATAATTCATATAAGATCAGAGGAGCCCTTTTCACTCATTCAAAAAGAAGTAATGCACATGACCGATGTGAAAAACGTTGAGCTTCATATAAGAGAGAACAAAAAAGAAGATGTAGTCTCTTCTGATCACACGGCAGCTTCTGAAACCGTTCGAGTGAAGCTTGATGATTTGAATGTGCTTATGAATTTAGTAGAAGAGCTTGTGATTGATAGAACGCGTATTCAGCAAATGATTCAGCCTTTTTCTGATCATGATCTTGACGACACAGTTAAACACCTTTTTCGATTAACAAATGATTTGCAGCAAGTTGTCATTAACATGCGAATGGTTCCCATTGAAACTGTGTTTAAACGTTTTCCACCAATGGTTCGAAACTTAGCTAGAACGCTTGGAAAGAAAATTCGCGTGAAATTGACAGGACAAGAGACAACGCTTGATCGAACAATTGTTGAGAAAATTGGAGATCCGCTCGTTCATCTTATTCGAAATTCTATAGATCACGGCATTGAGCAGCCAGAACAAAGAAGAGAAAATGGAAAAGAATTAGAAGGAACAATAGAGCTTAGCGCCCGATATAAAGGAAGCCGTATTCTAATCGAGATTAAAGATGATGGAAGTGGAATAAACCGCCAGAGTGTATTAGCTAAGGCTATTAGTAAAAACATTGTTTCGAATCAAAAAGCAAACTCAATGCTTGATGAGGATGTTTACCAACTTTTATTTACACCAGGCTTTTCTACAGCAGATGAAGTTTCCGATTTATCAGGCCGTGGTGTTGGGCTTGATGTAGTACGAAACAGTATTGAAGCATTAGGTGGAACAACAAGTGTTACTTCTAACAGTGGACAAGGAACAGTGTTTTCAATTGATATTCCTGCTACGCTCTCTATCGTGTGCGCGATGCTCATTAAAATGAAAGAAGATATTTGTGCTGTTCCTATTTCATCAATTGCAGAAACGTTTTTTATTGAAAAAGAAGAGATTTTACATATTGGAGAAGAACATGCTATCCATTTTCGGAATAAAGTGATCCCGCTTTTTTTCTTAAATGAGCTTTTTGAATATAATGAGGCACAAAAGGAACGTCTTCATCACTATGTTGTTATTCTAGAAAAAGGAGAAAAATACGTAGCTCTTGTTGTAGACGGGTTTCTTCATCAACAAGAGATTGTTGTCAAACCACTTAGTTCTTATTTAAAACATGTTAGTTTTGTTTCCGGAGCTACGATTTTGGGAGATGGCAAGGTAGCGCTCATTCTAAATCACAATGAGCTTTTTAAGGACAGAGTAAAGGGGATAGATGGATGAAAATGCTTCAATTTAACGTAGGAAACAATGCTTATCTCTTGCCAGTTTCTCATATTCGTTCCATTGAAAAAATGCATACTATCACACACGTTCCACGAACATTGCCCTACATTAAAGGAGTAACAAACTTAAGAGGAGTTGTTACACCACTTATCGATCTTCGCCTAAGGTTTGGAATGAAAGAAAAAAAATATGATAGTGCAACACGGATTGTTGTCGTAAAAGGTGAAGAAGGAGAAGTTGGGCTTATTGTAGATGAAGCTGTTGATATTTTAGATCTTGATGAACAAGGAATAGCTTCTCCTGATGATGGAAGTTCCTACTATGTGAATGGAGCTGTAAAAAGGGAAGACCAGTTTTTATTAGCTCTTGATATTAATAAAGTTTTAGAACAGTAGATTTTAAATGAGGTAGAATGCATTGCAGTCTTTCCCTTATTGAAAAAGAAGAACAGGAAGCATATGATGAAAAAGGTAGAAAGTTTGATTTGAAATTTTTCTCTTACAAGGAGCATTTCAAGTGAGAAATAATCGAAAAGACGCGGTAAAGGTAGGCATTGCGGAAATGGGATTTGTCCGTGCACCATCCTGTATTTATACCGTTGGCCTTGGCTCTTGTGTAGGGGTCGTCATTTATGATCAAAAAGAAAAGATGGCTGCTATGGCACACGTGATGCTACCTTATGCAGAAAAAAGCGGAGGTAGAAATTTTAATAGAGCGAAATATGCTGATACAGCTGTGTATGCTTTGTGCGAAACACTGTTACAAAACGGTGGAAAGTTAGGAAATTTCCGAGCAAAAATTGCAGGTGGTGCCCAAATGTTTCAACATTACTCAACAGAGCATGATATGAGGATTGGACCAAGAAATATTGAGGCTCTTAAACGATTCTTACAAGAAGCCAATGTTCCTCTCCTTTCGAAGGACGCTGGGTGACGAAGTGGAAGAACAATTAAATTTGATCCTGTAAGCGAAGTTCTTTTCATTCGAAGCGCCAACACAAATGTTAGAGAAATATAAATCTATGAGCGATGAACATTAAATTTTTGAAGCGGTAGTTTAGCATAACAGAATTCATTTAAAAATATAAGGTATTGAATTAAAGCTGTTTGCATGACGAGGAGGAGTCGAATGGCACAACCATCTCTAGAAGAACAATATTGGCTAAAATGGACACATTCACGAGACCCTCATGCCGGAAACATGTTGGTTCGTAAATATATGTCGCTCGTCCATTACCATGTTCAACGCATTTTAATTGGTATTCCAAAAAGTGTGAGTAAAGAGGATTTGTTCAGCCTTGGCCTTACAGGGTTGTATGATGCACTTGAAAAATTTGATTATAAACGCGATTTGAAATTTGATACATATGCATCATTCCGCGTGCGTGGTGCTATTATAGATGGATTAAGAAAAGAAGATTGGCTTTCAAGAGGAGCGAGAGAACGAGCTAAAAAGATTGAATCAAAAATTGAAGAGCTTGAGCAAGAATATTTACGAACGGTCGCCCCTAAAGAGATAGCAGCAAGTCTAGATGTAACAGAAGAAGAAGTGTTGCAAACAATGAATGAAGGTTTTTTCGCTAATATATTATCAATGGATGAATATATGAAAGAATCTGAAGACAAAGAACAACAAACATATTCTATTCGTGATGATAAAGCAGTTCTTCCTGAAGAAGAGCTTTTGAAAGAAGAAATGTATGAAAATCTTGCTAAAGTTATTGAAAACTTAAACGAAAAAGAACAACTTGTTGTGTCTCTTTTTTATAAAGAAGATTTAACATTTACAGAGATTGGCCATGTGATGTCTTTATCAACGTCGCGCATTTCTCAAATTCATTCAAAAGCATTATATAAAATGCGTCACATGCTTACAAAGATAATGGAGCAGGCCTAAAGAAGATGAGCTCTTAATGCTCGTCTTTTTCTATGAAAAGGAAGGAGGAGAAAAATGGCGTTCTTTATTGTGATTTCTCTCATTTTACACGTCATATCATTCTTTTGTATTACGCTTCTTTATATGAAAAGAGGTGAAATGAAGAGAATAGAGCAAGAACAAAAACGCTCGGCAAAAGAACTCGAAGAAACAATGGCTGCTTATTTACTTGAGCTTCAAGAAGAGCATCATAATCTCATTGAGAGTTTAAAAAAGTCGAGAGAAAATAATACAAAAAAACCAAACCGCACAGAATTTAATGCGGTTAGCAAACCTGAAGATCTCTCTGATCTTCTTCCAGCTTTTCAAATGCAAGAAGACACTGTTGAAATATATCTTTCAAAACTAAAGATAGACGAGCTGGAAGGGGAGCAGTTGCGGAAAACAGTTTATTTTTTACATGATAAAGGTTTAACAAGTGAAGAAATTGCCAAACATCTACATAGAGGGGATGTGGAAATTCGCCTATTCTTACAATTTCGACAAGAAAATAGAATTTGAACTTGCTTGTGAATAGTGAATGTGCTATATTTATTTCTGGTGTTAATACACACGCTTAAAGATTTAGATAACGGTGCTGGCTCAACGTCAGTTTTATCTAAAGATGACTTAAGCGGAGGAACCCAAAAACCGTTAGGAGGAAAAATTAATGTCAGTAATTTCAATGAAACAATTACTTGAAGCAGGTGTTCACTTCGGTCACCAAACTCGCCGTTGGAACCCAAAAATGAAGAAATACATTTTCACAGAGCGTAACGGGATCTATATCATCGATCTTCAAAAAACTGTGAAAAAAGTTGACGAAGCATTCCACTTCGTTAAAGACGTAGCAGCAGAAGGTGGAAAAATCCTTTTCGTTGGTACTAAAAAACAAGCACAAGATTCTGTTAAAGAAGAAGCAGCACGTGCTGGTATGTACTTCGTTAACCAACGTTGGTTAGGTGGTACTTTAACAAACTTCCAAACAATCCAAAAACGCGTTAAGCGTCTTAAAGACATCGAGCGTATGGCAGAAGACGGAACTTTCGAAGTTCTTCCTAAGAAAGAAGTTGTAGGCTTACGTAAAGAGCTTGAGCGTCTTGAAAAATTCCTAGGCGGAATCAAAGACATGAAGCAACTTCCAGATGCACTATTCATCATCGACCCTCGTAAAGAGCGTATCGCAGTGGCTGAAGCAAGAAAATTAAATATTCCGATCGTTGGTATCGTAGATACAAACTGTGATCCAGACGAAATCGACTATGTTATCCCTGCAAACGATGATGCAATCCGCGCTGTTAAACTTCTAACTTCTAAAATGGCTGATGCTGTTCTTGAAGCTAAACAAGGTGAAGAAGCAGCAACTGAAACTGAAACAACAACTGCTTAATGAAGGAAAGGTGATAAAGGGGTAGCCTTTTATCACCTTTTTTTACAGATGATTACTTGATACATACCAAAACTAAGGAGGCAATATTATGGCGATTACAGCACAAATGGTAAAAGAACTACGTGAAAAAACAGGCGCAGGTATGATGGACTGCAAAAAAGCACTAACTCAAACTGAAGGGGATATGGAAAAAGCAATTGATTTCCTTCGTGAAAAAGGGATCGCAAAAGCTGCTAAAAAAGCTGACCGTATCGCTGCTGAAGGTCTAACACAAATCGAGGTTCAAGGTAATGAAGCTGTTATTATCGAAGTGAACTCTGAAACTGACTTTGTTGCGAAAAACGAAGGTTTCCAAAACCTTACTAAAGAAATTAGTACACACCTTTTAGCTGCTAAACCAGCTAGTCTTGAAGAAGCATTAGAAAGCAAAATGGAGAACGGTGAAACTCTTCAAGGGCATATCAACAATGCTATTGCTAAAATTGGTGAAAAACTTTCTCTTCGTCGTTTCGCTCTTAAAACAAAAGGCGACAATGATGCATTTGGTGCTTACCTTCATATGGGTGGACGCATTGGTGTATTAACAGTTCTTGAAGGAACTACTGACGAAGCTGTTGCAAAAGACGTTGCTATGCACATCGCTGCAATCAACCCTAAATACATCTCTCGTGACGCTGTTTCTGAAGAAGAAGTAGCTCGTGAGCGTGAAGTATTAACTCAACAAGCTCTTAACGAAGGTAAACCAGAAAAAATCGTTGCAAAAATGGTTGAAGGCCGTCTTGGCAAATACTTTGAAGAAATTTGCTTGCTAGATCAAGCATTTGTTAAAGATTCTGATCAAAAAGTAGGTAAATTCGTTTCTTCTAAAGGTGCTACTGTTGCAGACTTCACTCGTTATGAAGTTGGCGAAGGTATGGAAAAACGTGAAGAAAACTTCGCTGAAGAAGTAATGAACCAAGTTAAAAAATAAGACCATTATATTCTTTATAAATGGGCAAATTATAAAGCAAAGAAGGGGGAACACGTTGTGTTCCCCTTTCCTAAAAAATGATATCGTACACTTGGGACGATGGAGGTTTAATATGAGTAGTGCAAAATATAATCGAATTGTATTAAAGCTGAGCGGTGAAGCATTAGCAGGATCACAAGGATTTGGAATCAAACCTGAAATCATCAAGTCTGTTGCTGCTCAAGTAAAAGAAATTTACGATTTAGGTGTTGAAATTGCCATTGTTGTTGGCGGTGGGAACATCTGGCGTGGTAAAATTGGTAGTGAGATGGGGATGGACCGTGCAAATGCAGACTACATGGGAATGCTTGCAACGGTAATGAATTCTCTTTCATTACAAGATAGCTTAGAGAATCTTGGAGTACAAACACGCGTGCAAACGTCAATTGAAATGCGCCAAGTAGCTGAACCGTACATAAGACGAAAAGCGATTCGCCATCTTGAAAAGAAACGCGTTGTCATTTTTGCTGCAGGCACAGGGAATCCGTACTTCTCAACAGATACAACGGCTGCTCTGCGTGCTGCAGAAATTGAAGCAGACGTTATTTTAATGGCTAAAAATAACGTAGACGGAGTATATAGCGCAGACCCAACTTTAGTACCTGATGCTGTAAAATACGAAACACTTTCTTATATTGAAGTGCTTCAACAAGGTTTAGCAGTCATGGATTCTACAGCTTCTTCACTATGTATGGATAACGATATTCCACTTATCGTATTCTCTGTTATGGAAGAAGGCAACATTAAACGTGTTGTTGTAGGAGAGAACATTGGAACAATTGTAAGGGGGAAAGAATAATGCCAAAAACAGTATTAAATGAAACAAAAGAAAGAATGGAAAAAGCGACAGGAGCTTTAACAAGAGAATTAGCAACAGTTCGTGCTGGACGTGCTAATCCATCTCTACTTGATAAAGTGATGATTGAATATTATGGTGTCCAAACACCATTAAACCAGCTTGCAACAATCAGTGTACCTGAAGCTCGTATGCTTGTTATCCAACCATATGACAAAACACAGCTTGCTGAAATTGAAAAAGCAATCATGAAAGCAGACCTTGGTCTTACTCCATCAAATGACGGCACAATCATCCGTATTACAATTCCTGCTTTAACAGAAGAGCGTCGTCGTGAACTTGTAAAACTTGTGAAGAAATACAGCGAGGATAGCAAGGTAGCCGTACGTAATATTCGTCGTGACGGAAACGAAGATCTTAAAAAGCTTGAGAAAAATGGAGAGATTACAGAGGATGATCTCCGTAGCTACACAGAAGACATTCAAAAGCTTACAGACTCGTACATCGAAAAAGTGGATGGTATTGCAAAAGATAAAGAAAAAGAAATTATGGAAGTATAATCTTTTTCACTGTAAAATATATTGTAAAAGACCCTCTATTGTTTACAGGGGGTTTTTTTGTTAATAATGGTAGTATGAAAAATATAAAAGGGGACCGAGCCTTTTTATACAAAAATTACAGAAAAAAAGATGATGTTTGCATAACGGGGGACTTTTGACATGATAAAGAAATTTCAACAGCTTTTAAAGGAGCAAAAGTCAAATACAGGTACGTATGAACAGCGTAAGAAACAAGTGATGAAAGGATCTATTCCAGAGCATGTAGCCATCATCATGGACGGAAACGGACGCTGGGCTCAGAAACGAGCCATGCCGCGCATTATGGGTCACCATGAAGGAATGAAAGTTGTGCGGAAAATTACTCGTGCTGCCAATGAGTTAAATGTTAAAGTATTAACTCTCTACGCATTTTCAACAGAAAATTGGAAAAGGCCAAAAATGGAAGTTGAATTTCTTATGAAGCTTCCAGAAGAGTTTTTAAACACATTTTTACCAGAGCTGATTGAAGAAAATGTCCAAGTAAGGGTGATGGGAAACAAAGAAAGACTTCCAGCCCATACGTTCAATGCCGTAAACAATGCAATCGAAAGAACGAAGGAAAATACGGGCCTTATTTTAAACTTTGCGTTAAACTATGGATCCCGTGATGAGCTTGTTTATGCGGTGAATAAACTGATGGAAGAAGCTGATCCAAACAAGGCTGTAACAGAAGCTGATATCCAGAAGCATTTGATGAGCGGAGACCTTAAAGACCCTGATTTGCTTATTCGCACAAGCGGGGAAATTCGCTTAAGTAATTTTATGCTATGGCAGCTTGCTTATGCTGAATTTTGGTTTACAGATGTTCTATGGCCTGACTTTAGAGGAGAACATTTTCTGTCAGCTTTAGAGGATTACCAAAATAGAGGACGCCGTTTCGGTGGCGTGAAGGATGTTGATAAAAAATGAGGCAACGAATCATTACAGGAGTCATTGCAGCCGCTATCTTTGTACCCCTTGTCTTAGTTGGCGGGTTGCCTTTTACACTGCTTGTTTATTTGTTAGCAACGGTTGGAGTTTTTGAATTATTAAAAATGCGAAAAATTTCTCTCCTATCTTTCCCAACGTTTATGAGTGTCTTACTTATTTGGACGTTTTTGCTTTCAGAGGCAAACGGGTCGCTTGCTAATACGATATTTAATCATAAAGTAGAAGTTGTTTTGCTCGCTGTTTTATTGCTGCTGACGTATACTGTATTAATTAAAAACCGTTTTACATTCGATGATGCTGGTTTTGTTATTTTAGCAACCATCTATATTGGAATGGGTTTTTATTATTTTATTGCGATTCGCGAAGAACAGCTTTCTTACGTATTTCTTGCTCTTTTTGTAACATGGGCAAGTGATTCTGGAGCATATTTTATTGGGAAAAGTATGGGGAAACGAAAACTATGGCCTGACATTAGTCCAAATAAGACAATTGAAGGCTCAGTTGGAGGAATTGTTTGTGGAGTAATTGTAGCGCTTCTTTTTGCGTTTTTATCGCCGCTTACAGAGTCCCCTCTTCATCTTATGGTGATCGGTCTTGTTCTTTCTATATTTGGACAAGTTGGAGATCTTGTAGAGTCAGCGTTTAAACGCCACTATGGTGTGAAAGATTCAGGCAATATTTTACCTGGACACGGGGGAGTGCTTGACCGAACAGACAGCTGGCTGTTTGTTTTCCCTATTCTTTACTTTTTAATATAATTGAACGGGGTGACATACGTGAAGAAAATTGCCTTACTAGGTGCAACAGGTTCAATTGGAACACAAACGCTAGATGTCATTCGAACGCATCGTGACGAATTCTCACTCGTTTCCATGTCAGTAGGACAAAATATTGATAAAGCACGAGAAATTGTAGCAGAATTTCAGCCTAGGATTTTATCAGTTTCAAAAAAAGAAGACTATGAGGTATTAAAAGACGAGTTTCTCAATATTACTATTGTATATGGAGAAGAAGGTTTGATAGAAGTTGCTACATGTTCTGAAGCAGATGTTGTTGTTACGGCTGTAATGGGGAGCGTTGGTCTCTTTCCAACAATAGAAGCTATTAGAGCGCGTAAAACCATTGCCCTTGCAAATAAGGAAACGCTTGTAACAGCAGGTCACCTTGTTATGAAGGAAGCTCAGGAATATGGAGTAAGCATCCTTCCAGTTGATAGTGAACATTCTGCTATTTATCAATGTTTGCAAGGCGAGAATATGAAAGAGATTAACCGTCTCATTATTACGGCTTCTGGAGGAAGTTTTCGAGACAAAACAAGACAAGAGCTAGAAGGAGTAACCGTTGAGGAAGCCTTAAACCATCCAAACTGGTCAATGGGCGCAAAGATTACCATTGATTCAGCAACAATGATGAACAAAGGGTTAGAAGTTATTGAAGCACATTGGCTTTTTAACATGCCATATGAGAAAATAGATGTGCTTCTCCATAAACAAAGTATCATTCATTCTATGGTTGAGTTTCATGACCGTAGCGTGATGGCTCAGCTTGGAACACCTGATATGCGCGTACCTATTCAATACGCTCTTACATATCCAAATCGGATGGTGCTTCCTTCTACGCCTCTTAACCTCGCTGAGATTGGTACATTGAATTTTGCTAAAATGGATTTCGAACGTTATCGCTGTCTTTCTTTTGCTTTTGAAGCAGGGAAAACAGGAGGTACAATGCCAACTGTATTGAATGCAGCAAATGAACAAGCCGTTGCGTTATTCCTTGAAGGGAAAATTTCCTTCCTGCAAATTGAAGATGTGATTGAGAAGGCATTAAACTGGCATACTGTCCAGCAAAATCCTTGTCTTCAGACAATAAAAGAAGTAGATTTAGAAACAAGGTCTTACGTATTGTCTTTAATTTCTTAAAGGAGGTAATAGCTTTTGCCGACACCTATAGCGTTTGTACTCATTTTTGGGTTACTAGTTTTTGTTCACGAGCTAGGGCATCTTATTTTTGCAAAACGTGCTGGCATTCTTTGCCGCGAATTTGCCATTGGCTTCGGTCCAAAAGTTTTTTCATTCACGAAGAATGAAACTGTATATACAATTCGTCTCTTGCCACTTGGTGGGTTTGTCCGCATGGCTGGAGAAGATCCAGAAATGATTGAAGTAAAACCAGGTCAAATGATTGGACTAAAGTTCAATGATAAAGACGAGGTTAATAAAATCATTATTAACAATAAAGACGAGCATCCAGATGCAACGGTCGTTGAAGTTGAACGTATCGACTTAGAACATAAAATGTTTGTAGAAGGATATGAAGCTTCTTCAGAAGAAGGTCGTCTTGAGCGCTTTACCGTTAGTGATACATCGTTTTTCGTTAATGACGGAGAAGAAGTACAAATTGCCCCGTACAAGCGTCAGTTTGGTTCAAAAACGCTTGGACAGCGTGCAATGGCAATTTTTGCTGGTCCAATGATGAACTTTGTGCTTGCTTTCTTCCTTTTTGCGATTATCGGCGTTTTTCAAGGCTACACGGTAGATAAACCAATTATGGGAGAAATCACATCAGATGGAGCTGCCCAAGAAGCAGGCTTACAAGAAGGTGACGTTGTAAAAGCAATTGACGGGGAAAGTGTATCGTCGTGGACAGATGTTGTAAGTAAAGTCGTAAAACATCCTGGGGAAGAAGTAACGTTTGATGTGGAACGTAATGGGCAGGCCGAAGAAATTAACGTTACGCCAAAAAGCGAAAAACGAGGCGAGGAAACAGTAGGGGTTATTGGTGTTTATCAGCCTGTTGAAAAATCCTTTTTCGGTGCGATTGCCAACGGAGTAACTGAAACGCTAACATGGACGAAAGAAATCGTTCTAACACTTGGAAAACTAGTGACAGGACAGTTCTCAATTGATATGCTTTCAGGACCAGTTGGAATTTATGTTTCAACAGAACAAGTCGCACAGTCAGGATTCTACTACTTGATGAAATGGGCTGCTGCACTGAGCATTAACCTTGGAATTGTGAACCTTTTACCGCTGCCAGCTCTTGATGGAGGACGTCTTCTGTTCTTCTTAGTTGAAGCGTTAAGAGGAAAACCAATTGATCGCCAAAAAGAAGGTATTGTCCACTTTATTGGATTTGCGCTTCTGATGCTCCTTATGCTTGTTGTCACATGGAACGATATTCAACGCTTTTTTGTACAATAAGATAAAAAGCGGCGTTTCCTTTTTGAACAAAAAGGACGCCGCTTCTCATATTTTTAATTGATTATGGATAAAGGTGGAGAAACCATGAAACAAAGTGCAATGTTTATCCCAACGCTGCGTGAAGTGCCAGCAGATGCTGAAATTAGAAGTCACCAGCTTTTAATTCGTGCAGGATTTATGAGACAAAATGCAAGCGGTATTTACAGCATTTTACCTCTTGGTAAGCGCGTGCTTGCAAAAGTAGAAAAAATTGTTCGTGAAGAAATGGACAGAGCAGGTTCATCAGAAATGCTAATGCCAACGCTTCAGCTTGCTGAACTTTGGCAAGAATCAGGACGCTGGAGTTCTTACGGTCCTGAACTTATGCGCTTTAACGATCGTCACGGTCGTGAGTTTGCTCTAGGACCAACACATGAAGAAGTTGTGACAAGCCTGCTTCGCGATGAGGTGAAATCATACAAAAAACTTCCGTTAAATGTGTATCAAATTCAAACAAAATTCCGCGATGAGAAGCGTCCACGCTTTGGACTTTTACGAGGCCGTGAATTTATTATGAAAGATGCTTACTCATTTCATGCAACAACAGAAAGCTTAGATAAAACATACGAAGACATGTTTGAAGGATATCGTCGCATCTTTTCACGCTGTGGCCTAGACTTCCGTGCCGTAATCGCAGACTCTGGAGCAATGGGTGGTAAAGATACGCATGAATTCATGGTGTTATCAGACATTGGTGAAGATACAATTGCCTACTCAGACAAATCCGAATTTGCGGCAAACATCGAAATGGCTCCAGTTGTTGCTAATTATGAAAAAAGTTCAGAAAGTGCTGTCGAACTTGAAAAAGTAGCAACACCAGACAGCAAAACAATTGAAGATGTATCAAAAGCATTGAACATTGAAAAAGAAAAATGCATTAAATCTCTTCTTTTTAAAGTTGATGACGAGTATGTGCTTGTATTGGCACGTGGCGATCACGAAATCAACGACATTAAAGTGAAAAACTATCTTGAAGCAAAAGACATTATGCTCGCTCCTGCAAACGAAGTAAAAGATATCATTCAATGTGAAGTTGGTTCAGTTGGACCAATCAATGTGAAGAATGTAAAAGTAATTGCGGACAATGCTGTTGAGTATATTGTTAACGGAGTATGTGGTGCTAATGAAGACGGCTTCCATTTTACAGGTGTGAACCCAGGCCGCGATTTCCAAGCAGACTATGTAGACCTTCGCTTTATTCAAGAAGGAGATGTTTCTCCAGATGGAGAAGGAATCATTCAATTTGCTCGTGGAATTGAAGTTGGTCACGTCTTTAAACTTGGAACACGTTATAGTGAAGCAATGAACGGTACGTTCCTTGATGAAAATGGACGAGCACAGCCAATGATTATGGGATGCTATGGTATCGGAGTTTCTCGTACAATGGCAGCTATTGCAGAACAGTATAATGATGAAAATGGTTTAGTATGGCCAAAACAAGTTGCTCCATATGATGTTCATGTTATTGCAGTTAACGTGAAAAAAGAAGAGCAAACAGAAGTGGCTTCAGCTCTTTATAACACACTTCAAGATCAAGGTTATGAAGTTCTGTATGATGATCGTGCAGAGAGAGCTGGCGTAAAATTCGCTGACTCTGATCTTATTGGTCTACCAATCCGCGTTACAGTTGGTAAACAAGCTGGCGAAGGTATTGTTGAAGTGAAAGTACGTAAAACAGGTGAATCTTTTGAAGCAAAAGTAGAGGAGATTCCAGGGCTTATTGAAAAACTTCTTGAACAATAAGAATTTTTAAAGAAAGAAAAGGAAGGTGCCTTTTGAAGAAAAGGTGCCTTTCTTTATGCTAAAATAGAAATCGAATAAAAATAACGGAGGGGAAAAATGAGCGAAGAAGCAGTGATAAAACAGCGTGAACGCTTTTCCATTCTTCTTCAGCAGCTTGAGCTTACGGATGATATGATTGTCCGTTATTTTGAGGGCGGAGAGCTTGAAAAAGTTACAGTTCACAAAGAACAAAAGCGCTGGCACTTTCAGTTTGTGCTTAATCGTGTTTTACCATTTAACATATATAATGAACTATTAATGAGAATGAACAAACAGTTTTCACATATTGCGACAACTTCTTTTACAATCAAAGCGAAAAATGAAGAATATGAAGAGGAAGAAGTGAAAAATTATTGGAACCACTGTTTAAGTGAGCTTCAAGGAATTTCACCTATGTTTCTTTCTCTATTAAATGAACAGCATCCAAAAGTACAAGGACGTAAGCTTTGTCTTCACGGACGAAATGTTGCTGAAGCAGCAGCATTAAAACGAAAATACGGAGAGCTTTTGTCAGCTCAGTATACAACTTACGGTTTTCCTGCTTTTCAAATTGAGACAGATGTTGTCGAAGCGAAGAAAGAATATGATGAATTCGTTGAAAAGAAAAAGCAAGAAGATGAACAAAAGGCTCTTGCAGCTTTAACTGAAATGAAGGCAAAAGCAGAACAGCGCGATAGTGAAGCAGGAGCTGTTTCAGGTCCGCTTACGCTCGGTTACACAATTAAAGACGATCCTGTTTCAATTAGCCAAATTATTGATGAAGAGAAACGCATTACAATTCAAGGGTATGTGTTTCATGCTGAAACAAAAGAGCTGCGCAGTGGCCGTACGCTTCTTACTTTCAAGATCACAGACTATACAGATTCGATTCTTGTGAAGATGTTCTCGCGTGATAAAGAAGATGTACCAATGTTCCAGTCTCTTAAAAAAGGCATGTGGCTAAAAGTGCGTGGGAGCGTGCAGAATGATACGTTTGTACGCGACCTTGTTATGATTGGAAACGACGTAAATGAAATTCCTGCTAGGGAACGTCAAGATACAGCAGGGGAAGATGAAAAGCGCGTTGAGCTTCATCTTCATACGTCAATGAGCCAAATGGATGCTGTAACATCTGTTAGCTCACTTGTGCAACAAGCAGCAAAATGGGGTCATAAAGCAATCGCTGTAACAGATCATGCTGTTGCTCAATCATTTCCAGAAGCATATGGAGCAGCAAAGAAAAATGGCTTGAAAATGATTTACGGGGTTGAAGTGAATCTTGTAGACGATGGTGTGCCAATTGCCTATAATCCGCAAAAACGAGATTTAGCTTCTGAAACATATATTGTTTTTGACGTTGAAACAACAGGACTTTCAGCAACATACGATAAAATCATTGAGCTTGCAGCCGTTAAAATGCGTGAAGGTGAAATCATTGATAAGTTTGAGCGTTTTGCAAATCCACACCATCCTCTTTCAGCAACAACGATTGAATTAACGGGAATTACCGATGATATGGTTGAAAATGCCCCAGAGATAGAAGATGTATTAAAAGATTTTCATGAATGGATTGGCGATGATATCCTTGTTGCACATAACGCAAGCTTTGATATGGGCTTCTTAAATATGGGATTTGGTCGAATTGGACTTGGTAAAGCACAAAATCCTGTAATAGATACGCTTGAACTTGCCCGTTTGCTTTACCCGACAATGAAGAATCATCGTTTAAATACGCTTGCGAAAAAGTTTGACGTTGAGCTCGTTCAGCACCATAGAGCAATCTATGATGCCGAAGCAACAGGATATATTCTTGTAAGACTTTTAAAAGAAGCAATTGAAAAAGAAATAATATCACATCATCAGCTTAACGATTATATGGGGCAAGGAAATGCTTATCAAAGAGCACGTCCATATCATGCGGTGTTATTAGCGCAAAATGCCACAGGATTAAAAAACCTATTTAAGCTCGTGTCCATTGCACACTTAGAGTATTTTTACCGCGTGCCGCGTATTCCGCGCTCAAAATTGGAGAAATATCGAGAAGGTATACTCGTAGGAACTGCCTGTGATAAAGGTGAAGTTTTTGAGGCAATGATGCAAAAATCCGCAGAAGAAGTGGAAAAAGCAGCAGAGTTTTATGATTATATTGAAGTGCAGCCGCCAAGCAACTACAAGCACTTAATTGAGCTTGATTTGGTTCATACAGAAAAAGCGCTGCTTGAGATTATTTCAAATATCGTGAAAATTGGTGAAAAAGTTGGCAAAACAGTTGTGGCAACAGGAAACGTTCACTATCTAAATCCAGAAGACAAAATTTATCGTAAAATTTTAATCAGCTCTCAAGGTGGAGCAAATCCGTTAAATCGTCATGAGCTTCCTGATGTGCATTTCCGCTCTACAAACGAAATGCTTGACTGCTTTTCTTTCCTTGGTGAAGAAAAGGCGAAAGAAATTGTAGTCACAAACACCCAAAAAGTGGCCGATTTAATTGAAGAAGTCAAACCAATTAAAGACGACTTATATACACCAAAAATTGAAGGTGCCGAAGATGAGATGAAAAAAATGAGTTATGACAGAGCTCGTTCCATCTACGGAGAAGACCTTCCAGAAATTGTGGAAGCTCGTCTTGAAAAAGAATTAAAAAGTATTATTGGTCACGGATTCGCCGTAATTTATCTTATCTCACATAAGCTTGTTAAAAAATCGTTGAACGATGGATATCTTGTAGGTTCTCGTGGATCTGTTGGCTCATCTTTTGTTGCAACGATGACTGAAATTACCGAAGTAAATCCACTGCCACCGCACTACGTTTGTCCACAGTGTCAAACGTCTGAGTTCTTTGATGACGGATCTGTTGGATCTGGGTTTGATTTACCTGATAAAGACTGTCCAAAATGTAATATTCCGTATACAAAAGACGGCCATGATATTCCGTTTGAAACCTTCCTTGGATTTAAAGGAGATAAGGTTCCTGATATCGATTTGAACTTCTCAGGAGAATACCAGCCAAAAGCCCATAACTATACAAAAGAGCTTTTCGGTGAAGATTACGTATATAGAGCAGGAACGATTGGTACAGTTGCTGAAAAAACGGCATATGGATATGTAAAAGGTTATGCAGGAGATCATGATATCCACTATAGAGGAGCTGAGGTTGATCGCCTTGTTGCGGGTTGTACGGGCGTAAAACGAACAACAGGTCAGCATCCAGGGGGAATTATTGTTGTTCCAGATTATATGGATATTTACGATTTCTCGCCAGTTCAATTTCCGGCAGACGATCGAAATTCAGAATGGAAAACAACTCACTTTGACTTCCATTCTATTCACGATAACGTGTTAAAGCTTGATATTCTCGGACACGATGATCCAACTGCTATTCGTATGCTTCAAGATTTAAGCGGAATTGATCCAAAAACAATTCCAACGGATGATCCTGAAGTCATGAAAATCTTTAGCGGTACAGAATCGCTCGGTGTAACGTCAGAACAAATTATGTGTAAAACAGGAACGCTCGGCATTCCTGAGTTTGGGACAAGATTCGTTCGTCAAATGCTTGAAGATACAAAGCCAACCACTTTCTCTGAACTCGTCCAAATCTCGGGGCTTTCACACGGAACGGACGTATGGCTTGGAAATGCACAAGAGCTTATTCATAATAACGTATGTACGCTAAGTGAAGTAATTGGATGTCGTGATGATATTATGGTATATCTCATTTATCAAGGACTAGATCCATCGCTTGCATTCAAAATTATGGAGTTTGTACGTAAAGGAAAAGGTCTTCAAGATGAGTGGGAAGAAGAAATGGCGAAAAATGGCGTACCTGACTGGTATGTTGATTCATGTAAAAAAATTAAGTACATGTTCCCGAAAGCCCATGCAGCTGCATACGTTCTAATGGCTGTTCGTATTGCGTATTTCAAAGTGCATCATCCTATTCTTTATTACGCAACATACTTTACTGTTCGTGCTGATGACTTTGATATTGATACGATGATTAAGGGATCTGCAGCAATCAAAGCAAAAATTGAAGAAATTTTAGCTAAAGGACTTGAAGCATCACCAAAAGAGAAAAACTTACTAACGGTGTTAGAAATTTCACTTGAGATGTGTGAACGTGGCTTCTCTTTCCAAAAAGTCGATCTTTATCGATCAAGCGCCTCAGAGTTCGTTATTGACGGTACGTCGCTTATTCCACCGTTCAACTCGATTCCGGGTCTTGGTACAAATGCTGCACTTAATATCGTAAAAGCACGCGAAGATGGAGAATTCTTGTCAAAAGAAGATCTTCAGCAAAGAGGTCGTGTATCTAAAACAATTCTTGAGTATTTAGACAACCACGGCTGCTTAGAATCACTGCCAGACCAAAACCAGCTTTCACTGTTTTAAGTTGTGATTAGTGGGTTTGCAACAAAATTATGGTTATGGTATAGTAGGTATGGTAATGCTAGACATAACGGTCGTAAAAGAGTGGGGAAACCCACTCTTTATTATTGGATAGACGTTGGATAAGTTTTCTATTCATTTCATGATTTTATGGTTAGTAACAAGCACGATGATTATGTACTTGTTTTTTATCCCTGCTTTCTTATGTAAGCAGGGAATTTTTATCCTTACAATTGCAAAACTATAAGAGCATACCGCATGACTTGGGTAGGAAAAAAGATAAAACTTGAACAACGGTCTCTTTTAAAAGGAGGAATATGATGGGTGAGAAAGTGACAGAAATCGTAGAACAGCTTGCGACACCTATTCTTGAAGACTTAGGACTTGAACTAGTGGACGTTGAATATGTGAAAGAAGGAAAAGACTGGTTTTTGCGAGTGTTTATTGACTCTGAGAAAGGCGTAGACATTGAAGATTGTGGCGTTGTCAGCGAGAGTCTTAGCGAAAAAATGGATGAGCTTGATCCAATTACCCACAACTACTTTTTAGAAGTCTCTTCGCCAGGAGCAGAGCGTCCGCTTAAAAAAGCAGATGACTTTGAAAAAAATATTGGCAAAAACGTTTATGTCAAAACATACGAGCCGATTGAAGATTCAAAAGAATTCGAAGGTGAGTTAAAAAGCTTTGATGGAGAGTATATTACCCTCCTTATCAAAATCAAAACAAGAGTGAAAGAAATCGAAATTCCATATGAAAAAGTAGCACAAGCTCGCTTGGCTGTTACTTTCTAAATGGAGTGCGATAATTGAAAAAGGGGGACCAGGTTTACCATGAGTATCGATCTATTAGATGCTTTAGAAGTTCTTGAAAAAGAAAAAGGTATTAGTAAAAATGTGATTATTGAGGCAATTGAAGCCGCATTAATTTCAGCTTATAAACGAAATTTCAACCAAGCTCAAAATGTGCGTGTTGATTTAAACCTTGAAAAAGGAACAATGCGCGTTTTTGCTCGTAAAGACGTTGTAGACGCAGTTTTTGATCCACGTCTTGAGATTTCACTTGAAGAAGCAAAACAAGTGAATCCAAACTTCGAAATTGACGATGTTGTAGAAATGGAAGTAACGCCAAAAGACTTTGGACGCATCGCAGCTCAAACAGCGAAACAAGTCGTAACACAGCGCGTGCGTGAAGCAGAGCGTGGCGTTATTTATTCTGAATTCATTGACCGTGAAGAAGATATTATGACGGGAATTGTACAGCGCCAAGATTCTCGCTTTATTTATGTAAGCTTAGGTAAAATTGAAGCTCTTCTTCCTGTAAATGAACAAATGCCGAACGAGCAATATCATCCACATGATCGTATTAAAGTATACGTAACAAAAGTGGAGCGTACAACAAAAGGTCCACAAATTTATGTGTCTCGTACACATCCAGGTCTCTTAAAACGCCTGTTTGAAAAAGAAGTGCCTGAAATTTATGATGGTGCTGTTGAAATTCGCTCAGTTGCGCGTGAAGCTGGAGATCGTTCAAAAATCTCTGTTCATGCTGAGTATGATGAAATCGATCCAGTTGGCTCATGTGTAGGTCCAAAAGGGCAGCGTGTACAAGCAGTTGTAAACGAATTAAAAGGCGAAAAAATTGATATTGTTCGCTGGTCAGAAGATCCAGTGGAATTTGTAGCAAACGCACTAAGTCCTGCTAAAGTGCTTGAAGTTCTTGTGAATGAAGGCGACAAAGCAACAACGGTCATTGTACCAGATTATCAGCTTTCTTTAGCAATTGGAAAACGCGGGCAAAATGCTCGTTTAGCAGCGAAGCTAACAAACTGGAAAATCGATATTAAGAGCCAATCAGAAGCAGAAGCTGAAGGCATTTTAGTAACAAAAGAGGAGCCATCTTCTCCAGAAGCATTTGACTTAGACCATTCTGAGATGGAATAAGAGGTGTTAAGATAGATGTCTAGTAATAAAAGAAAAGTACCAATGAGAAAATGCGTAGCAACGCAAACAATGCTTCCCAAAAAAGAGCTCGTTCGAGTTGTAAGAACAACGGAAGGAAATGTAGAGCTTGATGTAACAGGCAAAAAAAACGGGCGTGGCGCTTATATCTCAAAAGATGA
The DNA here is from genome assembly GCF_026790145.1 of Priestia endophytica. Lineage (GTDB taxonomy): Bacteria > Bacillota > Bacilli > Bacillales > Bacillaceae_H > Bacillus_I > Bacillus_I endophytica_A. Next base: position 78,128 of record NZ_JALAMS010000008.1, on the reverse strand, counting down.
AGACGCTGTATTATTAGCTCAAAAGAAAAATTTGCTTGGTACACATCTAAAAGCTGAAGTACCTGAGGAAGTTTACAGAGAACTATTAGAGCTTGCTCAAAAGGAGAAGCGCAGTTGAATCAAGAACAATGGCAATCATTTTTAGGGTTAGCTAATCGAGCGCGAAAAGTAATTTCTGGTGAAGAGCTTGTAATTAAAGACGTGCGCAGAAATGCAATTAGTCTTGTTATATTATCTCGCGATGCATCAGCAAACACCGCAAAGAAAGTTATGGACAAATGCAGCTACTATAACGTTCCAGTCAAGCTTGTTGAGGACCGGTTCCTCTTAGGAAAAGCAATTGGGAAAGATAGCCGCGTTGTTGTTGGTATAACAGATGCTGGGTTTGCGAAAAAGATGAAAACGCTGCTTGATTAATTTTTGTGGGGGTGAAGTTTATGAGTAAAATTCGTGTTTATGAATATGCTAAAAAACACAATGTCTCAAGTAAAAACGTTATCGATAAACTGAAAGAAATGAATATTGAAGTATCAAACCATATGGCTACAATTGAGCCTAATGCAGAAACAGAACTAAACAAAAAGTTCGCAAAGAACACAGGCAATCAAGGAGATTCCCGTAACAAACGTCCAGATAATAAGAAACAAGGTGGGCAAAATCAGTTTAATAAAGGCAATAAAGGGAAAAAAGGTAAGAAGCCAAATCATCAGCAATCACATGCACCACAGCAAAAAGCGGCTCCAAAGCCACTTCCTGAAAAAATTACGTTCCAAGAAAGCTTGTCAGTTGCTGAGCTTGCTAAGAAGCTTCACCGCGAGCCATCTGAAATCATTAAAAAGCTTTTCGGACTTGGTGTTATGGCAACAATTAACCAAGTGCTTGATAAAGATGCAATTGAGCTAATTGGAGCAGACTACGGTGTTGAAGTAGAAGAAGAAATTATTATCGATGAAGCAGAATTTGAAACGCTTGAAATCGAAGACAATGAAGAGGATCTAGTAGAACGTCCTGCAGTTGTAACAATCATGGGACACGTTGACCATGGTAAAACAACGCTTCTTGACTCAATCCGTAATACAAAAGTAACAGCAGGCGAAGCTGGTGGAATCACACAGCATATCGGTGCATACCAAATTGAAGCACAAGGCAAGAAAATTACGTTCCTTGATACACCTGGACACGCCGCGTTTACAACAATGCGTGCTCGTGGTGCACAAGTAACAGATATTACAATTCTTGTTGTTGCAGCAGATGATGGTGTTATGCCACAAACAGTTGAAGCAATTAACCATGCTAAAGCTGCTGGAGTGCCAATTATCGTTGCCGTGAATAAAATGGATAAAGAAGGAGCAAACCCAGACCGCGTGATGCAAGAGCTAACAGAGCATGAGCTTGTATCTGAAGCATGGGGTGGGGACACAATCTTCTGTCACTTATCTGCTCTATCTGGAGAAGGAATCGACAATCTTTTAGAAATGATCGTTCTTGTTACAGAAGTGGAAGAGTTAAAAGCCAATCCAAAACGCCGTGCGTTAGGTACTGTTGTTGAAGCAGAGCTTGATAAAGGGCGCGGAAGTGTTGCAACACTTCTTGTTCAAAACGGTACGCTTCATGTTGGGGATCCGATTGTTGTCGGAAACACGTTCGGTCGCGTTCGCGCAATGGTGAATGATTTAGGTCGTCGCGTAAAAGTAGCGGGTCCTTCTACACCTGTTGAAATTACAGGTCTTAATGATGTACCACAAGCGGGTGATCGCTTCATGGTATTTGAAGATGAGAAGAAAGCGCGTCAAATTGGGGAAGCTCGTGCAACAAAACAGCTTGAAGCACAGCGAAGCGAAAAATCACGCGTAAGCCTTGATGATTTATTCGAACAAATCAAACAAGGTGAAATGAAAGATCTTAATATTATTGTAAAAGCAGATGTACAAGGTTCCGTTGAAGCTGTTGCAGCATCACTTCAAAAGATTGATGTTGAAGGTGTAAATGTTCGCATCATTCACACTGGTGTAGGAGCAATCAACGAATCAGATATCGTATTAGCAACAGCTTCAAATGCTATTGTTATTGGATTTAACGTTCGTCCTGATGCTAACGCAAAACGTACTGCAGACGCAGAAAATGTTGATATCCGTCTTCACCGTATCATCTACAAAGCGATTGAAGAAATTGAAGCAGCGATGAAAGGAATGCTTGATCCTGAGTACGAAGAAAAAGTAATCGGACAAGCGGAAGTTCGTCAAACGTTCAAAGTATCAAAAGTTGGAACAATCGCAGGAAGCTATGTAACAGACGGTAAAATCGTACGCGACAGCGGTGTACGTGTCATCCGTGATGGCATTGTTATCTTTGAAGGAGAGTTAGACGCTCTTAAACGTTTCAAAGACGATGCTAAAGAAGTTGCACAAGGATATGAGTGCGGTATTACGGTGAAAAACTTTAATGATATCAAAGAAGGCGATGTTATTGAAGCATACGTAATGGAGGAAATTGAGCGTAAGTGATAGGATACTTAACATTTGAGGCGATAATTTATGATGCCGCTTCTCTTAAGGAGAAGCGAGCTGTTTTGCAGCGCATTATAACTCGTATTAAAGGTAAGTTCAACGTATCAATAGCCGAAATTGATCATCAGGATGTTTGGCAACGAACGTCGATTGGTATCGTGACCATTTCATCTGCTAAAAACATATCGGAAAGGGAGCTCTACAAGCTTTTAGAGTTTGTAGACTCGTTTCCAGAGATAGAAAGAACGCTCACAAATATTGAGTGGTTATAAAAACGAGGTGAAATTTTATGAAACTCAGACCAACTAGAATTGGTGAACAAATGAAAAAAGAAATGAGTGACATCATTAGCCGTAAGATTAAAGATCCGCGCATCGGATTTGTAACGGTAACAGATGTTCAAGTTACAGGGGATCTTCAGCAAGCAAAAGTGTACATTTCAGTGCTTGGTGATGAAGAACAAAAGCAAAATACGCTAAAAGGCCTTGCAAAAGCAAAAGGATTTATCCGCAGCGAGATTGGTCAGCGTATTCGCCTTCGTAAAACTCCTGAAATTCTTTTTGAATTTGATGAGTCAATCGATTACGGAAATCGCATTGAAACACTAATTGGCGAGCTTCACAGAGACCGTAAAGATGATCATGAATAAATAATGATGAGAAGCCTGCCCAAGCGGCAGGCTTTATTTTTTGAGTAAAAGGAGTAGTGGACGTGGAAGGGATTATTGTTATTGATAAACCAAAAGGCATGACGTCACATGACTGTGTGTTTAAACTTCGCAAAATATTGCGAACGAAAAAAATCGGCCATACAGGTACGCTCGATCCTGAAGTAACAGGCGTACTACCAATGTGCGTTGGGCGTGCAACAAAAGTTGTGGAATATTTAACAGCTTCATCTAAAACATATGAAGGAGAAGTAACGTTTGGGCGTTCTACAACAACGGAAGATGCGTGGGGAGAAGTTGTCGAAGAACGGGAAGTAACAGAAACATTCACAAAAGAGAGAATTGAAACGGTTTTTGAAAGCTTAACAGGCACAATCGTTCAAACTCCACCTATGTATTCTGCTGTAAAAGTAAACGGCAAACGTCTTTACGAATATGCAAGAAATGGAGAAACTGTTGAAAGACCAAGCAGAGAAGTAACAATTGAAAAATTAGAGATCATTGAAGAAAACTTGACAGGAGCGTTTCCAACTGTGCGTTTTCGTGTTACATGTAGTAAAGGAACGTATGTGAGAACGCTTGCGGTTATGATGGGGGAAGCGCTTGGTTATCCAGCACATATGTCCTATTTGCGTCGTATTGGATCTGGAGCTTTCACAGAAGAGGACTGTGTGACATTAGAAGAGCTTAGCAAGGCTGCCGAAGAAGGAACGGTAGATAAATACTTCCTAAGCATTGAAAAAGCTCTTTCTCATTTGCCGAAATGGACGATAAATGATACATTAGCAAAGAAAGTGAAAAACGGAGCGGTTTTATTAAGACCTGAGGAAATTAGCATAGATACGCCCCTTTGGCTCGTTTTGAACGAAGAGGGAAAACTTCTTGCTCTTTATAAACATCATGAAACAAAAGAAGGTAAAATAAAACCCGCAAAAATTATTGATATTTCTTAATCTAGGTAGAAAAAGGTGAATTGTGTTTTGGAAATCATACATCTGCAACATCCACATCACCTAGTGCGTGAACAACTTCCACCGCTTTCAATGGCGTTAGGATACTTTGATGGCATGCATTTAGGACATCAAGAAGTAATTATGACTGCAAAGCGTATTGCTGATGAGCTTGGGGTGAAAAGTGCCGTGATGACCTTTGACCCTCACCCTTCTGTTGTATTAGGGAAGAAAGCAGCACACGTTGATATGATAACGCCGCTTGAAGAAAAAGCACGTTTGCTTAAAGAACGCGGCATTGATTTTCTTTACGTTGTTCGCTTTGATCGTGACTTTTCTAACTTGAATCCAGAAGAGTTTGTTGAACAATATATTGTAAACTTGAATGTCAAGCACGTTGTAGCCGGCTTTGATTTTTCATATGGAAAGTTTGGAAGTGGCACAATGGAGACAATGAAAGAGCACGCAAAAGATAAATGTGAATACACTGTTGTCGAAAAGCTTGAGGACGAAGGTGAAAAGGTAAGTTCAACGCTTATTCGGAAGTTCTTACAAGAAGGAAGGGTCGAAAATATCCAAAAGCTTCTTGGAAGATGCTACACGATAACAGGTCGAGTTGTACATGGCGAAAAACGAGGAAGAGAGATCGGGTTTCCAACAGCAAACGTTGGAGAAGTTGACGGTTATATTATTCCTCGAACAGGCGTTTATGCTGTTGAGCTTGGCATTAATGGTCAGTTCTATGAAGGTGTGTGCAACATTGGCTATAAGCCGACATTTCACGATAAAAAGCCAGAGAAGCCAACAATTGAAGTACATATCTTTGACTTCAAGAACATGATTTACAATGAAAAAGTCGTTGTAAAATGGCATAAGCTTATTCGAAAAGAGCGAAAGTTTTCTGGAATCGAAGCCCTTGTCTCTCAAATCAATCAAGATAAGCGAGAAGCAGCTGCTTATTTTGCTTCCTTGAAGAGCGACGCATAAAACTTTCATTAGAATCCTTGCAATTCTAGGCGAAAAATAGTAATATGAACATTGAACAGAAATTAACCATTGCTTGGCATTACGATTCACCAACGTATTGCTAGGGAATTGGGGATTATTAAGAGGAGGTGAATAGGATGGCTATCACACAAGAGCGCAAGAATGAACTTATTGCTGAGTACAAAACTCATGATACTGACACAGGATCACCAGAAGTTCAAATTGCTGTCCTAACTGAGCAAATTACAAACTTAAATGATCATTTACGTACACACAAGAAAGATCACCATTCACGTCGTGGTCTATTAAAAATGGTAGGTAAACGTCGTAACTTACTTAACTACCTACGTAACAATGACATTACTCGCTACCGTGAGTTAATTAACAAGCTTGGTTTACGTCGATAATAGTAGAAAGCGGGAGAATGCTCCCGCTTTTTTCGTATGTACAATTATTGTGAGTCGTTGTTTTACATAAAAAGTTATGGATTTAATGCTTTCGTCTATACTAATAAGTATAAACAGCAAATAGTGCATGCATTCAGAGAGGAGTACAAAGAATGGAACAAGAAAAACGCGAGTTTTCGATCGAATTAGCAGGCCGAAAATTGACCGTTGAAGTTGGTCAGCTTGCAAAGCAAGCAAACGGAGCTGCTTTAGTTCGTTATGGAGATACAGTAATACTAAGTACAGCAACAGCGTCTAAAGAACCAAAAGACGTTGATTTCTTCCCATTAACAGTAAACTATGAAGAGCGTTTATACGCAGTAGGGAAGATTCCAGGAGGATTTATTAAGCGTGAAGGTCGTCCTAGTGAAAAAGCGATTTTAACAAGTCGTCTTATCGACCGTCCAATTCGTCCGCTTTTTGCTGATGGTTTCCGTAATGAAGTACAAGTTATTAGCATTGTTATGAGCGTTGAGCAAAACTGCTCATCAGAAGTTGCGGCAATGTTTGGTTCATCTCTTTCTTTATCTGTTTCAGACATTCCGTTTGAAGGACCAATCGCAGGTGTTATTGTTGGTCGTATTGACGGAGAGTTTGTTCTAAACCCAACAGTTGAAGAGCTAGAGAAAAGTGATATTGAATTAACTGTTGCAGGAACAAAGGATGCTATTAACATGGTAGAAGCAGGAGCTAATGAAGTGCCTGAAGAAATCATGCTTGAAGCCATTATGTTTGGGCATGAGCATATTAAGACATTAGTTGCATTCCAAGAAGAAATCGTTGCAGCAGTTGGAAAAGAGAAAATGGAAGTAAAGCTTCATACATTAGATGAAGAACTTCAAGAGGAAGTGCGCAAGCTTGCTGAAGCAGACTTGATTCCAGCAATTCAAGTCCAAGAAAAGCATGCGCGTGAAGAAGCAATTACAGCAGTGAAAAACAGCGTAATTGAGAAGTTTGAAGAAAAAGAAGCGGATGAAAGCACCATTTCACAAGTAAAAGAAATTTTAAGCAAAATGGTGAAAACAGAAGTGCGCCGCCTTATTACAGAAGAAAAAGTGCGCCCAGATGGTCGTAACGTAGACGAAATTCGTCCACTTTCTTCTGAGGTTAGCAAGCTTCCTCGTACGCATGGTTCAGGACTGTTTACGCGTGGGCAAACGCAAGCACTAAGCATTTGTACGTTAGGAGCACTTGGTGACGTGCAAATTTTAGATGGTCTTGGAATTGAAGAATCTAAGCGCTTTATGCATCACTATAATTTCCCTTCTTTTAGCGTTGGTGAAACACGTCCAATTCGCGGACCTGGTCGTCGTGAAATTGGTCACGGAGCTCTTGGAGAGCGTGCATTAGAGCCTGTTATTCCATCTGAAAAAGACTTCCCATATACGATTCGTCTTGTTTCTGAAGTATTGGAATCAAATGGTTCAACATCACAAGCAAGTATTTGTGCAAGTACGCTTGCAATGATGGATGCTGGTGTGCCAATCAAAGCCCCTGTAGCTGGGATTGCAATGGGACTTATCAAGTCTGGCGAGCACTATTCTGTATTAACAGACATTCAAGGGATGGAAGACCATTTAGGAGATATGGACTTTAAAGTAGCTGGAACAGCTAAAGGTGTTACAGCACTTCAAATGGACATTAAAATCGAAGGTTTATCTCGTGAAATTTTAGAAGAAGCATTAGAGCAAGCAAAACGCGGCCGTATGCAAATTCTAGAACATATGCTAAGCACGATTGAGGATCCACGTCAAAATCTATCTAGATATGCACCAAAAATCTTAACAATGACAATTAACCCTGATAAGATCCGCGACGTTATTGGACCAAGCGGTAAACAAATCAATAAAATTATTGAAGAAACAGGCGTTAAAATTGATATTGAACAAGATGGTACAATCTTTATTTCTTCTACAGAGGAAGACATGAACAGCAATGCAAAGAAAATTATCGAAGACCTTGTGCGTGAAGTTGAAAAAGGCCAAACGTATTTAGGAAAAGTAAAACGCATCGAGAAATTTGGAGCATTTGTTGAGCTATTCCCTGGGAAAGACGGTCTTGTTCACATTTCTGAAATCGCGGAAGAGCGTATCGGAAAAGTGGAAGACGTACTAGCAATTGGTGATGAAATTCTAGTTCGTGTTATTGAAATTGATAAACAAGGACGCGTTAACTTATCACGTAAAGTGATCCTTCGCGAAGAAAAAGAGAAGGAAAAAGAAGCGCAGTCTTAATAAAGATTGAAAGCTGAAGAATGCAAAAGAACAAGCTGGGAGAACCCAGCTTCTTTTTATGAAATGATAAGTGGTGTTAGTTCTACCTTGTCCTTCTTTTACATAATTTTGTGAAGAGGGGGGAAGATAATGAAAAAGCAATTGCTTCGTTTTATGCCATTTATTGTTTTTTGTATTCTTTTAGCTATTACATACAATACAACACATTATACAGTTTATATGCCAAGGGAAATTCATTTTGCAGGAGCTGTAAAAGATGCTCTCTATGAAGAGATTGAGGAGAAAGCAGAAAAGTATGAACGAGCTCCACAGGATGCTAAAATTGATCCTGTATGGAAGCTGACACCTGGATATAATGGTTTAGAGGTTGATGTTGATGCTTCTTACCGGAATATGAAGAAAAAAGGTGAGTTTGACGAAAACAAGCTCATCTATAAGCAAAACGCGCCGAAAGTCCATTTGGAAGACCTCGGGGCTTCTCCCATTTATAGAGGGCACCCTGATAAACCAACTGTTGCTTTCGCGGTGAATGTAGCATGGGGGAATGAATATATTCCAACAATGTTAGAAGTATTAAAAAAGCATCGTGTCAAAGCAACTTTTTTCCTTGAAGGACGCTGGGCAAAGGAAAATACGGAGATGGCTAAAATGATTGTTGATGCAGGGCAAGAGATTGGAAATCATTCCTATTCACATCCAGACATGAAGACTTTAAGCAATGAACGAATCAAGGAAGAATTGACGAAAACAAACGATGTGATAGAATCGGTAACAGACCGTGAAGTGAAACTTTTTGCACCACCGAGCGGAAGCTATCGCGATGATGTGGTGAAAATTGCTCATGATCTTGATATGCATACCATTATGTGGAGCGTTGATACAATTGATTGGCAAAAACCAAGTGAGGACGTTCTCGTTGCTCGGGTGATGGAAAAAGTTCATCCTGGTGCTATCGTGTTAATGCATCCCACAAAATCAACAGCTTCATCTCTTGATCGCCTCATACGTGAAGTGAAGGAAAAAGGGTATGACGTTAGAGATGTTTCAACACTCCTTAATGAAGAAAGACCAATTAAAACAGAGCAGCTACAAAACAAAAAAATGAAGAATGAGCACTAGAGGAGGTCATGTTTTGGTTGTTAAACATACGTGTAAAAATGGACTAAGAATTGTATTAGAAAATATTCCAACGGTGCGTTCCGTTGCGCTTGGTATTTGGATTGGAACGGGATCACGTAATGAAACGAAGGAGCTTAACGGCGTTTCTCACTTTTTAGAACACATGTTTTTCAAAGGAACAAAAACGAGAAGCGCGCATGAAATCGCGGAAAGCTTTGATCGTATTGGCGGGCAAGTGAACGCATTTACGTCAAAAGAGTATACGTGCTTTTATGCAAAAGTTCTTGATGATCATGCAGATAAAGCTCTTGATGTTTTAGCAGATATGTTCTTTAATTCTGTGTTTGATGAAGAAGAACTAAAGCGCGAGAAAAATGTTGTGCTTGAAGAAATTAAGATGTATGAAGATACACCTGATGACATTGTTCATGATTTATTAGGCAAAGCATCTTATGGAAATCATGCGCTCGGTTATCCGATTCTTGGAGAAGAAGAGATGTTGAACACGTTTACAGGAGATACGCTTCGCAACTATATGAAAGAAACGTATATTCCTGAAAATGTGGTTGTCTCTGTTGCAGGAAATGTTGATGAGAGCTTCATTAAGAAAATTGAAGAATACTTTGGGACGTTCGAAGGTGGAAAAGATGAAATTTCTTACAAAGCACCAGAATTTCACGGGGAGCGTATCCTTCGTCAAAAAGATACAGAGCAAGTTCACCTTTGCCTAGGGTACAACGGATTGCCGATTGGACATCGTGATACATACAATTTAATTGTCTTAAACAATGTACTAGGCGGTAGTATGAGCAGTCGTTTATTCCAGGAAGTTCGTGAAAAGCGCGGTCTTGCGTATTCTATTTTCTCTTATCATTCTTCATTCCGTGATAGCGGCCTTTTAACAATCTATGGCGGTACAGGCGGCCATCAGCTTGATGTTCTTTATGAAACAATTCAAGATACGTTAAATGATATAAAAGAAAACGGCATCACAGATAAAGAGCTAGAAAACAGCAAAGAGCAATTAAAAGGAAACCTAATGCTAAGCTTAGAAAGCACAAACAGCCGTATGAGTCGTAATGGTAAGAACGAGCTTATGCTCCGCAAACATCGTTCATTAGACGATATTATTCAGGCGGTAGATGAAGTGAATCATAAAAAAGTCCTTCAGCTTGCTGGGGATATCTTTGGCGGCACAACATCTCTTTCTTTAATTGGACCAAAAGGTGAGCTTCCAAAAGCACTTCAGTAAATTAATAAGCATGTTTCGTGTTGTCTCTTCTTATATATAGAATAAAGAAGAGAAAAGAGGAGAATGCGTGTGAGATTAAGTGAACTGAGTGGAAAAGAAATTGTTGATATGAAAAAAGCGGAGCGCCTTGGTCTGCTTGGACAAACAGATCTAGAAATTGACGAAGAAACAGGCGAAATTAAAGCCTTACTCATTTCAACCGGAAAGTGGTTTAGTTTAAAAAGACAAAATTATGAAACTCGCGTGCCGTGGAGTCACATCGAAAAAATCGGTACAGATATGATTATGGTTGATATTGATACAATTCATGGGCAAAAGCATCCTACTGAAAAGTAGGATGCTTTTTTTTATGATTCACCTCTTTCATGCATCTAACATAAACTGTTTAAGAGATAAGAGGAAGCTGCTCTAGTGAGCGGGGACTATTGTTTAAAGAAGGTGAATGAGGGATGTTAACAGATGTACATGTAGCGGTCATTGGCGGTGATGCAAGGCAGCTTGAGGTCATCCGTAAGCTAATTGAGTTTGATGCAAAAGTATCGCTCGTTGGTTTTGATCAGCTTGACCACGGCTTTACAGGTGCAACGAAATATCAGCTTCATGAAGTAGCGTTTGAAGACGTTGATGCAATTGTTTTACCTGTTCCAGGCACAAATCTAGAAGGGCAAGTTGAAACAATTTTCTCAAATGAGAAAGTTATTTTAACAGAAGATATTTTAAAAGAAACAAAAGAACACTGTAAGCTCTATTCAGGAATTAGTAATGATTATTTGAACGCGATTACAAAAAGTGCAGGCAGAGAGCTTGTTCAGCTTTTTGAACGTGATGATATTGCGATTTATAACTCTATTCCTACTGTTGAAGGAGCTATTATGCTTGTTATCCAACATACGGATTTCACCATTCATAATTCCAATGTTGCTGTTTTGGGACTTGGGCGTGTAGGGATGAGTGTTGCGAGATCTTTTGGTGTTTTAGGAGCAAAAGTAAAAGTTGGAGCAAGGCGCTCTGAGCATTTAGCACGCGTATCTGAAATGGGGCTTACTCCTTTTCACCTTTCAAATCTTGAAACTGAGATGAGCAATGTGGATATTTGCATCAACACAATTCCATATCCTGTTTTAACAGCGGGAGCAATTTCAAAAATGCCTTCACATAGCCTTATTATTGACTTGGCTTCCAAACCAGGTGGAACTGATTTTCGCTATGCAGAGAAGCGCGGCATCAAAGCGATGCTCACTCCAGGACTTCCGGGGATAGTTGCTCCAAAAACCGCCGGTAAGATTGTTGCTAATGTTCTTTCACAGCTTCTAATGGAAGATGCACAAAAGAGAGGAGAGAGCACATCATGACATTAAAAGGAAAGAAAATCGGATTTGGTTTAACAGGATCACACTGTACGTACGAAGCAGTTATGCCCCAAATTGAGAAGCTTGTAGAACTAGGAGCTGAAGTTCTCCCTGTTGTTTCTCATACTGTGGAACATACAACAACTCGATTTGGAAAAGGCGAAGATTGGGTGAAGCGCATCGAAGAGATTACAGGGAATAAAGCAATCAACTCAATTGTTGGAGCAGAGCCATTAGGGCCAAAAATTCCGCTTGATTGTATGGTAGTGGCTCCAATTACAGGCAACACAATGAGCAAGCTTGCAAATGCAATGACAGATTCGCCTGTTCTAATGGCTGCAAAAGCAACGATGAGAAACAACGGACCTGTTGTGCTTGGGATTTCTACAAACGATGCTCTTGGATTAAATGGGGTCAACTTAATGAGGCTTATGGCGAGCCGCAATCTTTATTTTATTCCCTTTGGGCAAGATGATCCTGAAAAGAAACCAAACTCAATGGTAGCGCGTATGAGTCTTCTTACAGAAACAGTTATGCTAGCGATTGAAGGACGTCAGCTTCAACCTGTTATTGTTGAAAGATTCAGAGACGAGTAAATCTCATCGGGTGCCTATACGAAATAAAAGTATAGGGGCCCCTATTGCTTGTTTTTGAAATTATGAGAAAAATTCCTTTATCCTTTCATAGAATAGTATGGTAAGATAGTACAATAAAATAGTTAAACCATCAGTATTTTCTAATAAACAGAAATAGCAGTAGAAGAATGGTTGGAGGGAGATTATCATGGCAAGAAATTTACAAGTAGCAGTTGTAGGAGCAACAGGAGCTGTTGGACAGCAAATGATCAAAACATTAGAGGAGCGCAATTTTCCAATTGAAACATTAACGCTTCTTTCTTCAGCACGATCTGCTGGAAAAAAAGTAACGTTCAAAGGTGAAGAGCTAACAGTTCAAGAAGCAACACCAGATAGCTTCAAAGGCATTGATATTGCACTATTTAGCGCAGGTGGAAGCGTCTCACAAGAGCTAGCGCCTCACGCTGTAAAACATGGAGCAATTGTTGTTGATAATACAAGTGCGTTTCGCATGGACGAAAACGTGCCTTTAGTTGTGCCTGAAGTGAATGAGGAAGACTTAAAAGAACATAACGGAATTATTGCAAATCCAAACTGTTCAACAATTCAAATGCTTGTTGCACTAGAACCAATTCGTGAAAAATACGGTTTAAACAAAGTCATTGTTTCAACATACCAAGCTGTTTCAGGTGCTGGAGCTGCTGCTGTTGATGAACTTCATGAGCAAACAAAAGCTATTTTAGAAGGAAATGAGTTTACACCATCTGTATTACCGGTAAAAAGCGATAAAAAACATTACCAAATTGCTTTTAATGCAGTGCCACAAATTGATAAATTCCAAGACAACGGCTTTACGTTTGAGGAAATGAAAATGATCAACGAAACGAAGAAAATTATGCATATGAAAGATTTATCTGTAGCAGCTACTTGCGTGCGTTTGCCAGTTGCAACAGGTCATGCTGAATCTGTATATATTGAAATTGACAATAGCGATGTAACAGTCTCAGACTTAAAAGCTCTTTTACAGGATGCACCAGGCGTTACGCTTCAAGATGATCCTGCAAATCAAGTATACCCAATGCCTGCTGATTGCGTTGGCAAAAATGACGTCTTCGTTGGACGTATCCGCCAAGATTTGGATGAAGCTCGTGGCTTCCATCTTTGGGTTGTTTCTGATAACTTGTTAAAAGGAGCGGCATGGAATTCTGTCCAAATCGCTGAATCTTTGATAAAATTGAACCTTGTTAAATAACAACAGGATTGTCAACGTTATGAGGTGTAAGAATGAAAATTATTGTCCAAAAATTTGGGGGGACTTCTGTTCGCGATGCTAACGGAAGAGAGCGAGCAAGCTATCATATTCAGTCTGCATTAGAAGACGGATATAAAGTAGTTGTCGTTGTGTCCGCAATGGGGCGCAAAGGTGAACCATATGCAACAGACACTCTTCTTTCGCTAATCGACAACAATAGACATGTAAGTAAGCGTGAAGTTGACTTGCTTATGTCTTGTGGAGAGGTCATTTCCTCCATCGTATTTTCAAATATGTTAAATGAAAAAGGCATTAAAGCTACGTCTCTAACAGGAGCACAGGCAGGCTTTTTAACAAATAGTGATTTTACGAATGCAAAAATTATCGAAATGAAGTGCAATCGCTTAAAAGAAGAGCTTAAAGACCATGATGTTGTCGTTGTGACAGGCTTCCAAGGTGCTGATGAAAAAGGCGATACAACAACGCTTGGGCGTGGAGGCAGTGATACGTCTGCGTCTGCCCTTGGTGCTGCCATCGATGCAGAATTCGTCGATATTTTTACAGATGTGGAAGGCGTAATGACGGCAGATCCACGCATTGTCGAAAATGCTCGTCCTCTTTCTATTGTGACGTATAACGAAATTTGTAATATGGCATATCAGGGAGCAAAAGTGATTCATCCAAGAGCAGTTGAAATTGCGATGCAGGCAAAAGTCCCAATGCGCGTTCGTTCGACATATTTAGATTCAGAAGGAACGCTCGTTACGTCACACGGTGAGGCACACCAAAAAGGCAGCGATGTCAAAGAACGCCTTGTCACAGGAATTGCTCACGTGTCTGATGTTACCCAAATTAAAGTGCTAAGCAAAGAGGGCAATTACAATCTTCAATCTGAAGTGTTTCGTGCAATGGCACAGGAGAGTATCAGCGTCGATTTTATTAACATTTCGCCACGCGGTGTTGCTTATACAGTGCCAGACGAGATGACAGCCAAAGCTGTTTCTGTTCTACAAGCGCTTGGATATGATCCTTCGATTACGAAAAACTGTGCAAAAATCTCAACGGTTGGTGCAGGAATCGCAGGCGTACCAGGTGTAACAGCTAAAATTGTCGGTGCTCTATCAGATAAAGGAATTCAAATTTTACAATCTGCTGACAGCCATACAACCATTTGGGTGTTAGTCAAGCAAGACGATTTAAAAGAAGCTGTAAATGCGCTTCATGAGGCGTTCGAGCTTTCTAAATCAAATCCACAGGAAAGAAGTCAAGGAGTGAAACCATGATTGAATTTGGGAAAGTGGTTACGGCCATGGTAACCCCGTTTGACAACAAAGGAAACGTTGATTTTCAAAAAACAACACAGCTTGTGAATCACCTTATTGAGAATGGATCTGATGCACTTGTTGTAGCAGGAACAACAGGAGAATCACCAACTCTTTCAAAAGAAGAGAAAATTGCATTGTTCCGTCACGTTGTAAAAGTAGTAGACAAGCGAGTTCCAGTTATTGCGGGAACAGGAAGTAACAGTACACACGGTTCATTAGAACTAACAGAAAAAGCAGAAGAAGAAGGCGTAGATGGAATTATGCTTGTTGCGCCTTACTATAACAAGCCAAACGAAGAAGGGATGTATCAGCATTTTAAAACAATTGCTGAAAATACAAAACTTCCGGTTATGCTTTATAATATCCCAGGCCGCTCTGTTATTAATATGAGCGTTCCACTTATTGTTAAGCTTGCACAGCTTCCAAACATTGTAGCTGTTAAAGAAGCAAGTGGTGATCTTGATGCAATGACAGCAATCATTGCCAACACGCCGGATGATTTCAAACTTTACACGGGAGATGACGGCTTAACTTTACCAACGGTTTCTATTGGTGGAGATGGAGTTATTTCCGTTGCTTCCCATATTATCGGCAGTGAAATGCAAGAAATGATCACGTCGCTTCAAGAAGGACATCCGCAAAAAGCGGCTCTTCTTCACCAGCGTCTGCTGCCTGTTATGAAAGCCCTTTTCATGGCTCCAAACCCAACGGCAGTGAAAACAGCTCTTCAAGTTAAAGGACTTGATGTAGGTGGCGTACGCTTACCACTTGTTCCTCTAACAGAGCAAGAGCGCGTGTTTTTAACAAAAACATTAGAAAGCATTGAATAGTAAAAAGCTCTACGTCTATAAGGCGTAGAGCTTTTTGTTTGCTTATTTTTTGAGATGAAGAAGCATGATTTTAGAGGAAACGTTCATAATAACAGTATTACTGAGTGTGAAAGGAGTTTCATTATGACCGATCAAAATCAACAGCCTGCAAGAGAGAATGAACAGGGAGGACAAGAACAAAAAAGTGAGTTATTGGAGAAAATTCAGCAGCTTGGCCAAACAAATATACCACAAGCTCCTGATTCAAAAATTCACTGTTTGACGATTGTTGGTCAAATTGAAGGGCATATGCAGCTTCCACCCCAAAATAAAACAACAAAGTATGAACACGTTATTCCTCAAATTGTAGCAATTGAGCAAAACCCAAATATTGAAGGACTTCTAATTATTTTAAACACAGTAGGAGGGGATGTTGAAGCAGGTCTTGCTATTTCTGAAATGCTTTCTTCACTTTCTAAACCAGCCGTTTCAATTGTACTTGGTGGGGGGCATTCTATCGGTGTACCAATTGCAGTTGCAACAGATTATTCATTCATCACAGAAACAGCTACAATGACAATTCATCCTGTACGGTTAACAGGACTTGTTATTGGTGTGCCTCAAACATTTGAATATTTGGATAAGATGCAGGACAGAGTTGTTCAATTTGTAACCAAACATTCAAACATCTCAGAAGAAAAGTTTAAAGAGCTTATGATGTCAAAA
Organism: Priestia endophytica; assembly: GCF_026790145.1. Classification (GTDB taxonomy): domain Bacteria; phylum Bacillota; class Bacilli; order Bacillales; family Bacillaceae_H; genus Bacillus_I; species Bacillus_I endophytica_A. The sequence continues at coordinate 61,930 of NZ_JALAMS010000008.1, read as the reverse complement.
GGAAACTTAACCCGAGATATCGGAACAAACGTCGTGGGACGTGACGCAGTTGAATACGGTCTCATTGACGAAGTAGGCGGAGTTGGACATGCGATGAATAAGTTAAACGAGCTTATTGACGCAAGAGGAAAGGAGAATCAACAGCTTCTACAATGATTCATTATACAATGCTTCCTAATGAACTTGTTTTTGGAGGAGAAAATAGCACATTCACAACACAACAAATGATAAATGTAAATGGATGTCCGCTCGTTGTATCAAAAAATGCTAACAGCGATTATGAGGTTGTTCGCAATCTAAGTACAGACCCGAGCCACTACCTTGATTCACGCTATACTCCAGGAGCTATTATCCCCACATTACAATAAAATTGTTCCGCTATTAAAACATGATTATGGTATAATGAGGAGCATAGCCATAGAAAAGCAGCCATATTGGCTGCTTTTTTGTGCAACGTTGTTCTGACAATACATATGAAGGCCTTTTTCATCAATAGCGAGAAGCGTGTTTAAAGATAGAAGAAAATGAGGGACAAGATTGGAGTGACAAAATGGCTAAACAAAAAAAGCGAGGAAAGACCAAAAAAGCGGATTGGAAGCATGTTATTAAAAGTGAGCTTATTGGGATTGCGCTCATTGCGCTTGCTCTGCTTGCCATGGCGAAGCTTGGCATTGTAGGTCGTTCTCTTGTTTTACTCGTTCGTTTTGTAGCAGGAGAATGGTATATGGTTCTTCTTCTCGGCTTAATTATTGTCGCTGGATATTTAATTTGGAAGAGAAGATGGCCAATCCTTATAAATCGCCAGCTTTTTGGCATTTATTTACTGTTGTTGGCACTTCTTTTATTCAGTCATGTTACGCTTTTTGAAAATTTAACGCGAGATGGACGATTTGCAAATCCATCTGTTTTATTGAATACATGGCAGCTTTTTATGCTAGAAGCAAGTGGGAATGAAGGAACAAGCGATCTTGGCGGCGGGATGGCTGGAGCCATTATGTTTGCTATCACGCATTTTCTGTTCGATGACTTAGGAACAGAGCTTTTTGCGATTATTATGATTTTAGCAAGTATTATTTTAATTACAGGAAAGTCGCTTCAAGAAACATTGTTTAAAATCTTTCATCCTCTTTTTACATTTGTTGTACGCGAATGCAAGGAAATGGTGGAAGATTTCAAAGATTGGTTGAAGCGTCCAAAGAAGAAAAAAACGTCTTCACAAGGAACGCGCTCGTCTCGTGCAAAGAAAAAGGAAAAAGAAGAGGAAGATGAGTCTGAAAGTAATGAAGCAGCGGCTGTTGAGGAAGAAACAACCCCAATTATCGCTCACTTTGATCATCAGGCACAGTCTGTAGCAGAACAACAAGAAGAAAAACCAACACAACCAACACAACCAACACAGCCCGTCGGTCAGCAGCGGGAGGAAAAGGAAGAGAAATCAGAAGGAAACTCATCTTCTGTGCCAATGACGTTTACAGAAGTTGAAAATGAAGATTATAAGCTTCCTTCTATCAATTTACTTACAATGCCGAAAAACAGCAGCCAGAAGAAAGAGCATAAAGGAATTTACAAAAATGCGCGTAAGCTTGAGGAAACTTTCCAAAGCTTTGGAGTAAAAGCAAAAGTGGCAAAAGTTCACCTTGGGCCAGCGGTAACGCGCTATGAAGTATATCCAGACGTTGGGGTGAAAGTAAGTAAAATTGTGAACTTAAGTGATGACTTAGCGCTTGCATTAGCAGCAAAAGACATCCGAATTGAGGCTCCAATTCCAGGGAAATCAGCAGTCGGTATTGAGGTGCCAAACGATGAAATTTCAATGGTTTCTCTTCGTGAAGTACTGCAAGCAACAGACCAAAATGAAAAAGCTAAGCTGCTGATTGCGCTTGGTCGTGATATTTCAGGTGAAGCGATGCTAGCAGAGCTGAATAAAATGCCTCACTTACTTGTAGCAGGTGCAACAGGAAGCGGAAAAAGTGTGTGTATTAACGGCATTATCATTAGCTTGCTTATGCGTACAAAACCACATGAAGTAAAAATGATGATGATTGATCCAAAAATGGTAGAGCTTAATGTGTATAACGGCATTCCACACTTATTAGCCCCAGTTGTAACAGATCCTAAGAAAGCTTCTCAAGCTTTGAAACGGGTCGTAAGTGAAATGGAAAGAAGATATGAGCTTTTCTCTCATACAGGAACACGTAATATTGAAGGATATAATGAGCACATTCTTCGTCATAATGAAAATGAAGATGGAAAACAACCAACACTTCCATATATCGTTGTTATTGTAGACGAGCTTGCCGACTTAATGATGGTCGCTTCTTCAGATGTAGAAGATGCGATTACACGTCTTGCTCAAATGGCGCGTGCTGCTGGTATTCATCTTATTATTGCAACACAGCGTCCGTCTGTTGACGTTATTACAGGAGTTATTAAAGCAAATATCCCATCTCGTATTGCTTTTAGCGTTTCTTCTCAAACAGACTCACGTACAATTTTAGATGGAGGCGGAGCTGAGAAATTGCTTGGACGAGGTGACATGCTATTCTTACCTGTTGGGGCTTCCAAACCTGTACGTGTTCAAGGCGCCTTTTTATCTGATAGTGAAGTTGAATCTGTTGTGAACTTTGTCATTGAACAGCAAAAAGCACAGTATCAGGAAGAAATGATTCCAAGCGATGAAGCAGAAGTAAAAGAAGAAGCATCAGATGAGCTCTATGCAGAAGCTGTCGACCTTGTAGCTCAAATGCAAACGGCTTCCGTTTCAATGCTTCAGCGCCGCTTCCGCATTGGCTATAACAGGGCAGCAAGACTTATTGATGAAATGGAAGTGAGAGGCGTTGTAGGGCCTTATGAGGGAAGCAAACCCCGCTCTGTTCTTATTTCAAAAGAACAAGACGAAGAATTAGGATAAAAAGTATTCATAATTTTGTCGAAAAATGTTATAGTTATGGAAATTACTCATGCACTCTTTAGTAAACATAGTGGGGGAACGTCAGTATGTCGATAAAGACGGAAGGTCAGCATCTATATCTGCAAGTGATTGAGCAGTTAAAAAACCAAATTGAAGATGGCACATATAGAGAGAGAGAAAAGCTTCCTTCAGAGTTTAGTTTGGCTAAAAAGCTCGGAGTAAGCCGAGCAACGCTTCGTGAAGCACTCCGTATTTTAGAGGAAGAAAACGTAATTACAAGACGACACGGCGTTGGAACGTTTGTAAATACAAAACCAGCTTTTAGCGCTGGAATTGAGCAACTTTCAAGCGTAACAGACATGATTCTTCAAGGAGGCATGACGCCAGGCACGATTTTTATTTCCTCAACAACTCAAGCATTAACAGACAATGATATGAAGCGGTTCAACTGTGAGGAAGATGAAGAAGTTCTTCAAGTTGAACGTGTTCGTACGGCAGATGGACAGCCTGTTATTTACTGTATTGATAAAGTGCTTCAAAAGCATTTTAAAGAGCCGTTTGTTTATAATAGAGAATCGCTGCTAGATGCGCTTCATGAAAGAGCAGGGAAATTTATTTCCTATGCGGTTACTAAAATTGTCCCGCTTGGCTATCACGACAAAGTGTCACCTATTTTGCAGTGCGATCCAGAAACGGCGCTGCTTGTTTTGAAACAAATGCATTATGATCAAAATGACGAGCCGATTTTATACTCTGTCAACTATTTTAAAGCAGATCAATTTGATTTTCATGTTTTGCGAAAACGTGTATAGGCATAACATAAATAGAAGCTCTTCCTACATTTGGGTAGGAAGGGCTTTTTTTCTTGAAAAAGAGGTCTTCTTTTCGCTATATTAAAAGGAAGATTAAAAAAGATAAACAAGATGCACAATAGAACTATAGCAAAAAAGACTGCTTATTTTGAAGGAGGATACGATTTGAAAATTTTATCAGAAAACAAACATGAGCTTGACGGCTTAGTGTTACATACAATCAAAACTGAAAAATATAAAACAAATACAATTCTTTTAAAGCTGAGCGCACCCCTTGAAGAAGAAACGGTTACGCATCGCGCATTGCTTCCATATGTACTTCAAAGTGCAACAGCTAGCCTTTCATCTTCAAAAGAGCTTCAAGGATATCTAGAAGACTTGTATGGAGCTTCTTTACAGGTGGATTTGATGAAAAAAGGTGAACATCATGTTATGACGTTTCGCGTTGATGTAGCAAATGAAAAATATTTAAGAGATCAAACACCATTGCTTGAAAAATCGCTGCGTTTGCTAGGAGATGTACTTACAGCCCCTCTTTTAGAAAATGGAGTATTTAAAGAGGATATCGTAGCAAAAGAAAAACGTGCTTTAAAACAGCGTATTCAAGCTGTTTTTGATGATAAAATGCGCTATGCTAATCTGCGCCTTGTAGAAGAAATGTGCAAAAATGAACCATATCATCTTCATGTAAACGGCCGACTTGAAGATATTGAGGGAATTACGGCTCAAAGTCTTTACGACTACTATAAAAACATGCTAACTGAAAATAGTGCTGATCTTTATGTGATTGGAGATATTCAGGAAGACGAAGTTGTTCAGTATACAAAAGATATTTTTTCGTTTGAAAAAAGAGGCGCGCGTAAAATCTCACCTCCAGCTCAAATGTCTGTAGAGAAAGAAAATGTTGTAGAAGAGAAGCAGCCTGTTAAACAAGGGAAATTAAACATGGGGTATCGAACAAATATCGTTTATGGAGACGATGACTATTTTGCGCTGCAAGTATACAACGGTATTTACGGTGGCTTTTCTCATTCCAAACTTTTTGCAAACGTAAGGGAAAAAGAAAGTCTTGCTTATTATGCAGCGTCTCGTGTTGAAAGTCATAAAGGACTTTTAATGGTCATGTCAGGAATTGATATGAAAAACTATGACAAAGCGGTTTCCATTATTAAAGAGCAAAGTGACGCAATGAAAAATGGCGACTTTGATGAAAACACATTAAGTCAAACAAAAGCTGTAATACGCAACCAACTCTTAGAAACAGTTGACACAGCAAGAGGCCTTGTTGAAGTTATGTATCATAATGAGCTGACGGAAAATAAGGTTAGTATTGATGAATATTTAAAAAGAATTGAAGCTGTCACTAAAGAGGAAGTTGTTGCTGTTGCCCAAAAAGTTCAGCTTGATACAATTTATTTCTTAAAAGGAGAGGGTGGTGAATAAAATGAAGGAAATTACATTCGAAAATTTAAATGAAAAACTTTACTACGAAAAAATGGATAGTGGATTAGATGTGTATGTTCTCCCAAAAGAAGGGTTCAATAAAACATTTGCAACGTTTACAACAAAATACGGCTCAGTTGATAATACGTTTGTACCGCTAGGAGAGCGCGAAAAAATTACGGTGCCGGACGGAATTGCTCATTTTCTAGAGCACAAACTTTTTGAAAAAGAAGATGGCGACGTTTTCCAAAACTTTAGTAAACAAGGAGCTTCAGCGAATGCATTTACATCATTCACAAGAACAGCTTATTTGTTTTCAAGCACAAATAATTTCGAAGAAAATTTTGAAACATTAATTGATTTTGTGCAAGAACCATACTTTACGGAAAAAACGGTTGAGAAAGAAAAAGGAATCATTGGACAAGAAATTACAATGTATGACGACAATCCAGACTGGCGTGCATATTTCGGTGTTATCCAAAACATGTATCATAACCATCCTGTGAAAATTGATATCGCAGGAACAATTGAATCGATTAGCCACATAACAAAGGATGACCTTTATACGTGCTACAATACGTTCTATCACCCAAGCAACATGCTTCTTTTTGTTGTAGGTCCACAAAATCCGGAGAAAGTGATGGAGTTTGTTCGGGAAAATCAAGCAAAAAAAGATTATCAAGATCAAGATGAAATCAAACGTTATTTTGACAATGAGCCAGAAGAGGTAGCAGAGAAGAAACAAGTGTTAAAAATGTCTGTTCAGTCTTCTAAATGTCTCGTTGGAATCAAAGCGAAAAATCCGCATAGAAGTGGAGAAGAGCTTTTAAAATATGAACTAAGCGTAAATGTGCTTCTTGATTATCTTTTTGGAAAGAGCTCTTCACACTATGAGAAAATGTATGATGAAGGTCTTATCGATGAAACTTTCTCATATGACTACACAGAAGAGGGCGGATTTGGGTTTGCGATTATTGGCGGAGATACAGAAGATCCTGATCGCTTGACTGAAGAAATCCAAAGTGTTTTGCTTTCCTTTAAAGATGAAGAAATAGAGAAAAAACAGTTTGAGCGCATTTGTAAGAAAAAGATTGGTGGATTTCTTCAAGCACTCAATTCACCTGAATTTATTGCAAATCAGTTCACACGCTATGCTTTTAACGATATGGATTTATTCCGTGTTGTGGAGACGCTTGAAGCATTAACAACAGAAGATATGACAAAGGTAGCGGAAGATTTAATTGATGAAAAGTGCTTTACCGTTTGTCAAGTTGTTCCGTCATAAAAACGGCCCCCATTGATACTCAATGGGGGCTTTCATAGGTCAAACAGAAAGGAAGAGGAGAAAAGTGAAAACAGTACTTATCACAGGAGCAAGTGGAGGAATAGGGAAAGAAATAGCGCGTACGCTCTCTAATCATTATCGGCTTGTTCTTCACTATCATCGTAATGAAGAAAGCGTACGAGCCTTAGCTTTAGAACTTGAAGATCAAACAGAAGTGTTCGTTGTAAGTGGAGACTTAAGTAAAGAAGATGGCGTAACAGAGATTTTACAACAAATTGTTGTTCCAATCGATGCGCTTGTCTACAACTGCGGGAAAAGTCAGTATGGTTTGTTAACAGACGTTAGTAATGAAGAACTAAGCGATATGCTTATGCTTCACGTTCAATCTCCCCTTCGTCTTGTGCGAGAGCTTCTACCTTCTATGGTTCGTAAGCGTGAAGGATCCATTGTGCTTGTTTCATCGATTTGGGGATTAACAGGTGCTTCATGTGAAACCGTTTATTCAACTGTAAAAGGAGCTCAAAATGCATTTGTAAAGGCGCTGGCAAAAGAAGTAGGACTAAGCGGCATTCGCGTTAATGCGATCGCTCCTGGTGTGATCGATACACCAATGGTTGCTGACTTTAACGAAGAAGAAAAAAGAATGATGGAAGAAGAAATTCCTCTTGGCAGAATGGGCCGTCCAGATGAAGTGGCAAATGTTGCTGAGTTTTTATTGTCAGAGAAAGCGTCCTATATTACAGGACAAATTATTTCGGCAAATGGTGGATGGTATACATAAAAGCCAAGAAAACAGACAAACTAAGGAACGAAACTACAAACAAGGAGGGTTCCTCATGTCTGTTTTAGAAAACTGGGATACGTGGAAAAACTTTTTAGGAGATCGTCTTCACCATGCTCAAAATCAAGGTATGGATAATGAAGTTGTCTCAGAATTTGCTTATAAAATTGGCGATTACTTAGCAAACCAAGTAGAAGCAAAAACAGAGCAAGAAAAGATTTTAGCAGATCTTTGGAGCGTTGCTTCTAAAGATGAGCAACACGCAATTGCTAACATGATGGTAAAACTTGTACAAAATAACGGGTCACAAAAATAAGAGAGGAGTAATCCTCTCTTTTTTTGTGTATTTTTGAAAATATTGTTCATAAATTCATACTCATGGTTTATTATTTCCACAAAATCATTTATATTAGAATACATAAACGTAGAAAAGAAACAGGCAGGAATGGAAAGAATTAATGGAGATAGGAGCACGGACAATGGAAAAGATTGAATGGTATTTAGAATATCAGATCCAAAAGAACCGTCCTGGTTTACTCGGAGACATTTCCTCTCTTTTAGGGATGTTAGCGATAAATATCGTGACGATAAACGGAGTAGACGATCAGCGCCGTGGTCTTTTGCTTCGCTGTGATTCTAACGACCAAATTAAAAGACTTGAATCTATTTTAAAGACGATGGATAATATAGTGGTAACAAAGCTTCGTGAGCCAAAACTTCGCGATAGACTTGCTGTCCGTCATGGTCGCTATATTCAGCGCGATGCGGACGATAAGAAAACGTTTCGGTTTGTGCGTGATGAGCTTGGTTTGCTTGTTGATTTTATGGCAGAGCTTTTTAAAAAAGAAGGTCATAAGCTTATTGGGATTAGAGGCATGCCTAGGGTAGGGAAAACAGAATCTATTGTAGCTGCAAGTGTTTGTGCGAACAAGAGATGGCTTTTTGTTTCCTCGACGCTTTTAAAACAAACGATTCGAAGTCAGCTTATTGAAGATGAATATAGTCCAAATAACTTGTTTATTCTAGACGGTATTGTTTCAACAAAACGGGCAAGTGAAAAACATTGGCAGCTTGTGCGAGAAGTGATGAGACTTGATGCGACAAAAATTATCGAACATCCAGATATTTTTGTGCAAAATAGTGAGTATACACTCGATGATTTTTCCTATATTATTGAATTACGCAACTCTCCAGAAGAGGAAATTACATACGAACCCGTTGAAGGTCCATCCCTCATTGATGGGAATGGTTTTTCTATGTTTGATTTTTAGCATAATTGGTAGGTGTTAGCATTGACAGAGTTAGGAAAAAGGTTAAAAGAAGCACGTATTGAAAAAGGCTTATCGCTTGAAGATTTACAAAAGGAAACAAAAATCCAAAAGCGTTACTTGGCAGGAATTGAAGAAGGAAATTATGATTTAATGCCGGGGAAATTTTACGTGCGCGCGTTTATTAAGCAGTATTGTGAAGCTGTTGGGTTAAACGTTGAACAGACGTTTGAACAGTATCAGGCTGACATACCGTCCGCACAGCACCAAGTCGCTCCAGAAGAGCTTTCTCGTGTAAAAACAAGAACAAAGGAAGTAGCTCCTAAAAATTCAAAAGTGCTTGATGCCTTGCCAAAAGCCATCATTGCGGCTGTTGTAGTTGGTGTCCTTGTCTTAGGATGGGTGATTGCTCTTTACATCAACAAAGACGATAAAGAGCAGGCAAACAGCACTGATTCGCAAGTCGAATCACAGTCAGAGCAGTCATCAGATGCACAAAAAGAAGATAGTAACGATGACAGTGAGCAAACATCAACAAAAACGGATGATAATAAGGAAGCAGAAAAGAAAGAAGATGCTAAAAAAGAAGAGGAAAAAGAGTCGGATAAAGATGAATCTAAATCCAAGCTTACAGCTGTAGAAGGTGCAGCAAATGCAGGCACATACAAGCTTGAAGGAGCAGACGAGTTTAAGCTTGAATTAACGGCTACGGCTACAACTCCTTCATGGGTAGGCGTAACAAATGGCAAAGGCAACTCTTTCTTTAGCAGTATGCTTCAAAAGGGCAAAACAGAAACCATTGATTTAACGAATGAGCAAGAGGTGAAAATCCGAGTTGGTTTTGCTCCTGGCGTTGAAGTGAAAGTAAATGGTGAAGTTGTTCAATATCCAAGCGATCCGAAGCAAAACGTAACGCAGAACGTTTTCATTCAATATGATGGATCTGAAGCGAATAGCGAATCATAATCGTTTCTATACGAGCTTGGTATGTACCGAATAACTGGAGGAATCAACTGTGAATTTACCAAATAAGATTACTGTAGCACGAATATTTTTAATCCCTATTTTTCTTATTATTATGTTAGTGGGCTTTGATTGGGGCACGCTACATGTTGGGGAGACAAGCTTACCTGTTGTAGATCTTGTTGGAGCCATTATTTTTATCATTGCTTCAACAACGGATTGGATTGACGGCTACTATGCCCGTAAGCTTAACATGGTCACAAACTTAGGGAAATTTCTAGATCCGTTAGCAGATAAACTCCTCGTTTCAGCAGCTCTTATTGTTCTTGTAGATATTGAGCTTGCTCCAGCGTGGATGGTTATTGTTATCATTAGCCGAGAATTTGCTGTAACAGGTCTTCGTCTTTTACTAGCAGGTGAAGGAGAAGTATCTGCTGCTGGACAGCTTGGCAAAATTAAAACATGGGCTCAAATTGTAGCAATTGCTGCGCTCCTTCTACACAATGTACCGTTTTCTCTTCTTTCTATTCCGTTTGGAGAGATTGCCCTTTGGATAGCGGTTATTTTCACCGTTATTTCAGGGTGGGACTACTTTGTAAAAGGAAAGCACGTGTTTATTAACTCGAAATAAGAGGAAAAGGGATTTTAGACAATTTGTTTAAAATCCCTTTTACGTATATTTAAAGGAGACGATTTTGATGAATGCAGAAATTATTGGTGTAGGGTCTGAGCTTTTGCTTGGACAAATCGCAAACACAAACGCCCAATTTTTATCAAAACAGCTTGCATCACTAGGTGTAAATGTGTATTATCACACAGTTGTAGGAGATAATCCGAAACGTCTAGAAACCGCGATTGAAGCAGCTAAGGAACGCGCAGATCTTCTTATTTTCACAGGAGGATTAGGGCCTACAAAAGACGACTTAACAAAAGAAACCGTTGCAAAATCACTAGGAAGATCGCTTGTATCACACGAGGAGTCACTTGCCTCTATCAAAGACTATTTTGTAAAAACAAAGCGAGTGATGACACCGAATAATGAAAAGCAGGCACTTGTTGTAGAAGGCTCAGATGTGTTATTAAATGATCACGGCATGGCGCCTGGAATGTACATTGAAGCTGACGGTAAAACGTACATTATGCTTCCAGGACCACCAAAAGAAATGAAGCCAATGTTTGAAAATTATGCAAAACCTCACATCTTAGACCGCCTTGGTGTAAAAGATCAAATTATTTCTCGCGTGCTGCGCTTTTTTGCGATTGGCGAATCACAGCTCGAGACGGAAATTGAAGATCTTTTAGAAGCTCAAAGCAATCCAACAATTGCACCGCTTGCAGGAGATGGGGAAGTTACGCTTCGCTTAACAGCTAAGCATGAGACAGAAGAAGGGGCATTAGCTTTACTAAAAGAAATTGAAGGTAAAATTCAAGAGCGCGTTGGCGAATACTTCTATGGATATGACCAAACAACATTGTTTTCTGAAGCGCTCAAAAAGCTTGGTGAAAAGAACTGGACATTAGCAAGTGCTGAAAGCTTAACAGGTGGCTTGTTTAGTGAAAGAATGACAAGTATCTCAGGTTCTGGTGAGCATATGAGAGGTAGCATTGTCACATATCATGATAATATTAAAGAACATGTTTTAGGAGTGGACACTGACGTTCTTCAAAAACATGGCGCAATTAGTGAACAATGTGCGCGCCAAATGGCTGAGAAAATAAAAGAAAAGTTTAATACATCAGTAGGAATTAGTTTCACAGGAGTTGCGGGTCCAAACACAGCGGAAGGGCATCCTGTTGGACATGTTTTTGTTGGACTTGCCATCGAAGGGAAAGAAACGGTTGTTCACGAACTGAACCTTCAAGGAACAAGAGAAGGGATTCGCAAAAGAACCGTCAACTATGGAGCATATTACTTATTAAAAGAAGGCAGTGAGCTATAAAAGCTCGCTGTTTTTTATAGAGAAAAAATCGAATGAATGTTCGACTTTTTCCTTGGCAAATGACTTAAAAAGATGTATAGTAGTAATAGAAGCTCCCACTGAAAAATAACGTGTGGGAGAGGAGATACTCGCTTTTAAAACAGACTATTATACTAGCAATAGTTTTAATACATTGTGCTTTCAAAGCGCTAAAGGAGGAAATCAATTGAGCGATCGTCAAGCTGCATTAGATATGGCTTTAAAGCAAATTGAGAAACAGTTTGGTAAAGGTTCTATTATGAAATTAGGAGAAGACACTGAACGTAAGATTTCCAGCGTTCCAAGTGGTTCACTTGCACTGGATGTGGCACTTGGAATAGGTGGATACCCACGTGGACGTATTGTAGAAGTATACGGCCCAGAAAGCTCTGGTAAAACAACGTTTGCTCTACATGCAATTGCAGAAGTGCAAGCGGAAGGTGGACAAGCTGCTTTTATCGATGCAGAGCATGCTCTTGATCCAGTTTATGCAAGAAACTTAGGTGTAAAAGTAGATGAACTTCTTTTATCACAGCCAGATACAGGTGAGCAAGCGTTAGAAATCGCAGAAGCTCTTGTACGAAGTGGTGCTGTTGATATTGTTGTTGTCGACTCTGTTGCAGCTCTTGTACCAAAAGCAGAGATTGAAGGGGAAATGGGTGACTCACATGTTGGTTTACAAGCTCGTCTTATGTCACAAGCTCTTCGTAAGCTTTCAGGTGCAATCAACAAGTCTAACACAATTGCTTTGTTCATCAACCAAATTCGTGAAAAAGTGGGCGTAATGTTCGGTAACCCAGAAACAACTCCTGGTGGACGCGCGCTTAAATTCTATTCTTCTGTTCGTCTTGAAATTCGTCGTGCAGAACAGCTTAAACAAGGTAACGACGTTGTCGGAAACAAAACAAGAGTTAAAGTTGTAAAAAATAAAGTAGCGCCACCATTCCGTACAGCTGAAGTAGATATCATGTATGGAGAAGGTGTGTCAAGAGAAGGTGAACTTTTAGATATCGGTTCTGAACTTGATATCGTTCAAAAAAGCGGTGCTTGGTACTCTTACAACGAAGAACGTCTTGGACAAGGTCGCGAGAATGCGAAACAGTTCTTGAAAGAAAATAAAGAGATTGCTGCTGAGATTCGTAACCAAATTCGTCTTCATCATGGTTTAGATGAAGAGATGGTCCAACAGGCAGAAGAGCAAGAAAGAGTAGAAGTTCCAGAATAAAAGGCTGATTTTTTCAGCCTTTTTTTTATAATAAAATATTGATATACATAGAGTAGAAAAGCTTTTAAGCATAAAAAGAGAGAGTAATGGAGAAAATGGAACTAGGTGGAAAATCACTCTCATCCCTTCAAAGAAAAGAATTTGAACAAATTGGAAGGCTTGACAATAAATTTTGCCACCTTTACAATTAATATGTATATCTTATATTAATGTAATGAATCAGTTGCTATGTAAAAAAGCGAATTGATGTTACAATGGAATAGGAGAACGGACACGTGCTCAATGAGCATGTGTTAACATGAGTCAAAAGCTTTGCTTACCGTTCGGCTCGCTTTGATATAAGACTCAAAAATCGGGTCGCTTTTTTTATAGCGACGGCTTTTTTTTACAAGCCTTTGTATGTATATGGAAACATGAAAAATGTACATGCCGACAAGACAATTTACTTATAGCAAGAGGAGGTGAAAAGGATGGAAACTATTACAATCATCTCCGCTTTGCTTACCTTAATCGTCGGTATTGTTGTTGGGTATTTTATTCGCAGATCTATTGCAGAGGCGAAGATCGCAGGCGCGAAAAGTGCTGCGGAACAGATTGTGGACGAAGGAAAACGCGAAGCAGAATCCTTGAAAAAAGAAGCATTGCTAGAAGCGAAAGACGAAATTCACAAGCTTCGTACAGAAGCTGAGCAAGAAATTCGAACTCGCCGAACAGAGCTTCAAAAACAAGATAATCGCTTAATGCAAAAAGAAGAGAACCTTGACCGAAAAGACGAGACGCTAGACAAGCGTGAAACGGCACTTGAAGGGAAAGAACATTCTCTTACACAGAGACAACAACAAATAGAAGAAATGGAAAGCAAAGCGGAAGAAATGCTAGCCGCTCACCAAACAGAGCTTGAACGAATTTCAGGCTTAACGCGTGAAGAAGCGAAGCAAATTATTCTTGACCGCGTAGAGAATGAACTCTCACATGATGCGGCCGTGATGATTAAAGAAAGTGAACATCGAGCAAAAGAAGAAGCGGACAAGAAAGCAAAAGAAATCCTGTCGCTTGCTCTCCAAAGATGTGCAGCAGACCACGTTGCTGAAACAACAGTATCAGTTGTTAACTTGCCAAACGACGAAATGAAAGGACGAATTATCGGACGTGAAGGCCGAAACATTCGAACACTAGAAACATTAACAGGTATTGATCTTATTATTGATGATACACCAGAAGCAGTCATTTTATCAGGTTTTGATCCTATTCGTCGTGAAACAGCAAGAATTGCACTTGATAAACTTGTTCAAGATGGACGTATCCATCCAGCTCGTATTGAGGAAATGGTCGAAAAATCTCGTCGTGAGGTTGATGAGTACATTCGAGAAGTTGGAGAACAAACAACATTTGAAGTTGGTGTTCACGGGCTCCATCCAGATTTAATTAAAATTTTAGGACGCTTGAAGTTCCGTACAAGCTATGGTCAAAACGTCTTAAAACACTCCATGGAAGTGGCTTTCCTAGCAGGCCTTATGGCAGCAGAGCTTGGGGAAGATGCCGTTCTTGCACGCCGTGCAGGGTTGCTTCATGATATTGGAAAAGCGATTGATCATGAAGTAGAAGGAAGCCACGTTGAGATTGGGGTTGAGCTCGCAACAAAATATAAAGAGCACCCTGTTGTCATTAATGCCATCGCTTCTCACCACGGTGACGCTGAACCAACATCAATTATCGCTGTGCTTGTAGCAGCTGCTGATGCGCTTTCGGCTGCACGCCCTGGAGCAAGAAGTGAAACGCTTGAAAACTATATTCGTCGCTTAGAAAGACTTGAAGAGATTTCAGAAGGTTACGAAGGCGTCGAAAAATCATTTGCAATTCAAGCAGGTCGTGAAGTTCGAATCATGGTGAAACCAGATACGATTGATGACCTACAGGCGCATCGTTTAGCTCGAGATATTCGCAAGCGAATTGAAGAGGAGCTCGATTACCCTGGCCACATTAAAGTCACGGTTATTCGTGAAACAAGAGCCGTTGAATATGCAAAATAAATAACGCCAGATAGTCTCGGAAACATCGTTTCCGAGACTATCTTATTTCTATCAGCTTAAAATGAGAATTTGAACGTAGAAGGGATTTAATTATGAAGATTTTATTTGTCGGAGATGTTGTAGGCTCTCCAGGAAGAGAAATGATAGAAGACTATTTGCCACGCCTAAAGCAAAAGTTTTCTCCAAATATGATTATTGTAAACGGAGAAAATGCCGCACATGGTAAAGGAATTACAGAGAAAATTTACCGAGGATTTCTAAATAGTGGAGCACACGTTGTTACACTAGGAAACCATGCATGGGATAAGCGCGAGATTTTTGATTTCATTGACAATGCAAAACAGCTTGTTCGTCCTGCAAACTTTCCAGAAGGAACGCCAGGAAAAGGGCTTGTTTTCTATCCATATCGAAATACAGAAGTCGCGGTTATTAACTTGCAAGGTCGCGCGTTCTTGCCTCCAATTGATTGTCCATTTAAAAAAATCGATGAACTTATCGAAGAAGCTCGCAAGCGTACGTCCCTTATTTTTGTTGATTTTCATGGAGAAGCAACAAGTGAAAAGCAAGCGCTTGGTTGGTACGTAGATGGCCGTGTTTCAGCTGTTGTTGGTACACATACACACGTTCAAACAGCAGATAACCGTGTTCTTCCAAAAGGAACGGCTTATATTTCAGATGTTGGAATGACAGGTCCATATGACGGAATTTTAGGAATGAGCCGTGAAGCTGTTCTACGCCGTTTTCAAACAGCTTTACCAGTTCGCTTTGAAGTAGAGGAAGGTCGCAAACAGCTTAGTGCCGTTCTAATTGATCTTGAAGATAAAACAGGTAAAGCAAAAAAGATTGAGCGCATTTTAATTAACGACGATCATCCGTTTTTCGTATAAAAGAAGAGTCGCAGAATTTCTGTGACTTTTTCACATTAAATGTTTTCGGAATTTTTAGAAAAGATAAAGAAACAGGCAGGAATATGTATGCGCTACCGTGAATATAGTATCAATGAAATTAAAGTTTTTCTACTAAACCTTCAATATACACTGTAAAAGATGAGGAGGATTCAAAGATGGAAATCTTAAAAGTATCAGCAAAATCAAATCCAAACTCAGTGGCAGGAGCACTTGCTGGCGTTTTGCGTGAACGAGGCGGAGCCGAGATTCAAGCAATTGGTGCAGGAGCGCTCAATCAAGCTGTAAAAGCCGTGGCGATTGCGAGAGGATTTGTAGCACCAAGTGGCGTTGATCTCATCTGTATTCCGGCATTCACTGACATTCAAATCGATGGCGAAGAACGGACAGCCATTAAGCTTATTGTGGAACCTCGCTAAAACAATGGATTTTTTTCATAAACGTTCATTCCATAACATAGATAGTGGAATATAAAATAACCTGTTGAATATTCAACAGGTTATTCTAGTTGAAAAAGGAAGTGATCAAATGCTCGTTTTTGACGCACATTGCGACGCTTTATTAAAACTATGGAGCGACGAAAAAATTTCTTTTTTCCAAGATGAAAAAAGTCTGCACGTTACAGTAAAAGATCTGTGGCAAGGTGGAGTAAAAGTGCAACTTTTTGCAATTTACATTCCTGAACGGGTCGCGCCGTCTGCTCGCTTCACAGTAGCCCTTAAGATGGTCGAAATCTTTCATGAGCGAGTTTTGGCTCAGGAAAAGATGAAGCATGTGCGAAACAAGAGGGATATTGAAGCTTTAAAAGAAGGTGAAATAGGAGCAATGCTAACGCTTGAAGGATGTGATTCAATTGGAGTAGAAGAAACACATCTAAAAACATTGTTGCGGCTCGGCGTTTCTTCTGTTGGCTTAACGTGGAACCATTCAAATGCCGTTGCAGACGGCGTTCTAGAAGATCGTGGCGCAGGTTTGTCATCATTTGGTCGCCGTATTGTGAATCTTCTTGACGAAAATAAAGTATGGACAGACGTATCACATCTTTCTAAAAAAGGATTTTGGGACGTGATGGAGTTTTCTTCATATCCAATTGCTTCTCATTCTAATGCTTATTCGCTTTGTAGACATCCGCGAAATTTAGATGATAGTCAAATTAGAGCGCTTATTTCAAAAAACAGCATGATTGGCATCACTTTTGTTCCCGATTTTTTGCGCCAGGGAGGAAGGGCAACAGTAAGCGATGTGCTCCGTCATCTTGATTATGTGTGCAGTTTAGGAGGAGAACGAAATGTGGGATTTGGTTCTGACTTTGACGGTATTGATGAAACGGTAGAAGGTCTCGACAGAGCAGGAAAGTATGATCATCTCGCAAACACGCTTTTGCGTTATTATAAAGAAGAACATGTTCATCGCTTTTTGTATCAAAATTTCTTCGATCATCTTCCGTATTAAGAGAACGGAAATTGCCTTTTCTAAGAAAGAAATTTTGTAAACACCTATGAAATATGGTATCTTTTTTAATAGCATGTTAGGAATTTAACCACTTTTTCATGTTTCTTAAAAGAGAGGGAAGCCTCTCTTTTTCGCGTGTCTATAAGGGATGCGTGCTTTATCTTGAAAGGAGAATACTTATGAACGAACAACTTGAAGGAAAACAAGCGACGCCAGCGGACAAAAAATCCGTAAAGGAAAAAACGTCGGCAGACTTTGCAAAATACTTTGAATCTGTTTATGCTCCGCCATCTTTAAAAGATGCAAAAAAACGCGGAAAAGAAGAAATTAAATATGAGAACGATTTTAAAATTGAAGAAGAATTTAGAGGCATGGGTGAGGGACGTAAATTTTACATCCGCACGTACGGCTGTCAAATGAACGAACATGATACAGAAGTGATGGCTGGGATTTTCATGGCTTTAGGTTATGAGCCGACAGAAGAACAAGGAGATGCAGACGTTATTTTACTGAACACCTGTGCAATTCGTGAAAACGCAGAAAACAAAGTGTTCGGTGAAATCGGTCATTTGAAGCATCTGAAGCGCCAAAATCCAGATCTTATTCTTGGAGTTTGTGGCTGTATGTCACAAGAAGAATCTGTTGTAAATAAAATTCTAAAAACGTTCCCACATATGGACCTTATTTTCGGAACGCACAACATTCACCGCCTTCCACAGCTTTTAAAAGAAGCATATATGTCAAAAGCAATGGTTGTTGAAGTATGGTCAAAAGAAGGAGATGTAATTGAAAACCTTCCACGCGTACGTAAAGGCCAAATTAAAGGTTGGGTAAACATCATGTACGGCTGTGATAAGTTCTGTACGTACTGTATTGTGCCATATACACGAGGAAAAGAGCGCAGTCGTCGTCCAGAAGAAATTATTGCAGAAGTACGTCAGTTAGCAGCTCAAGGATATAAAGAAATTACGCTTCTTGGTCAAAATGTAAATGCGTATGGAAAAGACTTTGAAGATATGGAATATGGCTTAGGACACTTAATGGATGAGCTTCGCAAAATTGATATTCCACGTATTCGTTTTACAACAAGTCATCCTCGTGACTTTGATGATTATTTAATTGAAGTACTTGCCAAAGGTGGTAACCTTCTAGATCATATTCACCTTCCTGTACAGTCTGGAAGCAGTGCCGTATTGAAACTAATGGCACGTAAATACGACCGAGAGCGCTATTTGGAGCTTGTTCGCAAAATTAAAGAAGCAATGCCAAACGCATCGCTTACAACAGACATTATCGTTGGCTTCCCAAATGAAACAGACGAGCAGTTTGAAGAAACAATGTCTCTTTATCGTGAAGTAGGCTTTGATAGTGCTTATACATTTATCTACTCACCACGTGAAGGTACGCCAGCAGCGAAAATGAAAGATAACGTACCAATGCGTGTGAAAAAGGAGCGTTTACAACGTCTAAATGCGCTTGTAAATGAAACTTCTGCAGCGAAAATGAAGGAATATGAAGGCAAGGTTGTCGAAGTATTAGTAGAAGGGGAAAGTAAAAATAACCCTGAAATTCTGGCTGGTTACACAGAGAAAAGTAAGCTTGTTAACTTTAAAGGACCAAAGTCAACGATTGGCAGCATTGTAAAAGTAGAAATTACAAAAGCGAAAACTTGGTCTCTTGACGGTGTGATGGCAGAGGAGATTGTTGAGGTGAAATAAGATGAAAAAGTATTCAAAAGAAGACATTCTTTTGCGTGCGCGCGAGCTTGCTGGAATGATTTCCGAAACGGAAGAAGTAGATTTTTTCAAGCGGGCGGAAGCGAAACTCAATGAAAATGAGAAAGTTCGTCTTACCATTAACGAAATTAAGCAGCTTCAAAAGCAGGCTGTCAATTTCCAACACTACGGAAAAACAGAAGCATTGCGCAAAACAGAAGCTAAAATTGATGCACTTCAAGAAGAACTTGATAACTTGCCGATCATTCAGCAGTTTAAAGATTCTCAAGGAGATGTAAACGATCTTCTTCAACTTGTTGCGACGACAATTTCTAAAAAGGTAACAGACGAAATCATTATTTCTACAGACGGCAATTTACTTAGCGGTGAAACAGGTTCACAAGTGAAATCTTCAAAAGGAACGTGTCATTAAAATAGAAGGACTCAAGCCTTTATAGGTCTTGAGTCCTTTGTTTTTGTCAAAAAGAATCAAAAAATGTGTAAGAGTATCTTGCAAAAATAGAGAAATAGATGTAAAAAAGAGATAATCTTAAAAAGTATTTTTCAGAAAATTATAGACTTTTCCCAAAAAATATTTTAAAATCTACTCAGACCTATCCATTGGGATAGGTGAAATAAAAGGAGTCAGAATTTACAGAAAATATAGAATAATTAGAATTCATCATTTGTAGAGAACAGAAGGGGGAAAAAAGATGAGCGATGGTTTAGCAAGAAAAAAGAATATAGAAGATATGATTGCTGCATCGAGTAATGGAAAAGGATTAAAGCGTGAGCTTGGCGCATTTGACCTTACGATGCTTGGAATCGGAGCTATTATTGGAACAGGAATTTTTGTTTTAACAGGAACAGGAGCTCTTACAGCAGGACCAGGACTTATGCTTTCGTTCGTTATTGCGGGACTTGCATGTTTGTTTGCTGCTTTAGCATATGCAGAATTTGCATCAACAGTGCCTGTATCAGGGTCTGTATACACATACACTTATGCAACACTAGGCGAATTTTTAGCCTTTATTATCGGTTGGGATTTAATTTTGGAATATTTGCTTGCGGTTAGTGCCGTTTCTGTTGGTTGGTCAGGCTACTTTCAATCGTTTTTAAGTGGAATTGGGATTAATTTACCGACTGCTTTAACAGCAGCACCTGGCTCTGTTGAAGGAGCAACAACATTTTTTAATCTTCCTGCTTTTATTATCATTATGGCCATTACTTTGTTAATTTCACTTGGTGTAAAAGAATCAAAACGTGTTAACAACATTATGGTAATTCTGAAAGTGTTAGTTGTTGTCTTATTTATTGCAGTTGCTTGCTTCTATGTAAGGCCATCAAACTGGGCGCCATTTGCGCCATTTGGTTTTAGCGGTATTTTCCAAGCAGCAGCACTTGTTTTCTTCGCCTTTATTGGATTTGATGCCGTAGCATCTGCAGCAGAAGAAACAAAGAACCCAAAGAAAAACTTACCACGAGGCATTATGGCTTCACTTTTCGTTTGTACAATCCTTTACGTTATCGTAACCGCGATTATGACAGGCGTTGTACCGTTTATGAGATTTGAAGGTGCAATTGATCATCCTATCTCACTTGTACTACAAATATCAGGACAAAACTGGGTAGCAGGGATTATCGACGTTGGAGCTGTTCTTGGAATGACAACGGTTATGCTTGTTATGCTTTATGGTCAAACACGCGTTATGTTTTCAATGTCAAGAGATGGCCTTATGCCAGCCAAATTATCTAAAGTTCATCCGAAATATAAAACACCATTTTTCGGAACTTGGTTCTTCGGAACAGTTGCTGCTTTAGTTGGTGCTCTTATTCCACTTGATGAGCTTGCAAAACTTGTAAATATCGGAACGTTAGCAGCCTTTATCCTAATTTCTATCGCTGTTCTTGTATTACGCAAAACACGTTCAGATATGCCAAGAGGATTCCGTTGCCCTGCAGTTCCTTTAGTACCAATTTTAGCTATCTTATTCTGTGGATTTTTAATCTCTCAGCTTGGATCTCAAACGTTCATTCGTTTCTTAATCTGGCTTGCAATCGGCGTTGTCATTTACTTTTCATATTCACGCCGTAACTCAAAATTAAATGAAAAATAAGACACAAAAAAGAAGAGGAGAGCATTTCCTCTTCTTTTTTTATTCATAAAAAAAGGAATAAAAAACATATTAAGAAAGAACGAAAGAATAAGAATGGCTAATTAAGAGAAAAAAGTTTAAAAAAGTTGAAATATCCCGAATTTAGTATGGCGAAATGAGTCGATATTAGTTACTATTAGAAGGTATGTGAAATATGGCGCGTCTCAGCGTTAGGAAATAGGTAGGAGTGAAAAACATGTATGTTCTTATTAATATCATTGGGATTCTAGTTGTACTTGCACTTGCTTACATTAGTTCCCTTGATCGTAAAAAGATTAAACTATGGCCAATTGCCGTTATGGTTGTACTACAGTTCATCGTAACATGGCTTATGCTTACAACAACAATTGGAGGAACAATCATTAAAGGAGTTGCAGCTTTCTTTGTTTTCCTTATTGACTCCGCATTAGAAGGCGTAGCTTTCATCGTCCCTGATCTTGTGCCACAAGATGGTTCAGGAACAATGTTCTTTATTGGTGTATTGCTTCCTATTATCTTTATTGTTGCATTTTTCGATATTCTAACGTATTTCGGAATTATGCCGCTTCTTATTAATGTTATTGGTTGGATTCTATCTAAGCTAACAGGAACGCCTCGTTTTGAAAGCTTTTTCGCTGCACAAGTTATGTTCTTGGGCAACAATGAAGCGCTTGCTGTTACACGTGACCAAATTAGCAAAATGAGTGACAAGCGTCTCCTATCTATGTGTATGATGGGAATGTCTTGTGTTAGTGCAAGTGTTCTTGGAGCGTACATGACGCTTCTTGATCCAAAATATGTATTAACTGCAATCCCGCTTAACGCGCTTGGTGCTCTTATCATGTCATCCTTAATTGTACCATATACGGTTTCAAAAGAAGAAGACGTTGTGTACAAGCCTTCAAAAGCAGAACGCAAAAACTTCTTTGATGTGATCTCAACTAGTATGCTAACAGGTGGAAAGATGGCATTAATCATTGCAGCAATGCTCGTTGGTTTTACAGCTCTTATTGCCTGCATCAACGGAATTTTAGGTATTTTCAATGATAGTCTTACACTTGAATATTTATTCTCACTTATCTTTGCTCCACTTGCTTTCTTAATGGGAGTAGAATGGACAGAAGCGTTGAAAATCGCTCGCTTTATGGGAGAGAAACTAGCAACAAACGAATTTGTAGCAATGACAAACTTAAAAGAAGTATTAGGTACATTAAAACCGCATTCACAAGCCGTTATTTCAACGTTCCTTGTGTCATTCTGTAACTTCTCAACAATCGGAATCATTCTAGGAAGCGTACAAGCTTTATTTGGTTCTGAAAAATCAGCATATGTTGCGAAATATACATGGCGTTTACTTTTAGCAGGTATTCTTGTTTCTTGTCTTACAGCAATGGTTGTTGGTTTATTTGTACATTAAAAACCAGAGAAATTGACAGTAATAGAGTACGATAAAAAGCAGTGGCGTGAATTTACGCCACTGCTTTGTTTTTTATGTACTTTTAGTTCGAACTGCTAGATTTTTTCGTTCACCCATTTTTTTCAATGCAATACGATGTATGTGAAGGAGTGATGACAATGCCATGGCAACAAAAAATTAGGTATTTAATTGGGCAGCCTGTTGGGATTTCATTAACAAATGGGCAAGGGACTTCAGGTGTTTTGTGCGGTACATCTGGAAGAAATCTTCTTGTAATTGAATATTTGTATCAAGCACAATTTGCCTTAAAGCAATACGATTTTTATATGATTCAGGATGTAAATGGATTTCCACCTTGTCAGAACCAACACCCATTATATTAAAGACAAGTCCCTCTATAGAGGAACTTGTCTTTGGTTTACGTCGTATTATGTGCCTACTATGTTTTTTATTTCTATTTGTATTATACTTCGCCATTTAGATTAGTGATAAAAATTTAGAAGTCTTTAAGAAATTTAAAGGAACATTACTAACACAATTAGTAATTGAATTAAGACTGGTTTTGAACACATTACAATATTTAGTGTGACTCCGTTAAATCCTCTGCGATTTGATCTTCTAACTTTATTTATTGTTTACTCTCTTTCAACAGAACTTGTTAGCATTATATAGGCTGATTTTTTTTGATAAGTTTATGATCTTCAGAATAACTTACAAGAAAATCAATGAGCTTTCGATTAGCAAACGAAATGTAGCTGTTCTTTTTTACAGCAAAACCAAGTTCCCATAGTGGAGTGGGGTTAACAAGTGGAACCATCGTGATTTTGTCATGATTCATCTTACTGTAAATAGACTGCGGAAGAATGGCAATTCCAAACTCTTCTGCTACAAGTTCGCTAATTAAATCCCACTGTGAGCTTTCATATGGAACACTTGGTGTAAAACCTGCATTCACACATTCCCATATGATGCGGTCATGAAGCGTAAACTGTTTGCTGAACAAAATAAATTTTTCTTCTGATAGCTCCTTTAAAGAGAGGGATGTTCTATTGGCGAATTTGTGCGTTTTAGCACAAAAGAAAGCAAACTCTTCTTGGATAAAAGGATGAATTTCAAATTTTGGGTTGTTTACAGGCAGTACAATGATGGCAATATCCACTTTCTCTTCTTCTACAAATTCGACAAGTTTTTTTGCCCCAAATTCGACAAGTTCAAGTGAAATCTTCGGATATTGGTTATGAAAGCTCCTTGCGATTGATGGAAAGAAAAGAGTGCCAATCAAAGGAGGAATACCGATGCGGATTGTGCCTGTTGGGGAATTCATGAGGTTATCAAGACGAAGCGTTAAATCTGTGAGGGAAGCTGTTAGTTTGAGCGCTTCTTGATAGACAATTTCTCCTGCATCTGTAAGTTTAAGCTTGCGGGTCGAGCGATCAAAAAGCTCGACTTTGAGCTCTTCTTCAAGGTTTTTAACAATTTTACTTAAAGCAGGCTGTGAAAGGTGTACGTTTGCAGCAGCTTTTGTGAAACTTTCCTGCTCAGCAACCGCTACAAAATACTCCAGCTGGCGGATATCCACGGCCATCATCCTTTCTATTCTTTATTTTCATACTATTCATTCCATTTATTTATTTTACTTATTAATCGGAAAATTGTAAACTCTTACATAAGGAAAGGTAGAATTGCCTATATTGGACAAAGAAGAAGTTGAGAGTTCTCTTCCATAAAAAATAAATATGTATGCGCTACCAAAATGCTGAATATGAAAAGATTATAGAAAGGAACGATGGCGATGAAAACGATTTACTCATCCTTTATAGAAGCCGTTTCTGACATCAAAGATGGAGATACTCTGATGGTGGGCGGATTTGGATTATGTGGTATTCCCGAAAATCTAATATTAGCTCTTGCTGAAACAGGAGCAAAAGATTTGACAGTGATTTCAAATAACTGTGGTGTTGATGACTATGGTCTTGGAGTTCTTTTAAAAAATAAACAAATTAAAAAGATGATTAGTTCATATGTTGGAGAAAACAAAGAATTTGAGCGCCAAGTTCTTCAAGGAGAGCTTGAAGTAGAGTTAACGCCGCAAGGAACGCTTGCTGAAAAGATTCGGGCAGGTGGGGCAGGTATTCCAGCTTTCTTCACACCAGCTGGCGTTGGTACCCCAATTGCAGAAGGAAAAGAAATACGTGAGTTTAACGGCAAAAAGTACGTGCTTGAAGAAGCGCTCACAGCAGATTTTACTTTAGTCAGAGCAGAGCAAGGCGACAAGTGGGGAAATCTTGTGTATAACAAAACAGCTCAAAACTTTAGTCCAATAATGGCAGCAGCAGGAAAAGTTACTATTGCTGAAGTTGAGAAATTAAGCGAAGTGGGCTCTTTAAATCCAAACTTTATTCATACACCGAGCATTTATGTTCAAGGACTTATTCAAGGTAAGCAAGAAAAACGAATTGAACGCTTAACAAAACGAGAAGCGGGGGTGAACTAAATGAGCAAAGGAATTCAAGATAAAAAAGCAGTCCGTGAGAAGATTGCGAGACGCGCTGAAAAAGAAATTGCAGATGGTTCTTACGTAAACCTTGGAATTGGTATGCCAACGCTCGTAGCAAATTATATTAGCAATAACAAACAAGTTGTGCTTCAGTCTGAAAACGGCCTTTTAGGTATTGGACCATATCCTTTAGAAGAAGAAGTTGATGCAGATTTGATTAATGCTGGTAAAGAAACAGTTACAGCTATACCAGGTTCTTCTTATTTTAACAGCGCTGAATCGTTTGCTATGATTCGCGGTGGTCATATTGACGTAGCGATCCTGGGAGGTATGGAAGTATCTGAAAAAGGAGATCTTGCCAACTGGATGATTCCAGGGAAAATGATTAAAGGCATGGGAGGCGCGATGGATCTTGTGCACGGTGCCCGTAAAACAATTGTCATTATGGATCACGTCAATAAAGCCGGCGAATCAAAACTTTTGTCTCAATGTGAGCTACCGCTAACGGGGGAAGGCGTTGTAGATCGCATTATCACAGAAAGAGCCGTTATTGATGTTGTAGACTCTGGGCTTTTACTTGTTGAAGTAGCAAAAGGCTACACAGTTGAAGAGGTTGTGAATTCCACAGAAGGCCGCTTAACAGTTAGTGATGAAGTAAAACTTGATGCTTATTAAAACAAGAGAATTTTAAAGGGAAGTTCTTTTGTTGATATATAAGGGGGATGAAAGCATGAGTTATTCAAAGGGGTTAGAAGGCGTAGTAGCAGCTGAAACGTATGTTGGTCATGTTGATGGAGAAAATGGCAAACTGATCTACAGAGGCTATATGGCTAAGGATTTAGCTGTAAACTACTCGTTTGAAGAGGTTGCTTACCTTGTTTGGAATGACGCACTTCCAAATGAAAAAGAGTTGAACGAATTTAAAAAAGCGTTAAAAGAGAATCGAAGTATTCCAGATTACGTTTTAAATATTTTACGAGTATTGCCAAAAGAAACAGAGATTATGAGCGTGCTAAGAACGTGTATTTCAGCGCTCGGCACAAAAGACTATGCGTGGCCTCCAAAAATTGATCAGGCAATGAAGCTAACGGCCATTACGCCAACAATTATTGCGTACTGGTATCGCAAGCAAAATAACTTATCAATCATCAATCCAAACAACGAACTTGATCATGTAGCGAACTACCTTTATATGATTAAAGGAGAAAAGCCGCGTGAGGATCTTGTTAAAGCATTGAGCGCTTACTTTATCCTCACAATTGAGCATGGGATGAATGCCTCAACGTTCTCAAGTCGGGTTGTTACCTCAACAGAGTCTGATATGGTGTCAGCTCTTTGCGCCGCTATTGGTGCAATGAAAGGACCGCTTCACGGCGGAGCTCCTTCTGGCGTTATTTCAATGCTTGACGAAATTTCAAGCAAAGAAGAAATTGAACCATGGGTGAGAGCACGCTTAGATAAAGGTGAAAAAATTATGGGATTTGGTCACCGTGTCTACAGAACAAGAGATCCTCGTTCTGAAGCTCTGAAAACAGTTCTTCAAAGCGTTGCAAGTAAAAATAATTGGTTTGATCTTGTGCTTGAAGTTGAAAAAACAACGATTGCTCTTTTAGAGGAATATAAGCCAGGACGCGGCATTTATACAAATGTTGAATACTTTGCAGCAGCTGTTATGAAGTCCATTGACCTACATTCTTCTCTTTTTACTCCAACGTTCACAGCAAGCCGATTTGTGGGATGGACAGCACATATTCTCGAACAGTCGGCATCAAATAGAATTTATCGACCACAGTCTGTTTATAAAGGACCTGTTCCAGTTTAAAAGGATGAAAAGAGCCGGCAGAGACGTTCTCTGCCGGCTCTCATATAATAGATTCTAAAGTATTGGAGGGAAAGAGATGGATGTCGTTATCATTCTATTTTCACTCGGGTTGCTCATGTTTATGGCTTATAGGGGGTACAGTGTTATTTTATTTGCTCCTATTGCTGCTCTTTTAGCAGTAGCCTTAACAAACCCAACTTACGTGCTCCCGTTTTTTAGTGAAGTATTTATGGTCAAGATGGTGGACTTTATTAAGCAGTATTTTCCTGTATTCTTACTTGGAGCCGTATTTGGAAAAGTAGTTGAAATGTCAGGGCTTGCGCGCATTATCGCTCAAACCATTATAAGTCTTGTTGGAGCAAAGCGAGCCATTTTAGCGACAGTTCTTCTTGGAGCTATTCTTACTTACAGCGGCGTTAGCTTATTTGTAGTTGTGTTTGCTGTTTATCCATTTGCAAACAACATGTTCAGAGAAGCGAATATTCCGAAGCGCCTTCTGCCAGCGGCAATTGCGCTTGGAGCCGTTACATTTACAATGGACGCGCTCCCTGGAACACCGCAAATTCAAAACGTTATTCCAACAACCTTTTTCAAAACAGATATTTATGCTGCTCCTATTTTAGGGTTTATTGGAACCGCTTTCGTTTTATTCACAACTTTATTTTATCTTGAATGGCGCCGCAAGCAGGCTGCAAAGCGTGGAGAGGGCTATTCAGGGTCTTTGACAGAAGAGCAGCTTGCAGCATCCTCTGAGCTTGCAAAAGAAGAAAGTAAAGTAAGCGTTGAGTCTGTTACAACGGCAAGGAAGATTTTGGCTTTTGTACCACTTGTCCTTGTTGGAGTATCGAACAAGTTTTTTACGGAAATGATTCCTAAATGGTATAGCGGTGGTTTTGACTTCTCAAAAATTGGACTTCCTACTTATAACGAAGTTGATTTATCAAAAGTAACCGGTATTTGGTCAGTAGAAATTGCGTTAGCGCTTGGAATTATTGCAACAATTGCGCTAAACTGGACGCCTGTTGTCCAAAATATGAAAAAAGGTCTTACAGAAGGAATTAGCGGCTCGCTTTTAGCTGTAATGAACACAGCTTCTGAATATGGATTTGGGGCCGTTATTGCTGCTCTTCCTGGCTTTTTAGTTATCCGTGACGGTATTTCACAAGCATTCACAAATCCGCTTGTAAACAGTGCTGTAACAACAAACGTTTTAGCAGGGGTTACAGGATCTGCCTCAGGTGGGATGAGTATTGTTCTTGGCGTTATGGGGGAGAAATATTATCAAGTTGCTCAAGCTGCTAATATTGATTTAGAAGTTATGCACAGAGTTATCTCAATGGCTTCAGGTGGGATGGATACTCTTCCACACAACGGAGCAATTATTACGCTTTTAGCTGTAACAGGAATGACCCACAAACAGTCATATGGAGACATTTTTGTGATCACAGTTGTTAAAACACTTGCTGCGTTCTTAATTATTGCGGTTTATATGCTAACAGGTCTAGTTTAAATGAAAAAGGGAAATTTAGTGTGAGTAAAAACAGGACTTTTCTCACGCTGAAATTTCCTTTTTTTACGTTTAGCTCTCTCTTAAAAAAGCAATATATATACTAAGTCTTGAATTAAAGGAGGTTTTTTGATAGATGAGTCTAAACGAGATTTTTAATAAGCTAGAGCACGTGAAAACTCAGGCACCAGACAAAATCCTCACGCTGTATATTAACACAGATCGGCGCAATCAAGATCAGCAAGGCGGCGAATATAAAATAGCGCTTAAAACAGGATTTAAAAGACTAGAAGAGTACATGAAAAGAAGTGATGAAGAAGAGCAAAAAAGAGTGTGTGCTCTCCATGAGAAAGTAGAAGGATATATAAGAGATCAGGAACGGAAGATGCCACGCAGTTTTGTGATTTTTGCATCATGCGACAGCGGAATTTGGGAGGTTCTGTCTCTTCAGATTCCTGTTGAAACAAACTTTTATTGGGAAGAACACCCTGTCTTAGAGCCGCTTCAGCGTCTTTATGAAACATACCCAAATACAGGAATTGTGCTGCTTCAGCAAACAGAAGTAAAAATTATTGATACAAAGCTTTCTAAAGTTCAAGGAGTTAAGCATTATCAGTACGATCTTGATATAGATGATTGGCGCCTACATGAAGGACCTTCAAAAGCGGATATAAACATGGGTGGAGGAGCTAATGTAGCAAGTCGGAAAGACGAGTTTCAAGAGCGTGTTAACGCCAATCAGAAGCGCTTTTGGAAGAGCATGGGAAGCAAACTCGACAAAATTGCCGCAGACAATAAATGGTCTTCAATTCTTCTTGTAGGAGATAAGGAGATTGCAAAAACAATTGAAGGAAATATGAATAAGAGAATAGATGAGATGATTGAGAAAAACTTACTGAATGAAGAAGAAAATAAAGTTGTTCAAGAGCTTTTAAAAACGTCTTAAAAAGGAGGAGGGATTTTCCCTCCTTTTTTTATTTATGCCTTAAAAAGTTTCACTTTGATGGAACGGTGGAATAGATAACCATAGCACTTGTCTAACTAGATTTTTAAAAGAAATAAAACGACGAAAAGATAAAGGAGGAGGCGCCATGAGTGGATCAGCACTTATTTTTTTAATTTCAGGAATTGTTAGCGGGATTATTTTGATTGTTGTTTCATATATTCTAGCACGACTAAACCCATTTAAAATGTTCTTTTCACGCTTGCTTTTACCAGGGGTTTGCTTGATAGGCTCCGCTATTATTACGATTCGCTTTTATTCAAACAATGAGACATTAAGTCAAGGAGGAGGAACCTATTTATACTTTGTGATTCCTCTAGGTGTTGCAGCCCTTATTGCTTTCATTATCTGCTTAATTATTAAGCCAACAGGACATAGTGAAACTGGTCAGCGTAAGCTTCATGACAAATCTTCATAATGAGAAACATTGCTTCTGAAAGGGTAGGGTAGTGAAGTTTCAAAATACAGTGAAAAAGAGTTCGTGCACTAAAGTGCACGAACTCTTTTTTTATATCTAAATTCATATTATGGTTAATTTTCAATACTCTTGTTGCCTCACCAACTTTCAATCAAATCTCTTCCATTCTTAATTTAAAAAGCATATACAACTTTTTAGCAAGAAACTACGGTGTATAAGGCATATCTCGATGCAACCATTTTACAATGGTTCCGATTAGAGCTGAAGAACTGTACCAGATCGCAATATCTACAGGAATGTCTTTCGTAGCAAGGAAGCCTTTTCCGTTCGCTTTGTTATGATATCTGAAAGGGTATTTAACAAACGTTCTGTAAAAATGGGTGTTCGTCTAGAACCAAGAACGACTTTTTGCAAAGCGAACAAGACCCAGTTTAGGTAATTTGATTTTGTTGCCAATAATGGCGATATTTCCGTTGGTGTGCTTTGTTGTATAGGATTGTACTCTATTCTTTTTAGACTTGAATCGTGGTGCTTGATTCTGGTTCTTGAAGAATCGAGTATACGAATCAGCAAGGTTTTTGAGTGAGGATTGAATAGCAATGCTGTCGACTTCTTTTAACCATACTAATTCTTTCTTTAGCTGCGTTAATTGAGAAGAACAAGCGTTATAAGTCAATCCTTTGCCTGTTTCCTTGTAGGCATTATTCCATTGTGCCAAAAAGCGATTAAATACAAAACGAGAACAGCCGATAGTCTTTGCTATTAGGATTTCTTGTTCTTTGTTTGGATAGATGCGTAATTTGTATGCTTTGTTGACGATTATGACTTTCACCTCCTTATGTGATATGTTTTATATATTATTTTTAGAGGTGAAGACATGAAAAAACAATCAGTCATATTACGATTTTCTAAAACTCTTTTAGATCGAGTGGACACATACAAAGAGCAAAAGGGTTTTGGCACTCGTACACAAGTTATTTTTCATTTATTGCAAGTGGCACTTGAACAGTCGAACAATCGAGATGGCAAGTGAGCCATCCCTTGTCCGAAGGCGATTAATCTCCCGCCTACTCATTGGGCTACGCCCTTCTCATTCCTTGAAGTGGGAGTCTTCTCGCCTATTTAAGATAAACAGAAGAGTGGAACAGACATGAGGATTATAGAAGCAACTGAAGCTTGAATTTGCTTAGTAACGCGTTCTATCACATTAAGAACTAAAAAACCTTAGGTCATATTTCACAATTTCTAGACGCCTATAGAGTAAGAGCAAATAATTGCTGATGATAAAAATTCAAAAATCCATAAGGATGTAACTTCTATTAAGAGAGAAAATACTTGCATCCAAGCATATATAAAATATAGATAATAAATGCCCCTATTACCGCATATAAAGGCTTAATCCAATGTGTCAAGATAAAAATAACACTAATTAATATAACCGCACCAAAGGAGCCAAAGATGGCATTTTTTTGTGTGATTCTAAAATTCATGATATTCATATTTTTCATTTGTAAATGAATATTAACTAATGTCATGATAGGCAGTAATGTGATAATCCCTGACAAAAATAAATATTTAGATTTGCTTAAAAGGGAGGCACAGACCATAATTGTTCCACCTAAAAGAAATTGTAAAATATACCCCATCATATTCTCTCCTTACCATCCATACGTAAATTGAGTAATCTGTTATTTTTGAAATTATCTTCGTTTTTCATTTTATTTTCTTATAAGATATAAGTAAACTAAATATATGTGATAATAAATATAAGAAAAAATTATGATATGGAGAAGGAGTAATGAGTCTAAAAAAGTATATTGCTTATATTACAGTTGTTGAGACGGGAAGTTTAACAAAAGCAGCAGAGATATTGAATTATACACAACCTAACATTAGCCAAATGATTAATAGCTTAGAGGAAGAATACGGTTTTCCTTTACTGCTAAGGCAAAAAAATGGTGTTAAACCTACTAAAAATGGATTAGCTGTACTACATGGGATGCGAGAGATTCAAAGAGGTTATAAGAATTTATCAGAAACGGTGAACGGAATCAATGGATTAGAAACAGGGAAAATTCGTATAGGAGCCTATACAAGCATCACTACAAACTGGTTGCCTAACATATTGAAGGAATTTAAAAGGCAATATCCATTTATAGAGATTCAAGTTTATGAAGGTAATGCATCTGAACTAAATCGCTGGTTAGAAGAAGATCAAATCGATTTTGGAATTGGTACGGTTCATAATCATAAATGGGAGTTTCAAGCTTTATTTGAAGATCCTATTATGGTCATTATGAACGCACACCACGAATTAGCGAAAAGGAACTTCATTTCTCTAGAAGCAATAGAATCTGTAGAATTTATTCTTCCTTATTCAGATTCCCTTTTTGAAATACATAATATATTTAAAAAGGAACAAATCAATCCTAATGTTGCTTATCAAATTAGAGGAGATGAAACTATTATTTCAATGGTGCGTAGTAATTTAGGAATCAGTTTACTTCCAAAATTACTATTAAGAAGGTGTTCTACAGATATAGCCATTAAACCGTTAAAGAAGCAAGTTTTTAGACAAATTGGAGTTTTACTGAATACAAAGAGGGGGGCACAAACACCATCTGTAGATAAAATGGTTGATTTTATTCATAAATGGACGAGGAAAAATAACTAGCGAAAGACAAAGAGACTGTATGTAAATAATCTAAAACATCATTTGTTTAAGGAACTAAAAATTTCCTCTTAATAAAAAAAGAGCTCGCAATGTGCGGGCTCTTTTATTACCTTTTACTCTTCATCACCTAAGATGAAATCTGGATCTAAATCTTCAAACTCTTCATCATCAACATCTAAATCAAAGTCGTCATCTTCAAGGCCGTCCGGATTTACGGCAACAACGAGCTTTGTTTCTCCAACAACTTCAGCTAACAGCTCTCTTTCCACTTGGACAAGCACTTTATGGCCTTTTGGTGAGATTGTTGCTTCAAGGCAGTTTGGCTGCTGAAGTACGCGCACAATTACATCGCACTCTTCATCATTAATTTGTTCGGCATCTCGGTAGCGAAGACGAATTGTATCTTTATACGATGTTTCCTCTGTCACAACTTCTGTTTTTGTATTGTCATCATAAGAATACCATGTGTTAATATCATACGTTCCATCAACTTCTACAAGGTTTCCACGCTTTCTAGCTTTGTATTGATGGTTGATAACCCAGCAACCGAGAATACTCGTTGGTTTATTCGGTGGTGTTAACGTATGAGATGATTGCGTAAACTTGCGGCCTTTGCCTGTAACAGCTTTTGTAATAATCTCTCTGTAGTTTGCCATATTCAGCGAACCCTCCTCAACTATTTTCATTCTAGCTTATGCGCTGTATGAAGCGCTTTTGCTAACTTTTTTAGAAAAAGCAAAAAAGCACTACATGAGATTGTATGCAGGGACAAAGTAACGTTATGTCTCTTTCTATAGATTCTAGGGAGTTTATACCTTTTTAAAAAGTTCAGCTTTTTATGTTATAATACGGCTTGATAATAATAAATGAAGAGATGAAATGTGGGGATAACAATGGCAGGGTATACGCCAATGATACAGCAATATTTGAAAATCAAGGCAGAGCATGAAGATGCCTTTTTATTTTTTCGACTTGGAGATTTTTATGAAATGTTCTTCAATGACGCGCTCACTGCGTCTCGTGAACTTGAAATTACGTTAACAAGCCGCGATGGAGGCGGAAACGAACGCATTCCAATGTGTGGCATTCCATATCATTCTGCAAACGGCTATATTGAAAGACTTATTGAAAAAGGCTATAAAGTAGCTATTTGTGAACAAGTGGAAGATCCTAAAACAGCTAAAGGCGTTGTAAAACGAGAAGTTGTACAAGTGATTTCACCAGGAACGCTTATGAATGAGAGCGGATTGCGTGAGAAAGAAAACAATTATATTGGAAGCTTAACAGAATTTGATGATGGGACGTTTGGTCTTTCGTTTGCAGATTTATCAACAGGTGAAAGCTATGTCACTCTTTTATCAAAAGATGTTGATGCGGTTGTTGGTGAACTTTATACGAGAATGGTTCGTGAAATTGTCGTGTCTGAAAGCTTTTCAGGCAGTGTTTTAGCACGTCTGAAAGAAAGTATGACAATGACGATTTCCTACTCAGAAGAAACCGAATCAGACGAAGAAATCGAGAAACTAACATCACACCTTCAACAAGACAAGCTTGTAAAAACGAGCGCACGTCTTTTCCACTACTTGCGTAAAACACAAAATAGATCACTTGATCACTTACAGCGTCCACTCTTTTACCAAATTGATCAGTTTATGAAAATTGACTTTTACTCTAAGCGCAACTTAGAGCTAACAGAGACGATTCGTTCTAAAGGTAAGAAAGGTTCACTTCTATGGCTTTTAGATGAAACAGTAACAGCAATGGGAGGGCGCTTATTAAAACAGTGGATTGACAGACCGCTTCTAAAAAAAGCAGACATTGAGCGCCGTCATACAATGGTTGCAACGCTTATGGAACAGTTTTTCGAAAAAGAAGAACTTCGTGATTTGCTAAAAGACGTTTACGATCTTGAGCGTTTAGCAGGACGAGTTGCCTTTGGAAACGTTAATGCTCGGGATCTCGTGCAACTAAAAAAATCGTTAAACAACGTTCCAGCAATTGAAGAGGTGATAAAACGCCTTGATCAGCCATATGCAGAAGAGCTCTTAAACGGCTTAGATCGCTGTGAAGATTTAGCTTCTCTGCTCGAAGAAAGCATTGTCGAGCAACCGCCTCTTTCCATTAAAGACGGAGATATTATTTCTGACGGTTACAACGCTGATCTTGATCAATACCGAGATGCAAGCAAAAATGGAAAGTCATGGATTGCAGCGCTTGAACGAAGAGAGCGTGAAAAAACAGGCATCAAGTCGCTAAAAATCGGCTATAACCGCGTTTTTGGTTATTATATTGAAGTAACGCGTGCAAATCTGCATCTTTTAAAAGAAGGGCAGTACGAGCGCAAACAAACATTAACAAATGCAGAGCGCTTTATTACACCTGAACTAAAAGAAAAAGAAACATTAATTCTAGAAGCGCAGGAGAAGAGCGTTGAACTGGAATATACGCTGTTTCTTGAGATTCGTGAGCGTGTAAAAGAATATATTCCACGCTTGCAAAAGCTTGCGAAAGCGCTGAGTGAACTTGATGTGTTACAAGCTTTTGCGAAGGTGAGTGAAGAACGTCATTATGTACAGCCATCATTTTCTGATTCGCAATCATTAGAGCTTGAAAATGGTCGTCACCCTGTTGTCGAAAAAGTGATGAACTCTCAAGAATATGTACCAAACAGCTGCAATATGTCTGATGACCGCTCTATTTTACTTATTACAGGACCAAACATGTCTGGTAAAAGTACGTATATGCGTCAAATCGCGTTGACATCTATTTTGGCTCAAATTGGCTGCTTTGTACCAGCGGATAAAGCAGTATTACCAATCTTTGACCAAGTGTTCACAAGAATTGGAGCAGCAGATGACTTAATTTCAGGTCAAAGTACATTTATGGTAGAGATGCTTGAAGCTCGCAATGCGCTCGTAAATGCAACGCAAAACAGCTTGATTTTGCTTGATGAAATTGGGCGCGGAACGTCTACATATGACGGAATGGCGCTCGCTCAAGCGATTGTTGAATATATTCACGAATATATTGGCGCAACAACGCTGTTTTCAACACACTACCACGAGCTTACAGTTCTAGAAGACGAGCTGAAAAAGCTTTATAATGTACATGTAAGCGCAATTGAAAAGGATGGAAAAGTTGTTTTCCTTCATAAAATTAAAGACGGAGCTGCTGATCAAAGCTATGGTATCCATGTTGCAGAGCTTGCTGAACTTCCAGCACCATTGTTAGACAGAGCTCGAGTTATTTTAAAAGATCTTGAAGAAGGTAGCTTTGAAGTTCCAAAAGCACCTGTAAAAAGCATAGAAGATACACAACCTGCACATAAAGAAGTGAGTGCAGCAAGGGAAGAAGTAGAAGAAGTTCAAGAAAAAGTAAAAGAAGAAGCGTCACAGCTTTCATTTTTCCAAGAAGACAAAGCAAGTGTACCAGAAGAAAAACTTTCGAAAAAAGAGCAAGATATTTTGAGAAAGCTTAAAGACCTTGATATTCTAGAAATGACGCCACTTCAGGCGCTAAATACGGTATATAGTCTGCAAAAGCAGCTGAAGAAAAAATAAGAGAGGGCTTTTCCTCTCTTTTTCTATATTAGGAGGGAGAAAGATGGCACGAATTGTGCAGCTCTCTGATGAGCTATCAAATAAAATTGCCGCAGGAGAAGTTGTCGAACGGCCAGCGTCGGTTGTAAAAGAGCTTGTGGAAAATGCGATTGATGCTAACAGCACTGTCATTGAAGTGGAGCTTGTTGAAGCGGGATTAACGAAAATTCGGATTGTCGATAACGGGGATGGTATTGAAAATGAAGACTGTTTAACCGCTTTTCGTCGTCATGCAACAAGTAAAATTAAAAATGAAGGAGATCTTTTTCGCATTAGAACGCTAGGTTTCCGCGGTGAAGCATTACCAAGTATCGCTTCTGTTTCAGAAGTGGATTTAAAAACAAGCTGTGGAGATGAAGCTGGTACTCACCTTTACTTAAGAGGTGGGGAAGTTGTGACACATGAGCTCTACTCAAGTCGCAAAGGAACAGATATTACAATTACAAATCTCTTTTTTAATACGCCAGCACGTTTAAAATATATGAAAACCATCAACACAGAGCTTGGCAATATTACGGATATTATGAACCGTCTTGCTCTTGCGAATCCACATATTTCATTTAAGCTTATGCATCATGATCGTAAATTGCTTCATACAAATGGAAATGGAGATGTACGTCAAGTGCTTGCTTCGATTTACGGAATCCGAATTGCCAAAAACATGATTCCCATTAAAGCTTCTTCACTTGATTATGAAGTTGACGGCTATATTGCACTTCCTGAAGTGACAAGAGCTTCAAGAGCATATATGTCGACGGTTATTAACGGCCGACATATTAAAAACTTTGGTTTGTTAAAAGCCATAACGGCTGGATATCATACGCTTTTGCCAATTGGTCGCTATCCCATCGTATTTTTAAATATTAAAATGGACCCGCTTTTAGTCGATGTTAACGTACACCCAACAAAGCTTGAAGTTCGGTTAAGTAAAGAAGACGAGCTATTTTCTCTTGTTGAGGGGAGCATTAAAAAAGCGTTTAAAAAAGAGCAGCTTATCCCAGAAGTGGCCACAAAAGCGCCTGTTACAAAAGCAAAACCGCAAAGTGAGCAAAGCGTTATGTCATTTGACTACAGCGAGTCGCCTTCTGTAAAAGAAGAGAGCGTAGTAACGTACGAAAAAGCACCAGAGCCGCCTTCAACCGAAGAGCCTGTAAAAGAAGATTTAGCATGGCTAAATGAGCTTGAACAGGAGGAAGAAAGAACGTTTAATGAAGCACTCAAGCCACAGCAAGAGAATCTTGTTGAGGAAAAAGAGCGTGTAGAGGAAGAAAGCGCAGAGGAAGAAGAATCCTCTTCTCGTGTTCCAACGCTTTATCCCATTGGTCAAATGCATGGAACGTACATTTTAGCCCAAAATGAGAACGGTCTTTATATTATTGACCAGCATGCGGCACAAGAGCGAATCAAATACGAATACTTTCGTGACAAGCTTGGTGAAGTAGAGCCAGAAGTACAGGAAATGCTTGTTCCGATTACGCTTGAGTATTCAGCAAATGAAGCAATTGTAATTGAGGAGCACCGGGAAGCGCTAGCTAGCGTTGGCGTTTTTATTGAGTCGTTTGGTCACAACAGCTTTATCGTTCGCTCACATCCGCAGTGGTTTCCGAAGGGTGAAGAAAAAGAAACCATTGAAGAAATGATTGAACAAGTGCTTTCAATGCGAAAGGTGGATATCATCAAGCTCCGTGAAGAAGCAGCTATTATGATGAGCTGTAAAGGATCTATTAAAGCAAACCATCATCTTCGTCATGATGAAATTTTTGCGCTTTTACAGTCTTTAAGAGCATCAAGTGATCCATTCACATGTCCGCATGGTCGCCCGATTATTGTTCATTATTCAACATATGAGATGGAGAAAATGTTTAAGCGTGTGATGTAGCAAGGTTTGTGGATGGGGGGGGGCTTTATTTGCCCACTTAGTTTAAATAACTGTCTAGTTTGTCCACATTTCTATCATCATATTTTTCTGTAATATGAATATACACGTCAGCTGTCATGTTTACTGTAGCATGACCTAGGCGTGTACTTACATACTTAATATCAACTCCACTTTCTAATACCATAATAGCATGTGTATGTCTTAGCCCATGTGGAGTGATATGGTGTAGGTTCGTTTTGGCTAAAATAGTGTCGATGGTTCTGGTGCAAAAACTTCAATTCATTTGCAAGGAATCTCTAAAACTTGGACATACTGATAGTATGACTCTATAAAAGGTGTGTGATCAGTATGGAAAAGCAACTTCTATTTAAGTGGAAACATTATCAACCGGATCTTATTTTATTAACCGTCAGATGGTACCTACGGTACAGCCTAAGTTTCCGTGAGTTGGTAGAAATGATGGAAGAACGAGGCTTATCCATTGCTCACACAACGATTATGCGCTGGGTGCATCAATATGGACCTGAATTAGATGAACGCGTACGACGTCACCTTAAGCCAACGGACGATTCTTGGCGAGTCGATGAGACGTATGTAAAAGTGAAAGGTCAATGGATGTATTTGTATCGTGCCGTTGATTCCGAAGGAAATACGATTGATTTTTATTTGAATAAAGTAAGAAATAAACAAGCAGCCAAGCGCTTTTTTAAGAAAGCCTTGGCTTTTTCGCACGTTTCTACACCTCGTGTGATCACAGTAGATAAGAATCCTGCCTATCCCATCGCTATCCAGGAGTTAAAGGAAGAAAATCAGGTGCCTGAAAGTCATCCAACTAAGGCAAGTGAAATATCTCAACAATATTGTAGAGCAGGATCATCGATTTATTAAAAAACGTATTCGTTCGATGCTTGGACTCAAGTCCTTACGGACTGCTAAATGGATGATTGCAGGGATAGAAGCCATGCACATGATTAAAAAAGGACAGACTCTCAAGGGAAAAGTCTGTTCAAAAACAAGTGAAGTTCATTCATCAACTGTTTGGATTAACTGCATAAGAACAAATTCCACTAGTAATCTATATACTTGTTTTAGCCAAATGCAATGTTTGCACCAGAACCCTTTATCCAGTGAACCAGAATATCTGGCTTGCTATGGAGGAGGCTCCATCGAATTTAAAGAGGATATGTATAAATACTTAAAAGAATTTGCGGATTCCGTGGATGCAAAAGTCCTTTGGATTCCAGAACAATATGCCGTTGATATGAACGTGAAAGGATTAGATATTTTAAATCGCAACATGCTATTTACAGAAGAATACAAAGAAACTGTGGTGATGTAAAGGTATGATGAATGAAAAAAAGAGAAAGACCCAGTACAACTGGAAGTTTAAAAGCAATGAGACCGATGAGTTTTATGAATGGTTTGAAAATCAAGATAACATTGCGCTGTCTTTACGTAAGATTGTGTACCATATGATTGAGCTGTATGGAACAGAGAGCGTCTTAAATCATCATGTCGATAAAGAAATAAGTCGAGATATGTTCATCTTAGAGGCCCTTAGAGGAAAAGATGCTTTAACGGTCAAAGAGAGTATACTCTCAGGAGGATCTCCAGAAAAGGATTTATCTATCCTTGAAAAACCGTCTTCCTTTGTACAAGATGAACATCGTGTAAGTGAAGAACTAGATAAACCAGAATCCAAAAGTAAAATCAATTATCAAGAGGTTAATCCGAAATCGATTTTTTAATAACTTTTAGGGAATAGAGTATAGCCCTCACATCATGTGAGGGCTAGTTTTTGTAGGGAGATAAAATGAAAAAGTTGAATAAATAAAATGGAGAGGCGTTCTCTTTTAAAGTCTGAAAAAATCCATTTAAGGATAGTCTTACAGATTAAAATTTTATCTCAGGGACGTGGGAAGGGTGAAACAATTATCTTTAGATTAGGAAGTTTTAACGCTTGATTTGTCTCGAAAATCGATGGCAGCAGAAAGGGTAGATGGCGAGGGAAGTGAAGCAAAAATAGAGGAGGAAGAACGAGAAGGTGAACTTGTTCAGGCAACCTCTTCTGGTTAAACAAAAACACCTCCGAGTCCCCAAAGGTCATTTAAGAATAGGTAAGCTTACGGATTGTTAGTGGTCGATATTTAGCAAAAAGAAGTGAAAAAGAAAATGAAGTCCTACGAAAAAACAATTGGAGTTGAAGTGGAAAATCAGAGAGCTTTACGAAAAGAAATTGGGGAACTAAAGCCAATATGGAATATCAAATTGATACAGAGAAAGCTGAAACGGAAGCTCAAATTCATTAAAAGAAGATGAGATTCGGATGAAAGAAGAGAGCATTAGTCTCTATAAAGATGAGAAGAAAATGTTAAAAGAAAAGCTCAAAAAGTTGAAAGAAAAAGAGCAAGATCTTCACTAAAGTTGAAAAAAGTCAGGTCGACCGTATATTAACACTACCTCAACAATAGGTCAGCACTATATCAACAGTATATCGACAGTAGGTCAACACTTCGGACATTTCTTTGTACCCACAGTTTTGTTAGGCTTTGCCTAACCCCACACGGTCCATGGGGGCAAAAAC
This sequence comes from Priestia endophytica, assembly GCF_026790145.1. Classification (GTDB taxonomy): domain Bacteria; phylum Bacillota; class Bacilli; order Bacillales; family Bacillaceae_H; genus Bacillus_I; species Bacillus_I endophytica_A. Next base: position 21,647 of record NZ_JALAMS010000008.1, on the reverse strand, counting down.
CCCTTATGCTCTTCTCTCTTTTTGGGTGTAGAGCACAGAACTTCGAGAGAGGATGAATGTAATGGATATTATCATACGAAATATTGATCCAACGGCTGTAAAAAAGGTTTAATGAATTGGTAAAAGAAAAAGGGATTTTACGACAAGAATTTCTGAAAGGTCAGCTTGAAACGCTGGCCTTTTTCCGTGAACAAACCAAACGTGAATTACAACTTGAAAACATGTTAGAGACATTTCTTCGAACGATGGGGAAATACTTAAACACAATGGAAAATATGAATGAGATTATGCATGAATTAATGGAAATAGATGAACCGTTATGATCATCGAGAATTATGGCAAAGCACCTTTATTAGCTCAAGAAAAAAGTCAACAACGCGAGTCAGGACCTCTTGCTTCTGAAAACCTAGGAGAGAAGTTAAAAGCATCTTATATGAGTTATAAACAGTCTCTACAACAAGAACCCTCTCAAGATACCGACAATATATTAGAACGTTTAACAGTTGAAAAAACCTACTACACAACAAGGCAAAGTATCTTCAATAAGGAATGGTAGGAGGATAGTTAGTTTAATATAATATCTAATATCCTCGAAAAGAAAGGTAAAGAAATTAGAGGAAGAGAATAAGCAACTAAAAGAACAAGTAAAAATGACTTATGGAGAGGTATATAAAAAATTAGGAATTGAGAACGGTATTCTTCTGATTACCTATTCTTGCAACGAACTTTTTGTTGAAGAAAAAGCCGTTCCGTTTATACTAGAATCTAAATGGAATACTGATTATAAAATACTTTAAAAAATGAGGGTATACGATGATTGCAAAGACAGAAGAGGATTTTAATGGATTAAAAGAAATTGGTAAAATTTGCAGGTCGATTCGAGATGAATTAGTCCATTGTGCTAAACCTGGCGTGACTACAAAAGAACTTGATGAAATTGCAGAAGAGATGTTTGAAAAAGCAGGAGCTCAATCTGCACCAAAGGGAGAATACGATTTCCCTGGGTATACGTGTATTAGCATAAATGAAGAAGTAGCGCACGGGATTCCGAGGGAACGGACTATTCAAGAAGGGGACCTTGTTAATATTGATGTTTCAGGTTCAAAAAACGGTTATTTCGCAGATACCGGAATTTCCGTTGTAGTTGGGAAAGGAGAGATAATTCTACAGAAAATATGTGACGTTGCTAAAGAAGCATTCGACGCTGGACTTAAGAAGGCAAAACCAGGTTCGAAAAAAAGTGCGCTTGGAAAAGCTGCACACAATGTAGCAAAACAGCATGGCTTAACCGTCATAAAAAATCTTACTGGACACGGTATTGGGCGCTCCATTCATGAAGAACCAGAACATATTTTCAATTACTACTCTCACGAGGATGATGAGATCTTAAAAGATGGTATGGTAATTGCCTTTGAACCTTTTATCTCTACATTTGAAGAGGAGGTTTTCCAATCCGAAGATGGATGGACCTTACTAACCGATGAAAGCTTTGTGGCTCAATACGAACATACAATTATTCTTACGAAGGAAGGACCAATTATTACTACATTGTAAGAGCAAATAGGGTGCGATTGTAGAGCAATACAAGTAGAAAATAATTAAATTTTTTATAAAACAACAGTAAAAGGGTGATACATATTGTACATGTACAATATGTATCACCCTTTATTTTTTTATGACTTTTTACGATTTAAGTCTTGATAAATTTTAGCACTGATTTAATTATGAAAGGCCAACAAAAGATTGTGATTCAAGCCAAACATATGGGCTTGAAAATCGAGTAGGCATATCAGCTATTCAAGAGGTCTATGGGGCACAAGCTTATTATAAAGCCTATGAAGCCTGGGTGATGATAAATAGTTTCTTTACCAAGCAAGTGCCTTATCTCAAGCGTGTAATGTACAACTATTTGACCGTAAAGCCCTTCAAGAGTTGATTTTAGAAGTGAATCCTACCCACACAGCCAAAAAGGTGTATTAAGAGGTGGAACCAGAGCCACATAAATGTTCAACGTGTGGAAAGGCATTAGTGGTACGCCAAGGAAAGCCGAATCTCTTTTTTTGATGTTCCTCTCTCCCTCAATGTCGTCATACAGAAGCCATTAATAAATAACAGCCTAAAGAAAAACCGTAATCCCTTCTTTATAGAGATAGGAAATTCCAGTTCCTCTTTTTTTAAAACGGTGCGATTTTTTTATAAACAGTTCAACTTTATTTCAAAGCCACCTATTATCTTTAACTAAGTTGGACACTGAGGGTTTAACAAATTTATTGCAAAAGAGTTGCAATAAATAGAATGGCAAGTCCAGCGAACGACGAGCAGAAAACATTGGGGTTGTACAACTTACACTTTTAAAAATTTTTAGGTGAAGTGGTTTTCCTATGCCCTTCACCTACGTCATCTAAGTAATCGTTAGTATATTTCGCGGAATACATGATCTAGATCTTCAAATTCTTTAAGATCTTTTTCCAGTGGATTGTCTGATTCTACCGTCCACTTACTATCAATTGGAGCTAACCCGCCATCATTATTTTTTTGAAAAGGCAGATGAATATGATGGGTTTTGCCATCTTTTTGGGTTGTATATCCAAGATAGTAGCGATCGTCTTGTCCTTCTTCTTCAAAAATACCGATATTTTCAATTCCATACATATTTAAGTAGGGTTGAAAGGATTGCTGTAATTCATTCATAATTTGTTCGCGAGATAGATAATCCACTAAAATTCTCCCTTCCAAATGGTTCTTTCCCTTAATATGTCATACTTTCGTTCATTTAAACCCTGTTTTCTTCATAAAAATAAAAGCGTTTTGCACTAAGTGTAAAATGATAATAAAGTTATTTAATGTAGTGTAGTGCTTTCCAAGAGGAAAATAAAAAAATCCCTCTTGGAAATAGCACTATTTTTATACCGTAAACAGTTGTTTTTTATCTTTTAAAACACTTACAGGAAATTAGTTTTTTAAGCCTTAATCTACCTCTGTTGAATCCCCCGCAAGCTTTAATGCTTCTTGATAAAACTTCTCCGATTTGACATTTTTTGTTCTTTTGTCGTAAACAGAATCCCAAGGAATACCTGTTGCTTGTGCGTGTTTTACAGGGTCATATTTTTGCCCTGTTTTAAGCATCATATAAAGGATTTTGGCAATCTTGCCACACATATGCCCAATTGCTGTTTTTCCATTCATTTTACGCTCTACTAGACGATGATAATAGGAGCTGAATACGGACGGTTGGGATTTTGTCGCAATAATAATCATTGCCATTTGAAAGAGAACTCGACGTGCATCTCGAACACCACTAAAGGTCATTCTCGTACCCTTTACTGATGTCCCTGACTGTTTATTTTCCGCCGAAACACCAAGATATTTTTTGAACTCTTTATATGTATTAAATCGTTCAACATCACCAATGGCTCCGATAAGAGTACAAGCCCAATTATCGCTCATAAAAGGGAAAGAGTATAATAACTCTGTATAAGGATGAGGTTTAATACCTTTGCTTGAATTTCCGTGAAGTAGTTCTTGGATGTGATTGTCAATCCCTTTAATACTTTCTTCAATACGTAACGCTTCTTCGATTACCCAATGTTGTCTTCCAACTAAATGAGGGACATCAATTGTTATAGACTCTGCTGTAACTTTTGCTAGTGCCTCAGACGCCTTCGTAGCTATTCGCTTTGCCCCAGATTCAATCATTGTTTGTCGTAGTTCTTCCTGTGTGGCTAGCTTTAGATCTTTACCAGTAGGATACTTCAATACGAACTTCATCACAGAAGTGGTACCAAGCTTCTTAAATGCTACTTTGAGGTCTGGGTGCGTAACAGTTAAAAGTTGCTGCACCTGATTTTTACGCCGTGTTAACTGAGTATTTAATAACCATCGGTCACGGGTTAACGAACGAAAAATAGATTGAGTTACAGAAGCTGGTTTAAGTAAGCTAACTCCCTTCATATGAGGGTGTAAGATCTTGTGCCATCCCATATAGGACATTACCCTTGCGTCTACCGCATCTGATTTTTCAGTAATTCCTAAATGCTTTTCACGGAAGTCTTTTACTGCGGAATTTTCCACTAGGAATACATCAAAATTTTCGTTCAAAAGGACTTGTTGAAGCAGGTAAGAGTAGTGACCACCTGTTGGTTCTAGTAAAACTAGGAAATCCGATCTATGAATTCCTAATTGTTTTTCCATTTGTTCTAAGGCTTGTAAGAACTGTGTCATTCCCAGGCTGTCCGCATTAAACTTCATTGTCTTTGTCCGTTTCCATTCACGTCCCTTTGGGTCTAAAAAAGCTTGGAAGGAGATACAACTAGCAACGTGAAAAGAGGCACCAATGTCAATTCCCACAAATAACTGGTACATCTTCCTCTTAGTTTCTTTCTCTTTTTCTTTGGATTCCTCTATAAAACTAAATGGTAATACTGTGTTTTCACTCATACGTAAACCCTCCTAGCGATATATACATCTGACCGTCCAATTTTCCGTTAGAGCTTAATGCCCAATGTAGTATGTCAGGACTATAACACCAGATGGTAAATCTCACATTAAGTAAAGAGGTCTAGCCAAGAACCAGCCCCAAATAACCGAAGAGTTTCAATCGCTAATTTTATTAAATACTATATACATTTTTGAATTTCATTTGCATATAGTCTTTTAAATTTCTAAAAGAAAAATTCTTTATCTAGTATCCTATTTCCTGCTCAGTTCACAGAATTTTTTCTCTTTTTTGTTTAATTTGTTATAATGAGTGTGTGCAGTGACCTTTTAAGGTGTTTCCGACCATAACTGGATTGGGGCTAGCATTATTTATCCTAGACCTCTTATATGCAATTGGGGCACTCCACTACTTGTGGGCACAAGGCTCTGCACACCTTAGATAAATCTCTTATCTGTTTAACTAATTTACGGGGATAATGGGTTTACTGCCAATAAAAACCTTTGTCTATATTCATAGTAAACGAACTTATTTTCATATGATAAGCAAGAAACATAAAAAAAGACCCCTTTTTGTAGGAGTCTTTTTTCTATGTACACCAATGCCCCAAAATCAATGAAAGAGTTACTGCTCGAAAGCGTACCCACATTAGGATAAGAGATGCATTGTCATTATTATTATAACTCATTTTTTATTTTATTGCCTAGTTCTAGCTATTTGCACTATCATTGGGATAAAAGGCATAAAAAAAGACCCTCTTGCTGCGAAGTCTTTTTCTGTGTAAACCAATGCTCCAAAATTTTAAAAAGAGTTACTGCTCGAAAGCGTACCCACATTAAATAAAGAGATGCATTGGCATTATCATTATATTTCATATTATATTGTACCGTCTAATAGTTTTTTAGATAGCTGATTATTTTATTCAATTTATAATCCTTTGTTTAGTTGATTATTCTTATTTTTAAGGTCCTCGATGCTTCACATTTGCGGATACGCCTCCCGCTATGGGCTATGTCCTCCTCCAAAACCAATTAACCCCTTATAAAATCCCTCTGTTTTATACTCTTTCGCGTATAGTATGTAGTCTTTTATTTTTAACTAATTTATTCTGAAAAGACTACGGAAATTTTAAAAGCTCAAACAAGCATAACCCCGTTCTACTTTTAGGACGGGGTTGAAAATAAAGTTGTTTAATTTTTGATGTAAGATACTTCACTATAATGAAAAATATAACAATAAAGTTGTTTAAAAATCTAAGTTTTATTCAAAAAATTGGCCCAATCGTTGAATACAAGTTAAAAACCTTTCTTAAACTAAATTGCCTGTTAGTTAAACAAGGAAATCAGCATTATTCTTTAACAGAACATGTTGATAAAGAAGCTATAAGCAATGAAAAACAATCATTAAAACAGATTTGAATTTTGCATTTAGGAATCCCCACGAAACAAAAGATAAATGCAAAATTCGGGCCTGTTATCACATCTATACATACTCATTTATACCTGTCATTCATCATCTAGACGTAAACGTCGATTTGCCCTACCTCTTTAGAGAGAATCTCCATTCCTTCTCGACTTAATACTACTTTTCCGTTTGCTAATACCATATTGTTTTCTGATATTTTTCCCGTAATCATACAAGCTTTATGATACTGATATTTTCTTAAGATGATTTGATTCTCGTCTACAAAGATTTCTAAAAGATCATTCTTTTCAATAGCAAGATTCTCTCTTAGCTCCTTTGGTAAGACCACACGTCCCAATTGATCGACCTTCCTTACAATCCCTGTACTTTTCACTTATTCCACTCCTCTTTCCCTTTGATTTCTTTATTGTAACAAATATAGGAAATATTAATAATGTAGTAAATTCATAAAATCATGGGAAAATGTTTTTTTCTGTTGTTTTTTGGATTTCTCCTCTGTTCAATCTTATATAAGGGTATATATACTAGGAATATAGAAAGAGAAGGAGGGAGAACGATGGCTCACAAAATCAGTTTAACTGGCTGTCCGACTAGCTCAATTCAAGACTATGGGAAGTACTTGGCTTTTGATATGGAGGAAAAGGGAAGTCCCAATGCACCAAAAGGGATTCCGTTTAAAAGTAACCCGATTACCTATACTGTTGTGCTGAGTCTAAAACAATTTAACAAATTAAATATAAGCTAGGAGGAATTCTCCCAACGATGCTTCCTTGTGCAAGGGGAGCCTTGTTTGGATATTCCGTTTGAACAATGTACAGGTGAGATTGGCGTTATCTGTATGCAGATACAAGAAATTGAGGACAAAGGGAAAGAGAAGAAACAACCGAAACAAACACCCAAAAAGGGTTCAAGAGCTAAAAAACAAGAGGAAAGTAAATCCGCACAAGAAAGTAAACCACAGCAAGAGAAAAAGCCTCTTCTTGTTCCAAAGGGAACGAAGGATTGGATGTCCTTAGAAGAAATTAAGGTTCCGGAAACCTTTCTTCAATTTACACCGGGAATAGCGAAACAAAAAGCAGTAGAAGAAAGTATTGAGAAGAATGGAACCGTAGATAAACCGATTATTATTGATCCAGATACACATGAGCTTCTCGATAGTTATAGTCGTTATTTTGTAGCCAAGAAAAAGAATTTAGATCGTGTTCCTGTACATTATTAAAGATTCTATTTTTGTTCTTTATAAGAAGAATAGATCAAAACTCGATTGAATTCTACAATGTCTTGAGATGAAAAAGTAAGCCCATCGAAAATCGATGGGCTTACTTTTTTACTTCTACTCGTTCTCACCTTTACGATCAAACCAAAGGAGCTCTTGATTATCTACATCTCCATTATAGTTGATAAGAATCTCTTCTCCTGCTTGGATATCCGTATAAGCATAAAAATCAAAGGTATGATTGTCAAAATTAATTTTATAAGTAGCATTAGGTGTATACGAATGATTAAACAGCATACCATAGCCTAGAAGAATAGCTGTATGATTTACACCATATTCAAAAGCATAGTCCGCAAGTGCTGTCTTCTCAATGTGTTCATGCTCTTTATTAGGATAAGGGATAACAGGTGCTTCATGAAGAAGCGTCCCTTTCTTGATATCTTGCTTAGCGAATACACCTCTATTGAATTCTCCATCGCTTAGCGCAGACGTTTTTATTTCAATCATACTTGTCACCTATATATTCTTTCCTCGAAGATTTTGTTCTTCGTTAAGCTTGACAGTTTAGGGTGATAAAATCAACTATTTGATTCTGGTACAAAAACTTTAGAACAATTGCAAGTAATCTATGAATTTAGTGAGGGCATAAAACCTAGGATTTTTAAGCCCTCTTTTTATGTTGGAGAAGTGAGGAAAGCTTGCTAGTTCAACAATGTATAAAATCTTACATAACGAAAAAAAAAAGGAAAAATCCAGATCCTTTGTGATACAAAGGGTCTGGACTTTTCTGACTTCCCCTAAGGTACATTATGTAAATTGGAAATGTATAGGATATGCATGGTTCTTTCTACAACTAAAAGTGCAGGGTAGTTCAAATTTTGATGTATGTTTTTTACTTTCCTAATATTAAATCATGTCAAGGGTAGCATTGACTTGATATAATGTATCATGGAAACAGGAAGTAGGTAGAAAGAATACTTCTAGGGATGTAATACTGAAAATGCAGGGAGATGGAAAGATTTATGGAGAATGAAAAAGGAGAAATCAGTTCTGCTAAATTAATGTGGAAAATGACGCGACCTCATACATTAACAGCAACATTTGCTCCTGTCGTATTAGGGACAGTTGCAGCACTTTATGAAACCAAGATTAATTGGCTTTTATTTATTGCGATGATGCTGGCATGTTTAGCATTGCAAATCGCAACAAATTTATTTAATGAATATTATGATTTTAAACGTGGATTAGATACTGCTGATTCTGTTGGAATTGGTGGTGGAATCGTTCGTCATGGATTGAAGCCAAAAAATGTTTTAACCGTTGCTATTTTATTGTATATTTTGGCAGTATTTATCGGTTTGTATATTTGTATGAATAGTAGCTGGTGGTTAGTGGTCATCGGTTTATTCGGGATGGCAGTGGGCTATTTATATACAGGCGGTCCATTACCAATTGCGTATACGCCACTTGGAGAGTTACTTTCTGGATTGTCAATGGGGACAGGTTTTGTATTAATTGCTTTCTTTATTCAAACCAATATGTTAACAGTTGAAAGTATATTGATTTCCATTCCAATTGGAATTTTAGTAGGGGCAATCAACATGTCTAATAACATCCGAGATATTGATGAAGACATTAAAGGCGGAAGAAAAACGTTGGCTATCCTCCTTGGGAGAGAGAAAGCAGTGGCAACTCTAGCTATTTCCTTTTTAGTTTCCTATTTATGGATAGTGGTGATTGTATTGATGGGGTATGTAAGCCCTTGGTTATTAATTATGTTCTTGGGTTTGAAGACGCCAATTTCTGCAATTCAAGGTTTTCGAAAAGGAGCAAAAGAACCTCAATATATGCGTGTAGCAATGAAATCAACAGCGATAACAAATACGATTTTTGCCTTCCTGTTATCAACAGGATTATTAATCAGTTATCTGTTTTAAATAGAAAAGCATTTCCAAATGGTAGTGGGGATGCTTTTTTCATTTATTTGCCGATTCCCAGTCTCAAAGAGGTAAGAAAGTTAATAGATGAAGGGGAATACTCATTCTTATTCAATAAACGGGATTCTTTAATTGAGCAAGAAACAGAAAACTTTTAACTTACTATAACGAGAATTATGTTAGCTAAAGATGAATAGTTTACAACGGAGTAAAAACAGAAAACCTTACTGACCATGCCCAGTAAGGTTTTCTGTTACAAAATTATACACCATGGGGTAATGCTATATTACATCTTGAGTAGTTTACTCAAGCGATAAAAGTTTATTCATGATATGCAAATTATTTAAAAGAAAATTAATATATATAAATTATCGATTCATACAGAGCAAAGGAATTTTCGATAGTGATACCGATGAGTCAAGAAATCAAAATAGGGGGGGCAGACATGGCCGATACCCAGATAAATACAACAACCCGAGATACAGACGCTATTCTTTAGTGTCCATATTTCGGGTTGTCGTTCAATTGAGTGGGTACTTTTTAATTCGATTTATTTATCTGTTTGTTCTGTTTGCCACCATAATGAATCTTTTGGATTTTCAACAGCTTCTTTGTACTCAGCCTTAGAAGCAACTGTTGGGTAAGAACCTTTTAAAGATTTACCTGAAGTATCTTTAAATAAAGTTAATACAACTATTAAACCAATTAAACTAACGGCTAATAAATAGAAGCCTGGCGCCAAATTATTTCCTGTCACATGGACTAACCAAGCAGCAACTAAAGGTGTTGTTCCACCAAAAATAGAGACTGATATGTTGAATGTCCATGATAATGTACGATATCTAATGTTAGTATGGAACAACGTAGGTAAAGATCCTGGCATAGTACCTTCGTATACAGATAAAACAATACCTAACATTAAAAGTCCTATAAATAGGAAGGCCATACTTCCCATATTAAGAAATTGGAAAGAGAAAATTGAAAATACAATTCCCAATACTAATCCGATGGTTATAACTCTTTTATTTCCTAATTTATCTCCTAGTCTGCCAAAAGTTATAGCAAAAGGTACCATAATAATCAATACAATGGCTGTAATCGGTGTACTGATAGTATCACTTATCCCAATGTTTTCATCTAAATAAGAAGGCATATAACCTAACAACAGGTAATTAGTTATATTAAAAAATGCCACAAATACGATACATAAAAAGATATCTTTTTTATATGTTTTAATGATTTCTAATAAACCTGGTTGTTGTTCTTGGTTTTCAGAAATGTCATTTTCAAAGATTGGTGTTTCCTCTAAATGGCGTCTCAAATACAAACCAAATAATCCTATTGGAATACTCAAGAAGAAAGGAATTCTCCACCCCCAACTATACATTTGAGCATCAGATAAAGTCCAAAAAAGGACTGTAGCTAAAATAGAAGCTATGATATAACCAGATAATGTGCCAATTTCTAAACCACTACCTAATCTTATACGTTTATTATCTGGAGAAGATTCAGCGATATATACCATGGCACCAGCATACTCTCCACCCACGGAAAAACCTTGTAGGATACGAGCTAAGAGTAATAATATAGGAGCCCATATCCCAATCTGATCATATGTAGGAAGTAGACCTATTATTAAAGTAGATAAAGCCATCATTAAAATCGTAGTCGTTAATACTATTTTCCGACCAAATTTATCACCAATTTTACCGAAAATAATTCCCCCTACCGGTCTAAGTAAAAAGGCAATGGCAAATGTAGCAAAAGTAAATATTAACTTTAATTCATCGTTTTGAACGGGACTGAAAAAGTTTTTACTAATAATAACTGCTAAATAAGAATATAAAGCAAAGTCAAACCATTCCATAGCGTTTCCTATCCCTGTAGCAAACACGCTTTTCTTAACTTGTTGCATATTTACAACGTTAATTTTTTTCTTGTTAAATTTCATTTAATTATGTCAACTCCAACTGTGTGATTCCATAAATCTGGGTGTATTTTCCCTGAAATTTGCACCCACCCAATTTTCTCACGTCTTTTATGTTAACATACATTTTTGTGACACTCAGTGGATATGCTTTAAAGAAATTAAAAATATTAAACAATTTAATTTTTAATATCCCCAAAGTGTCTGTGAGATATCCGCCAGAAATGAATGATGGAAATCCTCCATTTCATGTGGATGCATCGCCTTTTTTGAATATCGATGCTGATCACTAAACCTATTTATGGGAAAGCCTGAAGGCTTTTTTATTTGTAAGTGAATAAGAAAAAGAGTGTCGTCAGACAGTCAGTCGTTTTTTTACTTCAAGCAAGCGAGGCGGGTATTTACATCGCAAATAAGGTGAGGTGCTTGTACCAGTAGAAATATAGGTAAATGAAAAGCATTGGACATGTTTAGATATAGAAAAAAGCCGTTGAGATTATTAATTCCAACGGCTTTTATTTCCAATAATAAAGATTATGGTAACTAAAAAAATCTATCTTATACTATAAGAAATCTAACGTTTTTATGATTATTTATATGTCTTTAGGATAAAGCAGTCATAACATTTATCCTCAATACCTGTACAAGTAGCAATTATTTCACTTTGTCCATTTGAATGAATATAAGAAATGTCATGATTGACAGAACGATTAACACGTGGGCAATAGATAATCCATCGCTGTAATTTTAAATTTTTCTTCATAGAAAACCTTCACTTTCTTTGATGAACTTTCAATAAGATCATTAAGATTGTTCTTGATTATAAATGAAAAATATTCTATTCGTCTTTACCCTTTATGGCTGTCATAATAAACCGAGAAATATAAATGGGAAGAGTTATCCTAAATTCAATAAAAGAGTCATCTCTATTATTTGGAACAAAAACAAAGTATCCTTAAAAGTATACTTAAGAGGAAAAAGTGCAACTCATGTTATACTAGAGGAAAAGAAACAATCATGGAGGATATAATGACAAAACGATTAGATTTACGTGTCGATTTTGCCTTTAAATCTCTTTTTGGAACGCATGGAAATGAATCCATCTTAGCTGCCTTTTTAAATGCAGCTCTACGTTTACCAGAGGAAAAGAAAATTACGACCGTTCACTTATTAGATCCACATTTTAATAAGGAATATCAAGAAGATAAACGATCCATCCTAGATGTTCATGCCCAATTAGAAGATGGAACCCGTATAAACATTGAAATTCAACTTAATAATAAACATGATATGGAAAAAAGAACGCTTTACTATTGGTCTAAGATGTATAGCAGTCAAATGAAGGAAGGAATGGATTATGGGGAGTTATGTCAAACGATTACCATTAATATTGTAAACTTCCGTTACTTATCCCATATTAACCACTATCATTCTGTCTTCCAATTATACGAAAGAGAAGAAAAGTTATTATTAACAGATATGTTAGAAATTCATTTTATGGAACTTCCTAAACTACTTATTAAGTGGCGTAGAAAAGAAGTCGATCCGAGAGAAGATCAATTAGTAAGATGGTTATTATTACTTGAAGCATCGGAAGATGAAGAAATCACTCAAGTACTGGAGGAGATTGCGATGCAAGAAGATCAAGTACTGAAAAAAGCAATAGACGAATGGGAACGTGTGAGTCAAGATCCAGAAGTTTTACTAGCTTATGAAGCAAGAAGAAAGGCTTTATTGGATGAAAAATCTGCATTAAAACGAGCCGAAAGCAGAGGGGAAGAAAAAGGAAGAAAGGAAACCATTAAAAATATGGCTCTAGGTATGATTCAAAAAGGCATAGACAATCAAACCATAAGTGATCTTACAGGCCTTACCCAAGAGGAGATTAATAACCTTCGCCATCAATAAATTTAATAAAAAAAGGATTACCTATCGGAGTATAAGGTAATCCTTTTTTTATTTATGTACTCTCACTTCTTAGAACGCATAATTAAACAGCCCATAATACAAAGGACCAAGCAAGATAAGAGTAGTGACTAACATAAAAATAAATCGAATGGATGTAGGTATCCCTTCAAGCTCTTCATTCTTTACGCCCTTAATAAGACTAAATACAATATCCCAAATGAGACCTCCAACAAATACAAGCTTCCATACAAATGGTGTAAACATGATTGTATGAGTGACATATCCAAAAAGTCCAAGCCAAGTGAAGATGGAGATAATGAAATCAACCATATAGAAGAGCGTTTTTTCTCCTTTAATTAAAAAACCAATTGCTGCAGTTCCTAATAAACCTAAATAAACGTACCAAAATATTTCTACCATAACTTATTTCCTTTTCTTTCAGATTTTCCTATTATAATTCTTTCCAAAGAAAAAAGGAATTTCTTTATTTTGTTAAGTTTTGAGTTTAAGAGTATTCCAAAAGTTATGTACTCCTTGTGAGACAAAGAGTCTATGGCTTTCTAACTTCCTCGAAGATGGATTATGTTGACTAAGATTGTATAGTTTATACATAGTGCTTTATAGTTTATATTTTGATAAAATGGAATTAAAAGGAATATATAAGGGCGAAAATGGGGCTGGTTTAAGGAGGGTTAGAAAATAGAATTTATTGTGATTTTATTTGTTTTTCTTATTTTTATTGTCATTAGTTCATTCTTAAATATAATTTTTAAACTGACAGCAAAAAGAGATTGGCTTATATCTTTATTATTAAGTATAGTTTTATCAATTGTAATAGTTGCAATTTTAGGATAACACGAAGGAAGAGAGAAACTAAAATTTCAACTTGCAGTCATACATATTCAAAAAGCCGTTGGAACTAAGGTTTCCAACGGTTTTTTTTCGATAAATTTCATTATGTTAACTAAAAATGTATGTCGTATACAGTCTAAAAATAGCAAAACCTACTGGATTCTAATGAACTGCACCCCGATTGTTAGACACAATCTAACAATCAGAGGTGCAGTTCTTTATGTCAAAACACACACTTAAAACAAAATTAACAGCTATAGATTTTTATATTCATAAACAGTATTCCTATAAGGAAGCAGCTGAGCTAGTGGGGGCGAATAGATCAGATGTGATTCAATGGGTAGCTTTATTTAAAAAACATGGAGAAGCAGGCTTAGAGTCAACCTATACAAAGTACTCTGTCGAGTTTAAAATGGAGGTATTAACCTATATTGAAAAAACGGGAGCATCTATTCGTGAAGCCTCTTCTGTATTTAATATTCCTTCCTACTCAACCGTTGTAAAATGGAGAAGGAATTTCCAAGAACAGGGTCTGGATGGTTTGTATCCTAAAAACAGGAGGACTCCAGAAGTGAAAAAGAATTTAAATCAGAAGAAGGATGCCAGGAAAACAAATGAGGAGTTAGTAAAGGAAATCGAACATTTGCGAATGGAAAATGCCTATCTAAAAAAGTTAAACGTCTTAGTTCAGACCTCAAGGGAATCAAAGAACGAGAAAAAGCTCAAGTAATCGTTGAATTAAGGCATAAGTATAAGGTCGCCGACCTTATCAAGGTAGCTGGAATCGCCCGTAGTACGTACTATTATTGGGTGAAAACCTTTAAACGTCCTGATAAATATAAAGAAATAAAAAAATGATTAAGCATATCTTTCATGAACACAAAGGTAGATATGGTTATCGTCGTGTTACAATCGAGTTACGCCGTCTAGGCTACCTGATTAACCACAAGACCGTCTATCGGTTAATGCAAGAATTAGGTTTGAAATGCCTCGTAAGATTGATAAACGACCCGCCTTCTCACTCGTGACGATGATGTTAAATGAAGCATTTGAACGCTTGAATGAAGGAGATCACCCTATTCTGCATTCTGATCAAGGTTGGCATTATCAAATGACACGATATCAGCATTTATTAAAGGAGCATAACATTACCCAAAGTATGTCCCGTAAGGGTAATTGTTTAGATAACGCGGTTATAGAAAATTTCTTCGGTTTATTAAAATCAGAGTTATTTTATCTTCAAGAGTTTAACAGTATAGAGCACTTTAAACAAGAGTTAGAGTCCTATATTTTCTATTACAATCACAAAAGAATTAAAACCAAATTAAAAGGATTGACTCCTGTAGAATACAGAAATCAATCCTCATTAACTGCTTAAATAAATGTCTAACTTTTTGGGTTCACTTCACTAAACAGTAGGTTTTTTCCGTTCCATATCAGCTTTTAAAAGCGATACTTTACGTATCTTGAATAGTTTGCTCATAGTATGGAATGTTATTCATTTGAACTTTTGGGATTTTGTTCAACTAACGAAGCAGTTTAGCGAAAGAAGACCTTGAAAAAAACATTTCCTGTAAGGTGCGGCTATATGCTTTTTAATGGGGTTGGTGGTATATAAAAAAGGATGGTTCTTATCTGCACCTTCCTTCTCTGATGGATTGTATCCGATTGTTGCTTATTATAATTTTTCCTGTTCCAGGGGATATTATTCCTGATGGATGGAGTAGGAGGTTGCTAAATGAAATTTATGAAGTATTCGAAGGCATTGTTATTGCTAATGATAATCCTTCCTTGGTTTTCAGTTTCTTTGTTGGGGAAGGATGCTTTCAAGCGATTTTTGCCAGCTGGATTATTTATTTCTCTGGTTGTCCATATTGTCAATTTCATCGCAAAAAAGCGCCGATGGTGGTGGTGGTTTGAAGCCATTTCTCCGAAAGTAACTTGGGTAATACCGTTTACGTGGGGACCGTTCTTAGTTGGTTCTATGTGGATTTTAAAGTGGACCTACGGCAAATTTTTTCACTATATACTGTTGAACTTGATTATCGATGGAGCGTTTACTTATGGTTTGGTGTATTATTTTCAAAAATTCGGTATGTTCTCTTTGGTACGAATGAAAAAAATTCAATTAATGTATGTATTTATGGTTGATGCCTTGCTCTTATATTGTTTTCAATTTTTTAAAGAAAAATTATTAGTGAAGAAAGAGTATTAAGTAGCATACCTTGTTGAACTAAAGGGTGCCAATGTTTAACAAGCATCATCATAAAAAGATATTCAATCGAAGATCTTTTTTCATTGCCGATAAACATCATTATGTTAACTAAAAATGTATATGGTATACAGTATAAAAAAACAGAAAAACCTACTGACCCATGTACAGTGGGTTTTTCTGTTATAAAATTAGCTATCATGAGGTGATACTATATCGCATTTTGAGTAGTTTGCTTATAGATATAACATTTTATTTGTTATGTAGTAAGTTCTTCTTTATCACTTTTATGTGAACCGGAAGAATAAGACTGAATACAATCAAATAGGCAATGATGGAAAAAACGAAAAATCCCCAGTTTTTCATGTTTAAATACCCTATTTGTACCATTATCCATTCAATTAAAGTTGATAATAAGGTAAAGAGAAGAACAAGAATCCACTTGTTAGTTTTCTTAGCGTAGTTTAGATAGATAACGGAAAGTGATGAAGGAATAAAACTATAACTTGCAAATTCACCAAGTCCCGTAATTTTAGGATCACCTAGATCCACCAAATCTAACATTCTTCCCACTACTGTATCGGAAATCCAAGCTACATAACCTACAATACCGAAAGTAATATAAAACTCCAACCAGTTAATCCTTCTTTTAGGCATGAAAAGGGAAAAAAATAATAATAGAAGCCCTACAGAGATAGGAAACCAAGTTCCTCTTGCAGATAAATCTAAATTTTGAGTGATTGAGTGCATGTTTAGACACCTCTTTTTTGAAGGTGTATTTATTTTCTCCTATTTATAGGAACTTATTAATTTAATCCTCAAACAAAGAATTAGGTTATAACATGTTGTTTTCTGACGATTGCGCATTATGTTAATTTCAGGCTTATCTATATCTCTTTCCTTAGTGCGATCAGTTGAGGTGCCTTTTTTAAAGATAAAAAATAAATATAGTTAATCCATAATTACCGATAAAGTCCACTATGTTAACTAAGAATGTATAAGATACTCATCATTTGTTATTCAATCAAGGGTTATTTAATAAAAAGCGTTGTATATTAATTTACCGGGCGTCTAATGATAAAACTAATGAAATATATACCATTTAAAAACTGATATCTATAAAGGTGATGAAAAATGATTATGTCCCCCTGGTTTCTTACGCCGAATGATGCATTGATAAGATTGTATCGCCTGGTTGTTGAGCAAGAACTTAATAATGAACTTAGTCAAATCATTTATAACGAAATTAAAAGAAGAAACTTAAGAATGGATAAACCCACTTATCTTAAAAGAATTAAGTAATGACAAATGTTATGTCATGTTAAATCAACTAGTGTTAGTGACTTCTGTTTTCTTATGATTCGTTGTATTACGACTTAAAAAAGAGAGAGCTTTGGAGGTATCTCTCTCTTCAAAACGACTCAATCTCGGTGTTTGATGGAATTTCTTTTTATTATATGCTTCGTGCCCAGAATTGCCATCATTTCTATTTATAAACTATATTATGGTGACTAAATTCATATAGAATATTCATTCGATCTTTTGGGATTTTGTTGATATACAGTTGAGAAGAATACATACAAATACATAAGAAGCCAGAGGAACATTCTTTTCCTTTGGCTTCTATCATAATATACAGTGTTTAAACAAAGAATATATCCATGCTGTGAAAAATATTCTTTGGAGGTTAATTAACTATGACTGAATATCACACAAAATTAACGTCATCTGAAATGGCTTCAATATGGACTAGCTATATGAACGATAGTATGTCCAAATGTGTTTTAGGTTATTTCTTAAAACATGTAGAGGATGAAGACATTAAGTCTATTGTTCAATTTTCTTATGACCTTTCCTCTACTCATTTGGAGAAATTAACCACGATTTTTCAAGAGGAACAAATTCCACTGCCGACAGGATTTACGGATGATGACGATGTTAATTTGAATGCCCCGGCGCTCTATACAGATCCCTTTATGCTAACATATATCAATCATATGGCCAGAATTGGGTTACTTGGGTACGGTGGGTTTATTTCAATGAGTGCTAGGGAGGATATGAGAGCGTATTATAGAGAAGGTTTAAACGAAACATCAGAACTATACGAGCGCAGTTCAAAAGTGGCTCTTTTAAAAGGATTATTTGTTAGAGCACCTTATATTCCTTACCCCACTGAAACTGATTATGTAGATAACCAAAAATATCTAGATGGAATGTCTATTTTTAGTAAAAAGAGACCTCTAAATGCAATTGAAATATCACACTTATTCATGAACATTCAAACTAACATTATAGGAGCAAAGTTAGCCATCAGTTTTGCTCAAACATCAGCAAGAGAAAAAATTCAAAAGTGGATGTTAAGAGGCCGAGATATTTCAAAAAAGCATGTGGAGATCTTTACAAAAGTTTTTCTTGAAAACGATATACAACCGCCTGTCTCATCAGATATTGCCATTACGAATTCAACTACACCACCATTTTCGGATAAATTAACCATGTTTCACATGAGTTTTATGAGCGCCGCAGGATCAGGAAACTACGCTACGGCAGCAGCTGCCAGTCAAAGAAACGACCTTATTTTAAATTATGAAAGATTAGCAATGGAGATTGCTCTATATGCTAAAGATGGGGCCGACCTAATGATTGATCATGCATGGATGGAGCAACCACCTCCAACCATAGATAAAGACCAATTAACCAATAAAAAAGATACGATGAAATAATTGGGCTAAAAGAACCTTCGATTGAAGGTTCTTTTTCAATACCAATCATAACGATTAGGTGAACGAAGAATGAATAACTTTGTTCCCTATTGAAACAATAAGGATGAATGATGATTAAGAAGTATGGGAGAGTTTAATTTTATGACTGCAAGAATCATTCTGTTTATTGTCTTCTTTCTTCCTTGGCTTACTTTATTTTTTGCCAGTTCAAAAACCATAAAGAGGTTTATGCCTGTCACTATTTTCACCTGTTTATTGATGACCATTATTTTTCAAATAGCCTATACCTATAAATGGTGGGTCATTCACAAATATATTGTCCCTTGGGGCTATATGATTGATGTAAGTTTCGCATATGGAATTTTTGCAGTTGGAACATTTTGGATTTTTAGACTAACATCCCATAATTTTTTATTATATACCGTTGTAAATGTGATTATGGATATTCTGATGAGTTTTATCGCTCTACCATTATTACATGTATTAGGTATTGCAGAATATAGAAGTATTGGACCTTGGCAATATTTCTTAGTGATTTATGGACTTTCATTTGTGATTTACTTTTATCACAAATGGCAGAAGAAAATTTTTTCCACAGATTAATCCTTTATATCTACTGAAGAAGAGAAGAAATGTAGATATTATTTCGATTCCGGTTACTCCCCACTATTTCTTCCTGCTCTATTCTCTTTTTTGTAACTAATCTTTAAATTTTAAATAAAAAAGGTCCCTTCTCCTTTACCAGTAGGAGAAGGGCTATGTAGTGTAAATAGATGAACAAGGGGATTACCTTCTCATCTTGAATAATAAAATTATTTTTACTACTTGTAAAACTTAAACTCCCTCCCTGTTCTTATCTCTCCCCTAAATTTTATATCACACTTTTTCCTATTCATTTCATCTTTAAAAAGATGGGAACTATAGCTTGACTGTCTCAGAAACCATGGTTTTTGAGAGGGTACTACATTTATCTATTTTTAAAAATTTTAATATAAATTAATAATTTACAGCATAAATAAAGTTGTAATTTACTTCAGTTAACATACACACTGTTGATAGCGCTTACAATAATCCTTATACTGTGATAGAATACTAGAATAGACTCAAACTACAAGGGAGGGGAATATAAAATGAAACATATTGTATCCTATAACATTCACCTTCCAACATCTACATTGAGGAAAACCTTAGAGTTTTATCAACTATGTCAAACGATTAAAAGTAAAATCTACTTAGTGGCGAATGGACGGATCTGCGAGGTGAATCATTTGCCAAAATTTATCTCCTTTATTTTAACCCTGAGTTGTCGGATCATTCTTGTAGTAGCAGGGGGGAATGAGACCACATCTGATAGGGAAAAGATGAATCATTTCTTTAAACAGCAAGAAAAGACATGGTCCTTCTTAGTGTAGGAAGGCTCGGCGTTTTTGTGGTCCAGATATTAGGTAGATAAAAATGATGGTAGGGGTAAAAATATTCCCAATCAAACTTTACTTCAAAGTTACAACTTGTCGGAGTTATTAAGGGTTCCCACTATTATAAAGAATACCCTTAGAGTGGAATGGAAAGGTGAAGATACATAAAGATAATGAATACATTTGTTATCCACGTACTGGGGTGGATGTTACTTATTTTTTCTCTCCTTTTATATGTTGTTACACAATCGCAATTCGTTACAGGGTTGGTTGCTCTTACAGGTTTATTCTCCATTTCATATGGTCTCTTATATCAAAGTAGCGCTAATAGATGAGGTAGTTAAATATCCTCTTTTATGTAGGGTGGGGATTACTTAACTACTTTTTTAGTTACCATAACACGAATTATCGCCGATCTTCGTAGAATTGATTTTAAGGTACTTATCCATATGACTGATTAATAATATAACAATCGCTCACTTAACTGTGCCATAGAGTTAATCCCAACATACATCTTACAAAAAAAGAGTTTCGCTTTCGTTTATCTAATTTTATTAAGAGACAGATATCTCAAATCTGTGTTATAGTAATCTTTCTACATATGGTCCCAAAATAAAAGGATGAGGTGTTTGATATGAACAAGAGTGAATTAGTGAATGCTGTTGCAGCTCAATCAGAACTAACAAAGCAGGATGCTGCAAAGGCTGTAGATGCATTATTTAAAACCATTTCTGACACTCTTTCAAAAGAAGAGAAAATTCAATTGATTGGATTTGGGGCATTTGAAGTGCGTGAGCGTGCGGCGCGAACAGGACGTAACCCTCAAACCGGTGAAGAAATGCAGATTGCTGCTTCAAAAGTTCCTGCTTTTAAACCAGGAAAAGAATTAAAAGAAGCTGTAAAATAAACTCCTTGTATGCTTTAACCTTGAGATCCTAAGGTTAAATAACGACTTATAAAAACTTAACAGCTTCAGAGTCTCATATTCATGACGTTGACATGACGAAAGAAATGATGGAGCAAATAAAGAACTCTACCCTTGCGTAAGCATCTCAAGCAATGCTTACGCAAGCAAACCAACAGCCACAAAACGTACTTCAAATGCTTCTATAAAACAAAAAAGGATCGTTTAATAAAGATCCTTTCAGCTTGTAGATAAACTTATTGATGACGAAGATTATCAATTTCTTCTTGTGTAAGACCTGTCAGTTTACTTATTGTTTTATTATCCATACCTTCTTGAATCATACCTAAAGCAACTTTTAAGATTCCTATCTTTTCTCCCTCTATTTTTCCAAGGTTTTCAGCTCGTTTTAATGCCGATTTTTCATCCAATAAAGCCTTTCTTCTTGCTTCATAAGCCAGTAAGACCTCTGGGTCTTGACTCACACGTTCCCATTCATCTATGGCTTTTTTCAATACTTGATCTTCTTGCACCGCAATCTCCTCCAGTACTTGAGTGATTTCTTCATCTTCCGATGCTTCAAGTAATAACAACCATCTTACTAATTGATCTTCTCGTGGGTCAACTTCTTTTCTACGCCACTTAATTAAAAGTTTAGGAAGTTCCATAAAGTGAATTTCTAACATGTCCGTT
>NZ_JALAMS010000007.1:0-34100 GCF_026790145.1 Priestia endophytica | reverse complement strand
ACTTGACAGGGGTCACTTCATTGTCTATCAATGGGTTTGCTCTTTTTATTTAGATACACTTTTATAACTCTATAGTGTAATACCTTCGTTGTGAAAAGGGTGATTTTGTGTACTAAAATAACTGATGCCATTTTTGAAATTACAAAAAAGCAAAAAACAGCAAAACGAACTCCGTTCTTTACGAATAGTGTTCGTTGTGTTATAACTTATATGTACCTGAAATAATAAAGTATTTGGGAACGATAATGATTAAATTTGATGTAAGTAATCAGAAGTTGTGAAGAGGAATTCTATTTAAATGAATTCTATCAGTTAATAATATCGTGGACGAACACTGTTCGTTACAAACTAAAGTTAATAATTAGGAGTGAACTACATGATGAATAAACATAAACGTATTGCTATTATTGGTGCTGGTCCTGGCGGATTAACACTGGCTCGTATCTTACAACAAGCTGGGTTTAATCCCGTAATCTTTGAAGGCGAAACATCTGCCACACAAAGAGAACAAGGCGGTACACTTGATTTAACAGAAGATATGGGACAAAAAGCACTTCAAGTGGCAGGCCTACTTGAACAATTTAAAGAAATTTGCCGTTATGAAGGTGAAGCATTAAAAGTAATGGATAAAACAGCTACTGTATTGTATGAGGATGGCGCAAATGTGAATCCAGAGTCTGCTACAGATTCTCGCCCTGAAATTGATCGTAAAGTGTTGCGCCATATGTTATTAGATGCCGTAAATCCAGAGGCTATTAAATGGGGGCATAAGCTTCTGTATGCCACTCCACTAGAAAATGGTCAACATAAACTTCATTTTGAAAATGGGGCTACTGAAATAGTAGATTTAGTAGTTGGTGCTGATGGTGCTTTTTCTAAACTACGCCCACTTGTTAGTAAAGAAACAGCAGAGTATTCAGGTGTTAGCATGATAGAAATCAATATTTTAGATGCTAAGAATCAATTCCCTGATATTGTTGAGCTGAATGGCTTAGGGAGCGTATTTGCACTTGATGATCATAAAGCTATGTTACCTCAAATGAATGGTGACGGAAAAATTCGTGTCTATTTGAGTTTTAAAGTAGGAAAAGACTGGTTACACAATAACGGTATTAACTATGACAAGCTAGAAGAAGCAAAACCAAAGCTTCTTAAATTATTCGAAGATTGGAGCCCAGAGCTGAAAAATTATATTCATTATGCAAACGGCCCTATTTTCCCTCGTCGTATTTACATGCTACCTGTAGCACATAAGTGGGCACATAAAAAAGGGGTAACACTTTTAGGAGATGCTGCACATTTAATGTCACCATTCGCAGGTGCTGGTGCAAACCTTGCCATGTTAGATGCATCTGAACTGGCACTCTCCATTATCCATCATGATGATATAGACGAAGCTGTTCGTAATTATGAATTAAAAATGTTCGAATATGCAGGTGAACTGGCAGCTATAACAAAAAGTCACATGGATCTTTTCTTTGAAATGAACGCAGCTGAAAAGACAAGTGAATTGATGAAATCATTTAATGAAGAAGAAAATCAAGATCATTAATATAAATTTAATCTAAAAAGATCAATTATAAAAAAAACTAAAACAAAATGGAGGTGTACCTAAGAGTCTTGATGCAATTTCCAGACTCTTAGAAATCATGATGAACAAAACAATCGTTGAACCCATGACTTTAAATATCAAAGTACCGGCTTTTCCTGGGGGACAATGGCCACTTAATCCTACGTTAATTACAAGTGAAAATGTTGTAGTACTTGTAGATGTAGGTATGCCGGGTAGCGACAAGTTGATTGTTACAGAATTAGAAAAACGTGGTTTATCACTTGACCAATTAACAACCATTATTTTGACTCACCAAGATATCGATCATGTTGGCAGTCTAGCAAAACTTCTTGAAGCTAATCCAAACATTGAAGTCTTTTCACATGAGTTAGATCGTCCATATATTGAAGGTGATCTACCTCTTATTAAAATGTTACCATCACCATTAGATGTTCAATTCAATGAAGGGTACGTAGTACCAACAACTCCAGTTATTAAACGTACATTAGCAGATGGTGAAGAATTAGATATTGCTGATGGTCTTATTGTCATTCATACACCAGGTCACACAGAAGGTCACGTTAGTTTATATCACCCTGCCTCAAAAACATTAATGACTGGAGATGCAATGGTCCTCCGTGGCCCTAATTTAGAAGGGCCAAATCCTATGCATACACCAGATTTAGACAAAGCATATGAATCATTAACCAAATTTGCTGCTTTTGATATTGAACGTGTAATTTGCTATCACGGTGGTATGTATGAATCCGAAACATTAAATGAAGAAATCGCACAAATTGCTGCAACGGGTCCAGCGAAATAATCCTCTAACTTGAGAATATGACAGCATCTAACATAGTAATTTACCGGATTGGTTTTGAAAATATGAGGATATATAGGTATGATAAACTATAGGAATGAAGAACAATAAAATCAAATGTTATAAGGTGAATTATGAATAAATTTGAACATGTAAAAAGTCGACGCACACGACCGGCAAAGTCACCCCTAGGACGAGACATTATTATAAAAACAGCCTATCAGTTGTTATGTGAAGATGGTATGTCAGGAATGAGTATGAGAAAAGTTGCAAAAGCTTTAGACACAGGACCTGCATCGTTATATGTATATGTAGAGAATTATCAAAAGTTAAGTTCTTATGTATTAGATTATGCTCTTCAAGATGTTCAATTAGCAGAGAGTGAAACGGTATCTTGGCAAGATGCCATTATCGACGTGCTTAAATCCTATTTTTTAACGTTGGTAGAAACACCAGGCTTAGCAGAACTTACTTTAATCACGTCGCCTAACGGGCCAAATTCTATGGATATTAATGAGTGCTTGCTTCGAAATTTACAAGCAGGTGGTATTAGTCCACGTAGTGCAGCCTGGGGACTTGATATCTTACTTCTTTATGTCTCATCTCTTGCGGTTGAAAGAGCTCGTCATAATGAAAAGGACAAGGCTTTGGAAGAGGTGGAGACTTCATATGAGGTTGTGGACAAGTCGAAATATCCAATGATTAGCATGCTGAAATCAGAACTATTCTCCGGTGAAGGAGAGGAACGTTTCATTTGGGGGATAAAAGTGATTTTACAAGGTATACTTTCAACGAAAAAGTAAACCAAATTCATTTTCTCCTATATATAGCTAAAAAGAGTGTTTACATGAATTTTGTGTGAACACTCTTTTTTCATATATTTTCTAATGTTATTTGGTAATTTCTATAGTGAAAATAAGGCCTTTGATAGGTAATTTTAGTTAACATAACACGCATTACAAGAAGTAATAAAAGCTCAAACTCGTTGAACGCCAACAAGTTTGAGCTTTTTCTAGTCATTTATGTATACTTTTACGGATGGATTTAGAACTGACTATTAATCTAAAAGAAAATAAAATAATAAAAATAGACCTAAAAAGTCAATTTTATGACACCTTTAGGTCTATTTCTTATTTCCTTTTAAATGTCTAATAAGAAGTTTTCGCTTGTTGTGAACCCTTTGTAACTCTTTCATTTGATTTAAAGAGCAAACCAATGTTTATTAAACCAGAAATTGCCACTAAAACATAAACAATTCGAGATAGGACTGTGTCACTTCCATCAAAAAGTGTAGCTACTAAATCAAATTGGAATAATCCCACTAATCCCCAATTAATAGCGCCAATAATGATTAAGACAAGAGCTACCTTTTGTAATGCTGTCATCTATATACCTCCTAGTTTTATTATCTATAACTTCTTTTAATGTATATATTTCCTTTTGAACTAAATATAAACATTTAATTTAAATTATATTTCTAAGCAAGATAGGAAGTAGTTGATTTGTTTCCAAGAACAGAGTTAAAATAACACTATTTATTAACAGTGAAAAAGCAAACCAGTGGATAGACAATAGGTTTACCTGTTTTGTAGATCCCCTTTTATAACTTCATTATGTAATAACAAGACTGTGGAAGACTCTTTTTTCCTTATATTTTATTAGTGTAGGTTTAGAATAAAGGTGTACTGTTTTGAAATAAAATTTGATAAAACAGGTGGCTAATCATTAAAATAGTGTAAGCTGTTTTTATTTAATGGTTAGTGTAAAATTGAGATAAGAAATATAGAACGACGCATAGAGGTGAAATGAGATGTTTGAACAAATAAATAGGAAAAAAGTGAAGCTAGATACCTTACGTCCATTGCCGAAATATACATTAAAGAGTTTGCGTGAAAAGCTATTGCTTGAATGGACATATAACACCAACGCTATTGAAGGTAACACATTAACAATAAATGAAACAAAGGTCGTGTTAGAAGGAATTACTGTCGGCGGTAAAACAATGCGAGAGCATTTGGAAGTCATCAATCATCGAGATGCGATTGCATACGTTGAAGAAATTGTGCAAAAAGGAGAGCCATTAACAGAATGGCAAATAAAAAGTCTCCATCGACTAGTTTTAAAAGGAATTGATGATGAGTACGCAGGTGTGTATCGTGATCAACAAGTGTTTATTGCTGGCGCAAAACATACACCACCAGCGCCTTATTTAATCAAAGAACAAATGGAACAGTTAATCAAGTGGTATGAGGGTGAAGCACAAAAGTTACATCCAGTGGAGCGAGGGGCTATGCTACATGCAATATTTGTTGGAATCCATCCGTTCGTTGATGGCAATGGGCGTACATCTCGCCTTCTTTTAAATTTAGAATTGATGAAAGCTGGTTTTCCTGCAGTTGTTATTAAAGTAGAAAACCGATTAGCTTATTATGAAGCATTAGATAAATCTCATACAACACAAAATTATCATGATTTCATTCAGTTAATTGTGAAAGAAGTAGAAGATTCATTAAATCTTTATTTAAGTGCTCTTTCTTAAGATCATGGAGGGCTTTAAGATAAAGGCACCACTAAGAAGTTTTTTTATAACTATATAACTATGTCCATATGTAGTTCACATAATAGATTTCACCCCTATTTTTCGTGATATAATAAAAAACATAAAAGTGAGGATGTATCTATGACCAAACATCAAATTTATACAATGAGTGTAGCAAGGGTCTATCCCCTTTATGTTACGAAGGCGGAGAAAAAAGGACGTACGAAAACGGAAGTCGATGAAATCATCCGTTGGTTGACAGGATATAGTCAGGAAGAGTTAGAAGCTCAACTGGAAAAACAGACAGACTTTGAGACCTTCTTTGCGGAAGCTCCCCAACCGAATCCTTCGAGGGCTTTAATTAAAGGTGTGGTCTGCGGTGTCCGAGTGGAAAACATCGAAGAACCAACTATGCAGGAAATTCGCTATTTAGATAAGCTGATCGATGAGTTAGCAAAGGGAAAAGCGATTGAGAAAATTTTGCGGAAATAATAATTAAAAATGAAGAAACACTGATTCCATATACAAAAGAATTGGTGTTTTTTAATAAATTAAAGATAATTTTGAAACTTCAGGCAAGAAGCAGAAAAGTATATCAATCTATAAAACTGTCCATACTACTAATGTATTCCCCCATATATAAGTGCCCTTTTCTAATGCTGAGCAAAGGGTTTCTTTTTATCACATAAAATTCAACATGCATTTGTTACAATAATGTTCGTTAAGGGAAATCACTCTATTACTTTAGGAGGGTATTGTTCAGAGAATTGTCTTGGTACTTCACCTACCCGTCCGTCATCATCGCGCCAATCGTAGGTTTCCCCCTTTTCGGTATTTAAAGTTTGGTTTCCGATTTTAATGGTATCATTATCTATCCAGACTATATATGGATCTACGTCAGGGTAATTCCAATATATATTTCTCTTGTTGTTTGTTTAAACACTAACTAATTCTCCTCTAACCGCATCTGAACTTAATGAACCGCCATAATGAAAATAAGTTTTTACAACATATTCATCATTAGGGGATTCTACCTTTCGGATTACATCCCCTTTTGAGACGCTCTGTAAGCTAAAAAATGTTAAATATACGCAACCGGCTAAACCGACCAATAAGATAAGAAACACGATACCTCCCATAATTAAACTTCTTTTCAAAATAAAACCTCCCATATTAATCCATTTTAATATAAAAAGGTCATGTATAGGCTATAAAATGGGAGTGAACATAAAACATGTTAGAGATAGTAAAAAAGCACAAATTTGTTGATTGCCAACGAGTTTGTGCTCTTTATTTTTACATAGTTATACTTATACGGTTGTTTTTTGCACCAGAACTGTAAATTTTGTCTTTAAAATATTAACACTACTTTAACACAATTAAAATATGAAATTTATAATATATACATAGAGTTTTGTTACAATTTAACTTGCTGTCTGAAGCGATGGTAATCATACATATACGAGGAGGAAAAGTACGTGAAAAAAGGTGCAAGAAAATTGATTTCCGTTGCCTTAACTCTAAGCATTGTGGGTGGGTTTGGCGGTACGCTCTCTTTTGCAGCAGGTAACCCAAATTCTACTGATATTAGCAAGGTAACTGTAACATTTCATGGCGATTCTACTAATTCTAAAGGCTTCACTTGGTACACTTCACTTGATTCCAAGAACAGTGATTTACAGGTTGTGAAAAAGACAGGCGCAAAGAAGCCTGATTTTAAGAAGAAACCTTTACTTTTTTCAGGCAATCATACCCTATCTACAAATTCTCAAGAAGAGTATGTACATAAAGCAGTAGCAACTGGACTTAAGGCAGATACTGAATACTACTACCGTGTTGGAGATGCATCCTTAAATAAATGGAGTGAAGTAGGTTCCTTTACCACAGCTCCTAAAAAAGGTGCTTTTACATTTATTGACTTGGCCGATACTCAAGCTAAAACAAAAGATGAAGCGATCCTTTCGTCTCAAACCATTTCAAAAGCTTTAGATACTGTCCCTAACGCCGAATTCATGATGCACAATGGCGATATAGTTGACGAGGGGGTCAAAGAGGAACAATGGGATTGGCTTCTAGGTCACTCTCAGGAAAGCCTACTAGACACGACATTTGCACCCTCTGCAGGGAATCACGAGTATGAAAATTATGCTTTTATCGACCACTTTAACCTGGATGTGCCTGAAAACTCGGCTACCGAAACAGGTGCTTATTATTCTTACGATTACAGTAACGCTCACTTTGTTGTTCTTAATAGCAACGAGGACTCTGAGAAATATGCTAACTTTTCAGAAGAACAAATTGAATGGTTGAAGAAAGATGTAAAAGCAGCCAAAGCTAATGGCGCTAAGTGGGTTATTGTTAACATTCATAAAGGACCATATACGACTTCTAACCATGCAACGGATGATGATATCATGAGTCCGAACGGAGTTAGAAACCAGGTAGCACCACTCATGGCGGAGCTTGACATTGACTTTGTCCTTCAAGGGCATGACCATATCTATGCACGTACGAAACCGATAAAGAGTGATGGTATGGCTTCGGAAACAGAAAAAATTACAGAAACTAAAAAAGGACAAACTGTTGAATATACCGTTAATCCAGATGGCGCAATTTATTTGATTCCTGCAACAGCTGGACCAAAAGTATATTATAAAAATCAGGATCCTGTACTTGGAGAAGCTTACTATAATCTTTTTGAAGTAGCCGATGAAAATCATGCAGCGATCTATGGTCCAGATCCGAACGATAACAAACGTCCAGTACGCGGCCAAATTCAAAACTTTGTCGGGATCACCATTAACAAAGATAAACTAACTGCCGTGACTTACGAGATTGATCAAAATAAAAACAATACAGAACCTTATATTATTGATAAGTTTGGTATCATTAAGAACTAACATTTTTTTAAAATATACAAATTCAGTTACCGTAACGTTGATTATAGGAGATATAAATGTAGTTTTATAAAAAAGACTGATCATTTGTAATAAAAGTTGAAAAAAATCCTGTGATTGCAGGATTTTTTTCTTTAACTAAAAGGGCAAGTTAGTGAAATAAACGAAAGGTAGAGGGAGACCTCTACCTTACTTTAAATTTAGATGTAGTATAGGATATGATCGTTCAAAAGAATCTGTTTCGTCTACTATAAAAAATCCACTATTTATATAATTAACAAGGTAACTTATATTTGCTCTATTTTTTTTATCTTACTTCATCTTTAAATGCTTCATCTTGCCATTTTTGATAAAGGTAGATAATAATAGCTATAGAAATCATTAAAAAGAAGAGTCCAATTGAATTAATGTGGTTTACTTTATAAATTTCGGTCCATTCAAAGATAGGATGCACGACAAATGCTTGAAATAAATCGAATAGTATATTAAGGACCATATAAAAGATAAAACTTGGATAAGAAAGATAGAAAATAATCACTGTTCCCACAAGAAAAGCACCATACACGAAAGGTGTTATATTGGTTAGGAAAAAGATATTCTCTTTGATAATCCACCAGTCTAACTTTTCTGCTATTTGAAAAACAACTGTAAGGATAAGCGCAGCAAACAGACCTACAGGCATAAACCGTTTAATACGTTCTTTATTAAATAAAGGTAATAGAAACCAAGGTCCAACAAGGAGAAGCCACAGGATAATTTGTGCCATTTGTGCACCTCTACATCAGTTAATAGTATATTTATTATGTAACGAAAAATAGTTTCTATGCTTCTAACTTTTAAATATTTAACGTATAGCAAAATAGAGGACACAGTTCACATAATGATAGTTATAAGAACTAAAAAAGCTTGCTCCAGATTGGATACAAGCTTTTAAATTCTAATAAAAATCCTTTTAACCTTTATACGGTGTCATTTTGACTCCATCATTAAAAAAACTCTTTCTTGTTTCAGTTAGTAAAATATACAGCCAGAATTATCTACTTATTTATTTTGTATTTTCTCTAAGTATTTAATGACTCTTGCTACATCTTTCTTTGCAACTTCTGCGTTTTCCCCTGTACGAATGGCCGTGGCCATTTGCGTATAGTACATCAAATAATTCCCTTTTATAATATGTCTTTTCTCCATTGTTCCATCCAACTTATGAAAATCATATAGGGCATTATCTCCGTAATTAGGGTCCAGAGGTCTAACTCCTTGTATTAACTGTACTTCTTGTTCACCCATCTTATGGAATTGATAAGTTCCATTAGGTGTCTGGATTGTATATCTTGGTTCCTCAATTATAGCTGCAGAGCTATGTTTAATTCTTGCTACATAATCACCATAATCAAAAAGAATTTCAAACCAGTCAATTACATTTGATCCTTCTCTAACTTTTTTCGTGATAGAATATAAATCTTTTGGTTCACCAAATAATTGTATGGATTGATCAATAAAATGAGCTCCTAAATCAAAAACGAAGTTCGCTCCTTCGTAGCCTTGTTCACGCCATTTTTCTTTCTGCACCGGATAATTAAAATCCCAGACCATACTCACTTCATATATTTTTTCAAAAGCACCTTGCTTTTTTAAGTCGGATAGAGTTAAAAAGTCACCATCATATCGTCTATTATGATAAGCCGAAATAAATAAGCCTTTTTCATCTGCTATCCTATTTAATTCAACAGCTTGTTCATATGTTGCTGTATAAGGTTTTTCAACAAGAACATGTTTATTCTTTTCTAACGCTTGCTTTGCATGTTCGAAATGTAAATGACTAGGTGTTGTTATGACTACTAGTTCAATTTCGTTATCATCTAAAAGCTCTTGATAATCTCTTACAAGATTGATATGTGGATAATCTTGTTGTGCTGTATCCCCATGACGTTGTACGACTGTTTTTAGTTTGAAATTCTCATGGGCATGTATAAACGGACAATGAAATATACTTCCTGAAAATCCATATCCTAATACACCAGTAATAATTGGTTTCATATTATCCTCCTTTTTAACCTATCAGGTTTTCCTATTTTACAAGGCCTATTTCTTTAAAATAATTCAATGTTTGTTTTGCTATTTTAAAAGGAGCACCAGCTGGAGCTGGATACATATCTTGTTCAACAACTGCTTCTCCAGTATATTGGATACGCTCCAGTGTTTTGGTGAGTCTAATAAAATCAACATCCCCAGATTCTGGATCACACATAACCCCTGATTGGACACCCCGTGCAAAAGCCCATTCGTTCTCTTGCATTTTTTCTCGAATACTTCTATTGCAGTCCTTTAAATGTAAGTATTTAATTCGGTCTTTATGTTTTTGAATAAAGGTAATTGGATCTCCTCCAGCATACAGATGATGTCCTGTATCCAAACAAAGATCGATATCAATATCTCTTAAAAGTCTTTCAATCTCTGCTTCCGTCTCTATATGTGTCTCTGCATGTGGATGGAAAACAACTTGAATATCCAATTTAGCTTTAACATAGTCTCCTATTTTTTTTATATTACTAATCATTTGATTCCATTCATCATCATTAAGCTCTTTACTTGCAATACGATTGCCAGTAAAGAGATCTGTATACATTCCATCAATTAATACTAAATATTTTGCGGACGAAAAGTGACATTGTAATGAGAAAATTTTATCTAAAGTTTCATAAATAGGTTGAAGATCATGAATAAATACGATATCCGTCATTAGTGTGGTCGCAATTAGCTCCAAATCTCGTTTAGAGAGCTCTTCCTTTAATCTAACTGGGTCCGTAGGTAAATACCCCCATGGTCCTAACTCCAAAGTTTTATAACCTGCTTCTTGCATTTCATCTAAACATTGCTGCCATGATACTTGTTTTGGATCATCGGGAAACCATATTCCCCAAGAGTCAGGGGCAGTTCCTACTCTTATAGACATAGAGATGTATCCTTTTCCTCGACTTTTTCCCATTGGTGCGTCTTAGCAGACTTTAAAATAGCTTGAATGCATGTATCAATTTTGGCCCCAAACTCAAAATTACACACATACTCTGCATCATTTGTAAATGCATCTAATACCTTAGCCACTTCAATCACCTTCATATCATTAAAGCTAATATTAATACCTGAAGCTGGTTGAAATACTCTATAATCTCCATGGTCTGGACCCAACAATATATTTCTAAACCCTCTATGCGTGCTTTCTTCATTATGGAAGTAAACATTAACTTCATTTAGTCTCTCTAAATTAAAGGTAGCTGTACCTAAAGTGCCTTGAATTTCAAACGCTAAATAATTTTTTCTTCCAGTTCCAATACGACTTGTAGATAATTGACCAATGGCACCGGATTGATATAGCGCTGTAAAAGCCATATAATCTTCTGTTTCAACACTTGCCATTTCTGATGAGCCGGTTTTTGCTGGTCTCTCAGGAATATAGATTTTTGAAACAGCATTAATGGATTCAATATCTCCCATAATATATTGCGAAACACTTAATAGATGAGAGCCTAAATCGCCTAGAGCTCCACTACCAGCCTGTTTTACAAGGTGTCTCCACGTAATAGCAATGGAAGGGTCAAGAAGCATGTCTTGGTCATAACGTCCATCAAATCGCATAATTTCTCCTAACTTTCCTGACTGTACTAATTGTTTCATATATTCAGTAGCAGGATTCATAACGTTATTAAAGGCTACATAATTTAAAACCCCTTTTTCCTTCGCAATTTTTGCTAATTCTTTTGATTCCTCTGCACTTAAAGATAATGGTTTTTCACAATACACGTTTTTTCCATTTAATAAAGCAGCTTTTGCTATTTCATAATGAAAAACATTTGGAGTGACAATGTCGACAATATCAATCTCATCTGAATTAATGATATCCATCCAATTTGTCGTCCATTTTTCAAAACTAAATTTCCTAGCCGCCTCCTTGGAAACGCCTTCATTTACATCCATAATCATTTTAAAAACTGGCTCACCTATTTTATCTCCATATAAACTAAAGGCAGTTGTATAGGCATTCACATGCGCTTTACACATCCATCCAGCTCCAACCATCCCAATCCTTACTTTTTTATTCATCTAGCATCCCTTCCTTATAAGTTATTTGCTATTATGTAGATAGTATAATTTGTTTATGAATAAGAATCATCGGATAAAATTGCTCAATAAATATCAAAATATTGCTGTGGAGGTTAGGATGAAAGTAAATGAACTTGGAGTTTTGCCTAGCTCGGAACTTTATGTACATACCCCTAATGAATTTTCAAGGAAACATTTATTTACAATTCGTTTTGCAGGCCGTTATGACTGTGATATGAATTACATTATTGAAAGAAACTTTCACGACTATTATTTACTTCTTAAAGTAATTCGTGGACAACTTCGATTAGAATTTGAACAACAAACTTTTACTGTAAATGCCGATGAATTACTCCTTTTTGATTGTCGTATTCCTCATAAATATTATGCAACGGAACCCCTTTCCTTTGAATTTATTCATTTTAACGGAAATGCTAGTAAAGAATTTTATGATATGATTATTCAATTATATAGTCCGGTTATATCAGTAATACATGAAATGGAGATTATAAGAGCAATAGACACTATTTTATACATGTTAGAACATAATAAAATAAGTGATTTTAAGGCATCTTCCGAAATCCATAAAATATTGAGTTGTTTATTAGAGGGAAATCATACCCTATCTTCAGAATCTAACTTAAAGGATGTTATTACCTTCATTGATGAAAATAGTGAAAAGCCCTTAAATATTAGTGATTTAGCTAATATAGCTTCACTTAGTGTCTATCATTTTTCGAGAAAGTTTAAAAAGTTTACCGGTTTGTCACCCCATGAATATGTCATTCTTAAAAGATTAACACATGCTAAATCATTACTAAAAAATACGAGCTTCTCAATAAACAAAATATCTGACATGATTGGATTTAGTTCACCTTCACATTTTATTGCTACCTTTAAAAAACATACGAATATGACTCCAAAAGAATTTAGGAATTTCCGTTTTTAGAGGTAAAGCGATTTATAGGGTCACTTTCCATTTTAATTATCCCAATAGTTATTTAGACAAGTTGTATACATAATGCTGCTTATCAGTAGAAAAAAAGCGTAAACTTCTTGGATTATAATGAGTTTACGCTTTTTTCCATATATTATGGATGTTTTATCTAGTAACTATATAACACACGTGTTATCTTCCAATTTATGATTAGTTGTTTTAAACAAGATAGAGATTATTTTTGCAGAAAAAGATTAAGAATTGTGCGAAACACAAATGACGATGATTATCATTATCATTACCATTAGTATTAGTTTGGTGTGATTATTAGAGTATTATACATTACTAATTACATACATTTTGATATAGAGGATGGTTGTTAACCTCCCCCTATAGTTAAGGAGCAGATTAAACTGAAAAAGCTATTTATACCATTCCTACTCTTGTTTGTCCTTATTCTCAGTGCTTGTGGAAATGATGAGAAATCGAATACGAAAAATTCATCAGAAAATGAAAAAGAAACGGCTCTTAAATCAGGTATTCATACAATCTCAACTGAATTGCTTCCTGAGTTTGCTGGAGATTACATTATTCTTAGTACAACACCTGATGGTGATAATTCATTTTTAGAAACGGATACATGGAAAAACATACCGGCGGTTCAGAACAACCATGTATTTAAAATTAATACTAAAGCATCTACCTACAGCGATCCAATCACTCTAGAGTATCTTCTGAAATTTTTTGAAGACTCTTTTCTTAAAAACTAATATATAAAGAAGGCATTCTTGATGACAGAATGCCTTCTTTACTTTCTACTTTGTAAAAATAAATAACAAATTGACTCTTTTATTAGTATTCGATTTGAAAAAGAAGAAACAATAAAGTATAATTGATTATGATAATCATTATCAATTGTGGCGGTGGATAAATGAGTGATCAACTATATTCTGTAATAGAAGTGCGGAAAACACTTGTTATTAATTCTTTATTAGATTTGGGTATTTATAAAAAAGGAAACAAACATCTATATGAACTCACTCTAATAGAATTAGAAGAATACTACGATGTAAAAAGACGTATGTAAATCAAACAACTCTTAGGATTGCTTTTTATTTATCTATAGATTACTTTATTCTACTCTGAAGCTTTCTCCCCATAGTCAAAATTATATCCCATTTAAGGGTATATGGCATGATTGTAGAAAAGATATAATATGGATTCTCTTTAGAGAAGTGACAAGATACGAATACAGTCAACTACCTGTCTTTATTCGTAGTTATAAGAAACTTCAACATAATGAATGAGTCTCTTTTTGCTTTATAAAGAAGAATGAATGGCAAAGATCTAATAACTATTTACATGATGGAGAGTGATTTAAGTGCAAGCTAGTGCAACTGATATCTTTAAAAAATTAGGTGTTGAAGAACTTAACACTCCTATGCCTCATACATCTAGGTTGGAAGGAAGATATCCTGGCGAAGAGATCATTGATTATGTTTTAGGGTCAATGATACATATCTATTATAGACAAGAAGTAATGAATAAATTAGAAACATTAGATTCTGTAATTGCTAGTAATAAAGGTGAGAAATGGGTTAATGTTAAGGAACTATTCTCTGTGATTGGAAAAGACAGTAGAGAAAATTTGGAGTATGGAATTTCAAAGGCTTATGAATTTGGTTATGTAAATGTAATATTATTTAATGGAGTAAGATATTTTAATCTAACTGATAAGTGTAAGAATGTGAAATTATATGAGGTTTAACCTAATAAATACATGAGCTTATCCTATAAAGTTTGAGCCTTTGTTATAACTTTTAGACTTCTCTAAATAACGTTTATATCTATAGTAAAGACCGTCCAATATCCATTAGTGGATAAGGCGGTCTTAAGTATATTTATGACTAGTTGCTGTTTCATGACAATAGTTCAATTTAAAAATATTTTCTGCCTGTGCGCTCTTATTGCCCTTCTAAATGTCTTTTAGTGTTGGATGAATCATTCTTGCACTCTATCTTCATCAACCCCTTCATACAAACCTTACACATCTATCATGTAAGATTTAGAATATTTTCAAAAGAATAATTGTAGTTTATTATAGTGTATAGTTGTTATTAATCAGGAGGCATTTATATGAGATTAACATTAATGAAGTCTAAAATCCATCGTGCAACAGTGACAGAAGCTAACTTGAATTACGTAGGAAGCGTCACTATTGATGAAGAAATCCTTGAAAGTGTTGGATTATTACCAAATGAGAAAGTACAAGTTGTTAATATCAATAATGGGGAAAGAATTGAAACGTATGCAATTAAAGGTGAAAGAGGTAGTGGGGTTATCTGTCTAAATGGAGCAGCAGCCCGTCTCTTCCGACCCGGTGATTTAGTGATTATCATTGGTTATGCTGATATGGAAGAAGAGGAAGCTAAAGTGCATAAGCCTAAAGTAGCTATCATGGGCGAGAATAATGTGATAGAAGAAATGATAACAGATGAGAAGCATGGTGAGAAAAAGGGAACATTATCTCTTTGATTAGATAAGAAGCATGTAAAAAGAGAATGCTTTATATTTATTGCAAAATCTAATGTATATGAATCTATAAAACTGGTCAAACTAGTAACGTATTCCCCATTCGTATAAATTTGAGATCCTTTGCTACTAATAGGCAAAGGATTCTTTTTAATTACAGTGAATTTATTATAAGTTAAGTAACACAAAATAGACTATCAGAAGGAAAAAGAGCAAATTCGTTTAACAATAACGAATTCGCTCTTTCTTGTATACAATGATAGCCGAAAAAGCTAAATCTCGAATTAATCCAAAAATTGCGCTAGAAATAATGGAGGATCTCTAGAGCCTTTTATTTATCTTACTTCAGAACCTCTCTTTGTCCATTCTCCAACAAATTCAGCTTCATTATAAGAATAGAAGTTTTTCAGAATCTCCTCACGATTATCAGAGAACAGCTGGTCTGCCACAGTTGAAACTAATCTAGGTATCCCATATCTCATTCCTGAAAGCGCAGAAGCTGTGATACCACAGCTAACTAAAGCTGAATAGTTAAAAGCAAAAAGCCCATGAAGAAGCTTTTTATCCTTTTCATCCCGGCATGTAAAAGTAAAGCCAGGGCCAAGGTAAGGATGCGCATCAAGCATATGATTGGTAATCTCATCAGGTGCATTATAATAGTCATTCCAACGTGCAATATGGCGTTCAAAAAGCTTTAGCTCTGGACGTAAGGAAGGATCAGTAACAAGACCGGTGGCAATAATGAAAAAATCAAAAGTAAATTTACCTTGTGGTGTAGTGACAACAGCCTTCTCAGCTTCATACTGTACGTCAAGCCATGGTGCACCTAAATGTAATTGAAAGCCAGGATGTGAAGCTGCACGTTCAAATGTTTCATTTGTAGGAGGTTGATTATGCTTAAAGAAATGAGCCATAACAGCATATTTATCAGCATCGGATAGAACATTAAAACGTTCAATTAGACCTGATCCCTCCATTTGTCGAATGGGATTAATGCGTGGCATCTCCGTGCGGCGAACAAACACATGGGCTAAACCGACACCTTCGGATAATGCAAAATTGGCATTATCAAAAGCTGAGGACCCACCACCTAAAACTGCAACCTTCTTACCTTTAAGGGCCTCAAAGTCAATGTTTTCTGAGGTATGTGCATAGAGGTGACGAGGTAATGCTTCGGAAATCATAGGTGGTACGTGCCATTCTCCACCGCCTTGAATACCAGTAGCTAAGATAACCTTACGGGCCAGTAATGCATTAGAAGGTGCGCCTGCTCCCTCAATATGCAGTCGATAAACATCTTCTCCTGCAGGCTCAATCAGCTTCACCTTTACCTCATTAACAACAGGTAAATTAAGAACTTTCCGATACCAACGTAGATAGTTCATCCAATCGTCCCGTGGAATCTTATCGACGTCCTCCCAACTTTTTGATCCAAATTGAGCTTCCCACCAGGAGCGAAAAGTCAGAGAAGGTACTCCAAGATCAATGGATGTCAAATGTTTAGGGGTACGCAATGTCATCATACGAGCGTAAGTTACCCACGGTCCTTCATATCCTTCAACGTTTTCATCGAGGATAAGGATATTAGATATGCGTTCACGCAAAAGTCCAAATGCTGCACCTAAGCCACATTGGCCGCCTCCTATAATTACCGTATCGTAGACATGCCCCTCAGGATGGTTGGTCGGGCTTACCCAATCAGATCCCCCATATGCAAGATAAGAAAGGTCCCTTTTTACTCTTTCATTTAAAGCTTCTAAACTCATCATTTTTCATTCCTTTCAATATATAACTTATTATCTTCTGCACTAATCGTTAAGTTAGCTACCTCTATAGATTTGGTAGCCCCATGGAGAAACAAGCAAGGGGACATGATAATGTGATGACGAGTTATCAATGCCAATTCGTACTGACACCTTATCAAGAAAGGCGGGATCAGATAGTTGTACCTCTTTTTTTCTAAAATAATCTCCAATATAAATTAATAATTCATACTCTCCCGATTGCATCTTATCTAAAGTAAGAAGTGGATCATCTAATCGACCATCTGCATTAGTTGTTGCGGTGTTTAACAAACATCTATTTGATCCTTCCCAACGATAAAGTTCGATATCAACCTCTCCAGCGGGGTGTCCGTGTGTTAAATCTAAAATATGGGTTGTAAGTCCTTTCATCTCATCCACATCCTTATTTACATTATTTGATCTTCTATTCTAAATTGAACAATTTGATAGATTTCCGTTAGAGCTTGATTAAATTCCTGCTCCTTTGAATTCTCTAATCTGCTCTTCATTGCTTGAAGAATTTCATCTTTGTTTTTTCCACGAACAGCTAAAATAAAGGGAAAAGAAAATCGATGAACATACTCTTGATTCATCTCTAACAAGAACTCATATTCAGCTTCTGATAGTTGACTTAACCCAGCATTTTTTTGTTCACTCGTGGAAAATGAACTCATTGTTTTTCGTGTTCCTAAATGGGGATGAGCCTGAATTAAGTCCAATTTCTCCCCTTTACTCGCCGTTTTGACAACAGTAATCATCTGTTCATAAAGTTCATTACGGGAACTAAAAGGACGGAACTCTCCTACCCTTTCAATCACCCATGGAGAGTGTTCAAATATATCCTTTAATTTTTCCACAAACTCGGACAATGGCATTTCATTTAAATCATTAATAGTCAACATATTCTATAACCCCTTTATTCTTTTTTCTTCAAATATATCTCTCTCATCCTCTTCACGCTGAATGGAGGATGGAGTTAAAATCGTACGAAAGTTAAAAAATAGGTTCATCAATATCGCTGTTAGACTTCCTGTAATCACTCCATCGCTAAAGAGCATTCGTAGGGATGGCGGCAATTGACTAAATAAGTCAGGTACAATTGTGACTCCGAGCCCTAACGAAATTGAGCAAGCAATGATAAGTGCATTGTTTTGGTTGGTATAGTCGACTAAACTTAGCATCTTAATTCCTGAAGTTACGACCATACCAA
Source organism: Priestia endophytica (assembly GCF_026790145.1). Classification (GTDB taxonomy): domain Bacteria; phylum Bacillota; class Bacilli; order Bacillales; family Bacillaceae_H; genus Bacillus_I; species Bacillus_I endophytica_A. The sequence continues at coordinate 15,731 of NZ_JALAMS010000007.1, read as the reverse complement.
ACAACACCACTGTTGCACCGCCAAGTACGGGAGCAGGAATTATGGTAACAAGAGCAGCGATTTTAGGGACTAAGCCAAGGAAAACGAGGATACCTCCTGCTGCAACCACAACATTCGTTGATTTATTTTGAGATAGTTGAACCAATCCTATATTTTGTGCACAAGTGTTATAGGGAAAAGCATTAAAAACGCCTCCTAAGGTAATCGCTAGACCTTCTGCACGATAGCCTCGAATGAGATCATCTTGGGTGACAGGACGATTACAAATTTGCCCTAAATTTAAGAAAACACCTGTTGATTCAACAACGATAACTAATCCTACAATTAACATTGTGAGGATAGGCCCGATTTCAAAAGATGGTGCACCGAAATAAAACGGTTGAGGAATTTGGAACCAGGAGGATTCTAAAACCTCTTGAAAATCCACTTTTCCCATCATTGCTGATAACGCTGTACCCGCAATAATTCCTAAAAGTACAGCAAGAGAACGAACGGACCCTTTAAAGAAACGATTAATAACAAGAATAAAAGCTATAACACTTATGGATATAAGGAGGTTATCTAAGCTACCGAATTCTTGACTCCCTGTTCCGCCAGCCATATTTTTAACTCCTGATGGAATTAAGGATAGGCCAATGACCACTACAACAGTTCCTGTAACAACAGGAGGAAAGAACTTTACAAGTTTTCCTAGGTAGCGAGCGAATAAAAAAAGGAAAAGCCCTGCTACTATAATGGATCCATAGATGGAAGGAATACCATACCGAGTACCAATAGCAATCATCGGCGACAAGGCCACAAATGAAGCACCTAATACAACGGGTAGACCAATTCCAAAATACTTGTTTTTCCACGCTTGTAGTAAGGTAGCAATACCGCAAGTTAATAAGTCAATGGCGACTAAGTAAACCAATTGCTTCGAAGTTAAATTTAATGCTCTTCCAACAAGCAATGGAACAAGGATCGCCCCAGCATACATAGCCATGACATGCTGGGCTCCTAACGACAATACTTTTAAGTTCATCTTTTATCACCCTCAATTTTCTGTATAAAAAAAGCCGTAGAAATAGAAGGGAAATCCTCCTATATCTACGGCTCCTAAACTACGTATAACGAAATTTAAGCTCCTGAGTTTTTAGAATAACAAGTCTGTGAAGAAAAAATGATAAATCAAAATTTCTCCAACACTCGTATTAATAGTTGTTAAATATTAAGCGATTGTTCTAAGTAAATGACTGTACAAGCGTGCTCACTTGTGGAATCGTAATCCTTAAATATAGTATTGACCTTCATACCAAATTTTTTCTCAAAGTTTTCTTTTAAGCGAAGTTTATATTCCATGGCTAAAGCCCCGTCAACGGATATCGTTAACTCAGGATACCTCTTACTTAATACTGAAATTAAAGGGGAACGCTTTGTCTGCGCAAAAATGACAATGCAATTATCCTGAATGTCAATTTTTTGCTTACTAACTCCTGTACTATAAATCTCTTGGTTGAGGTCATTGTATAGCTGCGACAGCTGCCTTTTAAAAGAAGAATTCACCATACTCACCTGCTGCTTCTCATTCTTTGTATTTAGAATATAGGCATTATAATCCTTTGTCACTTTTAATGTCAGAAAAACTAACACAAAATTTTATATATTCTTACTATTTTACAGCTATAACTTTATAATAAGAATGAACTAAGAAAGTTTGATTATTTTATAGTCACACAGTTTCTAGAAGATCAATAAATTAAGAATCATCACTTAATCTTGAAGTTGAAAAAAAGCTTCATGGGCTTTTTGAGGTTCCTCAAACCATTCTGCAACCTCATCTGCAATCTTTTGATTTTCTATGCCTGCTAACAGGAGTTGAACAATATGCTCAGGCAGTATTTGAGTCATAGCATTTGTCCATTCTGTTACTTCTCTTACAAATGTTTTTGTTCGATCCCAATATGCCTCTCCAAGTTGGGTGTCCCAGTTTGAATCTTTATATTGAATCAACGTTTCGTACAATTGTTCAGCACAATAAGAAGAAAGATTACAGCCTTGGCCAGTAATCGGATCATTAAGAAAAACACTATCCCCACAACCCATTACTAGTTTATTTTTAAAAGTTACATAAGGTTTTCTAATTACAGGCTTAATAGCAATTTGAAGGAAGGCTTTTTCATCGGAAAGGGCAAAAATATCTTGTTCAATACGCTTGTGAATGTCTTGGAAATATTTTCGAGTTACAACTTTCATTTGATTTGTAAATTCTTTTGCATGTTTAATTTCTTTAAATACATCTAACTCCTTGTTTGGAACTGCCATAATGAACAATATTGTAACAGGCCCGTGCTCTGTCATGGCAGGAATTTCAAACATTTCACCTATTTCAGGAAGAACCGTTACACTTATACCTAGAGGGTTATTGGGCTTTACTCCTAAAAAATAACCAACGATACACTTTCGTTGGGGAACTTGGAACGGAGAAAATTCCTTTTCAATAGGAAATGGAAAGAGAGGTCCAGATTTTCCGGTACAATCAATAATTAAATCAAACTCATCTACCAAACTTTCGATATCATTTTTATTGATTCTCATAAGTCGAAAAGAAACGTCCTTGTTTTCAAGGTCCTTCAAACACTGTGAAAAGTAGAAACGCTGATCCACAGATAATGCTGGCTCTTTTAACTTTCCGACAAATAGTTTTTGATTACCAATCGTCATATGGATACTTTTAAGAAGGGTCTTATCTTCCCATTTTGGCATTTTAAAGCGACTTTCTCGGTTTCTTGTTGAGCCAAAGTGTACTTGGGTAGACAGAACTCGTCCATGTCGGATCTTATCTGAAGAGTTTGAATGAATAACCGTCACATCAAATTCTTCTTTAAGAGAATAAGCCAGCTGTAAACCGGCTGTGCCACTGCCTATAATACATATTTTCTTCTTCAAAATTCTCTCCCCTTTGTTATGTAATAGCTATAAAGATAGAACTGTAAAGGTCTAAATTTTCTGACTTTAATAGTCTAAATAAAATACAAAGGGATGTAAATACGACGATTTATTTAGTTTTTATATTATTAATACTTAGTCAAATAATCAGTTGCTCAACAAAATAAAGGATAATTAAAGGGCTCAAATATTGCATTTAGTGAGGGATTACATACAGAACAGAAAATAAATGTAAAATTCGAGCCTGAATTTTGTTTAGTCAAAATGTCTAAAATAATACTTACGTTTTTTTACTCATTTTCTTTGGTACAACAACTAATGATTGTGGAAGTATTCCCCACATCTTCCACACCCCTCCTTGTCGTTACTTCGTTCTTTTACAGTCCTATATAAAAATTTTTTGTTCATTTTTTTAGGGGATTTCCTAAATGGAAATCCTCCCCACACCTACCACACCTACCCTTGTCGTACTGTTAGTTATTTATAAGATAAAGACGTTATCGTATAAGATAAGTCCTACTTAGCTTTCTTTAAATAATAGTCATATCCATAGCAAAGACCGCCCAATATCCATCAGTGTATAAGGCGGTCTTAAGTATATTTATGACATATAACTATTCGTTTTTTCACGACAATATTCCAATCCATAATTCTATATATCAAAAAAGTCTTCTACTTTGGCATTCTTATTAACTTTCCTAATGGTCGACATAATTTTCTTCACTGTAGACATAGTGGGATCTCGTTTACCGGTGCAAATTTCACTCATTGCTGTACTTGAGATTTTTGAATTTTTCGCTAACCATTCTTGCGACCGTCCTTCCTTCACTAACCAATTTTTTAACTTTGTTCTTTTAACTCCCATCCCTTACACCTCTATGTTATGTTTTTCTATCCCCATTTATGTCCACTTCTTTATGTCTTTATACAAAAAGTATTAAGCCCTCGTAAAACTTTTTTTACGAGACAAGATAAATTGAACAAGCCATGCCACATACAATCCACTATACCGACTTAGGAGGAGGTCCATATGGTTACAGTCTTGGGAACAAGCTTGGTGTTATTTACGGTAATCTATGCAGAGAAAAAAGGATGGGTCGACAAATCGAAAGTAAGAGTGATTATGCAGGTTGGAATGAATGCAGGTATCTTGGGGAGCTTGCTCTATTTTTTATATACGTTGTCTTCTTTCCTTCCTTTCTTATGACCAGGGGTCCATCTAGGCTAGAAGAGAAAAAGGAATGGGTTGATTACGATAAGAACGGCATTTGGAGGCTTCCTTTTTCAAGGGATTATCTAAAGTAGATAAAAAGAAGGAGTGAGAAGGATGTGGGAGCTTATGACGATTCCCCTTTTAACAGGGGCTGCTGCTTTGTGGTTTGGCAGGAATACATTCAGTGAGGAACATCGAATCATCCAACAGATTTTTGAGCACTATCATATTCACCTCAAAGATGGCAAAAACAACCGGTATCCTCAGCTTGTTCGAGAATGCAAAAGTACGAAACAAATGAAGCTGATTTACCGTACCCCTTTAGCTTTAGAAGAAAAAACCTTACGAACGTTACAACAGATTTTATCCGTCACCTTAGATCAAGAAGTGAACGTATCGTTTAAGAAGTGGCTCATCATTGAGATTTCCAAAGGTAAAATGCCTTCTTATGTGTCGTATGGAGAGGTTCCACATCGAAAAGGATGGATGGTTCCACTAGGAAAAAACCATCAGGGATGGCATTTTCACCACTTTGACCATACACCGCATACCACTATTTCGGGGACGACTCGCTTTGGAAAAACGGTGATGATGAAAGTCATGATGACCTATCTCATTGAGCATCATCCCTGGGATGCTCAATTCATTATTATCGATTTAAAGGGTGGATTAGAGTTTGAACGGTATAAGAACCTTCAACAAGTGAAATGGGTCGCCAGTACTCCAAGGGAGGCCTTATATGTCTTAAAACAGATACAGAAGGATATGGAGGAACGAATGGAACGTTTTAAGCGCCAAGGATGGTCCAATATTGTAGACACTCCCCTCTCTCAACGTCTGTTTGTTTTGATTGATGAAGCAGCCCAACTCACACCGGAGAAATTTATGGAGAAGGAACAAAAAAATAATCTAGCTCAATGTCAATCCATAGTAAGCGAAATTGCACGCATAGGAGGCGCTTTGGGCGTTCGATTGATCTATGGAACCCAATACCCTACCTCAAATGTGTTGAACGGCTCTATCAAGCAAAATGTGGATTTAAAGGTTAGTTTTCGCTTAGGAAGTGATTATGCGTCTAAAGTGGCTCTTGATGCCTATGGGGCGGAAACGTTACCTTCAAATATTAAAGGGCGTGCGCTGATTAAAACCCACGAGGTTAAGGAAGTACAAGTTCCCTACCTTACTCATGATGAGATATGGAAACGGATTGGAGGCTATGAAGTTGCAAAACAAACAGTTGTGCCAAACGAGACAGGAGAAGATTATGTACGCCTTGGATAAGTTGGAATGTATGAGTCGGTCTCAATTACAAGCCATGTTTCAGTTGAAAAGTGTCCGGAATGCAAACCGTGTCCTCTACAATATGAGTCCCTTTTTAAATCATAAACGCCTTCATGAAAATGTCTATTATTTGTCTAAAAAAGGTCGCCAACATATAGGGTCAGAGAAAACTAAACCTTTCTTAACCCAGCTTGAACATAAAGTGAGACGTAATGATATTTACTTGTATTATGGTTGTCCGAAAGATTGGAAAGTAGAACGACCGAATGAGTGGAGGATTCAAGGGGAAAGGTATAAGCTCATTTGTGATGCTCGCTTTTCCCTTCACGGTGTGATTTGTTTTGTAGAAGTGGATCTCAAACAGAAGATGCTCGAAAATAAGAAGAAAATTAAACTGTATCGTTCCCTCTTTCAAGCTTTGGGAGAAAAGCAAACCTTATTAATTTTCTATACAGCAAATCAAGTGAGGAAAGAAAGAATATTAACTTGGTGCAAAGAGTATAAAGTCAATGCAGAGATTCTAACAATTGAAGATTTTGAAAATTATTTTCTGTAGACTCTACAAAAGACATATTTCTCAACGGGAGCAAAGGAGAGACCATTCAAGCCTTGAAGAAAACAATTTTTCTTTTAGATCTATGTTCTAAAAGAAAATATAAAATAAAAAAATAATAGCTCATTTAAGAGATTTATATAAAAATAGGTCGAATATGTCATTGTGTTCATTGGTAGAGTTTGCTATAATAACAGCAATTAAACAGTTCGGAATTGCAAAAAGGTTCAAGGCAATCGTAGTGATGCTACCAACATCCTACGACGGCTCACCGTGAAAGCACCACGGTAAACACTTACCTCAAACCTTGCTGCGTTTTTTATGTTTGTATTGTACGACATATTTAACGTAATTTCAAGGGGTTTGTTGTATTCTCTTTTCAAAAGGACGTGTTTACCTCATTTTAAAACGGTAAATAGGTCCTTTTTCTTTTTCCGCAGGAAAAAAGGAGAGAAAAAAGATGTTAATTTTTAACGATGATTTTGCCCGGATGCAAGGCTATGAATCTTACATAAAAGCAAAAAATGAACAAAAACAAATGAAGTACAAACTATTAGAAATGGTTGAATCAGTTTTTGGAGATTCATTTGCTCGTTTGAAGCCAGAGACACGAAACGCTATTGATATGATCTGCTTTTTAGCAACGGATAAAGGCTTTGTTTATGCAAAAGATACATATTTCGCTAAGGAACATAACATTTCTGCTCGTACAATTCGTCGTGTGATGAAAACCCTAGAAGACGCTGGAAAGATCGTGAAGGCTCATCGATCTTCTTCTAAACATAATGGCCGTGGTGCAGCCGTTTATTTCTTTGTTAATCATCCTTTTTTTACACACTGGCAACAATATTTCGGCTTTGATGTCCAAGCAGATGTCCAAGCAGAAAACGCTGAAACCCCTTGTGAGAGTAAGGATAAAGATGCAAAAAAAGTTTCTACCTATTATTTACCTAATAATTATATTAAAGATCATTTTATGTACAAAACGATTCCTTTTATCAAAGGAGTTCCAAAGTTAATTAATCAAACCTTTAACCCTATTTTTAAAGAGGCTCTAAAAGATTTTTATTTGCGAATACGTATGGCGTCTCAAAAAGTATGCCAATCTGGTTCTATAACTCTTTCTAAGAAGGATATTCACTCTGTTGCATATGAATCTATTCATGTTCTTTTTACATACATAAAAACGCGTTCTATGAGTTTTGAAGAGCAATGCAAATTGGTTTATCAAATTGCATTAAATAAGTTTAACAATCTAGTTAAAACAGAAGATAAAAATGATGATAGTGAGCCTATAACATTACCACGTAAAATAGTGCGTAAAGAAATGCTTCCAGAATGGTTTCAGGAACAACAAAAAACGGAAAAAGCAACAGAAACTGAAGTAGATACGTGTAGAGCAGAATCTGAAACAGGAGAAATAGCTAGAATGAAAGCTATTTTAGCGCACTATGCCTAATAAGTAAGGACTTAAATTCTTTTAATCAATCAATTTCAAAAGATATCAAACTGTAGAAAAAATAAAGAAGCCAAAAAAATGGCTCCTTAACACTTATTTAGAATCATTTTGTAATGTCTCTGTATATAGAAGATACGTATAAGTGTTTAAATCTTTGAGAGCATCCCTTTCTTCGTAAGTAAATATTAATGAATTACATGTATGTTTCTGCTCTTCTACAACGCAATAGGACTCATTATATACATTTCTAATGTGACTTGATGTAATATTACTTTGAATAAGGGGAAATGCTCCTATTTTATAATGTATAATGTCCCCTTCTACCCTTGGATATATGGATTCCTCTTTATATTTTTTATAGCTACTTATGTGTTTGTGTAATTATAGTGACAACTTTCAAACTTAACTTTTGGAGAAAAGACGTTGAAAAAAGCTTTTCTTTTCCTTGGAGACTGCAATTTGTTCTTTAATGTTCTCCAGTTCTTTTAGTACATCTTGAAGTTGTTGTTCTCTTTCAACTAATTGTTGCTGTAATTCTTTCTCTCGAACCTCGTTTTGTTGTTGATGTTCTAAATAAGTTTTTTTTAATTCTGTAATCATTCCTTCTGTTTCTTCAAGTGGACTCTTCTCATTTAACGGCATACTCTTCAAATTTTCTATAGTATCGCTTAGCCGTTCCTCGTGACGTTCCAACCGTTCCGACACTAAATGTGACAACCGTTCTTCTATCCGTTCTTCCTTTTGGTCTAAGTATTTTGTGAAAATATTGTTTAAATGCTTTTCCATCTGTTCCTCAAATTGCTTTCCAATTCGCCCTGCAATACGAACTTCCATATCTTCAAGTTCGCCTTTTAATTCATGTATGATATTTTGAATCATAAGGTGATTGACTTCTTGTTGAGCTTTATCACGATCGTTGTCACGGAGGAACGTGGACAGTTCCATATTATCTCTTTCAGTAGGTGCGTAATCTTTAGCAATTATTTCAGCTACTTGAGACTTTGTTATATTTGGCTGCTTTAACACTGACTGGAACTTACGTAAAGCAATTACATCATGTTCTGTAAATGCCCGATTCTCGCGGTTTTTTCCATCTTTCACTTTAAGGAACGTGTATCCGTTCTTCTCTAGCTCAAGACACCACTTCCTAAGATAACTATCACTAATTCCTAACGATTCAGCCACTTCTTTTGTCCAATACGCCTTTGGGATTTTGTCGCTGTTCCCGTTCCACTGTTCTTCATTCATTATTAGATCCCCTTTATACTTTTATCTTGATAATAAAACTTCTTTTTTTAAAGAGCAAACCCTTTGCCAATTTAAAATTATTAATACATGTTTAGGAACCGTCCCCGTTCCAATGTTCCTCATTTGAGAAGTTGTAATAGTTAAACAAGGTCAATTAATTATTATAAAAAAGACTTTTAAATTAATTGAATCATTTGCATGTTCTTGATCCGTTCCAAATGTACATACAATTCGTGTTCTTGTCTACCTTAACTCACTAAAATCCTAATCAATACAATAGGAACTGTTCCCATTCCAACGTTCTTTTGTATGAGTCAATGAAATACAACTCGTTCCTAAGGCGTTCCAAATGTATTTTTATAATATTTGTATATTTAATATATAAATATTATAAAAAAACGTAGGATGAGAAGAAGTATTGTTATTTTTGTAGTAAAAAGAGTTTTAATGAATATAAATATTATATAAATTTGATTTATTTTGAAACATTCAGGTGTTTTTAGTTAATCTTATTTGTCTTTTTATATAAAAATAATATTTAAAATAAATAAAAAATATTATATATAACAATTTGAAAAGAAGTGGAATTTAGTGTTGAAATTAACCCTTGTGAACTTTATGGGGAATGACAATATGAAGGGGAGGGAGAGCTTTCTTAATCTTTCAAAGTAGAAGAGGATAAAAATAGTGTGGTTCAAACTAGCCAACATAATAATTTTATTTAACAACTTTGTAAAAAAGGGAAAGAGAAGGTGGATGGCTCTTACTTTATGTATTCTAAAATTAGGTGTATTGATATTGAAAGTGAAACAACAGAGTACATTTACAAAATAGAAAGGAGCTTCATTTTAAAGTCTATAAAAAGCCCAGTTAAAGATAGATTTAACGATTAGATCCTTGGATCAGGGACATCGTAAGGGGAAACAATTATCTTCAAATTGGGAAGCATTAGCGCTTGCTTTGTATCAAAAAATGATGAAAGAAGAATCTGGGGAGGTCAAGAGAAGGGAAGTGAAAACAGAGGAAGAGGAGCAAGAAGACGAACTTGTTCAATCCATCTCTTCCGATCAAACCAAACGCTTACGAGTTCAGAAAAGAGAAGTCAAAAGAAAATGAAATCCTATGAAAAATCGGATAGCTTTATGAAGAAAAAAGGGAGAATTAAAGTCGATACGGAGTATCAAGTTGAGACAGAAAAAACTGAAACGGAAACTCAAATTTCATTAAAAGAAGATGAGATTTGTATGAACGAAGAGAGTATACAGCTCTGTAAAGATGAGAAGGAAATGTTAATGGAAAAGCTCAAAAAGTTAAAAGAAAAAGAGCAAGATTTAGCTCCTACTCGTTTAAACACGGGGGGACGTTGAAGGGACATAATGGGGACACTGTGGGGACTACGGGTTGATTTGAGGGGACGTTGAGGGGACATCTGGGGCTTTTCTTTGATATCACCGTTTTACTAGGCTTTGCCTAGTCTATCACCCCATGTGATAGCAAAAACTCCTTATGCTCTTCAGGTTTTCAAAATGTAGTGCACTTTATTTAGGGAAAGATGAATGTAATGGGAATCATCATGCTAAATATTAATTCAGCTGTTATGAAAAAGTTTGATGAATTGGCAAAAGAAAAGGAGTTTTACAACAAGTATTCTTACAATAAATTCTTAATAAAACTTTCTTTAAAGGGGAAAATAACTAAAACCAAAAGGAGGATTTACTATGAATAAAAAACATGAGAATAGTGCATTTACAGTAGTAGGAACAAACATTGATGAGGTTAAAAAATACAATGAACAATCTGGCATGTCTTACAATGAAGTAAAAGAATGGATGGCTAAGACAAATGGAGGACATGGTACAGGTATCTATAGTGATACTGATATTGAGGAAGTAAAAAAGAAGCTTCAACAATCTACAGAAAGTAAAAAGTAGTAACAAAAGAGGAGTAATCTTCTTAAGATACATAGGCTTGAATTTTGGAATTAGATTGACAGTCATCTGTCAAACAAAAGATTCAAGCCGATCCTTTTTATATTAAAGTTCATCTTTTTTTATACTGAAAAGGAAGACTTAATTTTGGTTGACTTAGCACCATTTTTTCATTTTCCAATTCCACGTTGTCTACTGATATTGTTCCTTTGATTCTTTTATTATAGGAAAGGTGAAATAGAATTATAATATGCTAAATTACTAAAAATGTAGATTAAAATCCTATTTCTATTGCTTTTTTGTTTTTATCGATAAACAATAGTGTATAAGATATATATAATATAATGAGAAAAAAGATAAGGAGGGAGAACGATGGCACATAAAATCAGTGTAACAGGCCGTCCGACAAGCTCAATTCAAGATTACGGGAAGTATCTGACTTTTGATATGGAGGAAAAAGGGAGCCCAAATGCTCCAAAAGGGATTCCTTTTCGGAGTAAGGCAATTACATATACGGTGGTTCTCAGCTTAAAACAATTTAATAAGTTAAACATAAATCGAGAGGAGTTTTCTCAAAGACGTTTCCTCGTCCAGGGCGAGCCTTGTTTGGATATTCCGTTTGAACAATGTACAGGTGAGATAGGTGTTATTTGTATGCAAATACAAGAAATTGAAGACAAAGGGAAAGAGAACAAAGAAACGCCAAAAAAGGGCTCAAGAGCTCAAAAATCAGAAGAAAATAAACAACAAGAAGAACCTAAAAAAGAGGAAGTCAAAAAGCAAATTTTTGTTCCAGAAGGGACAAGAAACTGGATGTCTTTAGAGGATATTAAGGTTCCAGAATCCTTTCTTCAATTTACACCAGGAATCGCTAAACAAAAGATAGTGGAAGAAAGCATTGAGAAGAATGGAACTGTAGATAAACCAATTATTATTGATCCTGAAACCCATGAACTCGTGGATAGTTATAGTCGTTATTATGTAGCAAAACAGAGAAATTTAGATCGTGTTCCTGTTCATTACTAAACAATTTATTCTGTACTCGCAAATTAATATAAAAAAACCCTATTTATAATAGGGTTTTTTTATATTAATTGAGTCAGCTCATATTTAAGGGAGGAAGTCTTAGAAATATTATGGATAATGTATAAGATAAATATGCAACCTTCGGTTCAGATTAATTGAAAATCTGTAATAAGGGAGAAGGGGCTATGCTATAAAGCATTTAATACATATAGAATGGCTGCAAGAAGACCTATAGATTCTTTGAATAACAAAGAGTTTATGATTTGATAACTTTTCTGAGGATACATAATAATAATTCATTTACTATGAATTATTATTAATAAAAAGGAATCTTTGGCTTATGCATAGTAATAAATTACCTCATTTGAACTGAAATTAATGAAACATACATCTAAAAACACAATATTTATTTAACCCCTTTACTATGTAATCGCTTTCAACTATACTAAGAAATTGGGATGGTTACTATTTTATTGATATAATAATATAGAAACTAAGAGAGTTTACACTAGGATTTGTGCAGAACTCCTCTTACCTAACAAAATCTAAATTCACACAAGCAGAAAGGGGAAGAGGCTATGAGTGATTTACTGAAGAAGAAATCTATTACGCAATTATTGAAACAAGGGGAAAGTAAGACATTAGAGAAAACGATGGGGGCGTTTGATTTAACATTACTAGGAATTGGCGCGGTTATTGGGACAGGAGTGTTAGTTTTAACAGGTCTAGTAGCAGCAAATGACGCTGGCCCATCCGTTATTATTTCTTTCATTTTGGCGGCTATTGTATGTGGATTTGCGGCTCTTTGCTATGCAGAGTTTGCTTCTACTCTTCCGGTATCAGGGAGTGTATATACATATACGTACGCAACAATTGGTGAGTCTGTTGCCCATCTTATGGGGTGGACGCTACTTTCCGTTTATATATTAACAACAGCTACAGTTGCAAGTGGTTGGTCTTCGTACTTTAATCAATTTTTAGAGGGATTCAACTTAGGTTTGCCAAAGGAACTTGTAACAATTCCAGCAGATGGAGGGATTGTTAATCTTCCAGCCATTATGATTACTTTACTTATTACATGGCTTCTTTCAAGAGGAACAAAAGAAAGTAAGAAAGTAAATAATTTCATGGTGTTAGTGAAGCTTGTTGTCATTGGTCTTTTCGTTATTGTCGGAGCTTTTTATGTGAAGCCTGAAAACTGGACTCCATTTGCGCCGTTTGGAATAGAAGGGATTATGGCAGGATCTGCAGCTGTGTTCTTTGCCTTTTTGGGATTTGACGCATTATCAACATCAGCAGAGGAAGTAAAAAACCCACAACGAGATTTACCGATTGGAATTATTGCCTCTTTAGTAGTATGTACATTGATTTATGTTTTAGTATGTCTTGTTATGACAGGGGTTGTACCGTACACTGAGCTTAATGTTCCGGAAGCAATGGCTTACGTATTACATGCGGTTGGACAAGATACAGTCGCTGGAATTGTTACAATCGGGGCAATTATTGGAATTATGGCTGTAATTTTTGCTTATATCTATGCAGCAACTCGTGTCCTATTTTCAATGAGTCGCGATGGTTTATTACCAAAGAGCTTTTCAAAAACAAATGAAAAGACTGGTGCTCCTGTATTTTCAACATGGTTAATAGGGATTATCAGTAGTGTAATTGGAGGAGTAATTAATTTAAAAGAACTCTCCAACTTAGCGAATATTGGGGCATTGTTAACTTTTGGGATGGTAGGCGTTGGAATCATTATCCTACGTAAAACGCATCCAAGTTTAGAAAGAGGATTTAGAGTACCACTTGTACCGGTCTTACCACTTGTGTCTTGCTTATGTTGTTTATTCTTAATGGTTAATCTGCCAGGTAGCACATGGTTATATTTTAGTGGTTGGTTAGTCTTAGGTGTTGTCGTTTATTTTGGATATTCTCGTCATCATAGCAAGTTGCAAGGTGGAAAAACTGGAGAGATACGGAAGCAGAAAGCAAATTAATTATAAAGAGTTAAAGGAAACAAATTAGGGGAAATTAAATATACTTTTTGAATTCATTTTGGTGCTAAATACTTTATGAGTATTGCTTGCTATAAGATTAATTTCGTTTGGAATAAGAAACTTAAGACCGCCTTATACTATAATAGTTAATGGGCGGTCTTTTCTATATTTATTAATTATATCTCTCATACCTCGTGTATGTCTCCCTTTCTTGATATCCAAAACATATCCCATTACTTTGCCTTCTTATCATTTATTTTATGTAGGATAGAAGGTGAGCCTTACCTCAACGATTAAATCAATGCCATCTAAGTGCTTCTTTTTCTATTTTCTTCACAAATTCATCTTTACCATTGCTATAACCAGTGATATCATTTGGAAATTTATGAGCTAGTGTAGATTTTAATTCTCCATATTGCCTTCTTATTTCTGGATTTTGACAAAGATAATCTCTAAAAGATAGGTGTCTTTCAATCTCTTGAATATTATCATATTGAAACGCATGAATTTGATGAGTTCGGCTATTTCCACCTTTACGATAATACCTTCTTTGTTTTATCCCAAACTCTCCCATGACTTCATAACCAAGCTTTTCGAATTGTTGAGAATAATCATCCAATGCTTTAATATCATTGACTACAAGTAGGATATCAATAATAGGCTTTGCTTTTAAATTGGGAATAGAAGTGCTTCCAATGTGAAAACTGTTCATTAATTCTTTCTGAAGGATTTCTTCAATCAATTTCTTTTCCTTTAAATATTCATCTTTCCATTTTGGATTATGTTCGACTACTGTAATGTTCATGTTTCTCCTCCTCAACTCTTTAATCTATGTAAACATATAATAAATGAATTTATTACAAAAAGCTTAAGTTCTAGATAAGCTAAAATGTTTTAAAATTTAGCTTGTTCATAAAATTGTAGAACTTTCTTCGCTCCATAACTTTAGGGTATTGATAATGCGGATTATATAAAGTTTATCTACTAGGTATGTTATATAGATAAAAGTACAACAAGGGTGGGTGTGGTAGGTGTGGGGGAGTTTTCCATTTAGAAAGAAAGTATGAAATCAGCATAAAATACTTTCCTTTTATGTAAAAGAGAAGTAAATTAGCAACAAGGGGATTTGTGGAAGATGTAGGGAACATTACCACAAGCATATAGTAGTTGTTGTAAGGAAAATAAATAAATACGGGCCCAAATTCCGCATTCATTTTGTAATTTGTAGAATTAAATTATAAAGTTAGATTTGAGAGCTGAGATCCGCATTTAGAAAGATCTTAAAAAATGCAAATCTCAACTCTTATTACACTAAGAATAAACAAGTTCCCTCTCATAAATTACTGTTGCGAACTGTCTTACCTCTTGTATGGTATCCAATCGTTGAACTTCGCGTGAAAAATCACCCGTTCCACTTATATGATAGGACTTTTTAAAGAAACGAACAGGGGTTGTATAGTACTTGTTGTTTGTAAATGTAAGAGATTTATAAATGACAACTCCTAAATTATTAGGGAAACGACAGATAATCTTCAAATCGTCTTCTTTCTCTAGATCTGTATCAGCCGAACAGATAAAGTCTTCTAAGACAGGCTTCTTCATTTATCATTTCCTCCTTTTCCATTACTACCTAATTATAAAGTAATTATACTCTAAATGTATGTTTATCCTTTTATTAATTTACACTTTTTTTAAGTGATAAGGATTTGAATCAGTGTATATAGAAAAAGAAAATAGGTAGTTTTTAATTAAAATAGAAAACATTGTTTTATCTGATGTCAACAACGGGTTGAAATTCCCTATTTTCAACGAATCAAAATTCCCAATTATCAGCGTTTTAAGACAGCCGGTTGAAGACCGGCTTTTTGCTTTTCACGAAGCCGATAAGAATCACCTTTAATATTGAATGTCGTGGCGTGATGAAGTAAACGATCTAAAATAGCTGTAGCTAACACCTCATCTCCAAAAATCTTCCCCCATTCAATAAATGATTTATTGGAAGTAACGATTAAGGATCCCCCATTCTCATATCGTTTCGAGATGACCTGGAAAAGGATGGTTCTGGTGCAAAAACCTTAAACTGATTGTAATTAATCTATCA
>NZ_JALAMS010000006.1:647-40371 GCF_026790145.1 Priestia endophytica | reverse complement strand
AAAAAAACTTGTATGATTACGGGAGAAGTATCGGAAGATAACATGGTATTTGGAAATGGTCAAGTGGTACTCAGTCAAGAAGGATTAGATATTCTTTCTCAAGAATTGAAGGAAAAGGGAATTAACATCCTAAAATAGATAACAAAGAGAAATAAGAACGTATATCAAGAATTACAGGCCCGAATTTTGCATTTATCTTTTGTTTTGCGGATAATCCTCCACTAAATGCAAAATTCGTGGACCTTTTAGTATGTTATGAAAATGGTTTTCTATCTATACAAAACATATCAAATCCTACTTTTCTTAACTGAGCTTTCCCCTCAGAAAACCTCCATTGTTCACTCCACTCTTTGAAGAAGGAAATAAGTTTAGTTTCCCATTTTCGAGGAATTAACCTTATAAGGGTATGGAATTGTTTTTTATACTGAAGTACTTTTATATAATCTTCTTTAAAAGATTGTTGCTGCTTTTTCCAAACCCTTATCATTTCAAAATTAAGATTACCATGCGATTCAAATTTATCAGGGCGATAGATGGGGTAATACCATAAGTAAGTGCCTTTGTAGGTAATATCACTACTATAATCACTATAGCCACTATAATCCTGAGTTCTATCCCAATTTAAGTCGTTGGATTTTAGATAGTAGTTAAATTCTGCTTCTAACGCTTTAAATTGCTGATAAGCCTTATATATTGCAGGATTTTTTTTGGCACGCGTAACAACAGCATAAATAGTGGGTGATCCTGTTACTTTTGCCCAAAGCGTACGATGTGTACCATCTCCATATACAGCATAAAAATCATCATCTATAAAATGTATCAATCTAACAGGCGAACGTTTATAATACTGATGGAATTCTTCAAGTGATTCTTTTTCTAAATGTTCATAAGCTCTGTGGCAACGAAGTACATCGATATTATCCGTTCCATGATAACAAGCGTGGTCAAACCATGATATACCGTCAGTCCCTCTGAAACCCAAACTTTTAATTTTAGAAAGAGGAACATGTTCGTAATTTTTTTCTTCTTCTTTAATCACATCATAATACCATTCATATGGATACTCGCTTATATTAAGGGTTTCTTTCATTTCTAAAATATGAGATTCAAGCACTCCTTTTTCTAACAATGTTTTATAAAGTACATCTTTCATAATCCACATCCTCCCATATATTTTTATTATTGTTAGAATATTAACACAACTTGAATTGTTTGTTAATTCAGTTTGATAACGATCTTTTTTGAATATGATAGGCGAACGAATTATGCATGTATATTTTGTTTTGTGGGTAATCACTAAATGAAAGATTCGAGCTTTTTAATACGTGATTTTCATTACTTATATCCCGTTCATAAACCCAAAAAAGGATCCACTCTCGAAGTGGATCCCTTTTGCATTAGTTCTTCGTATTATATCCTTTAAAATCGTACCCATAAACTGTTGTTAACTCCTCAAAACTTCTATAAGAGTATGTGATATTAACGGGCGTTCCCACTTGTACTTTATCATAAAGCTTTTCAACATCTGCATTATGCATTCGAACGCAACCTAAGCTGACATATTTTCCAATACTGCTTTCATTGTTATTTCCATGAATGCCATACGTATCACCATAAGTTCCATTGACGTTTAAACCTAACCAACGTTTTCCTAATGGATTGCGAGGATCTCCTCCTGGAATCTTCCCAGTATAGTATGGTCGATTTTTAATCTTATTAACGACTTTATAAAATCCAACCGGTGTTTTATCCCACGTCTTCCCTGTTGCAACAGGCACCACCATTTCAAGGTATCTATTATGATAATACGCTAGTTTAATAAAATACTTGTTGATAATGATGAGATCCTGATTTGCTGTGTTACTCGCTGCCTCCGTTTTATCTGCTGTCATTCCACTTAGCAGGACCATAAACAAAGCCAAAACAGTCATCGTTTTAAATAATTTCTTCATAGAATTCATTCTCCTCTATTGCTTATTTTTTATATAAAACAAACAAGCACCTCTCCTTTAGAAAGATGCTTGCTCATTAAAACACGTTAAATTGAAATTTTGATAAAAAGAGTGATCTTTAGTTGCCAAAAACCGAAAAAAATGGGTAAAACGGTTGCAAAGAGCAGCTGTAAAGAAATCTTTATTTTTTAGTTGCCACTTTCACCTTAATATTGGCCAAATGTAAAAGCTTGGCTTCTTCTTTTTGTAAAGATTGCGTAGGGATCTTCTTCACCCAGGCTTTTTTCACCCCGTAACCATTCCATCTAAAACCATTTTCCTTCAAGTAATCTCGGTGATCGTAACAATTAGAAACACATAGATAATAATACGACTCGATTTTCATTGTATTGGCCTGCTCTAAGGAGTTGTATTTGTAACCCCGATTCTTTAATTTGTCCTTGATCGAAAACGATTGGTAAACTTTCACCACACACCAATCCTTTTTATACTCTTGGGTTGAAATGTGACAATTTGGATACACTCTTCTTCCTTCCCATCTTTCCTTTACAACTCTTCGATTTCTCCTACCATATTCTCGATGCTGCCATGTGATTTTTCTAAAGACTCCGCATTCAGTTCCATAAATTGAGAACACTTTCAAATCATTTTAATGTTCTTATCAATAAGATTTTCTAGATGCCGTTCTCGCCTCGTTTGTTCTCAAAAAAAGACCAGCATTTCAAGCTGACCTTTCAAAAATTCTTGTCGTGAAATTCCTTTTACTTTTGCCATTTCATCAATCTTTTTCACTGAAACTAGATCTACATTTCTCACTTTAATCTCCATTTCATTCATCCTCTCTCAAAATTCAGTGCTCTACACCCAAAAAGAGAGAAGAGCATAAGGGGTTTTTGCCCCCACCGAGGTGTGAGGTTAGGCAGAGCCTAACAAAACAGTGGGTACAAAGAAAAGCGCCAAACGTCCCCTCAAATTAGGGTGGGGTCCCCTCAGCGTCCCCTCATTTTTTCGTGAAGTCCCCTCAACGTCCCCCCAGGTTTTCACAAGTTCAAGCTAAATATTGCTCTTTTTCATTTAACTTTTTGAGCTTTTCCTTTAACATTTTCTTCTCATTTTTATAGAGACTAATGCTTTCTTTTTTCATCCGACCCTCATCTTCTTTGAGTGAAATGTGAGCTTCCGTTTCAGCTTTTTCCGTCTCAATTTGATACTCCATATCGGCTTTTAATTCGCCAATCTCTTTTCGTAAAGCTCTCTGATTTTTCACCTCCACTCCAATCGCTTTTTCATAGGATTTCATTTTCTTTTTCACTTCTTTTTGCTGAATCTTGACCACTAATAACCCGTAAGCTTGCATATTCTTAGATGACTTTTCGGGACTCGTAGGTGTTTTCGTTTGATCGGAAGAGATGGTCTGAACAAGTTCATCTTCTGGTTCTTTCTCCTCTGTTTTTGCTTTACTTCTCTCGCCATCTACACCTTCTGCTGCCATCAACTTTCGATACAGATCAAGCGCAAAAACTTCCCCATATAAAGATAATTGTTTTAACCACCCCACGTCCCTGATATAAAACTTTAATCCGGCAGTTTATCCTTGAATGAACTTTTTTCAGTCCTTAAAAGGAAACATCTCTCCATTTTAATTGCTCAACTTTTTATCTTATCTCTCTATAAAAAATAGCCCTCACATGATGTGAGGGCTATACTCTATTCCCTAAAAGTTATCAAAAAATCGATTTCGGGTTAACCTCTTGATAATTGACTTTACTTTTGGCTTCTAATTTATTTGATTCTTCACTTACTGGACGTTCTTCTTGTACAAAAGAAGACGGTTTCTCCGGGATGGACGAATCTTTTCTTGGAGATCCTCCTGAAAGGACACCCTCTTTTACCGTTAAAGCGTCTTTTCCTCTAAGGGCCTCTAAAATGAACATATCTCGACTCATTTCTTTATCGACATGATGATCCAAAACACTATCCGTCCCATGCAATTCAATGATATGGTACACCATTTTTCGTAAAGAGAGCGCAATATTATCTTGATTCTCAAACCACTCGTAAAACTCATCGGTTTCATTGCTTTTGAACTTCCAGTTGTACTGTGTTTTTCTCTTTTTTTCAGTCATCATATCCTTACATCACCACAGTTTCTTTGTATTCTTCCGTAAATAGCATGTTGCGATTTAAGATATCTAATCCTTTCACGTTCATATCAACTGCGTATTGTTCAGGGATCCAAAGAACTTTCGCATCCACAGAATCCGCAAATTCTTTCAAGAATTTATACATATCCTCTTTAAATTCAATGGATCCTCCACCATAACAAGCTAGATATTCCGGTTCACTTGATAATGTCGTTGTATATTTACGTTCTACATCATCTAAAATGAAATCAACTTGATTGATACGGGCCTCACGTAAATAATGAACAGCTAAATCATGATCTTTTGGATACTCATCTGGTCGCTCGATGTATTTCGCAAACTGTTGTCGGTTAATATTTAACCCTTTTCGATCTTCTTTCATGAGTTGAATCGCTTCTTCAACAGCATGGCCCACTCCGCGTCTTTCTCCTGTACACTGCTCAGGTTGTGGATTTACTCCTACTGAATAAATGTACTCCGTTGTTCCACTTCCAATATCAATATGCATAATCTTCGAATTCATAAAATATGAACCATCTACCTTTTTCAATCCATATTCTTTAGAAAACTCTTTAAACATATCATTTGGTGCTTCAAAAATGGCATATAATGCAGGAATACCTTCTTTTGTGACTTTTACTTGTGAGAAGTTTAATTCTACGGTTACTTGCTCTTGGCCAACATACACAATCACCACATGAGAAGTCTCCATGAAACGTTCCTCTAACTGTTTTGCTGTCTCCACATTATGTTGACTTGCCGGAATGGCACTACTCATACCAACTTCTGCTTTTAAAGATTGAGGAAGTTCCCCTTTTTCTTCAAAGTGTTTTTGTACCACTCTTGCCGCAGCATAACCTAACGTATTAATTAAAGGTAAATCACTGCTATGTTTCTCATGAACCGCAATATCCATATTGCTTACGCCTTCTGTGGTTTGAATTGCTCGTTCTCCAATCATATATAACCCATCACGACGAATGGATGAGCTTGAAATATGAACAAGTAATTGGTCAATAAGGTTCGTTACATTCTTTTTCACATCATTTTCGTGAACGGAAGGTTTTCGGTTAATTCGTTTATACGCACTTGGAACTTTCACGACATTTTTCATGCCTGGTTCAAGAATCTTCATTTTGTCATTTCCAATATCATTAGCAAGGATTAATTTCATTAACAAATCCCACTCCTTATATATAATATATGTATATTATAGCATATATTATATATTTTTATAACATTTATTATATAAATAATAAATAAAAAAGATGTATTAACTGTAATTTATACAATTAATACATCTATATTGTTATAATATATATATAAAATAAGCATAATTATTATTGTTAAATTTGATTTTTTTATATACTTTATATAATTTTTATATTTATTATCTCCAAAATTCCCACCACTTCTTTTGAAGTGCCTTCCTATTCTCCTCTAAAGATGTAGCAATTACCTTTTTAGTTTCTTTTATTTCTTTCATTGCATCAAGGAGTAGCTTATCTCTGTTTTCAATTTTCTCTTTTTCTAACAAACTGGTATCTTCTAAATGCTCAACCTTTCTTATGAGTTCTTGATTTTGCAGAAGAACTTTTTCATTCTGATCTAAGACAGCTTTCATCTGAGCTTGCATAGCAGCTATAGCTTCAGACATATCTTCCACATCAGACATAACAGACATATCACCGTATGATCCTCTAGATATATCTGCGATATCTACCATATCTGACATGTTAGAAAGAGCTCGTTGTACAGCTTTTTCTAGAGTCATATTCTTTTGTTTTTTAATTTGGATTATCTCTTTAAATATAGATACTTCCTCTTTATCATACATTAAAGCTCCTTGGTTACTTCTTGAAAATGTATAACCTTGTTTTTCAATTAAAAAACTGTATTTACGAATTGTAGATGCAGCAACACCTACAGCTTGGGAAACATCTTCGACCTTTAATAATATATCAGACATATCAGTTACACCTCCTATATCTTACTGATATGTCTAGTATATCTTGTAGCTATATTTGTTGCTACTACTGATATATAAATCTCTAATAAGTTTCGTTTTAAACTAACATATAATTAGATAAGGTTAAATGTTGCTTTAATTCCTACATACTAAAACGTTAAAGTGAGAAAATAACAATTATTCAATTAAATCAAGGAAGGGGACTAAAACAAATGGGGGAAAGAATTGGGCGAATTTTAAAATTAAATATAAATGATAATGAAATTAATCAAATGGATAGTAAATACTCGTTATCAGTTCCAAATCAGGATTTATATGATTTTAAAGGTGGGGGATGGATTAATCCTAATTTATCATGGTTAGTGAATTTTAAAAATATGGGGGAAAATTGATAATTCATTACATAGTATCGAAAAACGGGGACTTAAATACTATATAAAATCTTTCTAAATTGATCAAGGTGGCGAAAAAAAACTAAGAAAAAGGTTTGAATATCTTTGTCTTACATCTTCATGGATCAATAAGGGAACAAAGGATGAATTAAATGTTTTTTATAATGATAAGTTAATTTATAGTTTTGATAATCCTACTTCATTTAATTTTTTAAATAAAAAATATACTACCCTATATAAATTTCTGCTCCATTTAAGTCACCAAAATCCAACTTAAGTTCACCCTTGTTTTTCAATTAAGATGCTGTATTTATGAATTGTAGATGCAGCAATACCTACAACTTGGGAGACATCTTCGACTTTTAATAATATATCAGACATATCAGTTACACCTTATATATCTTACTGATATGTCTAGTATATCTTGTAGACATGTTTGGTTCTACTACTGATATATAAATTTTTAATTAATTAACTTTGTTTTAAACTAATCTGTAATTAGATATAGGTAAATGTCGTTTTTATTTATATGTACTAAAATGTTAAAGTAAAAAAACAATCATTCAATGAAACAAAAGAAGGAGGCTTAATTAAATGTGGAGATGAACTAAGCGAAGCAGTTTGCGAAACTACAAGAATATATTAATTCCAACTTAGAAGCACAAGCTCAACAAATAATCAGTATAGCTCGTGACATTCAAAAAATTAAGAAGACGCTCTCGAGAAATTCCTAGTAAAAGTTTTAGTGATATGTCTGATATGTCTTGTTAATAGCGATCAAAATATTATAGGGGGAATTTTAGATGTCTAAGTATAAAATGGGAGATGAACTTTCATTAGATGACATTATGGAGTCTGGAAAGGATTTTTCCACTTTTGAACTAAAGGGTTACAAAATTGAAGGGAATACAGCGATACATCCTGAAACACAAGAAGCTATTCTTCTGCAAGATATATTAGATAAAATTAGAAATGTGCGAAATGAACAAGAAAAAATTATAGCAAAGAGGAAGAACCCATCCGATCCATTAAGTGCCGTTCTAGCTATTAATAAAAAAAGATAAGGCTCATCACATCATAATTTAAATGATAACAATACTTTTACATAAGAACACCTTACGGAATCGTTATATAGAATTTCTAGGGAGCCATTTCACGGCTTCTTTTTTATTTTGCTGCCGTTGTTTATGATTAATCAAAAATACGTCACAAATACACATTTTAAATAAATAAAAAAGAGTATGAAACAATTTGGCCGTTTCTTAATAATAAACCATCACTTAAAATAATTAGATTTAGCTAAGTTATCTAGAAATTCAGTTATACGCCAGTGACTTCTTCTCCTCAGTTTAAAATAACGTATGTTAAGCAATGAGAGCGAGTCTCGGAGTAATCTTCGAGCATCAATTAATGCTTCTAATACCTTTAGTTCATCAAATATTCTTTCAAAATCATTTGGATTTATAACTCTAAAGTGGCCAATGAACTTCTCTTTATAAGTCACATCAATATCTATGCCTTTTTCTCAGGAGTCTTTTTCTGTAGTCAAATCCAAAACTAAATTTGAAACCCGATTTATCAGTAATTGAAGTTCTTTTTCCAAACGATCTTTTTCTTCTATTTCCATTTGTTTTCGTCTTTTTTTCTCTTCAAACAACTCTGTTTTGAATTCATGGGGTGTTACAAGAACTTTTATTGTTTCCATACCGATAATTTTTGCTAAGATTGTACGGTGACTGCCTCCGCCCCCAACATAGTATTCATCTCGATTATCATAGTAATCTACCTTAATTTCTTCATGCAGGTATTCGGTCAGGAAATAAATTGCTGGTTGGGGAAACATCCTGATTGCATAGTTGGCGAAACATGGCTTCTCGATTACCTTTTTCCATATCACATACATACTACCTTCCTGTAATTTAAATGACAATAAGCATTAAGTGCCGTGTCGCTTTTAGGGAGGTGCTACCTGTTAGATAAGTGCACCTGATAATGGAATAAATTAAATACAGAATTCTAACCAATCATTTTTATAATTTATTAAACTTTATTTTACATTCACAGTAACTTAGAAAATTTAAGTCACCAATGATTATGCGTACTGGGCTAAAATAGCTTTCATTCTCGCCATTTCTTCTTCCTCAGACTCTATATATACGTTTTCTTCACTTTCTTTTGTTTCTTCTTTCTCCTGTTGTGCCTGGAACCAATCCGGGAGCATTTCTTTACGCACAATTTTACGAGGGGTTACAACTACAGACTCTTCTTTATCTTTGTTATCTGCTGTTTGCACAAGTTCATTAAATTTATTTAAAGCAATACGATACACTAACTTACATTGCTCTTCAAAGCTCATAGAACGCGTTTTTATGTATGTAAATAAAGTATGAATAGATTCATAAGCAATCGAGTGAATATCCTTTTTAGAAAGAGTCATAGATACAGACTGACATACTTTTTGAGAAGCCACACGTACACGTAAATAAAGATTTCTTAAAGAGTCTTTAAACACATCTTTAAAGGTTTGATTAATTAGTTTAGGGACTCCTTTGATAAAAGGAATCGTGTTATACATACAATGATTTTTAATATAATGATTTTCAGGTAAAGAATAGGTAGAAACTTTTTTAGCCTCTTCACCCTTACTCCCACAAGGGATTTCAGCATTATCAGCTTGGACATCAGCTTGGACATCAAAGCCAAAATAGGTTTTCCAGTGTGCAAAGCAAGGGTGATTCACAAAGAAATAAACAGCAGCGCCTCGACCATTATGTTTAGAAGAAGAACGATGAGCCTTCACGATCTTTCCAGCTTCCTCTAATGTTTTCATGACACGACGAATGGTACGAGCAGAAACATCGTGTTTCTCAGCAAAATAAGTATCTTTCGCATAAACAAAGCCTTTATCTGTTGCTAGGAAGCAAATCATATCAATGGCGTCTCGTGTTTCTGGTTTTAAACGAGCATATGAATCTCCAAATACAGATTCTATAATACTTAATAATTTATACTTCATTTGTTTCTGTTCATTTTGGGTTCTCGTATAAGATTCATAGTTTTGCATACGGGCAAAATCATCACTGAAAATTAACATATTTTCTCTCCTCTTTTCTGTAGGAAAAGAAAAAGGGTGTGTTTACCGTTTAAAAATTCGGTAAACACACCCTTTACGAAAGAGAGTACAATAAACCCTTGCAATAGTTAAAGTTTTGCTGTAAAATGCAGATAGAAACTTTAACTATGTGAACAAGGTTTGAGGTAAGTGTTTACCGTGGTCATGTCACGGTGAGCCGTCATAGGATGCGTCCAACATCACTATGATTGCCTTGAACCTTTTTTCTATTCCGAACTGTCTAATTGCTGTTATTATAGCAAACTCTACCAATGTGCACAATGTATATTCGACCTATTTTTATAGATTTCCCTTAAATGAGTCATTATTTTTTTGTTTAAATATTATCTTTTAGAACATAGTTCTAAAAGATAAATAGTGCCTCATAAGGGCTGCCTGATTGTAATTTGTCCATATTATAATTTATACCGTTTGTACGTTTATAAAAAATAATTTTCAAAATCCTCTGTCGTTAAAATTTCCGCATTGACTTTATATTCCTGACACCAGCTTAGAATTCTTTCTTTTCTCACTGGAGTGGTCGTATAGAAGATGAGTAGGGCTTGCTGTTCTCCTAGGGCTTGAAAGAGGGAGCTATACAACCTAATTTTCTTCTTATTTTCGAGCATCTTCTGTTTGAGATCCACTTCCACAAAGCAAATGACACCATGAAGGGAAAAGCGAGCATCACTAATGAGCTTATAGGTTTCTCCCTGGATCCTCCATTCATTCGGTCGTTCCACTTTCCAATCCTTCGGACATCCATAATACAAGTAAATATCATTCCGTCTCACTTTATGTTCTAACTGTGTTAAATGAGGTTTGTTCTTCTCCGATCCAATATGTTGACGACCTTTCTTAGACAAATAATAGACGTTTTCATGAAGACGCTTGTGATTTAAAAAGGGACTCATATTATAGAGAACACGATTGGCATTGCGTACACTCTTCAACTGAAAGAGAAATTGCAATTGAGACCGACTCATGCACTCCAACTTATCCAAGGTGTACATAATCTTCTCCTGTCTCGTTTGGCATAACTGTTTGTTTTGCAATTTCATACCCTCCAATCCGTTTCCAGATTTCCTCATGATTGAGGTAGGGGACTTGCACTTCTTTCACTTCATGCGTTTTAATCAACGCACGCCCTTTGATATCTGAAGGTAAGGTTTCGGCTCCATAAGCATCAAGGGCTACCTTAGACGCATAATCACTTCCTAGACGAAAACTAATCTTTAAATCCGCATTTTGCTTGATAGAGCCATTCAATACATTCGAGGTAGGGTATTGGGTTCCATACACCAATCGAACGCCCAGAGCGCCTCCTAGGCGTGCTATTTCGCTGAGTATCGATTGACACTGGGTTAACGTCTTCTTTTCTTCTTTCTCCATAAATTTTTCAGGTGTCAGTTGTGCGGCTTCATCAATCAAAACAAACAGACGTTGAGAGAGGGGAGTGTCCACAATATTCGACCATCCTTGACGCTTAAAAAGGGCCATTCGTTCGTTCATGTCTTTCTGTACCTGTTTCAAGGCATATAAGGCCTCTATGGGATTACTGGCTATACGTTTGACTTGTTGTAGGTTCTTATATCGGTCAAACTCTAATCCGCCCTTTAAATCGATAATGATGAATTGGGCATCTCTGGGATGATGTTCAATAAGATACGTCATCATGACTTTCATCATGACGGTTTTTCCAAAACGAGTCGTACCAGAAATGGTTGTATGAGGTGTATGATCAAAATGATGAAAGTGCCATCCTTGACGGTTTTTCCCTAAAGGAACTACCCATCCTTTTCTATAAGGAACATCTTGGTATGCCACATAAGAAGGCATTTTACTTTTGGAGATTTCAATGATGAGCCATTTCTTAAAAGATACGTTCACTTCTTGATCTAAAGTTACGGATAAAATCTGTTGTAACGTTCGCAATATTTTTTCTTCTAATGCTAAAGATGTGCGATAAATGAGCTTAATTTGTTTTGTACTTTTACACTCTCGAACAAGTTGAGGATATCGATTGTTTTTCCCTTCTTTTATACAAATGTGATACTGTTCAAAGATCCGTTGAACAGTTTGATGTTCCTCACTAGATGTATTCTTTCCAAACCACAAAGCAGCCGCACTCGTTACAATTGGAATTGCCATAAGCTCCCACATCGTTTTCACTCCTTCTTTTTATCTTTTATAGATAGTTCCATAAAAAAGGAAGCTTCCAAATGCCTTTATTACAGAAATAAACCTATTCCTTTTTCTCTTCTAGCCTGGTCGGAACTCTGGTCATAAGAAAGGAAGGAAAGAAGACAACGTATATAAAAAATA
The DNA here is from genome assembly GCF_026790145.1 of Priestia endophytica. GTDB lineage: Bacteria > Bacillota > Bacilli > Bacillales > Bacillaceae_H > Bacillus_I > Bacillus_I endophytica_A. The sequence continues at coordinate 28,477 of NZ_JALAMS010000006.1, read as the reverse complement.
GAGCAAGCTCCCCAAGATACCAACATTCATTCCAACCTGCATGACCACTCTTACTTTTTCTTTATCGACCCATCCTTTTCTCTCTGCATAGATCACCGTAAACAACACTAGGCTTGTTCCCAGGACTGTAACCATATAGATCTCCTCCTAAGTTGGTATAGTGGAGTGTATGTTGTATGGCTTGTTCGACTTACCTTGTCTAACAAAAAAATCGGGGAATCATGAAAAGTTTATGTATAATCTCTGAACAAAATGGGCATAGATGGGAATATGAAAACATAAGATAGAGGTGTGAACGATGGGAAAGAAGAGGAACAAATTAAAAACTTGGTTAACTGTAGAAGGGCGGACTCAGGAATGGTTAGCCAAGAACTCTAAAGTTTCAAGACACACAATTAGTGATATTTGCACGGGAAAACATCATCCTAGCATTCCTACGGTAAAAAAAATTATGACAGTTATTAAAAAGGTTCAGAAGGATGCAAAGGCAGAAGACTTTTTTGATATCTAGAATTATAGATTGGAATATTGTCGTGAAAAAGCGAATAGTTATATGTCATAAATATACTTAAGACCGCCTTATACACTATGAATACTGGGCGGTCTTTGTTATGGGTATTCTTATGATTTCAAAAAGCTCAAGCCTTTGTCTATAGCCTTAAGGATATATGACATTAAAAATTTTATCTATTAATCTCGTATTAAAAGAGTGTAAAAGGGGAATACTTTTTACCAAAGAGAACAGATAAAGGGGTTGACGTTGGATGGAAAATAACGTTTCTAATGAAATGAACCAAGTTGAAATAAATATACATGACGAGGTAGTAGCTGAATTATTTTTGAAACAAGTTGTGAAGGATTTCAAAAAAGGTAAGATCCTTGAGGAAATTGACCAATCATTAAAAAATAAAGATAAAGAAACTTTTTTACGCTTAACGAAAGAACTTCAATCGGTTTCTTCATAAGAGTCTATTATTATACAAAAGACTCTTCAAATAACATATTACTTCATATCTAAAAAATAAGAACTTCAACCCTGAATCAGTATCTCTCGCCATTCTCTAAAGGCTAGGGTAAGCATAGGTAGAACTTCACTAACCTTCATATAGCAAATAAAAAATAAACCCTTTGCTTAGCACTAGCAAAGGGTTTCTACATATGGAGAAATACATTGGGATAAATAAAAGTTACTAATAGGGAAAACCTTTATAAAGTCAAGTAAGGTTTATATCAAGACTATTTAATCTTAGATATATCATCCTCAACGATATTAGAATTGATAGCTTTTTTTCGTGTAACGTTTGTTTTAATTATATAGAGAATGACCACAACAATCACACTAAATATACTTAATACTAACTGGGATTGAGTCTCGGAGTTAAAGCCCATAGTTCCAATAATCATAGTGATTGCAATAATTGATGCAATGGTCACATAAGGATAACCCCACATACGAAATTTAAGACGATGAGGCATTTCATTCTCAATCTTTTTACGAAGAATTAACTGGGAAATGGCGATCAGTAAGTATACAAAGAGAGCAATTGCTCCTGAAGAATTTAATAAGAATTGAAATACTGTATCTGGGGATATAAAAGACATAATTACAGATAAAAAGCCAAATATAGTACATGTAAGAATTGCCTTTAAGGGAACTCCTCGTTTCGTAACATTAAGCATCCATTTTGGGGTATCTCCCTTATTACCTAAAGCGAACAACATTCGAGATGCAGTATACAGCCCTGAGTTTAAACAAGAGAGAACTGCTGTAACGACAACTAGATTCATAATTACGTCAGCACCAGGTATACCAATGACTTTAAGGGCGTTAACGTAGGGGTTTTTAAGTGCTACGGCATTATTCCATGGAATAATAGTTACAATTAAAAAGACGGATCCTACATAAAACATTAAAATACGGATGATAACAGAATTTACAGCCTTCACCACGGCCTTTTCTGATTCATCGGATTCTGCTGCCGCAATAGTTACAATTTCAGAACCAACAAAAGAAAAAATAATAGTCGCTATAGCGACAAATACCGCACCTGTACCAACTGGTGCAAACCCACCATGCGTCGTCAAATTAGAGAAATTCATTGTAGTACCAGGTAATAGGCCTAAAACATACGCCCCACCAACTAAGAGAAATAAAGTAATTGTAACAACTTTAATCAATGAAAACCAATATTCAAATTCACCGTAAGCTTTAACCGAGAAGAGATTAGTTAACGTTAACGCTAATAAAAGGATTAAATTTAATATCCAAAGTGGAGTATTAGGGAATATCCAATCTTGTAGTATTGTAGCACCTGCAATTGCTTCTACAGCAATAACAATAACCCAGAAGTACCAGTATAACCAACCAACTGTAAAACCTGCCCAATTTCCAAGAGCCTCTCGGCCGTAATCTGAAAACGAACCTAGACTAGGCTTTGCTACAACCATTTCTCCTAGCATCCTCATAATAAGAATAACTAAGATTCCAGCCATTAAGGCTGTAAGGACTGCTGATGGTCCAGTATCCTGGATGATAGCACCACTGCCTACGAACAGGCCTGCACCGATAGAACCTCCAAACGCAATCATCATCATGTGACGCATTCGAAGAGTCTTCTGTAATTTTTCTTTTTGATTCATATGAAATAGCTCCTTTATATAAATTATTAATAACTTGGATGCCAAATTCCTTTGTCGATATCTTTGAATAATTAAGCCGTACCATGTCCAACTACACCAGCTCCGATAATAACAACTGTCTTGCCTTTCATAACTCCAATTCCAACTCCTTCTTGTTAACTAAATGTTAAATCTTGTCGATGGACTTATTATATTTTTAATATTTTGTATTTTCAAAATGTTTTGTGAAGTTTCTTGACACTTTTTTTTAGCGTTTTGATATTAGGGAGGTCCCTTACTTAAAGTACATCTTAACTGAGCAAAGATAAACAAATAATCCTTATTGTCCCTTACAGTATACTTTTGGTCACTATGTGTTATAAAAGTGCTTACTTTTTTTTGTTTAAATTCTAATTCATAATAAATTTTAATATTACAAATTATAAATTCACTTTATACAAGCGGATGATAATTGTGGGAGAGACCGAAAAAGATTAATTCGGCACCGAAGGAGCAAACCTCAAAAAATCCTTGGGGTATAAACTCTCAGGTAAAAAGACTGCAATTGGACGCACCTCTGGAGAGAGCTGAAGAGCCACCAAAGGGGAACTCTTCTGTCTAAAACATTTTTAAAAAAGTTATTCTTCTTAAAATGTTTTAACAGGAGGTAATCTCTCAGGTAAAAAGGACAGAGGAAGGGTAAGATTGATATCTTGCCCTTCCTCTGTCTTTTTATTAGGGAAGGTAAACAGATATAAAGTTTTAGAAAAATTAAAGGAGGTCTGTATATGAGTCTACAAAACTTTGACCATGAAATTTTTACTGCTATTAAAGACGAAAGAACCAGACAATTAAACACCTTGGAGTTAATTGCATCGGAAAATTTTGTGAGCAATGAAGTTATGGAAGCAATGGGGTCCGTTTTTACCAATAAATATGCAGAAGGTTATCCAGGAAAGCGTTACTACGGGGGCTGCGACTTTGTGGACATAGCAGAACAAAAAGCGATTGAACGTTTAACGGGTTTGTTTGAAGTAAAGTTTGCAAATGTACAACCGCATTCTGGAGCTCAAGCAAACCTAGCAGTTCTTTATGCTCTACTCCAACCTGGAGATAAAGTGATGGGAATGAACCTTTCTCATGGAGGGCATCTCACTCATGGTAGTCCAGTGAGTATCTCAGGAAAATGGTTTGAAGTAGTGGCCTATGGAGTGAGAGAAGATACTCATCTAATTGATTATGATGAATTAGAAACAATTGCGAAGAAAGAAAAACCAAAATTAATTATTGCAGGAACCAGCGCTTATCCACGAACGATTGATTTTGCTCGATTTAAATCCATCGCCGACCAAATTGGTGCAAAATTGATGGTGGATATGGCTCATATTGCTGGACTTATAGCAGCTGGTTTTCACCCATCGCCTATTCCATATGCAGATGTTGTGACCAGTACCACCCATAAAACATTACGCGGACCGCGCGGTGGCATTATTTTAACCAATGACGAAGAAATGATCAAAAAGATTAATAAAGCTGTGTTTCCTGGAATTCAAGGTGGCCCCCTTATGCATATTATTGCAGCAAAGGCAGTGTCTTTTAAAGAAGCCTTACAACCTGATTTTAAAGATTATGCTAGGCAGATTATTAAAAATGCGGAAATGCTAGGTGAAACATTAAAAAAAGAAGGGGCAACACTTATCTCTGATGGAACCGATAATCATATTGTCCTTTTAGATGTGCGTCCATGGAACTTAACGGGAAAAGAAGCAGAGAAATTACTAGAGAAAGCGGAAATTACTGTTAATAAAAACACAATTCCATACGATCCTGAAAGCCTGTTTGTGACAAGTGGAATACGTATGGGAACAGCTGCATTAACAACACGTGGCATGAGGCAGGAAGAAATGATTAAAATTGGTAAAACAATTGCGGCTGTTCTTAGAAGTAAAGGAGATCCAATCATCTTAAAACAAGCAAAAGAAACAATAAGAAAAATTTGTGAGGGATATCCATTATTTCAACAGTCCGTGACTGTTTAAAAAAGGAGTATCATTATTATGGAATTTCAAAGTTGTTTTGACATTATTGGTCCAATCATGGTAGGACCGTCTAGTTCTCATACAGCAGGCGTTGTATCAATTGGAAACTTCACTCACCAACTATTAGACGGTTGTCCAGAAAAGGCAATAATCATTTTCTATGATTCCTTTGCTGAAACCTACCAAGGTCATGGAACAGATAAGGCATTACTTGGTGGACTACTAGGAATGGATACAGATGATTCTAAGATTAAATATTCTACTGATCTAACTAAACAATATGGAATGTCTTATGAAATTCAGCTTGAAGATCGTTGTCCATATTTTGAACACCCAAACACAACAGTTGTTACGGCAAAGCAAGGGGATTACGTAGTAAAAGTAGGGGGTGTATCACTTGGCGGCGGTTTATCTAAAATCTTTATGATTAACGAAGAGATAGTAGATATTCGTCTAAGCGCTGGAGATGACTTTGCAGCCCTTGCGAATCGTTGTCAGTCAAGAAGGAATTTAATGGTGAAGCCACTATGATGAAAATTCGGTCCATGGTAGATCTTATTCAGGCTTGTGAAAGTGAAGAAAAAACAATTGGTGAAATGATGCTGTTGATGGAAGCGAAAAAGTCAGGAAAAGGCAAAGAAACCATTATTGGCATGATGGAAGAGCGATTAATCAAAATGAAGGAGGCTATTGATAACGGGATAAAAGATGACTCAACTGCACCAAGTAGTCTCTCTGGTGGGGATGCTGTAAGAATGAATGGCTACATGAATCAGGGGAAACCTCTGTCAGGACAATATATAAGCCATGCGATGACTTTTTCATTAGCGACATCTGAAAGCAATGCGCGAATGGGGGTCATTGTGGCTACCCCAACAGCTGGAGCAGCCGGCGTTTTACCAGGAGTATTGTTTTCCCTTCATAAAAATGATGGCACTTCCTATAAAGATTTAATCATGGGCTTGTTTACGGCCAGTATGCTTGGTTATGTAATTGCTAACCGTTCCTTTATTTCAGGAGCCGCGGGAGGTTGCCAGGCAGAGGTCGGTTCGGCCACAGCCATGGCAGCCGGCACAATCGTTGAATTAAAAGGCGGAACACCCAAACAAGCCGTAAATGCAACAGCTATTGCCATGAAATCACTATTAGGCTTAGTATGCGATCCAGTCGCAGGACTTGTTGAAGTGCCTTGCATTAAGCGAAATGTTATGGGCACCTCGATTGCTTTCTCGGCTGCTGATTTAGCCCTTGCTGGTATTGAAAGCCGCATACCATGCGATGAAGTCATTGAAGCTATGTATAAGGTCGGAAAAGATATGCCTAGAACTCTTCGAGAAACTGCACTTGGGGGTCTTGCGATGACCGAGACAGGTAAAAAGGCAAAAGAAAGATTATTTCGTAAAAAAACTTAAAGCGAGGTGTAATCATGATTATAGAAACAGCATTAAAGAGAACGCCACTTTTTCCTATATATAAAAAGCATGGCGCAAAGGTTATTAATTTTGGGGGTTGGGAGCTTCCTGTACATTTTTCAAGTATCTTAGAAGAACATGAAGCTGTCCGAAAGGAAGCAGGACTCTTTGATGTCTCCCATATGGGAGAAGTGCTCGTTACAGGAAAAAATGCAGAAAGTTATATTAATTACCTTGTAACAAACGATGTAACAAAACTTAGTATCAATCAAGCTCTATATACAGCTATGTGTTATCCAGACAGCGGTACGATCGATGACTTGCTTGTTTACAAGTTGGCGAATGAAAAATATTTACTCGTTATCAATGCAGCAAATATTAAAAAAGATGTCGAGTGGATGGAGCAACATGTAAGAGGAGAAGTGACTCTTCAAAATATGTCAAGTGATATTGCGCAGCTCGCTATCCAGGGGCCAAAGGCCGAAGTCATCTTAAAAAAGTTAACGGAAACCGACCTAAAGAAAATTAGTTTTTTCCATTTTGCTCAACATGTCAATCTGGATGGGATTGCAGACGTCCTCGTATCCCGTACAGGTTACACAGGGGAGGACGGATTTGAACTTTATTTACCAGCAGATAAGGTAGAAGCCCTGTGGGAGAAGCTTCTGAAAGAAGGAAAAGAAGATGGATTAAAACCATGTGGACTTGGTGCGCGTGACACTCTTCGTTTTGAAGCGAGGCTTGCGTTATACGGGCAAGAGCTCACAAGTGATATCAGTCCCCTTGAAGCAGGAATTGGTTTTGCCGTCAAAACGAACAAAGAAAGTCATTTTATTGGCAAAGATATCCTTATAGTTCAAAGAGAAGGAGGAATAAAACGAAAATTAGTAGGAGTTGAAATAACAGGTAGAGGTATTCCTCGTAATGGTTACAAAGTATTCACAAATGATGGAAAAGAAATTGGTTTTATTACATCTGGAACTCATTCTCCTTCTTTAAAGAAAAACTTAGGACTTGCGCTAATATCGGCAGAACATACAGAAATAGGAACGAAACTAAAAGTTGACATTCGCAATAAAATGGTTGATGGCATTATAGTAAAAGCACCTTTTCACACAAAAAAACTATGAGATTTTTCTTAGACTATTAGAAGAATATACTGTACTTAGAAATAGATAATATTAAATCAACTCTATCTAGAGGGAGGATCATAAAGAAGTTTACATCTAATTATCTAAATATTCCGTTAAATAAAAAGGAGAAAAAAATGACAAAATCGATATTCAACTTGCTATATAGCAAGGAACATGAGTGGGTTTTACAATTAGATAAAAATCGAGTACGTATTGGTATTTCTGATTATGCTCAAAGACAATTAGGGGACATCGTCTTTGTTGAAAACCCAGAAGTGAACGATAAGGTAACAGCCAATGAATCAATAGGAACAATCGAGTCTGTTAAAACAGCTTCTGAAATTTATGCACCTGTTTCTGGAACGATTATTCGTGTAAATGAGGAGCTACAAGACGCATCTGAAATAATGAACGAACAACCATATGAAGCAGGATGGTTAGTAGAAATAGAATTATCAAGTTCAGGGGAATTACAAGCACTTTTAAATGAAGAAGAATATCAAATATTTATAAATGAAGGAGGAGAGTGAAATGACAGCAAGTTATCGTTATCTTCCTGATACAAACCAAGATCAAAAAGAAATGTTTTCACTTTTAAATATTTCTTCTGTAGATGAGCTATTTGAGGATCTTCCCACTGAAATTCGACTAGAAAAGAAGTTAAATATACAACCAGCTACTTCTGAATCTCTTTTGATGAAAAAAATGCAAAATCTTGCTTTACAAAATAGGAATGCTAACCAATACCCAAATTTTCTGGGGGCAGGCACCTACGATCATTACATTCCAAGTGTAGTGAATCATATAACTTCTCGTTCAGAATTTTATACTGCTTATACACCGTATCAACCAGAAATCAGCCAAGGGGAGTTACAAGCAATTTTTGAATTTCAGACGATGGTTTGTGAGCTAACAGGAATGGAGGTCGCTAACTCATCCATGTACGATGGGTTTACATCTCTTGCAGAAGCAGCGTCGCTTGCTGTTACATCAACAAAACGTTCACAAATACTTGTATCTAAGGCCGTTCATCCTGAATCTCGTGCAATCTTAAATACAGTAGCATATGGTCAAGAGTATATGGTAAAAGAAGTTGATCTTACTGTTGATTGCACGAACTTAGGGAAACTTAATGAATATGCAAATGAAGATACGGCAGCTATTATTGTGCAATATCCAAATTTCTTTGGTTCTATTGAAGATTTAGTAGAAATAAAGAAAGTTGCAGAAACAAACGGAGCAGCCTTAATTGTCAGCGCTAATCCTTTAGCATTAGCACTACTTCAAACACCGGGAAAGTTAGGTGCAGATATCGTAGTCGGTGATATGCAACCTTTAGGAATTCCAATGTCCTTTGGTGGACCACATTGTGGGTATTTTGCAGTAAATAAAAAACTAATGAGAAAGGTACCGGGACGTATTGTTGGACAAACAACAGATGAACAAGGTAAGCGCGGATTTGTATTAACACTCCAAGCACGTGAACAGCATATTCGCCGTGATAAGGCATCATCAAATATTTGTTCTAACCAAGCTTTAAATGCTCTCGCTTCTTCCATTTGTATGACTGCTCTAGGAAAACAAGGAATTCGCCATATGGCGCAGCTAAATTTTGAGAAGGCTGGTTACATGGTAAAGCGTCTTAAAGAAAAGGGAGTGATCATTATCAATCAAGCTCCTTTCTTTAATGAATTTATAGTAGAACTTCCGATTCCAACTAAAGAAGTCAACGCTAAACTTTTAGAAACAGGGATTGTTGGAGGATTTGATCTAGGACATGATTATGGCCTTGAACATCAAATGCTTATTGCCGTGACAGAACAAAGAACAAAAGAAGAGATTGATCAATTTGTAGAAGTGCTGGAGGGGATTTTAAATGGTCGAATATAATGAATTAATCTTTGAGATTAGTCGCCCAGGACGTGTTGGATCGAGCTTACCAGAAAGCGATGTAGATGCAATTGATTTAAAAGAAAAGATTCCTCAACATTTAATTCGTGATGTATCAGCTGAGCTTCCAGAGGTATCAGAGTTACAGCTTATTCGCCATTATACTGCCCTTTCAAATAAAAACCATGGAATTGATAACGGTTTTTATCCACTTGGTTCTTGTACAATGAAGTACAATCCGAAAATTAATGAAGATGTTGCACGTTTACAAGGTTTCACCCATATTCATCCTTATCAGCCAGTTGAAAGTGTTCAGGGGGCATTAAAGCTTTTATACGAATTACAAGAAGATTTAGCTGAAATCACAGGTATGGATGCAGTGACCCTACAACCATCAGCAGGCGCTCAAGGAGAATGGACTGGGTTAATGATGGTCAAAGCGTATCTTGAACACAATGGGGAAAAGAGAACAAAAGTATTGGTACCTGACTCAGCTCACGGTACTAATCCAGCAAGTGCTACAGTTGCTGGATTTAAAACGGTTACGATTCCTTCAAATGAACATGGTCTTGTTGATTTAAATGAATTAAGAAAGCATATGGATAGTGATGTCGCAGCACTTATGCTAACTAATCCTAATACACTTGGACTATTTGAAAAAGAAATTATTGAAATTGCCAAAATTGTGCATGATTCAGGTGGTTTACTGTATTATGATGGAGCAAATGCGAATGCAATTTTAGGAAAAACCACACCTGGACAAATGGGATTTGACATTGTTCATTTAAATCTTCATAAAACATTTACAACCCCCCATGGAGGCGGAGGTCCAGGAGCTGGTCCAGTCGGTGTAAAATCCAAACTTTTACCGTATTTACCCGTTCCACGAATCGAAAAACAAAAAGATAACTATGGAATAGATTACAATCACCCCTTATCAATTGGTCGTGTTAAAGGGTACTATGGAAACTTCGGTATTCTTGTTCGTGCATACACCTACATTCGCACTATGGGTCCCGAAGGCTTACGCCAAGTATCTGAAAGTGCAGTACTTCACGCTAACTATCTTCGAAAAAAGTTGGAGCCTTACTTTGATGCACCATATTCGCAAATTTGTAAGCATGAGTTTGTTTTATCTGGATCTAGGCAGAAAAAACAGGGTGTAAGGACTCTTGATATGGCCAAACGTCTACTTGATTTTGGGTATCATCCACCTACTATCTATTTTCCATTAAATGTAGAGGAATGTTTAATGATTGAACCTACAGAAACCGAATCAAAAGAAACACTCGATGCTTTTGCAGATGTGATGATTCAAATTGCGAGAGAAGTAGAAGAAAATCCAGATATCGTTTTAAACGCTCCTCATACAACGATAATTGGTCGACTAGATGAAGTGCAAGCAGCAAGACAACCAATATTACGATACACAAAAGAGGTAGAGTTAGAAAAAGAAACCATAAAATTATAGAATATCTCATTACTAAATATTCGATACCAGAAATAGAGATGAGAGAAAATCTCCTTTCATTTCTGGTAGTTTAAATAAATTAGAATCAATACTAGATATAACTATCTTAAATATGATGGCTTTAATTTTATATCACACTTATAGAAGCAAAAGTGATGAAACATTCAATTGATTATATATGTAAATTAGAGTAAATCCAATTTAAATATAAAAAAAGGAGAAAAATCAATGCTTCTCACACTAACAGAGGTAGCTTCCAAGCAATTAAAAACAATGAAGTTACAAAAAGAGCAAACTCCTCGTATTGATGCTGATATAACTGGAGGATGCGGGATGTCCATCAAGTTCACGCTTATAATTGATGGACCACGCCGAAACGATATGCTTTTAAAGTATGGTGGCTTTCAAATTCGTGTAGATCAGTTTACTAAAAAGTATTTAAACGAAGAAATCCAGATTGATTATAACGATAAAGAAGGTTTTCTTGTTGGAAAAAGTTTTGCCTCAAGTGCATGTGCTTTTGAGTTTGATTAATCAAGAACATAGAACTTAACTTTGACCAATTATGACTCTAAAGAATTAGGAGAAGATTATGACAGGGACAAATCTTGTATCCCATATTAATAATAATATATTGGCTATTCTTTGGATATTGCTTTTTTTTAAAAGTAAAAGGGAGAATAGTTTAAGAGCTGGACATATTATATTGCTCATTTTTGCCTTTATTATATTATCCAATTCAATATATAAAACTTTTATAATGTTGACTGGTTTCCTTTAATTAAATCTTATTTAATCTTTTAATTTTAAAAGAGAACAATTAGAAAAAAATAATCTATTCCCTTTAAGTTACTAGTCTATGAAGATAATATAAATAGTTGATTGATAAATTCTTTTTGGTTTGGCAGATGTCACCCTTTGGTGAGTCTGCCTCTTTTTTATTATGGACATAACTTTTATGCCATAGAGTATGTAAATCTCTACATTGTAGTCAAGATTCTTATCTATAATTATAAGATAAGGATTAAAAACATACGAAAGAGCCAAGTCCTTCTAAAAAAAGCGCTTGGCTGCCAAGAACAGCTTGTCTATAGTGATACTTTTTTTTCTTTTCTACTATCAATCTTTAAATTATCTTCATGAACTTGATTACTTCTAATTTCGTCAGCTTCAATCTTTAATTCCTTTAATAATGACCAGCATACAAATATTAAAATAATGGCCAAGGGGAATGCAGCTATAAGAGAAGCAGTTTGAAGTATATTCAATCCGCCAATTAAAAGTAGAACAGCTGCAGTTATTGATTGAATGAGACCCCAAGTAATTTTAATTTTAGTAGAGGGATTTAGCTTTCCTCTTTCGCTAAGCATGCCTAATACAAAAGTTGATGTATCAGCAACTGTTATATAATAAATGATAACGACTGTAAATCCTATGAAGCTTAACATAGAACTTGCAGGCAAATAATCAAAGAAATTAAAAATAGATAAATCTATATTAGAAGTGATTTGTTTTGCTAATTCACGATGACCTAGATTTTGAATAATATGGAGAGCTGATCCACCAAAAATAGAAAACCATGCATAGGTACCAATTGCAGGGACAAGTAGAACCCCGATTACAAATTCACGAATAGTTCTCCCTTTAGAAATTCTCGCGATAAACATACCTACGAAAGGGCACCAGGCAATCCACCAAGCCCAATAAAACAAAGTCCAATTTCCAATCCATTTACTGTCACTGAAAGATGCCAGTTGCAAACTCATATTAATATAATCATTCAAATAACTTCCTACTGAATCAGAAAAAATTTTAAAAATTGGGAAAGTAGGACCGAGTAGCAAAACTAATAACATAATTAAAAAAGATAGGAGAATGGCGGCATTCGATAAATACTGAATTCCTTTTTCTAACCCAGTACTTATAGAAATGATAAATAGAACTGTTCCTATTCCAATGACGGAGAGTTGTAGGGGGACAGTATTTGGAATATTAAATAGGACTTGAAAACCTGCTGAAATTTGCAAAGCCCCTAGACCCAAGGATGTTGCGATTCCAAATACAGTGGCAACGACTGAAAAAATATCAATGGCTTTTCCTATTGGACCATGGATTTTATCCTTAAGTATGGGATAAAAGACAGAGCTAATTGTGGCTGGTAAACCTTTTTTAATTTGAAAATAAGCAAGAGCTAGACCAATAACGGTGTAAATAGCCCAAGGCTGTAATCCCCAATGGAAAAAGGAGTATTTCATCGCTGTGTTAGCTGAATCGGCTGTATACCCCTCCCCATAAGGAGGATTCACGTAATGGGTAACTGGTTCAGCTACTCCCCAATAGATAATGCCTACCCCCATCCCAGCACCAAATAACATGGCAAGCCAAGAACCTGTTTTAAATTCAGGTTTCTCATTCTCTTTCCCTATCCTAATTTTTCCATATTTTGAAAATAACAAATAGACTGAAAAGACTACTAGGAAAAAGGTTATATCCATGTAAATCCAACCTAAATCATTGATAATTAAATTATAAATGACTGTTGTAATTTTTGTGAAATTTTTTGTGAAAACTCCTCCCCAAATGATAAAGGTAACAGTCAAAAAAATCGATATATAAAATACACTATGTCTATTTAAGATTTTATTCAGCATGGATACTAATTTCTCCTTTCCTGTTTTTAGATCAATTTTATCCCCAATATCATACCTGCTCTTACTTGGTTAAAAAGTAGGAATGGATGGTACCTAAATTAGTATTACTACATAGAAAAGAGCTGATTTCGGAAACTAGAAAAAGAGATAGTATAACCATCCAAACTTTCTATAACTCCAAAATAATAAAAATTTTCAGAATTATCAATTGAAACAATTATTTCTCTCTGATATAATAGTTAATGATTGTTAATGAGTAATATATTTTATGTTTTATAGTATATTTTTTCTTAAATATATTAAGTTTAATGCTCTCTCACTAATTAAATACTTTTCATGTATTGTTAATATCAATAATAGTCTTTACTAATTTGGCTTTCATATCTAAAATTTTCCCTTCCCTATATTAAAATAAAGGAAGAGAAAATTCTGATATGTAGAGACTGCCAAGCAAAATTTATTTGTTACTCATTTCCATTTTCATACCAATTGCTTCTAGTACGTAGTCATAAAAATGAGAAACATGCTGTTCAATTGGTACTAAGATACCACCATCTTTATATGCTTTTGATCCCATATTTTCTTGACACCATTCACAAGCCTCAAAATCTTGGAGGTTTACACGATGAAATAATTCTACAGCGTCCCTTGGATCAAAGTCTGGCTTAGCTATCTCTTCTGAATCAAATAACCATTCACAAATAACTTTTGATTTCTCGGCGCTAATTGGAATAATGCGATGAATAATGACATGATCCGGCGTTAAATTAATAAATACAAGCGGAAGAATAGTTATCCCAAAATATGTGCGATCATCCTCTGGAAGTAGCCCTTTCAACATCGGACGACTTTCTTTACCGTTGATTGAAAAAGCATTTACGTTATCATTAAATTTAGCTCCGCCACCAACTGAGTTTTGTGTCCCAACTCCTGAACGAAATTCTGGCAGAGCAGCTGTAAGTTCAGGGTGAATAGAAGAACAATGGTAGCATTCTTGGAAATTCTCTACAATAAGCTTCCAGTTTGCTTCTACCTCATAATCTTTACGATGCGCTACCTGTAAATTATGGATTTGATATCTAGAAAAGGTATCAAGCTCACCAAAACGCTCAAGAATTTGTGCATCTAAGCTTTTTTCAATTAATTCAGTATTTTCAGATAAATTCACCCAAATCATTCCATTCCAAACTTCGAGATGGACTGATTCTAAACCATAGTTTTCATTATTAACTAGTTCTTCTCGACAATGACTTGTATTAGGGACTCCAATTAAGGAACCATCAAGACTATAAGTCCATGAATGATAGGGACAACGAATAGCGCCTGTTTTTCCAGATGAATCACTACAAAGCTTTGCTCCTCGATGACGACATGCATTTAAAAAAGCTCGTAGCACAGAATCCTTTCCTCTAACAATCAAGACATTTTCATTTTCCACTTTTGTTGCGATATATTGACCTGGCTTTTCTACCTCATATGCAAATCCAACCAAAATCCATGATTTAGAAATAATATTTTCTTTTTCTAGTTTAAAAATTGTTGGAGAGGTATATAATTCACCCTTCAATGTAGACTTAATTCTACCTTTATCGTTTATAATATTGTGATCCATTACCATCTATTATTCCCCCATTATCCTCTTAAAAAAGTTTAAATAGAATATTTTCAAAAATAGATAAGCTAACTTATATATTTAAAAGACTTATTGATAGATAAAACGCTTTGGGCTAAATAAATCAATTGGATGGTCCGTTTCTCCTTTTATCACTAAATCTGATAAAATCTCTCCTACTACACTTGCAAATTTAAACCCGTGCCCTGAGAACCCGGCTGCAACAGCTACTTGCGGATGATTTGGGTGAAGCGAAACAACAAAATGTTCATCTGGTGTATTTGTATACATGCAGGTTTTCCCTTGTAAAAATCGACCATTTAACTGTGGAATACCTTGAGCAAGATATTCTCGCATCATTTCTACTTCTTCTTCGTATATGTTTCGATCAATGCTTTCTGGAGTACATAATTTCCCTTTACGGAAAAAAGCGATTTTTGCTCCTTCAGCACGTAACCCATGAGAAGGAAAACCATATAATTGCACATTATCGTCTGCTTCCCATATATAAATAGGATGTTTTCCTACACGGAAAGAATCAATACCCTGTGTTGGTTCAAAGAACATCTGTATATGGCGTTCTACTTGCAAGTTTACTCCTAATTCTTTTAATAACTGCGGTGCCCAAGCTCCTGCAGAAATAATGATTTTCCCAGCTTCATACGTTCCATTAGTTGTCACCACACGTACCCCTTCACCAGAAGGGTGTGCCTCCCATGATTGAACCTCTTCAAAGAAACGAAGTTCAGCCCCATACTTTTCTGCTTGAAGGAGATGACTATATACACTTAATTCAGGTCTAACAAATCCAGCTTTTTCTTCGTATAATGCTATTGTTTGAAGTGATGGACTAAACATTGGGAAACGTTTGAGGATGTCGTTTGCTTCCAAAACCTCATAAGGTAGGTTCCATTTTTTTGCACTATCGATACTACCAGATACCGTTAAGCTTTCTGGCGGGCCTAACATTAAGCCCCCTGTAATCGTGAGAATCTCATTTTCACTTTCTCGCTCAATTTCATCCCATAACTCATATGCACGAAGCAGTAATGGTACATATGCAGGATCTTCAAAATAAGATTGTCGAATAATACGTGAACCGCCGTGACTAGACCCTTGGTCGTGAGCTGGACCAAATTGTTCAATACCAAGTACCCGTTGGCCTTTCTTTGCTAATTGATACGCAGCTGTGCTCCCCATTGCTCCTAAACCAATGATAATAACATCATAGTGTGTTGACATAGTCATTCCCCCTAAAATTTCACACTTAATAGTTAAATAACAACAGTTGAATCTTTCATAACTTGTGCTGTATATGTTTTTCCGAAATATTCAACATCTAAGGTAGCCTCTTCGTTTACATTTTCAGGCCATAGTAACGCATATACAATTCCTTTCCCTAAGCTGTACGAATATCCGGCACTTGTCACAAAACCAACTACTTTTTCTTTAGAAAATACCGGTTCATATCCCATTACAACCATGGTTGGATCATCCAGTATTAATGTCACCAATATTAATTTAGGGCCTTTTTCTTTACGGTCTATCAGTGCCTTTCTTCCGATGAAAGTGGATTTATTAAGATCAATCATATGATCAAGTCCAATTTCATATGGATCATGTTCACTCCAGAAATCTTTACTACTTCTTAACGTAAATGACTCAATTCGAAGAGCTTCAAGGGCACGATCACCTGCAGCGATAAGCTTATAAGGACGCCCTGTTTCAAATAG
This sequence comes from Priestia endophytica, assembly GCF_026790145.1. Lineage (GTDB taxonomy): Bacteria > Bacillota > Bacilli > Bacillales > Bacillaceae_H > Bacillus_I > Bacillus_I endophytica_A. Next base: position 11,917 of record NZ_JALAMS010000006.1, on the reverse strand, counting down.
TAAATCCCATAATTGCAACCCTTGGTCATTAGTCGTTGATAATTCCCAACTATCCATTCCAGCATAGGAATTGTATACAGCTAGAACTGGAATATTACCGATTAATAATTCTTTAGCGCTTTGACTTGTCCATTTATTTTCTACAAAAACGTCAGAATCAAGAGATTGTAGCATTTCCTTCGCTTTAGGTCCCATAACACATAAACTACACGTTTCTGCTGTTACATCTTGAATAACAACCTGACTAGATGTTGATAATTGTTTTTGTATCCAACTAGCTTCTACCGGTCCTGCACAAAGAACATGAAAAGCAGAAGTCGCTTTACGAATGACCTTTATCTCATCTTTTATTCCAGCTAATTCATGTAACATTAATGTATTTATTACATGCCCAATTGGAATATCAATATTACTTGTCGTTAATTGTTGTAAAAACTCGACTACTCCATCTCCTTTAATTTCTAGGCGTTTTTTTGTTGCCGTTACATCATAAAGTCCAATATGTTGGCGTGTATGCAATTGTTCAGCTTCAATAATTGGCGACCAATATTGGGCGGCCCAACCTTTCCGTTTTAAGATTGTTTTTTCATATACGCTTACTAACGATTCATTAGCTTCATACCATTGCGGCTGCTCCCATCCATTTTTTTCGTTGAAATAAGCTCCCAGTGTTTTTTGACGCATATAATATGGACTTACACGCATATTGCGTGATGTCTCTGGTGGCATGGACGGATGATGAATATCGTATACTTTTTCGTAATTCTCAATGGATCGCGGTTTATAATAATCTGGACTTTGCGCATACGTATCAAAACGATTAATATCGCATAATTCTAAATCAACAGTTGGGGCACCATTAACAATCCATTCAGCCATTTGCCTAGCTACACCTGCAGAATGAGTAACCCATATTGCTTCTGCTACCCAGAAACCACGAACTTTTTGAGACTCTCCAAGCAACGGCATTCCATCAGGTGTGAATGAAAAAATACCATTTATACCCTTTTTTATTCCTGCTTGTTTTAATGATGGAATAAATTCAGTAGCATCTTGCCACGGTTTTTCAAAATCTTCTGGGGTGAACGCCTTTACAGATGGCATTTCTTTTGCTTCCCCATATTTCGTAATTTCATTAAGTTCAACAGGAAGCGGTCGATGTTGATATGAGCCAATACCTAAACCATTGAATACTTGACGAAAATATATAGAACTATCTTGTTGACGAATAAGTGGCATAGTTACTTCTTCTTCTTCATCAGCTAATTCTTCTAATTCATTTGTAAACACGTATTGATGGGCCATTGGCTGAAGGGGTATAGTTACACCTACCATCTCTCCAATATGTGGTCCCCAGAATCCTGCACAGCAAATAATCAAATCAGCTTCAAATTTTCCAGCACTTGTTTCTACTGCTTTTACTTGACCATCCACTACTTCTATATTTGTGACTTCTGTATTTCCATAAAATTTAGTATCACAAGACTTAGAGAAACTAGTCATTTGGTCAACAGCATTAAGTGGTTTAGCAATTCCATCTGATGGAACATAAAGTCCTCCATAAATGTTATCTCTGTTGATTAACGGACTCTTTTCACAACATTCCTCTGGTGAGAGAACAAATGCATCTATTCCCCACGAACTAGCTACTCCAGCTTTTCTTTTTAAATCTTCTAAACGATCTGATGTATGTGCAATTTCAAGACTTCCAACCGAATAGAAAGAGCGTTGTGCATCTGTACTTAATGATTTAAAGGTCTCAACCGTTTGAGAAGCTAAGGTTGTAAGTACTTTAGAAAAACTAACTTGAAATACAAGACCTGGGGCATGAGATGTTGATCCTCCTGTTTCAAACAGTGGGCCCTGTTCAATGACCGTAACGTCTCGTTGTCCCATTTTGTTTAAATAATAAGCCGTACTACATCCAACTACACCAGCTCCGATAATGACAATTTTCTTTTGTTTCATAACTCCAAGTACCACTCCTTCTTGTCAACTAAATGTTAAATCTTGTCGGTGGATTTATTATATTTCTAATATTCGGACTTTTTGCAACATTTTGTAATAAAAGTTGACATAGAATTTTTTATTACATAATTATCCACAATGTTCGAAAAACAAGATCCTTATTTTCTTATTCGCATAAAATCAAAGGGCGATTAAACGAAATCACGAACTTTAAGAAGAAAAGCTATCTAAAAAAGATGAATATTATATTTGGCATTTACTTAAAATTAATCCTACCTTTAGTAGATTAATTTTAAGTAAATGCATTTTAAAAAATATTTAAAGAAGTAAACTATAATAAACTGCTACCCTTATACAGAATAGTCCTTATTTTTCGACAGTATACTTTTATTCACTATATGTTTTGAAAGTGCGTACTTTTTTTTCTATAAATTCTAACTCATAATGACTTTATATTAACCAAACTAACTTTATTTAAAGAATGAGAAGCCATTAAACTTTGCAAACATTCCAAAAGTAAAAGAGATTTCAAAATAAAACATACAAGTATTAGAAAATATTCACTTCAGTTGGTCTTAATGAAGGACTTAAAGCAGTAAAAGAAGGGAGAATCCTATGAAACTAAGAGTCTCAGCGGTTCAATATCATCTTCATACCATACAATCTTTTGAAGAATTTGCTTATCAAGTGGGCCATTATGTAAAAACAGCAGAGGAATTTGGGGCAGAATTTATTATGTTTCCTGAATTCTTCACTACGCAACTTATGTCTATTGGCGACGATCAAGGAAAGGCATTAACAATTCACGAATTGCCTAATTTTACTGAGCAATATCGCTCATTATTTATAAATCTAGCTATTAAATCAAACACACACATTATTGCAGGTACTCATGTTCTTCGAAAAAATAACAAGCTATATAATGTAGCTCACTTATTCTATCCAGATGGAAGAGTAGCGGAACAGGCAAAGCTTCATATGACGCCAACAGAGTTACAGGAATGGAATATGACACCTGGTAAAGATCTACACGTATTTGAGACGAACAAAGGCACGATTGCAATGTTAACGTGTTATGATATTGAATTCCCTGAGATTGTTCGCATAGCGAAGGCGAAGGGTGCAGATGTTATTTTCTGTCCTTCTTGCACAGACGACCGACACGGATTTCATCGAGTTCGATATACAAGCCATGCAAGAGCTATTGAAAATCAAGTATACGTAGTAAGCTCTGGTACAGTTGGTTCTTTACCTACTGTTGATTTCATGCGAGCCAATTTTGGTCAAGCTGCAGTTATAACACCAAACGATATACCATTTCCTCCCAAAGGTCTTTTGGTAGAAGGAGAAATTAATCAAGATATGATTGTCACAACTGATTTAAATTTAGAACTGTTATATCAGGTTCGTGAAAGTGGATCTGTTACTACATGGAGAGATCGCAGAACAGACCTTTATCCAGATTGGAAAGCTAAAGAAGAGGTTCCTACACGTCTATAAGGAGGCATGACTGTGTACCATAAGGAGTTTTTTGTCTTTGATCAGGGCCGACCCATTCCGGCGTTAATTAGAAATTATGAACAAAAAGACTTTCTGGATTTAATTCGTATCCAGCAAGTATGTTTCCCTCCGCCATTCCCCTCTGAATTATGGTGGAATACACAGCAACTATATAACCATATTTCTCTCTTTCCTGAAGGAGCTTTATGCGTAGAAGTAAATAATGAAATTGCTGGATCAATGACTGGATTGCTTATTGATTTCCATTTATCTAGTCCTGATCATACTTGGGAGGAAGTTACTAGTAACGGATACATTACAAATCATAATCCTAATGGAAATACATTGTATGTTGTAGATATTAGTATAAGCCCTTCTTTTCGAAAACTAGGATTAGGAAAATGGCTCATGTCTTCTATGTATGATGTGGTTATTCACAAAGGACTGGAGCGTTTACTGGGTGGCGGAAGAATGCCTGGATACCATAAATATGCGCATAGAATGACACCAGGAGTATATATAGAATTACTTTTAAATGGTGAGTTAAAGGATCCAGTTATTACATTTCTTCTCCATTGCGGTCGAACTCCAATTAAAGTAATAGCAAACTATTTAGAGGATAAAGAATCTTGTAATCACGCTATACTAATGGAATGGAACAATCCATTTATTCACAATAACTCAAGTAGGGAGAAGAAGAAAAATGGAATATCGTAGAATAACAGGCATAGAAGACCCTTTATTTAAACAAATGCATCAATTAATGCAGCAAGTGTTTCCCACAGAAGAGGTATTAGAATTTAATCTTTGGAAAGAACCATTAGAAGATATAGGGATTCGTGTTTTTGTTGCTGTTAAAGATAACAAGGTAGTAGGGGTGACAGAATATCGATATTATGAAGACTTTAATGTGGCAATGACAGACTTTACGATTATTGGTAAAGATGGGCTTGGTGTTGGTGCATTTTTAGCACAAAAGAGATTAGTCGACTTAAATATATTAGCCTCTGCTAACGGAAAGAAACTGCATGGTATGTTTGCTGAAATCTATGACCCTTGTAAAGTAGAACAATATGAATTTGGTAGTATTAAATCAATGAATCCATATGTTCGTCGAGAAGTTTTATCTCATCTAGGTTATAAACGGCTTAATTTTTCTTATGTTCATCCATCTTGGAAAAATGACGGAGAAGCTGTATCTGGTCTTGACTTGTGTTTTCTTCCTATTGACCATAAGGAGGATGAGTTGAATAGCAATCTTATTGTACAATTTTTGAGACGTTACTATTCTGTCCTACCAAATAAACCAAGGTATTGGGAGGAAATGATTAAGGGTTTAGAAGAGAAAAAATCCATAGAATTATTATCTATGTAATTTATATAAGGGGAGATATAAAAATATAGAATACATCTGTGGACTGTTTATATTACCCTGTCTTTAACATCTTAAGGCATAAAAAATAAAAGACAGGAATGAAACTAACTTTTATATCCATACTAAAGCTCGTATTCAAATAAGAGACTCGTCAAAAGAAAAGCTTCTATTGTAGAAGTATTCCTTTCCTTTTTGACGAGTTCCTTCTATATAAAATACATTTTCCTTTTTCATACTAATCAATTCCTTTTTAGATCCAAAATCGATACGTTCAACATTTAGAGATTACTCGCAATCACTTGAATTTTTCGCTCAAGAAATCAATTTTTAGCTACGTTGTTTATGAACTGTATTAAAGCTTTATTATTTTTAAAATATATTAGATTTAAGGAAGATATACTTATTTTTTTAAGGAAAATGAGTAATTAACCTTTGTAAACGCTAGTTATGATATTTTGAATCTAGAGTATATCAATTTACACGTAAGATAAATTATTCCCCATTTCCTGTAAACTCTCTACATAACGCTGGGCCTCAATTGCTGCTCTTGCACCTAAATAAGAACCCCCCAATACCAATTACAATAAGAGCATCTGACTGACCTTGAATTCTCTCGGCAGCCTGTTTTATTCGAAAAAACTCATCTTTATCATAATTAATCGGGAGGTCCAACCAACCAAGAAAGTCAGATCCAGGACCTTTTCTTTCATGAAGACTGTTATGAGCTACTTTTATAAATTCACTTAAATAATCCACTTCACTTTGTTTGAAAAATGATGATGCATTGGAGTAATCAAAAGAGATAGCCATCCTATTTTTCTCCCTCCCTCCCATTCACACATTCTTTACTTTTATACACTTGTAACTTTCTCATTTTTTTCGAAAGCATGACCACCAAATTCGTTGCGCAGTGCTGCTACTACCTTTCCTGTGAAGGTATCATCCTCTAATGAGCGATAGCGCATCAATAAAGACATCGCTATAACTGGAGTGGCTGCTTGGAGATCTAAAGCTGTATCAACAGTCCACTTTCCTTCTCCAGAAGAATGCATAATTCCCTTAACCCCTTGTAAGTTTGAATCCTTTGAAAATGCATTTTCAGTCAAATCCATAAGCCAGGATCGAATAACCGAACCATTATTCCATACTCTCGCTACACTTTCATAGTCAAAATTAAATTCACTCTTTTCTAATATTTCAAATCCTTCTCCAATTGCAGCCATCATTCCATATTCAATTCCATTGTGAATCATTTTCAAAAAATGGCCACTTCCTGCTTTCCCTGCATACAAATATCCTTTTTCTACAGCTGTATCTTGAAAAATGGGTTCAACAATTTTCCAAGTTTCAGAATCTCCTCCAACCATATAACAAGCTCCTTTACGAGCACCTTCCGTTCCACCGGAAGTCCCAACATCCATAAAACTTACTCCTACTTTTTTCAAATAATTGTATCGACGAATAGAATCCTTGTAGTGGGAGTTCCCTGCCTCAATTATAATATCACCACTATTTAAAGATGGTATTAATTCGTTAATTACTGAATCAACAACTGGATGCGGAACCATAATCCAAAGAATCCTGGGCTGATCTAATGATTTTACAAGGTCTACTAAATTATATACACCTGTACAACCGTATTTTTTAATTTCGTTGACAGCATTGGTACTTAAATCAAATCCAACTACTTCATGATTATGATCAGTAAGATTTCGGGCTAAATTCAAGCCCATTTTCCCTAATCCAATTAATCCGATTTGCATCTTGAATACCCCCTAAAAATAGCTTTATAAGATATTGGTTGGATAATTTATGACAAACATAGGATTATCAAAAGTCCATTGAATGGTTAACAAACAATTATAGATTTTACTCCTCAGTTTTTATCTACCACCATATGAAACCATCTTCTTTCAACAACTGGTCAGAAGCATCTGGTCCCATAGAACCTGCACTATATGAATGAAGAGGAAGGTCATTATTCTTAAAAGCTTCTAAAATTGGTTGCACCCAACGCCAAGATAACTCCACTTCCTTCCAGCTAGCAAAAAAAGTAGCATCACCTCTTAAAGCATCGAATAGTAACAGTTCATAAGCTTCAGGTACATCTTTTTGATCAGATGAAAATTGTGTAAGAATAGGTTCAATTTTATTGTAATTTAAAGCGTTTTTGCTATTTAGTTGTAATGAAATACCTTCGTTTGGGCCGATCTCAATCACCAGAATATTAGGGTTTATTTCCCTATTTTCAACAGCATATAAATCATTAAAAGAATTTTTGAACTCTATTACAATACGCGTGCTTTTTTCCTTCATTCTTTTTCCTGTACGAATATAGAATGGTACACCGTTCCAAAAATAATCATCAATCCATAAACGAGCTGCAACAAAAGTATCATTAACCGTGCAGGGTGTAATTCCAGGCTCTTCTTTGTATCCAACAACTGATTCTCCATGAATTTCTCCTGATTCATATTGTCCTCGTACTACATGTAAATCTATTGTTTTTTTTCCTAATGGACGAAGATTCTCCATAACTTTTATCTTCTGCTCTCGAATATGCTTTGCATTTCTTGATTTCGGAAGATGCATAGCTGTCATCATAAGCAGTTGTAACATATGGTTTTGAACCATGTCTCTAAGTGCGCCTGATTGATCATAATAACTCGCTCGTTCTTCAACTCCAACAGTTTCACTAGCAGTGATCTGAATATTCGAAATACAGTGGTTATTCCGTAACACTTGCAGAATAGGATTAGCAAATATTATGGCCTCTAAGTTTTGGACCATCGTTTTTCCAAGGTAATGATCAATACGGTAAATTTCCTCTTCTTTAAAGGTTTGTAATAGTTTTTGATTTAACTCTTGGGCTGATAGTAAGTCATGCCCAAAAGGTTTTTCAATTATAAGACGCTTCCAGCCTGTAGTAGAACCTAATCCACTTTGGTTTATATTCGATGTAATCACATCAACAAATTCAGGAGAAACAGATAAGTAGAATAGACGATTTTCAGGAATACTCAATTCTCTTTCTCTTTGTTGAATCATATCAAGTAACTTTTCATATGTTTCCCCATTTGTTACATCCAAGGCGACGTAGCGGAATGCACGAAGAAATTTTTCTATTGATGCAGTGTTACTTTCCAGACGGCGAGAAAATGTCTTTAATGATTCTTCTATATGTGCTTGAAATGTATTATCAGACCAGCTCCTTCTCCCTAAACCAATAATTGAAAAGGAATGAGGGAATTTTCCATCTAAAAATAAATTATATAAAGCAGGAAAAATTTTTCTTTTAGCTAGATCACCTGTTGCTCCAAACAAGACGAAGGTCATGGAATCTAATTTCAGCTTATTTAGTTCATTGTGATTTCTTTCTTCTAAACGAATGCTACTTGGCATGATTAAGCTTCTCCCCCTTTACTTTTAATCACTTGTTCTAGTATCTTTAAATTATCGCCTTTATGGATTTGAGTATAATGAGTATAACAGGTACAATTTTTGGTTAAAAGTACACACTTTATTTTCATATAGTGTGTAAAAGTATACTGATAGTTGTATAAAATTAGGAGGGAAAAGAAATGGGCCACCTTTGTAACAAAACATTTAACTGTGAAAAGGAATTAACGCTCTCTATTATTGGGGGGAAATGGAAAATGCTTATTTTATGGCATTTAGGAAAAGAGGGAACTAAACGCTTTGGTGAGCTAAAGTCTCTTATGCCAGGTATCACTCAGAGAATGTTAGTTAGCCAATTGAGAGAATTAGAAGAGGATCTTATTGTAAATCGGAAAGTATATCCTGTTGTTCCGCCAAAAGTAGAGTATTCATTAACTGAACAGGGAAGAAGCTTGATGCCAATCCTTGAGTCTATGTATGAATGGGGGAAGACTTATATGGAGACTGTACAAATCAATACGGAAACGACTATTTCTAAAAATTAGAAGGTTATTTACGTCTACTTTATAGACAAATAGTAACTTTTATTGTTCGAAAATTCATAAAATTAAAAATGAGTTAGTTATATAAGCACATGCAGTAATTCTAAGACGTTACTGTATGTGCTTTTACATTTTCAAACATTAAAATTGAACCTAGCGGAACTAATAGATTTATAGAACGAGATATTGTAATTTGTAATATCTTGATCCTTTCCTTCCGTTAAAATTACGTATTTTCAGCATTATTTCGTTCGACAATATCAAGTATACATTTTCTCACTATGTGTTTTGGCACTTACTATATGGGTTAAAAGTGCGTACTTTTTTTTAAAGAAATTAGATTTTATAATAAGCGTATCTTCAAAAAATCTAATTAGGGAGTGAAGTATTCATGGAACTTCAATTAGCATTAGATCTTGTGAACATTCCAGAAGCAAAGGAAGTAGTAAGAGAGGTTCAGGAACACATAGATATCGTAGAAATCGGTACTCCGGTTGTTATTAACGAAGGACTTAAAGCAGTAAAAGAAATAAAAGAAGAATTCCCATCTTTAAAAGTTTTAGCTGATTTAAAAATCATGGATGCCGGAGCATATGAGGTAATGAAAGCTTCTGAAGCTGGAGCTAGCATTATTACAATTCTTGGGGCTACTGATGATTCTACTATAAAGGGTGCAGTGGAAGAAGCTAAAAAACAAGGAACACAAATCCTTGTAGATATGATTAATGTAAAGAATCTTGAACAGCGTGCTAAAGAAGTAGATGCACTTGGAGTTGACTATATCTGTGTACATACAGGATATGATCTTCAAGCAGAAGGGGAAACACCTTTTGAACAACTTCAAACAATTAAACGCGTTGTTAAAAACGCGAAAACAGCAGTAGCAGGAGGTATTAAATTAAATACACTCCCAGAAGTAGTCGAATCAAAACCTGACCTGGTAATTGTAGGTGGCGGTATTACAGGTGTAGATGATAAAAATAGTGTTGCAGGTGAAATGAAAAAATTAGTTAAGAAAGCAACACTTGTATAAAGAAATGATTAAAACGATGCAAACTACTGAATACTTAGCTGAAATTATAAAAGAATTAAATCAGACTACTAGCCTAATAGTAGATCATGAAGCTGAAAAATTAGTAGATAGTATTATTAATTCAAAGAAAATCTTTCTAGCTGGTGCTGGAAGATCAGGATTTATGGCCAAATCTTTTACAATGCGAATGATGCACATGGGTTTAGACGCTTATGTAGTAGGTGAAACTGTAACACCTAATCTCAAAGAAGAAGACCTTTTAATTATTGCATCTGGTTCAGGTGACACAAAGAGTTTGGTCTCTATGGTTCAAAAATCTAAAGATATAGGTGCAACAGTAGCTAGTGTCACAATTTTTCCTGAATCGACCATTGGAAAGGCATCTGATATTATAGTGAAATTACCTGGTTCCCCTAAAGATAAGGAACAAAGTCAATATAAAACTATTCAGCCTATGGCATCGTTATTTGAGCAAACCCTCTTATTGTTTTTCGATGCTATTATATTGAGATATATGGAAAAGAAAGAATTGAGCTCAGGTAAAATGTTTACTAGACATGCTAATCTTGAGTAAAAGAATATACGGTAATGATTTTGAATTTTTTCTAGATAGACTTGTCCTGTGGGATAAATCTTACCATTGGATGAACACCACTTTTGATAAAACGATAATTCTGTTCACATACCGACAGGTTTGAAAGTTAGACTAATGCTCGAATAAAACTAAGAAGCCTTTGCTTACTAAAGCAAAGGCTTCTTTTTGACTAGTTTCTTCTATGACACACTATAGAAACTCTAAGTCATGAATATCCAGTTTTACTAAAGGGAATTAAAGAATCTGATTCTTCGGTTCCTAAAAAAATAAAAAGCGTAAAATCCTTGTTAATCAATGGATTTATACTTTTTCACTTCCTCTAACATGTTTTATGGTGCGACAAGAAGTCGCTTCTATATAGTGTGGCTTACGCCACTAGTTTAGACGCAAAAACTGTCCCCGTCCAAAACTGCGGGACCGGTAATGGTCACGTAGGTTGCATGCGGAAATGCGGAAACAGAGAGTCAGCGCACGACTCGGAACACTGCTAGGGGAAGATGAGTATGGTGAACGAAAGTGAAGGTTTATAAGCTTCGTAAATGTTAGCTCAAGATAGTGCACAGATTGGCTTGAGTATTGGTAAGAGGAAAAGTAAATTCATAAAGTTGCTGCGATGCGTCCCATATCTTGCCCGGAGTAAAGAACCCACCTAACCTCATTGTATCTATAAGATGCGGAACTTGGTAAGCCCTATGTCATCTGCGTAAGCAGTAGGATGACTGCAAAGTCAAACGATGTGACAGAGGGTATGGGATATGGAAAAAAGCGAAAGCCGTTAGCCTGAAAAGGCACAGGAAAGCAGAACATTGTATAACTGAACGGATACTGTCGAGTATATCAACCTACTTATGACAGACT
>NZ_JALAMS010000006.1:0-608 GCF_026790145.1 Priestia endophytica | reverse complement strand
CAATCTATTGATTGGAAGGCCATACAGAAATATGTAACGAAGTTACGACAAAGAATTTATCGTGCCGAACAATACAAACAACAAAGGAAAGTACGAAAGCTACAACGTTTACTCCTTCGGAGTAAGGCAAATCTATTACTCTCTATTCGTAGAGTGACACAACAAAACAAAGGCAAGCGTACATCTGGAATAGACGGTTATACAGCACTTCATGCAAATGAGCGCATAATACTCTTTTGTCAAATGGAGAAACAGAATGTGCTCCTACACCGTCCCCGTCCAGCTAAAAGGACATTTATTTCAAAGAAGAATGGCAAACTTAGACCTCTTGGAATTCCTACTATAAAAGACCGTGTCTATCAGAATATGATTAAAACAGCTTTGGAACCACAATGGGAAGTTCGCCTAGAGCCGAGTTCATATGGTTTTCGACCTAAAAGAAGCACACATGACGCCATCAGCAACCTCCACACTAAGCTTAATGCAAATAGTAAGAAGAAATGGGTATTTGAAGGGGATTTCCGCGGATGTTTCGATCATCTACGGCATGAGTGGATCATGAAACAGATTTCTACCTTTCCTGGTTCATCTATTATTAAAAAGTGGTT